>CACOBG010000001.1 GCA_902625415.1 uncultured SAR86 cluster bacterium
TACCGAAATCCATAAGATCTTCAAAGCTTTCGCTAACTTGTTTAATAATCTCAAAAGCTTTGGAAGAATCATTCAAGTCATCTTTTACTCTTAGTCGATATTTTTTAATGCCTTCGTTCATGAGCTTACTATCAAAAATCTTGACTCTTGAAGACATTATTTGAGTTTTTAATTTTTCAAGTCTTTTCCAAATAGCCTCTTTTTCTTCTGAGGAAAAGCTATTCCAATTAATGATCTCATAAGAGAATCTTTTGCAACCCCTACAAACTTCATCTCCATAAGTTGTGGAACATATGCCTATACATGGAGTTCTTGTTCTTTTTGACATTGAAATATTTTAATCCAAATTTAAACTGAATAGACTATTGACGTCTCATGATATAATAACTTTTTTTTTACATGAGATGCTTGAGAATTATTTAAATTCGGTCAAGGAAAGAAATAGTATTGGAATTCCTCCGGTACCTTTAGATGCTGAACAGACTTCTGAGCTTATAGAATTAATAAAGAGGGATACCTCCAAAGATCAAAATCTTTTAAATCTTTTGACAGAACGAGTTCCGGCTGGAGTAGATGATGCAGCCTATATCAAGGCAGCTTTTCTTTCTGATATAGCAAATCAAAAAATTAAATGTGGCTTAATTTCGCCAAATGAAGCGACTTTTTACTTAGGAACAATGCTTGGAGGTTATAACGTTGAGCCTTTAATAGGATTACTTGATGATAAGGAATGCGGTGATGAAGCTGTAAAAGCTTTATCAAACACCTTGTTAGTTTTCGATGCTTTCAATGATCTTGCTGAAAAATCTTCCACCTCAGAAAATGCAAAAAAAGTCATTGAATCTTGGGCAGCAGCTGATTGGTTTCTTTCAAAGCCTGAGGTTCCGGAAAAAATTGATACTGTAGTCTTTAAAGTTCCTGGCGAAACAAATACTGATGATCTCTCCCCTGCTCCAGATGCATGGTCTAGGCCAGACATTCCTTTGCATGCTTTATCAATGTACAAGATGCCAAGAGAAGGTCTGACAGATAAACCTCTTGAGGAGATAGAAAAATTAAAAAAAACCGGATTGCCAGTAACTCTCGTCGGAGATGTTATGGGAACGGGCTCTTCTAGAAAGTCCGCAACTAATTCGGTTCTCTGGCATATCGGTGAAGATATCCCTTTTATTCCTAATAAAAAAACAGGTGGAATATGTATTGGTGAAAAAGTTGCTCCGATATTTTTTAACACTATGGAAGATTCTGGAACGCTTGTCTTTGAAGCAGATGTTGAAAAACTAAATATGGGAGACAAAATTTCTATTTATCCTCACAAAGGACAAATCAAAGACTCAAAAGGATCGATAATTTCAGAGTTTAATCTTAAATCTGAAACCTTTTTAGATGAGGTTAGAGCTGGCGGAAGAATACCTTTGATTATAGGCAGAAGTTTAACGGATAAAGCAAGAGAATTCTTGAAGTTATCTCCGTCAGACGTATTTGTTAGGCCTGGAATGGATGATGATTCAGATGAAGGCTTTACATTAGCGCAAAAAATGGTTGGAAAAGCTTGCGGAGTAAAAGGAATTAGACCCGGAACTTATTGTGAGCCGATAATGACGACCGTTGGATCTCAAGATACTACGGGGCCGATGACAAGAGATGAATTGAAAGAACTAGCTTGTCTAGGCTTTACTTCTGATCTTGTAATGCAATCATTTTGTCACACGGTAGCTTATCCAAAACCTGTAGACATAGAAACTCAGCACACACTCCCAGAATTCATAAGAACAAGAGGTGGAGTAGCTTTAAAACCAGGAGATGGGATTATACATTCATGGTTAAACAGAATGCTTCTACCAGATACTGTAGGCACTGGGGGAGATTCTCATACGAGGTTTCCTATTGGAATTAGTTTTCCTGCTGGATCTGGGTTAGTAGCTTTTGGTGCAGCTCTAGGGGTTATTCCACTTGATATGCCGGAGTCAGTTTTAGTTAGGTTCTCAGGTGAAATGCAGCCTGGAATAACTCTCAGAGATCTTGTAAATGCTATCCCGTATGCTGCGATACAGAAGGGTCTTTTGACTGTAGAAAAAGAAAACAAAAAAAATATTTTTTCCGGTAGATGTTTAGAAATTGAAGGTCTTTCTAATTTAAAAATCGAACAAGCTTTTGAGTTATCGGATGCATCTGCAGAAAGGTCTGCTTCAGGTTGTACGGTACTTTTAGATGAAGAACCTATTGTTGAATACTTGAAATCAAATATCGTACTTCTAAGATGGTTAATATCCGAAGGATATGGCGACGCTAGAACCTTAGAGAGAAGAGCGCAGAAAATGGAAGCTTGGGTTAAGAATCCAATTCTTTTAAAACCTGATAAAAATGCTTCATACGCTGCAACTATAGAAATAGATCTTAACGAAATTAAAGAACCTCTCTTAGCTTGTCCAAATGATCCAGACGATGTAAAGCCTCTCTCTGAAATTGGAGAGCCAAAAATTGATGAAGTGTTTATAGGTTCTTGCATGACGAATATCGGCCACTTTCGGGCTGCAGGAAAGCTATTAGAAAATGTGAAATCATCTCTGCCTACTAGATTATGGATATCACCTCCAACAAGAATGGATAAATTTCAACTTGAAGAAGAGGGATTTTACAAGATCTATGAAAATGCTGATGTAAGAACAGAGGTACCTGGCTGCTCTCTTTGTATGGGTAATCAAGCTAGAGTGGAGCCTAACTGCACAGTTGTATCCACTTCTACAAGAAATTTTCCAAATAGACTTGGAGATGGGGCTAATGTTTATTTATCCTCAGCTGAGTTAGCTGCTATCTCTTCAATATTAGGAAAATTACCTTCTCTTGACGAATATCATGAATTTATGAAGGACATCAATACAATGTCTTCAGATATTTTTAGATATATGAATTTCAATGAAATCGCTTCTTATAAAAAAGCTGCTTCTGAAGCTGTACTTCCTTCAGTAACAATTGAATCTAATTAATTAAACCTTTTGTTGGTGATTTGTTAGAGTCCTTTCGGTCCACCTCAAGATTCATCAAATATTCCTCTGTCACAGAACCACATATATAATTTCCATCAAAAATGGATGTTTCAAAATTTTTCATTTCAGGATTTCCTTCTTGAGCAGCAGAAATTAAATCGGATAAATTCTGATATACAAGCCAATCCGCTCCAATAAAATCTGCAATCTGACTTTCATCTCTTTGGTGGGCAATTAATTCTGTAGTTGCTGCCATGTCGATTCCATAAACATTTTGAAATCTCACGGGAGGAGCTGCCGAAGCAAAATATACTTTTTTTGCTCCTACTTTTCTCACCATTTCAACTATCTGTTTACTTGTTGTGCCTCTTACTATTGAGTCATCAATTAAAAGAATGTTTTTTCCTTTGAATTCGTATGACACAGGATTTAACTTTCTTCTTACAGATTTTCTTCTCATTTCTTGTTTGGGCATAATAAAAGTCCTTCCAATGTATCTATTTTTTACAAAACCTTCCCGATAGCTTACCCCTAGTGTTTTTGCCACTTCAATTGCTGATGTAGTACTGCTCTCTGGAATGGGTATTACTGCGTCTATGTCATGATCAGGATGTAAAGAGAGAATTTTCTTCCCCAAATATTGACCCATTCTGAGACGAGATTTCATGACAGATATTTTGTCTATGACAGCATCAGGTCTTGCCAAGTAAACATATTCAAAAATACATGGAAAGTGTGAAGGATTATCAAAACAGACTTTTCTTTCAACTTCTCCCTCTAAAGAAATAAAAACCGCTTCTCCAGGATTTACATCGCCAACTACTTCAAAATTGAGAGTCTCCAAGGCTGGGCTTTCAGAAGCAATCATATAATCAGAACCAATTAAATCATTGTCTTTTTTTCCTAAAATTAATGGCCTTATTCCGTTAGGATCTCTAAAGCCAACTATTCCAACCCCACAAATCATGATTACAACTGAATAAGCACCTTTAAGTCTTTGATGAGTCCTAGAGACTGCTTCAAATATTTCTTTGGCAGATGGTTTCGTTCCGGGAAAGTTAACTTTGTAAAGTTCATGAGCAAAAACATTGAGAATAATTTCAGAATCCGAATTGGTATTGATGTGTCTAAGATCTTCAAAAATTAGTTCTTTAGTAAGCTCTTTTGTATTAACAAGATTGCCGTTATGAGAAATGCTTATTCCAAAAGGAGAATTTGAATACATTGGTTGAGCAAGCTCTCTATTTTGATCACCTGCAGTTGGATACCTGACGTGTCCAATGCCTAATTTACCTTTCAGTGAAAGTATGTGTTGTTGTCTGAAAACCTCTCTAACAAGTCCTAGTTGTTTTCTAATATGAAATTTTTCCCCTTCATTAGTAGCAATTCCAGCAGCGTCTTGACCTCTATGTTGGATCACTGTGAGTGCTTCATACAAAGCAGGAGCAGCATCCTCTTTTGAAACTATGCCAACAACGCCACACATTTTGAGTATTTAATTAAAGGGGTTTTGTTCTAAATCTAAATCTTCAGAATTAATTTCTTTATAAGGTAATTTACCTACAAAAGAGCCTAGATGGTCTGCACCAGTTAAAATATAGTCAGACATGTAACTATCTTTCCACCATGTTTGTCGCATTATATACGTGTCTCCAACCAAAAACATTACAATTATTATTACAGAACCTCTAAAGCCTCCAAATAAACCCCCAAAAATTCTGTCTAAAAGACCTTTTTGCATAGAATTCATCCCCTTCATTATGGCCTTTCCCGTAATTCTAAAAATAATTAGTAAAACTATAAAAATTGAGACAAAACTAAAAATACTTTTTATTTCTTTGTCATTCGTGAAATTATCAAAAATTTCCATAGGGTAGTAACGAAAAAACCATGCAATTAAAATAGCACTTATCCAAATAGCGTTTGAAATAATTTCAATATATAAACCTCTTGAAATACCAATCAAAAGCGAACTAAAAAAAATTAGTAATATAAAAAAATCAAAGGTATTAAGGTATAAAAGAAAATCCATTACAAGACTTCTTTCAAACTATGAATGGAAATAGGGAGATTTCTTACTTCTAACAAACATTTAAAAAATTCACCAGAAAAGTAAAAAGAGCCAGTAAATAAATTGAGTTCATTCATGCTTTTATCTTTTGCAATTGAATAGAGACTTTTTATTGAATCTTTGACAATAAAGTTGAATTTAAGACTTCTTGTTTTTGATAAAACTTTTTTTGATGACATTAGTCTTTGATGAATGTTGTCTGCTATGAAGATTTTATCAACTATGCCTTCAAAAGGCTCTAATAGTTTTTTTGGATCTTTATTATCCGAACACGCAAAAAATAAATTAATTTTTTTTTCTTTAAAATTTGAGCCAAGGTAGTTTATTAAATTTCTTACTGAGTCTTCGTTATGGGCAGAATCTACAAGAAAATTTTCAAATAAAGTCAACCTGCCAAAAATCTCAAAATCATCCAGGAATTTCTTTGTAATTTCAGAAGAAAAATCAAAAATACTGTTTTTTGAAACTTCTTTTAGGCAAAAAAGTACTTCTTTAGAAACAGTTCTTTTTTTAGAAAACTCATCAAGGGAATAACTTTTTTTTTCAGGAGAGATTAAAAAAGAATTAACTTTTGAAGCTTTTTCAATGATTGCGTTTGGTACATTTTCAGAGCCGAATATTAAAGGTTTTTCGGCTCTAGCAATTTCAGCTTTCTCAGCTGCAATTTCTTCTATCGTATCTCCTAGATATTCTTGGTGATCCAGGGCAACCTTGGTAATTACAGATATATCAGGTTCAATAAAATTCATAGGATCTAACCTCCCTCCCATGCCTATCTCTAGGATCCAAAGATCTAAATCCGATTTATCAAAGTGATATAGAGCTGCTAAAGAAATTATTTGATAGAAATTAAGACTATGACTTTCTTTGTATCGATTGAATCTCTTCAAAACGTCTAAAAGTATTTCGTCTGATATTTCTTTATCATTTACTCTAATACGTTCATTAAAATTTAGAAGATGTGGAGAAGTAAAGGTTCCAACTGATACTTTCTTTTTTAACGCAAGTTTAGTAATTAATTCGGAAAGCGACCCTTTTCCATTAGTACCGCCAATTAGAATGGTTTCTTTAGGTTTTTTTAAATTTAAAGAGTTAAGAACTTCTTTATATCCATCTAAACTCCTTTTTTTGTAATTTTGGATAAGAAGGTTTTCTTCAATCCATTTTGATAAATTTTCAGGCAATGAATTAACCGACGTGTAATTTAGATATCAAGCCTGAAATCTTATCTTTCATATGAGATCTTTGAACAATCATATCTATCATTCCGTGTTTCAAAAGAAACTCACTTCTTTGAAAGCCTTCCGGAAGCTTTACTCTTACTGTATCCTCAATAACTCTCGGACCAGCAAAGCCTACTTGTGCTTTTGGTTCAGCAATATTTATATCCCCTAGCATCGCTAAACTCGCTGCAACTCCTCCATATATTGGATCAGTCAATACCGAAATAAATGGGAGCTTCTTACTTTTTAATTTATTTAGCGCAGCACTTGTTCTGGACATTTGAAATAAAGAAAACAAAGATTCTTGCATCCTTGCTCCGCCACTAGTTGCTACACATATGAAAGGACAAGATTTTTCAATAGCAAATTCAACTGCATCGACGAATTTTTGACCAACTACCGAACCCATTGAGCCTCCCAAAAATCTAAATTCAAATACAGAAAGTACTACGTCTTTATCGTTGAGTTTTCCGTGAACAGAAATCAAAGCTTCAGTTTCATCTATATTTGTTTTTGCATCATTCAACCTTTCTTTGTATTTCTTTGTGTCTGTAAACGAAAGCCAATCCTTTGTTTTAAGTTCAGATGAAATTTCTTCATATTCATCATGATCAATTAAGTAAGAAATTCTATGTCTAGCGCCTATTCTTATATGATGATCACAATTTGGACAGACATACATATTCGCTTCAAGATCAGGCCCATAGAGAATTTCTTTACAATTTGAGCAAGTTTGCCAGAGCCCTTGAGGAACTGGACTTTTTTTCTCTTCTTTATGCTGTTTCCCGAGAGAAGGTAGGATCTTGTTAAACCAACTTTTAACCATACTAATTTATAGCTTTTTTTAACGATTTAGTGAAGTTTGAGATTTTTGGGGTAGATTTTTTTTCTATGAAGTCAATGATTTTTGTCCCAACTACTATGCCATCTGAAAAAGATGCCATTTTTTTTGCTGTTTGCGCATCTTTAATGCCAAACCCAACTACAACTGGAAGATTTGTAAGCGACTTAATATTCTTTACTTTATTTTTTACTTCGTTGAAGTTTTTTAACTCAGCTCCGGTGATTCCTTTCAGTGAAACGTAGTACAAATATCCAGATGAAGAAGCGAGCATTCTTTTCAATCTTTTGGCATCTGTTGTTGGAGAAATCAATCTTATGAGATCAATGTTTTCTTTTTTCAGGTTATTAAAAAAAGATTTGCTTTCATCGTAGGGCAAATCTACAACTATCACACCATCTACGCCAGCTTGGTTTAATTCTTTTGCCAATTTATTTTTGAGAGATAGAAATGAGTTCATATAACCCATGAGAACAATAGGTACGTTTTTATTTTTAATTCTAATTTGTTTGCAAAGATTTAAAATATCTTTAAATTGAATATTTTTTTTAAGCGCCCTTTCATGCGCCTTCTGTATAACTGGTCCTTCAGACATTGGGTCGGAAAAAGGCACCCCGATTTCTAAAATATCAGCCCCTGAGGCAATTAAATCATTGAGAATTTTTTTTGAACTCTCTAAATTTGGATCTCCAGCAACCGTGTAAGTTACTAAGACCTTATTTTTAGTTTCTTTTTGATTGAAGACTTTTTCTAAACGCGTCACAAAGTCATTCCATCTTCTTTAGCAACAGTAAACATATCTTTATCCCCCCTTCCGGATAGATTGATGACTATTGTCTTAGACTTGCTAAGTTTAGGTGCAATTTTGTTTACATATGCCAAAGCATGAGAAGTTTCTAATGCGGGCATGATTCCTTCTGTTTTAGTTAAATCATGGAAGCTTTTTAATGCCTGCTGATCGGTTGCACTTTGATACTCAACTCTACCGATATCTCTCAAATAAGCATGTTCTGGACCAACTCCTGGATAATCTAAGCCCGCTGAAACCGAATGTGTTGATAAAATCTGACCATTTTTGTCTTGCATAAGATAAGTTTTCATTCCATGCAATACTCCTACCTTACCATCACTTAATGGCGCAGCATGTTTTCCTGATTTCACTCCAGAACCTCCTGCTTCGACGCCAACTAATTTAGTTTTTGTTTCTTTTATAAAGGGATGAAAAATACCCATTGCATTTGATCCTCCTCCAACGCAAGCAACAATGATGTCGGGATATTTACCAAACTCTTTTTTTGATTGAATCTTAAGTTCTTTTCCGACAATAGAATTAAAATCTCTTACAATTTCTGGGTATGGGTGAGGTCCTGCCACACTACCAATAATGTAATGGGTATCCTCAACATTAGTTACCCAGTCTCTCATTGCTTCATTCATAGCGTCTTTAAGAGTTTTTGTTCCAGAATCTACAGAACAAACTTCTGCTCCTAGCAGCTTCATTCTATATACATTGAGAGCTTGCCTTTCGATATCTTCTTCGCCCATGAAAATAATACATTCCAGTCCATGTCTAGCTGCGACAGTCGCGGTTGCAACTCCATGTTGACCTGCACCAGTTTCAGCAATGACTCGCTTTTTACCCATTTTTTTTGCAAGTAAAACCTGACCAACGGTATTGTTGATTTTGTGAGCTCCGGTATGATTTAAGTCTTCTCTTTTCAAATAAATTTTTGCTCCACCAAGTTTTTTAGTCCATCTTTCAGCAAAATATAATGGTGATGGCCTGCCAACAAAATCATTTAAATCTTTTATTACTTCTTCTTGGAAAGATTTATCTTTCTTAACTTTAGCGTAAACTTTTTCTAACTCTTCAAGAGCTGTAATAAGAGTTTCAGAGACATATTTGCCTCCAAATTCTCCAAATCTTCCCTCATTATCGGGAAAAGCATAATTATTTAAGTTTTTATATTTCATCTACAATTTTTAAAAAATGTTTTAACTCGGCTATATCTTTTTTTCTTGGTTTAGATTCTACTCCAGAAGCTAAATCAACACCGTAAGGCTTATAGCTCTTGATCAAAGACGCTATATTATTTGAATTTAACCCACCTGCAATTATTAAATTATTTTTTATTTCTTTGGGTATAAGCTTCCAATCAAAAGTTTTTCCAGTACCACCTCTTATTTTTTGACCTCCGGAATCAAGAAGAATTGCAAATGCATCACCAAATTCTGTTATTTTATTTTGAAAGTCTTTCTCATTCATTGAAATAGCTTTTATGTAAGGTAGATTAAAAGAAGCGCAAAAGTCCTGACTCTCATCTCCATGAAATTGAAGAATAGGGTTTTTAAAATAACTTATAGCTTTTTTTATACCTTCTTTTGATTCATTAACAAAAACGATGACGGGAGAGATTTTTTCATTAAAACATTTTCCTGAAGATTCTAAAAACTCAAAAGAGACATATCTTGGACTATCTTTATCTCTATTAAAGCCTATGGCGTCTATATCCAATTTGATCAGCTCTTTTAAGTCCTGATCATTTGTTACTCCGCAAATCTTAATATATGGTTTCATCAACTCTTCAGCGTTAATTGATTGTTATATTTTGGCTTATATATTTTAAATGAAGGGTCATATTCTGGTCCTAAATAAAACAAACCCTTTGCTTCTGCAGTCTTACCTGCATGGGTTCTATCTCTAGCTTCTAAAATATCTTTCATTGATTCAGGTGAAATTATTTCTGAACCGACTTCTATAAGTGTTCCAACAATAATTCGTATCATATTCAACAGGAAAGCATTAGCGGATATTTCTATAGATACAATATTTTGCCTTTTCTTAACCTTAACATCGAAAACGTTTCTGTTGGGGCTATTTGATTGGCAGCCTGATCCTCTAAAAGAGGAAAAATCCTTTTCACCAATAAGATAATTTGAAGCTTTTTGCATCAAATTTATATCAAGAGGAGCTCTTATCAGAGAAGTAAAATTTCTGTTTAAGACAGATTGTTTGTTGCCGTTGAGAATATGATATCTATAAGTCCTTTTGGTTGCTGAAAATCTGGAATGAAAATCTTCAGGAACTTTTTTAATCCAATTTATGCTTATATCTCTAGGAAGGATTGAATTACACCCTGCTAACCATGCTTTATTTAATCTATTTGCTGAAGTCTCGAAATGAATAACTTGCATCGAAGCGTGAACTCCCGAGTCAGTTCTACCTGAGCAAATCGTTTTTACACTTTCATTTGCAACCTTAGATAATGATTCTTCAATCTTTTCTTGAATTGTCAGGTTAGTTTTTTTTTGTTTTTGCCAACCTTTGTAAGAAGTACCGATATACTCTATGCCTAATGCATATCTTTGCATATTATTTTAGTTTTTGAGAGATTGTTTGATAAGTATTTTTTTCCTCTTCTTCTAATTGATCTAGTTTAATTTTATTTAGGAGTTCTTTAGCTTTATCTATTTGGTTCATTTCAGAATAAATGATGGCTAAATTTAAATTAATGGAATTATCTTTTCCAAGTTCATTATTAGATTTGTTCAATTCTTTCTGATTTCTTTCTTCCTCTTTTTTTGAATTATCAGCAAAAAGTAAAAGAAAAATTAAAAAGGCAAAAATTAAAATCCCAATTATTAAATAAATTTCCCTGGGTAAAAAAGTATCCATTAATTTTGTTTTTCTATTAAACGTTTTAAAATTTGCATGCTATTCAATGCTGCGCCTTTCCTTAAGTTATCAGAAATAACCCACAAATTTACTCTGTTTTCTTTCCAAAGATCCTTTCTAATACTGCCAACAAAAACCTCATCTTTTCCTTCCGCGTCATCCAGGGGAGTTGGGTTAAATTCAGTATCAGAATTTATAACCTTTAAACCAGGAAATGACTGCATTTTAGAAATCATTTCGTCTAGATTTATCTCTAATTCTGTTTCTATATGAACTGCCTCGGAATGACCGTAAAAAACAGGAACTCTCGCACATGATGCTGTAACTTGGATGCTTTCATCTAATATTTTTTGAGCTTCCCAAGTCATCTTCATTTCTTCTTCAGTATATCCGTTATCTAATTTAGGTCTATTTGCTCCAGGTAGAACATTAAACGCAATTTGTGATGAATAAATATTTTTTTTTATTTCATTGCCTTCAAGAAAATTTTTTGATTGATCAGTTAACTCATCAATGGCTTCTTTCCCTGTTCCTGATACAGATTGGTATGTTGCAACATCTACCCGTTTAACTTTATAAAGATCATGTATTGGTTTGATTGCAACCAGTAATTGAGAAACTGAACAATTGGGATTTGAAATAATTTGTGGGAGCTTCATATTATCCAAAAGTTCTCCATTAACTTCAGGGATAATCAGGGGAAACTCTTTGTCTTTTCTAAAACACGAAGAATTATCTATGACAGTGCAGCCAGACTCTTTTGCAATAGGTGCAAATTTTTTAGCAACTTCAGATCCGGCTGAAAAAAAAGCAAAATTGACTGAAGAAAAATCAAAATTTTCAATATCCTCTACAACTATGTCTGCGCCATTTAAATGGATTGATTTACCCGCAGACCTACTACTAGCAACTATTTTTATTTTATCTATAGGTAGTTCATGAGTTTTTAAATATTCAATAAAAACTCTACCTACTGCACCAGTACCGCCAACAATCGCTAACTTATTAGACATAAGAGGCTATTCTATCTCCCATTTCAGATGTTGAAATTACTTTTGAATCTTTTTGTGCAATATCTTCAGTAGCATAACCTTCTGAAAGGACTTTTCTTACTGCATCATTAATTTTGTTAAAAACAGTCGGTTCGTTAAATGAGTATTTCATAAGCATTGCAACAGATAGAATCGTAGCAATAGGATTAACAATGCCCTTTCCAGCGATATCTGGTGCCGAGCCATGAACGGGTTCATAAAGCCCTTTCAAACTTTCATTTAGCGATGCAGAAGGTAACATTCCTATTGAACCAGTCAGCATTGCTGAAATATCAGACAAAATGTCTCCAAAAAGATTTGAAGATACAATAACGTCGAATTGCTTAGGTTCTCTAACTAGTTGCATTGCAGCATTATCCACTAACATATGCTCGACTTTTACATCCGGATAATCAGATGATTTTTTATCAACTATTTCTCTCCATAATTGGGAAACCTCTAAAACATTTGCTTTATCTACAGAACAAAGTCTTTTATCTCTTTCCAGTGCACTCTTAAATGCAACATCAACAATGCGATCGATTTCTTCAGCTTTGTAAGACATAGTGTTGAAGGCGTAATCGTTATCTTTCTTTCTTGGTTCGCCAAAATAAATGCCGCTTGTGAGCTCTCTAACAATTAAAATGTCCAACTCATTTATCCTTGATTCTTTAAGAGAAGAAGAATGGATTACTTCTTTGAATGTTATAGCGGGCCTTAAATTAGCAAAAAAATTTAATTTTGATCTTAATTCTAATAATCCTTTTTCTGGTCTTTTTGAAGGAGACAAAGAATCCCATTTTGTTCCTCCTACTGCACCAAGGAGTATTGAATCTGCATTTCTTGCCTTATCCAAAACTTTTGAAGATAGAGGAGTTTTGAATTTATCTATTGAAGCTCCTCCAATTAAATCAATATCTATATCAAGCTCAAATGAAAGGTTAGACAAAGAATCGATAACTTTTCTAGCCTCATTACAAACTTCAGGACCGACTCCATCTCCCGGTAAGATTAATAATTTTTTTTGAGATTTCACTTAAATAGCCAAGGATTTTTTAATTGATAATTTTTTTCAAAAGACTTGATTTGGTCGGTAAATTTGAGTGATGCTCCTATTTCATCCAAGCCTTCCAAAAGACATTTTTTCTTATAATCATCTAGTTCAAATTTAAACTCAGAATCGCCGTAATAAAGCACCTGGTTTATTAAATCTATTTCTATGCTTTGTGCTGAATTTTCATTGAAGTTCTCGAAAATTTTAGATATTTCACTTTTTTTTAAAATTAAAGCTAAAAGACCATTCTTAAAGCAATTATTGTAAAAAATATCAGCAAATGATTCTGCGACGACTGTTTTGATCCCAAAATCTTTTAGTGCCCAAACTGCGTGTTCTCTACTTGAACCACAACCAAAGTTTTCTCCTGAAACTAAAATATTAGAATTAGTAAATAGCTTGTTATTAAAAATAAAGTCTTTATTTACCGCCCTAGAAGAAGTTTCTTGATCTATGGTTCCTTCATCTAAATATCTCCAACCGTCAAATAAATTATCACCGAAACCTGTTTTTTTTATTGATTTTAAAAACTGTTTTGGAATGATTTGATCAGTATCTACGTTTGATTTATCCAAACAAATGAAAGTACCTGAGAATTCATTTGAAATTTGTTTCACTAAATTTCCCTCACGTCTATAAATCTTCCTTCGATAGCTGCAGCAGCTGCCATTGCTGGACTTACAAGATGAGTTCTTCCCTTGTATCCTTGTCTGCCCTCAAAATTTCTATTTGAAGTCGAAGCACATCTTTCTTCTTGATTAAGTTGATCTGGATTCATTCCTAGGCACATTGAACATCCTGCATCTCTCCAAGAAAATCCTGCATCAATAAAAATTTCGTGAAGACCTTCTTCTTCAGCCTGTTTTTTTACAAGGCCTGACCCAGGAACAACCAAGGCTCTCTTTATGTTTTTTGCAAGCTTATTACCTTTAAGAATTTCTGCTGCAATTCTAAGATCTTCAATCCTGGAATTTGTACATGAACCTATGAAAATCTGATCAAGAGAGATATCAGTCAACTTTGTTCCTGGTTTCAATCCCATATAATTAAGAGCATCCTCATAATTTTCTTTATTCTTAAAATCTCTTGGCTCAGGAACTTTTTCATCAATAGAAGAGACCATTTCTGGAGAAGTGCCCCAAGTCACTTGAGGCAAGATTTGTTCAGATGAAAAACTAAATTCCTTATCAAAAACCGCATCTGGATCAGATTTTAGAGAAATCCACATATCCAATGCTTTATCAAATTGATCTCCCGAGGGAGCGAAAGGCTTTCCTTTGATGTAGTCAAAGGTGGTTTGATCAGGAGCAACCATTCCAGACCTTGCGCCAGCTTCGATAGACATATTACAAAGAGTCATTCTGCCTTCCATAGACAAATTTTCAATTGTACTGCCAGCATACTCGATATTAAATCCAGTTCCTCCAGCTGTGCCTATTTGTCCAATAATGAACATAGTTACATCTTTTGCAGACACCCTTTCAAGCAGATCTCCTTCAATGTTAATTCTCATATTTTTTTGCTTGTAAGCAATCAAACATTGCGTAGCTAAAACATGTTCTACTTCGCTTGTTCCAATACCCATAGCCAAAGCACCAAAAGCTCCATGAGTAGAAGTATGAGAATCTCCGCATACTACTGTCATCCCAGGTAATGTAAGTCCTTGCTCAGGGCCAATTACATGCACAATTCCCTGTCTTTCGTCTCCTAAGCTAAAGAAATTAAGATCATATTTTTTTACATTTTCTTCAAGAGTTATGACCTGTAGCTTACTTATAGAATCGCTAATGCCTTTTGAGCCTTTTGCTCTATTCTCAGTTGGAACATTGTGATCGGGTGTAGCTATAATTGAATCAACTCTCCATGGTTCTATTTTTCTTTCTCTCAAGCCATCGAATGCTTGTGGGGAAGTAACTTCATGAATCAAATGTCTGTCTATGTAAATGAGAGAGCTTCCGTCTTCTCTTTTGGCTACATGATGGGCATCCCATAACTTATCGTATAAGGTTCTTGAGGACATTACTTTTTTTGTTTAATTGGCTTTAACTTAGATTTTACGTCAGCATTTTGTGCTCTATTTCTCAAGAAATGGTCCATAAGAGTTATTGCTACCATAGCTTCAGCAATAGGCGTAGCTCTCAAACCAACACAAGGGTCATGTCTGCCCTTAGTTTGAACTTTCACCGACTTACCGGATTTATTTATTGTATTTCCAGAGGACATGATGCTAGAAGTAGGCTTTAAAGCAATGCTTACGAAGATATCCTGTCCAGTGGAAATTCCACCAGTTGTGCCTCCAGAATTATTTGATATAAATCCAGAAGGAGAGATTTCGTCTCTATTTTCTGTTCCTCGCAAAGATACAACCTCAAATCCCCTTCCAATCTCAACTCCTTTTACAGCATTAATACCCATCAGCCCATGCGCTAAATCAGCATCTAACTTATCAAAGACTGGTTCGCCTAAGCCAGGAGGAACATTTGTTGCCATAACTGAAATTTTTGCACCAATTGAATCTCCAGACTTTCTTAAAGAGTCAATCATATCCTCAATCTCGTGAACAATTTTCTTATCAGGACAAAAAAAAGGATTTTTATTAATTTGATTTTTCGAAAAAGAAGAAATCTTAATATCTCCAATTTGAGATAAAAAACCAAAAATCTCAATTTTTTGAGTTTTCTTGAGATATTTTTTTGCAATTGCACCTGCGGCAACTCTCATCACTGTCTCTCGAGCAGAAGATCTACCTCCGCCTCTATAATCTCTAATTCCATATTTTTGAAAATAACTATAGTCAGCATGGGAGGGTCTAAAGACATCTTTAATATTTTTATAGTCTTTGCTTTTTTGATCTTTATTTCTTACGAGAAGCCCTATTGGAGTACCTGTGGTTTTTCCCTCAAAAATTCCTGAAAGGATTTCTATTTCATCAGGTTCTTTACGCTGGGTAGTATATTTATTTGAGCCTGGTTTTCTTAAATCTAGTTCTGCTTGGATTTCTTCTCTGGAAATTGTTAAGCCAGGAGGACAGCCATCTATTATGCAACCTAAAGCTTCGCCATGACTTTCGCCAAAAGTCGTAACAGAAAAAATTTTACCAATAGTATTTCCTGACATATCGTTTAAACTTGAAAACTAGATTATAAGCTATTAATCGTCCTTACTCGAATAGATGCAAAAATTAAGATTTAGTTCAGTTTTTTGGGATTTTGGAGGCGTCATAACTTCAAGCCCATTCGAAGCTTTTTTAAAATTTGAGATAGATAATCATCTCCCAAAAGATTTTATTCGTAAGGTCAACTCAACTAATCATAAAACGAATGCATGGGCTAAGCTTGAACAATCAAAAATAAGCCTAGATGAATTCGATGAGCTTTTCAGAGAAGAAAGCAAATCCCTTGGACACGAAGTTAACGGAAGCGAGGTATTAAGCCTTTTGCAAGGCGAAGTTAGACCAGAAATGGTAAGAGCTTTAGAAAGATTAAAATCAAAAAATTTTAAACTCGCTTGTTTGACCAATAATTTTAATTCCGGTGATAAAGACCTATCTGCTTTAGATGATGCTAATGAAGAAAGAATTAAAATAATGAATAACTTTGATCACATAATTGAATCAAAAGAATTAGGCATAAGAAAACCTGACCTTGATTTTTACCTTAAAGCTATAGAAATTACGGGAGCTGATCCCAAAGAGACAATTTTTTTAGACGATCTAGGTATAAATCTTAAACCCGCAAGGGAGCTTGGAATGGCTACTATAAAAGTCTTAGACAGCAATCTAGCTCTAAAAGAATTAACAGATTTAACAGGGATAAATTTTGAATAAAATTCTTATTCTTCTGAGTATTACTTTTTTAGCTGGATGTCAGATGAATATTCTTGAATACGAAAATCAGATTATTTCAGATGCTCAGCAATATCAGGCAAAAATTTCAAGGGATATTTGGGGTGTTCCCCATATTTCAGGAACAAGAGATGCCGATGTAGCATTTGGCTTAGCATTTGCTCATGCCGAAGATGATATTAAAAACATTGCTGAGAATATGTATTTGTATCGAGCACAAATGGGACTAAAAGATGGCTCAAGTGGAGCTGTGATTGACTATTTAATCAAGGCTCTAAAAATCAGAGAAAGAGTTGAAGAGCAATATCAAAAAGTCCTTTCAGATGATGTTAGGTCGGTATTAGAAGCATACGCAACTGGTTTGAATTATTGGATGGTTAAAAATCCCAATAACAGTTTCAAAAAACATTTTCCTTTTACTGCAAAAGATATAGTGGCTGGTTTTGCAATTCAAAATCTTTTATTTTCTGGTGTAGTGAGTTCAATTCAAAGTTTAGAAAAATTAGAAGATTCGTCAGAGCAAAGTTTCTCTAATTTATATGAAAAAGACGATTTGGTGACAGGCTCCAATGCATATGCAATTAGCCCCAGCAAAAGTTCAGATGGATCCACTAGATTAATGATCAATTCGCATCAACCTTTAGAAGGCCCCTTAGCTTGGTATGAGGCTCACATCAAAAGTGAAGAAGGTCTCAATATGATGGGAGGTCTGTTTCCAGGTTCGCCTTTTGTTTTGGTTGGTTTCAATGAAAATTTAGGCTGGGGTTTTACAGTAAATAAACCGGATCTAACGGATATCTATAAATTAGTAATTAATCCAAATGATAAAGATCAATATCTTTTAGATGATGTTTGGTTAAATCTGGAAAAAGAAACCATCGAACTTCCTGTGAAAATATTTGGGCCAATTAATTGGACAGTGAAAAGAGAAGTTAAATATTCCAAGCATGGACCAGTTCTTGAAATAGGAGAAAAATCTTATGCTTTAAGGTTTGCAGGTATGGAAGATATCAAGCAAGTTGAACAATGGTATAAATTAAATAAAGCTAATAACCTCCAAGAATGGATAAGTGCAATGAGAATGAGATCTATCATTTCTTTTAATGGTGTTTATGCCGATAAAAAAGGGAATATCTATTTTCTTCATAATTCTTCTTCGCCAAAAAGATTGGAGGGCTTAGATTGGTCAGGAATTGTCGACGGGACTAGATCTAAATACATATGGGAAACATTTGTAGAATTCGATGAGATACCTCAAATCTTGAATCCCTCATCAGGATGGCTTGCAAGTACCAATCAAGATCCATTTAAGGTCACTGATCCAAAAGATAACCTAAAAAAAGAAAACTACTCTCAAACTTTAGGCCTGCAAACCAGAATGACAAATAGAGCTTATAGAATTAAAGAGCTTTTTATGGGAAAAGATCAAATAACTGAAAAAGATTTCGATGATTTCAAATTTGATAATTCTTATTCAATAGATTCAAGGTCATATAAGTATGTTTCAGAAATTTTTGGGTTAAATTTTGAAAACGAAAATTTAAAAAAAGGTCAGACGATTCTAAAAAATTGGGATTTAAAGACAGATTTTGATAATGAGTCTGCAACTCTTGGGGTTTGTGTCTTGAGTCCCGAATGGCTAGCAGAGCAAGCAGCAGAAACTCCTCCAGAGTCAGAAGAAAGTTTTAAAACGTGTGTAGAAGACACTTTAAAAAATTATGGAAAATTAAATCCAAAATGGTCAGAAAGAAATTTCATGTATAGAGGAAAGAAAAAAATCCCTGTTCAAGGAGGTCCTGACGTTTTAAGAGCTATATATGGTCTTGAGCAAGAGGATGGTGATCTAAAAGCAGTCGGTGGCGATGGTCTTTATATTCACGTTAGTTGGGATAAAGAAGGGAATCAAGAATCAAAAAGTATTCATCAATATGGAAGCGCCACTCAAGATGAAAGCTCTTCGCATTTTTCTGATCAACTGGAGTTGTACATCAACGAAATGTACAAACCTACCTTTTATAAAGATGCAGCCTTAAAAAGAAACGTAAAGAAAGAATATATAGTTCCTTTTAAGTCGTCTCTATAGCTTTTTTAAAAGCAGGCCTTGCTTCAATTCGTTCGACATAACCCTTTAAGTTAGGCATATCATCTGTGACACATCCTAAGTTAGATAATTTAGTACAACAGTGACCTGTCATGAATTCGACCCCTGAGAAGTCCCCGATTAAATATTCTTTTCCTTCAAGAGCCAATTCAATGGCTTGAAGGGATTTAGAAGCAAGCCTTTGAGCCTGACCTAAAACTGTTTCGTCTCTCCTTTCAGGCGGTAACAAAATGGTATGTACCACAATTGTGTTCATTGGTTGAGCAATCATGCCCTCACAAAAATGAAACCATTGAAGATAATAAGGATATTCAGGAGAATCTACGCTGGGTTTCAGTCCGCCGTTTTTATGTTTCTCGAGGACATAATCAATAATAGCGCCTGATTCATATATGCTCACATCTCCATCCTCAAGAACCGGAATTCTTCCAAGGGGATGTCTTTTTCTATGCTCATCAGATTTTAGTGCTTCTGGATGAAATGGCATTGAATTTAGTTCGTAAGGTAATTCTAGTTCTTCAAGCAGCCAAAGAACTCTTTCTGCTCTTGAGGCAGGTGCAAAATGTAGTTTCAGCATAATTATTCTCCCAAAGATTTATTCTTTTATTAAAATTTCCATAAAGTCTGTCACATTAAGGCTCTCTAAATCGTTTTGATCTTCACAAATTTTCATTATTTTTTTAACGCGTTCTGTAGAAAATTGTGTTTTGAGGTTCTCTTCAAATTTTTTGATTAGGACAGGAATTCCCTCTTCCCTTCTTCTTCGATGACCAATTGGATATTCTACTTCTACTTTTTCTGTGGAAGAACCATCTTTGAAAATTATTTGCAGTTCATTCGCAATTGACCTTTTTTCGGGATCTAAATAGTCTTTGGAATAATTTTTGTTTTCCTCAACAAACATTTTATTTCTTAAAAAATCAACTCTTGGATCATTGGCAACATCGTCCTCATAATCTTCGGCAACCAAATCACCTTTTAACAAACCGATTGCTGTCATATATTGTATACAGTGATCTCTATCTGCAGGATTATTTAATTCGCCTTCTTTACTAATGATTCTAATTGCAGACTCATGCGTTGTAATATTTATTTTTTCTATTTCTTCTAATCTATCAATTATTTCGGGATGAAGTTTTACTGCAGCTTCAACCGCTGTTTGAGCATGAAATTCTGCAGGGAAAGATATTTTAAATAATACATTTTCCATTACGTAGCTATCAAATTCCTGCGGCACAGAAAGAGATTTTCCTTTGAACAAAACATCTTGAAAACCCCAAGTTGGAGCCGTAATTGCACTTGGATAACCAATTTGCCCTTTTTGAGTAATTAGGACTAGATTCATAGCTCTACTAGTTGCATCACCAGCTGCCCAAGATTTTCTTGGGCCAGCGTTTGGAGCATGCCTATATGTCCTGAGACTTTGTCCATCAACGAATGCTTGTGATAGAGCATCTAAAGCTTGTTCTTTAGTTAGGCCCATCAAAAAAGAAATTACTGCGGTTGAAGCAACCTTAACTAACAAAACATGATCTAACCCAACTCTATTGAAACTATTTTCTAAAGCTAAAACTCCTTGAATTTCATGAGCTTTTATCATGGCTGTTAAAACTTCTTTAATTTTTAAAGGATCTTTCCCAGAAGCTAAATTTCTTTGCGACACATAATCAGCGGCAGATAAGATACCTCCCAAATTATCAGATGGATGTCCCCATTCAGCTGCTAACCAGGTGTCATTAAAATCTAGCCAACGTACAATAGCTCCTATATCCCAAGCGCCTTTGACTGGATCTAGAACAAATTTAGTCCCAGGAACTCTAACTCCATTAGGCACCGATGTTCCCTCAACGTGAGGACCTAAAAGCTTCTCACAATCTTTAAAGTTTAATGCCAAAAGGCCACATCCTATGGTATCCATTAAGCAATATCTTGCTGTTGTATATGCTTCTGAGCTGTTTATATCTTTCTCGTAAACAAACTCAATGATGTTTTGAATGATTTCGTCAAAATCTTGACGGACGTTGGATTCAACATTTGATGACATTTTTATACCTGATTAGATTTATCTGTTTTCAATATCAACCCATTCAACGCTTTCAGGACCAATGTACTCTTCGCTAGGTCGAATGATTCTATTGTCTGCTCTTTGTTCAAATACATTTGCAGACCAGCCAGTAGTTCTTCCAATAACGAAAAGTGGAGTGAAGATGCTGGTTGGAATTCCTAAGTAATGATATGCAGACGCCATAAAAAAATCGGTATTTGCGAACATGTTTTTTTCTTCGTCCATGATTTTTTCTATTTCTTCAGATACTTGATAAAGCATTTCGTTACCATCTTGAACGCTTAATTTTTTTGCCCATTCTTTAATGACTTTGTTTCTTGGATCTTCAGTAGAATAAACTGCATGTCCAAAACCCATGATTTTTTCTTTTTTTTCCAAGAGTTCTAAAACTCCTTTTTTTGCTTCTTCTCTAGAGGAGAATTTCTCAATCATTTCCATTGCAGCCTCATTTGCACCGCCATGCAGAGGGCCTCTCAATGTGCCTATGCCAGCAGTAATACAAGAATGCAAGTCAGATAAAGTTGAAGCGCACGTTCTGGCAGCAAAAGTAGAGGCATTGAAACCATGCTCTGCATAAAGAATTAAAGAAGTATCTAAACATCTAATATGATCCTCAGAAGGCTCTTTGCCGGTTAGTAACGATAGAAATTGTCCGCCAATTGTTTCGTGAGATGTTTCTGTATCAACACTTATCCCATCATTTGAAAATCTATACCAATAACAAATAACTGAAGGCAATATGGCTAGAATTCTGTCAGCTGCATCCTTTTGATTTGAAAAATCACCCTCTGGTTCAAGATTACCCAATACAGAACAGCCTGTTCTCATAACGTCCATTGGATGAGCAGAAGCAGGAATGAGTTCTAGTGTTTTTTTTAGCTCTTCGGGAAGTTTTCTATTTGAAATAAGCTTTTGTTGGTAGGCTTCTAATTCTGTTTTATTAGGTAGATGGCCATATAAGAGTAAGTAAGCGACTTCTTCAAATTTAGCTTTATCAGCTAAATCTTCTATTGCGTATCCTCTGTAAGTTAATCCATGACCTTCTTTCCCAACTGTTGAAAGGGAAGTCTGTCCTGCTACTTGGCCACGTAAACCCGCGCCTTCTAGTTTCTTTGCCATGAATTATTCCTTAGAAAATAAATCGTCTATTTTTTTTTCGTAAGTATGATAGTCGAGAATCTCATATAATTCATCTCGAGATTGCATTTTTTCGAGTATTTTTTCTACATTGCCGTCTTTAGAAATAGTGGAATAGACTTCTAGGGCGGCCTTAGACATTGCTCTAAAAGCACTTAAAGGATGAAGAATAATACTTATCCCCGCTTTTTTTAATTCATCCTTTTTGAATAAAGGAGTCATTCCAAATTCTGTAATGTTAGCTAGAATCGGAACAGAAACTGTATCTGATAAAGTTTTGTAGTCTTCAAGCGAAGTTATTGCTTCAGGGAAAAGTGCATTAGCACCTGCCTCTACGTATCTTTGGGCTCTTTCAATAGTGCCTTTCATACCTTCGTTTGCAAAAGCGTCCGTTCTTGCCATGAGCATAAATTCATCGTCAGAAATTGCATCTCTAGCAGCTTTCATTCTGTCGCACATTTCTCCCGTTGAAACGATTTCTTTGTTTGGTCTGTGTCCACATCTTTTTTCTGATACTTGATCTTCAATATGAATTCCTGATGCGCCAGCAGAAATCATCTCTTTTGTGGTTTTTGAAATATTTAATGCTGAACCCCACCCTGTGTCGCAATCCACCAAAATTGGAAGATTGCTTATTCCTCTGATTCTTCTTAAATCTTCCAAAACATTATCTAATGAGGTAAGAGCTAAATCTGGAAGGCCAAAAGAGGCGTTTGCAACTCCAGCACCAGATATATATAAAGCTTTTATGCCGGTTTTTTTAGCAAGTAAAGCTGAATATGGATTAATAGCGCCCGCAACCGAAAGTGGTTTTTCATTTTTTAAAACTTCAAAAAAAGAGGTACTCACTAGATGTGCTCCTCTAAAATTTTCTTCAATTCATTGTGAGAAGATGCTGTAAGGAGATGAGGATATTCTTCTTTTATGTGCTCAGGCGCCTGAAAAAATATTCCCAAATCGGCAGTATTCAACATATTGATATCATTATAGGAATCTCCGGAAGCAAAAACTTTAAATTTAAGTGATTGCAATGCCTCAATTACCTTTTGTTTGTTATTAGGCTGTCTAAGTTTGTAACCTGTAATTTTGTCGTTTTCCACTGTCATGTTGTGGCAAATAATAGAGGGATAACCTAGCTTTTCTACCAGAGGCCAAGCTAATTCATAAAAAGTATCAGAAACTATGGTGACTTGAAATTTTGATCTTGCCCAGTCTAAAAATTCTTGAGCTCCATCAAATGGATCTATATCTCTAACTATTTTTTGGATATCGCTTAGCTTGATATTTTTTTCATTTACCACTTTCATCCTTAAAGACATAAGCTCATCGTAGTCTTTAAGGTCTTGTGTGGTTAACATCAGGTCATCTGAATTAACTTCTTTTGCAAGACATTGCCAGATTTCAGGGATGAGCACTCCTTCAAAATCCAAACAGAGATGCACCATCCTTACCTTCGGATGAGTTTAATGCTCTCAAATACTTTATCTAAATCTTTTTTAGATTTTGTGGCACAGGCCTTGGCGACAATTTTTTTCGTAAGATGTGGAGCAAACATATTAATAAACTCAAATAAGTGACTTCTTAGATAAGTTCCTCGCCTAAAGCCCATGTATGTAGTTCCAGAGTCAAAAAGGTGATTTGCAGGTATTGAAATTAAATCTTTATCTTCTTCTTCATTAAAAGCCATGCTGGCAATAATCCCCACACCAGTTCCCATCTTTACATAGGTTTTTATTACATCTGCATCTGTTGCAGTGAAAACTACATTTGCTTTTAAACCCCTCTCAAAAAAAGCTCTATCCAAATCATTACTTCCAGTAAAACCAAAAACGTATGTAACTATTGGATACTGAGAAAGATCTTTAAGTTTTATTTTAGGTATTGAGGCTAAAGGGTGTCCTTTGGGAACAATGATACTTCTTGACCATTTATAACAAGGCATTTTGACAAGATTTTCACCCTTTTCTGTTGTTTCGGTCCAAAGAGCTATATCAACTTCTCCTTTAGCTGCCATCTCAACAGATTCGTCTGGAGTACATTGATGCATTTGGAAATGAACATTTGGATATCTCTTAACAAATTTATCCACGACTTTGGGTAAGGTGAATTTAGCTTGGGTATGAGTGGTAGCAATACTCAAAGTACCATACTCTTCATCTGAGAACTCTGTAGCTGCATGTTTGATACCATCAACTAAAGCAAGTATTTCTTCAATTTGCTCAAGAATTCTTTCTCCTACAGGAGTAATCGCCACTAGGTGTTTTCCTGATCTTTCAAAAAGCTCTACATCCAGCTCTTCTTCTAAAAGCTTGATTTGTTTACTTATCCCGGGCTGAGAAGTGAATAACGTTTTAGAAGCTTTAGAAACATTTAAGTTGCTTCTCGCTACTTCTCTGACATATACAAGTTGCTGAAATTTCATCTTTTAACGTTAATTTACTATATTTCGGTTAATTATTAAAAACTTTTTTTTAAATACTTTTTAATTGTAAATGAAACTATTACAAAAATCTTAAATACTGTATATAATTACAGTTATGAAAAATTTAACTAAAAGGCAAACAGAAATTTTTAATTACATTAAAGATGAAATTGAAAGTAATGGTTATCCTCCTACCAGGTCAGAAATTTCTAAAACCTTTGGGTTTAAATCGCCTAATGCTGCTGAAGATCATTTAAAAGCATTGAAGAAGAAAGGAGTACTTGATTTAGCTGCTGGAACATCGCGGGGAATTACTTTGTCAAATCAATCATCAGGAATTCCTGTTATTGGCTTGGTAAGTGCAGGAGGGCCTATCTTAGCTGAAGAAAATATAGAAAAAACTATCCCAAATAATCCAGGAATACTTTCACACGGCGTAGATTTTTATTTAAAAGTAAAAGGAGACAGCATGATAGATGTAGGGATTTTTGAAAATGATCTTATTGCAATTAATAAAAACATTCCGGTTAAGAAAGGATCAATAGTAGTGGCAAGAATAAATGATGAAGTAACGGTAAAAACACTTACCAAGATTTCAGATTCTCAAGTAATTTTAAGGCCTGAAAACTCTTCTTACTCTGATATCGAAGTGAACCCTAAAAAAGATAATCTCATTTTTGAAGGAACATGCGTAGGTCTTTTAAGAGATTTTTCTTAGAGCTTTTTGTATTGATCTATTGAAAAAGCCTCTTTAATTAAACTATCTTGTTCTGCTTCTTCTAATTTATAAAAATCATTGGGGCATTCAACCTCCTTCTCACCGCATTTTATAAATTTTACAAATTTAAAAGCTTTTCCAGGCTTTCTAATCTTTATGCCAATTGGTCTTTTATCTTCAGGATGAAAACCTAAGACTCTTAAAGATTTTAAAACAAACAATCTTGTGTCTTTATTTTCGTAATCAAGTTCATGAGGGTTGTAATATGAAACTTTAGGATTTTTAGGTTTATCTTCTGGCGGTAACTTAGATGCTTTATTGAAACCATCAAACTCAGTGTATTCGCCAAATCTTCCGTTCTTTAAAAAAATAGGAATACCACTATTCTCTTCTATGAACAAAATGTTTTCACCAGAGTCTCGTTCGATTAATTCTACTGCTCTGTTTAAACCAATATCTAAGATGTTTTCATCCTCATCTGGACTACCAAATATTTTTTTATCATCTCTCATAGTCCATACGCATGGACCATTAATGCTCATATCGGCAAAAATAGGCTCATTCAAATCGGGATGATTTCCTAACTCTTTTGGGAGTTCCTTGTAAGTTTCCCAAGTTGTAGAAAAATCAAAAGGTTTTTTTGTCCACTTACATTCAGAACAGCCAACAAAATAGCCAAACTTTCCTTTTTTTAAACTTGTTTGGCTATCGCATTTGGGGCAATCCCTAATAATCTTTCCTGCTTCATCTCTAGGAAAAATAACTTCTTCTAGCTCTTCATTTAGCAAATCTAAAACCTGTCTGGTTTTAAAATTTTCGCTGTCATTTAGAGGTATTCCATCGATTTTTTTGCTCAAATAATTTTGAAGCTCTTCCCAAAATTTATCCAATACATCAGTCCACGAAATACTTCCTTCCGCAATTTTATCCAATTCTGTTTCCAATTCGGCCGTGAATTTGGTTTCGATAAAAAATTCTTTATAAACTCCAGACAAATATGAATTTAAGACTCTGCCTAAATCTGATGGAGCAATTGATTTAGCGCCATAAGCATATTTTTTATCTCTTAGACCCTTCACAGTGGATGCATATGTTGAGGGTCTTCCTATGCCAAGCTCTTCCATTTTTTTTATTAAAGAGGCTTCGGAATATCGATTAGGAGGGGATGTAAATTTTTGCTCAGAAATGAATTCAGCAAGACTTACATTTTCATTTTCTTTTAAATTTTCTGGAAATTCTATAATTTCTGAAGAATCTTTTTTGGAAAGAGTTTCAAAACCTTCGAAAAGAGTTTTTCTTGAAGAAGCATTGAAAACATATTTGTTTTCTTTAGAACAAACTTCTATTTTTTTTCTTTCATGCTGCGAGTTAGACATTTGACTAGAGAGAGTTCTATTCCAAATTAGGGTATAAAGCTTTTGTTCGTCTTGCCCAAGGTTAATATTTTCTGGATAAGTTTTTATGTTAGTGGGTCTTATAGCCTCATGAGCCTCTTGAGAATTTTTTACTTTAGATTTGTAAACTCTTACTTGGTCAGATAAAAATTTATCACCAAATTTTTCGACAATTACATTTCTAATTTCTTGTAAAGGAGGGGGTCCAGGATTCTCTTCGCTAAAGGGTTCTCCCGTATTGGGAGATGTACTGATATTTATGCCATCTGTTCTTAAGTATGTAATCAAGCCAGCTTCATAGAGATTTTGAGCTGCTCTCATAGTTCTATCTGCGGTAAACCCTAAAAAGCTGCTTGCAGTCATTTGTAAAGTTGATGTACGAAAAGGTGGATTTGGAGAACTGCTCTGAGGTTTTGTTTCAATAGATTTGATAAAAAACTCTGAAGATTTCAATTCAAATTCAATTTCTTTAACTTCTTTTTCTGAAGATATAGGGTTCTTTTTTAAATCCTCTTCACGGCGCTTAATTAACTCAGCATCAAAAATAAAATCGTTATATTTAAATTTACTAGATATCGGCCAATATTCTTTTTTAATGTGTTTATCTCTTTCGGTTTCTCTTTCGCAAATGATTCTTAAAGAGGGAGATTGAACTCTTCCGGCAGATTTAGCAGGTGGAGCATGTCTCCAAACCAAAGGAGATACTTTAAATCCAATCAGATGATCTAAAATCCTTCTTGCTAAATATGCGTCTACTAAATCTTGATCAATTTCTCTTGGTGAATTAATAGCTTGCTTTATAGCTGATGAGGTAATTTCATTAAAAGTGATTCTTTTGACTTCTTTGTCTTTGAGTAATTTTTTTTCGGAAAAATCTGAAAGTAAATGCCACGCAATGGCTTCTCCTTCTCTATCTGGATCAGTTGCTAAATAGACAGTATTGATGGTTTTACAAATCTTTCTTAATTCTCTGATCGTTTTTTTTCCTTTTTGTGTTTCTTCCCAAGATAAATCCACCCAATTTTCTGGGTTAACTGCGCTTTCATCATCTGGAAGATCTCTAATGTGACCCAGGCACGCCGCAACTTCCCACTGCTGTTCTGGAAAGTTTTTATCCAAATATTCAGTAATCTTAGTTGCCTTCGCACCAGATTCAACAATGACTAAATTTTTCATCCTTTTTTTAATATGGAGTACTTTTTACAGTTTTGTCAAGAAGATGAAATTTCTAGAGCCTTTTTTAAAAGCGAGTTGCCTTGATATATGTATCCACTATAAAGCTGAACTAAATCTGCTGAATTTATTAATCTTTCCTCTACGTCACTGGCGTTCATTACTCCGCCTGAAGCTATTAAAATTGATTTTTCCTGCTTGAATTCAGCTACTTTTTTTTGCATATTTACTGCTTTTTTACTGAGCATTGCTCCACTCATGCCACCTGCAATTGGATAATTGTGATCGGTGGTTGTGTTGCAACATATAAAGCCATCAATACTATTTTTTTCTGAAACTTCTATTAAGTTTTTTAAATTTTCTTCTTTTTCATCTGGAGAAAGTTTTACAAAAATTGGAGTATTTTTTTTATACATATCAATTAATTGAACTTTTTTTTGCGATATCTTTTCCAGTAAAAATTCAAGATTTTCTTGAGAAGATAATTCTCTGAGATTTTCAGTATTTGGAGATGAAATATTTATAGCAAGATAATCTGCTTCAAGATAAAAATAATCCATCAAATGAAGATAATCTTGCCAAGCGTTTTTGGTTTTTGTGTTCTTGCTTTTCCCAATACTTATTCCAAGAACGCCATCAAACTTTGGTTTGTATTTTTTTATATTTTTGAGAACTTGAACGGAGCCAACGTTGTTAAAACCCAATGAATTTACAAGTGTTTTATCCTTGGTAAACCTAAAAATTCTTGGCTTTGGATTCCCGGTTTGAGGTTCCAAGGTTACTGTACCGACCTCAACAAAACCAAATCCAAGGGAGCTGAAAATATGAAAATATTCTGCATTTTTATCCAAACCTCCAGCTATTCCAATTCTGTTTTTAAGTGACAAGTTTTTTATATTTAGTTCAGATTTTTCGATGTTTCTTGAAGCAAATAAACCAATTAGATCTAAGCTATAGATTAGCTTTAACAGCCTGAGGGTTATAATTTTTGCTGACTCTGCAGGAAAAATTCTTAATGTTAATAAAGTTAGATCTTCTAAAAATTTTATCAATTTAGTTATTAAGCGCACTTATTGCTGCTGCTGCAGTAGCAAAGTTTGCGAGAATTGGCGTAAAAATTCTAAAAATTGAGATCGCATTAAATGGAGTAGAATCTCTTGGAACTATGATAGTGGAGCCTGGTTCTATTTTACTTCTGCCAATTCTCCATGAATCTAAATTTCTAACGGCTTGACCATTTGGAAGAATTACGAAAATTCCTCTTTTATCGGCAGAGTCTGCCAAGCCCCCAGCTAGTTTTATGTAATCATTCACCCTAAGGTTCTTTGAATAAACAAAACTTGTTGGAGCTAAAACTTCTCCAGTTACAGTAATAGTAGACTTCTCTGAAGGGATATAAATCCTATCGCCAGAATTTAAAACAATATCTACTTCGGGATTTTTTTTCAATTTTTCTAAAGACATCTCAGTAACGATTCGACCAACAGGCGAGATATCTTTTAATCTGGTAATTAAGTTGGAAATTACTGAAAGAGCAAGCTGAGGGTTTCCTGTATTTGTGATTGCTCCACTCGTTAAAGAAGTAGCTATGCCCTCCTCCAATTGATCAGCTGCTCTATTGAAAGCCTCCTTTTCTCTTTTAGCCACGGAAGATCTTGTAAATACTCCTCCATATGGATAAGCATTTTTTTCATATCCTCCAGCTCTTTCTAAAAGAGAACTTAGCTTTTCACCTTTAGAGATGGAATAAGTTCCTGGATTTTTAATAAAACCACTCACAGATACTGAGAAAGTTTCTTGTTTATCTGGATCTTGTTGCAAAACAATTGATTTTGGAAATGAGGAAGAAAAAATCATATTTTCTGATTCATCAAAATTTATGTTTTGAATATCTTTCTCAGAATAAAAAATTTCATAATTTCCAGATTTTCCTAAATTGGTTGCTCCTCCAGCAAAGGATGTTAGATTTTTTAAACTTATATTATTGGTTATTGGATAAAATCCGGGTTTCCTAATTTCCCCACTTACAAGAGAAGCATTTTCTAAAGCAACGATAAGTAAATCTGGGTTGTCTTCAAATATTTTTGGACAGCCTTCATTTAAGCCCAAACGATCAGAAATATTAGTCTCTGAAGTTGAAAATTTTAAGCTTTTAAGATTTGAAACGAGCGTGGAAGCGTTAAACTTTGCCACATACTTCAAAGACTTACATGGATATCTATCGTCAGGTATAAATTTAGTTAAATTTTTACTCTTTAAGTTAAATTCCTCTCTTTTTTCTTCCTCAGTCTTTGTTGGTTGTCTTTGAAAAGGATCATTTTGATCGGGTGTAGTCACAGCAGCAGCATTGTTTTGTTCAGCCAGAGTTTTTTTTCTTTCCTCCTCATAAAAAAGATCAATTTTATTTTTATCTTCTTCTGATAAAAGTCCTAATGCATCTGCTAAAAGAGCCGAATTTATAAAATCTATATCATATTGAGAAAATACGTAAATGAAGTCATTCGGCTTAAGATTAAACTCTTCTCTAGTTTTTAAATTTAGATCAGTAGGGAGAAATTCTCTCGAGCCATTGTCGTCTCGCCTAGAAATCACGCTAAACGGTAGATAGGTTTTGTCAGTTAAATCATTTTCATCGATGAAGTCGGAAATTTTTGAATTTTCGATATAAGAATACACTCCTTTATTACTTAAAAAACCCTCTATCCGAATATTATTTGAAAGCTTCCCAGATAAATCATGGATGAAAATTTCATCAGAATCTTTTAATTTCATGGAATTAATATCTTTCAAGGAGTAATCAAAAAATTCTCTTTCTCCTTGATTACTTAACCTGCTTAAAGTGATTTTGTTTTTATCAGCCTTACTTGATAGACCAGACGCAAAATTCAAAACATCCTGAAATGTTTCACCTTCTTTAATTTCATAAATTGCTGGTCTATTAACATTACCCCAAATTTTTACCCTGCTGCCCACAGGATTTACAAGCAATGCATCTCCAGATTGAATTCTTAAGTCATTTGAAGTGTTGGCATTAATTAGTAAGTCATACATATCTAGTGAGCCTATTTCTTTATTTGCTCTTTTTAGAGAAATGTTTCTTAAGGAGCCATTTTCAGTAGGTCCTCTGGTATTAAAAAGAATGCTCGAAATTGAAGATAGTGGTGAAAAATTATAGGAACCAGGTCTTTTTGAATTTCCCAGAACAAAGACTTGTATTGTTCTAAGCCTGCTCAAAGAAATTTCGACTTCTGTTCCAATCAAGGAAGCTTGGGTAATATTTTTTAATCTCTCTGAGGCCTCATCAAAGGTCAAGCCGCTAAAAGATATTGTTCCTAGTTCTCTTAAAAAAACATTACCTTCGCGATTAACAGAAACTTTTTTTATGGCCTGAATACTTCCGGAAAAACTTATAGTCAATTCATCTCCGGGTCCTAAAACATATTCTCTAGGAGCTGCGATGATGCCGCTAGAGTCAAAGGAAGTTTCTATATCAAAAAGATCGTATCCAAAAAAAGCAGGGATTACGTTGTCAAATTCATCATACTCAACAGGTTTCTCTTCCATTTCCATGAAAGATTCTCTCCTAAGCTGGTTTAACTCATCATAATCTGAGTCGTTTTCAACATCTGTTTTGATTCTAGATTCTACGGAAGACCTGACGGAGTCAGGTAAAAATCTAAGATATTCCTCATAATCACTTACTTGGGCATAAGAATTCGTGATAAAAAAGAGTAAGAAAATCTTTTTCATATTATTTAACAATTGGAAGACCCCAATAAAGTTTTGATCTACACGCTTCAAAGTAATCATAATCAGTAGGATGAATTAAACGATATCTTGTTGTACTGTTTTTTATCTTTAAAGAATCTCCAGAATTTAAATCAAACTCATTATGCCCATCAAGAATGACTTTTGCTTTTTCATCATGTTCATATTTAAGCTCCAATTCATCTTCGGCTGGAACAATTAATGGCCTAGTGGATGAACTATGTGAAAACATCGGCATGATAGCAAAAACATCTAATGTGGGATACAAAACTGGTCCGCCGCCTGAATACATATAAGCTGTTGATCCAGTCGCGGATGAAACAATTAATCCGTCTGATTTATGATTAGCGATTAATTTATTATTTTTAAAAAGAGAAAAGCTTGTCATTTTTGCTAATTCTCCTGAATGGAGAACAACTTCATTTACCATTAGAAAAGAATTATTTCTATCAGAAACTTCTAAAAGATTTCTTGATTCTTCTTGGTAATCACCTTTTAAGATTTTAGGTAATTCAAGTTCTAAAGAGCCTAATTGCAAATCTGTTAAGAAGCCGAGTTTGCCAATATTCACTCCCAAAAATGGAGTATTTAAATGACAGAGATCCCTTATTGCCCCTATCATTGTTCCGTCTCCACCAATTACCAAAATAAGATCTTCGGAAGCGTCTAATTTTTTCAATTCTTTTTGAGACTTATTTGCCACAATGTGTTTGATGACAACATTATTTTCTTCCAAAGTTTTTTCACACCTCATTAAGGTTTCTTTGTAGTCTCTAGATGAGGAATGAATGATATTTATTGACGAAATTTTATCCATTTGTCGTTTGTAAATCCTTTGGATTAAAGTTTCTCACGAAATAAATAAATATTGTATCTACTATTGCTATAAAAAACTTAAAAACGTACTTGGTTAAAGCAATTCCTAAGGCTACTTTAAATGACATTTGTCCTGCTAAAACCCATACGAAAGTATAAATAAAAGTATCAAGAGCTTGGGAACTCAAAGTTGAAACGTTATTTCTTAGCCAAAGATACTTATCTCCAGTTATGGTTTTAATTTTATGAAAAACCCAAACGTCAAAAGTCTGACTTACTAGGTAAGCGGTTATAGACCCTATTACGAATATAGGCGAGTAAAGAGCTAAAGTTGATATTGCTTGATGGACTTCATTGGCCGAAGAAGCTATTCCTGATGGTAAATAATAAGTACTCAGAACCAGAGTAAACATTACTATTACGTTTGCTACTGCCCCGATTATTACAGCTCTATTTGCTTCTGCTCTACCATATTTTTCATTCAATAAATCTGTAGCGAAGTAAATTCCCGAGTACATTATCGCTCCCATGCTAACTACAAATGTATTTCCAAAAATAGTTAGCTCACTTACTTTGCCGCCCTGTAAGTTTGCAAGAATAATTCCTAAAATAACGGCTGTATAGAGTCCATTTTTTCCAAAAAAGTAAAATAATATTATTGCCAAGGTAAGATCATAAAACACCGTAAATATCCATAATAATTCTGGGTTTTGGCTAAAAAATTCTAAGTTCATGGCTGATTAATTATCAAAAATTGCTACAATTAGACACGTTTGGAAACAAAAAATCACTTAAAAACTTAATATTAAAAAAAATTATGGAAAATTTAGATCAATTTAGAAAAGAAACAAAAGAATGGCTTGAAGAGAATTGTCCGCCTGAAATGAGAAAACCAATGGGTCCCGGAGATGTAGTATGGGGTGGAAGAAACTGTAAATTCCCCCATCCTGATGCGAAATTGTGGTTAGAGAGAATGGGCGAAAAAGGCTGGACCTGCCCTACATGGCCAAAAGAATATGGTGGCGGTGGTTTGAGCTTTGACGAAAATAAAATTCTGCAGGAAGAATTGATGACTATCAGAGCTAGGCCAGCTTTATCCAGTTTTGGTATCTGGATGCTTGGGCCGGCATTACTTGAATTTGCCTCAGAAGAACAAAAAAAGAAATATATTCCTGAAATTGTTAAAGGTGAAATTAGATGGTGCCAAGGTTATAGTGAACCTGGATCTGGATCAGATCTTGCAAGCCTTAAAACCAAGGCCGAAGATAATGGAGACCACTTTGTAGTAAATGGCCAAAAGGTTTGGACTTCTTATGCTGATGACTGTGACATGATCTTTACTTTAGTCAGAACAGGTCCGCAAGAACCTAAACATGATGGTATAAGTTTTTTACTTATCGATATGGATCAACCTGGAGTAACTACTAAGCCAATTAAACTTATCTCAGGAAAGTCTCCCTTTTGTGAAACTTTTTTTGATAATGCGATTGTTCCAAAAGAAAATTTGGTTAGCGAATTAAATAAAGGTTGGGATGTTGCAAAAAGACTTCTTCAACATGAAAGAAACATGATTGCTGGAATGGGTCTAGGAGGTGCAGGTTCTGCCAAAAAGAAAAAAGATCAAACAATTTCATCTGGAATGGCAACCATGGCGAAGACATATGTTGGAGAAGAAGAAGGAAAATTAGCAAATCCTGGTTTAAGACAAAAAATTGCATCTTTTGACATTAACTCGCATGCATTTTCTCTTACCATGAGAAGAGCAAGCGAAGAAAGTAAATCTTCTAATTCTGGGCCAAGTCCAGCTTCGTCAATGTTCAAGTATTATGGTAGTGAGAGCAATAAACTCAGATATGAGTTAATGCTTGAGGCAATGGGTACTAAAGCTCTTGGTTGGGAAGGAGATGGCTTTGGTCCTGCAGAACTTGCAATTACCAGAGAGTGGCTAAGAACCAAGGCTAATTCAATTGAAGGCGGAACTTCAGAAGTCCAGCTCAATATTATTGCGAAGCGAGTCTTGGATCTTCCTCAATAATAAATATTTCTTTGGGAGAAAAAAATGTCATTAGTTCTAAATGAGGAGCAAGTCTTTCTAAAAGATAGTGCTAAAAAATTCGCATCAGAAAAGACACCTACTACTCACTTTCGTGAAGTTAGGGATAGTGAAATCGATAACTGCTATGACGATAAAATTTGGCAGGAAATGGTGTCACTAGGTTGGACTGGTATTTTAGTCCCTGAAGAATTTGGTGGTTCAAATTTTGGAGTAGCTGGAATATCTTCTATTTTAGAAGAACTTGGTAGAACTCTCACTCCCTCGCCTTTATTTTCTACGGCCGTGGTAGGTGTAAGTCTTATAAAGCATGCATCCAATGATGTAAAAAAAGACGTCCTTACAAAGGTTGTTCAAGATGGTCTGAGAATTTGCTTTGCCATCGAAGAAAGTAACCATCATGATCCGGTAAAAATTTCTTGTGAAGCGAAAAAAGACGGAAGTAACTTCATCATTTCAGGTGAAAAGTCCTTTGTAATTGATGGCGGTTTCGCAGACAAAGTCATTGTTGCCTGTAGGACATCTGGAGAAGAAGGCGCTAAGGATGGGCTGTCTCTTTTTGTTTTGGATTCTGATTCCAAGGGTTTAACCATTGCGCCTACTAAGATGGTAGATTCTAGAAACGCGGCAAATATGAAATTTGAAAATGTAAAAGTATCTTCAGACATGTTAATTGGCAAAGAAGATGATGCTTATGAAATTATTGAATCAGTGCTGGATATTTCTAGAGCTGCAATTTCTGCTGAAATGTTAGGTAGCGCTCTTCAAGCTTATGAAATTACTCTTGATTATTTAAAGGAAAGAGAACAATTCGGTTCAAAAATAGGTTCTTTTCAGGCCCTCCAGCATAGAGCTGCAATTATGTTTTCTGAATTAGAACTATGTAAATCATGTGTTATTGAATCTATTACTTCCTTTGATGAGGGAGGAAATGATTCTGAAAGATTAGCAAGTCTATCGAAAGCTAAAGTTGGAGAAGTATTTCATTTAATCTCTAATGAATCGGTTCAAATGCATGGTGGAATAGGTGTTACAGACGAGTATGATATTGGACTTTACCTAAAACGAGCTAGAGTAGCTGAACAAATTTTTGGAGATTCTAATTTTCATAAAAATAGATATGCTGAATTAACAGGCTATTAAAGTTTAGTCGTGCATGAAAATAAAACAGAAAAACTTCTCAAAATTATTTCTGAATTAAGAGATCCCATTTCTGGATGCGAGTGGACTAAATCTCAAACTTCAAAAACCCTCCTCCCTTTTATAATCGAAGAAGCAACAGAGGTTCATGATGCTTTTGAAAAAGGAGATATCGGAAACCTCAAAGAAGAGTTAGGCGATCTTCTTTTGCAAATAGTTCTCCAAAGTAAAATAGCTGAAGAAAATAAACTATTTTCTTTTAATGAAGTAATTGATAACTTATGTGAAAAGCTAATTAGAAGACATCCATATGTTTTCCAGGATAAAAGACCTCATACAATAGAAGAACAAAAGGAAGCATATTTTAAGATTAAAGAATTTGAGAAGAACAAGTGAAGTTTATATTTGAAAATTTAATAGGGATAACATCCATCACCATTTTGGTATTAAACACAGTCATACTGTCATGTTTGTTGATACCCTTAGGAATAATTAAATTTTTCTTACCAATCACTTCACTAAAAGTGTTATTTACAAAATTTATCATAAAGGTAGGTGAATTATGGATTTTCACCAATAAAATTTGGGTAAAGGCTTTGCATAAGCCCAAATGGCAAATAATTGGTAAAGAAAATATCAAGTCTAACGGCTGGACAATAGCAACTTCAAATCATCAATCGTTTGCGGACATATTTCTTTTACAGGATATCACTAATAGAAAGATGCCTATGCTTAAGTTCTTTATGAAATATGTTCTGATTTACGTTCCAATTATAGGTCTCTCTTGGTGGGCTTTAGATATGCCGTTTTTGAAAAGGTATACAAAAAAACAACTAGAAAAAAATCCCAAGCTGGCTGGAAAGGATGTAAGAGAAATGAAAAGAGCTTTAAAACATTACGCTCTTTATCCTGTAACTGTTTTTAGTTTTGCTGAAGGAACAAGATTTACTCTAAAGAAACATCATAATCAAAATAGTCCTTTCAAAAATCTTTTGAGGCCCAAAGAAGGAGGCTTGGCTACAGCGTTAAGTCTAGTAACCAAGATTGATTCCCTTATTGATTTTACAATCAAGTTTGATTCAAAAAAAAGAAGTTTTTGGGACTATCTTTGCGGAAGAATGAATTCAGCTAAAATTATTATTAAGGAAATAAAAATCCCAGAAAAATTTTTAAATGAAAATTTATTAGACAATCATCCTTTGAGGTCAGAATTCAAGGAATGGATAAATTCATTATGGCTGGAAAAAGACCTTTTGCTCAGTTATAGAGACTAAATCTATGGTATCCAAATTATATAAATTTCTTGTTCTATTAGTTTACTTTCTGGCTTCACTTAATCTCCCGAGTGAAGAAACTTTGGAGGTAAAAAACGAATATAAACCGGTTGTAAATGAAATTATAGAAATTCTGGACCAAAATCACTTTAAAAAAAATATTGAAATAAATGAACAAAAAGTTATTGATAACTTTTTGGTAAATATAGATAAAGAAAAAATTGTATTTACTTCAGTTGAGTTCAACTCATATAAAGCTAAATTCAAGAACATTTTTAACCTAGATGAAATTTTTAAAATTTATCAAGATTACTCTGATAGGACGCTTGAATTGATTAATTATCAAAAAGACGTTGTTGATTTGATTGATACTTCAGCCGACTTAAATACAACAGAATTTGTTGAAAAAAGTAGAGAGGATGAAAAAAGATTTAATTCCTTAGACTCAATCAAAAATTATCATGCTCTTTTAATAAAAAACGAATTAATAAATATTCTTTTGTCTAATGATAATTTTGAAAACTCTAAGTCAAAACTCCTCAAAAGACTCAAAAATAGAGTAAAAAGTTTAAAAAGAATTAAGTCAGACGATATCTTTTCTTTATATATAAATTCGATTACCTCTCTTTACGATCCTCACACAAATTATTTATCTCCAAAATCTCAAGAAGACTTTGAGATAAATATGAGTCTCTCTCTAGAAGGTATTGGAGCAATTTTATCTACAGAGGATGGAATTACTAAAATAGTAAGATTAATTCCAGGAGGGCCAGCTGATAAATCAGGTCTCCTAAAAGTAAATGACAAAATAGTGGGGGTGGCCTCTCTGCCAGAAAATGATATAGAAGATGTACGAGATTGGAGAATCGATGAGGTGGTTCGACTCATCAGAGGTCCAAAAAATACCAAGGTCAGACTTGAAGTTATTCCTAATTCTTCTCCGGATGATATTTTAGGTAGAATCATAGAAATCACCAGGGGGTTAGTAAAACTAGAAGATCAGGCTGCAAAGAAAAAGAAGGTAGAGATATATAAACCAAATAAATCTTACAATATTGGAGTAATAGATTTACCTGCTTTTTATATGGACTTTGATGCATTTAGCAGAAATCAATTTAACTACAAAAGTAGTTCAAAAGATGTCAGGAACCTATTAAGGGAATTAAAAGAAGAACAAGTAGATGGAGTCATTCTTGATTTGAGAGGGAATTCCGGAGGTTCACTATATGAAGCTTACTCGCTTGCCAAGCTTTTCATTGGAAAAGGAAGTATTGTTCAAGTAATGGAGTCAAATGGCTCGATTCAGCCTCTGGGTCACACAAGAGGAATTCAAAACTATGATGGGCCAGTAATGATTTTGGTTGATAAATTAAGTGCCTCGGCTTCGGAAATTCTTGCAGGAGCTTTTCAAGATTACAAAAGGGGATTAATTGTGGGCTCAAACACTTTCGGTAAAGGGACAGTGCAAAGGCTGGAAAATCTTTCTTATGGGCAACTAAAATTCACAGAACAGAAGTTTTATAGAGTCTCTGGGAAAAGCACACAAAATTTAGGAGTTATACCTGATATCAACCTGCCTTATGTTTTTGATAGTGAAGAAGTTGGAGAAATGTCTCTTGAAAACTCTCTTCCTTATGATGATATTTCATCTTTAGAGTATGAACCTTTTAATTCAACTTCAAATATAGAGATGATTCAAAGTTTCTCAAAAAAAAGAGTATCCGATTCAAACTTGAATGAGTACATTAAAGATCAAAAAATTCACAGCAAAAACGAATTGGATAAAAAATTGATTCCCGTAAATTATTTAGTTAGAAAATCTGAAAAAAAAGCGCAAGAAGAAAAAAGACTCTTCATTGAAAATAGATTTAGAGTTTCTGTAGGTTTAAAGCCCTATCTAAATTTTCAAGAGTTTTTGGATGCTGATCCTGAAGAATTGAATGAGTTTTCGGAGAAAATGGTTCTTGAAGAAGCAGCGAGAATTTTAATTGATCAAATTAATTTTAATAAGCCCAAAAGACTTTCTAGCTCAGACTTCAGATGAAAATTTTTTCTTTTAATGTAAATGGCTTAAGAGCAAGGCTGCATCAGATGAGTGCTTTAATTGATAAGCACTCGCCAGACATTATTTGTCTGCAAGAAACAAAAGTAGACAATCAAAATTATCCCATGGAAAGCATAAATGAATTGGGTTACAAAGCTATAATTAATGGACAAAAAGGACATTACGGAGTGTCAACTCTCTACAAGTCTGAACCTTTGGATTTTCAAATAGGCTTTCCGACAGATGAAGAAGACGCTCAATGCAGGCTAATCTCTTCAAGACACAAGTTTTCTTCTCAAGAAGTAACTATTATCAACGGGTATTTCCCTCAAGGAGAAAGTAGAGATCATCCAAAAAAATTTCCTTATAAAGAAAAGTTTTTTAAGGACCTGATGATCTATTTAAATGGGAACTTTTCTCCAGACGACAATATTATTATCTTGGGAGACCTAAATATTTCCCCAGAAGACATTGATATAGGAATTGGAGAAAACAATAGAAAAAGGTGGCTTGCCACGGGAAAATGTAGTTTCTTGCCTGAAGAAAGAGAATGGTTAGAAAAAATAAAAACTTGGGGATTTTTTGATTCTTATAGAAAATTTTTCCCAGATTCTAATGATAAGTTCAGCTGGTTTGATTACCGCAGTAGAGGGTTTGATGATAATCCAAAAAGAGGTTTAAGAATTGATCATCTATGGGTAACAAAACCTCTTTTAGAGATGGCAATCGAATCCGAAATAGATTACGAAATAAGAGGTATGGAAAAACCTTCTGATCATGCTCCAGTTTGGACTGAATTTAAAATCTAATTTCTTCTTTCTTGAAAAAATTTCTTTAATAACTCAGAACTTTCATCTGCGAGAATTCCACTTGAAACTGAAATTTTATGGTTAAAGAAACTTTCTTCTTGTAAATTCAAATTATTTATCACTACTCCTGATTTTTGATCCTCTGTAGCAAAGATTAATCTATCTATTCGAGCATGAATGCATGCCCCAAAACACATCAAGCAAGGCTCCAAAGTAACGTAGAGACTAGCTCCATTCAGTCTATAGTTGTCTACTTTTTTTGCAGCATCTCTCAGCACGTTCATTTCTGCATGCCCAGTAGGATCGTTTTTGCTTATTGATTGATTGTGCGAATGAGAAATTACTTCATCGTCTTTGACTAAAACCGCACCAACTGGAACTTCTTTTTTTGAATAAGCTAATTTGGCCTCGTCTAAAGCCAATTTCATGTAAATCAAATCCTTTTCGGATTGGAAGTTATTCAAGAATCTTTTTAATCATCTCGATAGATGATTCCATGCCGTCTGAAATTAATTTTTCGAACTCGTCTGGTTCAACTTCGGAGGTCCAAACTAATTTTGAGAAGTCATTATCTTCAAGCACTATAACTTTGGCTAGATGGTGATTCAGTGGTGCGGGGGATTTTATGACGCTATAAGTCAAAGATTTATTTGCCTGATCCTTTTCAATGATCTTTTCCTTGATTTCACCAACGCCATCCATTTTGAAAGTCCTTACGTCGTTTTCGAGAACAATTTCGTTTGCAAAAGGTACCCAATCAGATCTCGTAACGTCAGCAAATAGTTCCCAAAGTGAATCGGCTGAACATTTAATCTGTTTTTCTATTCTAATTTTTTTCATTAAATTCCTGTCTTAAGTAATTTGATACGTGATTATTGACATGAAAATCGCTATCTAAAGGCATTATTTCATTATGAATTAATTTTTTTGCAACTCTAATCATTATCACAGAAAATTTAAACAGACATAATATTCGGTAATAAAAGAAATTGTCAGCTGAATAGCCGGTATTTTTTTCCCAAAATTTTATCGCCTCTTCGTTTGAAATCGAACCTGGAAGCTTTTCAATATTTAGCCCATAGCTGCTGACATCATCGGTTGTAAGTCCCCAAGCTAAATCACATAAAGGATCTCCAATGGTTGCCATCTCCCAGTCAAGTAAACTCCTTACCTGAAAATCTTCAAAAAGTACATTTCCTATCCTTGAGTCTCCCCAACAAAGTTTTTTTGGATTTGGGTTTAGGGGAAGATTTTCAGATAACCAAATAAGAACTTCTTCTAAAAACGCATTTGCTTCTCCGTCCATGCCCCATTCCATGAACGATTTGTAGTATTGAAGATCAGACTGTAGATGAGAGCTTTCATTTCTTCTCTTGTTAATCATACTCAACTCTAAATCTTCGAAACTTATTTTATGGAAAGATACTAAATTTTCTAACCAACCAAGCCAAACTGATCTAATTTGATCTGAAGAAGCTCTCCCCATCATGCCTTCAGGATCCATATGGTATGGCGGATTGTCGGAAGGCGCCTCTCCGCTGACGTATTTCATTACATAAAATTCTGATCCGATGATTTCTTCATTTTGTTCAGAAAATAAAATTTCCGGAACAGGAAATTTAAGATATTTCAATTGCTCCATAATTTCGACTTGCAACCCAAGATCATATTCAGGAAAAACTTGAAAACCGGTTGGCTTTATTCTCAAGACTATATCCTCATCAATGTTATTCCCTATAATTTTGCAAGAGAAAGTTTCATTTGAAAAACCACTTGCCTCTGATGATTCGTGTGGCTGTATTGAAATATTTTGTTTCTTGTAACGCTCTTTCGTTTCGAGCCAGCTTTTAAAAATTGATAATTTTTTTTGGAAATTTTTTTCTGAAGAGACAGGCATTATTAGGGCTTATCGAAAAGGTCCTTAAACCCACTAGGCTCGTGAGGCCCCAAAAACAATTGTTCTAAAACACCTCGACCTTGAAGCTCTTTTTCCGGAGTCTTAAGCTGAACTTCACACAATGATTGAATATGAAGAAATGGCGGATCTTGGGGATCGTCATTTAAATCATAAGTGTCATAGTGGGTTTCTAATTCTCCTTTGTATTGGCCATGACCCCAATCAGGGTGCATGTACCCTAAACCACACATAAACATATTTACTTCAGGAGTAATTTGAAATTCAAACGAATCATCTTGTGAAGTTTTTAAGTTCAAAGATAACGATTCAACTCTTCTTGTTTTGGGTAAGTAAGAGATAGACTTTTGATGTGAAACAAAATTAGATTGTTCTTTTCCGTCATCGAATTGAATTTTTGCGAAAGCATTATCAGCTTCTCCTTTTTCGTTATCAATGTAATAAATGTGGGTCGCTAACTCGTCAAAATGAACGGGAGCCCAAAGCCAAAAAAATTGTGGCATTTCAAAGGGCACCATAGGTTGACTGTCGCCGGCACCAACAGGTCTAACCCCCCAAGATCTGTCTCTCGTTCCAATAAATTCTTTTGGAGATATTTTGATAACTTCATCTTTTATTTTAATTTCTCCAGACCAATTTCCATGCTGAGTTAGCCTGCAGGTATCCATTATTTTTCTCGGACCATTAAAAAGAGTCATATTTGGCTCCTGCATGGGTTCAAATCTTTTGGTGAATTCTAGCTTTGCTGTAATGTCTGAATCATTATTTGTAAGTTCAACTGAAAGCTTTTCTAAAGGCTCAAGAACTTTAACTTCTATAGGGCCTACTTTTGTATCAAGTCTTTCGAGGCCCAGAATTCTTGAAGACCTTATATTATGCTGCTTTCCATCAACTGCCAAAGTGAAAGAAGCGTCCATGATATTCAAATTAGGATACAAGCAAAGTACAGCAGCAAAATAAAAATCTTCTTTTTTGGAATACCCATTAAAAAAATATCGATCATAAAAATTTCTTTCAGTACCAACTTCTGAAACAGGATGAGGTAGTTGGTGAATTGGATAATCGTCTGCTTTAGTAATCATATTTTTTTAATTTTGTTATTTAGAAAAGCTCATCGAAGCTATATCAATTTCCATATCAAAATCTCTTCCAGAAGCTTCAACGCCAATAAGTTTTATTTTTTTAGGGTTAAGGTTCCTTTTTTTTGGGCTTTTATTACTGTAACGAATGAATTCATTAAATTCAATTTCAAAATCTTGCCATTCGTTAGTGACTTCAAATTCACTGAGATATCTCACCCAAGGAAAGATCGAGCCTCTAGTTTTTATATGGATAAAATATTTTTCGTTATTACCTCTTGCCTTGAATTTTACTTTAGAAAAGTCATTTAGATCATTTGCATCAATTTCTTTCCTGAACATTAAGAATCCTCCACCATCGGTAGAAACGTTTCCTTTTGCAGAGATAAAATCAAAATTTTCATTTGTAGATTTATTTAATGCCATGAAACCATCAGATTTACCTCCCATGACCTGATCTTTTATAAAACGCCAATCATCCATATCGATATTTTTTTTGGGCAGAATTTCAAAAGAAAGCATATTCAAAGACAAGATGATTAATAAAAAATATTTCAGCATTATATTTAGTCTAAAAGTTTTTTTGACGCTATATTAGTTAATTCTTCTTCGAAAACTAAGTCTTTTGTAGAATTAAGTCTATCCACATATAAAAATCCAAATAAATGATCAAGTTCATGTTGGAATACTGTTGCCAAGAAATCTTCAACTATTACTTCTTTTTTATCAGCATTTTCATTGAAATAATTAATCTTAAGCTTTCGCGGCCTTTCAACATAACCTCTTAAGCCAGGAACACTCAAACAACCCTCCCAAAAGCCTTGTTTTTGTTCATCAATAACTTCTAGCTTTGGATTAAATATGACAAATTCTTCAGAATTTTCTAAATTATCATATCTTTCTGAGTCGCTTTCCAATTTTATGACCGCTAACTGGATTGATATTCCTATTTGGGGCGCGGCCAAGCCAATTCCTCCAGCTTTTTTCATGACATCCCACATTTTAGGAATTAATTCTTGTATTTCGGAAGATAAAATTTCTTCTTTAGTAAGTTCTTTTGCAGTTTGTCTTAAAATGGGATTCCCTAATTTTAAGATTTCGAACTCATTTTTAGAGATTTTTGTCATAAAAATACCAGTTTTTATTGTTAAATTTAGCTTTCACTAAAATTGACTTAAGTTTTTAAAGGTCTTAAACTTGCCGTCGTAAGGGCATATTAAGTGTCTTAGGAGAATTATCAATGATTTTAACTAATTTAAAGAACTTATTTGGTCAATTTTCAAAACTATTAGCTTCACTGGCTTTATTAGTTTTAGTTGGTTGTTCAAGCACTCCTTTTATGCAGAATAATATTGTTGCAACAAAATACCTTTTGGACAATTTTGTTGAAGATGCTGGAGGAAAAGGACAAGTAAATGCTGAAACTTATCATTGGGAAGTAGATGCCACAGCTTTAGGTTGTGCCGAACTTCAGGCTGAAAGAATCAGGCATTCTGCTTTAATTGATAGTGTTGCAGAAAAAGTAATTGAAAATTCATCTAGATCAACTAGTTATGCTTCATATGGTCTTGAAATGCATGATCCTACTGCAGGAACAAGTTTTATTGGTGTTAAATCTACGGGGTTAAATCCTGAGGTCGCGGAGTATAGAAAATTAAAATTAGCTGTTGAAAAGTTAAAATCCGCTTCAATTGATAAATGTACTTCTGCTGAAGTAATGAGAACTCCCTAATTAAGGGAAAATTTAGCCAGTTTCCAAAGCTTTTAAAATTATCGACCTAGTATCTGCTGGGTCGATAACAGCATCTATCTCTAGTTGTGTGGCAGCCTCCAACGCCTTTCCAGCATCGTACATTTTTTGAACAAGCTTATTGAATAATTCTTCTCTTTCATTTTCATCTTTGACAGCTTCTAACTCTTTTTTATATCCTAATTTAACTGCTCCTTCTAAGCCCATACCGCCGAATTCTCCAGTCGGCCAAGAAGCGGTGAAAATAGGCATATAAAAACTTCCTCCAACCATAGCCATTGCGCCCAATCCATAGCCTTTTCTTAAAAAAATTGCTACTAGAGGAACTGAAATATTTGCTCCTGCATTAAAAAGGCTACCCATTTTCCTTACAGCACCTTCTCTTTCGCTATCTACGCCAACCATAAAGCCAGGAGTATCTGCTAGAGAAACTATTGGAAGATTATGTTCATTACAAATCGAAATAAACTGTCCAGCTTTTTCAGCTGAAGTTGCATCCACAGCTCCGCCCAAATGCTGACAGTCGTTTGCAATAAGAGCAACTGGCTTGCCTTCTAATCTCATAAACCCAGTAATTACACTGCGACCATAAATTTTTCTTACTTCCAGAAAAGAATCTTTATCTGCGATGGTTTCTATAATATCTCTTACTGAGTAAGCCATTCTTCTATTTTCTGGAATAAGATTTCTTAAAATTGACTGGTCCTTAGCTTCCCATTCAATTTGGTTTCCTTGAAAGTAAGAAAGTAATTTCTTTGCAAAACTTGTTGCATCTGATTCGTCTTCTGCAAGATAATCAATAACACCTAATTTTTCTTGTTCTTCAGCTGGGCCAATATCTTTTGGATTTACCTTGCCAAGTCCTCCGCCTTCAATCATTGCAGGGCCTGCCATTCCCAGCCAAGAATTTTTTGTAGATATGCAAAAATCTGCTGTTCCAAATAATGCAGCGTTGCCAGCAAAACAATATCCATTATTGACAGCAATTCTTAGACTTTTTCCCTTTAATTTAGCCCAATTACTAAAAGAAGGGATCTGTAATCCTGCGAATTGAACATGTACATCTGTATCGCCTGGTCTTCCTCCGCCTCCTTCTGTATACATTACGACGGGTAAATTTTGTTTTTCGGCTGTCTCGCAAATCCTATCTAATTTCTTGTGGTGATAATAACCTTGAGTTCCTGCTAAGACCGAATAGTCGTTTATGATTATTGCCGAAAGAGCTTTTTTATCATCTAGGATTTCACTATTAATTTTACCAAATCCTGTAATTATTCCATCAGCAGCCGTTTCGGTTCTTAACTCTTCAAGTTCTCTTCTACTTTTTTGCGCTGCAATAGCAAGCTGGCCATATTCTACAAAGGAATCTTTATCTACTAAATCATCAAGATTTTCTCTAGCTGTTCTGTATCCTTTTTCGTATCTCTTTTCTCTTGCAGCTCCTCTTTCTTCATCCAGAGTTTTAGATAATCTATTGTGAAGTTCTATGAGCTCTGATCTATCTGACATTTATGATATTGCTGGGGCTGATTTTCCCAGTTTTTGTTCTCTTAAAGTTCTTTTCAAAACTTTCCCTGTAGCATTTCTCGGTAAAGCTTCGATGAACTCCACACTTTTTGGTATTTTAAATTTTGCTAAGTTTTTAAGACAATGATTAATGATATCCTCTTCAGATAAATTTTCATTTGGCTTTAAAGCAATAAAAGCAAGGCCAACTTCTCCCCACTTTTCATCAGGTATACCTATGATTGCAGCTTCTGCAATTTGAGGTAATTGATAAAGCACATTTTCTACTTCAGCTGGATATACATTTTCTCCGCCAGAGATGTACATATCCTTTTGACGGTCAACAATGTAGATGAAACCCTCATCGTCCATTTGTGCAGCATCTCCTGTCTTTAACCAACCATCCACAAAAGAATTTTTTGTTGCCTCTTCATTATTCCAATATCCTGGAGTGATATTAGGGCCTTTGATAAGTATTTCTCCTACTTCACCTTGCTTTACTTCATTGCCCTTTTCGTCGACTATTTTTACCTCTGTATGTAATAAAGGTTTTCCTGCTGAACCAATTTTTCTCGCAGCATCATCGCCAGATAATCCAATTCCGCCAGGGCTGGTTTCTGTCATTCCCCAACCTTGCCATAATTCTACGCCCTTGTTTTGCCAAGTCTCTATGATGACTTCAGCGCATGGTGCTCCACCTACACCGGCTCCTTCAATTCTTGAAAAATCTGTTGTCGCAAAATTAGGATGTTGCATCATAAACTGGAAAGGTGCAGGCACAGCAAAAAAATGTGTAATTCCAAAATCAGGATTATTGATAATTTCCAAAGCCTTTCCTGGATCAAACTCTTTCATCAAAACGATTTGTCCGCCATTATGCAAAATTGGATTTGCATAACAATTCATGCCACCTGTATGAAATAGTGGCAAAACAACAAGTTGAATTGTTTTATCAGTAATTCTGGCAGTAGCTCCTAAATTTACTGTATTAAAAAATTGCATTTGATGATTGATCATAGCGCCTTTAGGGTGACCAGTCGTACCGGACGTATACATCAACATAATTAAGTCATCATGATTACTTTCTACAGTTTCGAAATCATTATTTTCTGAAATAGCTTGTTCATATTCACTACCGTAATTGTCCTCTTCAAGCATTAAAGAGTTTTTTATTCCACAATCTTTTATTAGTTCTTGAGCAATATCCTTAAACTCGACAGAATAAATCAAACACATTGGCTTGCTATCATTGAGAATGTATTCAAGTTCTGGCTTGGTAAGCCTCCAGTTAAGAGGTAATTCAACACCGCCAATTTTTCCACAGGCAAATTCAAGTTCAAAAACTTCGGCACAATTATGGGCTAAGATCGCAACTCGATCTCCTTTTTTCAGACCTTTCTTTTGCAACCACCCCGCCAATGATTTAGATCTTTGATTCAATTCATAATATGAGGTTTCTCGACCATTTGAGATCTCTTTGATAGCAATTTTTTTTGGCCTAAAGTTAGATTGATACTCTACCCAATCATAATATCTTACAGTCATTATTTATCTACATTTATGAAAACCAGTCATTTAACTATGCTTTAAATAAATTTTGGATGCAATAATTTGAATGAGAAATAATTTGTAATAAAAAAATTTTTTTTAATAAATTTTATATAAAGGTATAAGCAAAAATTAAGAATTGATTGTCTATTATATCTTTCTCCTAAGAGATGAAATGATTAGTGAATATTTAAAATCAGTTTGGAATTTTTGTAGAGAATATCCTTTTTATGCAGTTGCCTTTTTTTATGGCGGCTACCTAATAGGTGTAGTCTACTTTTAGTTATTTTGTAGATTTTTGAACCAGTTCTTTAGGATCTGGGATTGCAGAATACTCGTCAAAAGCTCTGTCTTTAAACATGTTTTCTGGTGAAACAGATTCATATTCTGCATTTTTATCTAATGGATCAGAATAAAAACCTAGTACGTAGCCTCCCTTTGAATATCCTATTAGTGATCTTATTTCCGGCGAAATGTCTTTTGCAATCTCAGGAGGACAGGATAAATATTGATTTTCTTCTTGGCGAAGCCAATTAAGAGCATAATGCAGAAAAACTCCAGTTCGAATATCATTTTTTGAAGTATTTTTTCCCCCGCCATGCAGTACAGTTCCGGTATAAAGGAGTACTGATCCCGCTTTCATTTCAGCATAAGCTATTTCATCATCATTAGGAATACGGTCTTTTTCCCAGAGATGAGATCCAGGAACAATCTGCGTGGCTCCATTTTCCTTAGTAAAATCTGTTACTGCCCAAATGGTACTCATAAGTGGTTCAACTTTTCTAGGTAAATAACCACCCCAAATTCCTCTATCTCTATGGAGAATTTGTTTACTTTCTCCTGGGCCAATACTTACAGCAGAAGTGAAATGCAGTTGATAGCCGTCGCAGTAAGGAGCTAAATATTTTTCGGAAACTTCATTGATTAAAGGATTTAAAGCTAATTTTCTACAGGCTTCAGATCTTGCAATTAATGCTCCAACTCTCTTAGTTTTGAATCCAGTAAATTCATCTCTTCCAAACACATCATGTTTTAAATATGGCTTGAGATCGTCATTGATTCTAGAAATGTCATCTGAGTGCAAGAGGTTATCAATTATCACTCCAGCATCCTTATTTAGAACATCGATGATCTCTTCCGAAGAAGCCGAATTCGAAAGGTGAACTAAATCAGCCATATAAGAAATATACTATTAAAAGCAAGAAACTTAAAAAGATTTTTGATAGCCGAATACTATTTTGGTTTTGTCCTTCATCTGGAGACCATTTTTTTCATTTATTACTGGATAAATAATCTCTAATGCAAGTCTGTCTTCAGACCCAGGAAAGATTTGGGTAAGAAAATTAAAACCCAAACCAACTTCAGCTGTAAAACCTCCATAATTTGATGTTATAGAAGTCTGAACTGGAGCCTTAATATTGGAGTCAAATCCTGAAATGTCTTGCTGATGATTGAGTCTCAATCTCGATGAAATAGAAAAGTTTCTTCTAACTGAATATTGATACCAAGAATCAAAATAATTTTTGTCGCCAAAATGCCATTCCTTAGATGACACATTTCTAAAAAACCTAATTTGATTTCCAAAAGTATGTACATCAGATAATGTATAAAGGTTGGTAAAGCCAACAATCATAGCAACAGAATCATCGCCTGATTGCATGCCATAAGGCAAGAGCATATCCATATTGGCATTCATGGGAGTAAGTACTTTGCCTTTTTCTTTTTTATCTCCAACAGAAAACTTCAAGCCAATTTCTGCATGCCACCTGCTTTTATCTTGCTCATCAATGTTTACTAATGCAGAGAAAGATAAATCAGAAAGATCCGAAGATGATGAATTGAATAAGCCAATATTATTTCTCGTCATTGCATGATAAGTATTTAAGTTCATGGATTTATCCATAAACATTGTCATGAACATCAAAGTAACTTTATCCGTTGGAGCATACATGCCTCCAAGCATTAACATTTTCATGCTCATTTCGATTGGAACAACACTGAGTTTTGCTGGTGAGTTTGAAAATGGGTTGTCTATAACTAAAATTTCGGTATCCGAGATTGAATTTCCATCTAAAGAATTATCTTTCATTTTCATATAAGAGGCTCTCAAAGAAATCATTGATTCGCCTTTTTTGTGTATGTGATCAGCCATTACTCCAATTGGAGCATGACCAATTGCCTGAGAACTAAATGCCGAAATCGAGAAAACTAAAAGAAAAATTATTTGAATGAAGCGCATAAATTTGCGCATTTTATCTTATTGAGAATTATTGAAGAAGGAAATTTACTCCACCTATATGAATTAGATCATTCTTTATAAGGCCAAGTTCTTTTGCTTTTTCATAGACAATGTTTTTGTTTTTTACTGACAACTCAAAGGCATTAATTCCCTCGCCTCTCTGATCAAGATCATCAATAAACTTGATTTTAGAGTCTGAGAAATTAATTTGAAGATCTTCATCTGCTTTAACTCCAAAAGCTTTTTCCCATTTTCTACAAAGAGCAAATTTGTCATCGGATTGCATTACAACGCCGCATAATCTCTCCGCATTATCATTTTTCGATACACACTTTTCCCAATCAAGGCCTGCCCAAAGCCAAGCTGTTTCGGGTTCCATTTTATCTATTGAAACTATTGCCCCACCAATATGTTTAGGATGCAAGTGAATGGTTTTTCCAGTTACGTGGCCTTCGCTTCTCTCAACTTCATAAACAATTCCGATATTCTCGTTGGTTACTCGCTCTTTTTCTTTGGAAACATCATCGCAATCCACAATTACCATGTAACCACCATTTCCGCCTCTGCGATTTAGAAATCTTTCTGCGGTAGTGTTTTCTTTCACAGGAGTGACAATCTCTATAAAAGTATCACCTAAAGGAATTAATGAATTTATGAGTCCAAAGTGAATTAGGCCATCATCGTGAAAAGCTACTTTTAAATCAAATACATCACAAATTTGATTTGCAACAGAATCTCTCTCTTCAGCAACGATAACTAACTGTCTTAATCTCATAATATTTGTAAAATAATACTTTAAGGATAAATAAAAGGAGAGAAAAATGAAAGAAATAGATATGGGAACAGATCACCTTAAAGCTCTGAAAGGAGATGGTTTGGGAAAAATTATAATGAACAGACCTGAAGCTAGAAATGCTATGTCGGATGAAATGAATGCAGCGATGATGGCAACTTTAGAAGATTTTGAAAATGATTCTGAAGTAAGAGCGGTCATTCTTACAGGTTCTGAAGGTGCTTTTTGTGCTGGTGGAGATGTAAAAGGCATGGCCAATAAAAAAGATGATACTAAACGAACAATTGATATAGCTATCCATGAGCAAAGGATTCACCAAAGAGGTACCTCGGGTAAATTATTCAAAATGCCCAAACCAACAATTGCTGCAGTGAATGGGCCTGCAGCCGGGGCAGGAATGTCTTATGCTCTTTCTTGTGACCTTAGAATAATGTCCGATAGTGCTTTTTTTACAACAGCTTTTGCAAAAGTAGGCTTTTCTGGTGACTATGGCGGAACCTACTTCATGACTCAGTTAGTGGGTTTATCAAAGGCAAAAGAACTTTATTTTTTATCAGATAAAATTCCTGCTGAAGAAGCTCTTAAACTTGGTCTTACCAATTGGGTTGTAAAACACGAAGAGCTCGAGCAAAAAACTTTAGAAATAGCTAAACAACTTGCTGAAGGTCCAGCAGTTGCTTTTCGATACATGAAGGAAAACCTTAATAGAGCTGTTAGTGGAGAAGTAGATGATTGTCTTGATCTAGAGGTAACGCATCATGTTCATTGTGGTCAAACAGAAGATCATAAAAATGCTACAAAAGCTTTTGTTGAAAAAAAACAGCCAATATTTAAAGGTCGATAATTACTTGTGAGGAGTAACTAAATACTTTTGTCCGGTTGCCTGTTTAGCGTAATTTTTGAGAATCTCTGGATCGAGCATTTCTTCGAGAGAAATTTCAGCAGTATAAGAACTTGAAAAAGTAGTAGTAATTTCATTGGCTACTCTTTCTCTCATTTTCAAGAAAATTTCTGGACCTGCTTTACCAATGAACGGTGTTAAAAGCCATCCTCCTAAACCCCACTGCAATCCATAAGATCTATTGAGGACAGTTGGTGTTGGATCAAGACCACCATAAATATAAACTTGTTTATAGGTATCCGAACCATACCTACTGTACTCGGAAGCTTTTTTGTTTGCTGAGATTTCCATTGCAGATAAAATCTGTCCTGCTAATTTTCCCTCATTACCTCCTCCGGTAGCATCAAATCCTAAGGTCGCACTAGTAGCATCAATTGCTGCTATTAAATCTGCCATAAAAGAATCTTCACTCATGTTGCAAACATATTCCGCACCAAGATCTTTTAAGAGATTCACATGTTCTTTCTTTCTTACGATATTTACTAAAGGAATATCATCAGCCTTACATATTTTTACTAACATCTGACCCAAATTTGACGCAGCGGCAGTGTGGATCATAGCTGTATGATTTTCCATTTTCATGGTTTCTGTGAATCCAAGAGCAGTCAAAGGATTAACAAAAGAGGAAGCAGCCTCTTTTGGAGTAGTACCTTCATTCATAACGAGACAACTATCAACAGGTACGCATCTGTATTCAGAATACATCGCGCCACCTGCTACTCCTACAGTTTTACCAATTAGACCTTTTCCAGCTTCGCCGGCATCGACAACAACCCCGCCTCCTTCGTTTCCGACTTTCATAGATTTATCAAATCTTGCAGTCATAGTTTTATGTAATGCAGGCAAAATGCTCATTGTTGTAACTTTGTCATCTCCAGAACCTTCTGTGGTTATGGAACTAAGATCTGCTGCAAAGCTTATAAGTAATCCCAAGTCAGAAGGATTAATAGGAGAAGCTTCAACTTTTAATAAAACCTCATGATCTTTGGGTGAAGGCATTTCTACACTTTCAATAGATAGCTTTAACTGACCATCGCTCGTTACTTCCGAACGAATTTCTCTTGATGTATTAGACATTTACTCTCCTATATAAATTCGATAGTTTTTATCTTTTGCCTAATCAAATAGACAAATCGCTCTTACTTCAATGCTCTCGCGAGGGGAAACTTTTGAATCACAACTCAAATCATCAAAGGCGCTATGCAAAGTAGGCATAAAAGGATTTTCATTAGAATCATAAGTTTTAAACATCACTACTTCATCTCTGTTCATTTTTGGATAAAAGTACCATTTGTGATTATCGCTGTTCATTGATTGATATATTTCAACTGTAAAACCATTTTCATCGGCTAAAGTTTCATTTTTTTCCTCTTCTTTTCCATAATTGAATAAATCAGTAGGTATTAATTCTTTTTCAGAAACTGTTCTGGAATCGCAAAGGGCAAAGGGTGCATCCATCCCGTCTTCATCAAAACGCCTCCATAAATTATAGACAGTGATTCTACTGGGGTTGGAACCATTCTCATCAAGTAAGGGTTGAATGGTTTGTTTGAAATTCGGAGTAAAGTCATTGTGCACCAATCTATGAGCGCCTAATCTTTTGCCTTCAGCAGCTTCGGCTTCATTTCTTGTGATATGACTTACGATAAAAACTTGAGCAGCCCCAGTCTGTTTTTTAACCAAATCTGCCATTTCATCGTAATAAACTTCTGTTACTTCTTTGTCATTATAAAAATCAGTTGTTGCTGATTTATGATTTAATAAGATGAATCCGGATTGACTTAGAGAATGGTCTTCTTCTCTAGCATTGAAAACTTCTTTCATGAAGCCCTTGTGATCGGGCCTATCTGGATCTGGCTCCTCAACTCCAAAAGCTGGCTTTGGTTCACCTTTTTTTAATGGATTTCTGTAAAAAAATTCTGCTTTCATAAAGTAATTTTAAACTAAAGTTCAACAAACGCCCATTTCTTCTTGCCATTCATCTAAAGATTCATTAAGGCGATGCATTAAATCGTCTATTTGATTTTTGTTTATAGAAATTGGAGGAGAAATCATTAAAGGTAATCCTCTTTTAAAAATGGGTTCTCTTCTTGCTCCATATAATGTGCTGTAAAAAGCTAGGCCGTTTTTTAAAGCTATAGATTGAAAAACTCCTTCGGCTCCTTTGCTGGATTCAAAGTACTCGCCAGATTCTTTACTAGCTACAACCTCTAAACACATCATTAAGCCCCAGCCTCTCACATCTTTTATACTGGGTCTATCCAGTAATTCTTCTTTAAAGCTGTGTAAATAACTTCCCATTTTATTTGAATTATCAATTAAGTTGTCTTCTTGATAAATTTCTAGAGCTTTCTTAGCTGCTGCACAGCCAAGTGGATGACCGCCGTTTGTAAAACCATGAACAAAGTATGCTCCTCCGGACTTGAATGGTTCATTAACCTTATCGGATACAACCACCGCTCCCATAGGAACGTAGCAACCTGTTATACCTTTGGCAACGGTCATGATATCTGCTTCAACATTGAAATGTTCCATGGCAAACCATTTACCTGTTCTTCCAAAACCGGTCACTACCTCATCTGCGATTAACAAAACATCGTAACGGTCACAAATTTCTCTTATTCTTTGCCAATATTCTTTTGGCGCGACTGCTGCATAATCAGAACCACAACCTTGAGGCGTAGCAATGTAAGCAGAAACGGTTTTAGGTCCTTCAAAATAAATCATTTTTTCTAAACGTTCTGCACATTTTAGGCCCCATTCTTCTCTGCTCATACCCTCTGGCTTATCATGATCGGAGTATTGATGGATATGAGGCCACTTAGTAAGCATTTCCCCAAAATGTCTTTGATAACCTGGATTTCCAGAAAGTCCTTGTGTTGCAAGAGTCATTCCATGATAACTACCATAATTTGATATGACTTTGTGCTTTGAAGGATTTCCAGAAGCTAAATGATACTGACGAGCCGCCTTGATAGCAGTTTCTACCGCTTCAGAGCCTCCACAAACTAGGTATGAAGTATTTAAATTTTTAGGGGTAACTTCTGCAAGCTTCGAACAATAATCTGCCTGAGGTTTATTTGAAAGCGTAGGATGAACATGAGTAAAATTTTCCATCTGTTTAGAAATAGCTTCTTTCATTCTTTTATCACCATGAGGAAGAGTAAATGCCATTGGTCCTCCAGAAGCGTCAATATATTTATTTCCGTTCACGTCATAAAAATAAATTCCTTCTGACTTTGCAACTTCAATGTCCATAGTGTGGTACGAAAATACATTTGACCAAGGCCCTTCAGCTTTTAAAGGACCGGGTCGATTCATTTGAGTTTCTGTAACCATATTTCTTCTCCCAATTAAAAATATAAATTATCTTTTTTTGTTATTTATTTCTAGCGAAATCTGATCATTGATGTATTTAATTCACTAATTTTTTTTACTCCCATTAGCTTCATATCTCTTTCAATTTCATTTTTCATATTTCCAAGAGCTTTTTCAACTCCTTCTTGCCCAGCAGCAGCTAAGCCAAACAGATACATTCTTCCACCTGAACATGCTGTAGCACCCATTGCTAGTGCTTTTAAAACATGAGTTCCTCTTTGAATACCGCCATCAAGAATAACCTCAATTTCTCCGCCTACTTCTTGAAGAATCTCATCGAGTTGATCAAAGGAACTTCTTCCTCCGTCAAGTTGCCTACCGCCATGATTTGAGACCATAATTGCATCAGCTTTCATTTCTACTGCTTTTCTAGCATCTCTAGGGCTCATAATACCTTTGAGACAAAATTTTCTACCCCAATTTTCTTTGAGCTTTATGACGTCGTCCCACGTCATACTTTGATCAAGCATAGTAGTAAAATAATCTCCAACAGATATAGAGATATTCGTTCCCTCATTAACATGACTAGATAATTGAGAAAGTTCAAACTTTTCTCTAAACAAATAATTTAAAGCCCAGGCAGGTTTTATGCCAAATTGAAAAATACTTTTTGGCGTTAATTTTGGAGGAGTAGTAAAACCTGTTCGTAAGTCTCTCTCTCGATTGCCTCCGGTAATGGTATCAACAGTTAAAGTTAAAATTTCAAAATTGGCCTCTTGAGCCATAGAAATCATCGAATCATTCAAGCCTCTATCCTTGTGAAAATAGAACTGAAACATTTTAGGAGTTTTGATCAATTCGTCTATATCTTTAAGTTTCACTGTCCCTAAAGAAGACACACCAAATAAAGTGTTGAACTTTTCAGCTGCTTTAGCAACTGCCCTCTCGCCTTGGTAATGAAACAATCTTTGTAAGGCTGTTGGGGAACAAAAAATTGGTAATCCTAACTTATAACCCATTACCTCTACTGACATGTCAATATTTTCCACTCCAGCAAGGACATTTGGAACTAAATCAACATCTTGGAATGCTTCTGTATTTCTTTGATATGTAGTTTCGTCTTCTGCTGCTCCATCTATGTAATGAAAAATCGGGCCAGGCAATCTTCTTCTAGCTAAGTCTTTTAAATCTTGAAAGTTGTTACAGTTTTTTAGAGATCTAGGCATGATATTTTAAAAATCTATTTTAAACGGCAATCTTCTTATGTAATAGTAATGATTAAAAAAAACAGAGGTTAAAATGTCAGAATACAAAACACCAAACTTTTCCATAGATTTGTCAGGTCAGATTGCCTTGGTTACAGGGGCATCTTCAGGTCTGGGATACCGTTTTTCTAAAGTATTAGCTTCCTGTGGAGCGAAAGTAGCAATATCTGCTCGAAGGAAAGAAAAACTGGAATCATTAGCTGAAGAAATAAAGTCTGCTGGAGGCGAATGCATGGTTGTACCAATTGATATGACTGACAGAAAAAGCATAAAGTCAGCGGTAGATACTGTTTCTAAAGAAATGGGCACTATTGATACTTTAGTAAATAATGCTGGCATCCCAGATGCACAATGGGCTGTTAAACAATCGGAAGAGTTGATCGATAATGTAATGGAAACCAACCTTACAGGTCCATATATTCTCTCTTGTGAAGTAGCGAGAAAATTAATTGATGAAAAAAAACCCGGCAGGATGGTAAATATTGCTTCGGTTGCAGCTTTCAATACTACGCCACAATCAGCAGCTTCTCTTTATTCAATAACTAAAAAAGCTGTAGTGAGAATGACTGAAGCCTTAGCTGTTGAATGGTCAAAAAGTTATATAAATGTGAATGCTATTGCTCCAGGTGCTTTTTCATCAGAAATGCTAGATGGGATGATAGAAAGAGTCGGTGACTTTAGCCAAGCATTTCCAAGAAAAAGGATTTGTACTCCTGAGCAGATGGATTCAACTCTGTTATTTTTAGTTTCTCCTTCTTCAGAGTGCGTCACCGGAACTTGTATAAAGATTGATGATGGACAGGGCCCTAGATAAATAATCTATGCTTTCATTCTTTCAAGCATATCTTGCATTTGTTGATGAAGCTTATTTACTGCTTGAAGAGGTCTTACAATAACTTTGAACTCCGTGATTTTGTTTTCTTCGTTCCAAGAGATTAAATCAATGCCGTTGACATAAATTCCGTCGATCTCTGTTTCAAATTCTAGAACTGCCGAATTTTCACCAATGATTTCTTTAATGTACTTAAATTTCGACGGACTTTTTTCATCCAAGATTTTTTTTGGCGAATCTTCGCCTCCAAAAACTCCACCCGCTGCCATCAAATATGTCTTAGTTATTTCTCTACCTCTTTGGGGTGTATAAACCACCGGAGAATAAAAAACACAATCTTCAGCTAAAATTTCATCGTATTTATCTGGATTATCTGATTTGATTACTTCGTACCATTTTTCTATAGCGTGCATTTTTATCTCCTAACTTGAATTCAAAAAAAATTTTTTGAAACTGTATGATAATCTTAATTCAAAGTACTAGTATTTGGAAAAGAATATGGATGAATTGATAAAAAAAGGTGCCGTTGAATTAGGACAGCTTATAAAAAAAGGGGAAACTTCAAGCCAAGAAGTTGTAGAAGCCCACCTGAAAAGAATAAAAGAAGTAAATCCAGAAATTAATGCTATTACGATTTCTTTGGAAGAATCTGCTTTGGAATTAGCTATTAAAAGTGATAATGCCTCCAAAGAAGATAAAAGAAGACTTCTTCATGGAGTTCCTTTTACCATTAAAGAAAACATCGATTTCATAGGTTCGCCTACAACTAATGGCTTGCCATTCCTTGCCGAAGAATTTCCGCCAAAAAATGCCCCTATAGTTGATCGAATGCTAAATGCAGGAGCTATTCCAATAGGCAGAACCAATCTTCCTGAAATGGGCTTGCGCTTGGATACCGATAATCCACTTAGAGGTCGAACATTCAATCCGTGGAATAAAAAATTAACTCCTGGAGGATCGAGCGGAGGAGAAGCAGCGGCGATCGCAACTGGAATGTCTCCTATTGGACTAGGAAATGATGTTGGAGGCTCTCTAAGAAATCCTGCCTATTGCTGTGGGATTAGTTCAATTAAACCAACTGTTGGAAGAGTTCCAGGGGTCCACAGTGGCGCTATGGAAAATATTGGGTTAATTGCTCCTTTTTTGACTGATGGACCAATGGCAAGAAAAATTGAAGATATTAAAGCTGGTCTTTCAATTCTAGCAGGGAGACATGTTGATGATCCTAATTCGGTTGATGTTCCATTGGAAGGAAAAATACCTGAGAAATTAAAGGCTGCCCTTGTAAAAGAGATTGATGGTATTGAACTTCCTCCACCTGTAGTTAAAGAAATTGAAGAAGCAGGAAGAATTCTTTCTGAAAATGGCTGGAATGTTGAGGAAGTAAAGGCTCCTGAATTGGATAAAGTCTATGACATTTGGGGGGTGATTCTTGCTGAAGGTGCGTTGGAAATGGTCCCAAGAGAAGTTTTTAAATCTGAGACTGCGGCATATCTTGATAGATTTTCTGAAACCTTTAGCCATATTAATTTATCAACAGACGAAAAATTTATTGAGAGATTTAGGCTAAGAAAAGTTTGGTCAAATTTTCTGAACGAATATCAAGTTTGTCTCGGTCCAACTTGGTGTAATTTACCCTGGCAAATTGATACAGATTTAGATCCAAAATTAGGAGATGACGCGCTAAAGAAAAGTTTTTACTTTATTGCTCCTGCTAATGCCTTAGGATTACCTGCAGTGGCTTTAGCTACTGGAGTTTCAGAGGGAATTCCCACAGGCATTCAAATATATGCTGATTTATTCAGAGATGATTTGGCTTTATTAGCGGCTGAAATAATTGAGAAAGAAAAACCTTGCCCTTCGCCAATTAATCCTTTGTAAATTTAATTAATCGCTTATAATCCTTTTTCAAAAAATGATTGTTAACTTTCACAATATAGAACTTGAAACGTCTGAAGATGCATTTCGTCCTACTCTAATAAGCGAAGAATGTGCTCTTAAAGCTGATTTCAATAACAAAAAAGTGTTGGATATGGGATGTGGCATTGGGCCTCTCGCAATTTATTTCGCAAAGAATGGAGCTGCAGAAGTTGATGCTTGTGACATCTATGATAAGCACTTAGAACTAACGAAACTTAACGCAAAACGAAACGACGTTTCGATAAATATCATTGAATCCGATTTATTCCAAAACGTGACTAGTAAATACGATTTAATCTGTTGTGACGTTTCTGGGGTATCAAAAAATATAGCAGAAGTAACTGGATGGTTTCCAACAGAAGTTCCCAAAGCAGACGATACTGGTTCAAATCTGATTGTGAGGGTTGTGGAAGGGAGTCCCGAACATCTTAAAGAAGGCGGTTGTTTAAATATCTGTACAACCTCTTTCTCAAATATTCATGAAATTGAAAATACCATGCAAAAATCTTTTCCAGATAAATGGGAAAAGATTTTAGAAAAAGAAGTCCCTTTCTCAAAGCGCTTGATAGCTAATATAGATTTATTAAAAGACGAAATGTATCTAGAAAAAGATGGAAGCTATTTTTGGATATTCTCCATGTACAAATTAAGTAAATAAATTCTCTAATTCTTTAATTTGTTCTTCATTTAATTCATTCATTTTTTCAGTTTCAAGGCATTCTTTTAACTCTTGAGTATTTTTCACTCCCAAAATCACTGAGCTTACTTGTTGTATCGAAAGAGCATAACGATGGGCTAGAGAAGCAGGAGATTCTCCCCACTTTTTTGCAAGTTCTCTAAAAGGCTCTGCTCTTTCATAGTCATCAAAGTCAGGTTTGTCTCTTCCTGAGGGATGAGGTTCTCGGTCCATTCTTGAGGTTAATGCTCCTGCTTGAACCGCTCTTATAGCCAAAATGGGAATGTCTTTGTCCTGACACTCTTTAAGAATTCTATTTGGGTCGGATTTTTTGCTAATGTAACCAATAGCCCCAATAGAATTCATTACGTTCACAGCACACTGCATAGCTTCAGGTTGTTTTTCATGATTTATTGCAGAAATTAAAGCCCCTTCTTCACCTAAACCTATTCCCCAATTATCTATTTTTCCTTCAGACCTCAATCTTTCAAATGCTGGAATCACAGAATCGTAATAACAAGATAGAGAAGTTGTAATTGAATCTCTTAAATCATTTAAAATAGGTAGTTGATAGTCATCTTTGATTAATTGAGAGTGTAAAAGAAATAAGTTCACCTTATCAATTTTCATTCTCTCGAAACTTTCCATAAGAGATTCGTTGAGTTTGTCATAAACCCTATTATGAGGAAGAGTGCCCAACTGACATTTTGTTGTGATCTTCAATTTAGACAAATCTCTTTGTTTTAGAGCTTCTCCTACGACCAGCTCGGCCTCTCCTTTACCATACATTGGAGCCATATCAAGATGGTTAATACCAGAATCTATAGCATATAGAACGGTGTCAACCGCCTCTTTTCTAGTTGTTTTCCCCCATACGTTTCCAATTCCACCTCCACCTAAGCTCAAAGCACTTACTGATTCAAAAGGTTTAAAATTTCTATATTTCATATGTGTGTCCTGATTAAAATTTTATTTTGAAATAGCATCGTATTTATAAAAACTGTCCATAGTTTTTTTTATAAAAAATTTCATAACTAAGTTTCTAAAAGGAGCAAAGAAATCTGAAAGATGAAAAATTATTGCATTCCTGGTGGCAGTTCTTTGTGCCTTTGCCGTTCTATACTTTCTTTTATTCTCATAATCATTAAGTCCTAATTCAACACTATCGAAAGAAGAAAGGCTTGAGGCCAGAACAATTCCATCCTCGATAGCCATAGCAGCTCCTTGGGCAACAAACGGTAACATTGGATGAGCAGCATCTCCAAGCAAACTAAGTCTTCCTTTACTCCATTTATTCATCGGCGCCCTATCGTGCAGTCCCCACTTATATAAACTACCGGGTTTGGTACTTTCTAAAATCTCTTGAATTTCGGGATGCCAGTCGGAAAAAATATGCTTCAGCTCAGAGATGTCTCCTTTTTCAGACCAATCCTCATTCGTCCAGTCATTTTGTTCAACAAGACATACGCAATTTAAGAAATTTCCCCCTTTAACCAAATATTGCACAAAGTGCTTCTTGGGTCCTAACCAAACTTTGGTATTTTGTTGTAAGAATTTTGAAGATATTGCTTCTATTGGGACTAGCATTCGCCATGCTACATTACCTGTAAATCGCGCTTGATCCTCCCCCCATAGCTTTTTTCTTACAATTGAATGAATTCCATCTGCTCCGATTACAGCATCTGAGCCAATCACCCTCTCTTTAGTTTTAATAAAGGCACTATTTTCTTCTTCATATATATCTAAGATTTCAGATTTTTTTTCAATTTGAATTTCTTGTTTATTGATAATTTTTAAAAGAGCTTTTTGTAAATCAGCTCGATGAACATCATAATTTGGAGAACCATATATCTTTACTGAAGAACCTTTTAAGGCCTGTTGAGCTAAAACTTTTCCAGTTCGATAATGAACAAATTGAAGCGCTTCCGGTTCGTATACATCAGCCTGTAATTCTTCGATAACGCTAAGATATTTAAGTACCTTGTTAGCATTTGGTGATAGTTGAATTCCAGCTCCAAGTTCACTTAAAGATTCTGTCTTTTCGTAGATTATTGGTTTATGACCTCTTTTTTTCAAGGCTAAGGCAGCTATCAGTCCTCCAATACCTGCTCCAACAATTGAAATTTCTAAAGGTTCTGATTTCATAAAAATTAATAATTAATGAACAGGAGAAGAATGGTGAATCTTTATTTTCATTTCTCCTTCTTCAAGACAAAAAACAAATGTAAAAGCAACTAAAGTCGTCTCGCTAGATGAGACTGGTTTAAATGAAAACGTACCCATTGCAGTGGTTAAATTTTCCTCATTTAAAATATTCAATTCTTGAAGATTGATTTCTTCCCATGGCTTTAAAGCAAAGCCATTATCTTCTGAAAATTTTCCCTTAACAAAATAAGACAAAGCTTCTTCTAAGCTATTTCTAAATATTTTTTCTTTGGTAAAAGTCGGTTTAAAAAGGATCTGTTGAGTTTTAAATGCGTAGTGCTTAGATAAAAATTTCAAAGCTTCTTTTTCAAAATCCTCTTTATTTGAATAAGCTTGGCCTATATCAATGACTCCTTTGGTCCATGAATCGATAAACTCTTTAATTTTAGATTCGTTCATCGAATCATGATAATTAATTTATTTAGGTATTGAAACTTAGTAAGATTAATTCATGAGTTTATATGAAGATAAAAAAGTCCTAATCACAGGCGCATCAACTGGAATAGGCTATGCCTTAGCTGAAGAATTAAATAAAAGAGGTGCAGAAGTTATCTTGACTGCAAGATCAGAGGATAAATTGCATGCACTTGCTGAAAAAATTAAAGCTTCTGGTGGGAAAGCACATATCTTTGTAGAAGATCTTTCTATTCAAGGGTCAGCTGAAGCTTTATATAACAAAATAAAATCGCAAAATTTATCTGTCGATATCTTAATTAATAATGCCGGATATGGTAGATGGGGAGAATTGACTAGCTTTGAAAGAGATGATTATGCAGAGATGTTACAACTCAATGTTGTGACACTGACTGATCTTTGCCATTTGTATTTGCCCGATATGGTTCGACAAGGTGGTGGTGGCATTATAAATGTTGGCTCTATGGCCTCTTTAGCACCAATACCATATGCAAGTATTTATTCTTCTTCAAAAGCATATGTTTTGATGTTTTCTGAAGCTATTAGGTTTGAATATCAAGACAAAAATATCAAAGTTATGGCCCTCCTTCCCGGAGGAACGGAATCAGAGTTTGCCCGAGTAGCTACAGAAAAATCGGAGGAACTTACAAAAAGATATCAAAATCGAGATAACTCAGCTTCTGGTATGTCTATGCAAACTTCGCATGATGTTGCCCTAGAATGTCTCGAGGGTTATGAAAAAGATAAGCAATTCGTTATATGTGGTACAGGCAACAGAATATTAAATTTTGTTACTGGCTTTATGAGTAGAAAAACCGTTTTAAATTTTACTGGGAAAATGTTTAAACGTATTGCCGGCTAGAAAAAAAATTTAAAATTTTTTTATAAGCTCAAATCAGAAGCGATTTCATTCAAATGGCTAAAAGTCTCTAAATTGGCTTTCATGATAATTTCCATTTCGGGAACTGTTTCACTTATGTCTCCCATTTTAGTTAAAACCATGTGAACGTCATCGTGATAGGGAAGCTTGCTCATATCCTCCAGCCAACGACTTAGATTTTCAAAGTCGCTATAGTCATAGAGATTGGTAAATTGCGTATTCAGCTGAGCAATTTCAACATAGGCTGAAAAGTCGGCAATGGTGACATGTTCCCCTGCAATAAATTTATTTTTTTTAAGCCACTGAGTTTCTAATGCTTTGAGGGCGTTATTGAACATTTTTTGAGACATATTGATTAAGTCTTCTGAAAGTCCCAAGTCAGGTCTCAAAATTGGTGCAAAATAACCAGTAGATGCCTCTTTAATACTTCGGTGATGATAGTGAAGATAATGATCGACCTTTCCTCTCAGTTCAGGATCTGCTGGATATAAATCGTCCCATTTGTGTTTGTTACACAAGTAACACATGATTGCAATCGACTCCGATAATAAATATCCGGTATCGGGATCTTCCAAACCAGGAATAGTTGCATTGGGATATTTTTCTAAATAAGAAGGATGACGAGTTCCATTTTCTTTTGGAGAACCTGGAGCGGTGATAATCAATTCAAAAGGCAATTTTTTATAAAGCATCATCCATAGAACCGTCCTTACAGCCTGAGACATGGGAACACCAAAAATTTTAAGTTTACTACTCATGTTTAATCAAGATCGCTGGCATCGTGCCTTTCAGGAATTGCATTATCTTCTGGTCCACTAGGAGGTCGCCCTACTCTAGCTCCTCTTTTAAAGGCGGGTCTCTCAGAAATTTCCTCGGCCCAACGAACGACGTTTTTATAAGACTTCACGTCTAAAAATTCTGCTGCGTTGTATGCATTTTTTAGCACCAAATAACCATACCAAGGATGAATTGCCATATCGGCGATATTGTATTCATCACCACAAATGAATTTTCTATTTTCTAAATTTTTATCCAAGACATCCAATTGACGCTTAACTTCCATGGCAAAACGATTAATGGGATATTCAAATTTTTCTGGAGCATAGGCATAAAAGTGTCCAAAACCTCCACCCAAGTATGGAGCGCTACCCATTTGCCAGAAAAGCCAAGACATGCACTCTGCTCTTGCAGCAGGATCAGTTGGGATGAACTCACCAAACTTCTCAGCGAGATAAATTAGAATTGCACCGGATTCAAAAACTCTCGTATGTGGCTCTGAACTTCTGTCTAAAAGAGCAGGAATTTTAGAATTTGGATTTATTTCAACAAAACCACTTCCGAATTGATCGCCATTTCCTATGTTAATCAGATAAGCATCATACTCAGCGCCTTCATGTCCCAAAGCTAAAAGTTCTTCAAGAAGGACAGTGACCTTAACTCCATTAGGTGTTCCAAGCGAATAGAGTTGCATAGGATGTTTTCCAACAGGCAGTTCTTTATCATGTGTTGCTCCAGAAATTGGTCTATTTATATTTGCAAATCTGCCACCGCTTTCTTGATCCCAAGTCCATACTTTTGGGGGCGTGTACTTTTCATCTGTCATTAAGTTTCTCCAAATAATATTATTGTAACTTTATTATTCAACTAACATGCTCGGTCTTGATGATACCTCTTTGTGCCATCGATATAAGTTCTTCAAATCTTTTTGTGGTTCCAAATTTACCATATCAGAAGCAAAATCTATTGCTGATACTAAAGTTATGTCAGCAATGGTAAAACGATCTCCTGCTACATAGTTATTTTTTTCGAATTCATTATCAAGTCTTTCGTAGAAAGATCTGACATTTTTGTCACTTGCTTCTTTTGCTTTTGGAATTTGATCGAAAATTCCTAAACTACCGACTATTGGCCCATTCACCCAAGAAATGCCAATCTGCATCCATAATTCAAATTCAATGTGTCTGTTTCTACTTTCAATATATGCGATCTCATAAGCATCCATTCCAAACAGATTTGGCTCGGGTTTAATTAGTTCTAAATAACGACAAATGGCAACAGATTCAGAGATGCATTCACCATTTTCAAGCTCTAATACAGGAATCTTTCCACTAGGATTTTTGGTCAAAAACTCAGGAGTTTTGTGCTCTCTTTTTCCCATATCGCAATTTATAAGTTCCAATTCGATATCCTTCTCATTAGCAAATATTTTTACTCTTCGGGGATTTGGAGCTTTTGGAAAATCATACAGTTTCATTTTTTTTGTCATTCGTTCACTCCAAGCATCTTTCTATCTGCTCTAAAGGGTAAATCTTCTTCTTGATTATCCATTAGAGGAAGATTTTTATCTCTCCATAATGGTTCCCAGCATCCAAACTCTTTAAGAAGAATTTCTACTTGAGTTTTATCATCCTCAACAAGCTGAGTAAAACGATCTCTTAATTCTTTTAGACACCATACTCTGTATAGAGAGTATCTTGCGTTTTTTAGATAGACATTTTTAAATTTAAAATCGAATTTGGTTTTGTTTTGTTTTACTGCGTCTACATTTGCCGATAAATAAGGCAAATAGACTTTTCCAATTGCCCTGAACAATGGTTCCAGATCCTTAGGAATCCCCTCCTCAAAATCATCATTTATTTTTGATATTCTTGCATTCCATAAATTACTTACCCAGCTCAAAACGTTAGGAGCCTTTTGACGAATAATTTCTAATGGAACAGGATCTAAAGCAAAATGCCTAAAGAAAGGGCCAGAAAAACCAATATCGGCTATTGAGGGACGATTACCGAAAAGAAATTTTCTCTTTTCAAAGATATTGCTGAGATTTTCCAAAAGTTTTAAAAAATCTTCTTCAACTGTTTTAGTATTTTCTTTTGTGATTCCATCTCCAGTTGTATATCCATTTCTTTGTCTTCTGGTTAAAAATATTTTTTTCATCCAAAAGGGTAAAGGTATAGAACTTAATAATTCTTCTGCTAGATGCCTTGAAGCAAAATGCGCTCCCTCAGAATAATGCCAACGATAGTGCATAGCAGTTCTCCACCACCACTCATCTGCCCAATCCTCCAATAAAAAAGCAAAAAAGGCTTGGATAGGATCTTCAGGAATGATTTTATTCTCTGGAATTTTAGACTCAAACCATTGAATCATTTTAGTAGTATCAGTCATCCATCTACCGTCGGGTAATTCGACTGCCGGCATTTGATGAATGCCGACTTTTTTTTTCATGATTCTTTCGAATCTTGGATATTTCAGAACCTTTTGTTCATAGGGAATTTCTTTTACTCTAAAGTAGTTTTCCATCTTGCCAGTAAAATAAGAAATATTTGAGCCATAAAGCAAAATTGGCTTTGAAAGATCTAGTTCACACATGTAGTTGCTCTATTCTGTAACGAAAAGTTTTTTTTCTGAAATAAGAGAAGAAATTTTTTCATCTGAGTAACCAAGGTTCAGAAGGATTTCCCTACTGTGTTCTCCTAGCTTTGGTGCCGGCCTTGATATTTCGCTGGGAGTTTTTTCAAATCTAGCTGCAGGTCTAGCTTGGCGAACTTCACCAAATTCTTCGAAGTTCAGCTTGAGCACAGATTGGTTAGAAATGATTTGTTCATTACCTAATAATTCCATACGGTCCAACAATGGTGCACTCGGAACACCCTCAGCTTTAAAACGAGCAAGAATTTCCTCACTATCCCACTTAGAAATTTCTGCTCCTGTAATTTCTTTTCTTTCTTGGGCATTACTCACCCTTCCTGCTGGTGTAGCAAACCGCTCATCGTCAATCAAATCTTCCCTCTCCAAAGCTTTACACATCCCTTGCCATTCTGCGTCAGATACCGCACCTGCGGTAATGAATCTATCTTTAGCTTCATAAATTAAATCTTGTGAACCTTGAAGCTTTCTAACATCAACTTCATTTTCAGCAAAAACAATTCCAGCCATTCCTTCAGGCCAAAAAAATGAAATCATCGAATCCAACATAGATAATTCGATGTGTTGGCTTATTCCCTGTTTTTCCCTTGCATAAAGGGCAGAAGAAATTGCTTGTGCAGCAGTTAGAGAAGTGACTTTATCCGCGATGATAATTCGAAACATTTTTGGTCGGCCCGTATCTCGATCTGCTTGTATATCAGTTGCCCCTGACAAAGCTTGTATGACTGGATCATAAACTCTTGAATTTGCATAAGGTCCTTCCTTGCCAAAACCGCTTATAGAAAGATAAATAATATCTTGGTTGACCTCTCTGATCGCTTTTTCGCCGAAGCCCATCCTATCGATTGCACCCGGTCGAAAATTTTGCATAAAAACATCTGCATCTTCTGTAAGCTTAAAAAGGATTTCTTTTCCTTCTTGAGACTTAAGATCCAATGCGATTGATTTTTTTCCCCTATTGCAGGAAAAAAATACCGGATTTACTCCATTATGGGTTGCAGCCATATGCCTTACTAATTCTCCTGAGACAGGTTCAACTTTGATAACTTCAGCACCTTGATCTGCTAAAATCATCGCGCCGACCGGACCAGAAACCATGCTGGTTAGGTCCAAGACTTTTACTCCATTTAGGGGTCCCATTTTTTAGTTTGAATAGTTTATTTTCATCGCTTTTTGATAGGCACTTCTCAAGGCTATTCTAGCTCGATATTCTGCAACTTTATCAGGTAAAGAAAACTCATAAAAAATCGCCCAATCCAAACAAGTCATTAAAAAAATATCAGCTAATCCAAATCCATCTTTGAGAATGGTTTTTCTGGAATTTAAGTGATTCTCTATTACCTGAATTTGACGCATAAAGTATTCCCTGCAGGCATCTACTACAATTGGTGACTCACCATAAATATCTTTCAAATCATAATGCCTTCTCATAACATAAAGAGATGTTTCATCTAGTTCTCCATAGATAAAACTGCACCATTCATCTTCCTTGGAAATATCAATCTCATCTCTTGGGATATAAATTTTTTTAGAAGAAAAGTTTTTTTGTAGATATCTACATATTGCTAAGCTTTCTGAAAGCTTTAATTTCTTATGTTCCATGGCTGGTATTTTTTGCTTTGGGTTGATTTGAGAAAATTCTTCTGTTTGAGTTTCTCCTGTTCGAGGACCTATGGGAATTAGTTCATAATTTATTTCCAATTCTTCAGCCATCCATATTGGTCTAAGGGTTCTTGCAGTCCCTGCCCCCCAAAGTTTGATGGAATCGTTCTTCTGTTTAGCTTGCAAGATTAAATAATTTCCAAAATCTTGGAATAACCCAAGAGACAAAAATTGAGAAGAATAGGCCTAAGGAATAACTGTATAAAATAGATGTCAATCCAGATAACTCGACAAGCCCTTCAATCTGAAAGAGAAATATCATTATAAAAAAAACTGCCGCGCTACTAATTAATGATAATAAGAGTTTAATTAAATTATTTGATGCAATAACTAAGTTTGATGCTCCTAAAAACCATCCAGTCATAGCTCCCAATAACCAATTGGATATCTCATGCTCTTCATGAGATGGATAGAGCAAATGAACAAAAAATTGAAAAGCAATAAGAATAAAAAACCAAGATAACTTGTCAAATTTTTCATAAAGCTTATTAACAACAGCAAAATGCCAAAGCAAAAGAATAAAACTACCAATAAAAAGACCTGAAACAACATCTCCTAAATCATGCACCCCTAAATACATTCTGCTAAAGGCAACTAATAAGATAAAAGTTATAGCACCTATAGATATGAATTTATTTTTTAGTTCGTAAGCCAAAAGTCCCCAAAGAGTTACAGCAATTTGAGCATGACCACTTGGCCAACCATAACTAGTTCCAATTCCTCCATCCAACATAAAGTCTTCTGGAGGTCTAGGATCCTGAAAGAAATCTTTTAAAAAACTATTTATTACTGCAGAAATAAATAGCAGCATAGCAACTCTAGAAAACCTTTGAGGCGACCAAAAAAAATACCCAAAGGCTATAAATAAAAATAAAAAAATTGGGTATCCAGTTAAAGAAACATTGTAAAAAAAGAAATTAAAAAAAGGAGTTCTTATTCCTTCAACCCAAGATAAGTCATTCCAAATAGACATCTTTTATTTTTTAAACAGGATCTCCGCCAAGAACAGCAGGAGTTTCGCAATAAGTTTTTAGAATATAGTCTCGATGAGAAAGAATTCTATCAGTCAAGACCTCTTTGATTTCTGAAATCTTAGAATTTGCTTCAAAGAAATAAAGCATTCCTTCATTTTGTTTGGTCTTAGGCATAATTTCTAAAGAAGCTGGAAGGATTGTCATACTGATTGTTGACCAGTAGATATCTACTGCGGAAATTTTATTGCCAATTAAATATTTTGATCCTTTTTCTTCCTGTTTTTTTAGCTGACGGTCAATCAGCCTGATGATTTCTGCCATTTTGCTTGGAGCTTTGGAACTCGCATCATCACTATAACCATATTTTCTTGCAAGTGGACCATCCGACAAGATTCTCATATTCCAAACAAGCCCATCCTCGCCCAAAACTATGGCACATAACCCAAACATATCTGCTCTTTCTTGAAAATTATCTGGAATCAAATTGATGCTATCCGAAGAGCCAATCTCTTCTGCCAAAGCAAGTTGTTCTATCCAGACGTTTCTGGGACGCTCTTCATCATGAAACATCGTAGGCAAAGATGTCTGACTGGTAAGTTCGTAAAGCCTAGCTTGACGATCTTTTCCAGTTTTTTTGTCAACACCCATAAAGGGATGTAAAACTCTTGTGATTTTTATTTTTTTTACATAACAGATATTTTTTAATGCTTCCGCATAAATTGCCTGAATTCCTGGAACGAATGTAATTCTCGTTCCTTCTTTCATTTTTGCAGCTTCTTCAAGTGAAATGAATTCTGGTGATGAAGTTTTTTTAGTCATATGCTCTCCCTGATATGTCTAAAGTTAAATTAAACAATTTAAGTATTTTTTACAAGACAAAGGCTCTTAGTTTCTCATTATTTTTTTGTGTATAGTATTTTGTAAATTATCATTTTAGGAAAATATTGTGATTGAGCTAGAAAAAAAAGAATCTATTTATCATTTGTGTATGAACGCAGGTGAAAACCGATGGAATACTGCATTCGTGAGACAGTTTGCTGAGGCATTGGATGAAATAGAAAAAGATGAGGGTCCAGGAGCATTAGTAACATCTTCTAAAGATCCTAAATTCTTTTCAAACGGGTTAGATCTTGACTGGATGCAAAACCCTGAAGACTATCCTGAAAGTGGAGATAAAGAAGTTTTTGGTGAAGAATTCATGTACTTAATGGGAAGGATTATTACTTTACCAATCCCAAGTATTTGTGTGGTCAATGGTCATGCTTTTGGCGCAGGTTTTATGTTGGCTCTCTCGCATGATATTAGATTGATGAGAGAAGATCGAGGTTTTCTCTGCGCAAATGAAATGCAACTTGGATTTAAAATTCCGAGACCAGAATTGGCTTTATTTAGACATAAAATTCCTGCGAATTCTTTTTTTGAGACCGTTCAATTGTCCAAACGTTGGACTGGGGAATCTGCTTTTGCAGCTGGGATTGTTCAAGGCAAAGGTTCATTTAAAGAATTACCCGAGATAGCAATAAAAAAAGCAGAAGAATTGGCACCTCTTGCTAAAGATAGAAAACATTATGCTGCACAAAAAGAAATGCTCTACGGAGAAAATGCAGCTATTAATTTAAACCACGGGCCAGCACATATGTTAAAGAATTCAAAAGAATTTGAACTTTAATTAAGACTGCGTCCTTTCAATCGACTTAATAATGATATTAGTCTTCGGGATATTTACAAATTCTTTTAGCTCGAGTTTCTTCCCCATCAATGAAGGTAAAGATCATGTCCTCACCATCCATTCTACGAGAAACAGTGTCAAACAAGTTAAATAATCTAAAAGTCATAACTTCGTCTTTAAAGAGAATGGCTGAGTTAAAGTTTTCACAAGCTGGGCCAACATCTCTTGCCCCATTTCTCAATGTTCCATCTAGACGAAAATCATGAATTAAATTATGACCAGTCACCACGACCCTATTGCCACATTGCTCGATTCTTTCTAAAAAACCACTACGTCCTGATATACCTTGCCACAAACCCCGCATGTCTATTACTTCTTCGGCTAAAGGCTCTGTGCATTCTTCTAAAATCGGCATCGGTATCTGAGAATAACCGCACCCGGGAGTATATGCCTTAGGAATATCATCTGCAGACTTAGCAGAACCATCAAGCTTAGTTAAATTACAATAATTAACTGTTTTGCCATCTTTAAGGAAAATTGAAGGATCGGTCGTATCAAAAGGTCTTGGTACTAGAAAAGAGTAAATTAACAATAAGATTGCTAAAAAGAGAAATAACCCAAAAAAAAGAAGAGATTTCCTTAACATCATTACATCTAATTTTAATTAATTTAAATTTAAGTAACTAATAATAACTCCAAAAAAAGAAGTGTGGATTCAATAGAATTATGTTTTCTTACTACACAAACATTCAGTCATTCTGAATGTATTAAATCTAGAAGCTCAGTGGTCCTTTTTTTTCTTCCAATCTGATTAGCATGTTGAAAACCGAAACATAATTCATCTGTATTTGAAAACAGCGATTGTTCTATATATCTAAACGATTGATCATTAGCTTGTGCTTGCAAATAATTAGATAGATTAGCTAAGTTGGCTTTATTTAGGCTATTTGCTAACTTCGAAGGCAGAACTAAATAAACTTCAGCGTTAGGGAATAAGTTTTTTATTCGCAAAAGATTTGATTTGATCCAATTTTTTAGTTCATCTTGTTTGGTTGTTAAAGACCAACTATTATTAATCCTTTCAGGATCACAACCATCATATAATTCAAAATTGAAATCACCTCTTTCATTTGGATTTGGATATAGAAGATAAGATGGTGAAAAAGGCTTTCCTTCAAGAAAATTCTTCAAACGTAATGCCAAAGAACCTCCGAATAACCTAAAACTAGAATCTCCACTTATTCCAATTTTATTTGCGTTATTTTTAAGTCTTTCAGCAAATACTTTATCATCAGCTAGCAAATATGCTGTGCTGTAAAAAACATGAGCGATTTCTATCTGCTTTATTGGCATGCTTTTAACATAGGCAAAGTAAGATTCATCAGAGTAACCCTCATTTATTAGACTTAGGTTGTAACAATTAAATTCATCATTTCTAGACATATGCTCAGCACTTAAACTAAAAAAAGAATTTGAACCCCCCAAAATAAGGCAGTTAATATCCTTGAGATTTCTTAAGTTTTCTAAATGCTGCTGAGCAATTTCTTTACGCCCACCATCTTTAAAAATTTGCCACTCAATAATCCTAAAAGAGATAAATGAGAATAATATAAGAGGTATCAAAACCCAAAAGATTAATCTATTAACGTTGTCCGTATACAGCAAATTCTTCTCCCAAATTTGAAGTCAAAAGAACTCCCACTATAATTAAAAGCAGAAGTGAGAAAGGCGTTCTTAAGTATTTATAGTTTCGTTTATTCATTATCTTGGAATTTTTAAAAATAAATTCACTTATAATCAGGGCAATTCCTAATAATAGGGCTAATATGGAAAGAATAGGGACTTCAAATAACTCTTTAAAAACATCAAATCCGTAAAAAGAAAATGTTAACTTTTCGAATAATCTTTCTGTATCACTTTCTGCAAATATCAACCTCCCTAAAATGATAATAAACGGCATCAATAAAATTGGTAATAAGGAATTATTACCTTTTAAAAACTTGCTAGATAACCAAAAAAAGGATGCATGAAACAATCCCCACAAAAGAAAATTTAAAGTGACTCCGTGCCACATAGCCGATGCAATATAAACTCCAATCAATGCGGTGAATAAAGAGCGTTTTTTACGGAGAGGTTTGTAAAATAGTACCTTAAGAACCTGTGATAGTGATGTATGCCAACCTCTCCAGAATTCAATGATGTTTCTGCTGGAAAAAGGTTGTTTAAAGTTTAGTGGAATACGATATCCAAATAATCCAAATAGGCCGTATAACAACAATGATAATCCGCAAAAGTTTGCATAGATAAATATTTCAAATATAGCTGCAAAAATAATTGACGATATTACATCGGTACTTTCAATAAGGAAGAAAAATTCCGTTAATGGGGTTCCTACTATTTGAAACATAAATGTTCCTACAATTATAAAAGGAAAAAAATACTCAATTCTTTTCCTTAAACTTTTGTGGGAAATATTTCTGAAAAATAATGCAATGGGTCCTGTGCTGAGCAATAAGGGATTAGATACATACAAAACGCTTTGATAACCGAATCTGTTTTGAGATATAAGATAAGCCATTGAAGCAGAATAAAACGACAGTCCAAATAAAAGTGCATTCGTACTTTCTGCGTAAAAGCCTGTAAGGGTCTCGGTAAGTCCAAATAAGCCAGTAAATGATATTGTAAAAAATAATAGGTATTCAATATTTTTCAGACGGTATTTAGAACTTAGAAATGCAAAAAACGATACTATAAAAAGAGGAATGATTAAATGCTCGAAATTTAATCTATCTAACAAAGCATAAGTGGCAATAGCAGCAAGAATCCACACAAAAAGTTGAGATTTGAACATGACTTTGATTTTTCAGGTAACTGTAAGAAAAAAGACCATGGAAATCAACGTGCATTGGTAGATATAAATTATCTAGAAAATTTTCAACGATTTTTCCAGACAAAATCCATTACTTTACGAATCTTTGAAATCTGGATATCTCTTTTCAATAAAGGATTGCATACCTTCTTTGGCATCCTCGGTGGCTAGACTAATTCTTCTCATATTATCAATTTCCGTAAAGGCGGATGCCTCTCCAAATTCTAAATAAACTTGATAGGCTCTTTTAATCTCCTGAATTACTATAGGAACACACTGACCTATCTCCCTTGCAATCTCTTTAGCTCTTTCTGACTGTTCCAGTTGGATTTTTATTCATAAATTACCTTATTCATAATTCATTTTATTTTCACTAAATGGTACCACTTGCAGAAAATCCTTGTATATTAATACCTTTAGGATAATAAAATTTATCTATTTAAAAGTTAGTTAAGTAAGATCTTCATAACTTTTAGTAATAATCCCTTTAAAAAGATCCTAAATAAATATGTAATTGGATTATGAAAAGATTTGTAGTAGTCAGTAAGTTAAATACTCTCATTCATTCACTGAGTAGCTTTGGTTTATCCATTGTTTACACTGTAGGTCACGTTTTTATCTCTTGGGTATGTGCTTCTCTGATTTTCAACGTAGATTTCCTCCTGGCATCTGCAGATGCAATTATAGAGCCTATTATCAATGGCTTCTGGTTTTTCCTTCTTCATAAGCTTGCCCATGATAAATTGAGACCTACTATACTTGCAGTTGTATACACTTTAGGACACTTTAGTATTGCCTCTATGTGGAGTTATACTTTTTTAAATGTAGCTCTGAATCTTGCTGTCTTAGATGCAATTATCGAACCAATTCTAAATGGTTTCTGGTTTTTCGCTCTATTGTATTATTGGAATCTTCAAAATAGATCAGACAATCGACTTGTTAACGGCTGATAGCAGGCTCTTAGCTTCAATTCTTGCTTAAAAATAACCATTTTTATAGATTTATGAAATGGAAAAAAAGAAAAATGCTCTAATTGTAGAAGGGGGCGGCCAAAGAGGTGTGTTTTCTTTCGGGATAACTGACACATTTATTAAGAAAAACTATGATCCTTTTGATATTTACATTGGCGTATCAAATGGCGTAGCTGTTCTTTACTGGTATTTAATAAGAGAACAAGACAATAATTTAGATAAAATGCTTTACGCTGCTTCAGGCGAATATTTTAGTTATAAAAATATTTTCAATGGTAAAGATATATTTAATGTTCATCAGATGTACAAAGATGGTGAAAAAATCTTTAAACCAAATTTGGAAAAAATAAAAGATAACTTAAATGAAAAAAAATACATTTCAGTAGTGACAGATGCGGCAGAAGCAAATGCTGAATATTACTCTTTTGGGGATAAAGAATGGACACAGAAAATGATCGCCTCCGGAACCTTGCCCATATTGGTAAGAACGCCAAGCTTAATTAATGGTCGTAGAAAATTTGATGGAGGCATCACTGACCCTTTACCTGTGGAAAAAGCCTATGAAATGGGAGCGAAAAAAATAATTGTAATCAGGACATATGAAAAAGAATTCAGAAGAAAGCTGAAACTAGAAAACTACATCGGCGCTCTACTTTCTCGAAAATATCCTAAGTTGCGAAAAGCGTTATTAGAGCACGATAAAACTTATAATCGAGCACTAGATTTCATGAATAATCCTCCAAAAGATTGTGAAATTATTCAACTATGTCCTCCAAAAAAACTAAAATCAAAAAGAGATTCAAAAAATATTGAGACTTTAAGAGGAGACTACAGTTTAGGAAAAAGAGTTGCGGAAGAATATTTAGACTTTCTTAAGGTCTGACTTAACGAAGTCATTTATATGAATTTCTTGTATTTTAGAGCTATTCCTTTCGAGTAAAATTATGTAACTTTTTGAAAGAAAATTCTTTTATTAATAATTAACCATAACTTGCTTCTTTCACTTTTTACAAAGACTGTCTCATTTCTTCTCCAATTTTGACAAAACCATATTTTTCGTAAAAAGTCTGATTGTGTTTGGTCGATTCAAGCAGATAAAGGCCAAATTCTTTGCAGCCCCTCTTTTTAGCTAATTTAAGAGTTTCTTCGATTAGCAATCCTCCAACATTCTTTCCTCTAGCATCTTGATCAACAACTAACTCCTCCAATTGGCAGTATTCTCCGTTGTATCTAAGTGCAAGATTGAAGGAAATGGATGCCATACCAAGAATTTTTCCATTTTCCTCAGCAATAATTAAACTACCTCTCTCGTTAGAAATTAATTTACTAAAAGTATCTGAATTAAAAACTTCATTTGGATCTGATGTAACTTCTGATGTAGCTATATACAAAACATTAAGAAGCTCTGAACATCTTCGTTGGTCTTCTGGTTTAGCAAGTCTTATATTCACACTCATGCTCATTCCCACTCAATAGTAGCTGGTGGTTTGCTAGAAATATCGTAAACAACTCTTGAAACCTTTGGAATCTCATTAATTATCCTGTCAGAGACTTTATTCAATATATTGTGGTTAAGTTGAGAAGCTTTTGCTGTCATGAAATCAATGGTCTCAGCAGCTCTTAGAGCAATCACATATTCATAACGTCTGGCATCGCCAACTACTCCAACACTTTTGATTGGTAAAAATACTGCAAATGCTTGGCTTACTTTGTTGTAGAGATTTGCCGAAGACAGCTCTTCCATAAAGATATGATCTGCTTCCCTTAAAATATCTAATTTTTCTTTCGTAATTTCTCCGATTGTTCTTACTGCTAAGCCAGGACCTGGAAAAGGATGCCTACCGATCAAAGACTTTGGCAAGCCCAACGAAAGACCTATTTTTCTTACCTCGTCTTTGAATAAAGAATTTAAAGGCTCTACCAAAGGTAAATTTAAATAAGAAGGTAAGCCGCCAACATTGTGATGAGATTTAATCACATGCGCCTTTCCACCTTTGATGCCAGAAGATTCAATTACATCGGGATAGATAGTGCCTTGCGCAAGAAATGAGACATCCTTAATTTTTTTTGCTTCCTTCAAAAAGACATCAATAAAATTTTTTCCTATTACCTTTCTCTTTTCTTCGGGATCTTCTTTACCTTTTAAATTTTTAAGGAAAAATTTTTCAGAATCGGAAAAATGAATTTTTATTTTTAAAGCCTTTTTTAAATCTCTAAGAACTTGTTTGGCTTCGTCTTTTCTTAACAAACCATTGTCAACAAAAATACATTCCAATTGCCTACCTATTGCCTTTGATAAAAGTGCAGCAACCACTGAAGAATCAACTCCGCCAGAAATACCCAATAATACTTTTTTCTTACCTACTTGTTTTTTTATATCATTAACAAGTTTTTCAACTATATTTTTTGGTCTCCATTTAGTCTGACAGCCGCATATTTCTCTAACAAAAGTTTTTAAAATTTGAGCACCCTTTTCAGTATGTGTTACCTCTGGATGAAACTGTAAGCCATATTTTTTAATTGAATTGTTTTCAAAAGCTGCAATTGGACTATTTTTAGAGGAAGCAACTTTTTTAAAACCTTTTGGTAATTTAGTTACTTTATCGCCATGGCTCATCCAAACATTGAGCGTTGATAGTTTGATACCTTGAAATAACTTGCTTTTATTTAATTTAATTTCAGCATGACCAAATTCTCTTTTCTTTGTGGTATTTACTAACCCTCTAAAGTGTTTAGACATGAGTTGCATGCCATAACAAATTCCTAAAACAGGTATTTCACTTTCAATAATTTTAGGATCAACTTTAAGGGTATTTTTTGCATTCACTGACTCTGGGCCTCCAGAGATAATAATGCCTTTTGGATTAACTTTAAGAATGTTTCTATAAGAGGTATTGCAAGACAGAATTTCAGAATAAACTCCGAGTTCTCTGATACGCCTAGCAATCAATTGAGTATATTGCGAACCAAAATCCAGAATAATTATTTTTTCTGAATCAATAGCGCTATTCACTTTTAACTTATTCTGTAATTTGGTGCTTCTTTTGTGACGCTCACGTCATGAACATGACTTTCATTGATTCCTGCCGATGTAATCTGCACAAATTTTGTTTTGGTTTTCATAGCTTTGATGTCTTTGCTTCCCGTATAACCCATGCTTTGTCTTAAACCACCGAGCATTTGATGGATAGTAGTTTCTACCCAACCTTTATAAGGGACTCTTCCTTCAATTCCTTCCGGTACCAGTTTGTCAGAACTTGAAACATCATCCTGAAAATATCGATCTCCAGAATTTGTCTCTCCAGACATAGCTCCAACCGAACCCATGCCTCTATAAGATTTATAACTTCTCCCTTGAAAAAGTTCTACCTGTCCTGGGGCTTCTTCTGTTCCAGCAAGAATACTACCAAGCATAACAGTACTAGCTCCAGCAGCTATGGCTTTTGCAATATCGCCAGAGAATCTAATCCCGCCATCAGCAATAACTGGAATATTCTTCTTGCCAATGGCTTTGACTACATTTGCAATAGCAGAAATCTGAGGTACACCAACGCCAGTTACTATTCTGGTCGTACAAATCGATCCAGGACCTATTCCGACTTTGATAGCATCGGCACCTGCCTTGATTAAGTCTAAAGCACCTTCTCCAGTTGCAACATTTCCTCCAATAACTTGAATACCTTTTTTCAGCTTTTTAATTCTTCGAACTCGATCAATGATGCCTTTGGAATGACCATGAGCACTATCAACGACAAGTACGTCAACGCCTGCTTCAACGAGAGCGTCCACTCGCTCATCGGTTTCTTCTCCATTACCAACGGCAGCTCCCACGAGCAATCTGCCTTCAGTATCTTTAGAGGCCAAAGGAAAATCTTTATTTTTGTTTATGTCTTTTAAAGTTACTAGGCCTTTTAAAGCGAAGCTTTTATCAACCAATAAGATTTTTTCTATTCTATTTTTATAAAGAAGGTTTTTAATAATATCTAACTTTGCATCTTCCTCTGCAGTGACCAGACGTTTTTTTGGCGTCATGATGGATTCTACTGGAGCAGATAAATTAGAGACATTACGAAAATCTCTGGAAGTAACAATGCCAACTAGAACGCCATCATTTACGACAGGCATGCCTGAAATATTTAAGTCTTGCGTGAGCTTGATTAATTCCCCAACACTTTTTTTAGAGGAAATGGTAATGGGGTCTCTTACCACTCCGCTTTCAAATTTTTTAACCAAAGAAACTTCTTTTGCCTGATCAGCAATAGAAATATTTTTATGAATTATTCCAATTCCGCCCAATTCTGCTAAAGCAATTGACATCCTACTTTCGGTTACCGTATCCATGGCTGCGGATACTATTGGAATTTTTAAATTAACCTGTTTGGTTAATTTTGTGCTTAAATCGGTTTCTTGAGGAAGGACGCTAGAATATTGCGGTACCAAAAGTACATCGTCGAAGGTCAAAGCTTGCTCTTCAATACGCAACATTTCCAAATTATACAGAAAGAAAACAAAAAACAAAGTTACCTAAAAAAATGAAGTTCAAAGGCTGGCAAATGGTTTATACCGGGATGATGATGGAATTTTCTGTCGTGGGCTTCATTTTTTACTGCTTTCCTTTGATGTTTAATGTTCTAGAGAGGGACTTAGGCGCTACACAATCTCAACTTTCAGGTGCTTTATCTCTTTGGTTTATTAGTTCTGCCATAGCTTCAATTTTTTTAGGAAGATTACTAGATAAATTTTCTATAAAAAAAATAATGATGATTGGGGGAGTAATTTTCAGTCTCGGGTTATTTTCCATTTCCTTTATTCAAAGCAGCTTTAGTCTGCTATTAATTTATGCAACGTTGCTTGCTATTGGTGGACCTGCTTTGGGAAATCTTTCCGTTACTAAATTAGTTGCTAATTGGTTTGAAAGTAATGCAGGCATGGCTCTCGGAATTGCTGCCATTGGTATATCCTTTTCTGGAGTGGTCCTGCCAATTTTAGTAGATCCGCTTATTGAGATGATAGGTTGGCGAAACGTTTACATGGTTTTTGGCTTGATAGTGATTTTTTTATTGATTCCAACTGTTAGATATTTTGTAATTGATACGCCTGAAGAGATTGGTCAGCATAAAGATAATCTTCATGATCAACCTACTTTAGATTCTTCTCAAGATTTGATGGAAATCAAAGACTTTTTCAAACATGGTATTTTTTGGATAATCTCTCTTGCTTTTGCTTTTCAGTTTTTAGCAATGGGAGGAGTTTTACTTCACTTACCTTTGCATTCAGAAAATCAAGGCTTTCTAGAGACCTGGACCATTATAGGTTTTCCTATCAAACAGACTGTCTTCGCATACTCTTTTGCAGCCTTTGGCGGTGTGGTTGGTAAAGTTTTCTTTGGTTATCTCATGGATAGATTAAATCCAAATATTCCTGTGATGATCATGATGGCAATGCAATCAATCGGAATCTTTGGTTTGACTTTGATTGATAATTATCTTTTCTTCACAATTTTTTGTTTTGTTTTCGGTTTAGGATTCGGTGGCGCTATGGTTCTTATGAGCGCCTGTTTTCTAAAAGCTTTTGGTTCACAAAATCTAGGCTCTGTTAGAGGAGTGTCGGCACTATTAATCGTACCTGTCCAACCCATTGGTATGGTTTTGGTGGGTACAGCTTTTGATCTGAACCTTTATCTTGAGTCCTTCTTGTTGATGGGAGCAATTACACTAATTGGGTTTGCGATTGGTACTAGAATAGTTATTCGCTAAACAAAGCATCCGTTTTAGCGGCTGCTATAAAGTCATTTTTGTGCAATCCTTTAATTTTGTGGGACCACCAATTAACAGTGACTTTTCCCCATTCTAAAACTATTTCAGGATGATGATCTTCTTTTTCTGCAAGATCGGCTACTTTGTTAACGAAATCTAAACCCGACAAATAATCTTTAAAAGCAAAAGCACAAGTGAGTTGTTCTATGCCATCAACCTCTATTACATCCCAACCTGGAATTTGTGGCATCAATGTTTTTCTCTCATCAGGGGTCACTAGAGGCGCGTCAGCTTTACAAGCTTCACATTTTCCCTCAATAAGTTTTTCCATTAACTTATTCCGCCTTTGGTTAATTTTGCTGGATTTAGTAATTTTTGTAATTTAGCTTTTGGTAAGTTCGTTTCTTCTAGAGCAACATCGATTATGGCTCTGTCTTCCTTGTAAGCTTTTTTTGCTATAGCTGCTGCTTTTGCATAACCGATGATAGGATTTAAAGCTGTAACCAAGATAGGATTTTTATTCAAAGATGCTTGGATTGATTTTTGGTTTACTTTAAAAGTTTTTATGGCTTTAGACGCCAAAACATTCATGCCGCCACTTAAAATATTGATGCTCTTTAAAAGGTTATATGCAATCAAGGGTAACATTACATTAAGTTGAAAGTTTCCTGATTGTGCGCCAATACTTATAGCAACATCATTTCCAATAACATCTGCAGCAACCATTGCAACTGCTTCTGGAATGACTGGGTTAACTTTCCCTGGCATGATGCTGCTTCCGGGTTGTAAAGCTTGTAGTTCAATTTCTGATAAGCCCGCCAAAGGACCGCTGTTCATCCAACGCAGATCGTTTGAGATTTTTAATAAAATAATTGCTAAGTTTTTGAGCTCTCCAGAAACTTGAACCGCGGTATCTTGAGCACTTAATTCGTGAAAAAAATTATCGCTTGGAACACTTTTACATTTTCCTCCACTTAACTTATTTAATTCTTTAGCAAATAACCTTGCAAATCTAGGATGAGCATTAATACCTGTACCAACTGCTGTCCCGCCTAAGGGCATCTCCAGCATTCTGGTTTCTAAAAACAAAAGAGTTTTTTTTGAATTCTTTAATTGAGCTACCCATGCAGAAAGTTCTTGATGAAAATCAAGTGGCATTGCATCCATCAAATGAGTTCTTCCAGTCTTCACTATACTTTTGAGAGAACTTCCTTTTTTTTCAGTAACCTCAATAAGTTTATCCAATGCAGGAAGAAGTTTTTTAGTTAGATCCTTGTGAGCGCTTACCTTTATTGCAGTTGGAATAACATCGTTACTGCTTTGACTCATGTTTACATCATCATTTGGATCAATGTGTGTTTTAGCAAATTTGCTGGCTAAATTTGCTATGACTTCATTGGCATTCATGTTTGAACTTGTTCCAGAACCCGTTTGAAAAACATCTATTGGAAATTGATCATTGTGTTTGCTCTGCCAAATCTCTTTTGCAGCTTTTGAGATAGCATTGGCTTTCTTAGTAGATAATAGACCTAAAGATTTATTTGCTTTGGCGGCAGCATCTTTAATGATGCCTAATGAATCGATAAATGAATTGGTGAAAGGAAAATCCATTTTAATTCCGCTAATTGGGAAATTATCAATTGCTCTTTGGGTTTGTGCTCCATATAAAGCAGAATTAGGAACGTAAACTTCCCCCAAGCTATCTTTTTCTATTCTGAAACCTTTTCTTTTCTTGGGCATAATTTTTTTTATAAAATGAGATATAAATTGTACAAAATATTAAGTTAGAATATCGAAGAATTTTAAGGAGTAGATGAAATGTCAGATGAAAAAGTAATAAAACTACCTATCGACACTTCTTTGGGGAAACTTCCTCAAAAAACCAAAGGTTCCATTGTTCCAGTTGAATGTAAAACAATGGAAGAAATTAGAAGACATCAATTAGAAAGACTGGCTGCAGGCTTTAGGATGTTTTCTCATTTTGGTTATGACGAAGGTATTGCAGGACACATAACTTTAAGAGATCCAGAATATCCTCACTATTTTTGGGTAAATCCTTTTGGAATGCATTTTGGTCAAATCTGTATATCTGATTTGATTTTAGTGGATAGAGAGGGAAACATTGTACAAGGCGAAGATAAGATGCTAAACACTGCGGCTTTTGCTATTCATTCCAGACTTCATGAAGCAAGATCAGACGTAAATGCTGCTGCTCATTCTCATTCAATGTATGGAAAATCATTTTCAACACTAGGTAGACTTCTGGAGCCCATTACTCAAGATTCTTGCGCCTTTTATGATGATCATGTTTTATTCGATGACTATACTGGAGTTGTTTTAGAAACTGACGAAGGCGACAGAATTGCAGAAGCTCTTGGTGATAAAAGAGCTGCTATTTTAAAAAATCATGGCTTACTTACAACTGGCGAATCAGTAGATGCTGCTTTATGGGCATTTTTATCAATGGATAGATGTTGTCAATCTCAGCTTTTGGCTGAAGCCGCAGGACAGATGGAGAGAATTTCCGATGATGTTGCAAAGCTAACAAAAACACAAGTTGGTACAGAAATGGCAATGTGGGCTAGTTTTCAGCCGCTATACGACTTGATGCTTGAGAAAGACGACAGTTTTTTAAATTAATTTCTTTAAGATCTTTAAAAAATGCCAGAAATTTTTCAGCCATTATATCTGGCAACATTTTCTTTTCTATTTTTCATCAGCCTGATTATTCATTTTTTATTCAGAATAATTTTAAGAAGATTGAAAATAGTAGATATCCCTGATGGCGAAAAGAAGAAACATAGAATGTTGGTTCCCCTTTCAGGTGGTATTTCATTCATGTTTTCTCTAGTAATCATTTTAAGTCTTTATTTAATATTAAGTTACTCGCAATTTTTAGAAATTTTTTTTGAAACGCAAGCTTTAAAGTTTTCGACGTGGAATCTGGATATTCAGACAGGATTGTTATTTGGAATAACCGGATTAATTGTTGCTGCAGTTTCATTTTTTGATGACGTGTTGGAGCTTCCTGTTTGGTTTAGATTCATGACTTTGATTTTATGTTCTGGAATAGTAATAGGAGTTTCTGATTTAAGTATTACTTCAGTTGGAAATCTTTTTGGCTTTGGAGAAATAAAGCTTAATAAATTTATAAGTCCAATTTTTACAATCTTCTGTGTTGTAGGAGTTGCAAATGCTTTCAATTGGATTGATGGCTTAGATGGCCTTTTTTCAACTCAAGTTTTAATTTCAGCCTCTGCCATATTTTATTTCAGTGGAGGTAATGGTATTTTCTTTGCAATATTTTTATTAGCTTTCCTGCCGTATCTAATGATGAATTTAAGTTTTTTTGGGAAGAAAAATAGAGTTTTCATGGGGGATCATGGTTCTATGGCTATTGGTTATACAGCTGCATGGTTTTTAATAAGTGCAGCTGAGTTTGAAGTAATTAGTCCCATCACAGCTCCTTGGCTCATAGCTTTAGTTCTTTTGAATGCCTTTAGAGTTATGTTCAAAAGAGCACTTCTCGGGGTGTCTTTGTACAGATCAGATAGAGAACATGTACACCATTTCTTTTTGGATAACGGCTATTCAAAAGGTCAAAGCCTTGTGATAGTGACCATGATAAGTATCTTTCTAACTTTGGTTGGAATAATATTTGAATCAAATCAAATACCAGAGTATTTATCTTTTTATTTTTTCATATCAGCTTTTATCATTTGGAGTTTTTTGAGTTCCAATTTGAAAAAAAGATTAGGAAATTAAAGAATTATTTTGAAAGAAGCTCTTCAATTTGCCAGAGAGTGTCTTTACCAAAAAATATTTCATCATCAACAAAAAATGTAGGAATACCAAATACTCCTCTTTCCACAGCTGCTTCGGTATTCGAAATTAGTTTGGCTTTTACTTCAGGATCTTGCATTTGAGCCATCAGCTTTTCTCCATCAAAACCCGATTCATCATAGGCCGCTTTTATAACATCAGGATCATCCATTTTTTTTGGCTCTTCCCACATGTGTACCAAAACTTTATCAATATAGTCTTCCAAATAACCATCCATTTCAGCTGCAATAGCTCCACGAATAATTTGAAGGCTTATTACTGGAAAATGAGGATTCATTTTAAAATCATTTAGTTTATGTCTTTCAATAAATCTTTGCATTTCTAAGTTTTGATACTCGTTCTTGTTTTTTACGCCAAAAAATTGCTCCATTGGGGGTTTATTGTTGGTTGCTTTAAAAATTCCTCCAAGCAAAACAGGAATGTAGTTAACTTCTGCTCCAGAACTTTTTTTTATTTTTTGAATTACTTTGTGGCTCAAATAAGCATTTGGACTAGCAAAATCAAAATAAAAATCTATTTTTTTCATTTTTTACTCTCCTAGTAAACATTTATCATTATAAAAAGAAATAGCGTCTTTTTCATAGGCATTTTGAACCAAATTTTTTAGAAATTTACATTTGGTTTTATCCTTTTTGATTCTTGAGTCTGCATATAGCCTTTTAAATTCATCAATTCTTCTTAATTCAAAATCGCTCATAACAATACCCTGGTCGTTTTGAGAGTCTAAAATCAAAAATTTCTCTCCTGAGCTAGACCAAGCATTCCATTTTGGCAGATTATTGTCTCTGCCTTTTCCAGGATCTCCAGTGTAGGCAAATTCAGCCCAATAAGATTGCATGGCAATGGATAATCTAATGGCCTCGGGGAGATTTTCATCATTAAACATAAATCTCTCTATTCCTAGAAGTTTCATAGTTCCAGTAACAAAAGGTATTTCCATGGCATGAGCTGCTCCAAAGATTTTTGAAAAATCCATCCATAACAACTTTCCTTGTTCATCCCAATCAAATCTGTAGGCAAATACATCTTTTTTACCTGAAACGATCATATCCCTTGCGGGGTTATCGACAGCCGATATTTTCCAGTTATTTGACGCATATTCAGCCGTTAAGTCATACATCTCTTGATTACGAACAATGATCAATCTGTTGAAAAGACTTGTTGAGTAATCGGACTCCATAGCATTAAAAAGTTTTGTTTCGTCTCGATTGGAACCAAAGATTACTGGTACATCATTGTAAAAACTTTTTCTAGAAAATTGCATGCCCCGCTTAGGAATAACATGGCCATCGCTTAAGACTCTAGGAATCATTTTTTTTCCGTCTTGTTTCGATTTGTCTATTTCTTTGTAAGCTTTAAAAATCTGACCTAAGTCCAATTCTTGCATTTGCTCTAAAAGTTTAAATTCATTCATTGAATCTTGTGCAATATTTGCTTCAAACGAATCTTTAGAATTTTCAGAGGAGACTAATAATTTGCTTACTACTTCTTTTGAAGAAGTTAATAAAGAAGATTCTTTATTATCAAAAAATTTAGATGCTTCTTGTAAATCAAATGTATTTGTTGCTCCACTTTGAGAAATTGCCTTATGAAAAAGATCTTTGGCAAGAGGAGAGCTCAATAAAGCAAAAACATTATGTCCACCAGCTGACTCACCAAATATAGTTACGTTATTTTTGTCTCCTCCAAAATCATCAATATTTTGCCTTACCCATTTCAAAGCCATAATTTGGTCAAGAGTTCCAAAATTTCCTGATTTATCTTCCAGGTTGTTAGATGTTGCAGCAAATGATGGATGATAAAACCAACCTAAGAAACCCAGTCTGTAATTTATAGAAACAATTACTAGATCATGAGCAGATGCTAATTTACTAAAGTCATATGAGGCTGCCTCACCTGAAGTATTGCCACCTCCATGAATCCAAAACATTACTGGAAGTTTTTTATCTGAACTTATTTTTTTTGGAGTAAAAACATTAAGATAAAGACAATCTTCCGATCCAGTATATTCTCCCTTACCACCTCTATCTAAAGAAATAGAAGGAACCTGAGGACATGAATCACTAAATTTAAGAGCCTTTACTACTTCTTTTTGATTACTTAACGCTCTAGGGGCTTTCCAACGCAAACTGCCTTGAGGAGGTTCTGCATAGGGGATGCCTAGCCATTTATAGCTGTTATTAAGTTCAATACCAATATATTTGTCTGAGATTGAAGAAATCAGTCTGGTTTCTTCAAAATTCTCCTTTTTTGTCGCATCTATTGCACAAGCCGAGAGAAGAATTGTAAAAAATAAAAAAGAAATTTTTTTCATAAGAACTATTAGGGATTTTTGAATATTGAATTAAAGTATATAGTAAAACTTAATTAGTTAACTAAATAAAAAAAAATAGAGAAAAAAATGCAAATTTCACCAATACCTACTTTATCTGATGATATTAATGACATAAGAACAAGGACAGCAAATATAGTTGCTGAAAAAATTATTCCAAATGAAAGAGAAATCTATTCGAAAAGCGAAAATTCTGCTTCAGTTAGAAAAGAAATAAGAGAAGTAGTAAAGAAAGAAAAGTTGTGGGCACCTCATCTTCCAGAAGAATACGGTGGTATGGGTATCGGTTTCATGGCTCATGCTTACATGAATGAAATCCTTGCATGGTCACCACTTTCTAACAGACTTTTTGGAGTAATTGCTCCGAACTCAGGTAATCAAAAGGTTTTGCTTAAATATGGCTCTGAAGAACAAAAAAAGAAATGGCTTGAACCCTTGATTGCAGGAGAAATGGAATCAGCATTTTCTATGACTGAGCCTGATAATGCCGGATCCGACCCAAGGTCTATTCAAACTACAGCTAAAAAGGAAGGTGATGAGTGGGTCATTAACGGGCACAAAGTTATGACTTCAAACGGAATTAAGGCAGATTTCGCAATCGTAATGTGTAGAACAGAAGAAGAAGGTGAAGATGGCGAAGTCAATTCGCGTATGACTCAGATAATTGTCCCTACTGATACACCTGGATTTAATATCGTTCGTTCCGTTCCTATTTGGGGACATACAGGAGGAGATCATGTTGAAATTAAATATGAAAATGTGAGAGTGCCAGTAGAGAATCAATTGGGTGCGAGAGGAACTGGACATGCTGCAGCTCAGGATAGATTAGGTGCTGGAAGAGTCTTCCACTGCATGAATAGTATTGGTCAAATGTGGAGAGCTTTTGATCTAATGCTGCAAAGAACCATTACACGAGAGGTCCATGGTGGCAAGCTCGAGACAAAACAATTGATTCAGGGCTTTATTGCTGATTCATACATTGACATTCAAACGGCAAGATTGATGACCATTCATTGTGCTGAAGTAATGGATAGTGAAAATGACCCAAGAGTTGATATTTCAGCTATCAAAATCTATGTTCCTGAGGCCATGCATAGAGTTGTGGATCGAGCTATTCAAGTTTATGGCTGGAAAGGAGTCTCTGCTGACCTACCTTTATTTGGAATGTATCAAGGAGCTAGAACTCTTAGACTGGCCGATGGTCCAGATGAGGTCCATAGAATTTTAATAGCCAAACAAGTCCTAAAAAAATATCACCAAGGTTTATCTTGGGATTTTGGAATTTAAGCTTTAATTATTTTCGCGTCTTTAGCGATATTGTCTTTTAGAAAATCCTTCTGAGAACCTTCGATTTTTACCAGTTTTAAACTGGAAGATGCGGTGGCAATTATTTCACCTTCTTGATGAAGCTCTGCCCTAGCAAAACCAATCGATTTTCCTAGTTTGATAATTTTAGATTTACAATCTAATTGTCCTGGCCTTCCTGCAGCCAAAAAAGAGACATTTATATCTATAGACATTGGTGTATAGACGAAATCGGTCAATTCCATTACTAAAAAAGCCATACATGAATCCATCATAACCGTAGTGAAACCACCCTGAATAATCGTCCCATTTGAATGGCAAATATCCTTTGTAGCCAGAAATGACATTTTTAAGGACTGAGATTTGAAATTAATCTCCAGAACCTTCCCAGACAACTGTTTCATATATTCAGGAGTGTTATCTTTTTTCATTCTTCTTTATTTTGAAAAGTTAGAAAATGCTTCAATAGCTTTTTTTCTAGACTCTTTTAAGTCTACTAAATGATTACTATACCCCAGGTCATTTCTTTCATCAGTTGAGGGGTTGTGGATATTTTTAACAGATGAGATTTCAGGAACCCATTTTTTTATAAAATCTCCTCTTTTATCAAATTTCTCAGATTGAGTAATGGGATTAAAGATCCTGAAGTATGGCGCAGCATCTACTCCGGTCGATGCGCTCCACTGCCAACCTCCATTATTTGAAGCAAAATCACCATCAATTAAATTTTGCATAAAATATTTTTCTCCCTTTCGCCAATCTATAAGTAAATTTTTTGAAAGGTACATTGCAACTATCATTCTAAGTCTGTTGTGCATCCAACCGGTTGAATTTAGCTGCCTCATAGCAGCATCGATAATCGGTACTCCGGTCTTTCCTTTTGACCAAGCAGTAAAATGATCTTGATTGTCTGACCATGGAAACTCATCATATTTTTCTGTAAAGGATAAATTTTTACTTACTCTTGGATTATGGAAAAGAATGTATTTATAAAATTCTCGCCAAATGATTTCATTTACCCAAGTCTTGATTCCTTCTTCCTCTTCTGAGAGTTTTTCAAAAACCCTAAAAAGACATTGCCTTGAAGACAAAACTCCTGAGGAAAGATAAGGGGAAAGAGAACTTGTTCCATCGATTGCAGGGTAATCTCTTTTCTCTTTGTAAGAATGTATTTTGTGATCAATAAATTTATCTAATTTATCTAGCGCATATTCTTCCCCTACTCTGTAAAGCTCTAAAGTTTTTTTTCTTTCTGCATTTAAAGAAATGTTTTCAATTTCATCGCTTTCTTGAGTCTTATTCTTTTGTTTTTTTGGCAAGTCTAATACTTCAATTTTTTTTGTAAAAAGCTTAGATCTAAAAGCTCTTGAAAATGGGGTGAAAACTTTAAAAAATGTATCGCTTTGAGTCTTAATACTATCTGGAAGAAATACAGAAGAATCAAATGAATTAAGTTTCTTATTTAAATTTTCTAATTCTTTTTCTAGATTTAGGTCTCTATTTATTTCATTGATTCCATATTCTTTATTAATGAAAACTTCGTTTATATTGTTATTTTTTACGTACTCAATAATTTTTTTATTTTCTTCTCCTATTCCCTTGGCATGAATGACTTTAAAAGATATGTTTAGCTCGGCTAATCTTTTGGAAATATTTCTCAGATTATCAATTTGAAAAGCTATTTTTAAATCACTTTCGTTATGACTTTCCCATTTTTTTGGATTGTAAATGAACATTGCTACTAGAGACTTACCATTTTCAGCAGCATAAAAAAGAGCAGGATTATCTCTTAACCTTAGGTCTGTATTAAAAATAAATAAATTAGTCATATTATGGTGACAAGACGATGTGTGAAGTTGCGCCCAACATAAAATTTAACACACATCATCTCGCCAAAAAAAGCGAGCCTTTTATGGGGAAAAGACTCGCTAGATTCAGATTTAGGAGAGTTTCTTTGGGAGAAAATGAAAATCTGAATAGCATTATGATATATAAATAAAATTTATATTGGGTTATAAATTACTTAAATTTAGTTATATCAAGTGAGCTCTTCGAAAGTAATTCCTGCTTTCATTAACCTACTTATTAAAGGATTGCCCAGTCCGACAGCTGAAGTTAAAACTCCCCCAAATTCATCACCAAACGGCAAGTCATCTGAAAAAGCTAAAGTTAGGGCTGATTCACAAACCATCTTTGAAGTAGATTTATAACCTGGATCTCCAGAACCAAAAATTTCAAAGCGTTTTTCGTCACCATTCTGAAGCTTTGCAACAAATAATCCTCTAAACCAGCCATTGTCTCTAGTTTCTTTATCTGGGCCTTCTCCAGGCTTTAATAAAAAAGGTCTTACTAAACGTCTCAATGGAGTAGCTATCACCAAAAAAGCTGACATCAGTACGAAGGAAGTTATTCGAGCTGCAGCCTTAGACGGGTATCTTCCTAGCTCTTTGAAAGTAAAATCTTTACCATAAGATTTTTGATTTAAATCAAACAAAGCTGCACTTCTTCTGACAACTCTTGTATTAGCAAATGCCATTAATCCCATTCCTGAAAACTCACTAGTACCTGGAATAGGTTTGATTGTAAATCCATCAGAACTATTATTTTTTTGTATCTCAGAAACACTATCTTGAGGATTCAATAAAAAAGGATCTCTCATTTCTTTTGGCAAAGGGCCTATAGTGAACATGGTTTCGGTAGTTCCTCCACTGGCTCCCCCTTTTGCTGAATGATAAACAGTTACATGAGAAACTGGTTTTTCTGATCTTGTAACTGAAAAATAAACACCCATATCAGAAGGAATCGAATCGTAGCCACAAGATGGAATGATTCTTGTTCCATCTAAGGCTGCCTTTTCATGAAATCTATCGATCAAACCTCTAACCCAATGATTTTCTCCTGTGATGTCCGTGTAATGAGTTTTGTTCTCAACACAAGCTTCTACAACTTTTGTGCTATATCTTGCAAAAGGTCCCGCAGCAGAAAGTACAACTTTTGTTTGTTTTACAAAATTTTGAATTGCCTCGTAATCATCAGAGTCAGCAACGAAAATATCGCAATCCAAACTGAGTTCCTTTTTTAAATCTTCTAACTTTTCTTTATTTCTTCCTGATATAGCCCAACTTAAATCTGGATAATTTGATTGAAAATATTCGGCACATAATCTTCCTGTAAAGCCTGTAGCACCATATAAAATTATTTGATATTGCCTTTCCATAACTAATCTCTCCTATTTAAATGTATTAAAAAAGGGAATCGCAAGACTCCCTTTTTATCAATTCGCAGAATAAGTTTGCTCACATTCCTCAAAGTTATCAGAGATCACTTCATATCCAACAGCTTGAAGAGCTGCCCATTCAGATGCCCATGGCGCTTTTCCGTCAAAATAGTCATCAAAGATTTTTCCATGTGATGAAGCATCCGGAGTAATTGCCCTTACCATCAATGTTTTAGCTTCATGAGTTCCTCCGCCTAGCGGAACGAAAATACCCACGAAAAAATCGTTTCCTGCATCGATGACTGCTTCTTCAAAAGCAGTCATAGCAGCTACAAAATCTTGAAGTTTGCTAGTTTGTACGATCACACGCTGAACTCTTTCATATCCAGGATCAAGCCTGAAGGGTTTAAGAGGCTTCCAAGTAACTCCATACTTTGCATCCCTTAATCTTGCAAATGCTGGAGAAGCTTGCTGTGGATCATATTTTAAGGATCCCTCTAAAGCCGCTTTAACACTTGGAAATGCACTCCAAACCATCATTTGGCCATCATATTCATTACCCGATCTAGTTATGCAAATACCCGCATCTGTAGCTCCAGTTGCTTTGAATGCAGTCGTATTAGACTTTAAAGTTTCTACATATCTTTCTACATTTTTAGCTGAAAGCATTAATGTAGTGAATGCTCCATCAGTTGTTCCGCCATTTTTAGCCTGAGCACCGATAGCGCAAGAAATAACAATTAATAGTGTTAAAAACGTCTTTTTCATTTTCTCTCCTTAAATTTATTGACACTGTAATCAAACCACAAATAAAGATTAAAATCACTAGAAATTGGTCGGGGTGGCGGGATTTGAACCCACGACCACTTGACCCCCAGTCAAGTGCGCTACCAGGCTGCGCTACACCCCGTTAAGTTTTTAATATTTTTAAAACTTCTTTTAGAGATTCTATTATTTCTAATTCAAGCTCCAAAGAAAAATCTCCATCTTCCAAGACTTTTCTAATTGCCTTTACATTTAAGCCTCTCTCAGAGAGTTCTTTTATTTTTAAGAAAATAATCAAGTCCGATTTTTGGAACATTCTTCTATTAGAAATTCTTTTAATAGCAAAATATTTTTTAAATGCCTTTTCCCAATATCTCAAAATATGATCTTTTACACCTAATAAGCTACTTGCCTCTCCCATGGAAAAGTATTTTTGATCAGGTAAGCTGGCTAGGTTGATTTCCAATTTTACAAAGACTCTCTAAGTTTTTTTGATGCTTTAAAAGAAACAACATTTCTATCGGAAATTTCATATGGTTCACCTGTTTTTGGATTTCTTCCAGGTCTACTCTTTTTATGTTTAATAACAAAATTTCCAAGCTTTGGAATTTTTATTTCTTCTCCTCTTTCTAAGCCTTTACTAATTTCTTCAAAATAAGCATTAACTATTTTCAAACAATCTTTTTTTGGAAGGCCTAGTTGCTCCCTTAATAAATTAACAATGTTTGCTTTGGTTAGAGTCATTTATCTTAAAATTGCTCCAAGTTTTTTCTGCATGCCAGAAATAATAAGATTAGCTTCTTTATTAATATCTTCATCAGATAAAGTTTTTTTATTTGAGCCCCACGAAACTCTGAAGGCGATACTTTTTTTACCATCGGAGATATTTTTACCATCGTAAACATCAAAAATTTTTGTGCTTATCAAAAAATTTTTTGATGAAATGTAAATGCAATTTTCTATTTGTTCATAAGAAACTTTATTATCAATTTCAAAAGAAAAGTCTCTTTGAGATATAGGATAAATTGAAGGCGCTATTAATTTTCCAAGATCATTTCTTGGTAAAGATTCAACCTTTATTTCAAAATATAAGAATGCTTTATTAAGGCCAAGTAATTTTATAAACCTTGGATTGATGCTCCCAACAGAGCCGATGAGCTCATTTTTAAGGTAAATGTCTGCAGACGCGTAAGGATGTAATAAATCATTTTGAGATTTTTTCCAAAAAATTTTCTCTATTCTGAATTCTGCGAAGAGATTTTCTAAGATTCCTTTCAAATAGTAAAAATCATAATTTTGATTTGTATTCCAATTTTTAAACTTTTCATCATCGTAAATTAACCCGGCAAGATTTAATTCTTCCATGTGAGAATCGTTTGAGAAGGATTTACCCATTTCAAAAATACTTAAGAAATTTTGCCCTCTGTTAATATTAAATTCTAAATTTTCTGCTAGGCTGGGTAACAAAGAAGTTCTCAAGGTATTCAAGGAATTATTTAGAGGATTTTTTAAAGAAATACTTTTGTTCTCTATATCTAAATTTTCTAGAGCCTGTCTATCAAGAAAAGAATAGTTTATGACTTCATTGAATCCTTTGTTTGTCATAAAAGTTTTGATTTGATTAATAAAATCGTAATCTGATTTTTCATAATGCTGAGTTATTGGATCGTTTTTAATTTGAGGTAAATTATCATAGCCGACAATTCTTGCTACCTCTTCAATTAAGTCCTCTTTAATCGATAAATCGAAACGATGACTGGGTACTTCAAAAGTTAAGTTGTTTTTATTTTTTTTGATCAATTTAATTTCTAGTCTTTTCAAAATAGATTTGATTTTATTTTCTCCTAAATCGGTACCGAGTTTAAGATTTACATCTTCTGTAGAAATGTTGATGAGTTTTTTCTTAGGAAAATACTTATTTTTTATTGTCTCGATATTAGAAATGTCTACCCAATAAATTTCTTGAATAATTGAGAGAGCCTCCTTTAAGGCATCCTCGTGAAGATTGAAATCAACACCTCTTTCAAATCTTTGCGACGCATCAGTCTGAAACCCATATCTCCGTGCTTTGCCTTTGATAATGTTGGGACGAAAAAAAGCAGATTCGATCAGAAAATTTTGTGTTTTTTTAGAAACTGAATGGTTTAAACCTCCTGAAATTCCCGCAAAAGCTATAGGTTGTTTTTCGTCAGCAATAACAAGGCAGTCTTTAGTAAGTTTAAGATTCTTTTCGCCTAAAATTTTTATCTGTTCTTTTGTTTTCGCAAACCTAACTTCAATATCTCCTTCAATTTTGTCTTGATCAAAAACATGCATTGGCTGACCGCTTTCTAACATAACAAAATTCACAATATCCACTAAGGGGTGGATGGATTGAATCCCGGCTGCTTTTAAAGTCTTTTTTATATAATACGGAAACTTCTTTTTTAATTTTAAATTTGAAATAGAAACGGCTGAGTAAGCTGGACATGCCTCTTTTGCTAACAATTTTATTTTTTTATTAAATTTGGTTTCGCCTTTGAAAAAGCTTTTTGTTACAGAAGAAAATTTCTTATCTTTGAATGCACAATAATCTCTCGCTAAACCTTTTACAGAAAAGCAATCTCCCCTATTAGGAGTTAAATCAAAATCAATTATCTTATCTCGTTGAAGAGACTTTATCTCATCAACTTCTATGCCGATTAATGTAAGATCTTCGCAAAGACTTTCGATTTTAGGTTTAGCCTTAATAGCATTAGTAATTCTTGAATATAAAACTTTCATTGCTATTGAGATAGAAATTTTATGTCATTTGAAAACAGAGAACGCATGTCTTCTATTTCATAGGAAAGCTTGGCCATTCTTTCGATTCCCATTCCAAAAGCAAAACCAGAAAATTTCTTTGGATTCAATCCAGCCATATCAATTACGTTTGGATGCACCAAACCACAGCCCATGATTTCTAGCCAATTTTTAGACTTTTTATCCAGAATATCCACTTCTGCAGATGGTTCTGTAAAGGGAAAATAAGAAGGTCTAAACCTGACTTTGGTATCTAGCCCAAAAAAGAAATCTATAAAGGTCATAATTTCATTTTTAAGATGTCCAAAATTAATATTTTCATCAATAACTAGACCTTCTATCTGATGAAACATGGGCGTATGTGTTTTGTCTGCATCACTTCGATACACTTTTCCAGGACAAATAATTTTTAAGGGTGCGCCTCTTTTTTCAATGGATCTAATTTGCACAGGTGAAGTATGTGTTCTTAAAAGATTTCCATTATCTAAATAAAAGGTATCGTGCATATCGCGAGCAGGATGATCCTTAGGAATATTCAAAGCATCAAAATTATAATAATCGCTTTCAATCTCAGGACCATCTTCAATCAAGTATCCCTTGGAAGAAAAGAAATCTGTTATCTTTTTGGTGGTTATAGTCAAAGGATGAAGCTTCCCTTGAGATTTAAAAGAACCTGGAAGGGTTACATCGATTCGATCTTTTTCAAGGGATTCGTTGATAATTTGTAATTCAATCTTTTCTTGAACGGAATTTAAAAGGTCTTCATAAAGACTTCTCAATTCACCAATTTTTTTTCCAAAAATTGGTCTTTCTTCTGAGGGTAAGTTTTTAATGTTTTTTGAGAGCTCAGTAATTCGCCCTTTTTTTCCAAGATACTTGACTTTGAGTTGATTCAACTCATCTTGCGAGACTATTTCTTGAAAATCTTTTTTAAGATTTGCTTTTAAAGCATCTAAATCCATGCTTCATTATGCTGCATTTTCCTTGGCAAGAGATACTAAATTAGAAAAAGCTTCACTATCTTCAGCAGCTAATTCAGCGAGCACACGTCTATCTAACTCTATGTTCATTTTCTTTAAAGCTGACATGAACTTACTATAAGTTAATCCGTTTTCTCTAACTGCAGCATTGATTCTTATAATCCATAAAGACCTGAAGTCTCTTTTTTTAACTCTTCTGTCTCTGTAAGCATACTGACCAGCTCTGGTGACTGCTTGCTTTGCAACCTTAAAAGTCCTGCTTCTAGCTCCTCTGTATCCTTTAGCTAGTTTTAAAACTTTTTTATGTTTTCTGCGAGATTCAACTCCTCTTTTAACTCTAGCCATTATGATCTCTCCCTAAACATTCTCTTTACCAGTTTTTCATCTCCATCAGCAAGTGATGTTGTTCCCCTTAGTTGTCTTTTGGACTTGGTGGACATTTTAGTAAGAATATGTCTTTTATTAGCTTGTTTTCTTTTCAAGCCAGAGCCAGTTTTTTTAAACCGTTTCGCGGCACCGCTATGTACTTTTACCTTAGGCATGATTTTTACTTAGTTTTGGATGGGGATAATAGCATAACTAACTGTCTACCTTCAGATAAAGGTGCTTGCTCTACTGAACCTCTACCATCAAGATCTTCTTCTACCCTTTTTAGAAGATCAAAGCCGATGTTTTGGTGAGCCATTTCTCTTCCTCTGAATCTCATGGTTATTTTTGCTTTATCTCCTTCATCTAAAAATTTAATAATTTTTTTGAGTTTAATTTGATAATCATTTTCTTCGGTTCCTGGTCTAAATTTGACTTCTTTTATTTGCGTTTTCTTTTGTTTCTTCTTAGAAGCAGATTTTTGTTTTTTCTTGTCGAATAAATGTTTTCCATAATTCATAAGTTTGCATACTGGAGTATCTTTGTCATCGTTGAGTTGAACTAAATCCAAATTCTCTTTGGAAGCGATCCTTAGAGCATCATCTATACTCTTAATTCCCAATTGTTCTCCAGAACTTGAAATTAACCTAACTTTAGTTGCTTTAATGAACTTATTTATAGGTTGCTTATTTTCTTTTTTATAATTTCTCTTTGCTAAAGCCATATCTATTTAGCTAAAAAAGAAAAAAATCTTTTATGTACCAATCAAACCTCCTTAGATTCAATTTTGTTAATTAAAATTTTACTAAATGCATCTATCGACATTGAGCCTAAATCAGATCCTTTTCTGTCTCTAATTGCCAACGTAGATGATTCTATTTCCTTATCTCCCAAAACTATGATGAAAGGAATTTTTTGCATAGAGTGGTGGCGGATTTTATAAGCGATTTTCTCATTCCTCAAGTCTGAATTTACTCTAAATCCTTTATTTTTGAGAATATCAGTGATTTCTTTAGTTTTTTCAGCATGTTTTTCCGATATATTTATTGCTACAGCCTGAATTGGTGCTAACCATAAGGGAAAGTCTCCGGCATATTGCTCAATGAGAATTCCTATGAATCTTTCAAAAGAACCCAAAAAAGCTCGATGCAACATTACCGGAACATGTCTCTCACCATCTGTTCCTACATAAGATGCATCCAATCTCTCAGGCATATTAAAATCTGCCTGCAATGTTCCGCACTGCCACTCTCTATTTAAAGAATCGGTAAGAACAAAATCTATTTTTGGACCATAAAAAGCACCATCTCCTTCTGCAATTTCAAAAGATATGCCTTGCTTATTTATAGCAGCCTCTAACGCTTTTTCTGCTTTATCCCAAATTTCATCTGTTCCTACACGCTGTAGAGGTCTAGTTGATAGCTTTATATCCAACTTATCAAAACCTAATTCCTTGTATATTTCTGAAAGAATGTTAATGAAAGATCCAGCCTCTTCTTCAATTTGATCTTCAGAGCAAAAGATGTGGCCATCATCTTGAGTCATCTGTCTTACTCTCATCAAGCCATGAAGAGTTCCTGACGGTTCGTACCTATGACAAGAACCAAATTCTGAATATCTTATAGGTAAGTCTCTATAGGATTTTAAACCTTGATTGTAAACTTGAACGTGACAAGGACAGCTCATTGGCTTCAAAGCATTCATTCTTTTTTCGTTGGCATGCTCCTCATCGATTTCAGTTATGTACATATTTTCTCGGTATTTATCCCAATGGCCAGATTTTTCCCAGAGTTTTCGATCTACAACCTCTGGGGTTTTTATTTCTTCGTATCCTGATATTCTTAGCTTCTCTCTTATATAGTCTTCTAATATCATAAAAATAGTCCAGCCTTTTGGATGCCAAAAAACCATTCCAGGAGCTTCTTCTTGAAAATGAAATAAATCATATTTTTGACCTAATTTTCTGTGATCTCTTTTTGAGGCTTCTTCTAAATTAGAGATATATTGCTTTAATTCTTTATCTGTATTCCAAGCAGTGCCATATATTCTTTGAAGCATTTTTCCCTTTGAATCTCCACGCCAATATGCTCCAGATACGTTTAACAATTTAAAACTTTTTAAATGTCTCATTGAAGTGACATGAGGACCTTTGCACATGTCGATGTATTCTTCATGGTAGTAAAGAGCGATAATTTCGTCCTTAGGAATATCATCAATTATTTTAAGCTTGTATTCTTCTTTTCTGTCTTTAAAAACTTTTTGTGCTTCTTTTCTAGATACTATTTTTTTTATAACTTTGTACTTTTTTGAGGCAAGCTCTTTCATTCTTTCTTCTATCTTTAGCAAATCCTCTTCTGTTAATTTCTTTTCAAAATCAATATCGTAATAGAAACCATCATCAATAACTGGACCTATTGCCATCTTTGCTTCTGGATATATTTGTTTAAGAGCGTGGCCAAATAAATGAGCACAAGAATGCCTGATGATTTCTAAACCTTCTTGATCAGAATTTCTTATGATTTCTAAAGAACAATCTTTTTCCAAGAGATCAGAACCATCTTTCAGTACACCATCTACTTTTCCAGCAACAGTAGCTTTGAAAAGCCCTTTACCTATGACAGCAGCAACGTCCTCAATTGAAACTGGTGAATTAAAAGATTTTTTTGTGTTATCTGGGAGTGTAATTGTGATCATAAATTTTGACCTATACGAGGGGCCTAAAACCTTATTATATCCAAAATGTCAGGGTGATAAAAGATAACTGCTCCACTTTTGATCATCTGAAAGAATATACTTTAGTCTTTCATGAGTTCTGTTATCACGTTCTTCCCAAAATTCTACTGCATTTGGAATCACAATGTATAACCCACAATGATCCGGTCTTTTTATTGAAGATTCGTCATTTTGTTCAAGGTAATTATCTATTTGATTTGTTAAATCTTCGTAAGAAGAAATTTTTGAGCTTTGATTTGAAATGATTGCGGATACTCTTGATTTCAGAGGTCTTGAATAAAAGTAATCATCAGAATCTTCTTCAGATGCTTTTTCGATAAATCCTTCTACTCTGATTTGTTTTTTTAATTCTCTCCACCAAAAATTCACTGCAACTTTTGGATTCAGCTCAATCTCTTTTCCTTTTCTGCTGTTGTAATTTGTATAAAACATCAAACCGTCATCGGATATTTTTTTTAAAAGAACCATTCTTGAGCTAGGTTGGCTCATTTGATCTACAGAAGCAATATTCATAGCATTCCAATCAATAAGATTTGCAGATTCAGCTTCTTCAAGAGTTTTTAAGATCTCAATGAATGGTTCTTGAGAAATTTTACCTTTCTCAATCACTTATTTTCTTCTTACCCAATAATCCAAAGAAAGATAATTACCTCCTCCATAAATTAGAGGTACGGCAAGAATCACGATATAAGTAGCTGCCATTTCATATCCGCCTGCGTCTGCATTCCATCCGTTTGGAAAATGAAAATAAGCTGCAACAAACATTGCGAAAATAATAGGAACGCTAGCCCATCTGGTAAACAGACCTAACAATAAAAGTATTGCACCTCCAGCTTCTGCTAGTATTACAAGCCAAGCAAAGAAAGTTGGTAAGATAAAGTTTAAATTGTCAGACCCTCCAGGACCTAAGAATTCAGCAAATCTTGGGTTAACACTTGGTATACCATCAGTCCAAGTAAGTTTGTTTGATGAAGTACCTGCTCCCCAAAAAATAAAAAAAAGATAAATCCTTATAATGAATAAAATTACAAAATCTAAAAAGCCAAGACTTTTAAGAAAGTCGTCAATCTTAAAGAGAAAGGTTTTAATTAGGTTCATAAGGCTAAATTATCACTTTTGATGTCTTTTTTCTAACTCTTCATAAGCCTCTTGGATTTCAATAAATTTTTCTTTGGCTTTTTCAATAAACTCTTCTGGAAGTCCCTTGCCAATAAGGGTATCTGGATGAAACTCTTTTCTTTTTTTTAAGTAAGCTTTTTTTATTTCGTTAAAAGTAGCTTTTTCATTTACTCCTAAAGTTTTGAAGTAATCATTTGTTTTATCAACAAATTTTTCATATAGAGACTTGTAAACCTTTTCATCAAACCTAAAAATCCCTGGAATTTTTCTTAAAAGATCATCTTCGCTAGGATGAAGGACGCCATCAGCAAGGGCCAGTTCAAAAAGCATTTCATAAAAAATCAATAATGAATTTGGGCTAGAAGAGAGAACCTGATAAAGATTAGAAGCATAAGCTTCAAAACTAACGTTATCATCTTTTGCTTTTTGAAAAATATTAATTGCAAAATGTCTATGTTCTCTGTTGAGATTTAATTTTCTAGATATTATTTCTTCAATTTTTTTTATTTCAGCTTCATCAACTCGTCCATCAGCTTTGGCTACTTTTGCAAGACAAGCAAATAAAGCTGCAAAAAAAGCTACTTGTTGATCAAAATTATTAGGTCTTCTTCTTTTTGATCTTGATGATATATTTGAGCCAATTACACTGCCTACTAAAGCTCCAATTGGTCCTAAAACTACAAAACCTAAAAGGCCGCCAGTTATTCCGCCCCAAATACTCATAATCAAGTGTTTATATTTACTATTTTTTTTGATTCAATGTACTTTAAATAGAGGGAGGTTAACAAGTGTCAGAAAAAAGTTTACCAGCAGTTAGTTATTTAAAAATTCCAGATGATGGAGATCCTTATCTTGAGGGTCACAAATGCGGAGATTGTGGAGCAGTTTTTCTCGGTGAAAGATCGGTGTGTTCTAAATGTTTTGCTAGAGAAAAAATGTCTGCAATTAAGCTTGAAGAGACAGGCGTTTTACATTCTTTTTCGGTAGTTTATAGGTCTTTTCCAGGCATTGATGTTCCTTATGTTTCCGCAATTGTTGATTTAGATGGCGGCGGAACTGTAAAGGGAAATCTTATAAATATTGAACCTGACCCAGAAAAAATAGATTTTGGTATGAAAGTAAAATTAACGTATCAAGATGCTTTAGGGAGAAAAGACAAAGAAGGAAACTCCTACTTGAGTTATTTCTTCGAACCAGCATAAAATAGACAAAAAGAGGGAAAATTATGAGTGATGTTTTTGTATTAGGGGTCGATATGATCAAGTTCGGACGGTTTCCAGATAGGACTGTTCCAAATATTGGTGCTGAAGCAGCATTGATGGCCTTAGATGATGCTGGTTTGACTATTAAAGACATGCAAGCTTTGTATTGCGGAAACCTTGGTCAAGCTAATGCCATGGTTGGTCAAAGAATTCTTCAAGAGATAGGCCAAACAGGTATTCCAGTAGTAAATTGCGCAAATGCATGTGCGACTGGTGCTACAGCTTTTAGAGAAGCTTGGATGTCTATCAAAGCTGGAATTTATGATGTTGTACTTGCTGTAGGAGTCGAGCAAATGGGTAAAGGTCTTTTAGGTGGTGCAGGTGGCGGAGACGGTATCCCAAAAGAAGGTCTTTTAGGCTCAGGAACAATGCCATGTGTTTTTGCGGAAGCTGGAATGGAACATTCGAAGGATCATGGAACAACCTTTGAACAATTTGCGAAGATTTCTGTAAAAAATCATCATCATTCAACGATGAATCCTAAGGCTATGTATCAAATAGAAACTCCTTTGGATGTTGTGATGAATGCAGAAATGATTTCTTACCCGAATACTAAACTTATGTGTTCTGTGAATGTTGATGGATCTGCTGCTGCAGTCCTTGTTTCTGAAAAGAAAGCAAAAGAATTAGGTATGGGACGTGCTGTAAGAGTCAAAGCTTCTGCACTTGCAAGTGATCCATATACAGATAGAGATTTGGTCATGCCTGATGTGAATGCATGTACTAGGTTGGCTGCCGAGCAAGCTTATGAAATGGCAGGTGTTGGTCCGGAGGACATAAATCTTGTTGAATTACATGATTGTTTTGCGACAGCAGAAATGCTTCATTACGAAAATCTTGGTCTATGTAAAGATGGTGATGCAGGAAGGATGATTGATGAAGGTCATGTTGAGCTTGGAGGAAAAGTTCCAGTAAACGTTTCAGGAGGACTTCTTTCAAAAGGTCATCCTCTTGGTGCAACTGGTATTGCAAATATATATGAGGTTTGTACCCATCTAAGAGGAGAAGCTGGAGAACGTCAAGTTGAAGGTGCAAGACTTGGAATGACTCATGTTATTGGTCTTGGAACTGCTTGTGGTATTCATATTTTAGAAAAAGTATAGTTTGTGATTTTAGGCGTAACAGGAGATACGCATAATAATCTCAAAAATATTGACGAGATCTGTTCTATTTTCAATAAAAATAGAACGGATCTTGTTTTTCATACCGGTGATATTTCTTTACCTAAATCTCTTCTTTGTTTTAAAAAATTAAATTGTCCTTTAATTGCTGTATTTGGCAATAACGATATTGAGGAGAAAAATGATCTTCTCTTAGCCTCAAAATCATTTGATTGTAGAATTGTGGAAGAGCCCTTCTCATTAAGTTTAGAAAATAAAAAAATAATAGTTCTCCACCATCCAGAATTGATAACGGAAAAAATGATTATTTCAAGTGATTTTATTTTTCACGGACACACTCATAGATTTAGACATGAGGTGATAAAGGAAACTTTGATTTTTAATCCAGGAGAATGTGCAGGATTTATGAAAGGAAAGAATAAGATTGGAGTTGTAGACTTAAAGACTAAAGAAGCAAAGACTATTTCTTTCTAAATAAAAAATTGTAAAAAATTATAAAAGTTATACAAAGAACAAAGATTGTAATTATTGGTCTAAATAACCTTAAAAATCCATGTTCTTCAACTATAAATAGTTCCATAAGAAAAATTGATGTTACAGGAGCAATTTCTGCCGATCCAGGCTTGATAAACCAGACAGAGAAACTAAGACTGAATACTAAAGAAAACACTAAAATTTTTGAAAATTTACTTTTAAAAAATAAACTAATTAAATAGCTTATTGCAAAGGATATAAATGAATACAAAAACCAAAAAAATATCATTTTATTTCTTTAATAAGACGTTTGGCCAGATGATTATCACCCAAAATTTTAGTAAGTATTTTTAAGTTTCTTGATTTTAAAGAAAGCGACAAATCTTTTAATTTCCTATCTTTGAATACATAAGAAATAGGAGTATTTTGCTCTTCTGCTATTTTTTCTCTCCACAGAAATAATTTTTTTTCAAAAGAACTCATTTTTTTTCTTTTTAGTCGGGCCTTATAAAGTTTTTCATTTCCTTTTTCCGCTTGGATTTCAGATTCTTTAAGAACTTCAGAATATTGATTCATTTTTTTATTCAAGATTTTTTTTTGTATAAAATAAATAGGAATTAAATATCGAACATCATTTGCAGCATAATTTATTTGGTTTTCAGATAAAGGTCTTCTTAGCCAATTTGATTGCGTTTCTTCTTTATCTATTTTTATATGACAATATTTTTTTACAATTTCTCCATATGCCTGAATATCTTTTTTTGAAATTTGCTTTTCTGCTATCTGAATATCATAAACATTTTTTACATAGACATTGAGAGCTGAAGATAAAACAGTGGCGTCGCTTCTCACGCTGTGAAAGATCAATAATTTTGTTGGATCACTAATAAGTTTTTGCGTTAAAAATTTAAGGTTAATATTTAAACAATCAATAATATAAATTGAATTTTTTGAAGCAATTTGGATCAAGCTTATTTTAGGATGATAAGTTGTTTTCCAGTCAAATTCAGTATCAATTGCTAAAATATTTTCTGATTCTAGTTCAGAAACCATTAACTCCATATTTTCTTTGTTATCAACAAAAATTGGGGTTGTAAAAGATAAATTTGAAGAAAATATACTTTTTAGAAATCTTTTAAGGAACATTTTTTGTATACACGATAGAGTTTTCAGATTTATGTATCTGAATATTAGATTGAGGTATTGCGCCAAGTTTTTTATAAAATGAATGAGCGGATTCTAAATCTTCTCCAACTTTTATATGAAAAATATCTATTTTTTTTGACTTAAAAAACTTAACCAATTGAAGAAATAAATAATTTGCATGTCCTGCTCTTCTAAAGTTTTTGTGGACTGCAATAGATAAAAGCTCAGAGTCAGGAAGCTTCTGTTTATTTTTTTTTGACAATTGTGTTTTTAAAATTTCAAAAATTTTATAAAGAACCTTAAAGCTGAAAATTTTTGGAAAAATAGCGAAGATTACCCAAGGCAATTTAAGCAAAAGTCTTTTGTAGATTTTATTGAATTTTATTGTTCCAGAAACAAATGCAATAACACGATTGTCTTCTTTAACAGAAATAATAACACTGTCTTTGTCTCTATCAATCTCTTTATAGAGAAGTCTTAAAAAACTGATTCCTAAGCTGCTTAAAAAACCTTGCTCTAAATTTTCTTTATGAAGCACTGCTAACTGATAGTAATAATCTTTATTATTCAAACCATTTCTCCAGCTCTTTAGGGGGCAAAGGTAGATCCTTATAGATTGTCCAAATAAACTTTATTTTAGGAAATAGAAGCACCTTTAAGGTCATAAAAATTAATACAAAGTAATTAAGAAGACTATTATTTGAAACGTACCATTCTTCTAGTCTTCCTTTAAAAACCATTATTTTTTGACTATAAAAATCATCATAATCACAATTTTCTGGATACATAGATTCTTCATTTCTAAAGAAAATTGATCCTATTCCAGAAAGCCCTGGTTTTACTTTTTTTATAGCTTCTTTGGAAACTTCAGGAAATGCATTAAAACATCTTTTTGTTTGAGGTCTTGGTCCAATGACGCTCATATCTCCTAGCAAAACATTTAGTAATTGTGGCAATTCATTTAATTTTGTTTTTCTTAAAATGTGCCCTAAAGGCAAAATTCTAGGATCATTTTCTATAGTTATGGTTCCAGTTCCCACATTTGAGCTATTCTCAATCATAGTTACAAATTTAAATAACTTAAAATAGTTGCCACTCTTTCCAACTCTTTCTTGTAAAAAAAATATTTTTCCCTCTCCAGTAAATTTAAGGACTATTATCAGAACTAAAAATATTGGACTCAATATTAATAGAGCTATGCCAGAAAAAAAAATATCAAATAACCTTATAGTCACATTTTGTCATCTAAATTTTTATTTTTTTCTTCATGATTAAAGCCTGGTAGAACTATCTTGAATAAATCAACTAAATCTTGTTTGGTAATTTTGTTTGAATTTGCTATTGAGTTAAATTCATTCAAGAAAACCTTCAAATTAGGATTCTTCTCATATTTATTTAAAACAATACCTATATTTGGAAATCTTTTTAAATCAAGATCTTCTTTATCAGAATAAAACTCTTCATATGGTTTCTCTCCCGTAGTATCACTTGAAAAAAAATAACATGGCCACTTAGATTTTTTTATCAATTCTTTGCTTCGTTTTCGTGCTTCCTCTTCAGTTTCACATAAAAAAGGTTCATACCCCTTCTCCTCTAGAAAATTAACTGCAATTTCAGTAAATTTTATTGCATGATTTTCCAGATTCATTTTAGGAAAGAAAATTTCTCTATTTTTACCAAAGACAGACGAAAGAAGACATAATTCTCCAGATTCCTGACTATTTATAAAAAATCTTTTTACATCATTTGGCGCAGATATTGGTTGGTTTTTGTTCAATCGTTGAGTAAAGCCATAAAGCAAAGAACCATCAGAAAATGCGACATTGGCAAATCGCGCGCTAGAAAGAGGACATTCTTTACTTTTATCCATCATAAATAACTCCATAATCTTTTTTGAGGCACCCATCATGTTTACTGGATTTGAAGCCTTATCAGTAGATACGCTAAAAAATTTCTTTACTCTATCTTGAAGTAAATCCATCAAGTGAATTGAATTCAAAATGTTTACTCTAATCATTCTTAAGAGTGTAAAGGGGTCCTTCTCACTTCTAACATGCTTTAAAGCAGATAAATTAAAGACATAATCATAATTATGAATTGAAAGAAGCATTTCAAACTCTACAGAGCCAAGATCGAGCACATAGGTTTTAAATTCTCCAGGAATGTAACCTATGCTACTTCTTAAGTCTCTAACGAGCTCGACTAAGTTATTTTCACTTATATCGACTACGTGAAGAATCTTAGGCGATCTTTTGAAGATTTCTTTCACAACCGATTGACCGATAGACCCTGCTCCTCCAACTATTAAAAAAGAACTTTCCTTGATAATTTCTTTAAGCTCTTTATCAAACTCTGAAACTTCTTTTTCAAAAAAAAGCTTTTTTCTTCCTATTAAATTTAATTTCATTATCAAATAGATGTTGAACTAAGCATTATGTTAGGAACGCTTGAGGGTAGATTAACTACTCTGTCTCTCAAAAACCTTGAATTAGATAAACTATCTCTTAGACAATTTTTATACATTGGTAAATCTGACATTAACTCCCAAGTTGGACGAGTCATAACGCCTTTTTTGTTTGTTAAATTCAAGAATTTATCTCTATCTTTTCTTGAAGTTAATACAATCGTATTCAGCCAATTATTACTTGTAGAGTTTTCAAGAGCTTCAAGAAAATCTAAATTAAACTCCTCCAAAGCTTTCTTCCATTTATTATTTAAAATCCTTTTTTGGCTCAAAAAAAACTCAATTTTTTCTATTTGAGCACATCCCAAAGCAGCATTTATGTTAGGAAGTCTGTAGTTATATCCAATTTCATTGTGAATATAATTATAAGGATGAGGAACTTTAGCAGTGGTAGTCATATGCTTTGCAGCGCTAGCCAATTTCTTATTATTAGTAATTATCATTCCCCCTCCACCCGTTGTAATTAATTTATTTCCATTAAAACTTAGAGCTCCTGCAACACCAAAGTTGCCAGAGTGTTTTTTGTCAACAAAACTTCCTAAAGACTCTGCACAGTCTTCTAGTAAAGGAATATTCCAGTCTTTACATATCTTTTTTATCTCTCTTATTCTGCAAGGATATCCATATGTGTGCATTGGTAAGCAAGCTGAAATTTTTCTATCTGATTTTTTATTAAAGAGAACACCTTTTCTGAATGTTGCATTTTCTTTTAAAAAAAGTTCTAAAGCACTTGGGCTCATGCCCATGGTATCTCTATCAACATCTACAAATATTGGAACCGCATTTAAATAACTTATTGAATTACATGTAGCTACAAAAGTTAGAGATTGAGTAATAACTTCTGTTTTTTCTTTGACACCCAGAAGCTTAAGGGCTATGTGTAAAGCAGATGTACCATTTACAGTAGCAATTGCATATTTTGAGCCTGTAAAAGATGCAATTTTTTCTTCAAATTCATCTACTCTTTTTCCCACCGAAGAAACAAAATTTGTATCAATACATTCGGACAGAAAATTTTTTTCGTTTCCTTCAAAGATTGGCCTATGCAAAGGTATTGGATTTTCTTTATAAACTTGTTGAGAAAAAGAAATTACTTTTTTTACAAGATTATCGATTTCTTTAGTCATGCTGAGCTACGTCTATAATTATTTTTTCTAATTTATCAGTAAGTTTACCTCTATCAAATTCTTTAAAAGCTAGTCTTTTAGCATTTGTTCCAAATTCAACTACTTTGCTTCTATTTTTTTCTAATTGAGAAACTATTTCTGCTGCATCGTCAATATTTTGAGGGAGTCTCATTCCTGAATTATTGCTTAGAAGAATATCCTCTTGCCAACCTCCATAATTTATGAGGATCATATTACCTGAAGCTAAACCATCGAAAAATTTATTTGCTGAATTGGATTCCATTTCTTTTAGAGGGAGAAAAATACTTAAACTTATATCCGAGGCAGATAATACTTGGGGCATATTCTTTTTTGGTAATGTTTTTATAATCTTAAAGTTCTTTTGAATTTTTTTTTCATTAACTAATCTTTTTACTTTTTCAAAATCTACTCCATCACCAACCGCCAAAAAAGATATTAAAGGGTTATTTTTCAGTTTCATGGCGAGATACACCATATAGAAAATATTGTTGATCTTTCCAAAAGTACCTGCATATGTAATTAATAAATTTTTTTCAGGTATATTGTGTTTTTTTCTAAATTTAATTTTTTCGATAGAATGATTCTTGATTGTGAAATTTTCAATGTCACAGCTATTAGGAATTACGATTACTTTTTCATCAGAAATTCCTTGATCAATAATGCCTTGTTTGATGCCGGGAGATAACGCTATTATTTTTTTTGAAAATTTATATGCAAATTTTTCTAGGAGTTTTGTTAAAAAAATATTAATAGGACTTTTTAGAGCTCCAATAGCTATGGGAAGAGTTGGCCAAAGATCTCTTACTTCTAATACTAGAGGTTTATTTTTCAAAAAAGAAAGTAAAAATCCTGGGATAATTACTGTTAAAGGAGTGCTAGTTGCGTAAATCAAATCTCCTCTAAGAGAAAGCCCTTTTTTAAAGGAATGAAATGCAAATTTAAAAAAAGCTATAACTCTTAAGTAAAAGTTTAATTTATTCGAATACTCTACAGGAAACCAATACACATTAATTCCACTTTCATTTGTCATTGTCCATTTTTTTTTGTTATTCGAATTTTTTATGTTTTGAAGAGTTGTTATCAAATTAACTTCATGGCCTTTTTCAACAAGTCTTTTAGCTATTTCAAAAGACCGCGTACTACCGCCCATTTCAGGGGTATGAAAATATTGATGGATATAAATAATTTTCATTTACTTTGCTAAAAATCGTTTTATCTATGAAAATTTTAAAGTCTTAAGGGAATTTTGATACCTAAGCAGAATGAGTATAGACGATGATATATGTGACAAACAATAAGCAATAGTCAATGTAAGGATGGTCCTATTATCTATAAAAAGATAAATTCCAATTATGCTTATTGTAAGCATCAGAGATTGAATTAAATATGCATAGAATGAGGTATTTCCGTCTCCTTGGGTTATAAGAAAATAACTTCTCGATGTAAAAAAACAATTAAATAAAAGCGTCATAAGAAGCATGAAAAATACAGCTAAGATTAATGTTTCGAAATTCTGTTTGAAAAAAAACTCCAAAACATTTTCGATAAATATAATAGATATAAAACCACAAAATAGCGTATAAATAAGAGTATAGAAATCAAGACTTTTAAACAAAGTTTTAACTTTTATAAAAGAGCTTTTCATTTCCAAATGTTCTTTAAATAAAGGAACTTTTCCGGAAAAAACGAGTGTTGGAATTTGAGAAAGTGTGGCAGTTATTTTTAAGCAAATTTCGAAGAATGCTACTGATTGAAGACCAACTAAAGCTCCTAATGAAAACTTTATAAATGGGTCTCCAAATAAGCCAAAGATCCTTGCGCTTATAAGTTTTGTTCCAATAGTCCATAGTTCAGCTGATATATTTTTATTGGTCAAAGTATCTGGAATTTCAAAATCCCTTAAAGTTACAATCAAACAAAATAAGAATGTCAGAAAGTAATAACTTAAGAGTGAGAGAACCAAGGCCCAAAAAGAGAAATTTAATTTAAATAACGTTAGTAAGACCAAAAGCTGGATTAATCTAGAAAAAGATTTTATGTAATTAGTTAAATAGAGTTTTTTAAAACCAATTAAAAAAGAAGAGAGTATGGTAGCGATGAGAGCAATAAAAAGACTAAATGATAAAAAAGGTAAGATTAAAAAATCATTTTTTGTACCTGGAATTATATTTTCAACCCTATCCAAAAAAAATGAATTAGCTACTAAGGAAGAAACAAAAACTAAAAGAGAAAAAAGGATTATTGGTAATGAAGAAGAGGATAAAATATGAAAGTTGTTGGTCTTATTTCCAATTTTGACCATCCTAATTATGGGAAGACCTACTGCTTGTTCTGCAATTAAAGCAAAACTAAAAAGCGTAACCACTAAAGCCCATAATCCAAAAACTTCAGTACCTAAAGTGTTTAAAGAAAAGTAGGCAATGATCAATCCAACTAGTGAAGAGGAACTTACATTTATAAAACTTGAAAATGAATCTGATCTCAGAACTGATGAGATTTTTTTAAAGGACTTCATCTTAAAAAATTTTTTTAGATTTGACCAAATTTTCTTTGATAGAGCAGGCTAAATTTCTTCAAGTTAGATATTTATAATTTTATGAAGACCTTTTTATCTATAAGAATCTCTTCTCATATCCATATCAATTTTATTTTTCTTAAAAAGACTCTGATTAATTATTTTGATTATCAATTTAATTTTTTCTTTAAAATTTTGATATTCTGAAGGATAGCCCATTATAGGTACATTTAGATTTTTTGGAAAAGATATATTAGGTCTTGTTTTAAATCCCTTTAAATCTTTATCAGCGGGATAATAGTGAGCGGTTAAAGATTTTCTGCTTAGTTTAGGATCCTTGGGGTTTAAAGCGCCATGAAACAAAAAAGAATTCCATATCAAAATTTCGCCTTTTTTTAGAAGTTGGGGCACTACACTTTTAAAGTTTTTATCTTCGAAATCTTTAAGAGTTGATGCTTGTAAGTCATGGTTGTCAAATCTTTCGTCTACATCAATTTTTCTTTCTTTGTAAATGGGTCCTAAAACATGACTCTTGGGTATGACGTAAAATGGCCCTGATTCTTTTTTAAAATCTTCTAGAGCAAATAAAACTGCATTTACCTCTCCACCATCTACTGTATCTAAATAGTATGTATCTTGATGGCCAAGAGTACCTGTTGATTTGTCAAAATACATTGATTGCCAAATAGCTCTTTTCTTATTTTCGCCCGACAAAAAATTAATTAATTCAATAATTTTTGTATCACAAATTATCTTAGCTACAGCATATCTTAATTCTTTTGACCAAACGTAAGCATGAGGATTTTGTAATGATTCTTCTAATAAATTTTCTTTGTTAAATCTTAACTTTTCATACCTATGGGTATGTTGAGTAAAAGAATGATTTAAGAACCTATTCTTTATATTTTTTTTTATTTCTTTTTGAAGAAGATCAATATCGTTTAAATCAATAAAATTAGGAATTCTTACATAGCCCAGATCATTCCATGACTTTTTAAGATCTTCACTTAAATAAGTATTCATAAATAATTTAAAAAATGAATTTTATCATTTTTTTATTCTATTTAATCAGGCTTTCTAGAGATTTCAGCTCAAAAAATCCTTATTTTGTCTTAGCCAAATTTCCATTGAGACAACAGATAAAATTTCCCTATGCCAAATATTTTTACCCTTGCAAAAGTCTTTATACCTTTCAAGAATATTTTTCTTGTTAATTAATCCTTTCGAGTAAATTAAAGAGTCACTTGAAAGTAAATCTAATATTTCTTTTTTCCAATCTTTTTTTAGCCAAATTGACTGTGGGTTAAGAAAACCTTGCTTATCTTTTCTCCAAGTTATTTCTTTTGGAAGATAATCTTTCATAGCTTGTCTAAGTACTAATTTTGTCCAGCCTTTATCAATTTTATAAGAATCTGGAATTCGTAATGCAAAATCAACTAATCTATGGTCCAAAAAAGGTAGTCTTATTTCGATTCCATGGGACATTGACATTCTATCTTCATAGTGAGTAAGTGCAGGAACGCTAGTTTTTAATAAATCTAGCTTCTGTCTATCTTTTAAATTCATGCCCTTTTGGAGGCCGATTTTTATGGGCAAAAAGTTAGTAAGTTCTTCGCCATAAATAGATTTTCTTCTTGAGAATGGAAGATATCTTTTTGCCTCTGAAAAATTAAATTGATTAACTATTGACTTATTATTCAAGAAATCAAGCATCAACTTAGCGGCGTCAATAAATTTATTATTTTGAATTAACATTTGAAGATAAAAAAATAAATATTTTCTATATCCGCAGAAAGATTCATCTGCTCCTTGTCCTGATAAGACAACCTTGAGGCCAATTTCCTTTGCATGTTTCATTAGCTGAAAGTGCATTACATTTGAAAAATCGTTTATGGGAAAATCATTATAATAAATTGACTTTTCTAATAGACTAAATGCCTCTTTTGAATCTGGTCTAATGACTACAGTATTTTCTTGAGCATTTAAATGTTTGTTTACTTTATTGATAAAAAGACTTTCATCATAATTTGGTATATCACTAATGGCGGATAATGTATGTAAAGGAGTATTTTTTAAATTTGCCAGAGCAGCGATCGAAGAAGAATCTATGCCACCCGAAAGAAGAACTCCTACGGGTACATCGCTTCTTAATCTTATTTCAATTGAATTTTTAAGAATTCTGTTTACTTCCTGAGAAGCATCTTGAAATGAAATATTATCAATATGATGAGAATTAGGATCCCAAAATCTAACTTTATCCATCTCAATAAAAGATTTATTCAGTTTGAAAATATAATTGTATCCAGGTTTAACCTGTTTTATATTTTTTAAAATTGAATTCGAAGAATAGTTTGTTAAACCTTGACATAAAAACTGGCCAACAACTTCAAAGTCTAGGTCAAACTTGTTTGGCAAAATTTTAAGTAGAGTTTTTAATTCAGAAGAAAAGTAGAGGCATTCTTTCTCTAAATAGTAATACAGAGGCTTTTCTCCAAATCTGTCTCTAGAAAGAATCATAGAGTTTTTTGTGAAATCAAGATAACTAAATGCCCACATTCCATTTAACTTTTCTGTAGATTTAAGACCATATTTATCCAACATCTCTAAAAGAACCCTAGTATCTCCTAAATCTGAAGATAAATTTTCTTCTGAAATCAATTCTTTGTAATTGTAAATTTCTCCATTAAACGAGAGAGTATTTTTTGTTGCTAGAGAGGATATAGGTTGGTCGGAAAAGGAAGATAAATCTATTATTGACAATCTTTGATGTGCGAATCCTATATTCCAATTTCCTTCTTTGCCTATAAAAATTCCATCTCCATCTGGCCCTCTATGGCGTTGAATGTCATTAGCTTTATGAAGGAATTCTTGGTCTTCTCCTTTTTTAACATATCCAAAAATTCCGCACATAAAATTAAATTTTTAGATATAGATTTTCAAGTTTTTTGTATTCCTCGTCCCAACTAAAATTTTCAGAAACAAATTTCCTAATGTTTTCTCGATCATTATCTTTAATCTTTGGAATTATCTCTACAAAGCACTCATAGATTGAATCGCTATCATTGGGTTTAACGATTGATCCATTTAGCCCTTCTCGGATATATTCATGGGTTATTGGTAAATCGCTTGCTATAGAGTATAAACCTGCAGAACCATATTCTAAAATCTTTGTAGGCAAGCTGTATCTATAATTTTCTTTGTCATGTAGGGCAGAAAAACCAACATCGTAATTAGTTAAATTCGAAAGAATCTCTGAATATTTTTTTTTACCTAGCCAAGAGATTTCACCATTTGATGAATCAACTCTAGAAAGAATATAATTTTTAAAATCTTCATCATTTATGGGGCCAATTAAATCTAAATAAAGGCAATTTTCTGAATAATTGTTGAATTTAATTACAGCATTTATGAGCTCCTTAATACCCCGGTCAGCTGAAATTACTCCCACATAAACCACTAAATTCTTTTTTTTTCCTGTTTTATTTTTAAACTTAAATTTAGAGGAAACAGGAAAGTTTTTAATGACTTCAATTTTATTAAACAAATTAATGAACTTTTTTTTGTAACTTTCCTCAGCAAGAATTATTCTATCGAACATTATCAAAGAAACTATTTTTAAGGGTTTATATAAGAATTTGATTATTTGAGCTTTGGTTTTAGTTAAATAAGGTTTATCGAATAGCTCTGCTTCAAAATCTTCATGAAAATCCATAATAATTTTTTTCCCGAAAAGCTTTAATAAAATTCCTATTAGTATGAGAGGGACCTCATGGAGGTGATAAATATCTGCATTTATTTTTAAAGAGCTTACAAAGACTTTGTAGAAATTTAAAAGAGAGTTATTTTTTTTTGTTCCTATATTTATTACTCTTAAGCCACCTTTTTTAGAAGATTTTTCTCCAGAAGTAATAATTGTTACTTTATTTCTTGATAGTGATGAATTTGCCATCCTTTCAACTATCCTAGAATCAGAGTAGATATTGTGCTTAATTGCAATGTGACAAATTTTCATTGGTTTAAAAATGACATCGAAACGCTAAGCAATAGTTAAAATAAATCGTTTTATAGTATTCAACATACTTTTTATCTTAAATATTTATCTATAAAACTTTTGTTGATCGGTGAGTTCATTTTATTTGAAATAACTGAAGAAATTCTAAGATGTAAAACAAGACTATACGATCTTTATCCCTCCTATGGTGAATAATAGCTGTTGATAAAAAGTTATTCATTTGAGTTTATAAATTCTTTTATATTTAATTATGTTCGCAAGTATTTTTATAAAGAAAGAAAGAAAGCGGTAAAAATAGTTTCTACTATATTTTGCCATTTTTTTAGAAAATTTTATAAGTTTCTCATTATCGGTTAAGCGTCCTAAGGCATATGAAAGGGATACGTGTAAATCGTGGTAATGAATACTTGCGATATTCGTATATGATGATGGCAGATTATAAAGAGACCAAAATCCAAAGTCATATAGGGGTAATTTTTCTGTTAAGCTTTTTAGACTTTTATTAAAGATTTCTATAATTTCATCATCTCCAAACCCAGAATTTATTGCATCATAAAGCCCAATTAGCGCTGACAGCCAGCCATTAAGAACATCTGGGTTAACGTGATACAAATGAGGGTATTCTTGAATAACCAGAGAATCTTTAGACGACACAAAGCCATTTTCATGATGAAAATCTAATTTAAATGATTCTAAAACTTTTACAATTTGGGGGGATAAATTTACGTTGTACTCTTGTAAATTTGCTCTAACCAACAAAGAGAGTAATTGTCCCTGTCCCATTCCATGAACAAAATAATTTTGACTTTCTTCGTCCATGTATGTCTTCCAAAACATATATTTTTTATTAGTTTTGGAATTTTTCCCTTCTGAAAGATTATCTAAAATAAATTCAACAATTTGAGATTGTTTATGGTTTTTACCTAATTCATCTAGTGCAAAGAAATACTCACATAACGCACAAATATGAGTTCTTTTATGAAGACCTCCCTTCCATGATTTATTATACAGTCCAAGGGGTATTCCATTTTCAATTTGCCATTTTTTATTTGTAATATTTGAAGAATATCCGGTTAACCAATAATGCTTATTTGGTGATTCTTGTTTAGATAAAGAAATGCAATTATAGGCTTTTGAAAATTTAAAATATAGAAAAGCATAATGTTTTATTTTGAAAAAAAAATTCACTAACTACCTACTCAAAAGAGTTTTAATTATAAATAGTCTTTGAACAAGGTTTACTGAAAAGGCTAAGAAAATTAACTTTAAGTTGTTAAAAAAATTAATTTTTTCTTTTTGATTAATTCTTAGATAAACTCTAATGCTATTTAAAGGAATAAAAATTGATAATAAATTTTTAGAAAAATATTTCAAAAAATTATAGAAGTTTTTATAAGATTCATTAAAAATTTCTCCATGTCCTATTCCCAGTCTTTTAGCTTTTGAGATATGGTCAAAAAAAGTTCCTCGAGCAGGATGTAAAATCATTAAATTATTTTCAAAATGAATTTTAAAGCCCATATCAATACACTTTTTGCAAAATTTGTTATCTCCACCAGAAGTAAACTCTGGAAAACCCCCTACCAAGTTAAAAACTTCTCTTGTGATAACGAGATTTGCTGTAGCTGCATAGTTATTTTTTACATAATATTCTTGTAAAAGATAAGTATTCTTATCAAATATTTCATATATATTTTTCTTTTTGTAAAAAACGTTTATTGGCCCTGTCATGAGGTCAAAATTTCCATTAAAAGATGACAAAAAATTTAAATATGATTTTGTTGGAATACAATCTATATCAGTAAATGCAATAATATTATTTCTTGAAAATTTAACGCCATAATTTCTTGCTGCGTAAGAACTTTTCTTTTTTGAATAACTAACCAACTTAAAATTATTATTTTTTTTGCAATAATCTTCTATGATTCTATGAGAATTATCTGTTGAACAGTTATCAACAAATATGACTTGTCCTTTAAAAAAATTGGAATTTAGAGGATCTATAAACTGTTTAATATATTTTGTTCCATTAAATATAGGAACAATCAAAGAGATTTCTTTAGGCATATTCGTCATGAAGAGACTCTTTTTTTTTGCTTAATGTGATGCACAAAGCATAACCCCAAAAGATCCATAAAAATTGTATGTAAGGTAGCTCATAAGCCAAATGCGCAACTATTAATGCCAGAATCAATGAGATAACATATTTACCCTTCTCAATTTCCTTTCTTTCTAAACTTCCTAACAACTGAAAAGCCTTTTTTAATGGGTAACATAATGCAAGAAGAATTAAAGCAAAACCGAATACGCCCAATTCTATCAAAGCCGTTAATAATGACGAATGAAAATGTAAAACCTCATAATTAAGGTAGCCAATACCAAAAAGTTTCTCAAAGAAACTCATATCAAAGAAATATTCAATTCCCATAAGCCTTATATTCAAATGGCTGTAAGGATTTAGAGCAGAAAAGTCATCGCTAGAGGAAAATCGTGAGGTAATAACATTTGCAATTAAGTTATCCGAAAAGAAGTTTAAGGTTAAGACGCCTAATCCAAATAAGGTTAAAGCATAAAAAGATGTTGTTAATAAACTACTTACCTTTAATCTTAGGTTTAATGAAAAAAGATAATAAAAAAAAAGTCCGGCAGCAATAACTGCTAGGCCTGTCCTTGATATTGTTGCAATAACAATTCCCATGGATGTGATCATCCCCATTAAAGAATAAGGAATTGCTAAAGATTTATATTCGATATTTCTCATTTGAAACTGATAAAAGAAAAATAAAAAAAATAACCCAGCAACAGCAGATAGTTGAGGTGGAGAGGCATAAGGAAAAGATATTCTTGGAAAAATTGAATATGAAGCCGATATAAGTTCTGCATGTTCTAGCTTTGTCTCCATAAAACCTGGTAAAAAATTAGCAAAAGGAACTTCTATTAAAGCCTGTCCAGTAGAGAAGAAAAAAATTATTGAATAAGCTGTCCAAACAGTTAAACCTATAAAAGAAAAAGCTAAAGCTTTGGAGTAACTTTCTTCCTTAAGAATATCGCTAGATAAAAAAAATAATAAAAGAGCAACATAAATGGACATCAATTGCAGGTTCCCTATTAAAAAGTTGTTCAAAAGGACAATTAAGAGATATGCGAAAAGAATCAGTTGAATTTTTTTGACAGAATTTTTTCCTTGAATAAAGATTAAAAAAGTCACTGCCAACGCAATGATTATAATAAATCTGTCCATATTCATATCCAGGCCGAATATGTTTATCCTGTATGGGCTTGGAATAAAGCCTAGACACAAAATAAATGCTGAAAGTAAAAAATTATATATTTTTGAACTGCTAATCATTTTTTAAAGACAAAGTATAGCTTCATATGCTCGTGCCATATTAGTATTTTTATCAAAAGATCCTTCTGATAATAATCCACTTTCTCTATTAAGGGATACTTCTATTTGGTGGTTCCAAAGATCATCCACAAAATCTAAGTCAAACTCAAATACTTCTTCAAAGATTTTTGATGTAGCTAATACCTCAATTCCAGGAGGGTTATAAGAAAAACCATATTTTGTTTTTTTTATATTTTTAGAAAATTCCGTTGATGAAAAGTAATTTAAAATTTTTTTGAATAAATCAGAAATCCAAAAATCATGATTTGGATAGGATTGAAACAGAAGTGCAAAAGCATAAGTATTAAATCCATGATAGCCGATTTCTTTCATTTGGTTATAAAAGTGTCTGTCTCTTTTTAAAAATCTTTTCAGAAAGGGCTTAATTTGCGATTCTAAAAAATTTATTTTTATGGATTGGAGAATTCTGCCAGAATTATCAATCTGTATGTTTTTATATAAATTGTTTAAAAAATCTAAACAATTCAAATCGATTTCATCATCAAATTTTGAAAATTTAGATGCTATAGCTGTGAACCAAAGCTGATGATTGAATGTAAAGTCCAAGCCATCTTCTTGTCCTTTAAGGTTAGATTTAAACCATAAGGAAATATTTTTATCATATTTGTGCTGTTTAATTAGTTTTGTAGCTATTTGAAGAGCTTCTGCATCAGATTCGTACTTTTGAATGTATCCAAGTGGCTCAATAGCCCATGCCTGGCCGATCAATCCGTTTACCTTGTCTTTGCCCTCTTTCATTCTGCACTCAAATATATAATTTTCATTGACGGAATTTTTAAGAAAAGAGATACATTTCCTTGCCGCTATAAAATAATCTTTATTTCCCGACATAGAAAATGCTTTGAGAAATAACATAGCCCAATGAGCGTTATTTCTTACAGGTGTTTCCTCATCAAAATAAGGACCATTATGTCCTGAGGGCATTTGCTCATTCTCGTTAAGTATTTCTAAGCCTTTTTGAGCCGATAAAAAAATAAGTTCTTTAGGAGAAATCATAATTGCTGTAGATTCAACCAAGCACAGAAATTGTAATATCTCCAGAATTCATCTTGAGTTAATTTATTCGAATCTGACTTAAGACGATTTAAATCAAAAAATTCTTCAAGATTTTTATTCTCTAACATTTCTAAAAAAGAATTTCTTAATCCAGAATGCCAATTTTTTTTAGGAATACTAAAACCTGTCTTTTTTTTGTTCCAAATAATTGTATCTGGTAACTTTCCAATCATTGAGTGCCTAAGAAGAAACTTTGTAAAACCATTTTTTAAAAAATACTTGGTAGGTATAGATGTCAAAAATTCAATAAGTTTATGATCTAGATATGGCATCCTGACTTCAATAGGTATGCTCATCATATTTTTATCCATAAGATTACACCAGTAAGGAACTCTTAAATAAAGAAGATCTGCCTTCATCCTGTCTTTGGATGATAAATTTAAGTTATCAATTTTATTTATGAATTTTTGATATCTTTTTTGATTTGAATTTTTGAGCTCTTTAGACAAGAAATTTTCATTTACTTGAGTTTTATGATTTTCTCGAAACATAATCCACTTTATTAATTTTAAAACTAAAAGTTTTTCATGAATTAAGTCCCGTGAGATGGAATTAATATCTAGATTTCTGAGTCTACTGAGTAACTCAATTTTTTTTAAATAATCATATCCCAACATCAATTCGTCATTCGCCGAACCATGCAAGATAACTTTATAACCCTCTTCAGAAATCTTTTCCCATGCAAATTTTTGTACAAATGATGCTAAGGAATGAACGGGTTCTTCCGATTCATAAATTAAATTATTAACAGATTCAAAAACTTCTTTTTTGTCTAAAACAATCTCATTGAAATCACTTCCACAAAAATTTGAGATTTCTCTTGCTGCTTTTGATTCATCAAGAGATAAGTCATCCTTGAATTTAAAATTATGAACAACTAGTTTTTTATTTTTTTTTCTAAGACTTTTGGTTGCAAGAGATACGATAGCAGAGGAATCAAGTCCTCCGCTCAGATTTACAGAAATGGGGACATCTGCTCTTAATCTTAGATCGATGGAATTATTTAATAAACTAAGAAATTGTTCTTTTGCAGATAACAAGTCTATTTGATTATTGATGCCGATGTTTGAAAGATCCCAAAACTTTTCTTTTTTTTCTGCTTCTACATGATTTAATGAAAAAATCACAAAAGATGCAGGTTCGACCTGTTTTATTTCTTTGAAAAAGCTATCTGTGAAGGCATTTCTTCTATCTAAATGAAGGTAATCATATGTTGCTTTTTCAGAGATGCTATTTTTGAAACCATATCTTTTTCTTAGAGACAAAATAGGTCTAATTTCAGACGAAAAAATTAAAAGATCATTATCGTTGGAAAAATAGAGAGGTTTTTTACCAATCCTATCTCTTGAAAGAATTAAATTATTTCCATGAATTATTGCTAAGCTCCAAAAACCATTAAATTTTTTAAAACAATCTAGGCCCCAATATTTATAGGCTTCAAGAATGACCTCAGTGTCTGAATTTGTCTTGAATTCAATGCCTAAACTTTTAGAAAGTTCTTTTTTTAATTCAATATAATTATAAATTTCTCCATTAAAAGATATTGCAATCTGGTCCGCTTTTGATACAAAAGGTTGATGTCCTGCGCTTGTAGTATCAATAATTGAAAAACGTCTATGAGCTATTCCTAAATTGAATTTTCTTTCTAAAGAAGAATTTATATGCCTCAAATCTATTTCTTCTGAAGTTGAATCGCCTTTAAACAGTTCGAAAGTATTGGAAGAAGCTATACAGAATCCCTCATCATCTGGACCTCTGTGGGAAATATTATCGGTAAGAATTTTTAGATCTCTTAGTGGAATTTGCCTATTTGGACTTAAAATTCCTGTAATACCGCACATAACAAATAAAATTAAAGTTGGTCATCTACTTCAAATTTCTTAAAAATAGATTTGATATCAAAAAAATAATGTCTTTTCTTCCCATATGACTTAAGTTTATTTAGCCCAAGTTTTTTTAACTCCATGTGTGGAACACAAAACAAAATAACATCGTAAAAGTTTGATTTAGGATTAGAGAGAAATGTCAAATTCTGAAAACTAATATCTTGCTCAGGAATTAAAGGATCATAAATATGTACTTTATGATGATTTCTTGCAAATAATTTGGCTATATCTAATACCTTTGTGTTTCTTGTATCTATACAGTCTTCTTTAAAGGCATATCCTAAGATAAGAACTTTAAGAGACTTATATTTTATGTCCTTTTTCTCAACACCTTTTAAGGTTCTATCAAAAATGTGCTTTGACATTTTTTCATTTAAATTCCTTGCAGTTAAAATCAAATCAGGAATATGTCCTCGTCTCATTGATTCAAAAGTAAGATAGTATGGATCAATTCCAATACAGTGTCCGCCGACAATGCCAGGAGAAAATTTTGAGAAATTCCACTTTGTTGAGGCTGCGGCTATGACTTCTGAAGTATTAATATCAAGAGAGTTAAAAATAATGGAAATCTCATTCATCAAAGCTATATTTAAATCTCTCTGAATATTTTCAATTACTTTTGCAGCTTCAGCTACTTTTATTGAAGGCGCAAGATAGGTTCCAGCTGGAATGATGCTTTTATAAAAAGAATTAATTTTTTTTGCTGTTTTATTATCTGAACCAGAAACAACTTTTACAATATCTGCAATATTTTTACCTTGCGAGCCTGGATTCACTCTTTCGGGCGAATAACCCACAAAAAATCCTTTATTTAATTTTAAATTACTTTGTTTTTCAATTAGTGGAACACAAATATCTTCTGAGACACCCGGATAAACTGTAGACTCAAAAACTACAATATCGTTTTTCGAAATTACCTTACCTATAAGTTTACTAGCTTTTTTTAGATGCCTAAGATCAGGTTCATTATTTTTTTTTACTGGTGTTGGTACTGTAACTATATATAAATTACTATTTTTTATGTCTTTTTCTTTATTAGTAAATAAAATGTTTGATGAAGATATCTCCTTCTTTGAAATTTCATTCAAATCGTCAAGCCCATTTTTAAGCTTTTCGATTTTTAATGCATCCTGATCAAACCCAACAACTTCATATTTCTTTGATATTAAAATTGCTAAAGGCATTCCAACATAGCCTAACCCGATAATGCATACTTTATGTTTTTTAGTTTTGTCTGACATTACTTTCTACGTGGTAAAGAACTTTTATAAGTTATCCACAATGGTATCAAAATAAAATCCATAAAAATTCTTTTAGGGAAATAGAAAAAAAAACTTAACAATCCAACATGTCTGTATTTAATTATGGAATGGTCCATTATTTTTCTTAAATATTTTTTATTAGAAACTCCATACTCTTCCATATGGCAAATAATCTCATCAGTGTATTTGGTTTTTGCTCCAGCTTTAATCATTTTTATTACGCAATCAACATCAGCTGAAACTGTTAAGGCTTCATCAAATAAATTTACCTTTTCATAAAATGAGGACTTAATAATTAAAGATGAATGCAAAATACTAGTAGAAGACACAGAAATTTTAGGTCTTTTCGATCTTAAATAAATATTTTCTTTATCATTAACATTTTGTTTACAACTTGCTGCGATGATTTCAAAATTACTATTTCTTTTTATCAAATTTATAACCTTCTCTATTTTAAGAATATCTCCACAATATAAAAAAATCACATACTCTCCGTTTCCTTGTCTTAAAGCTTCATTGAATGCCCCATAAATTGTTTGAGATTTTTGAGTAAGGACTTTTGCAAGCCCTTTTGATTCAAGATTTTTGGCAAAACCAAATGATCCATCTTTTGAATTACCATCAATAATAATGTGCTCGGTTAATTCATTTCCTGCTTGGATTGTTTTAAATGTTTTTTTTAAATTTTCTAGATCGTTGAAAACTGGAGTGATTATAGTTAACAACTTTCTTTTCATGATGAGAGCAAAATATTAAGCCTTGAAAGATTCAAAGAGATTTTTCAAATTAGATATATTTTTCTCAATGCTAAAGTGATGATTCCCTACAAAAAAACCCTTCTTATCTATATAGTCAGAGTTTTTTAATTCTCCGGAAATTCTATAGTCGAAATATTTTAAAACTTTTTTAAACTTCGTAAAATTTCCCGAAACAATAGGTCTGCACTCAACACCATTTCTTTCCAAGAAAGAGACTAATTTATTCCTGCTGATATTTTTATTTTGAAGAATTATGGAAAATCCAAACCAACTGCTCTTTTCTAATTCCTTTTGAATTGATAGGTTCTTTTCTTGTCCAAATAACTTTTCGAAGTGCTTTGCGTTTTTTCTTCTTGCTTTGAGAAAATATGGAAATTTTTTTAATTGCTCTTTTCCAATTGCAGCACTTATTTCAAGTGGTCTTAAATTGTAACCGGGAAGGACAAAGTTAAAGCTTTCTAAAAAATCTTTGTTGCTTTTTCTTCCAGTTACTCTATTTTTATTTGGTAAGTTTCTTGTCCAGCCGTGAGCTCTTAATGATAATAAAATGTGGTAAATTTCTTCATCATCGGTAACAATGTAACCCCCTTCCATGGTGGATATATGGTGACTAAAGAAAGAGCTAAATGTACCCATTAGACCAAAAGAACCTGTATATTTATCTTCATATTTAGCGCCCATTGACTCACAATTGTCTTCAAGAAGAGTAAGTCCATTTTCCTTACAAATTTTATTTAAGGATTTGAAATCATTTGGGTTTCCCAAAAGATTTACAGCCAGTATAGCTTTAGTTTTTTTAGAAATAGCCTTTTCAAGTTGAGGTATATCAAAATTTAATGTCTCTTTGTCAATATCCACAAAAACTAATTTGATTCCATACTGCTGAAGAGGAAAGTATGTTGTAGACCAAGAAACTGCAGGAACGATTACTTCATCTCCCTTTTTTAATTTTCTATTTTTTATTTTTGTAAAAAAAAGAGAGGCAATCATCAAGAGGTTTGCTGAGGAGCCTGAGTTAACCATTACACAAAATTTGGAGCCAAAGAAATTTGCAAATTTACTTTCAAATGACGAGACTTCTTTACCCATGGTGAATAGGTTTGAATCAATGACCCTTTGTATAGCCATGTATTCTTTTGAATCCCAAGTATTTGATGAAAGACTATATTTTTTCATTTATCTCTTTCAAATAAAAATTATAAGTTTCCTTTATTCCCTGCTCTAAAGAAATTTTACTTTTCCAGCCAAATTCTGTTAGCAATGTTGTATCTACTTTCTTTCGTAGCATCCCGATGGGTTGAGCAGTGTTTTTAACAATATTTCCTTTAAATCCAATTACTTTCATAATAATTTTGTAATATTGCTTAATAGAGTGGTCAGTTTGAGTTCCAACATTAATATATTGAGGGAGCCTTTCAAAATTTTTAATTGAAAAATATAAAAAATCTATAAAGTCCTCTATATACATGAATTCCCTTTTGACTGAACCATCTCCCCACATTTCAATATTCAATTCATCATTTAATTTAGCTTTATGAACTTTAGATATGACTGAAGGAATCATATGCGAGGTAATAGGATCAAAATTATCGAATTTTCCAAATAGATTACAAGGAATTATAGTTTTATAATTTAAGTCTGGCTCTTTAATAGATATGTATTCAGCCAATTTCGAAACAGCAAGTTTTGCTAATGCATAGCCTTCATTTGTTTTTTCTAATTCACCTTTCATTAAATCCGTTTCTTTTAATTTCTTGTTTATATTTGAAGGATACATACATGAACTTCCGAGATTTAAAACATTCTTTACTTTTGATTTTCTTGCGCCTAAAAGAATATTCGTTCCTATAGATAAATTATCTAAATAAAAATCTAAATCATTGCAAATGTTTGCTTTTATTCCTCCTACTTTTCCTGCGGCATTAATTATTAAATCTGGATGAGAATCCTGAATAAATTCTTTAGTCTTGCGTTCATCTAATAAATTTACTTCTTGTTTAGATGGAGAATTGATTTCATATCGATCTGCATATTTACATTGTAAGAAATTTTTACCAACTAAACCTGTTCCTCCAAAAAGCAATATCTTTTTCATTTAAAAAATTAGCTTTTATTCTTTGACTCTAACAAAGCATTAGCAAAATCTTCCTTAATCATTTCTGAGCAAAGATCTCTTGTTGATATTGAAGGTTTCCAACCAAGCTTTTCTGAAGCTTTTTTTGCATCGCCTAATAAATTATCTACTTCACTAGGTCTAAAATACTTAGGGTCAATTTTTATAATTGTCTCTCCTTTTTTAACCTTATATTTTTTAGAAGGATGTATTTCTGAAACAACTCCAACTTCCTTTGAACCCTTACCTTTAAAAGTTATTTTGATCCCTAAGTCTTCACAAGCCCACAACACAAAATCTCTTACTGAAAATTGTGTTCCTGTTGCTATTACAAAATCTTCTGGTTTTTCTTGTTGAAGCATCAACCATTGCATCTCAACATAATCTTTTGCGTGTCCCCAGTCTCTTTTTGCGTCTAAATTTCCTAAATAAAGGAAGTCATCCAAACCAAGCATCACTCTTGATAACCCTCTAGAAATTTTTCTAGAAACGAATGTTTCCCCTCTTCTTGGAGACTCATGATTAAATAAAATTCCATTACATGCATAGATGTCATAAGCCTCTCTATAATTTACACAAATCCAATATGCAAAGAGTTTTGATACAGCGTAAGGGCTTCTTGGATAAAATTGCGTGTCTTCATTTTGAGGAGTATTTTTGACTAATCCATAGAGTTCAGAACTAGATGCTTGGTAGAATTTACATGTTTTTTCCATTTTTAAAATTCTAATTGCTTCTAATACTCTTAATGCACCCAATGCAACAACGTCTGCGGTATATTCTGGTTCCTCAAAAGATACTGCAACATGAGATTGAGCTCCTAAATTATAAATTTCTGAAGGCCTTATCTCGCTTATAAGTCTTATAATGTTTGATGAATCTGTTAAATCTCCATAATGAAGAAATAAATTCTTATTTTCTTTGTGAGGGTCTTCAAAAATGTGATCTATCCTGCCTGTGTTAAAAGAGGAAGACCTCCTTTTCACTCCATGGACTTCATATCCTTTTTCTAAAAGAAATTCTGCCAAGTAAGAACCATCCTGGCCTGTGATTCCTGTTATTAAAGCGATTTTCTTCAAAAGTTTTTACTCCAAAACCAAATCATTTTTTTTATTAGAAAATAATACGTAATATAAACAGCTTAGAAAGAAAGAAAATAAGGTAACAAGGGTAACGATAACGAACCTTTGCGGTGAATCTTTTTCCTCTGGCGCATAGGGAAAAGAAAGGACACTAAAAAGATAATCTTTGCTAGATTTGGCTACCATAACTTTTTTTACCTGTTCTTGAACCAATGAGCTTAAAGCAATCCTTACTTCTGAAAGATTTGTTTTTATCATTTGCTCTTCTAAAAATTTAATCGATTGTTCTGCATTAGCAATATCTTTTTCTCTTTCAAGCTCATTCATTTCAAAAATGATTGTCTCTATAGATTCTTTTGCTACTTGAGGAGAAAAATGTTCAATCGAGAGAAGTACATGTCCTGTTAAAGAATCTTTGAGTATTTGGAAATTATCTTCGTGAAAATCTTTATAAACTTCCTGAAGGGACGGTTTTCCGTCAATTGAAAATGGTTCGTTGCTTACCCATTTGTTTTGCGCGCTATCATAAATATCACCGTCTAAGATCAGATTACCTGAAGATTTATCCCACCCCGTAGAAGCTGAAAAAGCTAAATAAAAATCTTTTTTATTTATAAACCTTTCAAAAAAAGTTAAAGACTTTAAAACTTCAATGGCATCATCGCTTTTCTTTTCTCCCGTATTTAAAAAAGGAATGGATAAACCCGCAATGGAAGACACTCCTCCAATTTGAGATGCTATATTTGAGAGGTTAGAAGAATCTTCGTTCAGAACTACTATTACCTCGCTTTTGTATATATTAGGTAAACTTAAGGAATAAATTACAGACAAGAGAAAAAAGGCGATGGTGATTGAAAAAATACGTAATTTTTCCCTATAAATCAAAAAAAACGCTTCTCTGAGATCAATGTCTTTAGTCATAATAAAAACTCTCATCTGGTACCCAGGGCCGGACTTGAACCGGCACGATATTTCTATCGAGGGATTTTAAGTCCCTTGTGTCTACCAATTCCACCACCTGGGCTAATTTAATATCTCCTTCATATATCTTTTCATTTTAGGATCTTTTGAAGCTAAAGCAATATTAGCGCCTATTAAACCTTTGAAAGATCCACAATCATAAACTTTTGAGGAACTTAGGGTAGCATTTAAATTTACTTCAGAATTTATCATTGATAGCAGAGAATCAGTTAATTGGATTTCCCCATCTTTAGAAGGTCTAGCTTTTTTTAAAAATGACATAGTTTCGCTAGGAAGAACATATCTACCAATTATTCTATAAGCTTCTTTTGATTTTAAAGATTTTGGTTTCTCTTTAAAGTTTGTAATTTTTTTAAATTTTTGATTGTGTTTTCTACTTTTTAATAAATCTACTACACCATAATTTTTTGAAAATTTACTTGAAATTTTTTCAACTAAAACTTGGCCTTCTTTAGATAAATTAAAGTTATTAATCATATTTTTCAAATCTGATAAGGGCTTATTATTTAACAAGAATTCATCAGGCAAAAGAACGGCAAAAGGCTCATTACTTATAAAGTCACTAGCCCTGTAGATTGCGTTGCCTAAGCCAAGAGGCTTTTTTTGTTTAATGGAAGTAATTTTAATATTTTCTGGAATAATTCCTTTTACAGATTCTAAAAGTTTCTTTTTTTTGGTCTTTTTTAGAGAAGATTCTAAAAAAAAATTCTTTTCGAAATGTTTCTCAATAGCCTCTTTACTATCATTTGTGATAAAAATAATTTGGCTTATTCCTGCATTAATGGCTTCTTCAACTACGTATTGGATAATTGGTTTGTCAAGAATGGGTAAAAGTTCTTTGGGAATGGCTTTAGAAGCGGGTAACATTCTTGTACCTAGACCCGCTACTGGAATAATAGCTTTTGTGACATTTTTAATTTCTGCCATATCTATCTTCCAATCTAGTAATGTCATCCTCTGTAAGAATTTTTCCAAGCTGAACTTCTATGATCTCTAAATCTTCTTTTCCAGTATTCTCGATTGTATGAATTTCTTTTGGGTCAATGGAAAAGGTATCGCCATATTTTGCTGAACTCTCAGTTTCATTAATTTTTATTTTTCCAGATCCCTTAACTATCGTCCATTTTTCAGTTCTATGATTATGAAACTGAAGACTAAGTTTTTCTCCGCTTTTTATCGAAAGTTTTTTTACAAGAAAATAGTCGTCCTCAAAAAGATTTTCGAAGGATCCCCAGGGTCTTTTTTCTTTATAATTATTGAATTGTTCAGTTAAATCTGAGCTAGATTGAATTTTTCCACCACCTACGTCAAAAACCATTTCTATATTATTTTTTCTACAAACTTCATATTCAGGAATATCTTTTAAGTTTTTTCGGTCACCTCCATTAGCAAAAATGTCAATCTTTCTGTTAGAAGAGAGTTTCTGTAAAGTTTTTATTACTGTGTGATCTTCGTCAATGGAACCTATGACTTCATCGACACAGCTAAAACCCAAAATAATTTGTTTTCTCTCATTAAAAGGCATGAAAACAAAATTTTTCTTTTCTTCTAAAAATTTATCTGAATTTACAATCACAATAAGATGATCGCCAAGTCGTTTTGCCTCTTCAAATAATTGGAGGTGTCCTATGTGCACTGGATCAAAACCACCGCTTACTACAACTGTTTTCATAAGGAATCAATTAGATTATATCAAAGGGAAAAGCAATAAGCTTCCTTTTGGAGGCTGAGGTCGGAATCGAACCGGCGTAGACGGATTTGCAATCCGCTGCATGACCACTCTGCCACTCAGCCAAATCAAAAGAAATTAATCTACTTGAAAAATATCTCTTGTAAATACTTTTTTCTTAACGTCTCCTAATTTTTTTGAATGTCTATTAGCTAGAATCAAATCTGACTTTTCTTTAAAAACCTCAAAGTCTTTGACAACACTCAATCCTAAATAAGTTTTTTTATCTAGATGAGGCTCATATATTATTATTTCTTTCTTTGCTTTTTTTAACCTCCTTATGATTCCCTGTATAGATGAAGATCTAAAATTATCAGATCCTTTCTTCATTGAAAGAAGATAAATTCCAATAATTTTAGAAGAAGAATTAATTATTTTTTCCGAAATTAAATCTTTTCTTACTTCATTTGAATTTACCACAGCCTTAATCAGTCTTTGTGGAATAGAGTCATAGTTTGCTAGAAGTTGTTTAGTATCTTTTGGTAAACAATACCCGCCATATCCAAAGGACGGATTATTATAAAAATTCCCGATTCTTGGATCTGCGGAGACTCCAGAAATTATTGATTTTGAATCAAAATTTTTGAATAAACTATAGCTATCCAGCTCATTAAAAAACGAAACTCGCATTGCTAAAAAAGTATTTGAAAATAATTTCACAGCTTCTGCTTCTGAGGATTTCATAAAATATACCTCTGTGTTCTTTTTAGAAATTTCTTGAAGAAGATTTGAAAAAATTTTAGCTTTTGCATTTGATGAGCCGATAATAATCCTTGAAGGAAAAAGATTATCCTTAATACTGCATCCTTCTCTTAAGAACTCAGGTGAAAAGATTATATTTTTTGTTTTGTGTTTTTTTTGCATCTTTTCCGTAAAACCTACAGGAACAGTAGATTTAATTACTATAAGAGCAGATTTATTTATCCTTCTTGTTTCTTGGATAACAAGTTCAACAATGGATGTATCGAAATTGTTATTTTTTTCGTTAAAGTTAGTAGGGGTGCAGACAATTACAAATTCTGATTTTTTTAAAGATTTCTTGTAATTTGTTGATGCTGAAAAAGTAAGTCTTTTTTCTTTTAAAAATTTTTTTAACTCATTTTCTTTAAGATGAGTTTTTTTATTTTGGAGCAGATCAACTTTTTTAATGTCCTTTTCCAAAAAAGTAACGTCATTTTTTCTAGCTAAAAGAGCTCCTAATGATGTTCCTACATATCCCGCGCCTACGACTGTGATTTTAGTTTTGGTTTTCATACCATTTTTTAAAATAATTTAATAATGTAGCCCATGAAAAAATTGCACTTAACATTAGGAATGTTGCTGAAGTATAAAAAACCAAATCAGAAAAATATGGAGAAATCAAAACAAGTGCTAATCCAATCATTTGAAAACTAGTTTTTAATTTTCCCAAAATGTCTGCTTTAACATCATCGATACTAAAAGCTTTAGAGACCAAGAACAGCCTGAGATAGCTGATAGTAATTTCTCTTGAAACAATTAATAATGTAGATAATAAAATTAATAAGCTGTCGAAAAAAAAAGTCATCCAAATAAGTAATACAGAAACAAAGATTTTATCTGAGAGTAAATCAAGTAAGGCTCCTTGATCTGAATTTTGATTTTTCTTTCTTGCAATATAGCCATCTAAATAATCTGTAATTGCTGCCATTATAAAAATTATTAAAGATATTAAATAAAAGCTCTTATAAAAAAAAATGATGATCGGTACCGTCAAAAAGATTCTTGAAAGAGACAGAATATTAGGAAGATTCATAATTGTTAATTATTTTGTAAAAAAGAATGTATTTTTTTAGCCTTATTCTCTCCTATTCCAGGCACAGATTTTAGATCTTCCTTAGATGCCTCTTTTAAGTTGTTTATGCCTCCAAAAAATTTTATCAAGCTAATTTTTAGTTTTGGACCTAAACCGTCTAAATCATCAAGACTTGATGAAATTAGAGTTTTTGATCTTCTTTTTCTATGATGGCTAATTGCAAACCTATGAGATTCATTTCTTAAAAGTTGAAGAAGTCTAGATATTTCTTCAAAACTTTTTAATTCAAAGCTATTGTTTTCAAAGTGTAACTTGTCATATTTCTCATTTCTATCAGGACCTTTGGAGATGGAGACAAATTTCACTTTTTTCAAGATATTTTCTTCTAAGTATTTTTTTACGGTATTCAATTGACCCTTTCCTCCGTCTATCAAGATTACATCGGGTAGACTTAAATCATTTTTTTGAAGGTTTTTACATCTTCTTGAAATCGCCTCACAAAGAGCAAAGTAATCATTATTGGCATCATCTTTAATATTCATTATTCTATAATTCTTTTTATCTGGTCCATCCTTTTTAAGGACCACGCATGAAGCAGAGACATTTTTTCCAGAAGTATGACTTATATCAAAAGCTTCAATTCTGTTTATTGTTTCTATGTTTAAAAAAGAAGATAAAGAATGCATAGATTTTTTAACCCAAGAATAGTGATTAGTTCGCAAAAGCGCATCTTCTGCCTGAGAAGAACATATTTCTATGAGGTTCTTATTTTTTCTACTTTCTCTAAGGATATTTATTTCAGGTAATCTTAAATTTTTTAATGATTCTTTCGTGTCAGGGTTAATGCTACCTTTAAATAAAAGATTAATTTTTTTTCGCTTTTTTTCATCAAAGATATATCCCTCTAAAAATGCAGACATGAGTTCTTCATCTGAAACGTTATCGTTTGTATCTGGATAAAAATTTTGAGAGCTAGTAATCCACCCCTCTTCAATTTTTAATACACTTAAACAAGCGCTAAATTTATTTCTTTTTAGAACTAAAACATCAAGATATTCAAAAGAAGTTAGGACATTTTGATTTTTCTGCGTATCTCTGATCGATTGTATTTTATCTCTGTATAAGACTGCTCTTTCATAATCTTTTTTTTCAGAATAAAAATCCATTTGTTTGTTTAAATCTTGGATTATTTTCTTTGTATCTCCTGAAAGAAAGTTTACTGCATTTTTTACATCTCTTAAGTATTCATCTTTTGAGATATGACCCACGCAAGGGGCAGAGCATCTTTTCATTTGAAACTCCATGCAAGGGCGGGATCTATTTTTAAAGTTTATATCTTTACAATTTCTTATTTTAAAAACAGACCTTATTAAATTTACATTATTTCTCATGGCTCCGACATTAGCAAATGGTCCAAAAACCTTACTATTTGAATCCTTTTGCCGAGAAACATATATAGCAGGATAGTCTTTAGAAGTAGAAAGGTGAATTGCAGGATAGGACTTATCATCTCTAAATTGAATATTAAATGGAGGTTTTATTTTTGAAATTAGGCCTTGTTCTAAAATTAAAGCATCTGATTCAGATCTTGTAATTATTATTTCTACATACTTGATAATTGATTTAAGTTTTGCAATTCTTTTTCCCTCTCCTTTTCTTACTTTGAGGTAGCTTTTTACTCTTTTTTTAATGTTTTTTGCCTTACCAATATAGATAATTTCATTTTTTTTATTAAAAAATTTATATACTCCAGATACTTCGGGAAAATCTAAAGTTTTATTAAATACAGTTTTATTACTTGTAAACTGCGCTTGCTTTGCCATCTGGCCTTCTCCAATCAGAATAAGATTCAATACTACCCTTCTTTGACAGGATAGAATGAACTTCTCCAAGTTTTCTATTGATAACTTTTTTTTCTTTTTTTAAATTTTTAAGTAAGCCTTCTTCAAATTTTTCATGAAATACCAAATCTGGTAAGTGTTGAAAATGAACCCTACTTTTTTCAGATGATTCTTTTAGTGTCATTTTAAAATCTAATACATTCAATATTTCCTGGAGAACTGTTGATATAATTGTGGAACCTCCTGGGGATCCAGTTATTAAAAAAGGTTTATCTTTTAAAAAAACAATAACGGGTGTCATAGATGATAGTGGAGTTTTGTTAGGTTCAATTTTATTTGCTTCAGAACCGACTAAGCCATACGCATTTGGATATCCAGGTTTTGAAGAAAAATCATCCATTTCATTGTTCATTAAAATTCCAGTACTAGAGGGAATAATTCCAGAACCATAGGCAGTATTAAGTGTATATGTATTGCTTACAGCGTTTCCCCACTTATCAAGGACTGAAAAATGAGTTGTTTCTTCTCCTTCTATGATATCGATTTTAATCTTTGGAGGAGATTTTTTTCTCTCAATTAATTTATATATATCTTTTGCATATTTTTTTGAAGTAAGTTTTTTTTGAGGTACATTAAAAAAATCCGGATCCCCCAAAAACTTTGCTCTATCGTGAAAAGCGTAATCCATTGAAGAGATTAATAATCTTAAATAATCTTCTGAATTGTGTTCAAGTTTATTTAAATCATTATTTTCTAAAATATTCAACATTTGGATTAAAGCAATTCCACCTGAGCTAGGAGGAGGCATAGAACAGATTTTATATTCTCTATAAAATCCACAAACTGGATCTAAAATTCTTAATTTATATTCCTTCAGATCCTTTAAAGACAAGATGCCGTTTTTACTTTCAAAGAAATTAGAAATTTTTTTTGCTGTTTCGCCTGAATAAAATTCCTCTTTTCCATTTTTAGAAATTTTTTCTAGAGTATTTGCTAGATCTTTTTGGATTAATTTATCTCCTTCAACAAATCCATTTGGTCTGGTAAAGATTTTTTTGGCATCTTTATTTTTGCTAAACTTGGCTTTGTATTTATTTAAATTTTTTGCCTGAAAATCTGAGAGAGTAAATCCATTTCTTGCTAGGTTTATCGAAGGTTTTATAAGATCTTTCATTTTTCTTGATCCAAAATTCTCTTGTGCATAAAACATTCCTGATATTGTTCCAGGTACGCCTGATGCTAGGATAGAATTTAAACTCAATCCTTTTATGACCTCTCCGTTTGGATCTTGATACATTGTTTCGAATGATTTGCTTGGAGCCCGTTCTCGATAATCTATTGCGATACTTTCCTTATTTTCTTTCAGGTAGATAAGCATAAATCCTCCACCACCTATATTGCCAGCTGATGGATTAACAACAGCTAATGCAAACGCAATTGCTATGGAAGCATCTATAGCATTACCGCCTTCTTCTAGAACTTTCATTCCAATATCTGTAGCAAGGTGATGCCTAGATGCAACTGCATAAGTATCAGATTTGATGAAGTTAGAATGTGAAAATAATAGAATTAAAAGAAATGCTATTTTTTGAAAATTTTGATTGTAAATATTTCTAATTTGGCTTTTCTTCAGTATGCCTTTCACCATTAAATATTGCAGCAAATTCTAAAATCTCATTAGATTCATTAAAGACTCTATGAAATGCACCATCTGGAACTGGGATAACATCTCCTTGTTTAACTTCAAATTTTGAGTCATCAATTTGCATTACTCCTGTTCCTTTGTAAAAAACATAAACTTCTTCTTGGCCCTCATGTTTATGGCCAGATGTACTTTTTTTTGGATTTAATTTAGTAATGCTAGGAACGAGTTTTGACAAAGAGCTATTGTCAAGAACTACATACCTATCGTCCTCTTTAACAACATGCCAATTATTATCCATAACCTAAATTATATATGATTCAATTTTTTTTATCATTTTAGAAATATTTTCTGAAGCAGTTATTTCTCTTCCTAAAACAATGTAATCGCTACCAATATTTGTAGCTTCTTCTAAAGTTGCTACTCTAGATTGGTCATCATTTTTCTGCTGAATTCTAATTCCTGGAGTTACGGTAATAAAATTTTCGCCAAAATTTTTTTTGATTTCAGGGACTTCTTTTGCAGAACACACTACACCGTCAATATTGTTTTGCTTAGCGCTCTTAGAGAGATTTTTAACTAATTCAGGAATTTGCATGTAGAAACCCATATTTTTAATATTTTTTTCAGTTAGACTAGTAAGAACCGAAACGCCAATTAAAAGAGCCTCGCTTTTCGTGCTTTCTCTTGCCTCTCTAGCAGCCTGTATCATTTCTTCTCCACCAAGCAAATGGATATTTGTCATCCAAACATCATGTTTAAGTAAGTTTTTCAAGGCTTTATAAACTGTATTGGGAATGTCATGAAGCTTTAAGTCTAGAAAAATATCAAAACCTTGTTTATTAAAATTTTCTATAATTTCAGGCCCTTCAGCACTAAACAATTGTTTTCCAATCTTTAGTCTATAAATTTCTGGATCTAAAAGTTTCGAAATTGAGTTAGCTTCTTTAAAGGAATCATAATCTAAAGCAACAATAATTTGTTTTCGTTTAAGGATTTTCATCTTCTTTGACATTGAGAGCTTTTGAATTTCTTCTAACTAACCTTGGTAACTGAAGAATCAAAGAAATAATAGCCCCAATAAGAACAGAAAAAATCATGGCAAATCCAACTGATATGCCTTCAATTTTTACAAAAAATAAATCCAAAGCAATAATGTCTGGATTAATATTCGAAAATATAAAAAGGAATGTAATAGTAAGGATTAATAGGATGAAATAAAAATATTTCATAAATCTATTTTATCACAACCTAATTGACTCTTTGTTTCAATAACTTTGAAGCTCTAAAAAAGGGTACAGATCTTTTTGGTAGTTCTATAGACTCGCCTGATTTGGGATTTCTAGCCCTTATAGACTTTCTATCTCTTACACAAAATGACCCAAAACCTCTAATTTCAATTCTATTTCTTTTTTTTAAGGATTCGATAATCGCCTTTTGGATCAGATTAGCTGAAATACTTACATCCATTTCACTGTAATCTTTAAGGTTCTTAGAAAGTAAATATATGAAATCAGATTTCTTCATTTAATCTTTTGAAGAATCACTTAATTCTTCTTGAATAAGATCACCTATAGAAGTTTTGGTTTCTGATTCAATTTGTTTATTTTTGGATATATTCTCTTTGATAAGTTCTTTTTCTTGAGATTTTTCTAATGCAAAAATAGATAAGTTTACTTGTCTATTTTTCCTATCTATTGAAGTTACAAGAGAAGTTATATTTTCTCCTTCCGAAGGAAGATTGTCTTTAAATTCTTTACTCTTTATTTTTCCGATAACTTCCTCAGCCAAATTAATGAAAACCAAATCTTCTCCAATTGAACTTACTGGTCCAGATAATTCAGTTCCTTTTGGATTATTTTTTGCAAATGTATCAAAAACATCTTCAGAGAGTTGCTTTATTCCTAAAGATATCCTTTCTTTGTGAGGATCTATTCCAAGAATAACAGCCTCAACTTCCTGCCCTTTAGCAAAAGACTTTACCGCCTCTTCTTCAGGTTGATTCCAAGATAGATCTGATAAATGAACAAGTCCATCAATATTCCCATCAAGGCCTATAAACATTCCAAAATCTGTGATTGATCTTACTTCGCCTTTGACAACGTCTCCAAGGCTATTATTTTCAGAAAAAGTTAACCAAGGATTTTCTTGGCACTGTTTCATTCCTAGAGAAACTCTTCTTTTTTCTACATCAATCTCTAAAATCATCACATCAACTTCATCACCTAATGAGACTACTTTGGATGGATGAATGCTTTTATTTGTCCAATCAATTTCAGAGATATGAACTAAACCTTCTGTATTTGAATCTAATTCTGCAAAAAAGCCATATTCAGCAATACTAGAAACTTTAGCTTTATGAATAGAATTAATCGGGAAAGTATCTTTTATGTTTTCCCAAGGATCGCTTGTAAGTTGTTTTAATCCGAGAGAAATTCTTGACTTTTCTTTATCAAAATTAGTTACTTTAAAATCAAGCTTATCGCCAACATTTAGAACTTCCGAAGGATGATTTATTCTTTTCCAAGTGATGTCTGTTATGTGCAGCAGACCATCAACCCCGCCTAAGTCAACGAAAGCTCCGTAATCAGTTAAGTTTTTCACCGTTCCAGAAATCAATGAGCCTTCTTGGATGGTAGCAAAAATCTTTTCCCTTTCCTCTGAATTTAAGTCTTCTTGAACTGCCTTTCTAGAAAGGACAACATTACTTTTCTCTTTATCTAATTTTATTACCTTGAAGTCTTGAAAAGTTTTTTCTAAGTGATCAAAACTATCCAAAGGTCTTGAATCTACTAAAGATCCTGGAAGAAATGCTCTCACACCAGCGACATCAACTGTCATACCACCTCTTACTTTTCCAGAAACATAGCCTCTGACTAATGCACCAGTTTCTAATGCTTCTTCTAAGTTCTTCCAGCTTTCATCATGCATGGCTCTTATTCTAGAAACTCTTGTAGAACCATGACCATCTTCAACAGCTTCAAGAGATACTTTCACTTCATCGCCTATTGATAGTTCTCCGTCTGCTTCATCTGCTAAAAATTCTGTTCTTGGAATGAGCGATTCTGATTTTAAACCAACATGCACGGTGACCCAATCAGAAGTTAAATCTACTATCACTCCAGAGATTAGAGCTCCTTGTTCAAAGTTCAAAGTTGTGAGACTTTCGTCTAAAAGTTTTTCAAATGCTGTTTCTGTCATAATTTTTTAAAATTCTCCATCACCTTATCTTCTACTTCCTCAATACTTAAATTACTCGTATCAATTACTAGTGAATCTTCAGCTGGTTTTAAAGGAGATACCTTTCTATTTGTGTCTTCTTCATCCCTTTGCTGAATTTGCTTTAAAAGGTCGTGCATGATAACGCTCATGCCCTTTTCTTTCAACTGATTGGCTCTTCTTTCTGCTCTTACTTCAGGAGATGCTAAAAGAAAAACTTTTAAGGCTGCTTCAGGAAAAATAATGGTTCCCATATCTCTACCGTCCGCAATAAGGCCTTTTTTGGAATCATAGGCATCCCTTTGAATTTTTATTATCGCATTTCTTATTTCTGCTTCCTTAGCAAGTTCCGACGCCCTAGAAGCAATATTTTCATTTCTAAGCTCTTTTCCTAGGATCTTATCATTCAGCTTTATTTCACAAATACTTTCGTTGAGATTGGTAATAAGTTTAATTTTTGATTTCTTTAGAAATTGGACAATTTCTTGTGTTGTCTCTAATTCATCTTTAAAGCTTAAATACCCAACCAGCCTATAGAGGAGTCCACTATCAAGAACATTCCACCCTTGCCTATTAGCTAACGAAAATGCAAGAGTCCCTTTTCCTACGCCACTTGGGCCATCTATTGTTATTATATTTTTAACTAATTTCAAAATTACATCCAAGCTTTTTACCAAGTTTTATGAACTCTGGAAAAGACGTATTAATGCTTTCAGGTGTGGCGATTTCAATATGAGAATCGCTGTTCAAACCAGCTATAGCGAAAGACATGGCAATTCTGTGATCATAGTAAGTCTCAGCTAAAAAATTTGGTGATTTATAGTCTTTGCCCATACCTTCAATACAAAAAACATTGCCATCCAAAAAATTTTTTATTCTCATTTTATTCAGACCGTCTTGCATAGCTTTCAGCCTATCACTTTCTTTATGTTTTAATTCTTCTATACCTATGAAACTTGAGGTGCCTTCTGCAAAACAACTAGCTATAAATAATATAGGAAGTTCATCAATTAAATTCGGTACATCATCTGGTGTCACTTCACAGGGATTTAGAACAGAACTCTTTATTTTTACATCTGCAATGGGTTCTTTCCCAAAAAAAGAGTGATTAAATACTTGGATATCTCCACCCATTTCCATTAATTTACCCAAAAGAGCAATTCGAGAAGGATTCATGCCAACTTCTTTAAGGGTAATATCAGAATTTTTTGAAATTAAAGCTGCAACAATAAAGAAAGCAGAAGATGAAAAGTCTCCGGGTATTTCTATATTTTGAGAAGTAAATTTATCTGTTTTTCTTAAATAAGTTTCTTTTTCAGAATAGGAAATGTTTGCTCCATAATATTCAAACATCCTTTCAGTATGATCTCTTGAAATGGATTTTTCTATAATTTTTGTATCGCCTTGTGCGCCTAAACTGGCAAATAAAATTGCAGATTTTACTTGGGCACTTGCTACTGGCATCCTGTAATTTATTCCATATATTTTCTTAGAGGGAGTTATTTGCAAGGGAAGAGTATCTTCCTTTGAGCCAGATATGTTCGCTCCCATCTTCGATAAGGGATCTATTATTCTTTTCATTGGTCTTTTGGAGAGAGATTCGTCTCCGATAAGACTCGAAGAAAAATTCTGTATTGATAATAATCCAGACATTAGTCTTATACCTGTTCCAGAATTTCCAAAATAAAGTTGGTTTTCAGATGCTTCTAATCCTCTAAATCCATTGCCTTCTACTTTATAAAACTCGTTTTCCTTTATGATATTTATCCCAAGTTGTTTTAAAGAGTTAAGAGTATTAATTACATCTTCACTTTCTTGAAGATTAGAAATCTTAGATGTGCCGTCTGAAATGGAAGCGCATATCAATGCTCTGTGAGATATAGACTTATCTCCTGGAATTTTTATTTCACCATGGAGTCCTTCGGCAGATTTAGAAATGAGTTTCATCTGTTTAAAGATTCCTTCGTCTTTTTAATTTTTTTTAAGTGCCCTTCTAACCTACCGTCGTCTTGCAGAATGAATGTTTTAATTTTCTTAATTTCTTTTTCAATCTCACTTATATCTTTCAGTAAGTTATTTTTATTTAGAGAAAAAATATTCTCCCACATCGCTGGATCGCTTTCTGCGATTCTCGTGAAATCTTTTAAGCCTCCTCCAATAAATTTTTTATACTCAGATGTTTTTCTCTTTGAAAATAGAGAAATCAAGCTAAAAGCCACAACATGGGGAAGATGACTTGTTAAGGAAAATATCTTGTCATGTAATTTAAGATCTAGATTATGAGTTTTTGATCCCAACTCAAACCAAAGTTCTTGGCATTTTTGCAATGTAGAAATGGCCAGTCCTTTATGCTTAGAAATTATTGAAATTTTATCTCTAAACAAGTCTTCATTTGAATTCAAAAATCCGCTTTTTTCAGACCCAGCAATTGGATGAGATAAAATAAATTTTGATTCAAGTTTGTTCTTTTTAATTATATTTATCAAAGATCCTTTTACACTAGTACAGTCGGTGACAAAGTCAGCTTTATGAAAAAGATCTAAATATTTGTCAAAATTACGCAGTAGAATCTTAGGTGGTAAAGCAACAATAACAAAAAGTTTTTTTGTGCTATCAATTTTTTCCAAACTACCAGTAATGATTTTTGATTTTTTAGCATGATTTAAATGGGACTTTTTCTTGTCAATTGCTAAAACCTCAAAACCATTTTTTGATAGTCTTTTTGCTACAGAACCTCCAATTAAACCAAGACCAATAATTAAAAACTGGATGTTTTTTTTATTTCTTAGAAAGGTCTTTTTCATAGTCCTCTAATACTTGAAGAAAAAAATCCATCTCCTCTTCAGTACCAATAGAAACCCTCAGATGCTGAGGCATTTCATATACTTTTAAAGATCTTAGGATAACCCCTTTTTCTAAAAAATATTGAAAAGCAACATCGGAGTCTTGCTTGGCATCAAAAGAAATAAAATTTCCCCAAGATTCGATAAAGTCGTAATCAAGATTGTTGAAGGCTTTTTTTACCCTATCCATACCGGAAGAATTAATTTTTACAGATTTGCTTATGTGTTCTTGATCAGAAAGAGCAACTTTTCCCAAATCTAAGGCAAGTGAGTTTGCATTAAAAGGCTGTCTGACTCTATTAAGATAGTCAGACAACTCAGGATTTGAAACGCAAAAGCCCAATCTTAATGCTGCTAATCCATGGGCTTTAGAGAAGCTTCGTGAGATGACTAAATTAGGATGATCATCAATTAATGAAAAGGGAATATCAAACTCTGAGCCTTCTATATACTCATAATAAGCTTGATCAAGAAAGACCAAGATATCATCAGGTAAATTATTCAAAAAATCTTTAATCTCTAGAAGAGTTTTTGCTGTTCCAGTAGGATTATTTGGAGAGGCTATAAAAACAACTTTTGTCTTATCATCTATTAAATCTGTCATTAATTCCAAATCATGACCCCAATTTTTTGCTTTCGATTTTACTGGATGAGCTCCAGTTGCTTTTATGGCTAACGGGTAAATGGCAAAACCATGTTGAGAATAAATTGCTTTTTTTCCTTCTCCCAAAAAACATCTAGATACAAACTCAATTAAATCATTAGAACCATTACCTATTGTTATTTGGTTCGGATCTACAGAGTATTTTTTTGATATTGCTTCTTTTAATTCATAAGCATTTCCATCAGGGTATCTGTTTAATTCGGATGAAAAGCTATTCATTTTTCCCTGAAGCAAATCCAAAGCCTTTGGACTTGGTCCCAAAGGATTCTCATTGCTCGCCAATTTGATCATTTTTTCCAGACCTAATTTCTTTTGAGTATGTTCTAGCGGCAATCCTGGTTCATATGGTTTTAGTACAAGAACACCTTGATTTAGATTTTCTAAAAATGAATTTTTCATGGATTAGTAAGCTGCTGGATAGGAACCTAAGACTTTTAGGTCATAACTAACTTTTTGAAGTTCTTTGAATAATTTTAAAACATTCGTATCTGAGGCATGTCCTGAGAATTCTAAAAAGAAAGAATATTGCCACTTATTTTTCTTAACTGGCCTAGATAAAATATTTGTGAGATTGATTTTATTCTTATTAGCTATCTGTAAAACTTTTAACAAGGCTCCTTGTTCATTTTTTAAACTTAAGCTTACTGACGTTTTATCATCAGAGGTTTTTCCTGGAAATTCGTTTCCAATCACTAAGAACCTTGTTGTGTTGGTTATTTGATCTTGAATTTTTTCTTTCAATAAATTTAACGAATATATCTCAGATATTTGTTTTGGCCCTATAGAGCCTTTTCCCGATTTATTCTTAATCAGCTGGGCTGCTTTGGCAGAACTCTCAGTTTCGACAATCTTAGCTCTGGGAAGATTTTTACTTATCCAGTTACGACATTGCGCAAGAGCTTGAGGATGTCCATAAATGGTATTAAGTTTATTTATATTTTTTTCAGATGAAATAAGACAGTGCTCTACAGGTAATTCCAATTCTGAACAAATTTTTAAATTACTTTCTATGAGATTATCTAAAGATTGATTCACCATACCTTCTATTGAATTTTCAAAAGGTAACATTCCGTAGGAATTTTTGTTTTTGGCTACTTCTTTAAAAATATCTCTAATATTTTCTGTTTCTACCTTTTCAACAGAGCTTCCAAAATGCTTTGTTGTTGCAATTTCTGAAAAAGTACCTTTAGGACCTAAATAATAAACTTTAATTTTTTTTTCAAGGGTAAAGCATGCAGAAATAATTTCTTTGAAAATAAATTTAATATTTTCCGCAGGGATAGAACTTTTGTTTTTCTTTTGTAGAGTCTTAATTAAACTTGCTTCTCTATCCGGCCTGTAGAATGTTTTATCGCCTGATTTCTTTTTTATTTTTCCAGCATTTATAACAAGCTTGGATCTTTCGTGGATGAGGTTCAGAAGTTTTTGGTCAATTTGATCAATTTCTTTTCTATTCTCAGTTAGATCTTTTGGTAGATTTTTTTCAGCCATTATTTTTTTCAAATTCTTTCATAAAATCTATTAAAGCATCTACTCCCTCTTCCGGAACTCCATTGTAAATACTTGCCCTCATACCACCAACAGATCTGTGACCGGCAAGATTTAATAATCCGTTGCCTTCAGACTCTTCTAAGAATTTATTGTTTAAGGAATCATCTCCCAAAAGAAATGGAACATTCATTAGAGATCTAGATTCTTTATCAACATCATTTTTATAAAAATCGCTTTGGTCGATGTAAGAGTAAAGTTTGTTAGCTTTTGACTCATTAACATTCTTTTGGTTCGAAAGACCCCCATTCTTTTTTAGCCATTTAAAAACCATGCCCGATAAGTACCATGCAAATGTAGGCGGAGTGTTATACATTGAATCAGAATCAGCATAAGTTTTATATTGCATCATAGCTGGCAAACTATCTTTTTCCTTCAGAAGTTCTTTTTTTATAACAATAATGGCCAGCCCAGAAGGACCAATATTTTTTTGAGCCCCCGCGTATAGCATACTGAATTTTCTAACATCGAGAGGTTCAGAAAGAATACAAGAAGAGCAATCTGCAACAAGTCTTTTTTTCGGAAGATTATCTAAGTTCCTTAGACAAACTCCATCAATTGTTTCGTTCAATACAAGGTGAGTGAAAATAGAATCAGGATGGATTTCCCAAGTGTCAGGTTTTGGGTATTTTTTGTAAGATAAATCTGCTGAAGATGCAGAAATTTCTACCTGTCCAAATTTCTTTGCCTCCTTAATTGCTTTCTTAGACCACTGCCCAACATCGAGATAACTGCATAAAGCTTGATTATTTTCTAAAAAATTCATTGGGATCATTGAAAATTGCAGGGAAGCACCACCCTGTATGAAAAGAACTTCGTAGTCATCATTTATTTCCAATAAATCGATGAAATCCTGTTTTGCAGTTTCAGCAATCTCGACAAATTCTTTACTTCTATGGCTCATTTCCATGACAGATAAACCTTTTCCTTGCCAATCAGGTATTTCCGATTTTAGTTGATCCAAAACTTCATTTGGAAGTGCTGCAGGTCCAGCACAAAAGTTGTAATTTCTAGACATAGTTAAATTATTTACGAATCAATAGCCAATGCAAGTCCATTCAGAGCCTCATCCTCTTTGAGCTTGATCACTCTAACCCCTTGAGTATTTCTACCGATCAAACTAATTTCTGATACTTTTGTTCTTACAAGCATCCCCTTGTTGGTGATAAGAATAACTTCATCCGTTTCTCTAACTTCCTTAGCAGAAATTAAGCCTCCATTTCTATCAGAAGTCTGCATGGCTATAACACCTTTAGCTCCTCTTTTGGTTTTTCTAAAATCATTAACTTTTGATCTTTTCCCATACCCATTTTCAGAAACGGTTAATATCTCAGATTCTTTAGAGGGTTTTAATAGAGAGATTACTTTTTGGTTTCTATCTAGAGTAATACCTTTGACTCCTCGAGTATCTCTTCCCATAGATCTAGCATCTATCTCGTTGAAAAATACTGCTTTTCCAGCATCAGAAACAACCATCAAATCAGCGCTACCATTGGTCAAAAGAGTACCGACAAGCTCATCATTGTCGTCAAGTTTTATTGCTCGTTTGCCATTCTTTCTAGGTTTCTTAAATTCCGATAGGGGAGTTTTTTTAACAATCCCATTTTGCGTAGCCATGAATACATAGGCTTCACCCTCGAAAGACTCTACGTCTAAGAGACTAGTAACTCTTTCTGATTCATCCAAATCAATTAAATTTACAAGTGGTCTTCCTTTTGCTGTTCTAGAAGCTTGAGGAATTTCATAAACTTTAAGCCAGTAAACCTTTCCCAAGTTTGAAAAACACAAAAGAGTTCTATGAGTATTGGCAACTATTAATTGTTCGACAAAATCCTCATCTTTTAATGATGCGGCTGTTTTGCCCATACCGCCTCTTCTTTGAGATTGATATACCTCAAGAGGTTGAGTTTTTGCGTAACCCATATTCGAAATGGTAACAACCATATCTTCAGGCTTGATTAAATCTTCAGTGGAAAGATCTAATTTATCTTCAATAGGAGTTTTTCTTTCATCGCCAAATTCTTCCTTTACGGATAATAGTTCTTCTTCAATTACTTCTTGCAACCTTTCAGTATTTTCTAGAATTTCATTTAAAGCAGCTATGTCTTGAAGAACTTCTTCGTACTCTTTAATTAAATTATCTTGCTCTAAACCTGTAAGTCTTTGTAGCCTTAAATCAAGAATAGCTTGTGCTTGTTTTGAAGAAAGTTTGTAGCTGGAACCAGTAAGACCAAATTCTTCAAATATATCCTCAGGACGAGTATCAATTGAACCTGCTTTTTTTAATAAATTGTTTATCAAAGTAGATTTCCACTTTTTAGCTAGTAGTTTGCGTTTAGCTTCATTGGGATCTTTAGATTTTTTTATTAAATCGATTATTGGATCAATGTTTGAAAGGGCAATCGTTAAACCTTCTAGAATGTGACCTCTGTCTTTTGACTTTGCTAAGTCAAAAGATGTTCTTCTTGAGACAATAGACCTCCTGTGACTTAAGAATATTTCAAGAAGCTCCTTTAAATTTAAAACTTTTGGAACTCGATCGACGATTGCAACATTATTAATGCCGAAAGAGGTTTCTAGCTGAGACTGAGCATACAAATTATTTAAAATAACTTCAGGATTTTGACCAGTTTTGAGATCTACAACTATTCTTACTCCTTCCCTATCTGATTCATCTCTAATTTCAGATATGCCGTCAATTTTTTTGTCTTTTGAAAGGTCTGCAATTTTTTCTACCAAGTTTGCCTTATTTACCTGATAAGGAATTTCAGAAATGATTAATCTGCTTTTCTCGTTTTTCTCATTTTCAATTTCTACTTTGGCCCTGAGAACTACTTTTCCTCTTCCGGTCTTAGCAGCTTCAATAGCACCCGCTTTTCCATTTATAATTCCTCCAGTAGGAAAATCAGGTCCAGGAATTATGGTTACCAATTCATCAATGGATATTTCTGGATTTTTTAAAATTGCCAAAGCTCCATCAATTGTTTCACTCAAATTATGAGGAAGAATATTGGTGGCTAATCCAACAGCTATACCAGAAGATCCATTAACCAATAAATTGGGATACGATGCTGGTAGTACTTCTGGAATAAGTTCTGTACCGTCGTAATTCTCTACATAATCAACAGTTTCTTTGTTTATATCGTTTAGAAGAGCATTGCTAATTTTTGCCATTCGAGCTTCGGTATATCGCATGGCTGCTGCACCATCGCCGTCCATAGAACCAAAATTTCCCTGACCGTCGACTAAAGGGTAACGAAGGCTAAATTCTTGAGCCATTCTGACCACTGTTTGATAGATTGCTGAATCTCCATGAGGGTGATATTTACCCATTACCTCACCGACAATTCTTGCAGATTTCAAATGAGGCCTATTCCATTCGTTATTGAGTCTGAACATGGCGTAAAGAGTTCTTCTGTGAACAGGTTTTAAACCATCCCTGGCGTCAGGCAAAGCTCTTCCTACAATTACACTCATTGCATAATCCATATAAGAACTCTTTAATTCGTCCGTAATATTAACGGGAATTACATCTTCTGTTATGTCATCCATAGAGAAAAATTAATGAAAAACTAATGAAATTTATAGTAAAAATAGTGGCTCATTTAATGCCATTATTTTAACATTTTATGGATATTTTAGCTCTTAAAAATGGGGCTTTAAGTCTTAAATTCAGAGACTAAAGTTGAAATGGATTCTTTAGCATCACCAAATAACATTCTTGAGTTTTCTTTGAGGAAAAGAGGGTTGTCAATGCCTGCGAACCCTGCAGCCATACTTCTTTTCAAAATAAATACCGTCTTTGCTCTATCGACTTCAATAACCGGCATGCCGTATATAGGACTTCCTTCGTTTTCTCTTGCATCAGGATTAACAACATCATTTGCTCCTATGACAATGCATACATCAACGGTATCCATCAAAGGGTTAACATCATCTGGTTCCGCTAAAACATCATATGAAACATTAGCCTCAGCAAGAAGAACATTCATGTGTCCAGGCATTCTGCCAGCCACAGGATGAATGGCGTATTTGACCTCGCAGCCATTATCTTCTAGCAGTTCACCTAATTCCCTGACAACATGTTGCGCTTGAGACACTGCCATGCCATAACCAGGAACGACTAAAACAGAATTTGCAGCTTCTAAAATAAGATAAGCATCCTCGGCTGTAATTGGTTTAACCTCTCCTTGAATCTGTCCGCCTCCTTCCGAGGAAGAAGTAGCTGCTCCAAAGCCACCAAAAAGAACGTTTGATAATGACCTATTCATTGCCTTACACATAATGTTGGTAAGAATAAGTCCACTTGCTCCAACCAAAGCACCAGCAACTATAAGCACGTTATTATTAATTACGAAACCTGCTGAAGAGGCTGCAAGACCGGAGTAACTATTTAACAAGGCAATGACTACTGGCATGTCGGCCCCACCAATTGGTGCAGTTAGAAGTACACCCAATATCAAAGTCACGCCAATTAGAATAAAGAGAATAGTTTGTGAAGAAATATTTAATATGCCCGTTGATATGATTAATTCAAGAGCTAATAGAAAGGCAATTAATAATAAAGCTGATAAAACAAATCTCTGACCAAATAGGATTAGTGGCTTACCAGAAATAATTTCGGATAATTTTCCAAAAGCTACAAGACTTCCTGAGAAAGTAATTCCGCCTATTAAAACAGTGAAAGAAATTGCAATTATCTGAATAAGAGTCGAGCTGGATGGATTAATGAATTCAGCAACTCCGACCAACAGACTAGCAATTCCTCCAAAACCATTGAACAAAGCCACTAATTCCGGCATTGAAGTCATTTTGACGAGTGAGGCAGCCAAAACTCCAACAAGCAAACCACCAATAAGAGCAACTAATAGATACTCATAAGCAATAATTTCGTTTTGAGTTAGAGTAACTAGGATTGCTATCAACATTCCTGATGCAGAAACAAGATTTCCTCTTTGAGCTGTCTCCGGTGAGCTCAGCATTTTTAAACCAAAAATAAATAGAATAGAAGCAAATATGTAAGCTAGATTTACAAAAATTGGAGATTGAAAAAAAGCGATCATTTTTTCTTAAACATTTTTAACATTCTATTCGTTACTAAATAACCCCCTACAACGTTTATGGAGGCAAAGAAAACTGCAAAGGTACCAACTAATACCGATGAAAAAGTACCCTCTCCTCCTGAAGCTAAAAGAGCTCCAACAATAGTAATTCCAGATATCGCGTTAGCTCCTGACATCAAAGGAGTATGAAGTGTTGATGGCACTTTATTGATAAGTTCAAAACCCAAGAATATTGAGAGCACAAGAACAAACAAAAGCAAAACCAGTAAAGCTTGGGATTCCATTTAATTCATTATCTCCTTTATAGTTTTGTTTATGAATTCTTTTTCATGAGATACAAGACAAATTGATAAAATTTCGTCTGTAATATCAAGATTTAATTGTTTCTCTTCTTCATTCCAAAACTCTTCTATCAAATTGAATATATTTGAAGAGTAAACTTGACTTGAGTGATAAGGAAGTTCACCAGGGAGATTGGTATTTCCAACTATTTTTACGCCATTAAGATCAATAGTTTCATTTGGAACAGATCCTTCAACATTACCTCCTGTTCCTACTGCCATATCAACAATTACAGAACCTTGACTCATAGCGGAAACCATTTCACTCGTGACAAGTGTGGGAGCCGGTCTCCCAAAGACCTGTGCTGTGGTGATTACGATGTCTGATGAAGCGCAAACTTTTTTCATCCCTTCTCTTTGCATCTCTATTTGTTCTGGAGTTAATTCTTTTGCATATCCCTGTTCAGTTTCTCCTGTTTCTCCAATATCAATCTTTACGAAACGAGCTCCCAAAGACTTAACTTGTTCTTCTACGACAGGTCGAGTGTCAAAAGCTTCTACCTTTGCACCTAACCTTTTCGCCGTTGCTATTGCCTGTAGTCCAGCTACTCCTACACCAATGACAAATACTTTTGAAGGAGAGATTGTACCAGCAGCAGTCATCATCATAGGTAAGGCTTTCTGAAGTTCTTGTGAGGCAATTATGACTGCAGAGTATCCAGCCAAATTTGCTTGTGAGCTTAAGGCATCCATCTTTTGAGCTCTAGTGATTCTGGGAACAAGTTCCATACTGATAGCTGATATATTTTTTTCTCTAATTTTTTTAACAAGAGATTTTTCATTAAAGGGGTCAAGAAAACTTACCAACAAGGTGCTCTCATTAATTTTATCCAATTCATTTTCAGTAAGATTTCTAACACTGCAAACTATTTCAGATGAAGCAAAACCATCATCTCGGTTCGATAGTTTCACTCCAAGATCTTTAAATTCTTTATCGCTACTACCCAAGTGCTCAGCGAAAGATTTTTCTATTGAAATATTAAAACCTTTATCCAAGAATTTCTTAGCAGATTCCAAGGTCAAAGAAACTCTTGTCTCAGATTCAGGTTCTTTTGGGAAAAAAATATTCATATAAGATTCTTAGACTTTAATTTGAAAAGCAGTATAAATCTAACATAATGATAGGCAAATGAATATCGATCCAAAAGAAAAAGAAAAATTCAATAAAATAGCTGAAGAATGGTGGGATCCTTCTGGGAAATTTGCTCCCTTACACAAAATCAATCCTCTCAGAGCAAATTATATTGCTGAAAGAACTGAACTAAAAAATAAGAAAATTCTTGATGTTGCTTGCGGTGGTGGTTTGTTGGCAGAAGCATTATCAATTAAGGGAGGAAATCTATCTGGGGTTGATATATCGGATGTTGCCATTCACACAGCTAAAAATCATGCAACCAAAGAGAATATTGACATCAACTATATTTTAGGAGAGGCAGAAAATTTACTTCCTGAAAAAAACGAACATTTTGATGTTGTAACCTGTCTCGAAGCTATTGAACATGTTCCAGATCCTAATCAACTGGTAAAAACATGTTCCGATCTTTGTAAAAAAAATGGTGATATTTTCTTTTCAACCATAAACAGAAATCCAAAGTCATTTCTTTTTGCGATAGTTGGGGCTGAATATGTTTTGAATTTGTTACCTAAAGGAACTCATGAATATGAAAAATTTATAAAGCCATCTGAGCTTATACAAATGATGGAAAATAATAGCCTTACAATCAAAGAATTAACTGGTATGAGTTACAACCCCCTGACTAAGAATTATTGGTTAGGCAAAAATGTTGATGTTAATTATCTGATTCATGCAAAAAAAATATAAATGTTTTCTATTTGATCTAGACGGCACTCTCTTAGATACAGCACCAGAGTTTTTAACTTGTCTAAACGTATTATTAAAAAAAAATAAAAAGAAGTCGGTTTCTTATGAATTTGTTAGAAACAGAGTCTCTGACGGTGTAGGAAGATTGATTCAAGATAGCTTCATTATTGACGAAAATCATTCTGAGTTTGAAGAATTAAGAAATGATCTGTTAACTGAATATCATAAGAACTATCTTCTTTCTAAAACTTTTCCTGGCGTCGATGAATTTCTTAGTAAATTATCCAAAGACAGGATTGATTGGATGATTGTAACCAATAAACCAAAAAAGTTTTTTGAAGATATTTGTCAAAGATTTGGATGGCATAAATATGCAATAGCTATGGTTTCTCCCGAAGATGTAAATGGAAAAAGAAAACCAAATCCAGCAAGTTTAGATGCAGCCTTAGTAAAGACATCTGTAAAAAAAGAACAATCTATTTACATTGGAGATAATTGGCGAGATATAGAAGCAGCAAATAATTCTGGAATTGACTCTGCACTTGCTTTGTACGGTTACATAGATGAAAAAGACGCTTCTCTTTTGAAGCCAACCTCAAAAATAAATCAAATAACAGATTTAATGAACTATATTTAACCTGATATTTCATGAGGACTAATTCTTTTGAACTTTCCTTCCTTGAGATCTTTTGGTAAAAATAATTTTCCTAGTCTTACTCTCTTAAGCCTAGATACCTCATGACCTATTGAATCCCATAACTTTCTTACAGATCTATTTTTGCCAGACATGATGACCATAGCAAACCAAGTATGAGATGTAGTTTCCTTACCCTTTACAAGATCAGTAAAAAATACTTTTTCTTTGTCGATTGTAATGCCTAACATTAATTTTTTAAGGTTTGAATCCGAGGGCTTACCCCGAACTCTAGCAATGTATTCCCTTTCAATTTCATTAGATGGATGAATTATGTCATTTGCTAATTTTCCGTCATTTGTGATTAACAAAAGTCCGCAAGTATTAATATCCAATCTTCCTATGGATATCCATTTTCCAGATTTTGGTTTAGGTAAATTCTCAAATATGTTTCTCTTTGATGTAGCATGTGAGCATTCTTCCCCGACTGGTTTGTTATACATTAATAGTTCGGATGAAATCCTCTCGGAAATGTTTATTACTTTGCCATCAATATAAACCTTATCCTCTTCAGAAATTTTATCTCCTAACTTAGCCGGTGTGTCATTGATGAATACCCTGCCTTCTTTGATTAGACTTTCAACTTTTCTTCTTGATGAGTATCCGTTTTGAGCTAATATTTTTTGAATTCTTTCTTTAGACAATGCTTCTATTCTGAATTGCTAGGAGAAGGTTCGTTCAAAAGGGAAATTTGGGCTTCCTCAGGAATATTTTGAATTTCTGGTAATTCAGGTAAGTCTGAAAGTTTAGAAAGATTTAAATCATCTAAAAAATCTTTTGTTGTTGAGAATAATGCTGGTCTTCCGGGGACATCTCTATGTCCCACAACTTTGATCCAAGATCTATCTAAAAGGGTCCTGATGATTTGACTGCTAACAGAAACCCCTCTTACCTCTTCAATTTCTCCTCTTGTAATAGGTTGTTTATAGGCTATCAAAGCTAAAGTTTCTAAAAGCGCTCGAGAATATTTTTGAGGTTTAGCTTCCCATAATTTTGCAACCCAAGAAGAATACTCCTGTCTTATTCTTAGACGATAGCCACTCGCAACTTTTACCAATTCAATTGAATTTTCTGAATATTTTTGCTCGATGGATTTCAAAGCTTCCTTTATTTCGCTTGATGTCGGGGGACTTCTTAAGTCAAAAGCAGATAATATTTCTTTTTCGCTCAAAGGTCTTGAAGAAGAAAAAAGTAAAGCCTCAATGATTAAAGATAAATTATCCATACTCTAATGCACCTTATCTTTAGCTTTGACATGAATTGGTCCAAAGGAATCAGATTGAACTAATTGAATCATAGAGTCTTTAACTAACTCTAAAACGGCTAAAAAAGTTACGATCAAGCCAAGCTTTCCATCGGCCTTCTTGTAAAGGTTGTAAAATTCCAAAAAGTTTTCGCTTACCAGCAGTTCTAATACATTAGACATTTTTTCTCTAGTAGAAAGTTTTTCAAACTCGATAATATGACTGCCTCTAAGTTTTTGTTTTTCTAATAACTCATAAAAAATATTTGATAACTTCTCTAATTCTAATGATGGCAGAGCTTCTTTAGATTCAAACTCGGGAAGAGCCGTACTTGCTGGAAAGAAATCTCTGTTTATTCTTGGCATGGACTCAATTTTCATGGATGCTGTTTTGAAACGCTCATATTCTTGAAGTCTTTTAATAAGTTCTGCTCTTGGATCGTCTTCCAGTTCATCTTCAGCCGTTTCAACTGGCAACATCATTCTGGACTTTATTTCAGTTAAATATGCTGCCATCAGGAGATACTCACCAGCCAGATCGAACTGCAATTTTTCCATTAATTCAATATACTCGACATACTGGTTTGTGATTTCAGCGACATTGATATCAAGAATATCTAAATTTTGTTTTCTAATAAAATAAAGAAGAAGGTCCAAAGGACCTTCAAATGATTCAAGAAAAATTTTTAAAGCGTTTGGCGGAATATAAAGGTCGTCGTGCGGAAGTAATATTTGCTCACCATTGACCGTAGCTAGATTAAACTCCGATTGCCTCGGGTTATTTTCCTGCTCTTTTTTCATAACATAAAGCGCAATTATAGTTTAAAAAGCCTAAATTACACAAAATATTGTGTTTTTAGGCTAAAAATCGTCTATATATTGTTTTTCCAGAAGTTGGTAATTGGATATCTTCTATCTTTGCCAAAATTTCTGGCAGAAATCTTTATTCCAAGTGGTACTTGCCTTCTTTTGTACTCATTGAAATTGATTAAATCTATAACCTTTTGAACATCGTCTGAGTTAAAACCTGAGTCAATAATTTCTTTTTTGGTTTTGTCGTCCTCAACATATGCTTCAATAATTGGATCAAGTAAATCATATGTTGGCAGAGAGTCACTGTCTTTCTGATCCTCTGATAGCTCAGCGCTAGGTTCTCTATCAATTATTCTTTGTGGGATGGCTTTACTGAGAGAATTTCTGTATCTAGCCAGATCATAAACTGTTGTTTTGTAAACATCTCTGAGAACAGAAAACCCTCCTGCAGTGTCGCCATATAAAGTTGAATAACCTACAGCTGCCTCACTTTTATTACCTGTTGTGAGAACTAAATAGCCCAAATTGTTGGAAAGAGCCATTAGCGTAACTCCTCTGCATCTTGATTGAAGATTTTCTTCGGTTTTATCAGATTCTCTTGGCTCTAATTTACCATCCAAAGAATTTTTAAATGCTGTAAACATCTCGCTTATGGGAATTACCTCATGGGTGAAGCCAAGATTCTCTGCTAGCTGTTGAGCATCTTCTATACTAATGTCTGCAGTATATTTAAAAGGCATCATAACTGTGTTGACCTTGTCGGGTCCTAATGCATCTGATGCTATTGCGGCAGTTAAAGCCGAATCAATTCCTCCAGATGAGCCAATTAATATTCCTTTAAAATTATTTTTTTGAACATAGTCTCTAGTTCCTAAAACCAAAGCTTGGTAAATATCAGATATATCTCCTACCTTGCTTAATTGATCTTCTTTTAAGTTTGTTGAAATATTATTTTCATCTATTTCAACTACGGCCTGATCTGTTTCAAAACTCTTCAAACGCTTCACAGTATCTTTTGAATCTACTATTAAAGAACTTCCGTCAAATACGAGCTCGTCTTGTCCACCTACCTGATTCACATAGATTATTGGTTTTTTAAATTTAGTAAAATAATTACAAAGCATTTCTTCCCTAAGATTTTTTTTATCTAAGGTAAAAGGCGATGCACTTAAATTTATCAGTAAGTCTATGTCTTGATTGCATACTTCTTTTGTAAAATCTTCATTCCAAATATCCTCACAAATAGAAATGCCAAACTTAAGGCCTCCATCTTCAAAAACTTCGTGAGCTTCTCCTCTCAAAAAGTATCTTTTTTCATCGAATTCTTTGTAATTAGGAAGGATTTGTTTTTTATAATTTTTAACAATTTTTCCGTTTTGATAAAAAAGTGCCGAATTAAAAATATTTTTTTCTATACGAGAGGGACAGCCAATGATTATAGATATTTCTTTTGATAACCCTTCAAGCTCTTTAGAACACCTCTCGCTTTCATCTAAAAAATCCTCCCTTAAAAGCAGATCCTCTGGCGGATAGCCGGTTAAAAACATCTCAGAAAATAGAATTAAATTCATGCCTTTTTCTTTAGCTTCGATAATATGTGACTTTGCAAGGTCTAAATTACCTTGAATATCACCAACTTTTGGGTTTTCTTGAACTAATTTTATTTTGTACATTGCTTAATTTAAGCTTTAATTTAAATTTAGAAGAGATAAAATCAACGGTCAAATGAAATACTTAACGGATAATACCAGAATAACAGGTTTGATGGAGGTGTCTCCTCCTGTAGAAGTTATTGAAAAACTTCCAATTTCAGAAAAGGTTTCGGAACTGGTGTTTAACTCCAGAAACGAAATTTCAGACATTCTTCATGGGAATGAGGATAGATTGGTTGTGGTTGTTGGCCCTTGCTCTATTCACGATCCCAAAGCCGCAATCGAGTATGCTAAAAATCTTAAAACTCTCGAAAAAGATCTTAAAGACCAACTCAAAATTGTCATGAGAGTTTATTTTGAAAAACCAAGAACAACTGTGGGTTGGAAAGGTCTTATCAACGATCCTGACTTAGATAATAGTTACGATGTAAATAAAGGGCTTAAAGTGGCTAGAAAGCTTTTGTTAAAGATTAACGAATTGGGTTTACCTGCAGGTACTGAGTTTTTGGACATGATCACTCCGCAATATATTTCAGACTTGATTTCGTGGGGAGCCATTGGAGCTAGAACCACCGAAAGCCAAATACATAGAGAATTAGCCTCAGGGTTATCATGCCCAGTCGGATTTAAAAATTCTACCAACGGTTCAATTCAGGTTGCCTTGGATGCAATTGGCTCATCTTCAAACAGTCATATTTTTCTTTCCATCACAAAAGAAGGAAAATCTGCTATTTTCAATTCCTCTGGAAATAAAGATTGTCACGTCATACTTAGAGGAGGAGAGGCTCCAAATTATTCAAAAAAAGATATACAAAAAGTTAGTGACGATTTGAAAAACTCTAATTTAACTCAAAAAATTATGGTTGATATGTCTCACGGGAACAGTCAAAAACAATTCAAAAAACAACTCATTGTGAATAAAGATATCTCAGATCAAATTGCATCAGGAGATCAAAGTATTTTTGGAGTCATGATTGAAAGTAACCTTGAGGAAGGTAACCAAAAAATAGATTCTCTCAAGAACCTTAAATATGGTCAAAGTGTTACTGATGCTTGTGTCAGTTGGAAAGATACTGAAGTAATGCTAAAACTTTTAGCTAAAGCAGTTGATGCAAGGAGAGAAAAACTTAAGCGTTCTGCCTAAGTTGATGTCAAAAAAAACAAATTTGTTAGACTTTGATAAAGAAATTGCATCTAGCATTGGCCTATATGAAGCAATTGTTCTTCAGATATTTAAGTCTGAAAAAAAACAAAATTTAACTCAACTGTTTGACAAACTTTCATTTATTGAAAATGAGGAAGTTCATAAAGTCTTAAAGAAACTCCTTAAGCTTAAATTAGTCGAAGAGATATCAAGAGAAACTTTTTGTCTAAAATCAAAGAGCATAGAAACTAGCCCTGAAAGGAAGCAAAATATTTCTAAAGGATATCTTCCTTCGGACAATATCTTGAAAGAAGCCAAAAGCCTAGGCATATCGAAAGACTTCATTAGAAATAAACTACCTGAATTTAGAGCTTATTGGTCTGATCGAAAGGATAAAAGTTTTTCTTGGGATTATAAGTTTCTCAAATATCTTCTGAAAGAATGGAGAGCAGAACAAGAAAGCTTAAATAAAGCATCAAAAATGAAACCAATTCAAAAAAATTGGAAACCCTCCAAAGAAGCATTACAAATATTAAAACATGCCGAAATAGACGAAAAATTTATCATCGATGCCTTGCCAGAATTTATCTTATATTGGAGTGAAAGGAATACCGCCTCTGATTCCTGGAATACTAAATTTCTTAACCACATTAAAAACCAATGGGTTAGGTATCAAAACTTGATTTCTATGGTACAAAAACCAACTAGGATGAATAAAGATTGGAAACCTTCAAAAGATTGTTTTGATGTTTTGAGTTTAGCCAAAATAAATAAAAGTTTTGCTGTATCTCAAATTCCAGAATTTAAATTGTATTGGTTGGAGACAAAAGAAATGCGAAATTGCTGGAACTCAAAGTTCATCCAACACGTAAAATTTAAATGGAAAGCTAAACATGGGAATACAAAAAATGTATTATCAAGATTAAAAGATCATGAGTGGGCAGTTAACTTCAAAAATTAAAATACCTAAAAGCCAAGTAGAGCTCATTAACCTTATTTTTGCCGAATTAGAAATTACCTTTCACAATCAATTCCACAAAGCATTTCCTGATGAGGAAACCCTAACCTTAGCTAAGCAACTTTGGCTCGCAAAGCTAGAAAAATATCAAAATGAGATAGTATTCCGAGCGATAGATAAAATCATAGAAACTTCAAAATATTTACCATCTCTTAGTGCAGTTTTAAATCAAATTAAGGAAATAAAACTTCTTGATCAAAATATCCCCTCTTCAAACACTGCTTATATTGAAGCCAGTTCTTTGGGAGAGACAAATCCGTTGGATTTTAATTGGTCTCATCCATTTATTTATCATGCAGGTGCAAAAGTAGGCTGGTATAGGCTAAAAACAGAGTCTGAGTTTGAAATAAAAAAGGAATTCTTAGAGGTCTATGAGGAAATATTAGAAGCAAGTGAATTTCAGGAAAGTCTACTTCTCCTACCTGAAATCAAAGAAGAAGTTACTAAAGAAAAACCACTTTCTGGTGATTTACAAAAAGAAAGATTGAAGAGAATAAAAAAGAAATATTTATAGGTTTTCCTTGATATAATCGCCCCTCGCCTCTATATATAAGAAAGGTAATTAATAAATGAATATCGTCTCAAAGGCTCTTACAAGATCCAACTTAGAATGGGCATCAATCTTTATTGGCTTTGCAATTATATGGATGGTCTCAGGATTATTTGTTGAAGAACCAGCTCCTCCAGCGTTAATTGAAAAAAAAGATGCGGTAGTTAGGGTTATCGATCAAAAAGCGGAAAATTTTTCTAAAGAAATAGTAGTAAAGGGTTTTACCAAAGCTGATAAAAAAGTATCAATTAAATCAGAAACTTCAGGAAAAATTATAGACTTACCAATTGTTCAAGGAACTTTCGTAAAACAAGGTGAGATTATTTGTTCTTTATTTGTTGCCGAAAGGCAAGCTAATTTTGATAAAGCTTTGCTTGATTTTAATTCAGCAAAAAAACTTTTTGAAGAAGAGTTATATTCGTCAAAACAGCTCCAAAATGCGAAATCTAATTATGAAAGGGCTAAGTTAGAGTTAGATTATGCATCTATCAAAGCACCATTTGATGGCGTAGTAGATAAAATTGATTTAGATGTTGGAGATTTTTTAAATCGTGGATCAACTTGTGCAACCCTTTTGGATTTAGACCCAATGATGATTACGGGAGATATTTCTGAAGATGAGCTTTTAGATTTAACAAAAGATAGTGGCGTCAAAGTAGTAACAAATGATGGTCAAGAGTTCGAAGGTCAAATTACCTTCATATCATCCTCTGCAGATGAAATGATGCATACTTTCGATATTGAAATTTCGATCCCAAATCCACTTGGTAAAATCAAAGATGGTCAAACAGCCAAAGTTATTGTATCTGCTACTCCTGAACCCGCTCATATTGTCCCATTATCAATTCTTAGATTAGATGAAGCAGGTAATATTGGAGTTAGAGTTGTAAATAAAGAAAATCTTGTTGAATTTTACACTGTTGAAATTATCCAAGATACAGAAAAAGGTGTTTGGGTAACTGGTCTTCCTTATAACTCAAGGATCATCACTGTTGGTCAAGACTACGTCAACAATAATCAGAAAGTGGATATCGCAATTGACTATCGAATGAACACGGATGAAAACATTAATTGATTTTTTTGTAGATCGTTATAAAGCTACATTCACATTCTTAACTTTTGTATTGGTTTGGGGATTTACTTCTATCATTCAGCTCCCTGCCTCAGCCTATTCAGATATCAATATCCCGTATGTATTTATTTCAACATACTACGATGGTGTTTCTGCTCAGGATGCAGAAAGACTTTTGACAAAACCTTTAGAGCAAAAATTAAAAACTGTCGATGAACTGGTAGATATTCAATCTTACAGTAGGCAAAGCATGTCTTATGTTATTTTAGAATTCCCGGTTGAATATTCTAAAGATGAGGCTGTAAAAGATGTCAAAGATATTATTGATGAAGTTAAACAAGAGTTACCTTCAGAATCTGATGAACCTGTTGTAAAAGAATTCACTCTAGATGAGTATCCAATATTGGATATAAACCTCATTTCTAGTTCCTCAAACCGTAGAGAACTTTTAGCCTTTGCAAGGGAACTTCAAACGGCAGTCGAAACAATTCCAGAAGTTCTAGAAGCCGATTTAAGAGGTGTTCCTGATGACCTCTTAGAAGCTACTATCGATAAAACTAAATTAGAAAGTTACAACGTATCTCCGAGAGATCTTTACAATGCGATTGGAGACGCAAATAGGGCAATTCCTGCAGGTGACTTAAGGTCATCCACAGGTAAGTTTTCCGTTTTAGTCCCTTCTGTTTTTGAGGACGTTAGCGATGTAGAGAACATTCCAATCATTGAGAATGATGGAAAAGTAATTACTCTTAAAGATTTAGTTACCTTAAGAAAAACTTTCAAAGATAGAGATTCCTTCTCTAGAGTAAATGGCAAAGATGCTGTGACCTTATCGGTGATGAAAAGACAAGATGCTAAAGAAGTTGTAGCAGCAAAAAAAGTTAATTTTGTTCTGGATGAATTTCGTCCTAATTTACCTAATGGAGTAGAAGTAATGATCACCCAAGACAGAACTGGTTGGTCCACAATGATGGTCGGTGAACTTGGAGGAAACATTCTCACTGCCTTAATTCTAGTAATGACGATTGTGGTTGGAACAATGGGTTTAAGATCTTCGACGATGGTGGCTATGGCAATTCCCACCTGCTTTCTTTTTGCTTCAATTTTTCTAGCTGCAATAGATTATAGTTTTAACTTTATGGTTTGTTTTGGTCTTTTAATATCTTTAGGTATGTTAATTGATGGTTGTGTTGTTGTTGTTGAATATGCTGACAGGAAAATGGCTGAAGGCTTGAATAGAATAGAAGCTTATAAGTTTTCTGCAAAAAGAATGTTTTGGCCAGTTACGATTTCTATCGGAACAACGCTCTCAATATTTGTCCCAATGTTTTTTATGCCAGGTGTTTCAGGACAATTTTTAAGGCCGATGATAGTCACATTATTCATTGTTTTGCTGGGATCTATTTTATATGCATTGGTCTTCACACCAGCAATTGGTTCTAGATTTGGAAATTTAGGAATTAGAAAGTCCAGAACTTTACAAAATGCCAGTATTCTTGAAAATGGAGATCCTACAGAAATAGAAGGTATTACAGGGTTGTATGCAAGAGCTTTAACCAAAGTTATTCAGTCTCCAGGGAAGTTTATAGTTTTTGTCTTACTAACCGTCACGACCATTTTTCTTTTGTATTCTCAACATGCCCCTGGAAGTAGATTTTTTATTGAGGAAGAACCAATTGAGATGGAGGTAAAAATCGAGGGTAGAGGAAGTTTCGGTGAATTAGAAAAACTTGGCTTCTTAAAAGAAATAGAAAATATAGTTTTAAGTATTCCTGGTCCAAACTCCATTTCGTTGAACATGAATGGGGTTGGAGATCCAAGAGATAGAGGAAATTCTGATGAAATTGGAACTATATTTATCGAGATGCCTTTTGAAAAAGACTTACAACGATCAGGCTGGGATGTCTATGACGAACTTATAGAAAAAACACAAGATATTCCCGGACTCGTAGTAAACGCAAAAATTAGAGAAAATGGTCCGCCTACAGACTCTCCTATTGAGATAGATGTATTTGGTAAAGATTTCGACATGGTCACAGATGCAACTATTGCCTTGACAAACTATATGAAAGATTTTGTACCAGGTGCTAAAAATATCTATAACACCATTCCAACTAATCTTCTGAAATGGACCATCAAAATTGATAAGGAAAAGGCAAAACAATTTGGAGTTACTACTCAAGACATAGGTGCTGCCATACAATTTATGACTGCAGGGGTAAAAGTAGGAGAATACAGGCCTGCAGAACTGGATGAAGAAGTTGAAATTAGAGTTAGATTTCCTGCTGACCAAAGAAGATTAGATCAGTTCAACGATCTAACTGTGAATACAAGATTTGGACAAGCTCCGTTAAGCAGTTTTGTAGAAGTTGTTCCAGCCTATATACCCCCATCAATCAGAAGGGTTTCTGGCGAAAGAGCTTTTACGGTTGCGGCTGAATATCAAAAGGGAGCATTAGTGGAAGATGTTATTCCAAAAATTGAGCAATGGATTGCAGATAACAATGAATATGAGCGTCTACAATTTAGATTTGGCGGACAACAAGCTGAGTCAGATGCTAATGCAGCTTTTTTCTTATTTGCATTCATAGTCGGGATATTTTTGATGTCTATTTTATTAATGGTTCAACTTAATAGTTTTTACCAAGTATTTATAATTGTCTCAGCTGTAATTTTATCAACGGCTGGTGTTCAATTAGGTTATTTAGTTACTCAACAAATATCCAGTGCTTTGTTTACTAGTTTAGGAGTAATTGCATTGGCCGGAATTGTTGTAAACAACAATATCGTTCTAGTTGATACCTACAATGTTATTTCAAAAGAAAATCCAAATTTATCCAGAGAACAAATTGTGGTTCGTACCGCAGCACAAAGATTAAGGCCTATCATTTTAACAACAGCAACTACCGTTATTGGTTTATTACCATTAGCCTCAGGTATTGGAGTTGATTTTTATCAAAGGAATATTGAGATTGGTGGGAGAGTCTCTGAATGGTGGCAACCTATGTCGTTTGCCGTCGTTTGTGGTCTGACCTTTGCCTCAGCAATAACCTTGTTCTTAACTCCTTGTTGGCTTATGCTACCTGTATCTATAAGAAACACTTTTAATAACTTAAAAAACTCATTTTTAAAGGCAGCAAGTGAACGATAATTCTAAAGAAAAAAGTTTAGATTTTGAAAAGTCTTTAGCGAAACTCGAAAATATTATTGAGGCGCTTGAAGATGGTGATTTACCCTTAAACGAATCAATAAAAACTTTTGAAGAGGGAGTAAAGTTAACTAAACACTGTCAAGAACTTCTCACCAAAGCTGAATTGAAAATTCAAAAGCTTTTAGAAAAAGATGATGGCACGCTTGATCTAGAAGATTTTGATGAACAATAATTCAAAAGTTTTAGATCTAAAAGACCTGCCCTTTTTAAACAAAAACTTAAAAAGGATCGATAAGTCTATTCTAAAATCTTTGCCTCCAAAAAATTATTCAAAAATTTCCAAGGCTATTCATTATTCTGTTCTAAATGGTGGCAAAAGAATTAGACCGCAACTTGTTTTACTAATGGCTGAGGCTCTTAAAGTTGATGTAAGTCCAAAAACTATTGACTTAATGGCAGCTGCGGGAGAATTAATTCATTGTTACTCTTTGATACATGATGATCTGCCCTCAATGGATGATGATGATTTCAGAAGAGGCAAGCTTTCTTGTCATAAAAAATTTGATGAAGCTACAGCAATTTTAGCTGGAGATGCAATTCAACCTCTTGCATTAGAAATTTTGACAACCATTAAAGATGAAAAACTCAAGTCAGACCAAAAACTTAAAATCATAAATCTTTTTGCAAAAGCTTGTGGTCCAAAGGGAATGGTTGAAGGACAAAGTAGAGATTTAGCTGCAGAAGGAAAAAAAATTAACATTAAAGACTTGGATAAAATACATTATTTGAAGACGGGAAAGCTAATTGAAGCTTGTGTAGAGTCTATATGTATTCTTAAAGACGGGCTTTCAAAAAAAGACGCTAAAGCTTTTTTGAATTTTGCTAGAAAATTTGGATTAGCATTTCAAGTCAAGGATGATATTTTAGACATCCTTGGAGAAGAAAAGAAAATTGGCAAGCCTTTAAATTCTGATTCTAAAAAAAATAAAGCTACTTACCCAGCTATAATCGGCCTAAAAGCATCTCAAGAAAGAGCTGAAAAATTATGTTTTGATGCTTTAAAAATTTTATCGAAGCTCCCTTATAATACGAAGAATTTAGTTAAATTATCAAAATTTATAATTTTGAGAGATAAATAATGAAGATTTATTCAGAAATTCCAAAATCTCTTCCTCTCACGCCATTGCTCGATAAAGTTAACTATCCTACTGATTTAAAGCAATTAAGCAAAAAGGAAATCCATCAGCTAGCTGACGAATTAAGAGAGTATTTGATTTATTCTGTTGCTAAAAGTGGCGGTCATTTTGGGGCTGGTCTGGGCGTAATAGAACTAACCGTTGCCCTACACTACATCTTTAATGCTCCCGAAGATAACTTAATCTGGGATGTTGGTCATCAAAGTTATCCGCATAAAATCATAACAGGCAGAAAAAAAGAAATTTCTACTATTCGATCAAAAGACGGTTTGCATCCTTTTACAAATATAGAGGAAAGTGTTTATGATTCTTTTGGTACAGGTCATTCAAGCACTTCAATAAGTGCGGCTTTGGGTATGGCTATCGCAAAACCTGAAAGAAACCATGTCGCAATAATTGGCGACGGCGCAATGACCGCTGGCATGGCATACGAAGCTTTAGCTCATGCAGGCTCATTAGACTCTGATATTTTAGTGATCTTAAATGATAACAGCATGTCAATTTCCAAAAATATTGGAGGTTTCTCAAACTATCTAGCAAGAATTTGGGCAAGCAAATTTTACACTTCGATCAGAGAAGGAGGAAAAACAGCCTTAAGATTTATTCCATCTGCCAAAAACTTTGCCAAAAGAGCAGAAACTCATTTCAAAGGTATGTTGGCGCCTGGAACTCTTTTTGAGGAATTGGGATTTAATTATATTGGGCCAATGGACGGCCATAACCTAAATGAGATGCTCAGAACTTTGAAAAATTTAAAAAACCTTAAGGGCCCAAAACTTTTGCATTTAATTACTACAAAAGGAAAAGGCTTTTCACCAGCAGAAAAAAATCCAATTGGATTTCATGCTTTAAATAAAATCGAAACAAATACAAAAAAAACAAATGGAAAAAAATACTCCAAAGTTTTCGGTGATTGGCTCTCAAAAAAAGTTGAAGAAGGCGATGATGATTTGGTAGCAATTACTCCAGCAATGTCAGAAGGATCAGGCATGAATGATTTTGCAAAAAAGAATCCAGATAAGTTTTACGACGTTGCAATCGCTGAACAACACAGTATGACTTTTGCCGCAGGTTTGGCTAAAGAAGGAAAAAAACCAATTCTTGCTATCTATTCCACATTTTTACAAAGAGCATACGATCAATTAATCCATGATGTCGCTTTGCAAAAATTAGATGTGACTTTGGCTATTGATAGAGCCGGTTTCGTAGGTGGAGATGGCGCGACGCATGCAGGTATTTTTGATGTTTCGTTTTTAAGATGTATTCCAAATATTATCATTATGAGTCCTTCAGACGAAAACGAATGTTGGAAAATGCTTTCGACTGGATACAATTATTCGGGTCCTGCAGCAATTAGGTATCCTAGAGGAGAAGGCCCTGGTGCAGAAATTTATGAAAATTTTGATTTACTAGAAATTGGTAAAGCGAGAGTGATTAATGAATCGTCGTCCGATTTGGTTATTTTCTCTTTTGGAAATATGTTGGATTTATCAAAGGAAATTGCAGATCAAATAAATTGTTCGTTGGTGGACATGAGATTTATTAAACCTCTTGATGAGGAACTAATTGAAAGATGCGCCAAAACATACAAACACATTATCACGATTGAAGAAAATGTAATAACTGGTGGAGCTGGTTCAGCGGTAAATGAATTCCTTGCTGAAATAGGATATTCGGAAAAACTTAAAATCTTTGGTATCCCTGACGAATTTCCAATAGTAGGTTCTCAAGAAGACCAGAGAGACGCAGCAGGCTTAACCAAAAACAAAATTTTAAAATCGCTTGCTTCAGAGTTGAACTTAGAAGATTTGGAAAAAAAAGTTTCCGCCCAATAGAGTCAAGCCAGCAAAAACACCGGCTACTAAATCATCTAAAACAATCCCAAAACCCGATTTAAATTTGTTATCAATAAAAGAAATTGGATGAGGTTTTAAAATATCAAAAAAACGAAAAAGAAGAATCAAAATAAATGCCGCTAAATAAGACTCTTTTTGCCATTCTAGCGTTGAAAAATTGTATATTCCTAAAATAGGTATGAATAAAAAAGATAGTCCTGACCCTGCTACCTCATCAATCACTATCATTTTGTGATCCTTCTCATCTAAATCTTTAGATACAATTTCACAAATAATTATTGATACAATAGAAAAAAAAATAAAAATAATAAAATAAAGCAAGAAACTAATCTGCGCATAAATTAAACCGAAAAATAAAAAAAGTGCTGCAAATGAACCCCAAGTTCCAGGAGCTTTAGGTAAAAGACCTACTCCAAAAAAAGTAGAGGATAAGTGAGAAAATTTTTTTAAATCTGGGAATTTATTCATGATTTAAGTGATTATAACTTTTTCTCTTCAATTGAATTTCTTTAGTTCCTTGAAAAATCTTTATTCCTTTATCTCTAGTGATTGTTCCAATTTTGAATTTTTTAATTTTTAGCTTTTTCAAGATTCCGTCTAGTGTGGTCTCTTTATTTTTAGGGACAGTAAAACAAAGTTCATAGTCGTCACCCCAAGTTAAGGCATCTTTAAAGGATCCTTCGTGAGGTATCGAATCAACATAAATTCTTGCCCCCAATTTGCTTTGCTGACAAATATGTCCTAAATCTCCAATCAAGCCGTCCGAAATATCAATGCAACTATTAGCAATTCCACTTAAATTTTTTCCAAGCGTAGTCTGAATCTTGGGTTTGAGAAACTTGTTGCGGTATTTTTTTTCTAATGAACTAAGGTTTTTTTTCTTTGACTTTATTACCTTCAATCCTAATTTGGCAGTGCCCAAAGTACCGCTGACATATATAGCGTCTCCTTCTTTCGCTCCATGCCTAGACAGAAATTGATCAGAATTAATTTCGCCACATACACCCACCGAAACAGAACATTCTTTTCCTTTTACTAAGTCTCCCCCGATAATCGGTACTTGATATTTTCTAGTGAAAAGTCTCACACCTTTAGCAAATTCTTGTAACCAGCTGATCTCTTTGCTTGGCGTTACAAGGCTAATAGAAAGCCATTTAAGAGTCCCTCCGCAGGCTGGAATATCGCTTACTGCAACAGAGCAGGATCTGTAAGCAATTAGATCGGGTGCTAAATCTTTAGGAAAATGAATATCAGAAACTGAGACGTCCGTAGAAAAAATTAAATCTGTATATTTTGTCGAGAAAAGACCAGCATCGTCACCTGGCCCAATCAAAATTCCTGAGGAGTCGTTATATTGACTCCCCAAGTTTTTAAAGTATTTTTGAAGGACTAAAAATTCATCCGATTCTTTCATTTAGAATCGGATAAATAATTAAGAATTGTAAGCTTCAAAGAGGCCTGTGGCTCCCATACCACCACCAACACACATAGTTACGATACCGTATTTACCGCCTCTTCTATTGAGTTCTCTAGCAACATGGCCTACTTGGCGCGAGCCTGTCATACCAAAAGGATGTCCGATAGAAATAGAACCACCATTGACATTTAGTTTGTCACTTGGAAGGCCGAGCTTATCTCTGATATAAACTACTTGAGAAGCAAATGCTTCATTAAGCTCCCAAAGATCGATATCTTCTAGTTTTAAATCAGCTGATTTTAAAAGCTTAGGAATGGAATAAACAGGACCAATTCCCATTTCATCCGGTTGACAACCGACCACTGTAAAACCTCTGAAATAAAGTTTTGGTTCAAGTCCTAATTCTTTAGCTTTGTCTTCACTCATCACCAAAGTAACTGATGCACCATCGGATAATTGCGAGGAATTTCCAGCTGTTACTGACCCATTCTCAGGATCAAAAACAGGTTTCAAGGAAGATAGACCTTCGATAGTAGTTTCTGGACGGTTACAGTCATCACGATCTACGGTTACTTCTACGTCTTTTTCCTCTCCGGATTCTTTGTTGACCAATTTCATTACAGTATCCATTGGCACAATTTCATCATCGTAGTAGCCTGCTTCTTGTGCAGCTGCTGTTCTTTGTTGACTGGATAAAGCATACTCATCTTGAGCTTCTCTGGTGACGTTGTAACGCTTAGCTACACATTCAGCAGTTTGTCCCATAGCGTGGTAAATTCCAGGAACGTCAGCGGCAAGCTTGTCATTTACATACATGTGCATGTTGGTATTACCCTGGGTAGTGGATATTGACTCCACACCGCCTGCAATAATGCAATCGCTAAAGCCACTTTGAACTTGAGTAGCTGCCATAGCAACAGTTTGCAATCCAGACGAACAATATCTATTCACAGTTGTTCCTCCAACTTCAATTGGTAAATTGGACAACACTGCAACATTTCTTGCTATGTTATGTCCTTGGGCTCCCTCTGGTGCTCCGCAACCCAATATCATATCTTCCACCATAGAGGGATCCAGTCCTGGATTTCTCTCTAAAAGCGCATTTACTAGGTGGGCTGTCATATTGTCGGCTCTAGTTTGATTAAAACCTCCTCTGAACGATTTAGCTAATCCAGTGCGGACGCTATCAACGATTACTACGTTTCTCATAAAATCTCCTATTTATTAGTTCTAGAATTATAAAGATTAATTAATATTTTATCTAACATAAAAAAACCCTTGCCGGAGCAAGGGTTTTTTTTATTAAGTCTTTTTAGAAATCAATTCCAAAAGACATACCCCAAGATCTAGGCTCTCTTAAACTTATAGCGCTGAAGAAACCTTGGGAAGAAGCTGATAAGCCCTTTCCAGTGATGTTTCTTTCGTCGGTTAAGTTTTGAACATAGAATCTGATATTCCAGTCAGCATCGGTTGGAACAATTCGTAATGAGAAGTTCCATTCGTCCCAAGCAGCTATTTTATCGGCCTCTATATTGTACAAACCTTGGTAGAAATCACTTTGATAGTAATAATCAAGTCTTGGAGTGATTTCTAGGTTACCTGCTTGTGCAGTATAACCAATCCCCATTGAAACAGTTAAATCAGGGAAAGGCATTTCATTACCAGTAATTGGGGTTGGAAGACCGGTAGAAACAAACGAACCTTTTTGAGTAAGTGTAGTTACACATTCTTCATCCGTACCAAACTTAACTTCTCCTGCACTTCCCGCAACAGTTCCAGCACTATCTGCATGGTCATTCATAGCAGTGAACAATTTACATATTCCATCAGTTTGTTGTCCGGAACCTGTTCCTCTTACTATGATTGAAGGAAGTAAAGTACCCTCAGTCGAGTGTGTTCCCAAGGCTGAATTAATAGGTGAGTAAAGTAAAGTTTTACCAGTAGCTGGAGCACCAGCAGTAGCATTTGCAGGATTACCAATACAAGTTTGCGGTAGACCAGGACTTAGGTTGCTCAACATGTGACAAACCGTACCTTTTTCACCATACGCCGTGGCATGCGCACTAAACTCAACTGGAATGATAATTGTAGCGAGATCCGTAGATGTTAACTTAAGACCTGAAGAACCTCTTGCGGTTCCATTATCACATCCACCTGCCCATTTATAACCATTACCAAGCTCGACGTTTGCTGCAGCAGTTAGGTCAGGAGCATCTCCGCTACCTGTTGTGGTTGAACAATTTAAAGCAAATGCGAGCTCATTTCCTAGAGCTCCCTGAGTTTTGTCAGCTCCTGATAATTGGACAGCAGAAGGAGTAGCTCCCAGTCCTGCTCGAGTTGCCAATATATCCATTACTCTCATAGAAGTGACGCCCAACTCATCTTTTTTAATTAGATAAGTATTTGCTTGTTGACCTTTAGCAGCATGCCAATTTTTGGATTCAGCCGTACCAGCATAATGTCCACCAAGGTCAGCCGGGTTGATAAGTTCTTTAGTACCAATTTCAGATGAAATATAACTCATCATGAAATTAAAGGTAAGACCAGGAACTGTTGGAGGATTAAGTAGTAACTCCAACTCAGCTCCATAGTTTTCTACTGGCATACCTTCGTTAATTCCGGTTTCATTCCTAATGACACTTAAATGATAATTATCAAAGTCGTTGTAGTAAATTGAAGCATTAGCTACCAATCCGACTTCTGGAACGGTTGCTTTTACACCAAACTCTAAAGCGTCAACTTTCATTTCATCAAAAGTAATAGGAGTGTTAGGGAACCTTGAAGCATCAAAAGGCGGGTTGAACCCTCCCCCTTTGAAACCTGTAGAGTAACTCATGTAGAAAAGCGTATCGTCGTTTATTTGATAATCCCAAACAAAACGTCCAGTTGTATTCGTAAAGGATTTCACAGGTTCTACACCTACATTCTTATAGTCAGCGTTAAGTTCAGGCAAACCTCGAAGACCAACTGAACCGTTAACCGAATTAGGCGCACCCATTCCAGGGGCAACACCAACCCTTTGTCCAATTGTGTTGGCGTGATCTTCAGTTACACCACCAGTAAAACAAGCAGGATTGTATGTTGTTGTAAACAAGTTAAGAACATTTGCTACACCACCTGCTGCAATAGCACCGGAAGTTCCATTATCTTGGATACCACAAAGGGCAGCTGAGCTGTCAACATCGGTCGGGAGACCATTTGTTCCATCAAGAGGATTCCAAGCAGAAACTAAAGGAATTTTGTAAAAGTAATTATTAACTTTTACCTCTTTGGTATCTTCTGTGTATCTCAAACCTAAAGTAAGTTTGTGTTGATCGTTTACATCAAAGTAAAACTCGGTAAATAGTGCTTGTGCGTCTAAGGCATAAGTATCCGTTAAACTTTGGTAGTGCTCTGAATACAACCCATCTACTCTTGCAACGATATCTCTCGCAACAGTCGCAGCCGAAGGTGCTGTTGAGTTGTTTTTATAAAGTCCAGCATCAATGAATTGTTGACCTGCAGCTATAAGTAGATTTCCGGTTGCAATATTAGTTGGGGAACAAATCGTAGAGCCCAATGCCACAGCATGAGGAATTACATCACCCGCCTTACCCACATTAGGCACATCAACAGGTAAAGTAGTAGATTCCGTACAAGCTATCAACGTATTGAAAGATGTTCTGGTTGGACCAGTAATCGCAGTCGGAGCGTCTATTCCATTCATGGTGATACCCGTTGCGTATACATCATAGAAAGAACTGGAACTGTTGGAAATGTCAATCGCTCCAATTAAGAAATTAAATGGACCATCCAAATCGGATTGGAATTTCATCTCGATTGATTTTGATCTTGCATCAGATTGTGAAGCGTCACCACTGACTGGATGTTCAAAGTATCCTGCGATACCTGCTCCACCAGGACAGAAAGAAGCATCTTTCATTGTGAACATATCACATTCGGGTTTGATTATTCTGTTTGAATAACCTAAAGGTAGCCCTTTATTTCCGGAAGCAGCAACACCTGCTTGTGGTTGGGCCAAAGCACCAGCTGAGAATCTTATGTTTGTAGTTTCTGTTGATGCAGAAATTGTATCTCTGTAAAACTGTCTGCGATTGTCAAGGTAGGAAATTGACAAAGAACCTTGATCAAAAACTTTTTCTAAACGAAGCTGACTAGTAGATTCTTGGTTATCGTGTAAAGGGGATCTGATAACGTTGGATTCAAAAAAATCTTTTGGTTTATTTTTTCCAGTATCGATGAAAGTTGCTGGGACACCAGTTGGGACATAAACTCTTCCACTTCCAGCGGCGCCATTTGCACCCACTTCAGCAGTATCTGGAAGATAAAAACCAGCCAAAGTTCCTCCTAAAGTAAGAGGTACAGTTGAACCAGTTGACATCGGGTGAACTGAATGAAAACTTTGCGTCCCACCGATCACACAACCTTGAACTAAATTACCACCGACCTCACAGAAAGCACCTTGCCTTTGTGTTCTTGCTGATTCCTCATCATAAGCTTGATGCATAAAATCTATAGTAAGATCGTCATCGGCTTCCCATCTGAATGATGCACGCCACATGTAAGAGTCTCTGTCATCGAAGCCGTCTGCTGCTGCTGAGTTAAGGTTTTTATTAACACCATCTCTTTCGTAATTGGAAAGAGCAAAACGAGCTCCTAAAGTATCGCTGATTGGGATATTGAGCATCATTTTGACCATCTTTTCATTGTCAGCACCGTACTGAATATCTGCTCTACCTGAAAAAGCATCAAGATCAGGAACGGCAGTAATCAAATTCACAACACCACCAGTTGAGTTCCTTCCAAATAAAGTACCTTGTGGACCACGGAGAACCTCGATTCTTTCCATATCTAGAAAACCAATCTCATTTGTAGAAGTGTTTCCTAAAGGAGCACCATTAATGTGCATCTCGACACCAGCGTCGCCACTAGCGGCTGTTAAAAAGTTTGTGATACCTCTAATTGAAAATCCACCGCCACTAAAGGAGTTTGATGAATAAGAAAGTCCTGGAACTTGCAATTGAAGATCACTTGCATATTCAATTTGACGGTCGCCTAAAACTTCATCGGTGAAAGCGGATACTGAAATTGGTACATCTTGAAGACTTTGTTCAGTTCTTTGTGCCGTAACAATAACTTCTTCAATGGTAGATTGCGTAAATGCTGTGATGGATAGAAAAAACGACCCAACAACAGCCAAGCTTAGTTTAAGAAATTTACTCATTTAGAATCCTCCCCTAATGAGTTGATAATTATTTCGTGAGAAATCTAAGCTTAAATAATCAAGTGAAATATATAACTTTCACTTATAAGCTTAGGGATTCTCCCCCTATACCAATCGATAATACCTTTTTTTGTCTCTACTGCAACCCTTAAAAGTTAAAAAAATAATATCCCTACAACAAAAAAGAAATTTAATCTATATTGGAATTCTAGATGAATAAAAAAGAACGAGCTCTGTTCATAGAAGCAAAACTCAACGAGCTTTTTCCTAGGCCCAAAGCGCCACTTAACCATACCAATGCCTTTACTCTTTTAATAGCAGTTCTATTAAGTGCACAAACAACAGACAAAAGGGTCAATGTCGTCACTAAAGAACTTTTCAAAAAGGCGCAATCTGCCAAGGATATGTTAAAACTTGGTGAACAAAATGTTTATCAATTTATTAAGACTTGTGGCTTAGCACCAAAAAAAGCCAAAGCAATAATCGAAACTTCAAAAATCATCGAAGAAAAATACAGTGGCGAAGTTCCTAATGAGTTAGCTTTGTTGGAAGAGTTACCCGGAGTTGGTCATAAGACAGCATCGGTCGTTGTCAGTGAATTTTTCAATAAGCCGGCTTTCCCTGTAGATACGCATATTCATAGACTGGCCCAAAGATGGGGACTTTCCAATGGAAAATCAGTAAAACAAACCGAGGAAGATTTGAAATCTCTTTTCGACGAAAGCAAATGGCGAGATCTGCACCTACAAATTATCTTTTATGGCAGAACATTTTGTTCGGCAAGAGGCTGCGATGGCACAACATGTTTTATGTGCAAAAGTTTATATCCTAATAGAAAAAGAAGAATTAAAACTTTAAAAGCTTAAATTTATTTTCGAGCCGAGTATAATTGGTTTTTTGATTCAAACATATGTACGGAAATAATTTATCTATCAAATCTTTTGACGAAGATCTTTGGCAGGCTCTTGAAAAGGAAAAGCTCAGACAAGAACAACACATCGAATTGATCGCTTCAGAAAATTATGCTTCGCCTAGAATTTTAGAAGCTCAAGGCTCAATTCTAACCAACAAATATGCTGAGGGATATCCAGGTAAAAGATATTACGGCGGTTGCGAATTTGTGGACATCGCAGAACAACTGGCAATTGATAGGGCTAAAGAATTGTTCAAAGCTGATTACGCTAATGTACAACCTCATTCTGGAGCTAGTGCAAATGCTGCGGTCTTTTTAGCTCTACTAAATGCTGGCGATAAAATTCTTGGAATGAGTCTGGATCATGGCGGGCATTTGACTCACGGTTCTAAGGTAAATTTTTCTGGAAAAATTTATGAGTCATACAGTTATGGCATCGATCCAGAAACAGGAGATATAGATTATGCTCAAGTTGAATCCCTAGCAAAAGAACATAACCCCAAATTAATCATCTGCGGTTTTTCAGCTTTCTCCGGAATCTTGGATTGGGCAAAATTTAAAGAAATCGCTAATTCCGTTGGTGCTCTCTTGTTAGCGGATATATCACATGTTTCTGGTTTAGTTGCTGCGGGTCTTTACCCTAACCCTTTTCCTCATGCGGATGTAGTTACAACGACAACTCATAAAACTCTAGTTGGTCCTAGGGGTGGATTGATTCTAGCTGGGCCAGATGAAGATTTACAAAAGAAACTCAATTCAGCATTATTTCCTGGATCTCAAGGGGGCCCTTTGATGCATGTCATTGCCGCAAAGGCTGTTTGCTTTAAAGAAGCTATGGAAGATGATTTTAAATCTTACCAACAACAAATTCTTACTAATGCTAAAACCATGAGCCAAAAGTTTATGGCCAATGACATCGACATTGTCTCCAACGGAACTTCCAATCATATGTTCTTGGTCAATCTCATAAAAAACGATGTTACTGGAAAGGAACTTGAAGCAGCTTTAGGCGAAGCCTTTATTACTGTAAATAAAAACTCAGTTCCCAATGATCCCAAATCTCCATTTGTAACTTCAGGTATTAGAATTGGAACGCCCGCAGTCACTAGAAGAGGTTTTGAAAAAGCCGAGGTTACTCAAGTTGCCGATTGGATTTCAGAAATTATCAAAAACATCGATGATATAAACTTAATTGCTAGTATCAAAGAAGAAGTTATATCTCTTTGTGGTAATTTTCCTGTTTATTCCCAGTAAATCATGCACTGCCCCTATTGTTCCTTCGAAGAAAGCAAGGTTATCGACTCTCGTCTGGTAACTGAAGGAAGTGAAATCAGAAGAAGAAGGGAATGTCTTAAGTGTGGGGAAAGGTGGACCACCTTTGAAGTTGGAGAATTGGTCATGCCAAAAATAATCAAACAAGATAAGTCGAGAGTCCCTTTTGACGAAACCAAAATCAGAGAGGGTATAGCTAGGTCCCTCGAAAAAAGACCAGTAAGCGATGCTCAATTTCAAACTCTAATTGAAACCATAAAAAAAGAAATCAGAGATTTTGGAGAAAGAGAGATTGAGTCAAAACAAGTGGGCGAAACGGTAATGAGGCACCTTAAAAAATTGGATGAAGTTGCTTTTGTTAGATTTGCCTCAGTATATAGAAGTTTCCAAGATCCGAATGAATTTAGCGAAGAAGTCAAAAAACTGAGTGATGAATGACTCCTTCTTCATTTCCGAAGCTATATCTCTTGGTCTGAAAGGTAGATTTACTGTAAAACCTGGAGTGAGAGTTGGCTGCGTGATTGTTAAAGAAAATAGAATAATTGGTCGAGGTTTCTATGAAAAGTATGGCGGCTCTCATGCTGAAATAAATGCCATCAACGATGTTAAAAAAAAATACAAAACAAACTATCTTTCTAAACTATCCGGAAGCGATTTATTCGTTACTCTCGAACCTTGCAGTAAGAAAGGTAAAACAGGCGCATGTGTAAATGAACTTAAGAAATATGATTTCAAGAGGATTGTGGTCGGTGTAAAAGATCCCACTCAGAAAGGAATTAACAACCTTCAACGTGCTGGTTATGAAGTAAAAAATTTGAATAATCAGCAATGTCAGGCTTTGAACGAATCCTTCTTTCACAAAGTAAAATTCAAAAAACCTTTCGTAAGAGCAAAAGTTGCCATGTCAAGTGACCATAAATCTGTTTTTGCTTCAAAACATAGAAAGTGGATTACTGGAATTCCTGCTCGTAATGATGTTCAAACACTTCGAGCAGAAGCAGATATTATCCTTACTGGAGCTGGCACAATAAATGAAGATAACCCATCAATGAATGTGAGATCTAAAAAAATTATTGCAAATAAGAATTTTATCCAACCTGAAAGGTATGTGTTCTCAAATAGTCTTAAGTTGAATTGGTCTGCACCCTTTTTTAAACTGCCAGGGAAAAAAGTAGTTGTAACTTCAAAAAAAAGTCTTCCAAAACTTTCTCAAGGTATGAATGATATTTCTTTGATGACTCTTAAAAAAAACAGCAACTCCCTAAGTTCCAAAGACTTCATAAAAAGAATATCTAAATTAAATGTAAATAATATTTTAATAGAAGCAGGACCAAGGTTATTAGGAAGTTTTGGTGATCATGATTTAGTTGATGAATACATTTTTTACATTTCTCCAGAAAAACTTGGAGACAAGGCTCTTCATTTTTATGAGGGCAATAAACAATTAAACTTTTTTGATAAGAAGCTATTCGATATAGTTGAAGAAACAAATATTGGAAAAGATAAAAAGATAACTTTAAGGAAAAAATAAAAATGGATTTGAATGGCACAAAGGAGCTTATTTCTGAAATAAAAAGGGGAAATATGGTACTTCTAATGGATGATGAAGATCGAGAAAATGAAGGCGATCTTATTCTTGCTGGAGAAAAAGTTAATGCTGAAAAGATAAATTTTATGGCAAAACATGCCAGAGGATTGATTTGTTTAGCAATGAGTCAGAATAAATGTGAAGCTTTAAACTTAAACCAAATGGTCAACGATAATAAGAGTGGTCACGGTACTGGCTTCACCGTTTCAATTGAAGCTGCTTCAGGGATAACAACTGGTATTTCCGCGGCAGATCGAGCAAGAACTATTGCAGTTGCTTCAAAAGCAAAAGCAAAGGCCACTGATATAGTTTCTCCTGGTCATGTTTTCCCTGTCAGAGCGGTTCCAGGAGGAGTTCTATCTCGAACTGGTCATACAGAGGGAAGCACCGATTTATGTAGATTGGCAGGATTAACAGAATCAGCAGTAATTTGCGAAGTCATGAATGAGGATGGAACCATGGCGCGTAAAAAAGCCTTACTAGATTTTAGCCAAAAACATAATCTCAAGATTGGTACTATTGCTGATCTAATTAACTATCGAATTTTAAATGAAAAAACTGTCGAGAAAATTGACCAAAAATCAGTTAGGACAGAGTATGGAAAATTTAATCTAATTTTATATAAAGACCTGATTTTTGATGAAACGCATTTGGTACTTCAAAAAGGAAAAATTTCAAAAAAAAGTCCGACCTTGGTAAGAGTTCAGCAAAGTAATTTCTTTCATGATTTGCTAAACATCAATGAATTTGGCGCTAGATGGTCTGTATCGGATTCTATGAGAAAAATTAATGAAGCTGGAAAGGGAATAATCTTGCTGATTGACGGGGAGAACAAAAAACAAGATGAATTCAATGAAATAAATGCCTCTAAGAAAAAAAGAATAACTGCGCCAAACAATGACCCAAGAAGAATTGGCATTGGGTCGCAGATCTTAAGAGATTTAGGAGTTCAAAAAATTAAATTAATGGGCTCTGAAGTAAGATACCCTTCCTTGTCAGGGTTCGACTTAGAGGTTTCTGAGTACTTGAAAAAATGAAAACTTCAAAACTAGATATAAAAAAACCCTCTTCGGATTTAAGCAATGTCAAAGTTGCTGTAGTAAGCACAAATTGGCACGAAGAAATTATCAAGCCTATGCTTGAAGACTGTATCACTGTGCTTAAAGAACATAACTTAGAAAAGAAATCTTTTGTTGTTCCTGGGGCTTATGAATTGCCTTTTATAGCACAGGTTCTATGTAAAAATTACGATGCAGTAATTTTGCTTGGCTGCATCATTAAAGGAGAAACACCGCATTTTGAGATTATTTCTCAAAGTATCAGTGATAAAGTTTTAGAAACATCCCTTAATAAGAAAACTCCTATTATATTTGGCGTCTTGACGACCAACAATGAAAGTGAAGCTAAAGAAAGAGCGGCATATAAAGGATCTGAATTTGCAATGTCAGCAATAAGTATTTTGGATACTCTAAACAAACTAAAGTGAAAGCCAGTCCGTCTCCTACTAAAACAAGAGAATTGGTTATTCAGACTCTCTATCAAAAAACCATTTCTGGGGATTCCAATACAAAAGTTCTCAAAGAACTAAAACAAACACAAAAAGGTTTAAATACAGAAAAGGTCAGTAAAATCGTAAAAGATATAAAAACCCTTGAGCAAAAGTTCCTAGATACAATAAGTAAATTTTCAAATATTCCCACTTCTAGAATAGGAGAGATTGAATTATCTATTTTATATTTAGCTTTGTATGAAATTTCAGAATCTAAATTGGATAAGCCAATCATTATCAATGAGGCAATAAAGCTTGCAAAGAAATTTGGTCAAAATTCGAGCCACAAATTTATCAATGCAGTTTTAGATCAAGCAATTAAGAATAATTGAATCACCTAATGATAGTGCTTTGATCGTCAGGTCCAGTGGAAATAATTTTTACAGGTACCTTACAAATATCCTCAATGTAAGAAATGAAATCTATTGCCTCTTTCGGCAGCTCTTTATATTTTGTTAAATTCTTTGTTGGAGATTCCCATCCAGGGAAAGTTTCATAGATAGGTTTAACATTCTCTAAGTTCATGCATTCTCCGAAAACAGAATCATCGCTACCTTTATATGTCTTACAAATTTTTATCTCATCAAGGCCATCAAGCACATCTATTTTTGTGAGACAAAGTCCTGAGATACTATTTGTTTGAATTATCCTTTTCATAAGAACTGCATCAAACCATCCACATCTTCTTGGTCTGCCAGTAGTTGCGCCGATCTCCCCGCCTGTCTTGGCAATGTATTCTCCAAGTTCATCATAAATTTCTGTTGGCATCGGTCCTTCTCCAACACGAGTCACATAAGCTTTAACTACGCCCAAAATGTTACCTACATCTAAAGGTCCGCAGCCTGCTCCAGCTGCTATGCCAGAAGGAGAACAATTGCTTGATGTCACAAATGGATAAGTACCCTGATCAATATCTAATAAAGTACCTTGAGCGCCTTCAAACAAAACTGATTTTTCTTCTGAATTGATTTTTTTTATTAGCATAGATATATCAGCAAGCATTGGTTTTATTTTTTCACCAAAAGCTAAGTTTTCATCTATAAGCCTATTCAAAGATAAGGCTTCTTTGCCAAAAAACTTCTCAATCGTAAAATTATAAAAGTCCAGGGTTTCTTCCAATAAGGGTCTAAGATGGTTTTCATTAAGGGTATCAACAACTCTTATTGCTCTTCTAGCTACTTTGTCCTCATATGCTGGACCTATACCTCTTAAAGTAGTGCCAATGGTTTTTTGACTATTGGATTTTTCTTTATAAAGATCTATTAGCTGATGGTAAGGCTGAATCAAAACACATGCAGGGCTGATCTTTAATCTATCAGTTATGCCAGAAGTAACGTTGCTTATTTCATCAATTTCAGAAAAGAGAGCTTCATATGAAATAACAACTCCTTTTCCGATCAAGGATAACGAATCTTTATGACAAATTGATGAGGGCAGTAAATGCAGAACAATTTTTTTTCCATCTACTATTAGAGTGTGACCAGCATTATGGCCACCTTGATATCTACAAGCAGCACCAAAATTACTTGCTAAATAATTTACAATTTTTCCTTTCCCTTCATCACCCCATTGCAATCCTAAAATAGCTGTGTTCGGAAAAGTCATCTTTATTTATTCAACTTAGTAAGAGAAGAAACATTAACATCAAAACCAATTGCCTCACGAACAATATGATTTTGCATGCTTTTATATTGTCCACCTTTTGCAATGGAAAAGCCAAATCCCAAAACGTGTACTGAAAATACTAAACCGGAATGGTAATCAAATCCTGGAAAATCAGAAAAATCTAAATGGTAATCAATTGAGACAGGTAAATTTTTAACAATTTTTTCTATTTTCCTCGCAGAAGCTTGAAAAACTTTATTTTTATGTTTTTTTAAATACTTGAGACATTCAATTTTGCCATTGACTTCCATAAGGTTTTTTATCTCAATTAAGCTTCTAGTACTCAAAGCTTTCGAATTGAAAAATTCTTCTAGATCTGTTTTTGACTTGGATGCGATGATTTTTTTTAATCTTCTATTTTCATTAAGGGACAAGTCCAGACCATTCAAGATTTCTGATAAAGGTTCTGTTCTGCCCAATGAAATTGTCATTTTATATTTCCCAGCTTTTTTTAAGCTGAGTAACATAAGTTTTATAAGATCTATTTCGTCTGTTATTGAAATTTTTCCAAAAATTTCTACACCAGTTTTGAAGGCAATTTTTGATTTTGTTAATGAGTCTTTTGTTTTTCTGAGAGTTTCACCAAAGTAGCAGTATTTCTTTTTGTCTCTGGTGCCTTGTTGAAGGTCTATCCTTGCTATTTGCTGAGAGATATCAGGCCTTATTGAAATATTTTTTAGATTTTCATCAGAAAAACTATAAGCGTAATCCCTAAGAGATTCATTAAAGTTTCCGCCTATAATCTCAGAAAACTCAACGAGAGAAGGAACAACAAGTTCACAGTTGTTTTTGTAAAAAAAATTCAGAAAAAGTGAACGAAGCTTTTCAAGCTCTTCAGCTCTAACACCTACAAAATCTTCCGTTCCATCTGGAAGACCTAAGTTGGAAGCAGACATTTTAAATTATTCGGTTTTTTTTCCTTTAGAACTATCTAAGTACTTAAAGAAATCACTGTCAGGATCAATAAGAAGTACATCAGATTTATTTTCAAAAGTAGATTGATAAGCTTTTAAACTTCTAGTGAATTCATAAAATTCTGGATCCTTGTTATAGGCGTCAGCATAAATACCAGTAGCTTTGGCATCACCATTTCCTCTGAGTTCTTCTGCTTTTTTATAGGCTTCTGCGAGAATAATTGTTCTTTCACGATCTGCATTTGCTCTGATACCTTCTGCAATTTCTGTACCTTGCGCACGAAGCTCTTGAGCTAGCCTCTCTCTTTCAGTTCTCATTCTGTTATAAACAGATTCGTTTACCTCGGTTGGTAATTCAATTTTTTTAACTCTTACATCTAAAACTTCAATTCCGAGTTCACCGCCTGCTACAGTATTCAAGTCAGTAGTTAAAATATTCATCAATTCGTCTCGTTCGCCAGAAACTACCTCTTGGACAGTTCTAGTACCAAATTGGTTCCTAAGACCCTCATCCACCCTTTGGGTCAACAAGGTCCTCATTGCGCTTAATTGTCCTCCAGATGAAGTTATATAAAACTGCTCATTATTCGTAATGCGCCATTTAACAAAAGCATCAACAATAAGTCTCTTCTTTTCCGCTGTAAAATACGGCTGAGGAAGAGCATCAAGTGTTAAAACTCTCGAATCAAATTTTTTTACTGTGTGATAGATCGGCACTTTAAAATGTAGACCTGGATTAATTACAGGCTCAACAATTTCACCAAATCTAAGCAAAATTGCAGTTTGTTTGTCATTTACTATATAAATGGCATTGCTAAGAATTACGATAATAATCAAAGCAATGATTCCTATATTTAGATTCAATGACTTCATATTACCTTCGATCTTGTCTTCTTCTTAATTCTTCGATAACTCGGTCAGTAATTTCTTGGATGTCTGACCCAAGGGTAGTGGGAGATGTAGATGATGGATTTTCATCTCTAGATCTTCTGTTGGGATCTAATGAGGCAGCTGCAATTTGGTCTAAGGGTAAATATAAAATGTTGTTACCCTCTTTAACGTCAATCATCACTTTGGTACTGCTATTCATGACAGACTGAACTGCATCTAAATATAATCTTTGTCTAGTAACTTCAGGAGATTTTGAATATTCAACCAGGAGTTGATCAAATCTTGAGGCTTCACCTTGAGCTTCAGATATTACTTTTTGTTTGTATCCTTCAGCATCTTCAAGGGCTCTTTTGGCTTCACCCCTCGCTATAGGAACAACTTCATTTGCATATGTCTCAGCCTCATTTCTAAGCCTGACTTCGTCTTCCCTTGCTTTTACCACATCATCAAAAGCTTCTTTTACTGCATCAGGAGGCCTTGATTCTCTAATTGATACTGCTACGACTTCAATACCAGTTTTGTAAGTATCTAACCTAGTTTGTAATCTAGACTTAACATCCATGGCTATTTGCTCCCTACCTACTGTCAAGGTGCTATCCATAGTGGTGCTTCCCACAACATGTCTTAATTCTGCTTCGGAAGCTTGAGCTAAACTGTCTTCAGGAGCCGATGCTTCAAGAAGAAAAAATACCGGGTTGGAGCGTTTATATTGAACTGCAACCTCAACGTTAACAATATTCTCATCCTTTGTGAGCATTGAAGAATTCGTAGTATGTGTAAATAGTTTTTCGGTGTTAACAATAAATCTGTTATCGATAAAGGGAGGATTCCAATGAATCCCAGGTCCCTTGGTGGTTGAATATTTTCCGAATCTCAAAATGACAGCCTCTTCTTGAGCATCAACTGTATAAATCCCAAAGGCTGAATATAAAAATACTACAGCAATTAAAATTGAAGGTAGGATTTTTTTTATACCTCCACCTCCACTTCCAGAGCCGCCTCCAAAAATTGAATTAATTTGAGCTCTGAATTTTTTGATTAGTTCATCAATATCAGGGGGAGGATTATTATTTCTACCCCACGGATCTCTAGAGCCATTGTTATTTCCTTGATCATTCCATGACATGTGGCCATTCTAAGTTGTTAATTGCAATAATGGAATTCAATTTTTGATGATAGATAGAATCTTCATAACCTTATCATCATCATCTGAAAAAAGTGTCTCATCCAAATCGAATTTTTTGAGCCAAGTAATTTGTCTTTTTGCAAGCTGATAGGTAGCGTTGGTCGCTAATTCGATCATTTCCTCAAAAGAAGTCTTATCTTGCAAGAAATCTACCACTTGTTTGTAACCTACTGTGTTAAGGACTTTTATCCTTTTTCCACCACCGCGTTCCAGTATGGTTTTCGTTTCTTCGATGAGGCCTAATTCAAGCATTTTTTTGAATCTTTCTTTTAGTTGATTTTTAAAAGATTTTTTGTTTCTGGGAATAATCGCAAAAGTGAATTTTTGATAATCCTCAATCACACTTTTTTCTTTCATTGTTTTAAGCTTGCTAAAAGTATTTTTGGATAAATGATTAACTTCCAATGCTCTAAGTATTCTTTGTGAGTCGCTAGCTTTTATTAACCTTGCTGCATCAGGATCTATTACTTCAAGTCTTTCATGCATAAATTTCCAGCCTTTATTTTTGGCTTCTTCTTCGAGTTTTTTTCTGAATTGAATATTTTTTTCTGGCAACTTTGATATGCCATTGAATAGAGAATAAAAGTACATCATGGTTCCTCCAACAAATAAAAGATCTTCTTTGAAATCGCAAAACTGATTTGAAATTTCATTGAGAAAATCTTTTACTGAAAAGTCATCCTCTGGGTCTAAATAATCTATTAAGCCATGATGAATTTTATCTAAAATCTTTTGATTAGGTTTGCTACTTCCAATATTCGCCCCTTTGTATATCTGAACAGAATCTACGCTTATTATTTTTGTTGGAAAGTGTTTATTAATTTCTATGGCAAGTTCGGTTTTTCCACAATGTGTGGGTCCTAAAATAGAAATTGCTTTCTTCATGTTTTTTTGGTTTTATTTTAGGATAATTAGTACTTAAAGGGAGATAAAGATGTCTATGCAATTTGCAAATGTTTGGGAAAGAGTAGCAGATACGGTTGGCGACGAAATAGCATTAATAAATGGAGACAAAAAATCTAGTTGGTCTTCCTTTGACTCAAAAGCAGCTAAAATTGCAACCATTTTGCAAGAGCACGGTTTGCAGTCTGATTCCAAAGTAGGAATTTATTTACACAATTCAAATGAGTATCTTGAAGCTCAATATGGAGTTTTTAAAATTGAGGGTGTGCCGATCAATGTAAATTATCGTTATAAAGAAAATGAGTTGATTTATCTTTTGGATAATGCAGATGCTGAGGCAGTTTTTTTTCAAGGATGTTATGCGGATAGGATCAAGGCTATAAAAGATCAGCTTCCAAAAATAAAAGTTTACATTCAAGTCGATGATGGAACGGAGCCGCTAATGCAGGGAGCTATAGATTTTGAAAATTCAATCTCCAGTTCAAAAGAACAAAAAAGATTCAATCGAACAGAAGAAAACATTTACATGCTCTATACCGGAGGCACTACCGGTATGCCTAAGGGTGTAATGTATAAACATGGGAGTTTTATTCCTTCTATGTTAAAAACAGCCTTTGCTATGGGTTTTGAGGTTCCTGAGGACATAAGTGATTTAGAAAAGATTGTCAGTCAAGCAAAGGAAAACAATGCTCTTACAGTAAGTATGCCAGCTTGTCCTTTAATGCATGGAACCGGAATGTGGCTTGGAGCCTTTTTACCTATGTTTAGTGGGGGTTCTGTTGTCACGATAAGCGATCTCGGATTAAATCCAAAAAAAGTTTGGCAAGAGGTAGAAAGGCATAAAGTTAACAGCTTGGTAATTGTTGGAGATGCTTTTGCAAAACCTTTATTGGATGAATTAAATGAGGCTCAAGAAAAGTCTAATCTTCATGATATTTCTAGTTTAAGAGCAATGATTTCAAGTGGAGTAATGTGGAGTTCAGAAATTAAAGATGGTTTGCTGAAAATGCATGATATGACCCTTTTTGACGCAATGGGCTCGACTGAAGGCGGTATGGGTTCTTCTGTTTCCAACAGAGAAATGCCCGCGAAAACTGCAAAATTTGCCCTCAATCCTGGAGTTATTGTTTTGAGCGATGATGGGAAAGAAGTTGAGCCGGGTAGCGACATAATGGGTAAAATTGGAACGAGTGGACTTGTACCCGAAGGATATTTTAAAGACGAAAAAAAATCAGCTGAAACCTTTAAAGAAGTTAATGGCGTGAGATACAGCTTTCCGGGAGATTATGCGACTATTAATGCCGATGGCACCATCAACCTGCTTGGAAGGGGAAGTAATTGTATAAATACAGCTGGAGAGAAAGTTTATCCTGAGGAAGTTGAGGAAGCAGTCAAAAAACATCCAAATGTATATGATTGTCTGGTTGTGGGCTTGAAAGACGATAAATTTGGACAAAGAGTTGTTGCCCTTGCATCTCTTGAAACTCCTGGCGAATTAGAAGAAGGAGAGCTAATTGACTTTACCAGAGAACAAATTTCAGGATATAAACTTCCAAAACAGGTACTATTTGTTGACGAGGTCATGAGAGCTCCTAATGGGAAAGCCAATTATAAATGGGCTAGAGAAGAAGCAGAAAAGAAACTTGGTTAAAGGGCTTCCTCGCCAGTTTCGCCTGTTCTAATTCTGACCGCTTTTTCAAGGTCGTAAACAAAAATCTTTCCATCGCCTACTTTTCCAGTATTAGTCACTGATGAAATCGCATTAATGACTGAATCTGTATCTTCATCTTTGACAGCTAACTCTATTTTTGTTTTTGGCAAGAAATCGTTTCTGTACTCAGTTCCGCGATAAAGTTCTGTCTGCCCTTTTTGACGCCCAAAACCCTTTACTTCTGTTACGGTCATACCAAGAGCATTCAAATCTGACAAAGCATTACGAACTTCTTCCAATTTGATAGGTTTAATAATTGCGGTAATAAATTTCATTACATCCCTTAAAAATTGAAATCATACACCCTTCTTATAGAAAAAAATAATTACTTTTTATTAGGTAAATAATCTTCAAACCTAAATATAGGTTATAAAGAGAGATGTTTGAAAGCTCTTAGAGATGCTCCCATTCTGTGTTTGAGATAGTCATCAGTCTTTTCATAAATTTGATTTGAAACTGAATTTAATTGTTCTTCCCAGATCAACTTTAGTTGCTCTGCTGAATTACCTACTTTAAGAATATCCATTTCGATAAGATCTTCTGCAATTTCTTGAAAATTGTAAAAACTTTCACCAGAAGAGATTGGGAGTGAAAACTTTAATGCTTCTAAAAAGTTTTGGCCTCCACGTGGAATCAAGCTTCCCCCAATAAAGGCAATATTAGCTTGAGAAAATAAGCTTTCAAGATATCCAATTTCATCAATCAAATTTATTGTGTTTGACAAATCTATTTTTAAATTATTTTTAGAAAATAGCGAAGGATTTATGCCCAATTTTTTTAAATCTTTGATGATTTTAGATGCCCGTTCAGGATGTCTTGGAACTAAAACTAAAATAGCATGTTCGTTATTTAACATCGAAAAAGCTTTGACTAAAATTTTTTCTTCGGGATCATGAGTGCTTGCACAAATTATTAACTTTTTTCCTTTATTTTTAAAATTATCTCTTTCGTTTGGTATAGATAAAGAATCAAACTTGAAAGAATAATCTTTAATGACTCTGTCTTTGTTCACGCCAAGCTCGATAAATCTTTTTAAGTCTTTATTTCCTTGGCAAATAGTAAAATCTAGTTTAGAAAAAACATTATCAAGAATTGGCATAACTAATTTATATCTATTGAAAGATTTTTCCGACATTCTGCCGTTGACTAGAAAAACTTTTCTTTTTTGTACATGCAAAAGGTTTATGAGGTTAGGCCATATTTCCGTCTCCAAAATGAAGGTAATTTCTGGCTTCCAGTTTTTAAGGAATCTTTTAATAAAGAATTTCAAATCAAAAGGCATGTATTGATGTAATACCGAATCACCATAGAGCCTTTTGATTGTCTCGGAACCAGTTTGCGTAGTACAAGTAATTAATGTTTGATGATCTGGAAATCTTTTTTTTATTTCCTCAATAAATTTTCTACTTGCAAGAACTTCTCCTACTGAAACCGCATGAATCAGAATGATTGGTTTAGAACTTTTTTTCCCTCCATAAATAGAAAACTTTTCCATAATCCTTTTTGGATTTTCGCCAAACTTGAGGGATTTATATAAGCTCCTAAAAAAAATAAGAGGAAAGAGTATTATCAAGAAAAAATTATAAACTTTCATTATTGGTGATTTTCTTATTTGTACTATGAATAAGCAAATCGTTAAAAGTATAATCTTATTAAAAATGGAAATTCTCTTAAAAACATTCCTTTGGCTTCTAAGCCTTATTCCTTTCAAAGTTCAAATGTTCCTTGGGAAAATTCTTGGGAAGATTTTGTACAAATTACTCTCTAAAAGAAGAAAGGTTGTAACTTGGAACATATACAAATGTTTCCCAGATTTTAATAAAGACGATATTACCAAACTTGCTAAGGATAATTTTACAAGACTTGGTCAAGGTATTTTTGAGATCTGTAACTCTTATTTTTGGTCAGACAAGAAATATTTGAAAAGACTTAAAAATATAGAGGAATTACAAGCAAAGATAGATGCAATCAAAAATTCCAAAAATCTTTTATTAGTTCCACATACTGGAAATATTGATTTTGTGGTAAGAGCTCCTTCTTTATTTATGAAGGTGAATGGTATGCAGAGATCAGCAGAAAATAAAATTTGGGATAAAATTATGACTGAAGGAAGAAAAAAATTTATAAACGAACTTTTTCTGCCAAACGAAGGGAGGAAGCTTCTAAAAGCTCTAAACAAAGGAGATTCGGTTTTATATTTACCAGATCAAGATTATGGTTATAAAAAATCTATCTTTTTAGATTTTTTTAATCATAAGGCTTTGACTGTTATTTTTCCGTCACTATTAGTTAAAAGAACCCGTTGCAAAGTATTCTTATTAACACTTGTAAAGGAAGGTGACTTCTATAAAGCAGACATAGAACAATTAATGCTTACAGGAGAAAGCATTGAAGAAGATCTTAAGATTGTTAACTCTGCTATAGAAAATTTTGCTCAAAATCATAAATCAGAATATTTTTGGATCCATAGAAGATTTAAAAATCGACCCGAAGGAGAAAAAAACTTCTATCCTGATAGTGCATTAAGAAAAGAATGGTTATAAAGAAACAAGAATATTATCAATCAATCTAACTTTTTTGTAATTTACAGCAACTGCTATCAAGATTTTATTTGTTCTTTCAGAAATTTCTGAGAGATTGTCTGCATCTAAAATTTTTAAATAATCCATTTCAAAGCCAGCGTTTTGTAAAAAATCAGTTGCTTGTTTTGTCGCAATTTTTACGGAAGAAGTTTTTAAAGATTCAGCTGTTTTTTTAATACAAGAATAAATCTTTCCGCAATACTCCCTGTCATCCTTTGACAGGTAATTATTTCTTGATGACATTGCTAATCCTGAATTTTCTCTTATTATTGGAAGGGAAATAATATCTGTTCTGAGTTTTTTTCTATGAACATAATCTCTAATAATTAATTGTTGTTGATAATCCTTTAGCCCAAATAAACACGCATTGGGTTTTATTAATCTCAGGAACTTATCTATTATGGTTAGTACTCCGTGAAAATGTGTTGGTCTAGATAGACCGCACAAAACATCAGAGAAATTGGGATTAATGATTTCTAGATTTTCTGCAAAATTTGGTTCTGGCAGAAACAGATAATTGCATTCCAAATCCTCTAAGATTTCAATATCTTTATCGAGAGTTTTTGGATAGCTAGCAAAATCTTCATTTTTTCCAAATTGCAAAGGATTTACAAAAATTGAGGCGATAACCTCAGAATAATTTTCCTTTGCAAATTTAATTAGAGATAAGTGGCCTTCATGAAGATTGCCCATTGTAGGAACAAAAGCAAAAGGATTTTGAAAATTTATAGAGTTTAGTGCACTGCTAGACTTTACTATTACCATTTAAATTTTTTAAAAAGAATTATCAGCAGATGGAAATTTTAAACTTTTGACTTCTGAAACATATTTTTCAAATGCTTCGAAAATTGAATTAGATTCATTCATGAAATTTTTTACAAATTTAGGTTGAGGCTGGTCATCCCAGGAGTAAGCCCCAATTGCATCATAGCAAACCATTATTTGACCATCGGTAGCAGAGCCTGCTCCAATTCCTATTGTTGGAATTTTAAGGCTAGACGATATCTCTTCTGCGAGACTTGCAGGAACGCATTCCAACAAAATAATTTCCGCTCCAGCATTCTCAAGTTGCTTAGCTTCAGACAAAATCCTATTTTTGTCTTGAAGATCTCTACCCTGCACATAATATCCTCCCAGCCTATTGATTGATTGAGGAGTGAGGCCTAAATGAGCACATACTGGAATACCTCTTTGAGACAAAAGTTCAGTTGTTTTTAGAATCCATTCACCTCCTTCAACTTTTACAGAATTTGCTCCAGCTTGCATCAAGCGCATTGCGTTGTCGTAAGCAAGGTTTTCTGTTGCATAACTCATAAATGGCATGTCCGCCATTATATGACTTCCTATATTTCCTCTTTTCACACATCTAAGATGATACAAAAGATCCTCCATAGAAACAGGTATTGTGGAATCATGACCTTGCACAACCATCCCTAAAGAGTCTCCAACTAAAATCAACTCTACCCCTGCTTTAGACATTAATTCAGATAAAGATGCATCGTATGCAGTTAAACAAGCAAATTTAGTTTTTTTCTTTTTATGATTTCTAAAATCATCGATGGTGATACTTTTAATCATCTTGCCTTATAAAGGTTGAAATTTTGCTACATATTAAATCCTTTTCTTCCATTGGAAAAAAGTGGCTGCCATCTATTTTTTCAAAAAGAAAATTAGCTTTGCTTGAAAGCAAATCTCTTACCTCTGGTGAAAGCGTTGATGCTTCGGAAGCGTATGGAACATATATTTGTTTGCTTAATTTTTTTATGAAATTTGTTCTTGCAGCATATGAAACTGCAAAAGTTTTTGCCTCCCAATCAGGTGCGCAGCTGAGGTTAATTTTGTTTTCCTCTTCTATTACACCTCCACTTATATATGCCTTTAAAGATTCTTCTGGCCAATTTGTAAAGGCGCCTCTCCCTTGATAATGCTTAAAAATCTCTTCTTTATCAGAAAAAACCGATCTTCTTTTTTTCGCATTATTAATCATCTCGCTTGCACGGTTTTTTTTAAAAAAATTTAATAGTGAGATAAAAGATTTATTTGAGATATTAAAGAAAGGGATTTGGAATTTTAAACTTTGTGCTTGAAGAACAGGATCAATTAGAATGCTTTTTTGAATTTTGTCTTCAAAGTCATAGGCTAATCTTGCAGCAACAACTCCTCCCATTGAATGACCCATTAAAATATTTTCTGATGATAGAAATTGACTTATAAAATTTTTCCCGTCTTCAAAATAGGTTTGCCATGAGGATAGCTCTGAAGGAATTGCAGTTGCTTCGGAAAGTCCATGACCTCGTTGATCTAAGGCATAAATCGAATATTGATTATCAAGAAGTTCGCCGAGTTTTAAAAAGAAAGGTGTATAAGTTTCAGCATTAAAACCTGTCGCATGAAAAAAAAATATATTCTTATCTTGTTTTTTACCTTCTACATACATGTAAGAAAAACTGTCTTTATAAATTTCAACTTCTTTTCTTTTTGCTTTATCCATTGATATTATTGTTGAGTGTTAGGTGTAAAAGGTTTTTTAAGTGATAAAGAGGCTAAAAAACTACAAGAATTGTTTCTAAATGTCCACCACCTTGGGGCAGTTTTAGAAATTGGAACTTATTGTGGTAAATCAACTTTAAATTTTGCACTTGTTGCCGAGAAAATAAATGGACTTGTTTATACCGTTGATCACCATACGGGTTCAGAAGAACATCAGTTTGGAGAAGAATATCATGATGAAGATCTTTACGACGAAAGAATTGGAAAGTTCAATACTTTGCCTGAGTTTTTGAACAATATTAGATCTTCGAATTTGTTTGAATATGTAATCCCTGTGATAAATAATTCCAAAGAGGCATCTAAAACATTTTCCGAATCAGTTGGTCTGCTATTTATAGATGGTGGCCATTCTCATGAAGCTGCTTTAGATGATTATAATTCTTGGAAAGATAAAATAAGTTCAGGAGGACTGCTAGTAATACATGATGTTTTTCCAAATCCAGAGGATGGAGGTAGACCGCCTTTTGAAATTTACTCTTCTGCTCAAAAATCAAAAGATTTTGTCGATCTTGGAATTTATGAAACTTTAGGAATCTTAAAAAGGATTTGATTTAGAGTGCAAAAAAATCACTTGAAGGGCTAAATTCATTAATTGCATTTCCTGCTAAAATCGCCGCTCCCATTGTCCAACTGGGTTTTTCGATTGGCCAAAATTTTTTATCTTTAAAAACGTATCCTGTCCATAGGAGACCATCATCGTCAATTAAGTTAAAGGTATCTTGAAGTATTTTTTCTGCTTCGTTCTTTAACCCAATTTTAGTTAAAGCCAAAACCAATTCTGCTGATTCAGCTGCAGTTACCCATGGCTCTTCCTTAACGCACTTGCATCCCAGACCTTCAACAACAAACTCGTTCCATTTATCTCTAATTAATTCTATTGAATCTGATTTGGGGAAAGCACCAGATAAAATTGGATAATACCAATCCATGCTATACCGCTCTTTGCTTTCCCAATTTCTATCAAACCTAAAAGGTTTATTTTTCAAACAATCTCTTAAATTATTTATTTGAGTATCTGATACTCTATTTCGCTTATCTATTTCATTTGCAATTTTTTTGTAACAGAGGAGACTCATATATATCGATGAACATCCAGTTTTGAGAGAATCGTCTAGCCAATTCTCGTTATCTTTTGCCCAAAAAAAATCACCATGTTCTGATTGTGCCGAGAGAGTAAATTCAATCGCTGCATCCAAAACTGGCCAAAATTCATCGAGAAAATTTTTATCATTAAAGTTTTTGAAGTGATGCCACATTCCGACCGCTATATAAGAGCTGAAATTGGTTTCTTTCAAACTATTTTTTTCAGAAGAATGAAATAGCGATAACCAGGATCCATCGCTTTCTTGATTAGCCCTCAACCAGTTATATGCGTTTTTAGATTCAGCTTCAAATCCAAGAACATCCAAACCCATTGCTGATTCAATATGATCCCAAGGGTCAAGCTTTGAATTTGGCTCCCAGCGAATACCGCCTTCTGCATCCTGACAAGACAAAATATATTTAGCAAAATTTAAATAAATCTCTTTATCAAATATACTTTTAGAATTATTTTTTTTTGAAATATGCAACGACACTTTTAGCTATTATTGGTTGAAGAATAAATTCTAGCACCTTTGTCAAAAAAGGTTTCTTCATCATATCCCAAACTAAAAAGTCATGATATTTATTAATGATCCAAGACGTTTCTTTGGTTTCCCAAAACATACATTGTAACCACCAATAAGGAGAATGAAGCGCATGGTTCCAATGTCTCTTTAAAAAAGAAAACCCCCTCTTCTCAATTGACTTTTTAAAATGTCTGTACTTAAAAATTCTGACATGTCCGCCTGGCATTTCTTGGTAAGCCTTACTTAATTTCCAACAAATCCACTCCGGAAGGTATTTAGGGACACTTGCGGCAAATATTCCGCCAGGCCTTAAAACTCTTTCAATTTCTTCTATGACTGATTCGAAATCAATAATGTGCTCTAAAACTTCAGAACATATGACGTAATCAAAAGAACTGTCATTAAACGGAAGTTTTCTTCCGTCTGTTACACCAAAAGAACAGCTCTTATTGTTTGACGATTCATCGAATTCTTTGAAATTTTTCTGAGCTTTAAGGACATCCACATGACTCATATCAAAACCAAAAACGTCTGCATCTACATACATGTAAGCTCCAAAACAATGTCTTCCTTGTCCACAACCTAAGTCTAGAATTTTTGAACCTTTTTCAGGATTTAAATACTGAATATCAATTGTTTGCATGTTTAAAAATTTCCATTTCTTTGAAATAAACTTTTTCTAATTTCCTAGCTATTTTCTCCCAAGAGAATTTTAAATTTGCTCTTTCTAAAGCTTTTTCAGATAGTTCTTTAGCTTTATCTGGAGAAGACAGAAGAAAATCAACTGAATTGTAAATCTCTTTAGTATTTTTTGGTGGAATTATAATTCCTGCATCTCTCACTACTTCTGGAAGAGCTCCTCCAGAAGTTGAAATTAAAGGAACTCCACAAGCCATTGCCTCTATTGCTGCAAATCCGAAGCCTTCATAAAGAGAAGGAATTACTGCAAGTTCAGCTTCACAATAAGTAGATCTTAGATCTTCTTGGTTTAAATTTGAACAAAAGTTAACTCTTTTTTGTAAATTAAGTTTTTTTATTAATCTTTCGGTATGTCCGCCTTTCCTTTGTTCTCCAATAATTGACAATGAAATATCTGGATAAACTTTTATAAGATCGGATAAAGCCTCTAAGAGATAATCCAAACCTTTTAATGGAACATCTGCGCTAGCTACAGTGACAAGTCGAAAAGGAATTTTTTTTATTTTTGAATCTGGATAGAATAGTTCGAGGTCTATACCGTTCATCACTCTTTCCATTTTATTCCCATCAACTTGAAATTCATTTTTTATATCTTCCAAAGATGAATTTGAAGGCACCACAATTTTTTTAAGTCTTTTCGCTACAAAATTCTGCATTACAAGAAAAGAGTGCCAACGTCTCATAAGAAGTTTTAAAAAAAAATCATCAGTACTTTGTAACTGATATTTAAGGTCCTTTGATATTGGATGATGAATTGTGGTGACTAAGGGCTTTTTCTTTTGGAAATAAAGTAACTCATACGCAAGACTTTGGTTATCGTGAATAACATCATATTCATCTAAATTATTCTTGATAATTTTTTTTATTCTTTTACCAAAGGTATATGGCTCAGGAAAGCCTCCAGAATTCACACTCAACCATTCAAATAAATTTAATGGATTTAGTAATTCAGTCGGGTTTACGTCAAAAAACTTACTTTTTTTTTCGTAGAGACCTAAACTTGGAATTTTTATTAACTTAATTTCAGGATCTAAATCAGGATAAGGTGGTCCAGAAAAAACATCAATCTCATGTCCTAGGTCATTAAGTGCTTTAGAAAGATATTTGACGTAAATACCCTGCCCGCCTGAAAAAGGTTTGCTTCTATAGCTAAGGAAAGCAATTTTAAGTTTTTTCAAGTTTGTCCTTTAGCTAACCAGTGTATGCCATTCTGGGAAAGAGGATCTTTTTCCTCTCACTTGGTCAAAATAATTTTTCTGAAGAATCTCAGTTACCTCGCCTCTCGCTCCAGAGCCAATTTTCTGTTCGTTGACTTGAGTAATAGGGACAACTTCAGCAGCTGTTCCTGTAAAAAAAAGTTCCTCGGCAGATAAAATATCTTCCACGGTTAGGTCAGATACATTCACTTTCATGCCTATTTCTTCAGCAAGAGAGATGATGGCCTTTCTTGTTATACCGTCTAAAGAAGCCTCTAAATTAGGCGTAAAAAGCTCATTATTTTTTATAACAAACAAATTTTCTCCTGATCCTTCCGATATAAAATTTTCGGTATCTAATAATAAAGCTTCGTCATAGCCTTCTTTTAGAGCTTCTTTTAGCGCCATCATAGACTTAACGTAATTACCATTTACTTTAGATCTTGAAACTAAGTTGCCTCTTTCTCTTTTGTAAGATGATATCTTTACCTTAATTCCTTTCTCAAAAACCTCTGGCGCCATATAACTTGGCCACTCCCATGCGGCAACTATTGTATGAACCTTTAAATCGTCTGCTCTTAAACCTAAACTGCCTGAACCATAAAAACACATCGGTCTTATGTAAGCCTCTTTTAAATTATTTAACTTAACAATTTCTATTTGAGCCTGATTAATTTCGTCTTTGGAGTAGGGAATTTCTAAGTCAACTGCTAGGGCAGAAGAAAATAACCTTTCGGTATGATCATTCAGCCGAAATATTTTTGTTCCCTCTGGGGTTTCGTATGCTCTCACTCCTTCAAAAACTCCTAGGCCATAGTGCAAGGTATGAGTTAAAACATGTACATTGGCTTCCTCTGATTTTACAATCTTCCCATCAAACCAGATAAAACCTTTTTTTTCTGCCAAAGTTGTCATAATAAAAAAAAATTCATTATAAAGTGGATAAACTAATATGAAAGTTAATTCTGAAATTTTCCGAGCTTACGATATTAGAGGAATAGTAGACGAAGCGCTCACGGAAGAAGGAATATTTCAGATAGGAAAAGCTATAGGATCACATATTCTCTCTGAAGGAAGGTCATCTATTCTTACTGCAAGAGATGGAAGAATTTCTGGTCCAAGACTTCTAGGTCAATTTCAAAAAGGCGTGATGTCTTCAGGGTGTAACGTTGTTGATATCGGCGAGGTTCCAACTCCGCTTCTCTATTTTTCTACTTTCAAAACAAATATCTCTGATGGTGTGATGCTAACTGGAAGTCATAACCCTAAAAACTACAATGGCTTAAAAATTGTTGTTAATAAAAGATCAATGACAAGTGAAAAAATAAAAAAAATAAAGTCAATGATTGAGGAGGAGAGTTTTGTGGATGGTTCAGGTAAATTGACTTCTCTTAATATACAAAAGGATTACCTAAAAGAACTCCAAGAAAAAATAAAGATAAATTCAAAGATGAAAGTTTGTCTTGATTGCGGAAATGGAGTTGGGGGAGTGATTGCCCCCCAAGCTTTTAAACTTCTTGGATTAGATGTTATAGAGCTTTATTCCGAAGTTAATGGAAATTTTCCCAATCATCATCCAGATCCCAGTGATCCAAGAAATTTAAAAGATTTGCAAAAAAAAGTTTTGGACACAAATTCTGATTTGGGAATTGCTCTTGATGGTGATGGGGATAGAGTCGGTTTGATAGATAACAAAGGAAACATAATTTTTCCAGATGCTTATATGATGCTTCTGGCTGAAGACTTATTAAAGAAAAAATCTAAAGGGAGTATTGTCTTTGATGTTAAGTGCTCAACTAATTTAGAGAAAGTAATTAAAAATTTTAATGGATCTCCAGTAATGTCACGAACTGGGCATTCGTACATAAAATCAAAAATTATCGAAACTAATGCTTTGTTAGGTGGAGAGATGAGTGGTCATATCTTTTTCAATGATGACTGGTATGGGTTCGATGATGCCATTTATTCTGCGTTGAGAATAATAGAAGTTTTATCTAGGAACAAATTAACATCTCATGAAGTCTTTAACTCTTTTCCAAAGCATTTCTCTACGCCTGAGATAAATTTAAAAATTTCTGAAGAAGATAAATTTGAAATTATTGATGAGCTAAAATCTTTAATAGATTCTTCCTTATATAAATTGATAGACATAGATGGAATTAGACTTGAAAACGAAAATTCGTGGGGGCTAGTTAGAGCTTCGAATACTTCGCCAAATCTTGTGTTGAGATTTGAAGGTAAAACGGAAAGTGACTTATTGGAAATAAAAAATTATTTCAAAGAGATTTTGTCTAAAATAGAAATTGATTTGCAATTAGATTTCTAATGAGTATCTCTGAAAAAAACGCTATAAACATCTCAAAAGTTTTAACTGAAGCACTTCCATACATAAGAAAATTTAATAACAAAATTGTCGTCATAAAATATGGTGGAAATGCTATGGAAAACAAAGTTTTGCAAAAAAACTTTGCAAGAGATTTAGTGCTAATGAAAACAGTAGGTATTCATCCAATCCTAGTTCATGGAGGAGGACCTCAAATAGATTTTGAGCTGAAAAAAAATAACATTAAGTTTGAATTCAAAGATGGTATAAGAAAAACCACTTTAGAAATGATCAACATTGTTCAAAAGGTTCTAGATAATAAAATCAATAAGGATATTTCAGATCTTATTCAGTTCTGGGGGGGTAAAACAAGTAGACTTGTAGGAAGAAAAAATTCTCCAATCCAGGCAAAAAAAGATACTAAAAAAAATCTAGGTGAAGTTGGTTTTGTAAAAAGTATTGATAAGAAAAAAATAATGGCATCAATCGAGGCAGGAAAAATTCCCGTAGTTTCCCCTGTGGGGTGGACTTCGAAAGCAGAGCCAATGAATATTAATGGAGATTTTGCAGCCTGTTCTATTGCAGCATCTTTAAAAGTAGAGAAAATAATTTTACTTACAGATATTTCAGGTGTAAGAGATCTAGACGGAAAAAAAATATCTACAATGAGTCTTAAAAAAGCAAAAAGAGTCTTAAAAAATAAAAAAAATATCAAAGGTGGAATGTATCCTAAATTAACCGGGGCTATTGATTGTCTCGAAAAAGGTGTTAAAAATGCTCACATCGTCGACGGTCGTGTTCCTCACTCTGTTTTAATTGAGCTCTTAACCGATAAAGGAGTTGGTACCTGGATCAGTAAATAAATGGAAAAGAAAAAGCAAAGAAAATTAATAATTATGCAATCTCTTGCAGCAATGCTAGAAGAAAGAGATTTATTGAAAATTACTACTGCTGAGTTAGCTAAACGATCGGAAATTACTGAAGCAGCAATTTATAAACACTTTCCCAGCAAAAGAAAAATCTTTGAGGAGCTAGTCGTTTTTTTTGAGGAGAGTATCTTCACGAGAACTAAAGTAATGAAAGAGGAATCTAAACCAGAGGATTTTCCAGGACAATTGATTGCTCTTGTTTTGAAGTTTTGCGAAACAAACAATGGTTTTTCGAGGATTCTTACTCGAGAAGTTTTCACCGCAGATGAAGTAAAAATAATAGATAAAGTTTCTAACTGTTTTGAGAAAATAAATATAGAAATAAGGCAATCTCTTCAGGAATACGAAAGAACAACAAAGAAAAAATTAAATTTAAACTTAGCGGCTTCATGCGACCTACTATTGTCTTGTTTGGAAGGACAAATTCAATCCTTTGTGAGAAGTAAGTTCAAAAAAGATTTAAGTGGTTCATGGGAAGATCAGTGGAACTTCTTAAAAAAAGCTATCTTCGCTAATTGAGAAAAAGTTCAAACTTCACCCTGTCATCTTCAGGTTTGGCTAGTTCTCCCGTTTCTAGGTTTATTTTTCTTGCTATTAAACCTGAGGGTTTTTTGAATTTACTTTTTGGAATTGTATCGATAATTTGTTTTTTATAATTAAGCCAAATCGGTAATGAGGTAGTACTGCCAAATTCATTATTGCCTAAACTGGATGGGTTATCGTAACCGAACCAAACAGTAGTCAAAATATTTTCATTAAATCCAGTAAACCAAGTACTTTCTGCATCATTAGATGTTCCTGTCTTAGCTGCAAAATCTTTTCTTCCTAACTCATTTATCTTTCTTCCCGTGCCCCTTTGTGCGGCCTCTTTCAAAATATCATTTATCATAAAAGCTATCCTTGGATCTAAATCGAAATTGTCTGCCTCCCTTTCTTTGGTTCCAAACCATTGAGATAAATAATCTCCGGTTTTGGATTTCTTTTCTTCTGAAAAATTAATCTCGTTTCCATCTGGAAAAAGGATCCTATCAATGAAATAAGGAATGACTTTTTTTCCTCCATTTGCAAATATAGAAAACAACTCGGCATTTTTCATTGGACTTGCACCATAAGAGCCAAGCGCAAGAGATAAATCATTAGGCAACTCTTCTTTAAAGAAGCCAAATTTTTCTAATGATTTCTTAGCATCTTTAATTGAAACCTCTTGAAGAAGTTTCACACTAACAACATTTCTAGACTGTACAAGAGCCTCTCTAAGTCTCGTAGGCCCATAAAATTTTCCGCTCGCATTTCGTGGTCTCCATATTTCTTCTAAATTTTGATCATCAAATACCAGAGGAGAATCAACTATTATTGAAGCTGGACTAAATCCATTTTCAAATGCAGCTGCATATAAAAATGGCTTAAAATTTGATCCAAGCTGAGGCCTGGCCTGAATAGCGCGATTAAATTGGCTATTGCGAAAATTGTAACCTCCAACTAGAGCTAAAATTTCACCCGAGGACGGATTTAGGCTTACCAGAGCAGATTGTACCTTGGGATGAATAGCTAAAGTAATGGAATTACTCTGACTGCCATCTTTTGACAGCCATATAAGGTCTCCACTTTCAAAAAAGTCTGGAAAATTAGTCAATTTTTTATCTTTTCTATTTTCGTTTATCCTAGGCCTAATTGATTTTTTTAAGTTTGCGAGAAGAATATTTTCTATTCTTCCTTCCTTGTTTATGGTCAACAATCTTTTATCTTCAACGGAGATTAAAATCACAGGTTTAAAATTTTTGAACTCTGCTTGTTGTTCCAAAAATTCCATGGCTTTACTAAAAGGATTCTTGGCTTCAAGTTCGATTCCAAATTCATCTAAATAAGAAAATGGGTCGTAGGCAAAAGCATAAAAAAATTCTGATCTATTTTTAAAACTCCTAGGAAGTAAATACCCATGATTTTCAGGTTTTTCAAATCCATGTCTTTCTTCGTAATCTTCAATTCCCTCTTCTACAGCTTCTCTTGCAGCTGTCTGATAGCTTGAGTCTATTGTAGAAAAAACCTTATAACCATCCTTATAAGCGGAAAGACCATAATTCTTTATGATATATTTTCTTATTTCTTCTGCTAGATAATCAGCTTCAACTTCAGGAGAGATTCCAGAAAATGATGCTGTAACTGGAGCACTGGACGCAACTTCAAATTGAGTTTGATCAATAAATTCTAAAGCAAGCATTCTACTCAAAACATAGTTTCTTCTGTTTATTGCTTTTCTTGGGTTTATGAGAGGATTGATTCTAGATGGTGCTTTTGGAAGAGCAGCTATCATTGCATATTGTGCAAGATTGAGATCCTCTAAATTTTTATCATAATAAATTTCTGCTGCTGCTTTAATACCATAAGCCCTGTTTCCCAAAAAAATTTGATTTACATAAAGCTCAAATATTTCTTCTTTGGTAAAAGAAAAGTCTATCTTCAATGCTGTAAAGATTTCTTTTAATTTTCTTTCAAATGTTCTTTCCTTTGTTAATACATAATTCCTTGCAACTTGCATGGTAATGGTTCCGCCACCACTTACAATTTCACCTTCTCTCAAAAATTGATAAGCAGCTCTTACCAAGCTTAGGATATCAACACCAGTATGATTGAAATAATCGCTATCTTCTGCAGCTAAAAATGCTTTAACAAATGTATCTGGAATTTCTTCAAACTTTAATTTTGTTCTATGAATTTCTCCAAATTCTCCGATAAGCTTTCCATCTCTTGTAAAAATTTTTAGAGGAACCTGCAATTCAACAGAAGCTACCTCTGATGAAGAAGGTATTTCTGTTGCAAAATATAGATAAATTCCCAAAGTAAGTTGTACTGGTAGCAGGATTAATACTAAAAGAAAATAAAAGAATTTTGATTTAAATAGATAAAGCATCTTTTAGGGTAAACTTTACTAAATATTTTAGTCTAAGAAATTGATTATGAGGATAATTTTAATTGGCCCTATGGGATCTGGTAAATCGAGCATAGGAAAAATCTTAGCAAAAAAAATAAATTTCAAATTTATAGATACAGATAAATTAATTGAAATCCAAGAAGGAATTAAAATCAAAGAAATTTTTAATTTAAAAGGAGAAGGCTATTTCAGAGATTTGGAGGTTAAGGTTCTCAAAGAAATATTAATAGCCAGAAGTGCTGTCATTGCAACAGGAGGAGGTATTGTTCAAAGGGAGAAGAGTAGATTGTTGCTAAAAAATGAAAAAAATGTTTTTTTTCTAAATTCATCTGTAAAGCGACAATTTGAAAGAACTAAAGACAGTGATAAGAGGCCCCTGCTGAATAAAGGCGATAGTTTTAAAACTTTGAAGGAACTTTATAAAAAAAGATTACCTCATTACGAGAATGTTTCTAGGTATAAAATTGAGATGGATAACAAAACTAACGACGAGATAGTTGAACAAATTTTGAAAAATACATGAAAAAGATAACTGTCAAAACTACAACAAAAAATTATCAAATTTGTATTGGTGAGGGACTTTCGAGAAAATTTGATTTTGATCCTATTGTGCATAAAAGAGAAATTTTCTTAATAATTGATAAAAATGTTCCAAAAAAAACAATTGAAAATTTAAAAAAGAATCTTGAATCAAGCTCTCCAAAAAGAATTATTGAGAAAACAATTTTTGCTTCTGAAAAAAATAAAAATCTTACCTATGTTTCAAAAATTTACGACTTCATGTTGAATAAAAAACTCGGGAGAGATTGTTTGGTAATAGGTTTGGGAGGAGGAATAACTTGTGACATAACAGGATTTATAAGTGCAACTTATCTTAGAGGAGTAGAATTTTTACTTTTGCCTACTACCCTCTTAGCACAAGTAGATGCAAGTATCGGAGGCAAAACAGGCGTAAATCATAAAGGCTTTAAAAATATGATCGGAGCTTTTTATCAACCTTCTTTAGTAATTGTTGATAGCTCAACATTGAAGAGCCTGCCAAAAAAAGAGATCCTTTGTGGACTTGTTGAAGTAATCAAACATGGAATTATTTTAGATAATAAATTTTTTTCCTGGATTGAAACAAATGCGATCGATCTGAAGAAGCTTAGAATTTCGTCAATTGAATTCGCAATAAAAAAATCTATTGAAATTAAGGCTAAAGTCGTTTCAGAAGATGAAAAAGAAAAAGGTTTGAGGGCAATTTTAAATTTCGGACATACTTTTGGACATGCTATTGAAACTGCGGGAGGAAATAAGCTCTATACTCATGGTGAAGCTGTAGCTTTAGGAATGTTAGCTGCTTCAAATTTGTCAGAAAACATTTCTAATCTAAGTTATTTGGAAAATGAAAGGATAAAAAGTCTTCTCATAAAACTAGGTATTCGAACTTCTTTGAAAAAAAAGATAGCTGCAGATTCTTTAATTAAACTTATGGAGTCTGATAAGAAAAAAGACAAAGGTATCATTAACTTCATTACTATAGAAAAAATTGGAAAAGCAAAAATTCAAAAAGTAAAAGATAAAAAATTAATATCAAAAGTTATCAATAGAACATTCTCTTATTCATAATTGTTATATGCACTATTTTGGTGCAAAATTTTTTTATCTTTTCTGATAAATTTTCTCTACCTAAGTAGTGGCATATCACATGCCTTAAAAGTGAGGCATATCACATGCCTTAAAAGTGACGCATTGTCCATGCGTTAAAAGGACATATTACTAATAGAGATGTAGGTAATGTGTGCTGATAGATTAAAAAATATTAAACGTCCTTCTAAAATGGGCCTTTACGATCCGCAGTTCGAGAAGGATTCTTGTGGAGTTGGCCTTGTTGCCAACATTAAAGGCATTCCATCAAGAGAAATCATGGAAGATGCTTACATCATTAATTCAAGAATGGATCATCGGGGTGGATGTGGGTTCGAAGAGAATACTGGCGATGGAGCGGGTATTTTGATGGCCTTACCAGATAAGTTCTTTCAAGAAGAAGCTAAAAAGCTGAACTTTGTTTTACCTAAAAAAGATTTCTATGCAGTGGGTAACATGTTTTTACCTCAACAAAAAAAATATAGACAAAAATGTAAAACGCTCATTGAACAAGTCTTAAAAACGGAAAAGCTAAAATTCATCGGTTGGAGAGAGGTTCCAATTGATGCAGATAAAGCCGATGTTGGGCCTGCTTCAAGAAATGCTCAACCTTTTATTGAGCAACTTTTCGTAGGCGCTTCAAGAAATCAAAGCCCAGAAGATTTTGAAAAGATCCTTTTTTTAGCTAGAAAGAAATTTACACATCAAATTAAGAGCAATGATGAAATAAAACAAAATGAAATGTTTTTCGCTTGTAGTCTTTCTTCGAAAGTTATTACTTATAAAGGCATGTTAACTCCTGCCCAACTATTTCCTTTTTATCCAGATCTAATGCATAAAGATTATCAGACACATCTGGCAATGGTGCATTCGAGATTTAGTACTAATACTTTCCCCTCCTGGGATAGAGCACAACCTAACAGATTTATGTGTCACAACGGAGAGATAAATACTCTCAAGGGAAATATGAATGCTATGAAAGCCAGACAAGGAGTTGCTGAAAGCGAAATTTATGGAAAAAAACTTAAACAGTTATTCCCAATTTGTGAGCCCGACTGTACTGATTCAGGAAGTTTCGACAATGTTCTGGAGTTTCTAATCATGAATGGGAGAAGTTTGAAAGAATCTGTAATGATGATGATTCCCGAGGCATGGCAATCAGATGTAAATATGCCAAAAATAAAAAAAGATTTTTATGAATACTCCTCGGCATCAATGGAACCTTGGGATGGTCCGGCTTCCATTTGCTTTACTGATGGTAAATGTGCCGGAGCAGTTTTAGATAGAAATGGTCTCCGTCCTAGTAGATTCTATGTAACTAAACAAGACAAGGTAATAATGGCCTCGGAAGTTGGGGTCCTGGATGTTAATCCTCAAGACGTTCTCCTTAAGGGGAGATTGCAGCCTGGAAAAATGTTTCTCATTGATTTTGAAGAAGGAAGAATGATTCCAGATGAAGAACTTAAATCTGAAATATGTAACTCAAAGCCTTATGGAAAATGGGTTTCTGACCAAATTGTTGATCTTGAGAAAATAGTTAAACCTGAGAAAAATAAAAAGATTATCAATAAAGACCTTATCAAAAGAATGAAGTCTTTCGGTTATACGACGGAAACTATGCAATTTATGCTAATGCCTTTGGTTTCTGAACTTAGAGATCCTCTTGGTTCTATGGGTAATGATGCTGCCCTAGCCTGCTTATCGGATAAGCCAAGACTTATTTATGATTATTTTAAGCAACTTTTTGCACAGGTTACCAACCCTGCTATTGATTCAATAAGAGAAGAAGTAATTATGTCTCTAGAGTGTTTAATAGGTCCAGAAGGAAATTTACTGTCTTCCGTTCCCGAAAATGCTCACAGATTGAGACTTAAGTCTCCGATCATATCTAATGCTGAGTTAGAAGCAATAAAAACTCTGAAGAATGGAGGATGGAAAACAAAAAAAATTGACATCACTTATGAGAAGAAGTTAGGCAATAAAGGATTGAAGCAAGCTCTTTCCTCAATCTGTAAAAAAGCTGACGAGGCTATTGCTGACGGTTACTCATTTATTGTTTTATCAGATAAATCAGTTAATAAAGATAAGATTGCTATTAGCGCTCTAGTTGCTTGCTCGACTGTCCATCACTATTTAGTAAAAAGCCAAAAGAGAACAAGAATTGGGTTGGTAATAGAAACAGGAGAAGCTCGAGAAGTACATCATCATTGTCTGTTATTCGGTTATGGTGCCGATGCAATAAATCCCTATCTAGCTTTTGAATCACTTTGGCAGGCTAAACAAGACGGAATGTTAAAAGCAACTGAACTCAAAAACTATGAAGACATAGTTTATGCATACAAAAAAGCTGTTAGGAAAGGGATGATGAAAGTAATGGCTAAAATGGGAATTTCTACTTTGCAGTCTTACAAAGGAGCGCAAATTTTTGAAGCAGTAGGACTATCCGAAGAAATTATTGAAAAAAGCTTTCCTGGAACTGCAAGTCGTGTACAAGGAATTGGTTTTGATGGCTTAGCAAGAGAGGCTAAAAGAAGGCATGATTTAGGTTTTCCTGATGAAAAGAGTAATGTTTCTATACTCGGTAACAATGGTGATTTTCATTGGAGAAATGGTGGCGATTCCCACATGTGGGATCCTAAAACCATTTCTTCTCTGCAATTAGCATCTTGGTCAAATAGTGAAGGAGCATATTGGGATTTTGCAAAACATGCTAATGAAAATACAACTAGAAATAGTGCTTTAAGAGGCCTATTGAAGTTTTCACCAAAAAATAAGCCCATCGATTTAAGTGAAGTTGAGTCTGAAAAAGAAATAGTGAAAAGATTTGCTACTGGTGCAATGAGTTTGGGGTCTATATCCACTGAGTCGCACGAATCTCTTGCAATAGCGATGAATGAACTGGGCGGAAAATCAAATACAGGAGAAGGCGGAGAAGATCCAATAAGATTTAAGCCACTTGAAGACGGCGTATCAAAAAGATCTGCAATAAAACAAGTTGCTTCAGGAAGATTTGGTGTCACTATGCACTATCTTACAAATTCAGATGAGATCCAAATAAAAATTTCCCAAGGAGCAAAGCCCGGTGAAGGTGGTGAACTTCCTGGAAAGAAAGTTGATGAATATATTGCAAAAATAAGACATTCCACTCCAGGAGTGGGTCTAATAAGTCCGCCTCCACACCATGACATATATTCTATAGAAGACATGGCTCAACTTATCCATGACCTTAAAAATGCTAATAGATCCTCTAGAATAAGTGTAAAACTTGTTTCTGAGATAGGAGTTGGAACGATTGCATCGGGTGTTGTTAAAGCTAAAACAGACCATCTTGTAATTGCAGGTCATGATGGTGGAACAGGCGCCTCTCCACTGACTTCAATTAAACATGCAGGTTTGCCATGGGAATTAGGTGTGGCAGAGACTCATCAAACATTGGTAATGAACAATCTTCGTTCAAGAGTGGTCCTTCAAACTGACGGACAAATTAAAACGGGTCGTGATGTTGCCATAGCAGCTTTACTAGGTGCTGAGGAATTTGGTTTTGCTACTGCGCCATTGGTAACACTTGGTTGCATCATGATGAGAAAATGTCATCTGAATACCTGTCCTGTCGGCATTGCGACCCAAGACGAAGAATTAAGAAAAAAATTCAAGGGTAAGCCAGAGCATGTAGTTAACTATTTATTCATGGTGGCAAAAGACCTCAGAAATATTATGGCTGAAATGGGGTTCAAGACTGTGAATGATATGATTGGCAGAGTCGATTGCTTAAAAGCTGATGACGCCATAGATCACTGGAAAAGAAGAGGTTTAGATTTCTCAAATATTTTAAAACCTGCAGAGAAAATATTCGAAAATACAGAAGTCTATAACACCATAAAACAAGATCATGGTTTAGATAAAGCTCTAGATAAAACCCTTATTAAAAAAGCCCAAGAAGCTATAAAGCATAAAAAAAGAACGATTATCGAATCAAAAATAGTAAATACAAACAGAGTTGTGGGAACCATGCTTTCCAATGAAGTGACGAAAATTTGGGAAGATACTGGATTGCCAGAAGATACCTTAAAGATAAAGCTTCATGGTTCAGCAGGTCAAAGTCTAGCAGCTTGGTTAGTAAAGGGAGTCTGCATTGAACTCGAAGGTGACGCTAATGACTTTGTCGGAAAAGGTTTGTCTGGTGGGAAACTAATTATTTATCCTCCTAAGGAAAGTTCTTTCAAAGCTGAAGAAAATATTCTTCTAGGAAACGTAGCTTTGTATGGAGCAACCAAAGGTGAGGCTTATTTTCGTGGCATAGCCGCAGAAAGATTTTGTGTTAGAAATAGTGGTGCAGAAGTTGTTGTTGAAGGAATTGGTGACCATGGTTGTGAGTATATGACCGGTGGTAAAGCAGTTATTCTAGGGCCGACAGGAAGGAATTTTGGCGCAGGTATGAGCGGAGGAGAAGCTTACGTATATGATCCAGAAAAGTCGTTTCCTTCAAAATGTAATACTGATACTTTCGAATTGGAGAATTTAGAGGAACAAAAAGATATCAAAGAGTTGATTAGGCTTGTTACGAATCATCGTAAATATACTGGTTCTGAAATAGCTAAAAAAATTCTTAGTAATTGGGAAGAAGAAATAAAGCATTTTGTAAAAGTAATGCCTACTGACTACAAAAGAGTTCTTTTGGAAATGGCATCTAATAAGAAAGAGGTCTCAAATGGGTAAGCCTACTGGATTTAAGGAGTTTCAGAGATCCGTCGAACCATATAGGCCGCCGAAGGAGAGGATTTTGGACTTCAAGGAAATATACACTCCGCATGAAGACGAAGGTCTCGAGACGCAAGCTTCAAGATGTATGGATTGTGGAGTTCCTTTTTGTCAGTCTAATGAGGGTTGTCCAGTTTACAATTTAATTCCCGAATGGAACGACCTGGTCTATAACGAAAAGTGGGAAGAAGCCTTTTCGAGATTAATGAAAACCAATAATTTTCCGGAAGTAACCGGAAGAGTTTGCCCTGCTGTTTGCGAGGGAGCATGTGTTTTAGGGATTACAGAAACTCCCGTGACAATAAAGAATTTGGAATTTGCAATTGCCGATAAAGGAATTGAATCAGGTTGGATAAAACCAGTTATTCCCAATACAAGAACAGACAAAAAAATAGCTATTGTAGGTTCAGGTCCTGCAGGTCTTTCAGCTGCTCAACAACTCAATAGCGTTGGTCACTCTATAAATGTATATGAAAGAGCAGACAGAATTGGTGGTCTCATGATGTATGGCATTCCAAATATGAAGCTTGATAAGTCGATTATCGACATGCGTGTAGATATCATGGAAAAAGAAGGAATAAAATTTCACACCAACTGCGATGTTGGCGGAAAAGGAAAAAATTCAATATCAATGGAAAAACTTATTAAAGAGAATGATATTGTTTTACTTACCACAGGAGCAACTAAGCCAAGAGATTTGCCTATAACAAATAGAGATGGCGAAGGCGTCTATTTCGCCATGGAGTTTTTGGGTCAAAATACTAAGAGTCTTTTGGATAGTGATTTGAATGACGATGGTTTTATCAATGCAAAAAACAAGGATGTCATTGTTATCGGCGGCGGAGATACTGGTAACGACTGTCTGGGTACATCACTAAGACATGGCTGTAAAAGTCTTACAAATTTTGAAATACTTCCTGAACTTCCTAAAGAAAGATTAGATACTAACCCTTGGCCTATATTTCCTAGAGTTTACAAAGTTGATTATGGCCATGAAGAATCAAGAGAAGTATTCGGGAAAGATCCAAGAGAATATTCCGTTTCCGGTAAAGAGTTTTTAAGAGACAAAAATGGGAAACTTACGGGAATCAAAACTGTAAAAGTTGATAAAGACTTCAAAGAAATTAAAGGCACAGAGCAAATTTGGAAGGCTGATTTGATCCTGCTAGCGATGGGCTTTCTTGGACCTGAAGATTATCTAAATAAAAAATTAAAGCTGGAATTAGATGAAAGGTCTAACTTCAAGGCAGAACACAATATCCACCAAACTTCCCATCCTAAAGTTTTTGCAGCTGGAGACTGTCGCAGAGGTCAGTCTTTAGTTGTCTGGGCTATCAATGAAGGACGAGCTGCAGCTCGAGAAATAGATAAAAAAATTATGGGGACAACTACTCTTATCTAGGTTTTTTTGTTTTTTATTTGCCTCATGAGGCCCTCTTGAATAGCTGAGGCTACCAGCTTTCCATCTTCTGTATAAACAGTTCCCCTGTTGAAGCCTTTGGCATTACTTGCACTTGGACTATCTGTAACATACAAGAGCCACTCATCCGCTCTAAAAGGTCTATGAAACCACATGGCATGATCTATGCTTGCTGACATAACTCTTCTGTTCATACCTCCCCAACTTATACCATGAGGAAGTTGAGCGGTGCTTAGTAACCCGAAATCTGAAGCATACGCCAGAATATTTTGATGAACCAAAATATCATCCGGCAGCTTGCCGTTGGCTTTCATCCAGGTGTGTTTGTAAGGAGGTTTCTTTTCTGAATTCAGAGGGCTATATTGTTCTACCGTTCGAAGTTCAACGGCTTTTTCTCTAAGAAAACCATCTCTAAACTCTTTTGGTATTTCATCTATCATAGATTCTCTTAGTTCTCTTTCACTCTGCAAATCATTTGGTCCTGGCACATCGGGCATGTCGAATTGATGTTCAAAACCTCCTTCATCAATTTGAAAAGAGACAATCATATTAAATATAACTTCACCGTTTTGTATTGCGTCCACGGTTCTAGTCGTAAAACTTCCACCGTCTCTTATTCTCACAACGTTGTAGACTATTGGCATATCAATTCTGCCGGGCCTTAAAAAATATGCATGGAAAGAATGAGCATACCTCTTTTCTTCTATGGTGTTGTAAGCGGCGCTAAGAGATTGACCAAGAACTTGTCCACCAAAAACTCTCCCCCAGGCAGTTTTTTCACATTCGCCTCGATATAGATTTTCCTCAAGCCTTTCGAGGTTTAGGGTCTCTACCAAGTCGTCTAAACTTTTTTGTGTTGACATGATTTAAGTTTCTTCTATGGTGTGATCAACATCAGTTGCTGGTTTTTCAGAAGACGGTTTACCGACGACTATTGCCGGAACACCGGCAACTGTTGTATTTGCCTCTACATCCGAAAGCACTACGCTGCCGGCAGCAACTTTGGCGCCCTTTCCAATTTCAACATTGCCTAAAATTTGTGCCGCAGAGCTTATCAAAACTCCTTCACGAACTTTTGGATGTCTATCTCCAGTCTCTTTTCCTGTACCTCCCAGAGTAACTCCTTGAAAAATTGATACATCATTTTCAATTACTGAGGTCTCTCCAATTACAATCCCAGTTGCATGATCCAACATCACTCCATGTCCTATTTCAGCCTTTGGATGAATATCTACCTCATATATGGCAGAACTCCTGCTTTGGATGAAATATGCGAAAACTTCTTGATTTGCTTTGATGAAATAATTTGCGATTCTGTGAGCTTGTAATGCAGCAAATCCTTTTGAAAATAATAATGTAAATACAAAACCGCTTGATGCAGGATCCCTATCCTTTACTGCCTTTAAGTCAATGACAGCTTTTTCTAAAAAATCGCTATTAGAAAAGACTTCATTAAATTTATCTTTCAAAATTTCAGACGAATATTCTTTTGTAGCTAATTCATCTGCAAGTTTTGCTGATAAAGAATTATCTAAGCCGTTGCAAGATAAAATCTTTTTCTGAAAAAAAATTTCTGATTCTGGTTCTAAGGAAATTTTATTTTTGCTTTCTTTGAGAATCTCAGCCCAAATTTCTTCTACAATAGTCATAGGATAATTTTTTAAGACGCAAGTCTAAGGCAAGTTAACTCAAAATTATATATTTTCTTGCTGTTTTTTTTTAAAAAAGGATAATGATCATTCACTTTTAGAACCAATTAGCATATGAAATTCGATAATTTTTCAATCCAGGAACCAGATGCGAATGTTAAGGTCAAGAATACCTTTGAAATAGATTCTGATTTAAAAGTAGATTCCTTTTCAGAAAGTAATGAATATGTTCCAAAGTTGGACGCTGACTACTGTTTTGACAAAGCTACTACTCTTTCTATACTTGCCGGTTTTCAAAATAATAGAAGAGTCATGGTTCAAGGACTTCATGGTTCAGGAAAGTCAACTCACATTGAACAAGTTGCAGCAAGGTTAAATTGGCCTTGTATTAGAATAAATTTAGACAGTCATATCAGCAGAATAGATTTATTAGGTAAAGATGTAATTGCCATTGAAAATAGTAAACAAATAACAAAATTTCAAGAAGGTATTCTACCTTGGGCTATTCAAAATCCAGTTGCTTTGGTATTTGATGAATATGATGCTGGTAGACCAGATGTAATGTTTGTCATACAAAGAGTTTTAGAGGTTGAAGGTAAACTTACTCTTTTAGATCAAAACAGGGTACTTACCCCTCATCCTTATTTTAGACTTTTTGCTACTGCAAATACTGTGGGCTTGGGAGATAGCACAGGTCTTTATCATGGGACTCAACAGATTAATCAAGGTCAAATGGATAGATGGCACATTGTTTCCCCGCTGAACTATCTTGCTGAAGATTTGGAACTAAAAGTAATTATTTCAAAAGTTAAAGAGCTAAATAACAAAAAAGGTCAATCTATTGTGAAAGCAATGATTTCACTTGCTAATTTAACGAGAGAAGGTTTTAAAAATGGAGATATTTCTAATCTGATGTCACCGAGAACCGTTATCAGTTGGGCGGAAAACTATTCTATTTTTAATGATATTGGGAATTCGTTTGAATTAAGTTTCTTGAATAAATGTGATGAAACTGAGAAGTCAATAATTGCAGAGTACTTTCAAAGATGCTTTGATTCAGAAACTAGCGATTCTATTTTAAATTTAGTCGAGCAAGCTTGAGCCAAAAATCTACTGAACAAAACGTCAAAGATGTAATTAGTGCTTCCAGTAGAGCAATATCTAAAGATAAGGATCTTAGTCTTGAAGTAAATTATCTTCAGCAAGTTGCTGAACCTGGACATAATCTTCGGGAAAATATTGAATCCATACAACTTTCAAGAGGAGATGCAGACAGACAAGCTCTTTTACAAAAATATAGATTACTCGAGAAGCCATTAAAAAGGACTGGAATTTCTGAGCTGGATTTTCTCCTTAAAGATTTTGAAGCCATAAGGTCAGAAATTTTAGGTTCGAAAGAGTTTTTAGGTGTAAAACAAAATCTTAGAAATTTATTCTTAAAAAATCTTTCTCAACAAACTGTTGAAAGCAAACAAGATGCTTTAAAAATAGCTGTTGAAATAAGCCTAAAAAATAAACTTTTAAAACAAAAAAATAATAAGCTAGAAGAGGTTTTCCTAAAACCTTGGGAAAAAACACTTTCTGAAGTGGAGTCGGATTTTAAGTTAGCAGAAAAACATTTAACAGATAAAGAAAAATTTAATGAGCATTTAATATCCTTATTTAAAAAATTAGGTTTTGAATTCGAAGAACCCGAACAAGAAGAACCTAAATCTGATACTGAAGAAGAAAATGAAGACAATGAAGAGGATGGTACTTCTGATCAAGAACAAGAAGATCAACCCGATAACGATTCATCAGAAGTAGATGATGAAAGTGAAAGTGAAATCGAAGATTTTGAAATTGAAGAAGGAGATGTTGATGATACAGAAGATTGGGTTGAAAACAGATCAAAACTAGAAGAATTAATTGCTCTTAATCAAAATAAAGAATATAAGGTTTTTTGTAGAGATTTTGATGAGGTTGTAGATGCTGAAAACTTGTGCTCTTCAGAGGAATTAAAAAGGTTAAGAGATAGATTGGATCAATTGATTGACCCTTCAAAGTCTGTAATAGCAAAATTAGCTAACAGACTGCAAAGGTTGCTTCTAGCGCAGCAAAGACGTTCATGGGAGTTTGATAAAGAAGAAGGTATTTTGGATTCTTCTAAATTACATAAGATCATTACAGACCCGTTAACACCCCTAAGTTTTAAAACAGAAAAAGAGACATCTTTCAAAGATACTGTTTTAACTATGTTGGTTGATAGCTCTGGGTCAATGAGAGGAAGGTCAATGACTACAGCTGCCATATCTGCTGATATTATTGGGTCAACTTTGGATAAATGTAATATCAAAACTGAAATCCTTGGCTTTACAACAAAACATTGGAAGGGAGGAGATAGTCGAAAGCTTTGGGTTGAATGTGGGAAACCAAGTTCTCCTGGCAGGCTTAATGACTTAAGACATATTATCTTCAAACCAGCTGACCTAGCCTGGAGAAGAGCTAAAAAAAATCTAGGCTTGATGCTTCGAGAAGGCCTTCTCAAAGAAAATGTTGATGGTGAAGCTCTCTTATGGGCTTCTTCAAGATTGATGAAAAGACCAGAACAAAGAAAAATACTCATGGTTATTTCGGATGGGGCACCAGTAGACGACAGCACTTTATCCACAAATTCAACCAGCTATTTGGATAATCATTTGAAACAGGTGATTTCTGAAATTGAAGATCGAACTGAACTCGAATTAATAGCAATAGGAATAGGGCATGATGTTACAAAGTATTACAGAAAAGCTGTAACAATTCATAGAGCTGAAGAACTTGGAAACGTAATGTTGGAACAATTAACCGACCTTTTTCAAGAGAAATAAGGTTTGGAATTATTGAAAAGAAGCTTATAATTTAGATATGAAAATTACAAATGTAGACGGACCTCCTGGATTTCAGGAGTTTGATGATATTGAAGATCGTATGACTTCAGAGCATGTTGAAGATGTTAGAGAAATTTTCAACACCCCATTAACTGGATCTTATAACTGGGATTACACTGTTGCTGATAACAGAATCAAAAGGCTATATGAATTAGGAAAAGAACTAAATTGGAATGGTTCAATAGATCTTGATTGGTCTAATCACATAAAGCGCGGTGAACTCCCGGTAAAACCTGAATTTGATGATTTAGGAAATGTATATCCTGAATATAATGACATGTCAGAAGATGAAAAGATGGAAGTTAGTTGGCATGCATCTGCCTGGGGCTTAAGCCAATTCTTACACGGAGAGCAAGGAGCTCTTTTAGTTGCTTCTCAACTTGTATCTTGTGCACCGACTTATCAAGCAAAACTATATGCTGCTTCTCAATGTTTTGATGAAGCTAGGCACGTAGAAGTATTCAACAGATACTTACAAGATGTGATGGGAATGTCTTATCCTATTTCACCTAGTCTTAAGGCGCTGCTAGATAAAGGTCTTACCGATCCCAGATGGGACCTCAAATTTATTGCAATGCAAATAATTATTGAAGGCTTAGCTCTAGCTGCTTTTCAATCTACAAAAATGAGTACAAGCTGTCCATTGCTTAGAGATTTAACTCACTATGTTATACGTGACGAGGCAAGGCATGTTACTTTTGGTATAAATTACCTAGAAGATTTCAATAAAACTTTGTCTGAAGATGAAATTGAAGATCGAGCTAGATTTGCATATGAAGCATGTGTAATTATGAGAGACAGAATACAAAATTACGAATTAGGTAAGAAATTTTTTGGCTACTCTGAACAAGAAGCAAGAGAAGCGATTCTAAAATCTGGTGTCAACGATGACTTTAGAGGCTTATTGTTTAATAGAGTTATGCCTAATTTGAAGAAGATTGGCCTCTTAACAGAATCTGTTCGTCCTCTTTACGACGAATTAGGTCTATTAGAATACGAAGTTGCCCCAAGTGATTTCGAAATTGATTGGGCTGAAATTTCCAAACCTTTAGAATCTTCTGATGAGATAGAAACTCAAGCAGATGAACAAGCTGAAGTGATTAAGGAAATGTTCCATAATCATTAATTTCTAAAGAATTAATTTCTCATCACTTTGAATAACTTTGCTTTTTCAAAGTGATGAAATCTATATTCTTTTAAAAATCGTTCACTCAAAATGGATACCGCTGATATAGGAATTGATTTTGGAATAACTAATTCTGATATTGTTATCAATTCTAATAATAATTTTTCTTATAAATCTTTAAGAAGTGAAAAAAATATTCATTTATCTTTAAATAACATATTAAAAAGCATCCAGAAAGAATCAAAAATCAAAAGTATCTCAGTAACTGGAGGAAAACATTTGGATCTTCCTGATAATTTTGATGGTAAAAAGATAGTAAAAAAAAATGAGATAGATTGCATTGGATTTGGAGCAAAGAAAATATCTCAGCTAGATTCAAATTTTTTAGTCTTAAGCTGCGGATCAGGGACTGCATGTGTCGCTTATGAAAATGAAACCGCTACTCATCTTGGAGGAACCGGTCTGGGAGGCGGTACAATTAGAGGGTTATGCAAGTTAGCAGCTCAAATAGATGATCCTGATGAGATAGACGATTTATCTAAAAAAGGGAGTCAAATAGGAGATTACACTTTAAAAGACGTAATATCCGGACCTATAGGAAATTTGCCAGAAGATAGTATTGCTGTTCATCTAGGAAATTTAGACATGATGGATAAACTAGAAAAAGAGGATATTTGCAGATCTATCATTTTTCTTGTTGCAACAAATATTGCAAGGCTAGCTGTCACTACAGCTCTGGCAGCCAAATTAAATAAAATAGTGGTTGTAGGGAGATCTCCTAGTTATTCTTTATTCAAGGAAATTCTTACAAAATGGATTAGGTTCTCAGGTTTAGAAGTGGTCTTTCCTGAAAATGGAGAATTCGCTACAGCGTTAGGTACTTTAGAAAGTTAACTAGAAGCCCGACGATGTCCTACTCTCGCATGGACGCACCACACTACCATCGGCGCTAAGTGGTTTCACTTCTGAGTTCGGGATGGAGTCAGGTGGGACACACTTGCTAATGTCATCGGGCAAAATTCTAGTTTCGTATTGTAGATCCTTTGTTTAATTTCAGCGTTATTAAACTTTATTAATATAAAGTATTAAGTTAAGCCTCACGAGCAATTAGTACAGGTTAGCTCAATGCCTTACAGCACTTACACACCCTGCCTATCAACGTCCTAGTCTTGAACGGCTCTTCAGGAACCCGAAGGTTCAGGGATATCTCATCTTGAGGTAGGCTTCCCACTTAGTTGCTTTCAGCGGTTATCCTTTCCGAACATAGCTACCGGGCAATGCCACTGGCGTGACAACCCGAACACCAGAGGTTCGTTCACTCCGGTCCTCTCGTACTAGGAGCAACTCCTCTCAAATATCCAACGCGCACGGCAGATAGGGACCGAACTGTCTCACGACGTTCTAAACCCAGCTCGCGTACCACTTTAAATGGCGAACAGCCATACCCTTGGGACCTGCTCCAGCCCCAGGATGTGATGAGCCGACATCGAGGTGCCAAACACCCCCGTCGATGTGAACTCTTGGGGGGTATAAGCCTGTTATCCCCGGCGTACCTTTTATCCGTTGAGCGATGGCCCTTCCATACAGAACCACCGGATCACTATGACCTACTTTCGTACCTGCTCGACTTGTCAGTCTCGCAGTTAAGCATCCTTTTGCCATTGCACTCATTGCATGATGTCTGACCATGCTGAGGATACCTTCGTACTCCTCCGTTACTCTTTGGGAGGAGACCGCCCCAGTCAAACTACCCACCACACACTGTCCTCAACCCGGATAACGGGCCTAAGTTAGAACCTCAAATGTATAAGGGTGGTATTTCAAGGACGACTCCACATAAGCTGACGCCTATGCTTCAAAGTCTCCCACCTATCCTACACATATAAATTCAAAGTCCAGTGTGAAGCTATAGTAAAGGTGCACGGGGTCTTTCCGTCTTGCCGCGCGTATACGGCATCTTCACCGCAAATTCAATTTCACTGAGTCCTGGGTCGAGACAGTATGGCCATCGTTACGCCATTCGTGCAGGTCGGAACTTACCCGACAAGGAATTTCGCTACCTTAGGACCGTTATAGTTACGGCCGCCGTTCACCGGGGCTTCGATCACAAGCTTCGTCCGAGGACTAACCTGATCAATTAACCTTCCGGCACCGGGCAGGCGTCACACCCTATACTTCCACATTAGTGTTTGCAGAGTGCTATGTTTTTAGTAAACAGTCGCAGCCATCTGGTATCTTCGACCTCTTTCCGCTCGAGAAGCAAGTTCTTTCACGTAATAGAGGCGTACCTTCTCCCGAAGTTACGGTACCATTTTGCCTAGTTCCTTAACCCAAGTTCTCTCATGCGCCTTAGTATTCTCTACCTGACCACCTGTGTCGGTTTGCAGTACGGTTCCCTACTACTTATGCTTAGAAGTTTTTCCTGGAAGCGTGGCATCAATCACTTCTTGATTTAAAAAATCAATCGTCATCAGATCTCGACTTAAAGTATTCCGGATTTACCTAAAATACAAGTCTACAGCCTTAAACAGGGACAACCATCGCCCTGCTGATCTAGCCTTCTCCGTCACTCCATCGCAGCAATAGGAAGTACAGGAATGTTAACCTGTTTTCCATCGACTACGGCCTTCGCCCTCGCCTTAGGGGCCGACTTACCCTGTCCCGATTAGCGTTGGACAGGAAACCTTGGTCATTCGGCGGATAGGGTTTTCACCTATCTCTCGTTACTCATGTCAGCATTCTCTCTTCTGATACCTCCAAAGAACCTCTCAGTCCTTCTTCGACGGCTTACAGAATGCTCCTCTACCATAGATATAAATATCTATCCGCAGCTTCGGTTTATGATTTAGCCCCGTTATATCTTCCGCGCGGGCCGACTCGACTAGTGAGCTGTTACGCTATCTTTAAAGGATGGCTGCTTCTAAGCCAACCTCCTAGCTGTTTAAGCCTTCCCACATCGTTTCCCACTTAATCATAATTTGGGACCTTAGCTGGCGGTCTGGGTTGTTTCCCTTTCGACTACGGACGTTAGCACCCGCAGTCTGTCTCCCGTGCTTACACTTCTTGGTATTTGGAGTTTGCGTCGGTTTGGTAAGTCGGGATGACCCCCTAGCCGAGACAGTGCTCTACCCCCAAGAGTGACACACGAGGCGCTACCTAAATAGCTTTCGAGGAGAACCAGATATCTCCGAGCTTGATTAGCCTTTCACTCCGATCCACAGCTCATCCCCTCATTTTTCAACATAAGTGGGTTCGGGCCTCCAGTAAGTGTTACCTTACCTTCACCCTGGCCATGGATAGATCGCCCGGTTTCGGGTCTACTCCCTGCGACTAAACGCCCTATTAAGACTCGGTTTCCCTACGCCTACCTCATAAAGTTAAGCTTGCCACAGACAGTAACTCGCTGACCCATTATACAAAAGGTACGCCGTCACCCCGAAGTTCCGAAGAACTTCTTAAGGCTCCGACAGCTTGTATGCATATGATTTCAGGTTCTATTTCACTCCCCTCTCCGGGGTTCTTTTCGCCTTTCCCTCACGGTACTGGTTCACTATCGGTCAGCTAGGAGTATTTAGCCTTGGAGGATGGTCCCCCCATGTTCAGTCAAGATTTCTCGTGTCCCGACCTACTCGATTTCACTTAAATTAGATTTTTGAATACGGGGCTATCACCCACTATGGCCGAACTTTCCAGATCGTTTTTCTAATCCAATTAAAGCTTAAGGGCTGTTCCGCTTTCGCTCGCCGCTACTAACAGAATCTCGGTTGATTTCTTTTCCTGCAGTTACTTAGATGTTTCAGTTCTCTGCGTTTGCCTCTTTACCCTATGAATTCAGGTAAAGATACCTAGGTTGTCCTAGGTGGGTTTTCCCATTCGGAGATCTCCGGGTTATAGCTTGTTTACCAGCTTACCGAAGCTTATCGCAGGTTACCACGTCCTTCATCGCCTCTAGCTGCCAAGGCATCCGTCATATGCACTTAATTACTTAACAAAATACTTTAAATTAATAAAGTTAAGTCTTTCGAATAATAAGCGCCAAAATTTGCCATTAGCATTTTAAGATAATTATCTTAAAACTTGGTGTACTAATAATTGATAACATAAATTATTAGTATCGTAACTAAATAAATTTAGTTACTGGATCAACAATACTTTTAAAGAACACATCACTTATTTTCCTATGAAAATAGTAAGACAAGTAATTCGAACGGACACTCACAATAAAAGTCGTGTAATTTGTTTAGGAGGTGATCCAGCCCCAGGTTCCCCTAGGGCTACCTTGTTACGACTTCGTCCCAGTCGCGTATCATACCGTGGGGACCGCCCTCCCGAAGGTTAGGCAAGCCACTTCTGGTACAACACACTCCCATGACGTGACGGGCGGTGTGTACAAGGCCCGAGAACGTATTCACCGCGACATTCTGATTCGCGATTACTAGCGATTCCTACTTCATGGAGTCGAGTTGCAGACTCCAATCCGGACTGAGGAAGACTTTGTAGGATTAGCTCCAGCTCGCGCTTTCGCAACCGTCTGTATCTCCCATTGTAGCACGTGTGTAGCCCAACCCGTAAGGGCCATGATGACTTGACGTCGTCCCCACCTTCCTCCGTGTTATTCACGGCAGTCTCCTTAAAGTTCCCACCCGAAGTGCTGGCAAATAAGGATAAGGGTTGCGCTCGTTACTGGACTTAACCATACATCTCACGACACGAGCTGACGACAGCCATGCAACACCTGTCACAGTGTTCCCAAAGGCACAGTTTTATCTCTAAAACTTCCACTGGATGTCAAGGGTTGGTAAGGTTCTTCGCGTTGCATCGAATTAAACCACATGCTCCACCGCTTGTGCGGGCCCCCGTCAATTCATTTGAGTTTTAGCCTTGCGGCCGTACTCCCCAGGCGGAGAACTTAATGCGTTAGCTGCGCCACTGAATCTAAAGATCCAACGGCTAGTTCTCATCGTTTACGGCGTGGACTACCAGGGTATCTAATCCTGTTTGCTACCCACGCTTTCGCACCTCAATGTCAGTCTCGAACCAGAGAGTCGCCTTCGCCACTGGTATTCCTCATGATCTCTACGCATTTCACCGCTACACCATGAATTCTACTCTCCTCTTTCGTACTCTAGTTTATAAGTTTTGAATGCAGTTCCTAGGTTGAGCCCAGGGATTTCACACCCAACTGAATAAACCATCTACGCGCGCTTTACGCCCAGTAATTCCGATTAACGCTTGGACCCTCCGTATTACCGCGGCTGCTGGCACGGAGTTAGCCGGTCCTTATTCTGTGAGTAATGTCAGGGACTTAAAGTATTAATTTAAATCTTTTCTTCCTCACTTAAAGTGCTTTACAACCCTAAGGCCTTCTTCACACACGCGGCATGCCTGGATCAGGGTTGCCCCCATTGTCCAATATTCCCTACTGCTGCCTCCCGTAGGAGTCTGGGCCGTGTCTCAGTCCCAGTGTGGCTGATCGTCCTCTCAGACCAGCTAGAGATCGTAGCCTTGGTAAGCCATTACCTTACCAACAAGCTAATCTCACGCAGGCTCATCTAACAGCGAGAGCTTCCAAGGAGAGGCCCCCTTTCCCCCGAAGGGTGTATGCGGTATTAATTCGAGTTTCCCCGAGCTATCCCCCACTGAAAGGTAGATTCCTACGCGTTACTCACCCGTCCGCCACTTTACTCGCTCCCGAAGGAACTTTCTCGTTCGACTTGCATGTATAAGGGCTGCCGCCAGCGTTCAATCTGAGCCATGATCAAACTCTTCAATTAAATTAAACGATTATTTTTTTTAAAAAAATAATAAAAAATGGGTGACTATCAAATTTTGATAATCTAAAAATTGACACTAACCTTTATTAAAATGGTAAGTGCCCGCACGAATTACTTGTTAATTGTTTTAAAGAACACCCGAACCTATTTTTCTTAGGCACGAGCGAGCGATTATACATGGCTTTGAGTAATAAGAAAGCGAAGATTTAGCCTTTTTTTAGCTTTATTTTTAAGTGTTTCAGCTTACCTACTTGATAGGTGTTTTCAGACGGATTTTGAACGGAAGTAGCTTCGTCCGAAATCTTTTTTCCATCTATTTTTACTGCGCCTTGAGCGATCATTCTCCTTGCTTCTGATTTACTTTTACAAAGTTTATAGTCTCCCAGTTCCTCACTGGACAATAGGTCTAAAATAGATACTGAAGATGCTTTCATAGAAAGCTTAATCAATTTAATTTCTGCTGGATCATTTCCTTTAGAAAATCTATTTGTGAATTCTTTTTCAGCAAGAAGTGCTTTTTCTTCGCCATGAAATCTTGTCACAATTTCTGCTGAAAGCATTTTTTTTGCTTCCATAGGATTTAAACCTTGTTCAGTTTTTTTCTTTAGTTCTTTGATCTCAACAGATGACTTGAAACTTAATAAATCGAAGTATCGCCACATTAAGTCGTCTGATATTGACATAATTTTGCCAAACATATCATTTGGACTTTCTTTCAGGCCGATATAATTATTTAAAGATTTTGACATTTTCTTGACACCATCCGTCCCTTCCAGAATTGGCAGAGTCATAATGATCTGCTCTTCCATGCCGAAAGATTTTTGAATATCTCTGCCCACTAAAAGATTAAACTTTTGGTCAGTTCCACCGAGCTCTACATCTGATTTGAGTTCAAAAGAATCATATCCTTGAACCAGAGGATATATAAATTCATGAATTGAGATGGGTTTGTTCCCTTTATATCTTTTACTAAAATCATCTCTTTCAAGCATTCGAGCAACTGTCATCTTTGAGCTTAAATTAATGAGCTCAGCGCTAGTCATTTTTTTGAACCATGTGGAATTAAACTCAATTTTTGTTTTTTTCTTATCTAAAATTTTGAAAATTTGTTCTTGGTAGGTCTCAGAATTTTTTTTAAGTTGCTCTACCGTTAATATTGGACGGGTTTCGCTGACACCCGAAGGGTCGCCTATCATTCCAGTGAAATCTCCAATTAAAAAGACAACCTGATGTCCAAGATCTTGAAATTGTTTTAATTTATTGATCAAAACAGTATGGCCCAAGTGTAAGTCAGGAGCAGTTGGGTCAAATCCAGCTTTGATAATTAAAGGTTTATTTTTATTTAATTTTTTTTCTAAACCTTTTTCAGGAATGATTTCTTCTACCCCGCGTTTTAATATTTCTAATTTTTCTGAAGTTGATAAACTCATGAATGTAATTATTTATTTCTCAAAAAATTTATATATTTCTCTGAAATGATACTCTAAAAATGTAAATGAAAAATTTAATTCTTGATATAAAGTATTATTTGCTCTTTCTATTAGTTGTATTAGTTGCATTCTATTTGTATTTAAATTTTGGAATGAATTTCAATAAGAATTTCTCTCCAGAAATAATTGCAGATGCATCCTTCAGAGACGAAATAACTCTTCAAGAAAATCAAAGTGAGCAAATTTTTAAAGGAGCCTTATCAAAAAAAATAAAAGTAGATAAAAATGACACTTTAATAAAGATATTAAGCTCTAATGAAGTAGAAAGTAAGTACATAAAAGCCTTAATAAAAACCAAAGGTTCTGAGAAGCTTGCCAATATAAAAACCGGCGATATTGTAGAAATTTCATTCACTGAAAACAAAATACCTAAAGAAATATTTGTAACCAGAAATGGTTTGAAGGGAGTCTTGGCAGAATTCAAAGACAAAACTTACTCCATCGAAAATCACGAAAGAATTCCAGAAGTTATTGAAAGATTTGCATCTGTGACCATTGATGAATCTTTATATCAATCTGCTTTAAAAGAAGGAATATCAGATAGCGTAATTATGGATTTAGTTTTTATATTCGGCTGGGACATAGATTTTGTTTTTGATATTAGATCAGGAGATAGTTTTGAAATTCTTTATGAAGAATATTTTTATAAAGGAGAAAAAATCAAAAATGGAGACATTAAAGCTGCAAGATTTAAAAGAGGAAAAAAAGTTTTTTCAGCGATTAGATTCTTTTCCAACGTGTCAGGAACAAAAGAGTATTTTTCAACTAGAGGAGAAAATGTTAAAAAAGCTTTTTTAAGAACGCCTGTCGAATTTTCTTACATAAGTTCTCGTTACAACCTCAAAAGAAAGCATCCTGTACTGAATAAAATTAGAGCTCATACAGGAGTAGATTATGCAGCGCCCACTGGAACTCCAGTAAGATCAACAAGTTCAGGAACAGTATCTTTCATTGGGAACAAAGGTGGATATGGGAAGCTAATCGAGGTAAAGCATTCCGAAGACTACTCAACTCGCTATGCACACTTATCAAAATTCAATCCGAGACTGAGCAATGGTTCAAAGGTTGAGCAAGGCGAGACTATTGGATACGTTGGCCAAACGGGATTGGCAACCGGACCACATTTACACTATGAATTTAGAGTTGGAGGTAATCACACTAATCCCTTGACCGTAAAGCTACCGGATGCGAAACCAATATCGGAAGTTGAAAAAAAAGAATTTTTTGATCATGCCATTAAAATGATCAATCGGCTTGATGAGCTATTCCTCAAATTTTATGCCGAAGTCTGATTTATATATTGGAGTTCTCTCTGGAACTTCAGCAGATTCTATAGATGCTTTATTAGTGGATTTTTCAAACTCGATTGAAGTTATTGATCGTTTTTCAAAAAAAATACCTAAAGCAGTTAAAAATAAAATATTTGAACTTGTCCTAAATAAAAAAATTACTAACTACGCTAAGCGACAAACGGAGTTAGATGACATTCTAGGTGAACTTATAGGTAAATCTGTTAACCAACTTATTAAAAGAACCAAGATAGATAAGCAAATGGTTAAAGCCGTCGGAAGTCATGGGCAAACCATAAAACACAGCTCATCGAGAAAAAATCCTTTTAGTTTGCAAATTGGAAATCCAGAGTTAGTCAGAAAGCTTACAGGCATCAAAGTAGTTTATGGTTTCCGACAAAGCGATATAGCAAACGGGGGAATGGGTGCTCCCCTGACACCAGCTTTTCACAATGAGTATATGTCTCAAGCAAAAGTTAATCGAGCAATTGTCAATATTGGCGGAATAACTAATGTAACTTTGCTGCCTGCAAAAGGAAAAGTTCTTGGATGGGACATTGGACCTGGAAATTGCCTCATAGATCAAGCTATGAAAAATATTACTAATGGAAAAAAGCAATTTGATAACAAGGGATTCCTGGCAAAAAAAGGAAATCCTCATGTATTGAAAAATACCATCAAGAAATTTCTCAATGAGAGTTACTTTAAAAGACCCATTCCTAAAAGTCAGACAGTTGAAAACTATGATTTAAGAAAATTTAAATTTGATCCATTAGAAATAAAGAAGCTTAAAGACGAAGACTTAATTTCAGGCTTAACCGAGATTACATTTCAATCAATTTTGAGAGACCTAAAGAAATACTGTAATAAAAAATATGAGATTTATTTTTGTGGTGGTGGAACAAAAAATAATTATTTAATGGATAGATTTAATAAACTCCATATAGAAAATCTGCAATTCTTTAAAACTTCAGATTTAGGAATTGACCCGCTTGATGTGGAAGCTGTGACTTTTGCCTGGTTGGCAAAGAAAAGACTAGAAAAACAAAAAATTAACCTAACAAGCGTTACCGGATCTAAACCTTGTTTGATGGGCGAAGTAATAAACTAAATTGAAAAAGAAGCTCCGCAACCGCAGGTTGTAGTCGCATTTGGATTTTCAATGATGAATTTAGATCCTTCTAAATTTTCTACATAATCCAAAGTTGATCCAAAAAGGTATTGAATACTTAGAGAATCAATCAATACCGATACTTCGTCTTCTTTCAAGACCGTATCATCGTCTTCAGCATTGTCATCTAACTTAAAACCATATTGAAAACCTGAACAGCCTCCTCCGGTAACAAAAACCCTGAGGTGAAGATTTTTTTTGTTTTCTTCGGCTATTAGGTTTTTAACCTTTAAAACAGCATTTTCAGTAATGTTAAGTTCTTTTGGAACAAATTTTTCAACCATATCAGCTACTCATTATATCCAAACATTGTATCGCTTGGCTTGCGGCACCCTTTAAAAGGTTATCAATTGCCGAATTAACAATAATTGTATTACTTTGAAAAGCATATGAAACGGATATATCACAATAGAATGTATTAATTACCTCTTTGATTTCAGCAATTTCTCCCTTTTCTTTGACCCTCACTAATTTATGCTTCTCATAATAACTTTCATACAATTCATTTAGGTCTAAATCATTTTGGCTGACTTCACAATAAAGCGTCACGTATTCTCCCCTAAAAAGCGGTAAAAGATGTGGGATGAAAATGATCTCATGATCAAGATTGAATTCTGTTTTTAAGAAGTCTTTTATTTCCGGTTGGTGTCTATGAAAACCAACATTATAAGATTTAAAATTTTCTTTGATATCCTCTTCAAGACCGTTTTCTACGGAAGATTTGCCAGCCCCACTTATTCCAGATTTAGCATCCAAAATAATTTTTGAATTTTGTTGTAAGTATGGAATGACGGGAAGCAAACCAAGAATGGAAGCAGTAGGATAACATCCAGGTACTGCGACTAAATTTGCTGCTTTAATTTTTTCTGCAGAATGTTCAGGTAAGCCATATATAGCTTGAGGCAGAAGATCATCTGCCCTATGTTTGCTGTCATAAGTTTCTTGCCAAAGTTTTCCATTTGATAGTCTAAAATCTGCTGATAGATCAATAACTTTTACCCCTTTTTTTAAAATCTCTGGAACATAATCCATTGAGTAGTCATGTTTGGTCGCAAAAAAAACATAATCAAGATTTTTAGGCATTTGATCTATAGGTTGTAAAACTAATTTACTATTCGTTTTTGAATAGATCTCTTTGTATTTCTTTCCTTCATGCGAAAAAGAAGAGACAAAGGCAAGACTTAAATCTTCCCTAGATTCGATAATCGAAGCAAGCTCCTCTCCCACATAGCCTGTAGCGCCCACTATTCCAATATTTAAAGACATTTATTTATTTTTAATTTTGCAAAAACATTATACTTTATTGCATGATCAAGGATGACAACCTAATTCTATCTATTGCCGGACACGACCCCACGGGTGGAGCTGGAATTCAAGTTGATGCGCAAATAGCAAATCATCACGGCAAGCATTGTCTCTCAATTCTCACTTGTGAGACTATTCAAAATTTAAAAAGTTTTGAAAAAATTATTCCTCAAGAGGAAAAATATATTCAAGCATCTTTTAACAATCTTTTAAAAAACTTTTCACTGAAGTATTTCAAGATTGGCTTGGTCCCAAACATCAAAATAGCTCATAAATTGGGTAGCTTAATTGCTTCAAACAAACCTGAATTTGTAGTCATTGATCCCATTTTAAAAACAGGAACTGGAAAAAAACTTTTTTTGAAAAAAGATCTGAATCTACTCATGCAAAAGCTCTATAGGAAAGCGACTTTATTAACGCCAAATATTTACGAATTGAAAACACTCACAAACAAAAAAAATATTTTTGATGGTATTTTATTTTTACTGAATCAAGGAATTGAAAATGTTTATGTAACTGGAGAATTAAAAAAAGGAAAAATTAGAAATCATCTCTACTCCAAAGGCGAGTTAGTAAATATCGATGAAGTTCCTAAGATTAAAACTACCATACATGGTAGCGGGTGTGCTTTATCAACATCCATCCTATGCTTTTTGGCAAATAAAAAAAGTTTGAAGGAAGCTTGTTCGAAATCACAAAACCTCATGAGAGTTTTAGTAAAAAACTCAAGAAATCATATTCATCAGAATATTCTTAAAATCTAATAATGATCCAAGGACTTTATGCAATTACACCTTCTGGCTTGGAAGAAAACGATTTGCTTACTAAAACCGAAGTCTTGCTCAAAGAAGGAATTAAACTCATTCAGTACAGAGACAAAATTCTTGATAAAAAGACTCTTCAAGAAAAAGCTCATGCGCTTTTGAAATTAACCAAAAAATATGGAGCCAAGTTAGTTATCAATGATCACGTTGAAATTTGCTTGGAAATAAGTGCCGATGGCTTTCACCTAGGTTTAGAGGATTACTCATCTGAAGGAAACGTAGACCTCTTAAAAAAGAATAAAGAATTTATTTCAAAAAATTTGATATGCGGCCTATCTTGCAAATGGAATAAGGAGCTGGTGGTCAACCCTCCTGAAAATGAAGTCAAATGGACTTATTTGGCAGTTGGGTCTTTTTATCCATCCAATACTAAGTCAACTATTCCGGAGACAAATGAGAGCGTAAAAAGAAAATTCCTAAGCTATACTGATAAGCCTCTAGTAGCTATTGGAGGTATCAATAAAAAAAATATCGGGGAAGTTAGGAGTTTAGGCTATTCTTGTTTTGCTCTAAGTGAAGCCCTCTTTGAAAATCCTCAAAACGTTTTAAATGTGTATAAAAGGTTATGAAAGTAATTGGTTTTGGCGCAGCACTAGTCGATAAGCAATTTCTTATAAAAGATGATGCGCTAAATGCGCTAGGTATTGAAAAAGGTTTAATGACTTTGAATTCTGAAGAGGAGCAGAATGAGTTACTCACTTTTCTACAAAATCAAAATTACGATCAAATATCTTCGTGTGGCGGGTCAGCAACTAATAGTATTTACGCAGCTGCAGCTTTGGGAACCAGTTCTGGCTTCATTGGTAAAGTTGCAGAAGATGAAGATGGCGCAATCTATAATGCCGATTTGAAAGACAATAACATTGAAATATCAAACTGCATCACATCATCAAATGGTAAAACCGGAAACTGTATTGTTTTAATTACCCCGGATGCAGAAAGAACAATGAATACTTATCTAGGTGTGAGTTCTGAAACAAAATTTTCTGAAATAAATTTCGAGCAAGTTTCTGCAACAAATTTGCTCTTTATGGAAGCTTATGTAGTTACTTCACCTGATACAAAAGATACCGCAAAGAAACTCATCAAAAGCTGTCACGAATCCAATATCAAAATAGCTTTGAGTCTTTCTGATCCTGGAATTGTGGCCGGTTTCAAAGATGAACTGAAATCCTGGATGAACGTGAAAATAGATTACGTATTTTGTAACCATGAAGAAGCAAAAACTTTTTGTGATGCAAATGAGTTCGATGACTTACGAAACTATGCAAAAACAATTTTTATCACTAACGGAGTAAACCCAACTATGGTTCTTGAAGAAAATCAAACCTATGAGGTATCCGCTTATGAAGCTAAGGCAGTTGACACTAATGGTGCTGGGGATATGTTTGCGGGTGGCGTAATTCATGGTTTAAGCGAAGGCTGGGAAAATGCTGAATCAGTAAGATTTGGTAACTTTTTGGCGTCAAAAGGAGTTGCTGAAATTGGACCCAGACTTAAAAAAAATAAGTACATGGAATATTTAAAGGAGTTCACTAAAAAATAAAAAAATTAACTGGATACTTTCATCTTCTTTTGATAAATTCTGCTCTTCAAAATTATGGCTACTAAAAATTCCAAAAAACTAACCAAAGCAAAAAAGCCTGCAGCTAAAAAAGTAACTAAGGTACAAAAAAAACCAGTAAAGAAGCCTGTTGCGAAGAAACCAGCCAAACCAGTAAAAAAAGCAGCTGCTGCAAAAAAAGCACCAAAAAAAGCGGCAGTCAAAGTCAGCGCCTCTCCAACGGATTTTTCAGCTTTCTTAAAGAATTTCCAACCTTATAGGTCAAAAAAATCGGAAAAATACATGAACAAAAATCAGCAGAAGCATTTTCTTGGAATGCTGACCGCTTGGAAAGAAGCTCTTATTGAAGAACAAGAAAAAACAGAACAATTAATTCAACAAGATCAAAGTAATTTTCCAGATTCTTTGGATCGTGCTGCAAAAGAAGAAGAATTTATGCTGGAATTGAGAAAAAGAGAAAGAGAACGAAAACTCATAGCAAAGATTGATCTTTCTCTGAAGGACTTAGAAGATAATCTCTATGGTTATTGTGAATCCTGTGGTGTTGAAATTGGCATCAAAAGACTGGAAGCCAGACCGACTGCAACTAAATGCATCGATTGCAAAACCGTCGACGAAATTAAAGAAAAACAACAGTTCGGTTAATGTCTTCGCATCTTGCGTACTTGGTTTTAGGCTCAAATTTAGGGAATCGGTCAACAAATCTCGTAAATGCCAAGACAGAAATAAGAGCACTTTCTGAAACAAAAATTCTGAAAGAGAGCGAAATCTATAAGTCTCCTGCTTATGGTCCAATCGACCAGCCATTTTTTTTCAATCTTGCTTTGGAAGTTGAAACGAAGTTTCCGCCTTTGGTGCTTCTTGAGCATCTACAAAAAATTGAAAAAAAACTCAAACGCGAAAAAGACTCTCATATGAAACCTCGAACTATTGATATCGATATTGTTTTTTTTGATGATGAAACAATAGAAACGCCTATTTTAAAAGTACCGCACTACGATTGGCAAAATCGAGACTTTTTCATTAACCCACTCAAAGAAATAAATTGCCAAGCTCAAGAATTTAAAAACTTTAGCTTTGACTAAAGTTTTCAAGATAGAATTATTTAATGAAGACTTATTCGGTAAGCGAAGCAAAAAAGAAAAATTCCATAATCTCTGAAGAAGATTTCAATACTGAATATCAAGAGTCAATAAATAATCCAGAGAGCTTCTGGCAGAAAAAAGCTGAAGAAACCTTGGACTGGTTTTCAAATTGGGATGAAGTGACTGCATCTTATTTGGAAGCCGGCGAAGTAGCTTGGTTCAAAACAGGAAAATTGAATGCTTGTTTTAATTGTGTTGACCGTCACTTGGAAAATCATGCGAACAAAACTGCAATCATTTGGGAAGGCGATGATCCTAATGATAGTAAAGAAATTTCCTTTCAAGAGTTGCATAAGAACGTTTGTCAGTTCGCCAACCTCTTAAAATCCAGAAATATAAAAAAAGGTGATCGAGTTTGCATTTACATGCCTATGATTCCTGAGGCAGCTTATGCGATGTTGGCTTGTGCCAGAATTGGTGCGATTCATTCAGTGGTTTTTGGAGGATTTTCCATCGAATCCCTGAAAGATAGAATTTTAGACTCGGATTGCACCGCAGTCATAACCGCAAATGAGGGAATCAGAGGAGGAAAACTTGTCCCGCTAAAAAATAATGTGGATGAAGCTCTGAAGGACTGTCCTAATGTGCACAGCGTAATTGTCGTAAATCGAACGGAAAGAGCTTTTAACAAAGAAAATGAAGTGGATGTCGACTATTACCAAGACATTGAAAACTTTGATGCAGATTGTCCTTGTGAAGAGATGGATGCCGAAGACCCGCTTTTCATTCTTTATACTTCAGGTTCGACAGGAAAACCCAAAGGAGTCCTCCATACCACCGGAGGATATTTGTTGGGTGCAGCCTTAAGCCACAAATACATTTTCAATTTAAAAGAAGACAGTATTTACTGGTGCACCGCTGACGTAGGCTGGGTTACAGGTCACACTTATATAGTCTATGGTCCTTTAGCAAATGCCTCAACTACTTTGATGTTTGAGGGTATACCGACGTTCCCCGATGTTTCCAGATTCTGGAATGTGATTGATAAACATCAAGTTAATATTTTCTACACCGCTCCGACTGCGATTAGAGCGCTTATGGCCCATGGCAATGAGCCTTTGCAATCCTCTTCGAGAGAATCTTTGGAGGTATTGGGTACGGTTGGAGAACCTATAAATCCAGAAGCCTGGGAGTGGTATTACCATGAGGTTGGCAAAGGCAGATGTCCGATAGTCGATACTTGGTGGCAAACCGAGACTGGCAGTATCATGATTTCCGGTTTGGCAGGATTTTCTGATCAAAAACCTGGTTGTGCAGGTAAACCTTTCCTTGGAATAAATCCTGCGCTTGTGGATGAAGAAGGCAATGAAATCGAAGGACCGGGTAAAGGCAATCTGGTTGTCAAAAGTTCTTGGCCATCACAAATCAGAACGGTTTATGGAGATCATCAAAGATGTGTTGAAACCTACTATTCAACTTACAAAGGTTTTTATTTCACAGGAGATGGCGCTGAGCGAGATGCGGATGGTTTTTATAGAATCACAGGACGAGTTGATGATGTCTTAAATGTCTCTGGGCATCGCTTGGGTACTGCAGAAATAGAGAGTGCTTTGGTTTTGCACGAAGCAGTTGCAGAAGCTGCGGTAGTTGGTTTTGAACATGAAATCAAGGGACAAGGAATTTATTGTTATGTGAACCTTATGAAAGAAGCACAAGCTTCGGATGAAATCCATCAAGAATTAATTGGACTCATCGTTAAAGAAATCGGTCCCATTGCAAAACCGGATTCCATTCAATTCTGTTACGATCTACCTAAAACGCGATCAGGAAAAATCATGCGTAGGATTTTAAGAAAAATTGCAGAAAACGAATTGGACAATTTGGGAGATACCACTACCCTTGCTGATCCCAGTATCGTAGACATCTTGATCAAAGAAAGATTAAATAAATAAATGTTTGGATTTAAAAGTTTAGAAATACCTATAAAAGAAGATTGTCTGCCTGGTAGGACTCAGGCAATTTACAATCCAGAAAATCACTTTGTGACAGGTGCGCCTATGTCCGAGTGCATGTCTCAAGATAGTCCCAGAATACTTTTTGGTATGGGCTGCTTTTGGGGAGCAGAGAAAATGTTTTGGGATTTGGATTGCGTCAAGGTTACCGGTGTTGGCTATGCTGCTGGACACACACCCAACCCTACTTATGAAGAAGTTTGTTCGGGATTGACTGCACATTCTGAAATTGTTTTTGTTACTTATGAAGATGCTTCCAATCTAGAAGAATTATTGCAAGTCTTTTGGGAAGGACACGATCCTACCCAATTCATGCGTCAAGGTGGCGATGTAGGCACGCAATATCGTTCTGGAATTTATTTTTTTGATAAAGCTCAAGAAGAACTGGCCCTCAAAACCAAAGAAATTTATCAAGTAAAACTAGACGCCAATGGCTTTGGTAAAATTGTCACGGAAATCTTACCCGTTTCAGAAGAATTCTATGCTGAAGATTATCATCAACAATACTTAGCAAAAAACCCTAACGGTTATTGTGGACATGGTGGTTGTGGCGTAAGATTTAAAGATTAACCTTTCCAGTGAAACTCTTCACCTTTGCTTACCGCTTTATCCTCTTCGATCAATTTGTTCAAGTGAGCTAATAAAGAAGCTCTTGCGATACCGTGAAGCCTTTCGTCGACATCGTCATAAACTTTCTTCACCAATTGATCCAAGTTGGCTTTAGAAAACTCAGTAAGTGCATCCACGACTTTCTTTTCTCTAAACATTCTGTGGCTGACGAGCCAATCAACCACACTATTAGGGTCTTTCATTAGATTGCCATGCCCAGGAGCTAATAAGTCTGCTTCAAAAGGTTTCAGTTTCTCTAAAGAATCAAGATATTCTTTCATGTTTCCATCAGGCGGTCCTATCACTACAGTAGAACCTTCCATGATGTGGTCACCAGAAAAAATTAAATTTTCTTCTTCTAAATAGAAACATAGGTGATTTGAAGCATGTCCAGGAGTGTGAATTACTTTGAGGTTGTACTCGAACTCTTTAATTTCATCTCCATCGGTTAAAACTCGATTTGCTTTAAAAGTTTTATCTTGATTTTGTTTGTATTTAGCATACATCCCCATGACAGGTGCTGCAGTTCTTTGATGCAATAACTTGGCACCCGGTGAGTGGTCAGGATGAGTATGAGTTACCAAGATTTGTTTAATATCATCGCCACAAGCTTTAGCAATATTTTCGATATGGTCTGGCATAGCTGGACCCGGATCAATCACCGTGATTTCTTCTTTACCGACAAGATAAGTATTCGTTCCAGGTCCAGTAAAGACACTGGAATTGCCCGCAGTAATTCTTCTGACTAATGGCGATAGCTCAGTGATCGTCATAGCCCTCATCTCCTGGCATAAGCAAAACCATCTTTCCATCTTGCATAAAAATTTTAGGCTCAACTGTCACAATGTTATTTTGATCTTCCACTTTATTTTTTAGTAGTGTTTCTGTATCGGTGAAACCCCTTATGGATTCTAAATTTTTAATGGTAGGAAAAATTATTGGAAACTCGCCTTTTTCTCCTTGAGAGAGAGCATCTTCAGGCTTAATCCAAATACTTTTTACCCCTTCACTACCATCATGCTTGGCGCTTTGCCCCTCTGGAAATAGCGCAATGAAAAAATGCGTGCTATATCTTTTAGCTTCGGATTTTGGTGTAACCCAATGTGAGATGTAAGCTAGGCGATCAACTGCAAGTTGCAAGTCCAACTTTTGGCACAATTCCAATAAAACTGGCTCCCCTTTATTTAGTTTGTCTCGATATTCTTTGAGAATTTCTTTTTCACTTTCGTCCGAAGAGCCAAAGACTTCGCCACTGCTTCTATAAGCAAGCAAGACGCCACATTCCTCAAAACATTCTCTGATGCAAGCTATCCAATAGTTAAGTCCACCTGATTTAACGCCCAATAATTGAGATGCGACTTCATCTGTTAAACCGCGGCAATAATTATTGATATCATCCTTGAGATCGTATTCATCCAATTTTCCTCCAGGAAATACCCATGCACCGCCAAAATTTGTTTTGATTGATCTTTGTATCATAAATACTTCTACAGCCTCTTCGATGGTTCTAACCAGTAACACCGTAGCTGCAGGTTTAGGTTCTGAAGGCGGTAAAGAGGGATCAGCTTCTTGAATGTTGATCTTAGGATTTCTCTCTACTTTGATATCTTTGGAATCTTTTTCTGACATATAAATTTTAGATTTCAGGATTGTTTGTACATAATATATTTAATAAATTTTTATACAAATTGAAAATCAAAGAATTTAAATCTAAAAATATCGAAAAAAAGCTAGTCAGAAATCCCAATTCTAATAAAGGGGACTTCGGTCATGTTTTAGTCATTGCAGGAAATCTTGGTTTTGGTGGTGCTGCCCTTCTTTCCTCAAAGGCAGTTCTTGCAAGTGGTGCAGGTTTGGCGACCTTGGCAACGAGAAAAGACCATCTGTCAGCTGCTTTGGCATATTGTCCAGAAGTTATGTCAAAAACTGTGGAAAGTATCTCTGACTTAGAAAATCACTTACCTAATAAAACAGTCATTTGTATCGGTCCAGGATTGGGTAGAAATTACTGGGCTGATCAGATGCTTTATAAAACAACAAACTTTGCAGCAAAAGAAAATCTACCGATTTTGATTGATGCAGATGGATTAAATATCCTCTCTGAAAATAGACTAAAAATTAAGTTACCAAAAAAATTAATCCTGACACCTCATCCAGGAGAAGCGGCACGATTGCTTAAGACAAAGGTTTCGACGATTCAAAAAAATAGATCACTAGCATTAGCTAAGCTTTGCGATAAATACAATGCAACGGTCATTCTTAAAGGTCATGAAACATTGATTGGCAACAAAAGAACTTCTTTTGTCTGTAAAAAAGGTAATGCTGGCATGGCTGTAGGTGGCATGGGCGATGTACTCTCTGGACTAGTTTCTGGATTAATAGCTCAAGGTTTATCGTCTATAGATGCCGCTTGCTTGGGAGTTGATATGCATGCAAGCGCAGCAGATAGCTTTGTTGAAAAACATGATATGAAATCGTTGATGCCTTCTGATTTATTTAACTTTATCAAAATGAAGAATGAATAAAGTGCTTGTCTTATCGAGTCTAGATGAAACAAAACAGCTTGCCGAAAAAATCGCTACTTTTCTAAAAGAAGAAAATAATCTTCCGATTTCGATTCATCTTTCTGGAGACTTAGGCACAGGAAAGACTACTTTGGTAAAAGAAGTTTTAAATTGTCTGGGTATAGAAAATTTCATCAATAGTCCAACCTTTACTTTGATTGAACCTTATGAAATCAATGATTTGAAAATCTTCCACATCGATTTATACCGTGTAGAAAAAATAACCGAGCTTAGCGCAATCGGTTTAGAAGAATATCTGCAAGAAGCGAATTCCATCAGCTTTATTGAATGGCCGGAAAAAGGATCTGGTTTTTTAAAAGAGCCTGACATTGCCATTTCATTAGATCACTATGGTGAAACCACAAGAAAATGTGAAGTTCAAACTTCTTTAGGCTTAAACCTCTAAGCTAGTTGAGTGGATCCACATCAATTCCAACTCTGACATTTTTTGAATAATCGCTTTGATCGATCATCTTGATAACTTGATTTGCAAGGGCATGTATTTTTTTTCGATTTTCAGATTTTAGAGTTAAGACCCATCGAAAGTAATTTTTTCGCTTTTCGATAAGTTCTGGTTTAGGCCCTATAAATTCATCATCATTTAAGTTTAATGAACGAGAAATTTCCATCAAAACCTTCTCAGGTAGGGGTCGTTTTAGGGACTCCGCATGAATGTTGATTTGATAAACAAAAGGCGGAAGCTTGCTCGTTTGTCTTTCTTCTAAAATTTCGTTGGCAATCCTATCGTAATCAAAAGAAGAAATTTTTTCTAAAAAAGGATGTTCCGGAACAAACGATTGCAAAATGACTCTGCCTTCTTTATCTTCCCTGCCAGCTCTTCCTGAAACCTGAATCAATAACTGAGCCAACCTTTCAGAAGCTTTGTGATCAACTGAAAAAAGACCGCTGTCAGCGTCTACTACTACCACTAAAGTCAAGTTGGGCATGTGATGACCTTTGGCTAAAATCTGTGTTCCCACCAAGATCAGAGGCTCTTTGGAATCCGGTAATACCGAGTTGGATCTTAATTGCTCTTTACCCAGAGCTTCTCGATCAACTCTAATAACAGAAGTATTTTTAAAATACTCTTTTAAAAATTCTTCGAGTTTCTCGGTTCCTGTATGAAAAAATTCCAAACTTTCTTCGTTACAGTTCAGACAAGCAACAGGCATAGGATGCTTGGTACCACAATGATGACAAACTAATCTTTTGGGATTGATGTGATAAACCATTGATACGTCGCAATTACTGCATTCCGGGGTCCAGCCGCATTTGTTACAAAAGACCATTGGTGCATAGCCTTTTTTGTTGAGGAAGACTAAAACTTGATTGCCTTTACTCAATTCTTTGGAAATTTCATTAAGACTGTATTCGGTTAAACCTGACTTTAATTCAGATGATCTTAAATCAGAGATTTCAAACTTAGGCTGTCTGGCATCTTTTACCCTTCGAGTTAGTTTATGTAAGCAGTATTTTTTATCCTGACAATTTTTAAGACTTTCCAAGCTTGGCGTTGCTGAGCACATGATGACAGGAATTTTTTCAAGATTTGCTCGATAGACTGCAACGTCTCTTGCTGAATATCTAAAACCATCAATTTGTTTGTATGAAGAATCATGCTCTTCATCTACCACTATCAAGCCTAAATCCTTGAACGGCGTAAAAATTGCTGATCTTGTTCCAATCAAAATAGATTTAAAGCCTTTGTTGATATCATTCCAAGCGTGAGCTCTATCTTTTTCTGACATTTCCGAGTGCAAAAGAGCGACATTGTCTTCACCAAATCTCCTTTCGATTTCAGCTTTTAGATTTGGAGTCAGACCAATTTCTGGAACCAGGATCAGAACTTGTTTACCTTTTTCTATGAAGTCTCTAATGAGATGAAAATATATTTCGGTTTTACCACTTCCCGTAACACCAAAAATTAGATGCGTAAGATTGGCTGATGAATTTTTAATGGACTTATAAATTTTATTTTGCTCATCATTCAATTCAAAAAAAGCTTCTGAGTTAAGTTCCTTATTAGTTTTCAATTCATTTCGATTGCGGCTTTTTTTCTCAAGATAACCTTTTGAAATTAAAGCATCCAAGATGGCTTTAGAGATTTTGTTTGCTTTTAAACCTGGACGGGATAACTCTAATTTTTGCTGAAAAACTTCTAGGGCTTCAAATTGCTTTTTTGCACGCCCAAAGGATTCTTTGCTTGCTAATTTACCCAAGTTTGTAATTGCGTACACCTCTATGGAATCCTTTATTTCTTTGCCTTTTCTCAAGAAAGGTGGGAAATAGGATTTAAAAATTTCTCCAATAGGTGCCTTGTAGTAATTAGCTATCCAATGAATGAGGTCGTATGAGGGCTTATCGATTAGAGAATTTCTATCTAAAACTTTAGTTATGGGTTTTATAGATTTTACATTTGGGCTGGATTGTTTTTTTAAAACGTATCCGACAATTTCTCGGTTTCTAAATGGAACTTGAACTCTGGAGCCATTGGAAATCTTGATGTTTGAACTGTAAGTAAAAGAGTTTCTTAATGGTAAAGGAAGCGCTACTTCATAATATAAATTTTCCATTTAAGTTTATTTGAGAATAAATAGTCTTCTGGTATAGTGCGGCAGCATATTTTTTTAATCAAGAAGAATAGTGAAAAAAGAAATTCATCCAGAATACAGAACGGTTTTATTTCATGATGTGAGTGTAGATAAGTACTATCTCATTCCATCAACATTGGAAACCGACCAAACAAAAAAATGGGAAGATGGTAATACTTATCCTTACTGTCCTCTTGATGTATCTTCAGCCTCTCATCCTTTCTATACAGGTCAGAATAAAATTATTGATACCGGTGGAAGAGTTGAAAGGTTCAAAAAACGTTTTTCAAAGAAAGCTGCTGTAAAGGCTGCTCCTGCAGAAGAAAGTCCTAAAGAAGAAACTCCTCCAGTAGAAGAAAAAGAAGAAGATGTAAAAGCTTCAGCTCCTGCTGAAGAAGTTTCAAAAGAGACTCCTAAAGCCACAGCTAAAGAAACAACTGAAGCCGTTGAAGTAGCTCCTACTGTTACTCCTCAAGAGAAAACTTCTGCTGAAGAAGCTAATGAAGAATCTTCTAATTCTTCAGAAGAAAAATAAATTTTCATACTTGATTTTTTAGACTCCTAATCAGTCACTCATATGAATCCTGAATTTATTAGAAATATCGCCATCATCGCACATGTCGATCATGGGAAAACCACTTTAGTCGATAAGTTACTAGAACATTCCGGCACCTTGGATCGAAAAAATATTGGCTCGGAGAGAATCTTAGATTCCAACGATCAAGAAAGAGAAAGAGGAATAACGATTCTTTCTAAAAATACTGCCATCAAGTGGAAAGATCACAAAATCAATATCGTAGACACTCCCGGTCATGCTGATTTTGGTGGGGAAGTGGAAAGAGTTTTGTCTATGGTAGATTCGGTTTTATTGCTTGTTGATGCCGTCGATGGGCCCATGCCACAAACTAGATTTGTGACTCAAAAAGCTTTTGAAAAAGGACTAAATCCCATTCTGGTCATAAATAAAATTGATCGTCCAAGTGCCAGACCCGATTGGGTGCAAGATCAAGTTTTTGATCTCTTCGATAGATTAGGTGGAAATGATCAACAGATGGATTTTCCTACAATCTATACCTCTGCATTGAATGGAACCTCTGGTTTGGATTTGGAGAAAATTGAAGACGATATGTCGCCACTCTTAGACCTTATTATAAGTAAAGTGAATGAACCCGCTGTAAGTTTGGAAGAACCCTTTCAGATGCAAATCAGCGCTTTAGATAGTAATAGCTATGTGGGTGTAATTGGCATCGGCAGAATATCTCGTGGAAACGTCAAACCAAACGATCAAGTTGTAGTGATCGATGCTGAAGGAGAACAAAAAACAGGAAAAATTCTACAAGTTTTAGGTCATGAGGGTTTGGAAAGAGTTGAAGTCGAAAAAGCTGAAGCGGGCGACATTGTTTGTGTAACAGGTATTGAAAAGTTATATATCTCGGATACTTTATGTAATCCGGAAAATATAGAACAACTCCCTCCTCTCTCAGTAGATGAACCGACAGTGAGTATGACCTTTCAAGTAAATGATTCTCCATTTGCTGGAAGAGAAGGTAAGTTTGTAACGTCAAGAAATATCAAAGACCGTCTTGAACAGGAATTATTAAGTAATGTTGCTTTAAGAGTTGAGCAAGGTGAAAGTGCTGACAAATTCAAAGTCTCTGGCCGAGGGGAATTGCATTTATCGGTTTTGATAGAAAGCATGCGTCGAGATGGATTCGAATTGGGAGTTTCGAAACCTGAAGTTATACAAAAAGATGTGAATGGCGAAATCCATGAACCTTTTGAACAAATAGTAATTGATATCGAGGAACAACATCAGGGACCAGTAATGGAAGAGATGGGTTCAAGAAAAGCGGAACTGAAAAATATGGAACCCAGCGAAATGGGTAGAATAAAATTAGATTTTATTGCACCTTCCAGAGGCATGATTGGATTTAGGTCGCAGTTTCTTACCTTGACGAGCGGCACCGGAATTCTGACCAGTATCTTTGATCATTACGGACCCGCAAAAAAAGGTGAGATTACTACACGTCAAAATGGCGTCTTGGTCTCTATGACTGAAGGTAAAACCTTAGCCTATTCGTTATTCAACCTACAAAACAGAGGGAAGCTTTTTGTCGGACATGGATTAAATGTTTATAAAGGTCAAATTGTTGGCTTACATTCCAGAGATAATGATTTGCCGGTCAACCCAACTAAAGCAAAACAGTTAACCAATATCAGAGCCTCAGGTACTGATGAAAATCTTATCTTGGTTCCACACATTGAACATTCTTTAGAACAGGCATTGGAATTTATCGAAGAAGACGAATTAGTAGAAGTAACTCCTTCAGCTATTAGATTAAGAAAAAAAGCTTTTAGATTTTAATTTATTTAGTTCCTGAAGAACCAAAACCCTTGGAACCTCTTTCCGAGAAATAGAATTCAGAAACCAACTTGAAGTTAGGCGAAGTAACAGCAAAAAACATCATCTGAGCAATCCTATCTCCAGGAAGAACCTCAAATGATTCTTTGGATCTATTCCACAAAGAGACCATGATTTCTCCTTGATAATCTGAATCAATTAGGCCCACAAGGTTTCCTAGAACAATTCCATATTTATGCCCTAAGCCTGACCTGGGGAGAATTAAGGCTGCATATTTAGAATCCTTGATATGTATTGAAAATCCAGTGGTAAAAAGAAAAGTCTCATCGGGCTGAAGAATTTTTTTTTCTTTGATATTGGTTCTCAAATCTAAGGCTGCGGATCCTGCAGTACTGAATTTAGGTAAGGGAATTTTGTCACCAAGTTCGTTATCAAGAATTTTAAATTCAACGTTAAGTGCGATATTTGAAGTTGCTTGTTGTCCAGGACTAACCGCTTTTGATATCAAAGAAGGCAGGAAGATTCCTACTAATTTGAGCAAAATCCATCTAATCATTAAGGATGTTTTTTGAAATAAATTGAACTATTTTTCTAGCAACCTTTTCTTTTGAGGTTTTGGGTATTTTTAATTCTTCTTTTTCAGTAATTAATGTCACTTCATTATTGTTTGAATCAAAACCTATAGAACTGTCTGATACATCGTTGGCGACAATTAGATTCAAATTCTTTGAAGATAATTTTTTTCTAGCGTTATCAATCATATTTTCCGTTTCTGCTGCAAAACCGACTATTTTCAAATCAGGATTATTATCAGAAACGTGTTTCAAAATGTCTTCATTTTTTTCTAAACTCAGACTCATGTTTTTGGATTGATCTTTTTTAATTTTTTGAGATTCAGCATTTTTCATTTTGAAATCTGCAACTGCAGCCGTTGATATAAATAAGTCGATATCGGATAAATTTGCTGTGACGTGCTCTTTCATTTCCTCTGCAGATTCGATATCTATTCTTTTGACCCTTTCGGGTGTCTCTAAAGTAACTGGGCCAGAAATCAAAGTCACTATTGCGGATTCATCAACAGCAGCTTTAGCAAGAGAAAAACCCATCTTTCCAGAACTTTTGTTGGAGATGTATCTAACGGGGTCTATTTTTTCTCTTGTGGGTCCAGCAGTGATGAGTACTTTTTTACCAGCTAACAATCCAGAAGAAAATTCTTTTGCTACCTCTTCAATAATTTCCTTAGGTTCTGACATTCTTCCAGGACCCACATCACCACAAGCTTGATCGCCCTCGTTAGGCCCAATTTGGTGAAAAACAGGTTTTTTCAGCAATGAAAGATTCTTTTTTGTACGTTTGTCCTTCCACATGCCTTGATTCATTGCTGGGGCAAAAAATATTTTAGAGTCTGCAGCAAGACATACCGCAGACATTAAATCATCACCTCTTCCAGCAGCGAGTTTTGCAAGGCTATCTGCCGAACAAGGAGAAATGACAATAGCATCAGCCCATCTTGCTAATTCTATATGCCCCATAGCTGATTCGGCGTTGGTATCTAAAAGATCTGAGTGAACTTCATTGCCAGACAAAGCCTGCATAGTAAGCGGCGTAATGAATTCTTTAGCTGCTTCAGTCATAAGCACCCGAACTTCGGAGCCTGAGCTCTTAAATAGCCTAATTAACTCAGCTGCTTTGTATGCCGCAATGCCTCCTGTAACGCAAAGCAAAATTTGTCTATTAGCCAATTGTTCCATACAAAAATTATAACTCAGATAGGTTTCTTTGAACTTAGGATTCTGGTATAAAGCTCTTCTTGCAAAAGAATATTATGAGCAAAGAGTGTCAAGTAACAGGTAAAACACCAATGGCAGGGAACAATGTTTCTAAGGCTGTTAATAAAACCAAAAGAAAGTTTATGCCTAATTTGCATCGTCATAAGTTTTGGGTAGAGTCTGAAAACAAGTATGTGACCCTTACTCTTTCTGCTAAAGGTATGAGAATTATTGATAAAAAAGGCATTGATGTAGTTTTAAAAGAAATCAGAGATCGAGGTGAAAAAATATGAGAGAAAAAATTAAACTAGTCTCCTCTGCTGGAACAGGTCACTTCTATACAACAGATAAAAATAAGACTAAAACTCCAGACAAAATAGAATTTAAAAAATATGACCCTAGAGTCAAAAAACACGTCATCTACAAAGAAGAAAAAATCAAATAATTTCGATATTTATCTTGCTTCTAGTTCGCCAAGAAGAGCTGAGTTACTTAAAAATCTGAAAGTTAATTTCGAAATCCTCAAATGCGATTTCGACGAGTCCAACTTTACTGATGAAAGTCCTGAGGATTTCGTTATCAAAAATACCCAGCAAAAATGTCTAGCTGCTCACGCGATTAGACAACAAAAGGAGTTACCCCATAAGCCAATCTTAACAGCTGACACTATTGTTACCTTGGATGGCAAAATATTTGGAAAGCCTGAAAACAAAGATCATGCCATTGCCATGCTCCTTGAGTTCTCCGGAAGAAGACACTCGGTTATGACTTGTGTCTGCTTTGGTGAAACCGACCCACGATCTGATACTGAAGTAAAAATAATGTTTGATCTTGTCAGAACCGAGATTCAATTTGCAAACTTAACTGCTAATCAGTGTGCAAAATATTGGGATACCAATGAACCAAAAGACAAAGCCGGTGCTTATGGTATTCAAGGTTATGGTGGCTTATTTGTTGAATCTTTGGAAGGCAGCTACAGCAATGTTGTAGGGTTGCCGATCGTTGAGACTTGTAAGATTTTTAAAGAAAAGAATATTGGCTACTGGTTGAATCAATAACTTTTTAATTCAGATAAAATAAAGTGTGAATTTTTCTAAATTTTTCGCTGGATTTTTTTTAGGTTCTTTAATTGTCTTAGCTTTTCAGCCCTTTAATTATTGGTTTGTAACTTTTCTCATCCCAGGGCTTTTATATCAATTAATTAAAAGTGAAGGCATAAAAAATACTTTTTTTATTTCCTATTTTTTTGGTTTAGGTATTTGGGCATTTGGAATATTCTGGATAGAAAATAGTATAACTGTTTATGGGGGAGCCTCCCCAATATTGGGTAGTTTTCTAACATTATTGTTAGCAGCTTTTTTAAGCTTATTTCAGGCTATCAGTTTTACCGCATTAAAACTTGTTAGCAGCCAAAGGAAAACTTATGAAACATTTCTTCTTTTCCCAGCTGCTTGGGTATTGAGCGAATGGTTGAGAGAGTTTCTATTTACTGGTTTTCCATGGTTATACATAGGTTATACCGCTGTAGATAATAGCCTTTTGCAGGGTTACATTCCTATCCTTGGAATTTTTGGCATGAGCTTCCTTATTGTTTTGGTCTCTCAGATATTTCTTGCTTTGCTAGACGGTTTAAGAGATTTAACTCAAAGCAAATCTTTATATCTATCTTCGCTAATATTAGTAATCGTTTTTATCGGCAATCAACCGCTTGAAAATATCAATTGGACTAAATCAACTGGAAAGATCTCTGCAACAGTTATTCAACCTAATATTGATATCAAAGAAAAATGGACACAAAACGGATTACAAAAAATAGAAAGCGCAATAGAAAAGAAATTAAGTGAAAATCCACTTCAAAATCTCACTCAATCTTCTGTCATATTTTGGCCAGAAGTAACTCTGCCAAAATTAATTCAAAAAAATAGTATTGATGAATTCAGAAATAATATTCTTAATGAAAATAATATGCTCGGAATGGTCATAGGTGCTTTATCGGAAAACAAGTCAGAAGAAATAAATAATTCATTGATTGGAATTGGCAATATCTCAGGTATTTACGACAAAAAATTTTTAGTCCCCTTTGGCGAATATGTTCCTCTTTCAGGACTTTTCAGTATATTTTTTGATTTTTTTAATTTTAATAGGCCTCAAATATTTTCAGGTAACAAGAGCGAACTTATCGGAAATGATTTTATAAAAATATCTTCGGCAATTTGTTATGAAATAGCCTATCAAAATGTATTTTTATCTAATAGCAAAAAAACCAATATCCTATTTAATGCCAGTAACGACAATTGGTTTGGAACTGGCTTAGGCCCTCATCAACATTTGCAAATAGCAAGATTTAGAGCAGCTGAACACCAAAAATATTTGGTCAGATCAACATCAACTGGTATCAGCGCCTTAATTAATAATCGCGGACAGATCATTAAAAAAATTGAAACTTCTATTAATGGAAATGAATTAGAAAGTTTTCAAGAAGATGTGATTCTTAAGTCGGGTCAAACTCCATATGCATATTTTGGAAAAAACCTTTTCTTATTCATATTGGTTATTATCTTTTTTATATCGGCGATATTAAAATTTAAAAGAGATGAAAACATTATTTAAGTATTTAATTTTTGTGGTCTTTAGTTCTGCCTTTTTTTATGGTTGTAGCTCAGTACCTCTGGATTATTCATCTTATGAAAATATTAATTATCAACAGTTTGGTGAAATGAATAAAAACAGAACTCACGTTTTGATAAATTTGTCTAAACAAGAACTTACAATAAAAACTCCATATTCAAGTAAAACTTATCCCATTTCATCTTCTGCTTATGGAATCGGTAGTATTCGAGATAGTTTAAAAACTCCCCTCGGTGCACATGTAATTTCTGAAAAAATAGGTAAAGGAGCAAAAATAGGTTCTGTTTTCAAAGCAAGGAAATTCACTGGAGAAGTTATAGAACCAATAACAGAAAAAATAGATATAAAAGAGGATGTCATCACCACCAGAATTCTTTGGCTAGATGGTTTGGAAATTGGAAAAAATAAGGGTGGAAATGTAGATTCAAAAAGTCGATATATTTACATACATGGCACTGCCGAAGAAGGTCTTATTGGTGAGCCTGCGAGTTTAGGGTGCATCAGAATGAGGAATACAGACGTTATAAAGTTATTCAATAGAGTGAGAAAAGGTACACAGGTATTGATTTACTGAGATTTATTATTTAATTTATCAATATGAGGTTCGCTTTAGTTTTATTTTCCTTCTTCATAGTGAGTTGCTCTCAAGGAAATGCCGAAACAGATAATTTTAATGCAATGAACTTTCAACCCGATCTTAACAAAATCCCTGTAGAAGGTTGTCCTGCCATTTTAAATCACAACATCCGTGTGCTTGATTCAAAAGACATCATCAATTTGTGCGAACACAAAGACAAAGTAGTGCTTGCAGTAAATGTTGCCAGTCGATGCGGTTTCACCTACCAGTACGAAGCTTTGCAAACATTATTTGAAAACTATCAAGGAAAAGATTTTGTGATTTTAGGTTTTCCTTCTAGAGACTTTATGTTTCAGGAATACAGCGATGAAGGCCAAGTAAAAGAGTTTTGTAATTCCAAGTATGGCGTGACCTTTCCCATGTTCGCTACATCAAGTGTCAAAGGAAAAAAGGCCAACAGCTTTTATCAAAATCTTGCAATGATTACTGGAAAATCTCCTGATTGGAATTTCACTAAGTATTTGATATCCAAAGATGGTGAAGTCTTGAAACCTTTCTCCAAGAATATAGAACCAGATAGCGAAGAAATAATTTCTGCTATCGAATCTCTGCTCTAAAATCATAATCTCTCCTTTTTAAAGAAAACCTCCAAAAGAGGAGAGGAGTAATTATGAACTCAATAATAAATCTTCTCTTCTTCTAATGTTCATAAAAAATAAAGCAAGAATAAAGAGATTAACGATCCCAGTAATTCCAGCAAAAGCAAAGGCCCAACTATAATCCCCATAGATATCGAAGAAATAGCCTCCTAAGAATCCTCCAAAACCCATTCCTATCCATCCAAAGAGTGAAGTTAAGCTCATTGCTCGTGCTCCAAATTTTGCAGACACCATAATACGAGTACAGACTAATATGCTAGACATTACGCCTGAATAAGTGAAACCAAACAATGCTGCTAAAAAATAAATTGAAGCGGGAGAAATTAAATGAGGAAACCAAACTACAAAGATTGTCTGACCCAATGACATTAAGATATATCCAGGTAAGGCTCCAATATAATCTCCCAGCATTCCGCCAAGAATCCTCCCAAAGGCTCCACAAATCATCAGTATCATCAACACAGAAGTGGCAAACTCAAGAGAAAATCCCTTATCGGTGAGCAAAGGAACCAAATGCATTATTGGAATGGACATACAAATGCAACAAAAAATAACCGCAACACTGATCCAAGAAACTACTTCTTTTTCGGACAGAGGAAAGCTTCTTTCTTCCTCTTCTTCTTGATTTCTTGCATTGATTCTCCATGGTGATTCCTTAATAAGAAAAGCAATCGGTAAAGAAATTAATATATAAATGATAGCAAGGTTAACATAAGCCATTTTCCATCCTGAGCTCTCAATTAGAATTCCACTTAGATGAGGGATGAATGCCTGGCCAATCGCTCCTCCCGAGGCAGCAAGGCCAAGAGCAAGTCCTGGATTTTCTTTAAACCAAAAGCCCACATTTGCATACAACGGAGAAAACAGTAAGGCGCTTCCCATTGCTCCAAACAAAAAATATAAAGTATAAAACTGGACTATGGAGTCGAGACTACTTAGAGCAAACAAAACAAGACTCATGCAAATGGCGCCAACAAAACCAAACCACTTAGTTCCATATTTATCTGCGACTTGGCCCCATAAAACACCAAAGACTGCTGAAGAAAGTGATGCGACCGTGTATGCAAATGATGTCTGACCTCTAGACCATCCAAATTCTAAAGAAACTGGCTTCAAAAAAACTGAAATTGAAGCCATAGAGCCAAAAGCTAAACCGCTTAATACAAAAACAACCAGGACCATTACCCAGCCATAATTAATTCCTCTGTCCTGAAAAAAATCCTCTATCGTTTTCATGTTTTCATCAAAAAAATGATTAGTCTGCTTTAGAAATTTCGTCTATGCGGCTGGTGAAGCCTTTTTCTAAATCACTGCTCTAAAACTTCTGGAACTCCGTTTTTATCTATAACCAAACAATCCGCCTTTCTTGCAGCAAATATACCATTGGCTACGACACCCGGAATGTTATTGATTTCGTTTTCAAAGTCATAAGGTACGTTAAGTTTTAAGTTCCGGACATCTATTATTTGATTTCCATTGTCAGATACAAATCCTACTCTATATTCTGGTGTTCCTCCTTTTACCACAATCTGTCGTGCGACATAACTTCTCGCCATTGGAATGACTTCAATAGCAACTGGAAATTTTCCAAGTAGTTTTACTTTTTTAGAAGAATCGCAAATGCAAATGAATTTTTTAGATGCTGAGGCAATGATCTTTTCTCGGGTCAATGCTCCTCCGCCGCCTTTGATCATTTCAAAACGATCATTGATTTCATCAGCACCATCAATATAAAAATCCGGCGAGCCAACGTCATTTAATTCAGAAACTTCAAAACCTGCCTCTTCCAATAATTGCGTGCTTGCAACTGAACTGGATACGATGGCTTTGATTTCAGGTTTTCTATTGATCAATTCTTTGATAAAAAAATTAGTAGTACTTCCTGTACCAATACCCAAAATACAATCCTTGTGAAGCTTTGTGGCGAGATACTCATAGGCTTTACTTGCAACAGCTTGTTTGGTTTCTGAGTTAGAATTTTCCATGTCTATGGCTTATAAGAGAACTCTACGTATAATACCTCGCTTTCCAGAATTTTTATGAAAAAAGTAATCAAAAACTACATAGATAAAATAGAGAACTCTAAAGTTTATGAGGTCGCTAATATTTCGCCTCTAACAAAGGCTGATAATTTATCAAAAGAACTGGCAAATAGTATTTTCTTAAAAAGAGAAGATTTACAGCCTACCCACTCTTTTAAAATTAGGGGTGCTTACAACAAGATTGCTCACCTTTATAAATCCAAAAAGATTTCTGAGGTGGCAACAGCATCCGCGGGAAATCATGCCCAAGGAGTAGCTTATTCGGCAAAAGAGCTAGGCATCAAGGCAACTATCTTCATGCCAAAGACCACGCCTTTGATCAAAGTTAACGCAGTGAGAGATTTGAAAGCTAAGGTAGTTTTGGTAGGTAATAACTTTGATGATGCGCTTAAAGAATCGAAAACATTCTGTAAAAAAAATAAAGTAAATTTCATTCACCCATTTGATGATCCATTAGTAATTGCAGGACAAGGTACGGTTGGCATGGAAATCTCAGAACAATTTCCTGAAAATCTTTATGCTGTATTCGTTGCTGTTGGTGGTGGTGGTTTGATTGCTGGAATTGGAGCTTACTTAAATAAGGTTCATCCCAGTGTAAAAATAATAGGTGTTGAAGCAGCGGATTCAGCAGGATTACATGCCTCTGTGAAGGCAGGTAAAAGAGTGAAACTCAAAGAAGTTGGATTGTTTGCTGATGGAGCTGCGGCAAAACAAATAGGAAAAAATAACTACGAACTTATACAAAATTTCTTGGATGATTCAATAACCGTTGATACCGATGAAATTTGTGCTGCTGTGAAAGATACTTTCTTGGAAACTAGGACTGTTCCTGAACCAACTGGAGCATTAGCACTCGCAGGATTAAAAAAATACATAAGCCAAAAAAGAATTAAGAATAAAAATCTTATCGCAACTTATTGCGGCTCAAATCTCAATTTTGAGTCTTTGGGACATATTGTTGAAAGATCCAAAATTGGAGAAAAAAAGGAAATTATTTTAAGTATAGCTATAGACGAAAAAAAGGGTTCGTTTAGGAAACTTTGCAAAGACATCGGCCAAAAAAATATCACCGAGTTTAGTTACAGAAAAGATGGCAGTTCTAAAGCAAAAATTCTTTTGGGATTGGAACTTCAAGATTCAAAAAAAAGCAAAGATATTTTTTTAAAAGCCTTAAGAAATAAAAAGTACTCTTTTACAGATTTAAGCAATGATGAAATCTCTAAAAAACATCTTAAATTCATGCATGGTGGTAGAGGACCCCAACTAGAAGGTGAATTCGTAGAAGAAGTTTACAGTGTAGATTTCCCTGAAAAACCAGGTGCCCTACTCAATTTTTTAACTTTGCTTAAAGACAAGTGGGATATCTCCCTTTTTCATTATAAAAATCAAGGTGCAATCTATGGTGGTGCTTTAGTAGGTTTTACAATAAGACAGAAGCAAGTAAAAAGTTTGGAAAGAGATCTCCTAAGAATTTCCTATCCTTTTACCAGAGAGACTGAAAACCTAGGTTACCAAGCTTTTTTAAAGTAATTGCTTATCTGTAAAGGCTACATCTAACTTCAAGTCGAAGTCTTCAAGTATTAATTTTTTTATGAATTGAAACTCATAAGCCAAGCCAATAAATTCTGGTTCGGTGACTCCTGAAAAAGTTTTATCATAAAAACCTCCTCCGAATCCCAATCTTTGAAAATTCTCATTGAAAGCGCGTAAAGGAACAATAACCGCATCTAATCTCTCGAGCTCAATGGTCTCCTCACTCATGGGTTCAAAGATATTTAAAGAATTCTTTCTAAATTTAGTTTTTTTGTTACAAAGTACAAATTCCAATTTATTACTCTTGGAATTGATTTTTGGAAGATAAAAATGATTTTTGGAATCTGCTAGAAATTTATTTATTTTCTCAGTTGAAACTTCATAAGGCAGAGAAATATAACTTGCAACGTGTGAAAAATCTTTTTTCTCCAAATGTTCTTTTATAAAATCTAAGTGGACTTTTTCTTGGTAACTTTTAGAGGAGGCAGTTAAGCTTTTGAAGCCTTTTGAAATTAACTCTCTTGCTTCAGTTTTATTCATATTTAAGAGAGCTTCCCAAGTTATCGCCGTTAAATAAAACCCGAACCGTATAGTTCAGGTCGGGAAGAATCACCATCTATCAGGCTGCCCTAAGGGCGCTCAACAAGAGAAGTATCAAATTCCCTATTTATTTTGCATCGGCTCGAAGTGTTATATAACTAGCAAATAAGCCAGGAAGCTTTGAAAATTATAGCAATATTTTAAAGCTTAGATAATTCCGAAATCTCATCTACTAACTTAAGACTTAAATTTTCTTCTTCAGATGGATCGACTTTTTCGTCTGAAACATTTGCGGCTGATTTTTCATCTGTAGCCGATGATTCATCATTTGCCTCGGTTGATGAAGCTTCTTCGTTTGAGAGGAATTCATTCACTACATCAAGACCTGCTAATACGGCAACTTTTTCAATTGGAAGATTTCTCGTTTTGCGTTTGATAGATTTGATTCGCTTATCCAAAATTTCACCGGCTTCGATCAAAGTGGATTGTTCCTCGGGCGGACAATATAGTTGATACTCGATGCCTGCTATTTTAAGGGTAACTATGTCTTGATTGTCTTCACTCATAAAGCTTCTAATTTTGAAATCAATATTTCTAACTTATTTCTTGATAATTCTATATTATCTTTTAATCGATTATTCTCTTTTTTAAGTCTTAAATTTTTGTTTCTTAGATCTTTATTTGCCTCTCTAAGTTTTTTAGAAAGTTCTAAAAGTTCCTTTAGATTTTTCTCTAATTCCTTCTGCGACACAAATATTATTTTATTCTTATATCAATAACGTTTCTATAAAGACTTTATATTAGAGTAAAATTCTTTTATGGATATTTTTCTTGAAAGAAGAAAAAAATTAGCTGATCTTCTACCAGATGGATCAGTCACAATCATTCATTCAGCCAATCAAAAAATCAGAAATGGTGATACTGACTATTCTTTCAGACAAGATAGTGATTTTTTGTATTTAACAAACTTCACAGAAGCCGATGCTGCATTAATTATTGAAAAAAAAGGAAATACAATTTTTCATCTTTTCTGTGCAGAAAAAGACGAGGTAAGAGAAAAATGGGAAGGACCTAGATTAGGTCCTGAAAATGTATCTCAGCTAGGCTTTGAAATAGGTCATAAAATAAGTAATTTAATTTCAAAATCTGGGGATCTTCTAGAGGGAGCAAGTAATTTTTATTGTCAAAGTAAAAGTAGAAATAAAATGTTTTTTGCACTAAGTAAGGAGGTTAAGAGAAAAAAAATCAACTTTTCTTTGAGTCGTGAACAAGTTAAAGAGATTGATCCTTACATACATGAATTGAGACTTTTAAAATCTTCTGAAGAAATAAGTATCATTCAAAAAGCTTGTGATATTTCGTCTTCTGCTCATGAAAGAGCAATGAAAGCTGTAAAACCAGAGATGTATGAATATCAACTTGAGGCAGAATATCTTCACGAATTTATGGTTAATGGTGCAAAGGAATGTGCTTATCCTTCAATTGTCGGAGGAGGAGAAAATGCATGCATTCTTCATTACAGCAAGAATACAGATTTGCTAAAAGATGGTGATTTGGTTTTGGTCGATGCGGGCTGCGAATATAAGGGCTATGCGAGCGATATCACTAGAACTTTTCCTGTGAATGGAATATTTTCCCCAGAACAGAAACTTATTTATGAAATCGTTTTGGAATCTCAAAAACAGTCTATCGAAAGTATTTCAGAAAAATCCAACCCTCTTGAGACGCATAAAAAATCTTTAGAAGTTATTGTTGATGGACTATTAAGTTATGGATTGTTAAAGGGCAGTAAAGAAGAAGTCTTAGAAACTCAATCCTATTCGAAGTTCTATATGCACCGCGTTGGTCATTGGTTAGGCCTTGATGTGCATGATGTCGGTGGCTATGAAAAAGATGGCAAGGTAAGGTCTTACGAAAATGGAATGATTACGACCATAGAGCCAGGGATATACATCAGCAAAGAAGAAAACGTACCTGATAAATTTAAAGGAATTGGAATAAGAATTGAAGATGATGTGTTAGTTGAAAATAATCAGCCAAAAGTTCTAAGTTCAGCCATAAAAGAGCTTGATGACATTCAACAACTGATGGCGAGTTAATGAAATATGATGTCCTCATAGTCGGTGCTGGCGTAACTGGCGCCCTCCTTTTTCTTTCGTTAAAGAATAAAAATATAAGTGTTGGTCTAATAGACGGTCGAGACAAAGCACCCAATAGTTACCGCCATCTATCATTGAATAACAGGAGTATGTCATTTCTTAAAGAGCTAGATGCGTGGAATGTCATAAGTAAAACTGCTTTTGAATATAACCAGATAAAGGTTTGGGATCAAGAAGGTACTGGATTCATAGATTTCAATGTAAATGAATTGGAAAAAAATATTCCGAATATTGGCTTCATAGTCAAAGAAGGAGAAATTCAAAATTCCCTGTTATCTCTTGTTTCCGATTCAAAAGATCTTTTGTGGAGTTGTAATTTAGAAAAAATTGAAAAAATTAATGGAGATATTCATTGCGAAACATCAAAGGGAAAGTTGGAGACAAAAATTTTAATAGGTGCAGATGGCATTCAATCAAGTGTAAGAAATTTTTCTTCGATTTCTTCAAGAACTTGGAGTTACAATCAGACGGCGATAGTTGCCAACTTTGCTGTATCCCAAACAGACCCATGCATTAGACAAACTTTCACCTCAGTGGGACCGCTTGCTTTGCTGCCAATGAATGAGACTGAACTTACCATGATATGGTCTATTGACGATACCAGGGCTTATGATTACTTGGGAATGAATGAGGATGATTTTATAAATGAAATTCATCAATCTTTCGGGGAAAAACTCCCAGAATTAAAATTCTCGACCAAAAGACAATCATTTCCCTTGAAACACCTTTCTGCAAAAACTTTTGCCAGAGATAACGTTTTTCTTGTGGGAGACGCTGCGCACCACATTCATCCGTTGGCAGGATTGGGGTTAAACGCAGGAATCGGTGATGTGAAATCTCTCTCGGATTTAATTACTCCTGAAAGTTTGCTTCAAGTTAAGCAAATTGAAGATAAGTACAACCGACAAAGAATTCCAATCAATTTAGCCTTAGCAGCTGCTATGGAAGCCTTCAAAAGAGGTTTCGAGCAAAAAAATATTTGGATAAGACTCATCAGAAATCATGCCTTTAGTCTTACGAATAAACTCACTTTTTTAAAAAATAAATTTATTGAACTTGCTACAGAACTTTAAATTCTAAAAATTTATTTTTTCCAATAGCCAGTAATGTGCATTTGGTCTTTAGAAACTCCTTTTTCTTTAAATAATTTTCTAATCTTCATCATTTGTCTAGCTTCCCCTGCCCCAAAAATATAAAAATTATTTTCTGGAAGTTTGTAAGCCTTTAAGGTTTCTAGTAACTTATGTCCCTCTCCAGGTTCATCATCTTCTCGATGAATCCAATTTTCTAAAATTTTATTTTTTTCGCTAGTTGGTATTTGGGAGCTTTCGTCAATGACTTCATAAAAAGTTGTGCATTTGATGAAATTTTTATTGTTTTCACAAATGGTCTTCATAGCGGGAATTCCCGTTTCATCTGCTAATAATATTAGATGATCGAATCTTTTGGGTGGACTGAACATTGACCTTGGCCCCCAAAGAATCGCTTGATCTCCAGTTTTAGCTTTTTCAGCCCAATTTCCTAAATTTCCCGAATGACTATGCAAGACAAACCACATTTTTATTTCATCCTGACTAAAGTTTCTTATAGTGTAATAAGCACCAGCAGTTATTTTTTTCTCCTGAGACATCTGTTTTCTATAATCCTCCATCGAGTAATCTTTATCTAAAAAAGTTTTTCTTTTATCTAAGGGAACGATAACAAACAAAAATTCATCATTATTTTGAGTTTCAAGATTCCTGAAATCTCCTCTAAAAGAAATTTCTTTTATATTTTTAGATATGAATTTTGTCTCATTAACTTCGGAGTAAAAAGATAATGAGTGCAATGACTTTTCAATATCTTTTTCGATTTTTGTTTTGGGAAAATCAGATCCTAATTTTTCTCGAGCCTGATAAATGAGCCCTATAAAAAAAGTTTTAAAATCAAGTGTTTTTGAATTCAGATCTAAATCTAAAACCAAATACTCTTCCTTCTTGTTTTTATTTGTTGTTTTTAAATTTAATTGTTTATTTTTAGAGATTATTATTTCTGCAGATAAGTTGTGATTTTTTGACAAATAATTTGCCACTAAAAGGACAGCATCGCTGTGGTTGCTATTATAATTATCAACGAAGAGTGTTATTTCCTTAGAATCATTCATAGGTATTTTTATAAAACTAATTGAATCATAAATGATAATCGTTATCATTTAACAAAGGAATTAAATATTATGAAATTACTCAATGCTCTATTAGTCTTGTTACTTTCTTTTTCATCACTATCTTTGAGTGATAAAAATTATGTTTTTGGCTGGTCTCAAATAGAAGATGAAAAACTTAAAACTCCAAGAGGTGGTTCTACAAAAGGTCCGGCTGTTGATCTCGACTTGTCTTCAAGCGCTGCATGGGAAAAACTTCAAGAAAAAGGCATCAGTAAGTTTGAAAAGGATAGAAGAGCTATTCTGGCGATGTTGGGTGAATATAGAGTTTACTTTGATTTCATGGAAACCATGGGTTTTACAGAAGGTTATAACCCGAGTAGACCCTATCAATCTTGGGCAACTGAGTTTGTGACTCTTGTGGAAGATAAAAAAGAATTCATTAGCCTGCAACACATCTTAGTGATATTCACTGAGAACGAAGATGGTTCATTATCAAAGCCAATGGTTGTAAAACACTGGCGTCAAGACTGGAAGTATCAAGATAGAAACTTGAATGAATACAAAGGCTTCAATAAATGGGTTAATAAAAGATATCCCTCTTTTGCAGTAAAAGGTTCTTGGTCTCAGTCTGTATATCAGGTTGATGACTCACCTCGTTATCAAAGCTATGGGGTTTGGAATCATCAGGAGAATCTTTCCTCCTGGAAAAGTAAAGATACTTGGCGACCACTTCCTAGGAGAGAATTTTCTATAAGAGATGATTATGACGTTTTAATTGGTACTAATCTTAAAACTATTACTCCAAATGGCTGGGTTCATGAACAAAATAATAAAAAAGTAGTATTAGACGAAAATTCAGAAATACTTGAAGTTTTATCAAAAGAGATTGGACTTGCTAGGTATGAAAGAATCAAAGGGCACGATTGGTCAGCTGGAAAAGACTATTGGCAGGCTACTTCCGAGTTTTGGGTAAAAGTTAGAGCATATTGGTCTGATCTTTTAAGAGAATCAAAGACATTAGAATTAGCTAAAGAAAAGGACGGTTTAAGTTTATTTGCGAAGTTATTTGCAATGGCAGACGCATTTAAAAAAGGAGATGCAGGTCAACTCGAAGAAATTAATAGCTCGATTGATACTTATAGAATTAATTAAATTAAACCAAATCTTTTGCAAATCTTTCTACCCTGTCCCAATCTGTAAATTCGAAACGTGCTTTGGTATCTGTAGGCCCACTTGTGATCCACATTATTAACCTAATCATGAATTTATCAAAAAAATTATAGACTGGATAATCCACTACCCCAGCAAATACATCTATATTTTTTGGTTTCCATTTTGTAACTTTTAAGAACTTATTTACATATGGGTTGGATTCAGCTCTATTCTTCTCACTTTTTCTTGCAACTACGTTAACGCTAAAAAATGCATTTTCTTTTGTATTGAGATCTTCAAGATTCTTTTCTATAAATTCAAATAAATCTTTACGGTAGTTTCCATACCTTATACTGGCTCCAATTATGATTTGTTGATAATTTTTCAAACTTAATGTTTTCGCTTCCGACAAAGAAACCAAATCAACCTTTTTTGATTCACTCAAATATTCCGCAATCTTGGAAGAAATTTTTTTGGTGTGGCCATCTATCGAAGAATAAACGATAAGAGTATTTTTCATGCTACTTCCATTTAGCAGTTGGAGGCATAGACATCAAAATTGCTTCAGTGGAACCCCCAGTTTTTAGTCCAAACAAAGTTCCTCTATCCCAAATCAGATTAAACTCTACATAACGACCTCTCTTAAGGAGCTGCTGCTCTTTTTCTTCTTCAGTCCAATTTAAATCTTTTTTCCCAGAAACTGTTTCTTTAATAACGTTCAAAGTGGTTAAACCAAGCTCTTTTACAAAACTGAAGTCTTCTTCCCAGTTTCCGGTATTCAGGTGGTCAAAAAAGATACCACCAACTCCTCTAGGCTCATCTCTGTGAGCAAGGTAGAAATATTCATCACAATTTTTTTTAAAATCCGGGTAATAATCATTATTGGATTTATCGCATGCTTCTTTTAATTTTGCATGAAAAAACTTAGTTTCTTTTTCGTCAGGAATTGATGGAGTCATATCTGTTCCACCTCCAAACCAATTTTCACCAGTTGCTAAAAATCTTGTATTGAAATGAAAAGCCGGTACCTTCGGCGATTGCATATGGGCTACCAAACTTATGCCAGAGGCCCAATAATTTGCTGATCTCTCCGTTCCCTTGATCTGAGATTTAAAATCATCAGAAAATTCACCCGCAACAGTCGAGATATTTACCCCAACCTTTTCAAACACCTCGCCTTTCAGAATACTTATCTCACCTCCGCCCGAGCCTTTATGATCCCATTTTTTTCTTTTAAACTTTCCGCCATCTAATTCTTCAAAGGCAGCGCAAAATTGATCTCTTAAAGATCTGAACCATTGAGATGCCAAATCTTTTTTTTCATCTAAACTGCTGGTCATAATTGAGATATTTTATTTGTAATTAAATTATTGATGGCTTCAACATGCTCGTTATTATCATTTAAGCAAGATATGTAATTGAAAACCTCGCCTCCTGAATCCAAGAATATTTCTTTATTCTCCTCATCGATTTCTTCGATGGTTTCTAAACAATCCATGCTAAACCCTGGCGATAAAATTAAGATTTTCTTTACTCCTTCCTTTGGTAATTTTTCCATAAGTTCACTAGTGTAGGGTTTTAGCCATTCTCTTCCGGCTGCTGCCAATCTCGATTGAAAACTGGTGATGTACTGATTTTCTTCAAGCCCTAGAGCTTCTGCAACTAAGCGAGATGTCTTCTGACAAAAACAGTGGTAAGGATCTCCTTCGTCAAAGTACTTTTTAGGAATGCCATGATAAGAAAAAACTAACTTATCTTGTTTTCCGTAGAATTCATGATTTTTAATACTTTTAGCTAATGCATTTATATATTCGAAGTTGTCATGATAACCGCTTACAAAATGCAGACTAGGCACCCACCGCCATCTTGAGAGAATTGCACTTACCTTATCGAATATTGTTGCAGCGGTAACCGCAGAATATTGAGGAAACAAAGGTAAGAGTAAAATTTTACGACAATTTTTCTCTTTCAAACTAAATAAAGCTTTTTCAAGGCTTGGATTTCCATAGCGCATGGCTAACTCAAATTCTATGAATTCGGATTTTTCGTTCAGGTTTTTTATTTTGCTTAAAAATCTCTTTGAATAAACCAACAACGGTGAGCCTTCTTCAAGCCATACTGATTTATAAAGAGCTGCAGATTTTCTGGGTCTGAAAGGCAAAATAAACAAGTTTAGTACGAGCCACCAGATTATTTTTGGCACTTCAATGACTCTTGTATCTGACAAAAATTCTCTAAGGTACTTTCTTACATCTTTTATAGAGTAACTATCTGGCGAGCCAAGATTGCAGATAATCACCCCAATTTTTTGTTTGTCTTCGTGGGAAAAATTCTCTTCGCCTAAAAAACTCATAGATAAGACCTTACCTTTTTTACAAAGTGTTTTACATTTTCTTGTGGTGTCGTCTTGATAACACCATGTCCCAATCCACATACCCAGCCATTTCTGTCTTCGATCGAAAGAGTAGAAATTTCCTCAAGGAATAAATTAAGTGCTTTATCAAATTCGTTGAAGTCTTGTGAGATAAGTTTTTCACTAAAATTACCTTGGACGAAACCATCTTTCCTTTTTGCAAAAATATCTTGAATACTAACATTTGAATCTACTCCTATTCCTGCAAAAGGAACTTCGGAGCTGTCAGTAGCAGCAAAAATCTCATCATAAGAAACTCCATCTTTTGCATAGTAACCAACTCGATTTGGAAACGACTTTACCAACTCATTTAAAATTTTTTTTAAATAAATGGACAAATCATCTTTACCAAGCTGGTGCGCACAAGAATCAAAAATCATTACCAGTTCAGCTCCAGCTTTTAATTGCAGTAAAATATTTTGATGTAAAAGAGGATAGATATGTTCCTCAAGAATTGACCATTGATAACTTTTTAACTTATCTGATTTTTCTAGTTTATTTTTCGCTGAGGCAAAAGACAACAATGTCCATGGTCCACCGATGAAGCCAATCATCGACTTATCATCTGGAAGTAGGTCTATCGTTCTTTCTATTGCCTCTCCTTGGAATTCCAAAGAAGAAATGGGATTTTTATTGTTAAGAATTTTTGAGGTATTTTTCTCTGTTAAATGTTCTTTAAATATTGGACCTGGATCATAAATCAAATCCATACCCAAAGATTCCAAGGGGAACAGAATGTCGCTAAACAAAATAGCCACATCAAAATCGAATTCTTCTATTGGGCCCAAAGCAGTTTGAGCAGATAAAGATGGACTTTTACAAAGGTCAACAAAAGAATGAGATTTCTTAAGATTTTGATAATGATCATGGTATCTGCCAGCTTGGCGCATGAACCAGATAGGCGGAATTTCCTGAGGAACTCGATTCAAAGCGTTTCTAAACCTAGGGTTAGGCATATCTAAATTATAGATTTTTTGCTATCTCTTTTGCGGCATAAGTTAAGATGCAATCTGCACCAGCTCGCTTACATGAAAGAATTGATTCAAACATTACGTCCTCACTGAGCCAGTTTTTTTCGACCGCTGCTTTCAACATAGCGTATTCTCCGCTTACTTGATACGCAAATGTAGGCATATGAAATGTATCTTTTACTGCCTTAAGAACATCAAGATAGGGCATAGCTGGTTTTACCATAACAATGTCAGCACCCTCATTTATATCCAAAGCAACCTCATGAAGCGCTTCATCAATATTTGCTACAGCCATTTGGTAAGTATCTTTTGTTTTATTGCCAAAAAATTTGGCGGATTCTACTGCTTCCTTGAAAGGACCATAAAATTTTGAACTGTATTTTGCTGAGTAAGCTAAAATCATAGTGTTTTTAAAATCCTTTTCTTCAAGAGTTTTTCTTATCACTCCTATTCTGCCATCCATCATATCGGATGGAGCAATTATGTCAGTGCCAGCTTTTGCAAGCTTCAGTGCCTGATCCTCTAGAATTTTGAGTGTCACATCATTATCAACATCTCCATCTGAATTTAATACGCCATCGTGCCCATGAGTTGTGTAAGGATCTAAAGCCACGTCAGCAATAACTAGAATTTCTGGGAAATTTTGTTTTATTGTCTTTATGACGTTATTTAGGAAATTATCTTCATTTGTTGCCTCAGAACCTTTCTCATCTTTTTTATCTTCATCGATCACAGGAAAAATGGCTACCGCTTTGATACCTAAGTTCACAAGCTCTTCAATTTCTTTGAGAATGCTTTTTTCTGTATGTCTAAAAATTCCAATTAAAGATTCTATTTCTTCTTTTTCTTTTATGGATTCCTTAACAAAAATGGGTTGAATTAAATCATCAATGGATAGTTTATTTTCTGCTACAAGATCTCTAATAGATTTATTTGATCGCAGTCTTCTTAGCCTCGAGAGAGGATATTTTCTTTTAAAATTTGCCATATCTAGGTAAATAGGTGCGTAGCTTACTTTGCTTCGTTTACTTTTTCCAGCCAGTCTTCATAGTTTAAAAAAGGCTTTATCTTGTCAGGATATAGTTTATCCAACTCATCAAAAGTTTTGCCTAAACCACAAGAATGTTCTGCATTTTCAATGCTTGGAAATCTTTTCAAAGCTTCTTTAAAAGAACTTATAGACATCCAGTAGAAATGGGAATATTTAGATAAATCTTCTATATCTTTTTCAGGAACTAATTTATATGTTGCAATAAGTGTTTTATCTTTAGATTCTGAATCAATATGAGAAACCAAAAACCAATTTACCTTTTTCAAGATCGATTCAGGTTTGGATTGTTCTTCTCCTAAACTGTCTGAAGTCCCATTCACCCATATTCCTTTCCTAGCTAATTTAAACCAATTTTCTATACCGCTTGTCCAAATGACATTGGACAAATCAATTGCTGTGCCAGTTTCGATTGAACTTGCTCTGGATATGTACAAACCAGAATTTTTTATCGCCTCTATTTCTTTTATCCCTTCATTGATCATCAATCGAGAGAATAATTTGAAATCTTTTTTTAATTTTGGATAGAAATCTTTTATGGGATTTTCAAGTTTAGAAAATTCTTTCTTGAAAGGTAAAAAGGATCTTTTATCAATAAGATCATTATCTGGCGTTAAGCCTTTCTCAGTGGTGATTTTTCCGAGAGAGTGATTTTCTATACTGACGCCGATTTTTTGATGACAGCCTCCACCGTATTTTTTAAGTTTTTCTCTCTCATTTTCTACGTTTTTGAATACATCTAAGTCATTGATTTTATTGAGTAATTCAATAACTTCTTTATTACCTGACTTTACTTCTATGGCCAAAGCTCCTTGTCCAGGTGCACAGGGGTTTTGCGAACAGGGAATCACCATCCATAAGAATTCCTTTAAGTTTTTTTTAAATGAATCTAATTCGCGAGTAATTCCTGCTTTAGAAGATAGTAATCTATCTAGAGCTGCTTTTGCTATTACCAAGCCGTCTGCGTTTGAATCTTCAAGTTTCTGAACTCTAGTTAGAATATTTCCTCTTATGTCCCTAAAACAAAGAGAGTCTAGTTTGAAAGGAATTGCTTTTTTTAGAAACTTCGAAAGATTTTCCTGTCTTCGCGGAGAAGAAGTAAATATTTCTAATTTTTTCTTTTCGAAAGAACTTTTTTTAAAAATCAAAACATCCCTTAAGTCTGCTCTTTTAATAGTTGCGGCAATTTCTGTCCCTTCTTCAAGATCAACTGGAAGGTCTTTCCAAGAGTGAACTGCAATGTCTGCCTTTTCAGTTAATAATTCTTCTCGAATGTCTGAGGTAAAAACTCCTATTTCTGGCATTTTGTGCAGGGGTGTAGTCAAATCTATATCGCCTGAGGTATCTTTTGTTTTAAAATTTATTTTTATTTCAGGAAATTTTTTTTTAATTTCGTCGGAGACTTCTTGTGCTTGTATCTTTGCCAATACACTTTTTCTTGAAATAATAGTTAACTTATCCATTATAACCAATCCTTATAAACAACTATATTATTATAATACAAGCAAGTTTTGATATTCAGTTTGCATGTTTTTAGGTCTATAGTAATGGTCAATTCCTTATTGGAGATGAAATGAATTATAAAAAATATTTTTCAGATGAACTGACTTCCTTAAAATCTCAAGGTTTATACAGAAAATTTAGAGAAATTAACAGAGATAAAAAGCACTTCCCAAGAGCCACAGAAAGGTTTGAAGGTTCAGAAAGGCCCGTTGAAGTTTGGTGTAGCAACGATTATTTAAATTTGAGTCAGCATCCCGAAGTGATAAAGAAGTCTGTTGAAGTTATTGAAGAATTAGGAACTGGCTCAGGAGGTACTAGAAACATCTCAGGAACTTCCTCATATCATGCAGATCTTGAAAAGGAATTAGCAAATTTGCATAACAAAGAATCCAGCCTCATATTTCCTTCAGCCTATACCGCCAATCAATCAACTTTGTGGACTTTGTGCAAAAAATTAGAGGGCATAGAAGTATTCTCAGACGAGCTCAACCATGCGTCTATGATTCAAGGAATAAAAAATGCAAATGTTCCATGTCACATATTTCGTCATAACGATGTTGGTCATTTGAGAAAGCTTTTGAATACATCTAATGCGAGCGTTCCAAAACTAATAGTTCTAGAATCACTCTATTCTATGGAGGGCCTTAGGTCGCCACTTAAACAAATTGTTTCTCTAGCGAAAGAATTTAATGCTCTGACTTATCTTGACGAAGTTCATTCAGTAGGGCTCTATGGTTCAGATGGGAGAGGAATAGCAAATGAACAAAATATTTCTGATGAAATTGACATCATCAACGGAACTCTATCAAAGGCTTTTGGGCAAATGGGCGGTTATGTAGCTGCTAGCTCTGACATCATTGATTTCATCAGAAGCTTTGCACCTGGTTTTATTTTTACATCTTCTGCAAATCCAAGTATTGCAGCTGCTTCAATCAAGGCAATAGAAATAGCTAAGAAATCTGAACACTTAAGAGAAGAAATTAGAAAAAATTCTGATCTCATTAGGGCTGGATTGAAAGATTTAGAGATACCGCATTTAGATAATGATAGTCACATTATTCCTATTCATCTTGAGGATCCAAGACTCTGCAAAGAGGCTGCTAATCTTCTTATCGAGGATCACGGAATTTATATTCAGCCTGTCTTCTACCCTACAGTTCCTAAAGGCGATGAAAGATTCAGAGTTACAATTACTCCAAAGCATCAAGCGAAAGACATCAAGAGATTTCTTTCTTCATTGAACCAAGTTTGGGATAAGTTAAGATTAAGAAGAGAAAGCTTCACTTACAATCAAAAAACTCAAGTAGCTAAAATCTATTAATTTAAAAGTCGAAATCCCGCCTAGTGGCGGGATTTCTTCTCTCCAAAAAAACTATATTGAAATATCAGGGGGAGATCTTTACGAGATCTGCCATGAGATGAAATGAAAAGGCGTCTCTAAAAATCTTCATATCTCAATTTTCGTTTTTTTTCTAGAAGGAAAGCAACTTTTAAAATTAATTGAAATATCTTCCTGGATTATTTCAAAGTGTATGAAGTTGCTTTTCTTCGTTCTCTCCTATTTAAAAAGTTTTTTGGTAAGACACTCTTAAATTTAAAGGCTCACCAACCGATGCCTGATGTGTAGAATGAGAATGAGGGTAATAAGTATCATCACTTAAATTCTCAATGTTTAATCTCACAGTATCAGAGTCAGTAGGAGTGAAGACCATTGCCATGTCTACTCTGGTGAAATCATCTAATCTGGCTTCATTTTCTTTATTTATGAGCTGATCATCTTGATAGATTGCACCAAAACTTATAGCAAATTCATCGTTTGCCTGATGTGTGTACCACAGAGACCAAGTCAATTCTGGAATCTCTTTTTGCTCACCAGAACCTGCTGATTTAGTTGCATCAACATTGGTTAAACCAAAATTAATTGAGTTTTGGTCGTTTATTTGACCACCAACTTCAAATTCAAAACCATCTATGGCCATACCGATAACTTCAGATCCACCTACACCGTCTTCTTGTCCTTTAACAGTTTCTTGATCAAAGTAAGCAACCGCAAGGGAAATACCTGAGTCAGCGTTGTACTTGAATCCAATTTCAGTATTTTCGTATACATCTGGATCAAATGCTGCATTACTTCCCCAAGATTTGTACTGCTCACCAGATTTAGGAATGAAACTCTCACTGTAGCTTAAGTAAAGAGACATGTTCTCTTGAGGTTTGTAAATAACACCCAACCTTGGTGAAACATTAGAATCATCTCTTGAAGTAGTTGCAGATCCAGTAGTTAAAGCAGATCTACCAGAAGCTACTGAAAATTTCTCTATCGAAGTATCAACTTGCTCGTAACGAGCTCCTAGAACCATGATCCATTGATCAGAAAGGTCTATGTTACCGTTTAAATAAATTGAAGTAACTTCAATTTCTGTTTTTGCTTTGGTTTTTATATCACTTGTGTAATCCAAAGCAGTTCTATTTCCATCTTTATCAATTTGGAAGTCCTTGTTTGTCGCTGGAAAGAAATTGGATACTCCACTGCTAGCTGCATTTTGATTATCAAAATATGAATTAAAACGAGTGTTTTCATTGTCTGTTTCGATAATGTCTAATCCAACTGTTAGAGTACCTCTATCGAAAGAATTTACGTTGCTAAAAGCAATAGTAGTAGTCTCTCTGAGAGTTACATCGTTATATCCTTTGAGCTCTACATTAGTACCGTCGTAACTGTTTACATACAGGTTTTGATACATTTTGTTGAAATCATTTGAAGATACTGTCAAGTTGACCTTTCCTGAATCGGAGTAATTGTGAACTAAAGTACCGGTTAAAATACTAGCTTCAGTAGTATGTACGTTTCCATCAGTACCATAAGTAATACCGTTTAAAGCGTCAACTGGACGGTCGGTAGAAGTTGATCCTCCTCCAGTACGTGAAGTTGGAATACCTCTATCAATGTATCTTTCGTGATCTAAATATTCAAAAGAAAGTCCAATTTCAGTATCAGGATTTACTGCAAAAGTCATTGTAGGGTTTATGCCGAATCTTTCACCGTCATATTGGTCTCGATGGTTCGCAAGAGAGTCTGAATGGACCATTAAACGGAATGCTGCAGAATCATTCACTTGCATATTACCATCTGCAGCAAAATCACCCGCACCAAAAGAGTCAAGTCCAACGTTCAAATTAGAAAAAGTCTCTCCAATAACAGCTTTCTTTGAAACCCTATTAATCAAGCCACCTGTTCCTCCTCTTCCGAAAAGAAGCGCGTTAGGACCTTTGAGAACCTCAACCTGCTCTACGTTGTAGAGAGATCTATAGTATTGAACATCGTCTCTTAGACCGTTTTGGTAGAAATCCGCAGTTGTTCTAACTCCTCTAATGACAACAGCATCTCTATGTCCTTCACCCTGAGTAGTATGTATACCAGGAACGTAACGGACAATATCACCCAAAGCCCTAAAACCTTGATCTAAAATATCTTCATCGGTAAGGATGGATACTGTTTGAGGAACGTTAATAACTGGCACAGGAGGTTTCATAGAGTTAACTTGATCTTTAAAAAGCACATTGCCTTTTACTTCAAGCTCCTCGTCCTGCGCATAAATTGCTGAAGTTGTAAAAACTAAAGCGAAAAGAAAAATAATTTTTTTCATAATAAATTCATCTCCTAGTTAAGATTGATCTGCGAATGATAATGATTATCATTTGCTATGTCAATGAGAATGATTACTATTTACAATAGATATAACTTTTGGAATTAAAGTTATAGATATTTTATTTGCCCCTCTTCAAGCTTTGATACAACATCACAAAATTTATCTGCATCTTCAAAATCATGTGTAACGATGATGCATGAGGTTTTAGTCTCTTTAAACAAATCTCTTGTATCTGACCTAAGTGCTTTTCTAAGGTCTGCATCTAAAGAACTAAACGGCTCATCCATCAAAAGAAGCTTTGGTTCTGGAGCCAAAGCTCTTGCAATTGCAACTCTTTGTTGCTCGCCTCCAGATAATTTATTAGGCATTAGCTTTGCAAACTTATCTGCTTGTAATAGGTTTAGATACTTCATGGCCTGATCATTTTTTTTTCTTCTAGACCCAACTAATCCAAATTTTACATTTTCCAAAACATTCAAGTGGGGAAACAGCGCTTTCTCTTGAACAACCAAACCAATGTTCCTTTTTTGTGTAGGTAGTACATAGTTCTTCTTATTGAGGAGCTTTTCTTGATAGAAAACTTCTCCTGTTTTTGGAACTTCAAGACCTACTATTATTCTTAAGAGAGAGCTTTTTCCAATTCCAGATGCTCCTAAAACTCCTAAAATCTCTCCTTCATTAAGATTTAAATTTAAATTCTTTAATAATTCTCTTTCTTTTGAATATCCAAAAGAAAGTTTATTAATACTTAAAATTACTTTTTCACTCATGTTTTGCCTGGTCTGGATTCTCTAATGATTCTAGAAAGAAAAAATATGGGCACTAAGCCAATCAAAACAATCATAATGGCTGGGGTGGCCGCTTCGAACATTCTTTCTTCAGCGGCGTATATGTATGTTGTTACAGCTAGAGTATCAAAATTAAAAGGCCTAAGAATAAGAGTTGCAGGAAGTTCTTTTATCACTTCAGAAATAACTAAAAGTAGGCTTGTGAGAATACTCGTTTTTAAAAGTGGCACATGGACTTGAAAAAAAATTTTGAACTTTGAAACTTTGAGACTCAAGGACACATCATCTATAGCATAGTTTATCCTCTCATACCCAGATTCAATAGAATTGTTTGCTAAAGCATAGGATTTTATGATGTAAGCTAATAAAAGACCCACAATAGATCCAGTCAAAATTAAGTTTAAACAAGAACTTAAGAAATTATTATCCAAAAGAGAGAAAAATTGGATTATTCCTACAGCTAGAACTAACCCAGGGATGGAATAACCCATAGATAGAAGAAAACTTATTCCTTTTAAATAACTACCTGTTTCAAATCTTTTTAAAAAGTTGAAAAAGAAAGCAAAAAGAGTACAAATTATCCCTGCCAAAATTCCTAAGATAACAGTATTAATAAAACTTTTAAGAAAAATATCAGAGAAAAAGTTCTCAGAAGTATAATTAATTGCCCAGTTAGAAATTTCCATCATAGGTACAAGAAAACCTATAAAAAGGGGCGTAAAACAAAATAAGAAAGCTAAAAGATTTTTATAGCCTTTAAGTTTATGCTTTTTTACAGTTTTAAAAGTTGAACTTGCATAAGAATAAGAAAGCTTTCTTCTCTCTATCCTTTCTAAGATTAGAAAAAATGATATAAAAATCAAAAGAAGACTTGCTAATTGCATTGCGGTATTTAGGTCGTACATTCCGAACCACGTTCTATATATACCTATGGTAAAAGTAGGAACAGCAAAATGCTCGACAGCTCCAAAATCTGACAAGGTTTCCATAATCACCAGCGCCAATCCAGCTATTATGGCTGGTCGTGCCATTGGGATAGCTAATTTAAAAAAGATTGAATTGTTCTCCAATCCTAAAATTCTTCCAGCCTCGATAAGAGTTCTAGATTGATTTATGAAAGCCATCCTGGCAGTCAGATAGATGTATGGGTAGAGAGTAAAGGAGAAAACGATGATTGCACCGAAAATATTCCTTACATTAGGAAAGAAACTAAAATCATCGTTAGAATTAAAAAAAAATCTTAAAAGTTCATTTGCAGACCCAAAGGTATCAAATAACCCTGTAAATGTGTAAGCAAGAATATATGGTGGAACTGCAAGTGGGAGAATCAAAGCCCACTCCAGCCAATATTTATTTATAAATTCGTAGTTTGTTATAAGCCAGGCTGATCCAACACCAAAAATTAGAGATAGTATCGATACTCCGAAAATTAAAAGAAGGGAATTCAATACATAATTTGCTAGTACATAATCAATAAGGTGATTCCAATTTTCATTGTATTCTCCAAAAAGACTGGAGATAACAAACGCAATCGGAATTATAAAAATAAAAAAAATTAAAAAAATTCCTAGTTGCCAAGAATACTTTGCAAGGTTAAGCCCAATCATTGGCATATTGTGACGGCTATTGATTAAATATGAAAAGTAATTATTTACTGCCAGCCTACTCTATCCATAAGCTTGAGGGCTGCAGAATTAAATTTGCCAAAAGAAGAAACGTTCAATGAATCCTCTTTAAAATCGGTTCCAAATTGAGAGATTATTTTGCTTGGCTTTACTTTCGAATTTATCGGATATTCATACGTGTTTTCTACTAAATGTTTTTGAGCCTTTTCAGAGACCATGAATTCCAAAAACTTAACAGCATTTTCATAATTTTTTGAAGCTTTCAAAATTCCACCTCCACTGATATTAATGTGTGCGCCATTTGTTTTTTGTGACGGAAACAAAATATTTACTTTTTTTCCGGCAGATAATTGCTTCTCTCCCTTTTTTCCGGAAAGCATCAAACCTAAATAGTAACTGTTAGCAATCGCAAGATCCGCCTCATTATTGGCAACAGCAATAATTTGAGCTCTATCATTCCCTTGTGGTTTTCTGGAAAAGTTTTTAACTAACCCCTTAGCCCAGTTTTCAGTGTACTCTTCACCATATCTGGCAATTAATGATGCTACCAACGATTGATTGTATAAGTTATTTGAACTTCTAATTGCTAATTTATTCCTCCAATTCTCAGAGCTTAAATCTTCATAACTCAAATTTTCAAGATCTTCGAATGAATACTTTCCTTTATTAAAAAATATTACCCTTGCCCTTTTCGCCAACGCTATCCATTCATTATTTTCGTCTCGATAAATTTTAGGAACAGTACTTTCAATTTTTTTTGATTTAATAGCAGTAAACAGTCCATAATCTTGGACTTTCCAGAGATTTCCAGCATCAACGGTTATAAAAACATCTGCTGGAGAGTTTGCACCTTCTGATCTAAGTCTCTCTATTAAGGCTTTTCCTTTGGCAGAAATTATATTTACTTTTATTCCGGTTTCCTCGGTGAAATCTTCATAAAGTTGAGTGTCAGAATCATAATGCCTAGAGGTATAAACATTTACTTCTTCATCAACTAATAGAAAATTTGAAAATAATAAGTTACCAATGAATAAGACTATAAATTTCATTGAATATTTTGATTTCATAAAAAATAGAAGTTAAATTTATAAGATTCAAAATGATAATCATTCTCATTGGAATGACAAGTTTTTTGATTGTTTTCAGTGTATTTTTTTTAGCTTATGACTCGACTTTATAAGGAAAATAAAGGTATCATGGCCAAATAAATTATTATTATCCAGGGGGGATAACAATGTACAAAAAACTTTTACTCTCGGGAGTTCTTCTCTCGTTTTTTTCGAGCTTGACTTTAGCTCAAGACGAACAAGTAACTGTCATTGGTTCCTTGATCAAAGGAACTCCTATTGACACTGGTTCTCCGATTTCTACCTTCAATGCTGAAGAAATTGCTGCACAAGGTAACTTGAACATCGTAGAACTTATTAAAATGGTTCCAGGCAGTTCTGGAATGGATGGAGAGGCTAATCAGTTTGGTTCTAACGGAGCTGAAGGAATCTCTAACGTAAATATGAGAGGACTTGGAACACAAAGAACTTTGGTCTTGATTAATGGAAAACGTCAAGTAACAGTTCCAACAAGAACTGGTGCCAATAGATCAGTGAACTTACATGACTTGCCAATGGCTGCTTTAAGCAGAATTGAAATACTTAAAGAGGGTGCCGCAGCTACTTACGGATCTGATGCTATTGCTGGTGTTGTAAACTTCATTACAGATTCGAATTTCGAAGGTCTAAAAGTTAACGTCAGTGCTAAAGGTATACCTAACGCTGAAGAAGCTTTTGGAAGAGAGTTTTCTATTACCTACGGAACAGAACTTAACGACGGTACAAATTTCCTTCTTTCTGCGGGTATGCAAAAGAAACCTGAATTGAGAGCAAGACACTCTGACTACGCTACACAGTCCTTTGCTAATAATGATAAAGGTGGTTGGTCAACTATCGGTAACCCAGCAACATTTATTTATCCTGGTAAAGCACCTGCAAATGCTGCCGTTGGATTAGGTGGTGCTGCCTTCATGGGAGATCCAGGCTGTAATCGAGCTGGTGGTTACCTTCAGGCTTTAGGAGCCTTAGGATCTGGTGAAGAAGCTTATAAACAATTTGGTGGTATTTGTAGATACCAATATACATATTTTGATAACGTTCAAGAAGAGCAAGAAAACTCTCAACTTTGGATGGAGTTCAATGGAAGCATAAATGATCATGATTTCCATGTTGAATTTGCTTATGGAAATACAGATGTTCCAAACTATGCTACCTCGCCGGCATATCCTCCAAACAATCCTAACTCAAGTGCAGCGCCAAATATTCACCCTGCTCTTCAGGCCCTGTATACCCAGCATCCAACATTTGCGACTGCCCTTGCAGATGCTAATTATGGTGGTGACGGTACAACTCAAGCTTTAGCTCATATTTTAAGAACAAGAACAATTGGTGCAGCAGGAAACCAATATGGTAATACTGCTGGTGCAGAAATTGAAAAAAGAGAATACGATACTTACCGTTTTGCTTTCAACTTTGAAGGTGAGCTTGCTGCTGGAGTTGATTACTCTGCTGGAATTAATTACTCTCTTTCTGAAGGAAGCTCTACTTTCTCCGACACTCAAAGAGGTAAGTACTATGCTGCATTGTTTGGTTACGGAGGACCAAATTGTCCTTTTGAACTCACTTCATTTAAAGACCCTAATGCAACTGGAGTAGCCGCGTTAGCGCCGGTCTTAAAGAACACATCAACAGGGGCTTCTGTAACAGCTAGCTTAACTGATGTAAAAAGACCAGATGGATGTCTTTGGTTGAACCCTTTTTCTAATGCTATTCAGCAAGCTCAACAAGCTTACTACGGAAATAAGAATATTGGAGGTACCGATAATCAAGTTGGTACCGATATAGGTTCACCAGTTGGTCCTAATCCGCTTTATTTAGACGCACAGAAAAATGACCCTGCGCTCATTAGATATTTGCTTGATAGAGGACAAATTGACACTGAATCTTCTTTGTTAACTGCTGACTTCACCATTCAAGGTCTTATGGGTTCTTTAGGCGGTGGTGATGCTGCTTGGGCATTTGGTTACGAAAGAAGAGACTACACAGTTCAGCAAATGCTCCCGAATCATCCAGGTGCAACAGCAACAAATGCAAGAACTAATATTTTTGATGGTAATCTTTACCCTTGTCAAAACCCTTCTGACAATGCTACCAAAGCAGGAAGAGACGCCTGTGCCTCTAATCCAGTAGGATTATTCATGTTTTTGGCACCAGCTTTCTCCAGAGATGATAGTCAAGAAGTAGATTCATTATTTGCTGAATTCGCTTTACCTATTACAGATACTTTTGATATGCAATTGGCATTGCGATACGAAGATTATGGAACTGTTGATTCCGTTGATCCTAAAGTTGTTATGCGTTGGAGTCCAACAGATGATCTTACTTTAAGATTTACAGGACAAACAACTTTTAGAGCTCCGCATCCTGATGAAATCACCAACAGAAGATATACTCAATTATCTTTTGTAAGACAAACGGGTGCTTTTAAAGCTGTTGATATTACTGGTAACGCAAACCTTGATCCAGAAGAAGCAACTACTTTCAACATTGGAGCCATTACAGACTTTGGAACCGATAATTGGACAGCAACAGTTGATTATTACAGTTTCGAATTTGATAACCCGATCATCTTTGAAAATCACCAACAACTTGTAGATGCATATGATGCTGGTGGAGATGCTAAAAAAGCGATACAAAGTCAAATATCAAATGGCTCTGTAAACGATGGTTCTTTTGCAGCTTCTAGTGTTGCAAGAATCCAAGCCAACTTTGTAAATGGTCCTCAAACAGATACTGATGGTGTAGATGTTTTTGTTAAATTTGAAGACGATTACGCTAATGGAGTGATTAGCGCTGGTGTTGAAGCAAACTATGTCATCGATTACTCTGTCGCTGCTTACACAAAAGGTGGTGCAGAAATTGCTGCAGCTTATGAATGTGCAGGATATTTCAATATCGAAAATACTTGTAGATCAATGCCTGATCTTAAAGCAAAAGCTTTTATTAACTACAAGTCTGATGCTCATAACTTTTATGGTGCTATAAACTATATTGGCTCTTATGAAGACAGAAGGAAGACAAAAGCAGGTTGTGGCGAAAAACTAGTAGGTGGTGTGTGTACTGAAATTGCAGCTCATACTACAATTGATGCAACCTACACTTTGAGTTGGGATAATCAATTTGATATGTCCTTCTCTGTATACAACTTAACTGATGAGCAACCACCTTTTACTGTCTGGGAAATGAACTATGATCCAAATACTCATAGTCCATTGGGCAGATTCTTTAAAGTAGGTTTTACTTACAATATGGAATAAAAGGTAGATACCAAAAAAAGCCTCTGCTTGCAGAGGCTTTTTTTTATTTTAAAATATTTAATAATTCCTCTTTGACTTGTTCAGCAATGATTTGCTGAGCTTTCTGATTTGGATGAATTCCATCCAACTGCATTAAACTTTTGTCTAGTGCAACTCTATCTAACAAAAAAGACATTTTAGGAATATTTTTTTCTACTGCTATATCCGAATAAATAGTTTCAAATGCAGTTACATAATTTTTTCCATAATTTGGCGGAATTTTTATTTGCATTATTATTGGATTTGCTTTGGCTTGAAAAGAAGCGTCGATTATTTTTAATAAATTCCTTTTAATATTTTCGATTGGATACCCCCTTAGTGCATCATTTCCACCAAGTTCCACCAAAACATAATTTGGCTTGTGTTCTTCTAAATCACTCTCAATTCTAGATAAACCTCCGATAGTAGTATCCCCTGAAATACTTGAATTTATAATCTGTAATTCCTGACCGGACTTCTTCAATGAATTCTCCAATAACTGGACCCAATTTTGCGATTCTTTCAATCCATAACCGGCTGAAATACTATCTCCTAAAATCAAAAGCTTCTTTGAAGCTGCAGTGATAGAATAAGAAAAAGTTAAAAATAAAACTAGAATTATTTTTAAACCATATTTTTCTAAAAAATTCATTTGATGATTATAGAAGCAAGAAATTTGTCGAAAAAGATTATTTTTAATGATCAAGAACTTGTCATTCTAGATGATATCAATCTTAAAGTAAGTGCTTCTTCTTCCTTAGCGGTAATTGGCCCTTCTGGCTCAGGAAAATCCACTCTTTTGGGTATTTTAGCTGGCCTTGATTCGCCGAGTTCTGGTGAGATATTTATCAATCAAAAACCTCTCCATAATTTATCTGAAGACGCTCGAGCAAAAATTAGAAAAGACTCCGTAGCATTTGTTTTTCAGAACTTTGAACTCTTAGCAGGTCTTAATGCCTTGGAAAATGTGATGCTTCCTATTGAGCTAAAAGGCAAGAAAAACGCAAGAGACATTGCCAAAACTTACCTTAAAAAAGTAGGTATGCAAAATCGCCTAAAGCATTATCCTCAACAACTTTCTGGAGGGGAACAACAAAGAGTTGCTATAGCTCGCGCTTTTGCCTGCGAGGCCGATGTATTGTTTTGCGATGAACCAACTGGAAATTTAGATTCCAGTAACAGCGAGCTGATCGCCAATCTTATCTTTGATACTTTTATGGAATCTTCCAGTGCATTAGTTATTGTTACTCATGATATTTCCTTAGCAAGCAGATGCGATCAAAAAATAGAATTAGTTGATGGCAAAGTCTTATGACAATTTTTTCATTAGCAACAAAGATTTTTCTCAGAGAATTTAGATCAGGACAACTTCTCCTGATGTTTCTTTCTTTGTCTTTGGCAGTAGGTATTGTCGCTTCCATTACCTTCTTTACCGATCGTTTGGATAGCTCCTTGATGATGGAATCCAAGCAATTTTTAGGCGGCGATTTAAAATATGAATCTGATACACCTCTGGATGAATCTTCATTTCCAATTGGAGATTATTCTTATGCTGGTATTTACGAATTCGGCTCAGTGCTAGGCTCATCCAATAAATTTCAACTTGCTTCAGTAAAATCGGTCTCCCCACCTTATCCTTTGGTCGGAGAATTTGAAATTCTAAAAAAATACGATGAAAGGGTCTTGGAAACCAATCCACCAAAATCAGGAAAAGTTTGGCTAGATACTCGTTTGGCGAACCTCTTGGAAGTAACAATTAATGATACGGTTAATATCGGTGAAAAAGATTTTTCCATAAGCGGAATTATTCTTTCTGAATCGGATCGAGGTGCTGGATCTTTTGCCTTTGCTCCAAAAGCTATTATGAACGCATCCGATCTTGAGGAAGCAAACGTAATTCAACCTGGCTCAAGGGTAAGATATTCATATGTCTTTGTTGGATCGCAAGAGGCTATCAAATTATTAGAAAATTTCTTTCAATCTATAAAAAAACCAGGAGATGATATTACTACGCCAGGAAACGAAACCAGTCCACTAGGCAGAGCGATCAAAAGAGCCTCAAATTTTTTTCTTCTAGGTGCTTTATTAGCAATTATTTTATCCTCGCTAGCCATAGCCATATGCTCCTTGCAGTTCACTAGAAGACATGTGGATTATGTAGCTATTTTTAAAGCTTTAGGATTATCTCCTATTGAAATAAGAAACGCCTACTTACTTATCTTCAGTCTGATTGCTCTATTTTCTTTTTTAATAGGTATTCTTTTAGGCTGGGTAGTACAGCTATCGTTTATGAACCTTTTGAAAGATTATTTCCCTTCAAATTTACCTTTGCCAGGGTTGGATCCCTATCTTATTTCATTGTTAACAGCTTTCTTATGTTTAATGGGCTTTGCTTATCCAATATTAAGAAATCTCTTTAACCTTTCGCCTAATGTCATTTTGAGAAAATCTGAGAAAAATTTGAATGCTTTTGATTCCTCGTTTTATATTGTCGGCGGATTATCAGCCTTTTATTTGCTTTTGATCTTTTTCATTAAGGATTTTTATTTAACGAATATTATATTCTTTTCAATTCTTATCTTTAGTGGAATAATTTTTGCCTTCATTTATGGCATCTTTCATTTTATAAAGCCTTTGGGACTGAACCCTCTTAAGCCAATGAAAATGCTTGCTTTTGAGCTCAGCAGGAGAAAGCTTTTTAATTCTATGCAAATTGTGGCAATAACTGTTGCTGTTGCTCTCAGCTTGGTAGCCTACTCTGCCTCAACAAATTTAGTTGGATCATGGAAAAATTCTCTCCCAGATAATGCTCCTAACAATCTTTTATTTAATATATATGATGGAGAAAAAGAAAATCTTGTTGAGTTTTTGAAGTTAAACGAAATAGCAATCCAGCCATTATTTCCAGTTACCAGCGCAAGATTTAAAAGATTGGATTCAAAAAAAGAAATTGATCGTACTTTCAACTTCACTTGGATGGATAAATTGCCCGAAGGCAATGAAGTCATTGCTGGGAAATGGTTTGAAAATGTAAATAATGGTATTTCGATTTCATCAGAAATATCAGAGAGATATGAATTGCAGGTTAACGATCAGATTGTTATTGATATTGCAGGTAAAAAGATTAATAGCTACATTCAAAGTATAAGAGAAGTAAACTGGGAAAATTTTAGCCCTAATTTTTTTGCCATTGGCTTTCCAGATGACTTTAAAGAAATTTCTTCAACATTTATAACATCCTTTCACATTCCTCAGGAAAAAAAACCCTTATCATCGGAACTAATGAAGACCTTTCCAACAATATCGTACATCTCATTGGATGCCATAATTTTGGAGGTTCAATCGATCATCTCAAAAGTTTCACAGGCTTTAAAATTAATCTTAGGTTTAACTCTAATTTCAGGATTGTTTTTAATGTTGGCAACCATCCAAGAAAGTTTTAAGCAAAGGGAAAAGCAAAACGCAATTCTTAAAACTTTAGGTCTAAATAGAAAAGTCATGCAAAAAAACACTTTTATGGAATACCTATCAATTGGATTATTTTCTGGCTTGTTAGGCAGTATGCTTGCTGTGATAACAACATTTTTTATTGAAGAAATAGTTTTTGAAATAAATTCCAAAATATATTGGGAAGTGACGTTTATTGGAGCTTTTGGTTCAATTTTAGTAATTGGGATAATTGCTGCTCTATTTACGTTCTACCTATCTTCAAAGACTCCAAAAGATGTTCTAAGAGGTGCAGATGGCTAAATCAAGAAACATAATTGCTATTGGTGGAGGTGGTTTTGGAGCAAATCCTGGACAAGGAATTATTGAAGAGTACATTTTAAGGCAAACCAAAAAAAAGAATCCCAAGATTTGTTTTATTCCAACAGCAACGGGAGATAACGAGGCTTACAAAGTAAATTTCTATTCTACTTTCACAAACTTAGATTGCTGCCCTTCTCATCTAGACTTTTTTAAAAGAACTCCGGACCTAAATGATTTAATTCTTAATCAGGATGCAATCTTTGTTGGCGGAGGAAATACCAAAAGTATGTTGGCTGTTTGGAAGGAATGGGGATTAGATAAAATTTTAAAAAAAGCTTATAAAGATGGAATTGTAATGAGCGGAGTTAGTGCAGGAGCAATTTGCTGGTTTCAAAATGGGATAACAGACTCTTGGGCTTCAAGCCTAAAAATAATGTCCTGTTTAAACTTTATAAAGGGAACTTGCTGTCCTCATTATGATGAAGAACCAGAACGCAGGCCAGCTGTAAAAAAACTATTACTAAGCAATAAAATAAAGGATGTTTTTGCAGTAGACGGAGGCGTGGCTCTGCATATCAAAGATGAAAAGATTTTCAAATCTGTAGTTTTTAAAAAAGAAAAAAGTAGCTACCTTGTCTCGTATGATGGTAAGAAAATAAATGAAAAAAGTTTCAAAAAAATTAAACTTATTTAGTAAGATTCATTTAATAACAAAATATAAATTGGAGAAAAAATGCTTAAAAACTTAACACTTCTAACAACTCTTTTTCTATCTTTTTTTGCTTTTTCAATGGGTCATCTTGATCATGAAAAAGGTCTTCATCCAGTCGCTAAATCAGGTCAAATGATTGTCACTTACCAAGGTGATTGCTCTAAAGGAAATACAAAGAAAGCTATGCAACTTATAGATAAAATCATTGCCTATGAAAAGAAAAACAGTCCTATAAAATATTCTTCTGCGCCTGGAACTTGGTCTGATAATTCCATTGGAGCAGTTGATTTGCATGACTCTGAAGATGCTATGAATAAAGCTTTTGATTGGCAATCTGGTAATAAAAAATGGTCAAATATGTTTGACGGAATTGCAAAAGCTTGCGGGATAACAACTGATGATTTCGTTATCAAAATAATGAAAGCTAAATAGAGCTATTTTTATTATGAAAAAAAGTAACGATAAAAAGGGATATTGGGTTGCTAAAGCAAATGTGAATTCTCCAGAAAAACAACAAAATTATGGAAAATTAGCAGAAGCAGTGCTTGAAAAGTTTAAAGGTAAATTCCTCATTAGGGGCGGTCGTCAAGTTACTAAGGAAGGTGAAGAATACATGAGAAATGTTGTAGTTGAATTCCCTTCTTATAAAGACGCTGTTGATGCTTATGAGAGCAAAGAATATCAAGATGCATTAAAAGTTTTAGATGGTGGCGCTGATAGGCTTTATGCTGTGGTTGAAGGCTACTAAATAAATTCAAAAACCGGAAATGTTCTACTTTCTTCTTCTTGCATGGCTAATGGCATCCTATATGGCTTTGTTTTCTTCAAGAATGAAAGATAGTCCTTTGAAGCCTTATGGATGGTCAATATGGTTTGTTGTTACAGTGATTGTTTTAGGAAGTTTAATAAGTGAGTGGGTAAGGTAAAAAAATGCAGAATGAAGAAAAATTAAAAAGATTTACTAAAGAATTCTTCGGCAAATCCATGGAATTTCTCAGTCTTAAATATATTGAATCTACTGACGATGAAATGATCTTTTCCTGTAAATTTAAAGAAGAATGCTCTAACCCCATGGGATCTGTCCAAGGAGGCATGATAACCGCTGCATTAGATGATGCTACATCTGCTGCAATGATTTCAGGTTATGACGAAAAGAAAGCCCCCATGACTACGGATTTACATGTCCTATTTCATAGACCTTTAGCGGTAGGTCCTGCAAAAATGAAGGTCAAAATAATAAAATTAGGAAGAAGTAGCGCTACTTCTGAAGGTAGAATTTATAACCAAGAAGATAAATTGGTCGCAACCCTTCTTCACACTGCTCAACCAGTAGACAGGCCAAATTAATTATTAGTTCTCAGCTTGAATATTGCGAGTAGATTTATACTCATACAGCAGTGTAATGATTTATCTTCAAAAAGATTCACATTCACATCGATAAATTCATGACCTTTTTTCTCATAGAAATCTTGAACTGACATTTCTGCAATTAAAGTAGTATCAATTGGAACCGGTCTATAATTTTGAGATTTTGTTTGCAAATGAACCCAAGGATTCATGAAAGCATTGCCTGCTAAAATCCAATTGGAACATCCGAGTAAAAAACACAAGTTTGCATAACCAATCTCTTTTGGCTGTAAAAGTTTAGGCAATTTCTTTTCGTCAGAAAGATATATTAGTGGTTTATCGCCTCCCCAATGGAATTTGAAAGCTTTACAACCCTCTTTTTTTAGCCTCTCCCAAACTTCAAAAGAAGCTAATGGAGCCTCGTAATTATCTTGAACAAAAGGATCACCTAGATAGTCAGGTTCAGGAATAGAGCCATTTAGAATCTTAGATTCTGCATTAGCTATGATCTTTCCATCTTGATTTTTTAAAAAAGTATTTATTTGACCTTCCTTAAAATCTTCTGTCAAAACCTCAAAAGTTTCGCCATCGTAAAGGGGAGAAGTTATTTTGCAATTGGCATATCCCCTCTCCAACCAAGACTTTCCCAGAGATTCTATGACTGGATGAAGTAAATATGCTGAAACAGTGACACCTGGGACTAATCCACCTTTGAAGCCATACTCTTTTGCTAGTTCATCACTATGAATTTGATTTTCTGAGTCTGGTGCAGTGTTTAAAGCTGTTGCTTGCCAGGAATTCATAACCAAATCTACTCTAGCGCTTTCTTCTGTTTAAAATAAAGCACAAGTCCTAGTGCAATAGGCCAGCTTCCTAAGACAAATTCACCAACGAATATCTGATTAAAGCCTGTACCATGCGCGTAAATTGCAATCAGATTAAATATCCCTGCTCCAATGTAGATTAATCCAGCTGAGAAAAACCAAACAGGATTTAAAGTAATAACTCCAAAAATGGAAAATAAGAATGTAGCTACAAAAAAGGACGTAAAGTCTCTCAAAAGAGCATTTTGCGCATCGGAATTTAATTCGTTAAAAACAAACCCAAAATCTGCTGCAGCAATTATTGGGGTGAATACCCAGTTAAGTACTAAGCCTAAAAGAAAGTAAGCATAAAATATTCCTAAAAACCTAATGATGAAAGTGTAGTTCTTTTCCTCTGAAATCAATTTGAAATAAAAGTAACCGCCTAGAAATCCTGCCCCCCAATGCAAAACTTTTCCTATCAAGGTTCTATTCCCGCCTAATAATTGAGTTTGAAATAATAATTCCACCATCAAGATAAGAGCCATTCCAATTGCAACAGAGCCAGCTACAGCATAAAGGTATTTACCTCCTAAACTACTGTATTTTGAAATCAATCCAGCTATAGTGAAAGCAACTGTAAAACCAATGATTATTACTCCAAACAAGGCAATCCCTAATCTTTGAAAATCAAATAAGATAACTTCTAGAGACGAAATTAACCCTACTGGCATATCAACAGAGGCCAGCCAAATTAAATTAGACAATGATGAAATTGGTGTCATCAGCATTACAGTGAATAAGGCTGCAGAAAGAACTGCGAATGGATATTTTGCTATTCTCATAATTATTCCGATAAAACTTTTATTAACTTTCCTCTTGGCCCATCAGTTAAGAGATAAATAAAACCACTTGGTGAAGCTTGGATATTTCTAAGTCTAGAATTCAACTTTGAAAAAAGACTTTCTTGATTATCTTTTCCAGTTTGAGAAAAAGTAACTTTTTTTACGTCTTTGGATACCAACGCTGTCACTAAAAAACTGTTTTTCAATTCTGGATATTTATCGCCCTCATAAAAAATCATATCAGAAGGAGCAATTGATGGTGTCCAGTGAAATAAGGGCTGTTCCATCCCCTCTTTTTCGGTAAAAGGACTTATAACTGCTCCAGAATAATCTATGCCATAAGTAATTGCGGGCCAGCCGTAGTTTAGAGACGGTTCAATCAGATTCATTTCATCTCCTCCCCTTGGTCCGTGTTCATGCTCATATATTTCACCAGTTTTTGTAACAATCAATCCTTGTTGGTTTCTGTGTCCATATGAATAAATATCTGGCAAAGCATTCTCCACATTTACAAAAGGATTATCAGAAGGGATTGTTCCGTCCTTATTTATTCTGATTATTTTTCCAAAATGATTATCCAAAGTCTGAGCTTTTTCACGATGATCAAACCCATCCCCACTAGCAAGTAAAATGGTTCCGTCTTTTAAAAAAGCAATTTTGGCGCCGAGGTGAACGGGAATTCTTCTTGGTGCTTTCGCTTCAAAAATTACCTTTTTGTTTTCAAGAGAATCTTTATTCAATACAGCCGACATTAAATACAGAGTAGATTTTCCATCTGAATTACGGGCTGAATAACTGAGGTAAATTATATTGTTTGATGCAAAGTCTGGGTCAAGTACAACTTCGGAGAGACCTCCTTGACTGCTGTATTGAACTTTTGGTACGTTTTTAATCTGTGTGATTGAACCATCTATCAGATTAGCAATTTTGAGCTTACCCGGCATTTCGGTATAAATGATCTCGTCTTCGTTTAAAAACTCTAAGCTCCAAGCATCATCTAAGCCACTCAGAATTGTTTCAAACTTATAGTCTGAAAAAAGACTTGTTGAAAAAAATAAAACAAATAAAAGGTATTTTGCTTTCATAACTCCCCTTGATTGAAAGATCAATTATAAAAGATAAACCCTTAGGTAATAAAATAAATAACAGTTTAAGATTATTGGTTTATCATAAATTTATGAATTTTGAACATACTCCAAGAGTTAAAGAATTGATCAATGAGGTCTCTAACTTCATGGATGAAAATATCTATCCTGCCGAAGAGATATATGCGAATGAAATGAAAGCTTTTCGAGAGAGCGGTAATCCTTGGCAAGTTCCCAATGTCATAGAAGAATTAAAGCTAAAGGCAAAAGAACAAGGTTTATGGAATTTTTTCTTACCTGAAAGTGAAAGTGGTTTTGGCTTAACCAATTTGGAATATGCTCCTCTAGCAGAGATCATGGGCAAAGTGAGCTTTGCCTCAGAAGTCTTTAATTGTTCTGCGCCAGATACTGGAAATATGGAGGTTTTAGATAAGTTTGGTTCTGACTTTCAAAAAGAAAAATGGTTACAACCTCTTTTAGAGGGCGAAATCAGATCGGCTTTTGCCATGACGGAACCAAAAGTAGCTTCTTCCGATGCTACCAATATAGAAAGTAAGATCGAAGAGGATGGGGATGAATATGTAATCAATGGAGAAAAATGGTGGACTTCTGGGTTTGGCAGGCCTGATTGCAAAGTCATGATTTTTATGGGAGTCACCAACCCAGATAGTCCTAAACACCAAAGACAATCTCAAATACTTATTCCTACTGATGTTGAAGGAATTGAAAATCTAAGAATGCTTACCGTGTATGGCGCTGATCATGCACCAAATGGACATGCTCATCTAAAATTTAAAGATGTGAGGGTCCCTAAAGAAAATTTAATTTTAGGAGAAGGCAGAGGTTTTGAAATAGCCCAAGGAAGACTTGGCCCAGGCAGAATTCATCACTGCATGAGAATTATAGGAGTTGCAGAAAGAGCATTAGATTTGCTCTGCAAACGCTCTCTCAATAGAAAAGCCTTTGGTAAGCCTTTAGCTGAGCTGGGTGGAAATTACGATGTTATAGCTGACTGCAGAATAGAGATAGAGATGTGTAGATTGATGACTCTTAAAGCAGCTCATATGATGGATACAGCTGGAAATAAAATCGCAAAAAGTGAAATTGCCCAAATAAAAGTTGCCATTCCTTTAATGGCAACTAGAGTTATTGATAAAGCCATCCAAATTCATGGCGGAGCAGGTGTTTCTCAGGATACACCTTTAGCTAGCTTATACGCTTCTGTAAGATATTTAAGAATTGGTGACGGTCCAGATGAAGTCCACAGAAGAACTGTAGCTCGATATGAGCTTGGAAAACACCAAAATTCTTTAATATAATAACTTTCATGCTTAATTACCAAGAAAAGTCTTGCGAACTGACTTTGAAAGAAGGTATTGAAGAATATCGTCAATATTTGATAGCAAATGATCGCCATGTTTTGGGTGAAAATTGCTCAGAAGACGAAAAATTCAATATCTTATGTCACGATGCAACTCATGTTATTTTTGGTTTGGATACTTCTTTGGAGGAAGAAGCGATGCTTGATTGCTGGATTTTTTTTGGTGGAGATTACTTTAAAGTTACCAAAGAATACTATAAAGGATCCTTAGATATAAAAGAAACAAATGAAAAAGTTTTTGCGCTTGTTAAGGAAGTTGGATATTTAAAATACACATATCTGTACTTAAGAGTGATGTTCCAAAAATGGCCAAAGATTTTTTTCAGAACGAGAAAGATGAAAAAATGGTCTTATTTTTTTCCTGCAGATTTTCTTGAAAAGAAAATCTCAGATCTTCGAAAGGAATTCAATATAGAAATACTTTCTTCTGAAGAAAGAAAAATGAAGAAAGTTATTTGGCAAAGAGCTATTTCTTGATTTATTCAAACTTGGTGGGCCCGGGAGGACTCGAACCTCCGACCAACGGATTATGAGTCCGCTGCTCTAACCAACTGAGCTACAGGCCCTTATGTTTTTAATCATTCTGAATGAACTTATTCGTCTAAGAAAGTTTTGAGATGTCCCGATCTTGAAGGGTGTCTGAGTTTTCTCAAAGCTTTAGCTTCAATCTGTCTGATTCTTTCTCTAGTCACGTCAAATTGTTTGCCAACTTCTTCTAATGTGTGATCAGTATTCATACCAATCCCAAATCTCATTCTTAAAACTTTAGCCTCTCTGGCCGTTAGGCTGGATAAGACACCGTCAGTAGCATCATGGAGATTATTTTCTGTAGCTGCATCAATTGGAGAATCTTGTAAGGGATCTTCAATGAAATCACCTAAAGTGGTGTCGTCCTCATCCCCTATTGGAGTTTCAGTAGAAATAGGTTCTTTAGCGATTTTTAAAACTTTTCTTATTTTTTCTTCTGGCATATCCATCTTTTCAGAAAGTTCTTCTGGCGTTGGTTCCTTACCATGTTCTTGAAGCATTTGACGAGAAATTCTATTCAGTTTGTTGATAGTCTCAATCATGTGAACAGGAATACGAATGGTTCTTGCTTGATCGGCGATCGATCTTGTAATCGCTTGTCTAATCCACCAGGTTGCATAGGTTGAAAACTTGTATCCCCTCCTGTATTCAAATTTATCAACTGCTTTCATCAAACCAATATTTCCTTCTTGAATGAGATCTAAAAATTGCAGGCCCCTATTTGTATATTTTTTTGCGATTGAAATAACAAGTCTTAAGTTTGCTTCAATCATGTCTTTTTTTGCTCTTCTAATTTTGGTCTCGCCCTTTGCCATTTTTGAAGTTATATCTTTTAACTCTTGGACATCCATACCGACATTTTCGGTAAGAGATAAAATTCTTTTTTGGATGTTATTGACATCGGGTTTTACATCTTTAAGCAGCTTTGCGTAATTTTTCTTGGAACGGATAGTGCTATCAAGAAACTTAAGATTCGTTTGGTTATCTCTAAAGATTTCTAAAAAGTCTTTTCTTGGCATGTTGCAATCTTGTGTACAAATATCATAAATTTCTCTTTCAGAGTCTCTGATTGCTTTTGCCAGAGCTCTAGCTGTAAGAGATATAGTTTCGAATCTTTTTGGTGACAACTTAAGAAATTTAAAAAGTTCACCTAATTTATCAAGATCTTTTTGAGCTTTATCGTTAGCTCTGCCGGACGAAGCAATGGTTTTTTGTGACTTGTTGTATTGCCTTTTGATGGAAGAGAATCTTTTGGCAAGTTCTTCCATATTGATACCCACTTCTTCTTCTTCATCATCCGCTTCAGCTGATACTTCTTCTGTTGAAGGCGGAAGATCTTCTTCCTCGTCCATAAAACCAACTACTAAATCTGTGATTCTTTTGTCTTCTTTTTTGATTAATTCATATTCCAATAAAACATCTTCAATGATTCCTGGATAAAAAGCGCAAGCATGAAGAAGATCTCTTGCGCCTTCTTCAATACGCTTTGCGATTGCGATCTCACCTTCTCGTGTTAACAAGTCAACAGAGCCCATTTCTCTCATGTAGAGCCTTACAGGATCGGTAGTTCTGCCAACTTCCGACTCAATGGTACCCATTTCGTTTTCAGTAGGAGTTTCAGGAGTTTCTTGGTTTGCAGGAGAAAAATTAGAACCTTCTTCTGGAGCCTCTTCTAAAACTTGAAGACCCAAATCGTTTATTATCTGGATAACTTCATCCAGCTGATCTGGATCAGAAACTTCATCGGGTAAGTAGTCGTTTATGTCAGCAAAGGTGATGTATCCCTGTTCTCTGCCTTTTTCAATGAGCTCTCTCAGCCCACTATTCTCTAAATCGTCATCAATCATATTTTGGGAAGTTGATTATATATAAGTTTGAAAGTCTTAACTATTAAATTTTTAATAATTAGAGCTTTTTAAATAAGGATAGTTCGTCCTCAGTAAGTTTTTCAAATTTAGAAGTAAGAAGTTTTTTAAGCTCTATTTTTTCTTTGGAATCTAACTCATTTTTTTCATACTTTATCTTTAATTTTTCCAAAAGATTGTCTCCTTGATTTCTTTCAATGTAATCAACTGCCTGTTTGATGAACTTCAAACCCTCATCAGGACTGATGAGGTTTTGATCGTTTGATAGATCAATCAAAATGTTTTTTTGCTCAGGAAACTCTTGAATAATCATAGGAAAAGATACATCTGATTTGGCTCTTAAAAAGGAAATTAAGGGACTAATTAAGAATTCATTATTATCTATAAAATAATCCAAGTATTCAGATTTAGCTAAATCTGGATTATGAATTATGCATTTTAGTAAGCTCTTAGTTACCTTACTCAGATCCATTTCCACGTCCTCTGTTTGAGAATGTTTTTTAGCTTCTGGTTTTGTTGGTGAAACCTCACTGAGATCAATATCCATTTTTTTTGAAAACTCATTGATCAGAATACTTTTAAAGTTGCCTTCTTGCATGGGCTTAACTAGAGAAACAAACTCTTTGGATGCTGCAGCCTTACCTTCTAAAGAGGTATCATGTTTTTCTAGAATGATTTCAAATAAATAGTCAGAAAGATTTGTTGCACTGTTAATTAGTTTAGGTAATTCGTCTTTTCCTTTTTCTAACAGCAGGCTTGCTGGGTCATGATTATCTGGTAAGAATAAAAACTTAACTCTTTTGCCATCTTTCACAACCGGAATAGCTATTTCGAGTGCTAATTTTGAGGCATTTCTTCCTGCCTCATCTCCATCAAAACAAAATATAACTTCATCTGTCTTTTGAAAAAGTGTTTCTAAATGAAATTTATTAGTCGCTATTCCCAATGTTGCAACTGCAATGGGTAAATCAAAACTAAAACAAGCCAAAACATCCATATATCCTTCCACTACTAAGACCTGACTTGGTCTTGAGCTTCTTTCTAAAACATTTGGAAGTCCATATAGTTCTCTGCTTTTTTTGAAAACTTCGGATTCTGGAGTATTCAGGTATTTGGGTTGATCTTGATCATCTAAGACTCTGCCTCCAAACCCAACAACTTTGTTTCTTCTTGAGACAATAGGAAAAATCAATCTGTTTCTGAAAACATCATACTTTCTTTCATTTTTTGCAATTTTAAAAAGCTTAGAAGATTCCTTGGCTTCAATCTTTTTGGATTCAAAATGTTTTACAAGATTATCCCAGCCTTCCAAACTTAAACCTAATTCAAATTCCTTTGAGATTTCTTCTGAAATGCCTCTTTCCTTCAAATAAGATCTTATGTGTTCTCCTTCCTTTGGCTTAAGAAGATTATTCTTATAAAAGTTTTTAGCCTCATCATTAAAACGAAATAATTCATCAAATTTTTCCCTATCGTAGTTTGATTTGGTCCTTGGGATTTCCAAACCAAGGTTTTTCGCTAAAATTTCCACAGCTCCAACAAAATCTTTTGACTGATAATTCATCAAAAAACCAATAGCATTTCCTGAAGCTCTACATTTAAAACAATAATAAAACTGCTTTTGATCACTAACACTAAATGATGGGTTGCTACCATCATCACAAAAAGGACACTGTGCCCAATGATCTTTGCCTTTTCTTTTTAAAGGAACATAAGAATCAACTAGAGAGACAATATCTGAATCCTCTAAAACTTTTTGAATAAAATCTTCAGGAATAAAATCAGACATTTTTACTTTTTTTCTCTTAACCAAGATTCCAAAATTACCTGCGCAGCTAAGGCATCAATTCCTGGATTAGGTTGTATCTTATTTTTTTTAATTATTTCGTTTTGCTCCTTTGCCTCAAAAGAAGACAATCTCTCATCATGAAGTTTACATTCTATGTTTAAAGATTTTTCAATTTTTTCCTTAAAACCTCTAACCTTTTTAGACATTTTACTTTCTGTATCGTCCATATTTATTGGGAGGCCTAAGATAATTAATTTTATTTCCCACTCGTTTATTAAATCTTGTATTTCTTGAAAGAGTTTTTTTTGATTTTTATAAATAATTGTTCCTTGGGTTGAGGAAGTAAGTGTAATGTCATTACCGATGGCATAACCGATATATTTTTGTCCATAATCTATGCCTAAGATGTTTGCCATTAAAAAGCTTTTTCTATCTGCTCAATTAAGTCCTTGGCGAGGTTTATGCCCTGTTGATCATACAATTCTCTAAAACAAGTAGGACTCGTAATATTTATTTCGGTCAGAAAAGATCCCAATATGTCTATGCCTGCAACCAAAATGCCGTTTTCGATTAATTTGGGTTTTATGGCATTTACAATCTCAAGATCTCTATCATTCAATTCTCTTACTTCTGCCTTTCCTCCAGCAGCAAGATTTCCACGAAAATCATCTCCTTGAGGAATCCTGGTCACAGAAAAACCACAATCTTCACCTGAAATTAGAATGACTCTTTTATCTCCTTCAAACACTTCAGGAATAAATTTTTGTATCATCATTTTTTCTTTTTTTTGATCGATCAACTCAATAGTTTCAAGAAGGTCTATGTCTTCATGATGAAGTCTTTTAATGCCTTCCCCACCCATCAAACCTAAAGGTTTAATAACCACTTCGGAATTTTCATCAATAAAATCTTTAATAATCTCTTTTGAAGAAGAAACTATGGTATCGGTAATTAAAGAGGGATAATCAAGAATTGCCAATTTTTCATTGTTATCTCTGAGAGCTTTTGGATTATTAAATACTTTGACTCCCAGTTTTGTAGCAGCTTCCAAAATATAAGTATTATTTATGAAGTCCATATCGAAAGGAGGATCTTGCCTCATCAATATTGCATCAAAGAAATCTAAAGACGAGATGTAATTTTCTTTTTTTTCATACCAGCTAGATTCTTCATATTTAACTGAAATAGCAGAAAATTCTGCAAAAGGTTTCTCAGAATTAAAAAAAAGACAATTTGGCTCAATGTAAAAAATTTCATGCCCTTTTTCTTGAGCCTCAACCATCATAGCTAAAGTAGAATCTTTTTTATAAGAAATCTGAGAGATGGGATCCATTACAAAAGCTAGTTTCATTCTATTTGTTTAAAATTTTTAACATTGACAATAATACAGTAGGTACTGTTTCTGTTTTGATGACTAACTCTCCGAGAGAGATACCTTCTAAACCATTGGATTTCATTTTATCAATTTCCTTCGGAGAAAAGCCTCCTTCTGGTCCTATTGAAAAGTAAATTTCATCCAATTTTGACAAGGATTCAATATTTTTATTCTCTCCCGGATTTAGATAAAACTTATTCTCCGATGGTATTTCCATTTGCCATTCGTCTAAGGTCTTATGTCCAATTTGTGGCATCCAATTGTTTCCAGATTGTTCACAGGCTCCCATTACAACTTTTTTCCATCTTTTTATTTTTTTTTCTGAGGGTTTTTTCAAAAACTTTGATCTTTCGGATGATAAACAATCAACTCGATAAACTCCTAATTGAGTCACTTCATTTAAAATTTTTTCAAAGTTTTTTATTTCAGAAATACCTAATGAGATTTTTGGGAAGGATTTTTCTTGAATCTTTATCTCACCTGTTGAAAAAATTTCACAGGTTTTTTTGTTAATAAGGGAAATAGATGCCTCAAGGAATTGTCCTTTCGAATTAAATACTTCTATCTTGTCTCCTTCTCTTTTTTTTATAACTAAAAGGTGGTGAAAACTGTCTTTATCTAGTTTGTAAGTTTTGTTTTTTGTAAGTTCCTGATCGAGAAAAATTCGTGGTATTCTCATACTTTTATCTTACTGCATATATTTAGCTTGTTTTTATTTAAATGAAAATTTTTCTGATTAGACATGGTGAAGCTGCCCAATCTTGGGACCAATCAGCAGATCCAGGATTAAGCGAGCTTGGGAAAGAACAAGCACTAGAGTGCTTCAATACTCTCGATGGAAATGAAAATCTCAATCAATTTAATTTAGTCTCCAGTCCACTGAAAAGAGCTCAAGAAACTAGTCTGCATTTCAAAAAAAACTTAGACAAGCAACTGTCCTTGAATGAGGCTTTCAGAGAAATCCCATCTCCAGGCATTTCTTTGTTAGAGCGCAAAAGTTGGTTACAAGAAGTTTTCAAAAAAAATATTAATGAATTGGAAAAGCCACAACAAATTTGGCAATCAAAAATTTTTTCTAATTTAAAAAGTTTTACCGAACCAACAATCATTTTCTCTCACTTCATGGTTATAAATATTGTTGTAAGTACTTTAAAAGAAGATCCCAGAGTGGTTTCTTTCTATCCTGATAACTGCTCGATTACTGAAATAGAGAATAATGAAGGCAAACTAAATTTAATATCTACGGGAAATGAATTACAAACACACGTAAATTAATGAGAAGTAAAGATCAAAATAAAGAAGATAGAAAGTCGCTAAAATATCAAGTTGGATTAGCTCTAAGAAGATACTTCAAAGAATTAGATGGAAATAAAGCCACTAATGTTTTTGAAATGGTTATAAAAGAGGTGGAAAAACCAATGCTTGAAGAAGTGATGAGATTTTGTAACGGCAATAAATCCCAGGCTAGCAAAATATTAGGTATAAATAGAGTCACGCTCAGAACAAAACTAAAACAATACAATATAAAAAATGGCTAAAAATCGTAAAATCAAAATCAAACGAGCTCTCGTCAGTGTTTCTGATAAAACCGGCATTGTAGATTTTGCAAAAAAACTCCATAACTTGAATATAGAAATCATATCGACGGGAGGGACAGAAAAATTATTGAGAAAAAATAAAATTCCAGTAGTTCCTGCTGAAAAATTTTCAGGTTCGCCTGAAATGATGGGTGGCAGAGTTAAAACTTTGGTTCCACAAATTCATGGTGGAATTCTTTCTCGCCGAAAAGAAGATAAAGACGAAATAAAAAAATATGCTATCAAAGAAATTGATCTGGTAGTTGTAAATCTCTACCCGTTTGAAGAAACAATAAAAAAACCTAACATTAAATTGGACGAAGCAATAGAAAATATTGATATTGGAGGCCCAACAATGTTGAGATCAGCAGCTAAAAACTTCTTTCATGTCGCTGTAGTTTCTTCTCCAAATCTTTATGATTCATTTATCGCAGACTTACAGAATGAAAGTGGTAAGTGTTCATTTGAAACTCGAAGAAAACTGTCTTTGAAAGCTTTTGAACATGTAGCAAATTATGATATTGCAATTGCAAACTTTTTATCAACCTATGATGACGAGGTACCAGAAAACTTTTTTACCAGTCATAAATTAAAACAAGTGTTACGGTATGGAGAAAACCCTCATCAGGAAGCAAATTTTTATATAAATTCTGGGTCTGAAGGAGCAGGCATCACTTCAGCAGAACAAGTTCAAGGAAAAGAACTTTCTTACAATAATATTGCAGATACCGATGCAGCCATTGAATGCGTTTCAAATTTTGAAAAACCCTCTTGTGTCATTGTCAAACATGCAAATCCCTGCGGCGTAGCTTCTGCAAAGACATTGTTAGAAGCGTATGAGAAAGCTTTTTCTTGTGATGAAACCTCTGCATTTGGCGGCATTATTGCTCTTAATAAAACACTTGATAAATATACTGCGAAAAAAATTATCGATAATCAATTTGTTGAAGTTATAGCTGCACCAGCCATTAATCCTGCTGCAAAAAAAATAATAGCCACCAAAAAAAATGTACGCCTTTTATTGGTTAAAGAATTATTTCAAAAACCAACCGGATTTAAAACCTTAACTATGAATCAAGGTATTCTGGTTCAAAATGTTGATGATGGTGTGGTATCAAAAAAAGATCTCAAAGTAGTAACTAAGAAAAAACCAACTTCCAAACAAGTCAATGATGCTTTATTTGCTTGGCGTGTAGGAAAATATGTCAAATCCAATGCAATTGTTTATGCGAAAAATAATATGACTCTTGGTATAGGAGCGGGTCAAATGAGCAGAATTGATAGTGCTGAAATTGCCGTTAGTAAAGCCAAAAAAGCAGGTTTTAATCTTAAAGGAGCTACTATGGCTTCGGATGCGTTTTTTCCATTTAGAGATAGCATTGACGAAGCTGCAAAGAATGGAATCCAATGTGTGATTCAACCTGGTGGATCGATAAGAGATAAAGAAGTTATTGCAGCAGCTAATGAAGCTAACATGATCATGTTTTTCACCAGCATGCGTCACTTCAGACATTGATATGAGAGTTTTGGTAATAGGTTCTGGAGGAAGAGAACACGCCTTTGTTTGGAAACTTGCTCAAAGCAATTTGTGTGAGAAAGTTTTTGTTGCTCCTGGAAATGCCGGTACTGCTGATGAGCCAAAAACAGAAAACGTTGACTTAAGTGCCGAAGATTTAGATGGGCTACTGGATTTTGCAAAAAACAAAGAAATTGATCTTACTATTGTCGGTCCTGAGGCTCCTTTAGTCTTGGGTCTGATTGATTTATTTGAAAAAAATAATTTGCTCTGTTTAGGTCCTAATAAACTTGCTGCGCAAATGGAAGGCTCAAAGATTTTCATGAAAGATGTTTTAAGGAAAGGAAATATTCCTACTGCAACTTATGAAGTATTTTCAGATCCTGAGCCCGCAAGAGAATATTTAGAAACATGCGATATCCCAATTGTCCTCAAAGCAGACGGCCTTGCAGGTGGGAAAGGTGTAATCGTTGCTTTTTCTAGAGAAGAAGCCTTAGCAGCTTTGAACTCTTTAATGGTAGATAAAAAACTTGGTTCCGCTGGAGATAATCTTGTTATTGAAGAATTCCTTAAAGGCGAAGAAGCTAGTTTCATAGTTTTGTGTGATGGTGAAAACGTAATTCCTTTGGCAAGTTCTCAAGATCATAAACAAAGAGATGACGGTGACAAAGGGCCTAATACAGGTGGGATGGGAGCATATTCCCCTACTCCCTTAATTACTAAAGAACTGAACGAAGAAATTATGCAAGAAATAATTCTTCCTACTCTGGATGAATTAAAACGGAGAAACATAGAATATAAGGGTTTTTTGTATGCTGGTTTGATGATCGATGGCCAAAAAATTAAAGTCTTGGAATACAACTGTAGGTTTGGGGATCCAGAAACTCAACCGATATTAATGAGAATGAAAAGCGATTTTTTCAGCTTATGTTTAAAGGCTGCAAAACAAGAATTAAAGGGAGAACAAATCGAGTGGGATGAAAGATTTGCATTAGGTGTTGTAATGGCTTCAAAAGGCTATCCTGAGAAATATGAAACTGGTTTTCCAATCTTGGGTATAAGAGAAGAGAATAAAACTACAAAGGTATTTCATTGTGGAACAAAGAAAGAAGGAGAAGAGATTCTTTCAAATGGCGGTCGGGTTCTTTGTGTTACTGGATTAGGAAATGATTTAGATACTGCTTTTGAAAAAGCTTACGAAGCTACTTTTAAAATTAGTTGGAGTGGCGCTTTTTACAGAAAAGATATTGGAAAAAGGAATAAATAAATTTTAGACAAGTATTTTTCTAAGTGCTTCGCCTGGACTTGGCTCTCGCATCAAACTTTCGCCAATTAGGAAAGTATGAATGCCTTGCTCTTTAGAAGATAAAATATCTTCTCTTGAGCTAATACCGCTTTCAGACACCACAATCACATCTTTGGATATTTGCTTAGCTAATTTTATTGCTAAATTTTTATCTACTTCAAATGTTGTGAGATCTCTATTATTGATACCTACTAATCTTGGATCAACGGACAAAGCTGTATTCAATTCATCTTCCGAGTGAACTTCAATTAAAACGTCTAGATTTAACTCTTCTGCTAATTGAGAAAAGTCCTTCAATTGTTCTAAATCAAGAGCGGCAACTATCAAAAGTATACAGTCTCCTCCTGAAGCTTTAGTTTCGTATATTTGATAAGGGTCAATCATGAAATCTTTTCTTAAAATTGGTAATGCAGAGCTGTTTCTTACCATGTCCAGGTACTCCAATTTTCCTTGAAAAAATGGTTCGTCTGTGAGGATACTTAAAGAGGTGGCGCCATTTGTTTCATAATCCTCGGCAATCTTTTTCGGCTCAAAGTCTTGCCTTATAAGACCTTTGCTGGGCGATGCCTTTTTAATTTCAGCGATAATAGCTGTTTCTTCCTTAGAAACTTTCTTCGAAATTGCCTCAATAAAGCCTCTTTTCTCGTATTTTTCAAAATCTTCCTCTAGAGATGAAATCGGCCTATAAGAATAAGCCTTTTTGACTGTTTCTATAGTAGTTTCTATTATTTTAGTAAGCTGATTCATTAAAATTATTAGAAAAAGTAGCCAATTCTTTAAGCTTATCTAAGGCTGATCCTGACTTTATTACGTCAATTGCTATCTCAAATGCCTTTTCAAAACTATTTACTAAGCCAGACACATAAATTACAGCAGCCGAATTTAAACTTGTTATATCTTCACCGGATTTAAAGCCTTCATTTTGGAGGGTTGTTTTTATGAGTTCTAGACTTTCTGAAGGAGAGTCTATTTGAAGATCGTTTAAATCATCGTGACAAATATCAAAATCTTTTGGATCAATTTCATACTCTTTTATTTTATTATTTTCCAATTCCGCAACAAATGTTTTGTCTACTGAACTAATTTCGTCAAGACCATCCTTTGAATGAAAAACCATCGCTTTGATTGTTCCAAGATTTTTTAAAGTTTCTGCAACAGGCAAAACCCATTTAGGATCATAAACCCCAATACATTGTCTTTTTGCACCTGCAGGATTTGTAAGTGGTCCAAGCAAATTGAAAATAGTTTTATCGGCAATTCGTTTTCTTACTGGCATGACATATTTCATTCCTGGATGAAAATTTTGAGCGAACATAAATCCAATTCCAATTTCCTGAATACATTTAGCAACTTGATTTGGACTGAGACTCAAATTCACATTAGCTGCTTCTAAAACGTCAGCACTGCCACTTTTACCAGTTGCTGTCCTATTACCGTGTTTTGCAATTTTTATTTTTGATGCTGCTGATACCAAACCTGCAGTTGTAGATACGTTCATCATACTTTTCCCAAGTCCTCCTGTTCCGCAACAGTCAACAAGATCATCTTTCTCCTTCACATCAACTTTTAAAGATGCAGCTCTCATTGCTAAAACAGCTCCAGTTAATTCATCTGATGTTTCTCCTTTTCCCGAAAGGTTAAGAAGAAAGTTTTCAATCTCTTGATCTGAAATCTTTCCAACAAAAATATCTTGCATGACGTATGCAGTTTCTTCCTGAGAAAGATTTTTTGAAGAAACTTTAGATATGATTTCGGTTGAATTCATATTGTATTTAAAAAATTAGAAAGAAGTTTTTTCCCATCCTCGGTCATGATTGATTCTGGATGAAACTGAACTCCACTCACATTCAATTTGCTATGTTGAATTCCCATAATAGAACCATCAACGGTTCTCGCGTTAACAATAAAATCTTCAGAAAGGGTTTTTTCCTCAATGACTAAGGAATGATATCTAGTTGCAGTGAAATTATCAGGCATGCCTTCAAATAAGAAATTGCCATCATGCTGTATTTCGGAGGTCTTGCCATGCATAAGTTCTTTAGCTTTTATGATATTTGCACCAAAGACTGCTCCTATGGCTTGATGTCCCAAACATACGCCTAAAATAGGCTTATTTTCCTTAAAGGAATCAATAACTTGCATTGATATCCCAGACTCTTTTGGGGTGCAAGGTCCTGGGGAAATTACTATATATCTAGGATCCAATTTCTTTATTTCATCTATCGTTATTTGGTCGTTTCTAAAGGTTTTAACCTCTTCACCTAACTCTCCAAAGTACTGAACAAGGTTATAAGTAAAAGAGTCGTAATTGTCGATCATCAATAACATTCAAGAACCTATATTATTAATTGCTTTGACTATTGCCATTGATTTATTGTTTACTTCTTCCCATTCATGTTCTGCAACAGAATCGGCAACTATGCCTCCACCAGCTCCAACATATATTTTTTTATCTTTGATGACAGCACTTCTAATGACAATAGCAGTATCCATATTACCTGACCAAGATATGTACCCTACTGCACCGCCATATATTCTTCTTCTTGAAACTTCTAGTTCATCAATAATTTCCATGGCCCTGACTTTGGGAGCGCCTGTCAGAGTTCCTGCCGGGAAAGTTGCTCTTAGTGCGTCTATCGGAGAAATATTGTCTCTAACCTTTCCGACTACATTGGAGACCAAATGCATTACATGAGAGTATCTTTCAATAATCATTTTTTCATTTGTATTTACTGACCCAACTTCAGCGACTCTTCCGATATCGTTGCGACCTAAATCTATCAGCATTAAATGTTCCGCCAATTCTTTAGGATCATTTTTGAGTTCGTCCTCAAGTTGTTGGTCTTCTTTTTCATTTTTTCCTCTAGGTTTGGTTCCAGCAATTGGTCTGACGGTAATATCACCATGCTCAAGTCTTACTAAAATTTCTGGAGATGATCCAACTAATTGGTAATCTCCAAAATCCAAGAAAAACATGTAAGGAGAAGGATTTAATTTTCTAAGGGATTTATAGAGTTCAAAAGGAGGAAGATTGAAATCTGCTGATCTTTCTTGAGCAAAGACAACCTGCATTACATCTCCCTCAATTATATAGTCCTTTATTTTTTCAATACACTTTGTGTATTGTTCGAAATTCATATTTGATTTGAAAGTTATTTCATTTTTGGATTTAACTTCTTCATTTTTACTATCATCTTGAGATTCTAGTCTTTCTATCAACTCATCAATCTCGCTAAATGTTTCTGAGTATGAATTTTCAATATTTGGATTTGAATAAAAAACAACTTCTAAAGTTTTTTCTAAGTTATCAAAAATCATCACTTTGTCAGAAATAAGTAAATTTATATCTTCTATTTCATGAGCTTCATTTTTTGAAGTATTTTGAAGTTTAGTTTCTATTAACCTAATTGATTCATAGCCAAAAAAACCAACTAATCCTCCTGAAAAAATTGGTAAATCTCCTGTATCAGGGTAAAAATTTTCTTCTAAATAATTTTCAATAAATTTTAAGGGATCAGATGAGGAAATTTTTTCTTCAATACCCTTTAAATTTAGAAAAATTTCAGAATTCTTAACTTTAATTGAAGATTCAGAGGGTAATCCAATAATAGAGTATCTACCCCATTTCATGTCAACTTCTGCAGATTCAAGAAAATATGAGCCTTTTGACTTGAATTTATCAAAAATATCAATAGGTATAAGCTTTTCAGCCTTAATTTTCTTTGATAAAGGTACACGATTATATGTACCTTTATGACTGTAGAATTCCTTTTCTTCCATTTAATTTAGGATTAGTTTTGAATTATCCTTAACATTATGTGAAGAAAACCAGCCTTTAGATAGTTCTAAAGCATATTTAGCAGGTTCCGATGAGCAAACAGAATTAAGCGATCTTGGAGATAGTTCCTTTACTTCAATCAAAGTCATATCTTCTCTAAAAAAACCAAGGTCTAAAGGAATGTAAGTATTTTTCATCCACATGCATCTCCTACCTGCATTTTTCCAAACGAACAACATTCCATCTGAATTTGATAAATCTTTTCTATACATGAGACCTTTTGATTTTTCTCTCTGAGAAATAGCCAATTCTACGCATAAATTTACTTTCTCAATAGAAATTGAACTGCATTGTTTATCAGAACTAGCTAAAACTGGAGTCAGTAAAAAGAGAAAAAGTAATTTAATCAATTAAAGATTTTAAATTTGAGATTGTGTCTTGATAATCTTTTGTATTAAAAATTGCAGAGCCTGCAACAAAAGTATCGGCGCCTGCCTTAGATACCTCCGAAATATTTTCTTTTGAAATGCCTCCGTCTACTTCTAACCTAATTTCTTTATCTAGTGAATCGATTTTCTTTCTGAGCTTTTTAATTTTAGGCATTGTTGAATCTATGAACTTTTGCCCTCCAAAACCAGGGTTAACACTCATTAGTAAAACTAAATCTAACTCAGGCAGAATTGAATTTATTGTACTTAACGGTGTAGCTGGATTAAGAACCATACCAGCTTTTAAATCATAATTTTTTATCGTTTGAACGCATTTGTGAATATGTTCAGTTGCTTCTGGATGAAAACTTATAACTGACGCGCCTGCTTCAGCAAAATCATCAATCAGCCTTTCTACTGGCTTAACCATCAAATGCACATCAATTGGAGCTTTTATTCCATAATCAATTAAGGACTTACATACCATAGGACCAATTGTAAGATTGGGTACATAGTGATTATCCATTACATCAAAGTGAACCCAATCAGCACCAGCCGACAATACAGCATCAACTTCTTTGCCTAGCTGCGAAAAGTCTGCAGATAAAATTGATGGTGCGATTACATTCTTTTGTTTGGCCATAAACAGAAGTTTACTATTCGACTACTAACCCGTCTAACAAGTTCAATTCTTTTTTTGAGTTTAAATTTACTAAATCGCCTGAATAAATCTCTCCTGTAACTTCATTTTGTTTTACATATTTTTGAAGTAAATCAGTCCACAAATCATAGTAATCCTCTTTAAAACCTTTAAAAATTTTTGGATTTATTACAGCAATGCCAGCATAAGTTAAATTGTTTTTTGTTTTTGAATTTTTTACGATGCCGGCTTCAAGGTATGCATCTTTTGATTTTTCTTCTCTAACAAAAATCAAATGAGCCGCTTTTTTCAATTTAAAGTCTAAAAATTTTTCAAAAGGATAATCACTCCAAAGATCTCCGCTGATTAACAAAAAAGGTTCTTTTTGAATAATATTTTTAGCTGCTACTAGGGCCCCGCCAGTGCCTTTAATTTCTTCCTCATGAGAATAAGTGATTTTTAAACCATATTTTTTCCCTGAACCCACCGATCTAATAATTTTATTTGATAGATAATGAGTGTTAATAACTATATTTTTGAAACCTGCCTTTCTGATCCTTATAAGGTTCCAATGAATAAGAGGTTTTTTTTTGATTTTTATCAATGGCTTAGGCAATTTTTCTGTAAAAGGTCTTAGCCTTTTTCCAAAACCAGCTGCCAGAATAAAAATTTTCATAGTGTTTTTAACCTTTGCTCCAAAATAGGTATTAAGTTTTTAAAGAAATCACTATATCGTTTTGTCTCATCATATTCTAAAGAAGTAGTCATTAAATATTTAAGAATGGTCTTAAAATCTTTCAATCTCTCTGACCTTTTTAATTCTAAAAATACTTTGGATAATTTACCTAAGATCCTTGTCTGTCTTTGAAGACTAGCAATATCAACCATTCTTTTTACTTCTGCAGTTTTAAGTGAAGCGGTTTTAACAATTCGAGAATTTTCTACATAGAAATCAAGCCAATCTAATATTTCTTCTTTGGTCCACTTCTTATAAAGATCTTTGAAGATCGAAGCTAAATCTATTCCCAAAGGCCCTATCAAAGCATCTTGAAAATCAATTACACCAATTTTTTTTTCTGACAATGAAATTAGATTTCTTGATTCAAAGTCATAATGATTTATGACCTTTGGATGATCTTTGAGCTCGGAAATGATTATCGAATAAAATTCGTCAATTTCTTCTTTTAAGTTTTCAAACTCAGGTACCTCTAAAAACTCTTCTAAAAAAAATTTTTTAAATAGGTATAAATTATTTTCTGTAATTTTTTCAAAATCAGAAAATATGCTTTCGTCTAACTTTATTACTTCAATTTTATGAATCTGTTCTATAGCTAATTTGATTAATTTTTTTGAATTTTTCTTATTCAAATAAAATTGCAAAACGTCATCGCCAAAATCTTCGACGATCAAATTTCCAAGCGAGTCGTTTTTAAAATAAATGACTGGCACATTAACATTTGCCTTTTTAAAAATTTTTGCTTTTGTGTAAAAAGACTCAATACTTTCATCTATTCCCTCAGGAACCACCATTAATATGGAGCTTTTATCTTTGAAAGGAATTCGAAAAAATGTTCTTTGACTGGACTCTATTCGAAGTTTTTGACCTTTAGAGAGAATTTCTCTATTTGACGCACCAATACTCTCTGATATCCAATTCAGGGATTCAGCAGAAATTTCGCCTGACTGAATCAAAGCTTCAGGAGTCTATCGCCGCCTGAGGGGGAGGAATGTCATCTGGCACAAAAAAGTCTGGCGCTAACTGAGCAAAAGGTACTTCCGCATATTTTGAAAAGTCTTTTACCCCATTATCTGCTAGTAAATTATCATCTATACAAAAGTTACCGGTGAACTCTTTAGAGTCTTTTGTGAGAATTACATAGGCTGCATCTGCCATAATTTCTGGGGTTCGAGAGACTTTAACAGTTTCATCTCCGCCAAGTATGTTTTTTACTGCTGCGGTTGCGATAGCGGTTCTGGGCCACAAAGCATTAACTGCAACACCTTGTTCTTTAAATTCTTCTGCCATTCCCAAAACACAAAGACTCATCCCAAATTTAGCAATCGAGTAAGCCACACTATTTGCAAACCATTTAGGATTCATATCCAAAGGAGGTGACAAATTCAAAATATGTGGATTTTCAGCTTTTAGCAAAAAAGGTAAACACTTCTTTGAAGTTAAAAAAGTTCCCCTTGCATTTATTTGGTTCATTAAATCGTATCTTTTCATGTCGGTTTGGAGAGTATTAGTCAATTGAATAGCACTGGCATTATTTACACATATATCAATCCCTCCAAAATGATCAGCTCCCTTGTTTACAGCTTCTTCCAATTGATCTTCAAACCTGACATCACATAGAACAGGAAAAGCCTTTCCTCCAGCTTCTTCAATTTCTTCAGCGGCTGTATAAATTGTTCCTGGAAGTTTTGGGTGCGGTTCAGCTGTTTTAGCAGCTAAAATCACATTTGCTCCATCTTCAGCAGCTTTTTTAGCAATTGCTAGTCCGATTCCTCTAGAGGCTCCTGAAACGAATAAAGTTTTGTTTGTTAATTTGCTCATAAAAGTTCCTTTTTAAAAGAATTATTTTAAACAGAATTAAAATTCTGTATATCTCTAATATTAAATACTTTTAAAGGTAAAATAGCATTCTTGAATAAGATATTTAATTTTCTTTTTTTCACTGCTTTTTATTTTGGAAGCATTTTTGCTTCTAATATTGAATTTAAGGCTGATAAGACTTCTTTTGACACTAAAAATGAACTTCTGTTACTTGAAGGTAATGTCTCTCTGAAAATAGAAAATCTTTTTTTTAAAGCCGATCAAGTAAGTTTAGATAATAAAAATAAAGTATTTTCCAGCGAAAAGATTAGTTTTTCTTCCTTAGATGACTTTCTTTATGGGCAAACTAAGTTTGTAAGTATTTCTGAAAATGAAACGATAATGAAGGATGTTGAATTTTCAAGCTGTCCTTGTGCAGATAAAATTTGGTGGGTTGAGTCGGAAGAATTGAGATTCCTAAATAGCAATAACACCCTTACAGCAAAAAAAAGTAAGCTTAAAGTTCAAGGTAGGACTCTAGCGTATTTGAATAATACAAATTTCCCTATAAGCGCAAAAAGAAAAAGCGGTATTCTTCTTCCAGAAATCTCCATAAATGAAAGATCGGGTCTTGATGTAAAAATTCCGGTTTATCTCAATCTTAAAGAAAATCTTGACCTTTCTGTTGAGCCGAGATTGATGACTCAGAGAGGTTATGGATTAACAAACCAACTTAGATATTTAGGTCAAGGCTATGAGGGATATTTTAATTCTTCTTTTTTAAAAGATAATGAATCGTCATTCAATATTCTTGAAAGAGATGATTTTAGGTGGTCGTATAACTTTTTTCATGAGCAAAGATTTAGAGACTCAATATTTTTAAATTTTGATATTTCTTCTTCAGGGGATCCGTTTTATCTATCAGACTTGGGAAGTTTTCTCAGCGGCCTATCGAGAACTTACATATTGCCTCAAAAAATCGATTTAAATTTTTTTAATAAGAACTTGAAAATAAAAACGGATTTCAACTCTTTCAAGCTAACTAATCCACTTGCAAAAAACCAATTTCAAAGACTTCCTGGGTTGGAGCTTAATTATTTTTTAAATAAAGACAAATTAAATTTCAACCTCAATATGGATTTTGCTTTTTTTAGCAAAGGCGGTGCCTTTAGAAATGCTGATAAACAAAGCATTATGAGAATCAACTTAAAACCTGAGATTTCTCATGCTTTTACCAAAAATAATTATTTCTTGAGAACTTCTCTTGCTATAAATTATTCTTACAAAGATTACGACAACAAAAATTTTAGTGAATTTCTTCCTATTTTATATTTGGATCAATCTCTGAAGTTTTTTAAAAAAAACAAAACTTCTAAAGTTTATATTGAGCCTTTTTTGAATTTAGCCATATCTGATCATAAAAAAATTATTAACGAAGTAAAGGTTGACTCTGGTTTGAAGCTCTCTTCTATAAATGAAGGTCAAACATTTGGGGATGTATTCATGAGCTATCAAAAAGATATAAATGTTGGATCTAAATTTTCAGTTTTTGATGCTAATAAAAGTAAGTTAAAGATAAAGCTTGAAAAGCTCTACACAGTAGGTACTAAAAGTTTGTTTTATAAAAATTTAAAGATAGATTTTCCGGATCCATTTTCTTTGGAAATAGATTATAGAAAGAATAAAAAAATACATTACATTTCAAAAATATCTGTTGATAGTGAAAATAACTTTAGCTCCTATAAAAATACTCTAAATTTTAATTCCGATGATTACAGACTTTCTTTAAGGCACAGTCTCATAAAAAATATTCAAATTTTTGACTTTGATCAAAATTCAATCAGCAAGAAAGAAATTAACTCTTTAGAATTAGCTGCTTCTTTAAATTTCTCAAAAAATTGGAGTGGTGGATTTAAATTCATCAACGATATTGAAACAAAAAAAAATATCTCTAATGTATTTTCAATTGATTATGAAAATGATGGAATTATTGTTGGTATTGCCTATATGAAATCTTTGGAGCTAGATTGGATAAGTATTTTGGAAAAAGATATATTTAAAGATTATCATAAAGACCGTTTGAGAATTTATTTTGAACTCAAGGGGCTAGGATCTCTTGGAAGGCCAAAAGAAAGTTATTTAAAAAGAAGAACGCTATGATTTTAAGAACATTAATATTCCTTTGTTTCGCAAATACAATAGTTTCAGACATAAGTTTTATAGATCGGATTGCGATTATTGTCGACGAAGGAATAATTATGGAATCTGAATTAAATGAAGCTTTAGAAAATACAGTAAAGAATTTTGAAGAAAGTGGTGAAAGGCTTCCTCCTAAGGAAATTCTTTTTTCGAGAGTTACCGAAAGATTGATAATGGATGAAATACTTTTGCAAAAAGGTGAGAAATTTGGAATCAGAATAAGTGATCAAGAACTTAATGAGTCCTTAGTAAGATACGCTAAAGAGGACGGTCTTAGTCTGCAGGAATTGAAAAAGAAAATTGAAGGTGAAAATAACTCATTCAAAGACTTTAGAGAGTCATTGAAGAAAGAAATGATTATCAGGAGAGTTCAATCAGGTTTAGTAAGGCCAAAAATTATTGTCTCAGATCAGGAATTGATGAATTACATTGACTCTGTTGAAGGTCAAAACTTAATATCCATTGAATATAAGATTAATCAAATTTTATTAAAAAATGACAATGATGAAGAAAATCAAAGCAAAGCTTTGGAAGTCATTAAAGAGATAAATAATGGACTATCGTTTTCAGAAGCGACAAAAAAATATTCAAGCTTATTCAACAATGGAGACAATGGGAATTTAAACTGGAGAAAAAAGTCAAATATTCCTACTTTATTTGTGGACCATTTGAACAAAATGGAAAAAATGGAAGTTTACGGGCCAATAAAAAGTGGAGCCGGGCTTCATCTACTTCAATTAGAAGATATCAGAGGCGAAACTATTCAGATTGAATCTCAAACACTTGTTCAACATATTCTCATAGAAGAATCTGAAATTAGAAGTGAAAAACAATCAAAAGATCTAATAAATGAATTGTATGAAAGACAAAGCAAAGGGGAAGAAATGAGCATCTTGGCGAGAGTGTATTCTGATGATCCCGGCTCAAAGCTAGATGGAGGAAAGCTCGATTGGGCTCCTGAGGGGATTTATGATAAAACTTTTGAAAAGGTAATGATGGAGACAAAAATTGGTGATGTAAGTAAACCATTTAAAAGTGCTTTCGGTTGGCATTTTTTGAAAGTCTTGGATAGAAGAGAAAAAAATATTTCAGATGAACGTTTGAAAGATAAGGCTTTTGGCATTCTTTTTCAAAGAAAATATAGAGAACAACTGCAAAATACTCTTGAAGAGATAAGATCTGAAGCTTTCGTAGACATAAAAATTTCTTCATGACAAAATTTTTTATTTCGCCGGGTGATCCTGCTGGCATTGGTCCCGAAGTAACTCTTAAAGCCTTATCAAAAAATAAAAAAATACAGAAAAACTTTATCCTGGCCGGAGATAAAAATTTATATCAAGACCTCATTAGCGTAAATAATCTTGATCTTAATTTGATCGAAGAGGGTTCTGATCACGAAGGCGTCATTTTCAAACATTTTCCTCTAAAGAATAATGTTTCAATAGGCAATCCAGATGTAGGAAATGCAAACTACATTATTGATATTCTTTCTCACGGTGCTCTAGGTTGTCTAAAAAATGAATTCAAAGGTCTTATTACTGGGCCAATAAATAAAGAATTGATAAATCAATCTGGATTCGAATTCTCAGGTCATACGGAGTTTCTGGCAGATATTTCTAATGTTAAAAAAGTAGTAATGCTTTTAATGAACAACAAATTAAAGATTGCTCTTCTTACTACCCACATTCCTCTCTCTGAAGTACCTGCCAAAATTTCAAAGAAAAATCTGGAAAATACCATTTCCATTATTTCTGATGAGTTTGAAAATACTTGGAAAATTAAAAATCCATCTATCTGTCTTTTGGGACTTAATCCACATGCCGGCGAAGGAGGTTTTATTGGTCATGAGGAAGAGGAAATATTGAAACCTTTTGTGAATTCCTCTCCTAAAAATGTTTTCGGCCCAATATCTGCAGATACGGCATTTATTGAAGAAAATATAAATAAGTATGATGTTTTTCTTGCCATGTATCATGATCAGGGACTGCCCGTAATTAAATCAATGGGTTTTGGCAATACGCTAAACGTAACTTTGGGATTACCTTTTATTAGAATTTCAGTAGATCATGGGACAGCTTATGAAATAGCAGGAAAAAATAAGGCTGATTTTTCTAGCATGGACGAAGCCTTAAAGACATCTTTTTCACTGCTTTAAAATGCAAGCAAAAAAGAGATTTGGGCAAAACTTTTTAACAGACAAAAAACTATTAGAAGATCTAATTAATCTTATCAATGTTGCTTCTAACGATAGAGTCTTAGAAATTGGTCCAGGAAAGGGAGACTTAACAAAAATCCTCATAAATATTTGTGACTCGTATTTTGGAATAGAATTAGATAAGGATTTGTTAATCTTTTTAAAAAAGAAGTTTCCGAAAAATCTAAATGCTTTTATTGGTGGAGATATCTTGAAACTAAGCCCCTCAGAAATTTATGCCTCAAATGAGTTTCGAGTTATAGGAAATATTCCCTATAACATATCAAGTCCAATCCTAGATTGGTGCGAAAAACATTATGAAAAAATACATGACATGCATTTCATGCTTCAAAAAGAGTTTGCATTAAGATGTGCTGGAAACGAAAAGACTTCATCTTATGGGAGATTAAGTGTCATATGCAATTATTTATATGAGGTCACAATTTTAAAAGAAGTTTCAAAGGAATTTTTCAATCCCGAACCGAAAGTAGATAGCTTATTTGTAAGATTTTCTCCAAAGAAAAAAAAAGTGAATCAAAAAGAGTTACATAATTTAAAGATAGTTACGCGGACCTTGTTTAATAAAAAGAGAAAAAAAATTTCGAATTCTCTTGAAGATATCCTTCATAAAGAAAGTATCAAGAAATTAGATCTGAATTTAAATCTTCGTCCAGAGGAACTATCTTTAAATGAGTTTCTTCAAATATCCGCATTGGTGAAGGATGATGGCTAATTACGCAGTTGGAGATATTCAAGGTTGTTTTGAAGAGTTCAAAGAAGGTTTAGAGCTAATAAAATTTAAAAGTTCAAAAGATTTTTTGTGGGTTACAGGCGATCTAATCAATAGGGGTCCAGACTCTTTTAAAGTTTTAGAATATGTCTTCAAAATTAAAAATTCAGTTCACATTGTCTTAGGTAATCATGACTTACACTATCTAAATTGTTTCTTTAACAATAAAGGTCTTAATGATGATGATACTTTTCAATCTCAAATGTTTGATAAAAAAAGTTTAAAAATGGCTAAATTTCTTTTGCAACAGCCTTTTGTATTCTCAAAAAAAATTTTAACTAAAAGAAAAGTCATTCAAGTTGCCATGGTTCATGCAGGAATTCCAAGAAATATGTCGCTTAAAAAGGCTGAAACTTTTTCTAAGCTTTGCGAGTTGAAATTAATAAATGACCCAAAAAAAAATTTAAAAAAAGTTTTTGAAGATAAAAAAAATTTCCATTCAATTGAATCTTTTAGTGGTTTAGTAAATTTTTTTACAAGAGTTAGAGTTGTAAACAAAAATGGATTGCCTAATTTCTCATTCAAAGGAGGAAAAAAAAACATTCCTCCTAAATTAGTCGCATGGTTTAAAAAAGAAAATAAAATAATGAATGATGTTGATCTCTTGGTCTTTGGCCATTGGGCAGCTCTTCAGGGCAAGACAGATATATCTAATATCATAGCCTTAGATACTGGATGTTGTTGGGGAAAAGAACTAACATTTTTAAGATTGGAAGATCAAAAAAAATTTGTAATAAAAAATAAACAAAAATGAAAGTTTTCTTAGTCGGTGGAGCAATAAGGGATGAGTTACTGGGGATTCCTTTCAATGAAAAGGACTGGGTTGTTGTAAATTCATCTCATAAGGAAATGTTAAAACAAGGCTTTAAACAAGTCGGAAAAAACTTTCCGGTTTATTTGCATCCCAAAACAAAAGAAGAATATGCTTTAGCTAGAAAAGAAATAAAAACCGGAAAGGGTCATAAAAATTTTTCTTTTAATACAAAATCTAACGTTTCACTCAATGAGGACTTAAAAAGAAGAGACATTACTATAAATGCTATTGCTAAAGATGAGTCTGGGAAATTATATGACCCTTTTGGAGGAATTAAAGACCTAAAAGACAGAAGGATTAGAATAGTTTCTAAAGCTTTCTCCGAAGATCCCTTGAGGCTTTTTAGAGTTGCAAGATTTAAATCAAAACTAGCTGATTTTAATTTCTCAATTTCCAGAGATTCTTTAAAAGTTTTAAAGAAAATGTCTTTAAATAATGAAATAAATTTCCTTTCTGGAGAAAGAATTTGGGATGAAACGCAAAAGGCTCTTAATTATAAAAATTCTAGTGAATATTTTGCAACTCTAAAAAAAGTGGGAGCTCTCAAATATTTTGACGGACTTGAAAAGACCTACTCTAAAAATCTAAAGTTTCTAAAAAAAATGGATAATGAAACAAATAAGGTTCTTGAAAAATGGGCAATAATAAATCTAAATTCCAATCATGCTGAAATTCTTGAAAGAAAGATTAGGGTTCCAAATAAAATTTCAAATTTTAGAAAAACATTTAATGAACTTTTTCAATTAATTAA
>CACOBG010000002.1 GCA_902625415.1 uncultured SAR86 cluster bacterium
AATATTTTTTTATTTTTACTTCTTTTCATTACCGTAATAATGGTTGAGTCTTTACTAACAACTAAGACATTTTTAAGAAGATTTTTATGCTTTTTAAAGTTAGGTATTTCATTCTCAAGATATCTAAGTTCTGACTTTGGAATATGATATTTAACAGACCCATGCGTATATTTTTCTTCACCATAAAGAACAACTTGCTCAGCTATCTCTAAAGGAATACCTCTTTTTTTGAGTCTCATGGATGCGTGTTTGGTTAGATTCATTTTTTTCATGTTGATATCTTAGACATGAAAATTTCTAATGTCAAATTTTTTATGCAATTTAGTTGCATAAAAATTTATGTATGCGTTTTACTTTCAGTTAAAAAAATGATGGCTTTTTACAAATCCTCATCATTCAAACTATCCGCACCTCGGTCAAGAGTTCTGCCCAACACGTTTACTCTGGTTTGCAGACTGTTGACGTCTTTCAAAGCACCTTCCAATTTCTTTAGAACCTTTTCGGTACTGGAATCAAAGCTTTTGAATTCTTTTTGAATGTTTCTAACCACTGTGGCGACTTTCTCTGCGGTCTGGTTGAGTTTTAGATAATGATGACCTACCCGGATGGTATCCAAGAAGGCAGCCAAAGTATTGGGTCCTTGAATCAAGATCTTCTTATCGGTTAAACACTCTTGACGTAAATCTTCAATTTTATCAACCAGATCGATGAGCTTTTCTGAGGCGATATACAAAACGGCGTAATTCGTAGTTGAATTTTGCAAAATGTATTTTTCTGAGATGTCTTCGGCATCTCTCAAGATCGCGGTGCGTAAATCACGCAAGACAGTTTGTCTGGCGGTATCAGTTCCCGCTTCTTGATAGGAACGGTATTGGCCGGAATAAAATTTTGAATCAATGGGCACTAAAATTTCTTCAGCAGTAACGACAGCACAATCCACACGATCTGCTGTTTGGGGATTGATCTGATGCTGAAAGTGATAGCTGCCATCGGGCATGATATCTTGCACCACCGATTCCAAATTCCACTCTGCCAATCTTCCAGTAGTAACATTGCCACCCAAAAATCTATTCAACTCATTTATTGGAGTGGTAACTGAGGTTAGATCCTGGCCGATCTTATTGATATCTTCAGAGAAAGCTTTGAACTTCTCATCCAATATCGAATTTTGATTTTCACCTTGAAGATTTTGGTCGCGTAATTTTAAGAAAATGTAGATGACCAGACCCAAGGTGCCTAAAGAAATTAATAAAACTATAATATTTAAACTCATTGATACATTGACCTCATTTTTTTGGTTAAGGAAATAAATTTGTTTCTCAATTTTTTCGGTTTCAAAACTTCGACGTCACTGCCAAAACTCATCAACCATTGCTCAAATTGCAAGGTATCGGGCACCCTCGCTTTGATCAATAATTTATCGTCTCCCATTTCGATAACTTTTTGAGAGCCATTCAAAGGCGTTTCCAGCAGATGAAAGGCCATGGTCTTATCAAAAACCGCCTCAAATGTGTACAGATCATTGCTGTAGGCATAACTCAAATTGTTTTTGTGAATGAATTCATCGATATCAAAGCCTTTTGGCTCTTTGACTTCGGCTTCTAAGAGTTCCACTTTCTCAAATCTCTGCAAAGGGAGATATCTCGGGTTGATGGGATCTTCATCCATCATGCAAATCAAGTAATGCATGCTTCCTTTCAATACAATTCCCAACGGATGCATGTGACGTTCGTCCGCAACTTTTTCGCCACGCTTTCTATAAAATGCTTTGATCTGTATACCTTCATAAACTGCTCTGTAAATTTTTTGGCGCAAATCTAAATTAACCTTAGGATCTTTGAATCTCATATTTTCCGATACAACCTTCACGCGTTTACGCCATCTTGCCAATTTGGTTTTTTCACTACCCACCAAGACTTTTTCAGCTCGAGCAAAAAAATCTTCCACTCTTTTAAAATTTGCTTTCGGCATCAACGGTTCTAAATATTGAGCAGCCAATGAAAAGGTGAGAGCTTGAATGGGGTCCATGGCAGGCGACTCGTAACCTTGAGCATCTTTTTCCCAACTCCAACCAAAAGGACTGTTGCGCTCATCACTGATAATAGGAAAAACTCTGGATAATTCTTGCAAGTCTCTCTGAATGGTTCTTAACGAAGCTTCGTAACCCGAATCATTCAAAGCATCTCTGACATTTGCTGTGGTCACTTTCTGTGGATAACGCGGAATCAGCTGCAGCATATTCATTTGTCTTAAAATCGTATCGCTCATGATGTGTCATCCTCGGTTTGCGCTTTTGACCAGGCACTAAAAACTTCCGGATCACCGCCTTTTTTTACATGAAACTCCAAAGTAGTTTGCAATTTAGTACCCTTAACTTTGAAGTAAATACCTGTGCTTAAGTCTTTAATGGTTCTATCTTCGGTAAAAATTTGTTTGATAATGTCTTCATTTTCATTCTCCATTTATACATTATAGTCAACCAAGCGACAAGATCTGTCGCTATGATGAATACAATAGTTCTCCGCGGGAAAATTATATGGACGATCACATGAAAATTTATTTGGAATTATTAAGCAAAATGTCAGACGAACAATTTGAGGCCCACAAAAGCATCATCGAAGAAATTCATTCTTCCGGAGGCGTCTTATCGCAAGATGAGCAATTCAACCTGGCTTTGAAAATGCTAAATAATTTTGCGCAAAGCAATGCGAGGCTGCATTGAAATTTTCTAACATTGATAAACGCTCTTTAAAAGAATCTATGTTCGATACTGCAATTGCCTTGCCCATCGCTTGGAGCATGTCCTATGTAACTTTGGTGGCTATGTATGCATTGGAAGTTTCCAATGCTTTTTTGATTTCTTTAGTGCAAACAATTGTCTTAACAGTCGTTTCGGTATTTAGAAAATACACAATTCGTACAAAGTTTAAAAAAACTGAAGTTAATTTGATGAAAAGTCAGGATAGCGATGAATTAACTATAGATATTGACCATCTTAATTTGGCGCAAAGACAAGAGAAATATCCCCGCGCAACAAATTAAAACCCAACCTGGAATGGATATGCCTAATAAACTCCACATCACTTCGGCACAATTGCCATCCCCTATAAATAATTGAACTAATGCATCAGAGACAAAATTGTTATCCAGTAGATAATTTAAGTCAGGTCCGCAAGAGGGGACACGATCTGGCGGTAAAGATTGCAGATACAAATGTCTGATGGCAGATGCGCCACCAGCGGCACTGAAAAAAGCGGTAAGTCCCAAATATAATTTGTTTAATTTGTTATGAATTATGCCAACTAGTGCCGTAGCTCCAGCAAGGGCAACAGCTATTCTTTGCACGATGCACATGGGACAGGGTTCGAGCCCAAGTTGGTATTCCATGTAAAATGCAGTTGCAATTAAACCGATGCAAGCAAGCAAAATTAAAGTTAAAACAACACGCGTTTCTTGCAGCAAATTCATGGTATAAGTATAACGAAATTTAGGTAAAAAATTTTATGGCAAAACCAGAGAGCACTGCAGAAAGCGACTCCGTCATTCTCATCGATGGATCGTCATATGTATACCGTGCATACCATGCTTTGCCGCCCTTAACGACTTCTACTGGTCAGCCAACTGGTGCGGTAAGAGGGGTGACCACCATGGTGATGCGAATCTTAGAAGACCATCCAAATTCACCCATTGGGATGATCTTTGATGCCAAAGGCGATACTTTTCGCCACGACATGTATAAAGAATACAAAGCCAATCGACCTCCGATGCCAGACGATTTGCGTCCGCAAATTCAACCCATTTACGACATTGTTGAAGCCTTGGGTATCAAGATTTTTGTAGTCGATAACGTTGAGGCCGATGATGTGATTGGCACCCTTGCCAAGCAAGCTGAAGAAAAAGGAATTTCAACGGTAATTTCCACTGGCGATAAAGATCTGGCACAACTCGTAACCAAAAATATTAAATTGGTGAATACCATGACCAATGAAGTTTTGGATCAAAAAGGGGTGGAGAAAAAGTTTGGCGTAACCCCAGAACAAATCATCGATTACTTGGCACTTGTTGGGGACACATCGGATAACATTCCAGGGGTAAATAAAGTCGGTCCCAAAACTGCCGTTAATTGGTTAAGCAAATATGGAACGGTTGAAACCATCATTGAAAAAGCTGAAGAAATTACCGGTAAGGTTGGCGAATACCTCCGCGAAGGCATTGAGCAACTCAAACTTTCGCAACAGTTAACCACCATTAAAAAAGATGTCACGTTGGATTTTGGGATTGAGGACCTGGCAGTGGGAGAAACCGATCAAGCTAAATTGCATAAGTTATTTACCGAACTGGAATTTAAGACTTTATTAAAAAGTGCCGAAACAAAAAAAACTCCAGCAAAAAGTTCGAACGGCTCTGCTTCAAAAAAAAATTACCGCGCCATTCTTAGTAAAAAAGATTTGGATGGTCTTATTAAGGAATTGAAAAAAGCCAAAGTTTTGGCTTTTGATACCGAAACAGACTCTTTGGATTTTACTCAAGCCAACTTGGTCGGCTTATCAGTTGCAACAGATGAAGACAATGCATACTACATTCCGGTTGGTCACGATTACGAGGGTGCACCCAAGCAACTCGATCGAGACGAGGTTTTAAAAAAACTCAAACCAATCATTGAAAAGACTCCTTTGATTGGCCAACACCTAAAATTCGATCGCAATGTTTTGGCAAATTATGACATCCATTTGAATGTTATTGAAAACGACACCATGTTGATGTCTTACGTCTATGATCCAACTGCGACCCGTCATAATTTGGATGCCATGGCGAGTCATTACTTAAATGTCAAAACCACAACTTTTGAAGATGTTGCTGGTAAGGGCGTCAAACAACTGACTTTCAATCAGATACCTTTGGAAAAAGCGAGTGACTATGCAGCAGAAGATGCAGATATCACTTTCCGTTGCTATTCCCATTTAAAAACAGCTTTAGCAAAGACACCCTCTTTGGAAAAAGTTTTGCATGAAATTGAATTACCCTTGGTACCGGTGCTTTCCGATATGGAACAAGCAGGGACTTTAGTTAATGAAGAAGCATTAAAAATTCAATCCAATAATTTAGGACAACGTATTAGCGGGCTTGAAGGACAAGCTTATCGAGAAGCGGGTAAAGAATTCAACTTGGCTTCTACCAAAGATTTAAGAGCAATTTTCTTTGATGAGATGGAACTCCCGGTCGTGAAAAAAACCCCTGGCGGTCAACCTTCTACCGATGAGTCGGTTTTACAAGAATTAGCCAATCATTATGAATTACCAAAAATTCTCTTGGAACATCGCACTTTGGCAAAATTGAAAAGTACTTATACCGATAGTCTACCGCAACAAATATCGAAGAAGACGGGTCGCGTGCATACTTCTTTTCATCAAGCTGTGACTTCAACTGGGAGATTGTCTTCTGCTGATCCTAATTTGCAAAACATTCCAATCAAAACCGACGAGGGTAGACTTATCAGAACGGCTTTTGTTGCCCCCAATGGTTATCAATTGCTAGCAGTCGACTATTCGCAAATTGAGTTACGCATCATGGCGCATCTTTCTGAAGATAAAGGCCTGATTACCGCATTCGAAAATGGCGAAGACATTCATTCTGTTACAGCGGCAGAGGTCTTTGCTGAACCTGGTGAAGAGGTCACTGCAGAACAACGTCGCGGCGCCAAGGCGATCAACTTTGGTTTGATTTATGGCATGTCAGCCTTCGGTCTAAGCAAAGCTTTGAATATTTCTAGACCTTTAGCTGCTGACTATATTGATTCATATTTTCACAAATACCCTGGCGTTAAATTGTATATGGAACGCACCAAAGAGCTTGCTAAAGAGAAAGGTTATGTTGAAACTTTCTTTGGCAGAAGACTTTATTTACCTGGAATCCACAGCGGACGCAGTCGCATGGCTGCAGAAAGAGCAGCAATCAACGCGCCCATGCAAGGAACTGCAGCTGACATCATGAAAATTGCGATGATTGAAATTCATGAGTGGCTAGCCAAAGGCAAAGTTGATGCTCGAATGATCATGCAAGTTCACGATGAAGTAATTTTGGAGGTCAAAGATCAAGATGCTTCCAAAGTCGAGGAAGAAGTTTCAAAAATCATGAAAAATGCAGCGAAATTGAAAGTGCCTTTGGAAGTTGAAAGCGGTCTGGCTTCCAATTGGGGCGAAGCCCACTAAGTAAAGAACTTTTTCAAACATCCTCAGTCTAAAAAGCGTTCTCCTAAAAATAAGGAAATACATAATCCTTGTGGCCCGTCAGCATCTCTCTCCCCTGAAAACTGCTGACGGGTTTATACTTCTAAAAGCAGTTTAATTTTATTTAACAAAGTTTCCAAACCTATTTTTTTAGTTGCAGAGAACGCGAGCGAGTCGACTATGGCAGGGTAAGTGGCCATTTTTTCCGAGACAACCTTTAGAGCGGTTTGCATTTCTTTATTATTGAGTTTATCGGCTTTGGTTAAAACTAAATGTATGGGCAAGTTCAGTGATTCACAAAGATTCAAAAACTCTAGGTCTTTAGTTTGAAAAGGGTGACGCATATCCATGATTAAAATTAAATCGGTCAGGGCTGCTCTTTTTCCTAAATAACTCAAAATCAATTTGGCCCAAGAATTTTGATCTTGCTTACTCGCTTTGGCGTAACCGAAGCCTGGTAAATCAACTATTTTTTTTGCTTCGTCATTTGTTAAATGAAAAAAATTGATGGATTGGGTTCTTCCCGGTGTATTAGAGGTTTTGGCTAATTTTTTTTGATTAGCTAAAACATTGATCAAAGATGATTTTCCCGAATTTGATCTACCGCAAAGAGCTATCTCATTTCCTGCATCAGAAGGAAAAAGTTTGCTCTCAGTTGCAGCGCAAGCAAAGGTCAGAGGCAAAGGTTTTGACTTATAACTCATTCTTCTAAAATCAGGAAAAACAATATTCTATAGTATATAATTGCGAATCATTTCGCCCACAAATAAAGTTTAAATGATAAAAAAGTTATTATTTGTTTCTCTTTTTATAAGCTCTCTCAGTATATTTGCTGCAGCTGCAGGAGAAATGGCAGAAGCAAAACCAATGAAAAAAGGCGATGCCGAGAAAGGTGCTAAGCTTGTGGGAACATGCGTTGCTTGTCACGGTGCAGATGGAAACAGCGTTGTGGGTCAGTGGCCTACTTTAGCCGGACAAAGAGAGAGTTATCTCTTTGAGCAACTCGAACATATCAGAGATGAAGAACGTGTCATTGCAGTTATGAAAGGTCTTTTGAATGATTATTCAGATGACGACTTGAGAGATGTTTCTGCATTTTATGCTGGCCAAAAAACTAAGGTTAGTCAGGCAGACGAAGCCAACCTAGCTCTGGGTCAACAAATATATCGAGCAGGAAATCTTGATTCAGGAGTCCCAGCATGCACCGGTTGTCATGGACCGGCTGGCAAAGGGCTTGAGTCAGCACAATACCCAATGCTTGGTGGACAGAAAGCAGAATATGTAGTCACAAGTTTGATTGCCTATCAAACTGGAGAAAGAGCTATCGATGAACATGGCAAAATTATGCAAGGGATAGCTACAAGACTCACCATCGAAGAGATTAGGGCGGTCGCTAATTATGTTTCAGGCCTTTACTAAAAAACTTTTACTAGCATTCATTTTCTCAATCAGTTCAGTGCTGGTTGCCGAAAATTATCAGCCGGGCAAGCACTATCAGGTTTTATCCGAACCCATTGCTACTCGAGACTCAAAAAAAATTGAAGTAATTGAATTCTTTTGGTTTGGTTGTGGACATTGTTACAGTCTAGAAAATCAACTCAACAGTTGGGAGAAGAAACTGTCTGCGGACATAGATTTTTGGCGCTCGCCTATTACTTGGAATGAAATGGCTAAAACGCATGCCAAACTATTTTACGCCGCCGAATTTTTTAAAAAACCGGATATTATTGCAAGTACTTTCGTTTCCATTCATGCCAATCAGCGCATGATGACTTCCGAAAGAGAATTGGAACCTTTCTTTGCTAGCTATGGCATAGCTCAAGATCAATATCAATCTTTGTTCAATTCTTTTGCCATGCAGAACAAAATCCGCAGAGCTGATACCTTTGGACTCAAATATGAAATCCGAGGAGTGCCTGCTTTTATCGTCAATGGAAAATATAAAGTATCAGCCTCAAGGCAAGTTGGGACTTCCGAACTTTTGGATGTGGTCGATTACCTCATTAACTTAGAAAGGAAATAACATGAGATACAAATCGAACCTGTTCATTCCAGGACATACACTTGATCGTTTGGATCGAGGTCTTAGTAGCAATGCTAGCGCTCTCATCATCGATCTTGAAGACGGTTGTCCAGAAGATAAAAAAATCGATGCACGTGAAGAATTGATTGGTCTTTTAAAAAAAGGCAATGTTTTTACCAAACCACTGTTCGTAAGAGTTAACGATGCTATGAATGAAAATGGCAGACAGGATATTGACGCTTTATCGGATTTTGAAGATCAAATTGAGGCTATCATTCTTCCGAAGACACAAAGTTTTGATTTCTTAGCGACGCTTGCGCCAATGATCGCATTTGAAAACAAACTGGTTCCTTTGATTGAGACGCCAAGAGCAGTCGATACCGTTACACAAATAGCTGCTTTTAAAGGAGTCATCGGCTTGTTCTTTGGAGCGGCAGATTTTTCTGCAGGTATGGGTTCTAAACTTGCATGGGAACCGCTTTTATATGCTCGGCATAAAGTGGCTTTAGCCGCAGCTATGTACAACCTTTTTACCATCGATGCGCCATTTTTCTATATCGATAATGAAGAAGGACTTAAAGAGGAAGCTGAAAAAGTGAAGAACCTTGGTTTTACTGGAAAAGCAGCGATTCATCCTTCGCAAATCGATTTCATCAATGATGCATTTGAACCTACCCAAGAGGAAAAAGAGGAAGCCAAAAAAGTTCTTGAGGAATACCAAAAGATGGATGGTGGGGCTGTTAAAATAGATGGCAAAATGGTCGACGAGCCCATTGCAGAAGCGATGCGTCTAAAATTATCTTTAGGAGATAAAGAAAAGGAAGACTAGCATGTCAAAATCCAGCAAAGATTTAGGAAACAATAGATTTAGAGAATCCTTCGGCCGTTATTTCGAAGAATTTGAAGTAGGTCATGTATACGAACATCGTCCTGGCAGAACCATTACCGAATCGGACAACACTTGGTTCACGCTTTTAACCATGAATACTCATCCTCTGCATTTTGATAAGGAGTATGGTAAGGCAACAGAATTTGGGAAAAATTTAGTAAATAGTACTTTCACCGTATCTGTGATGGTAGGAATGAGTGTGAGTGATATCAGCCAAAAAGCCATAGCTAATCTTGGTTGGACTGACATTGTTCTTCCACATCCATTGTTTGTCGGCGATACTCTATATGCAGAGTCTGAAGTTTTAGAAAAGCGTCTTTCCGAATCCAGGAAAAATGCTGGCATTGTTACTGTAAAAACAATTGGTAAAAACCAAAATGGGGATGTTGTAGCTTCTTTCAAACGCTCTGCTTTAATTCCAACCAAAGGAAATGCCGTAGACGATAAAATCGATTACTAAGTTGAAGCAATCTTTAAAAGACATAAAAGTCCTCGATTTAACCCACATGTTAGCAGGTCCTTACACGACTATGATTTTGGCTGATTTGGGTGCCGAAGTTGTAAAAATTGAGCAACCAAAGATAGGTGACATTACCAGAAATCTTTTAAAAGATGATCCAAAGTATTCTTTGGATGGGATCGGCGCATATCATCTCACTTTAGGTAGAAATAAAAAAAGCGTTGAATTGAATCTCAAATCTGAACAAGGCTTAAAACTTTTCAAAGAGTTGGCTGAAGTAGCAGATGTTGTTGTGGATAATTTCAGTCAAGGCGTAACAAAACGTTTAGGTATAGATCATCAAAGCTTAAAAGAAGTTAATCCAAAAATCATTACATGTTCAATAAGCGGCTTTGGCAATACTGAAGTAAATCGACCGGCTTACGATAATCTCATTCAAGGTTACGCTGGAGCAATGTCCATTACAGGAACAGATAAAGAAAATCCGGTTAAATCCGGTATCCCTATAGCTGACTTAGGAGCTGGACTTTATGCGGTGATTGGTATTTTAAGCGCTATACAGTCTCGAGAAAAAAACGACTCTGGCGAACACGTGGATATTTCTATGCTCGATACTCAGGTAAGTTTACTGACATACATGGCTACTATGCATTTTCTTTCGGGTGAGAATCCTGAGCCGATTGGAAATCAACACATGAATCATGTGCCATTTAATTCTTACAGAACTTCGAACGGCTTTATCCAAATAGGAGTTGTTGCAGAAGATTTTTGGCCTAGCCTGATTGAAGCGCTTGATTTGAAACAACTGGATACTGAAGAAAACAAATTAAGAAGTGGTCGGTTAAAAAATAGAGACAATATTGATCAGGTTGTGCAAGAAGTTTTCATTACAAATACTACAGAGCATTGGTTGAAAACATTACAAAAACATCGAGTCCCTTGCGGACCTATTAATACTCTTTCTGAAACTTTCCAAGATGCTGACCTTTTAAAGAGAAATATGATTGTTGAGGTTCTTCAAGATAGCGGCACATCCGTAAAAATGCCCGGCAACCCAGTAAAAATTTCTAATCACGATGAAGAATTCAGACGCTCACCAAAACTTGGTGAACATACTTCTGAAATTCTTAAAGATTGGTTAAATAAAGATATCTCAGTTGATCAAGATTAAGACTTCCCACTCTTTTCAGGAACAATTTAGGGGATTAAACTAAATTTAACTATTCAGGAGAGAAAAACATGGATGCGGAAAAACTCAGTCAATTAACTCAAAAAGTCATTGGTGATGCAGCAGGAGCAGTAGGTTTACTGTTGGCTTACATTGGCGACCAATCAAAAGTTTATACTACAATGGACGAACTAGGTTCTTCATCTGTAAAAGAAATTGCAGATAAAGCAGGTCTCGATGAACGATACTTAAGAGAATTTCTCTCTTCCAATGCTGCTAATGGCTATGTAACTTATGAACCCGAAGAGGATAAATTTTCTCTTTCTCCAGAGCAAGCAGCTGTCTTTGCAAAAGACGGTGAGCCTACTTGTTTGCAGGGTTACTTCCAAGCGATAGTTGGTCAATATGCAGAGCATGAAAAAGCCGTGGAAACTTTTCAATCAGGCAAAGGTAGACCATGGGGAGAACATCATTTGTGTTGTTTCTGTGGTACCGATAGATTTTTCAGACCAGGCTATGTTGGTAACTTAGTTAGTAATTGGATTCCCTCTTTATCCGGAGTTGAAGATCAATTAAAAGCTGGTGCCAAGGTAGCAGATATCGGTTGCGGGTTGGGCTCTACGACCATCATCATGGCTCAGACTTACCCCAATTCAACAATTCATGGATACGATTTTCATGGCCCTTCCATTGAAGAGGCTAGCGCAAGAGCTAAGGAACTCGGACTCACTAACATTGAGTTTCACGTATCGGACGCCAGAGAGATTCCAGATAATGGATATGACTTTGCCTGTATTTTTGATGCTCTTCATGACATGGGTGATCCTGTTGGCGTTGCTAATCACATAAAAAATGTACTTTCCGACGATGGAACATTCATGTTGGTCGAACCTGCAGCAGCAGATAATTTGGAAGATAACTTGAATACTTTTGGCGGTTTAGCATATGGTTTTTCAACAATAGTTTGTGTTCCTACTTCTAGAGCTCAAGATGTGGGCCTTTGCTTGGGCGCACAGGCCGGCCCAAAAAGGCTTACGGATGTTTTGAATTCTGCAGGATTTAATCACGTTAGAGAGTCAGCTAGAACTGGAACAAATATGGTTTTCGAGGTCAAGCAAGCTTAATGCCAAACGAAAATAATTTTCTTGAAAAAGCTCTGCTTGTTCAAGTTGAAACTACAAAAGTCAGGCGTATTTTAAATTTTGAAAACTCTTTTGAAGAGTTCAAAGACTTAGCACGTTCAGCAGGAGCTAACGTATTAGGTGAAATTAAAGGTAAGCAGGAACTTGCATCTCCCAGATATTTCATTCAAAAAGGGAAACTGGAAGAAATCAAGCAAGAAGTGCACAAAAACAAAATTGGTTTGGTTATTTTTAATCATGCTTTGTCGCCATCACAAGAAAGAAATATCGAGCGCTATCTAAAAGCAAGGGTTTTGGATAGAACCGGATTGATTTTAGATATTTTTGCTAGACGTGCCTTTAGTCACATTGGAAAACTTCAAGTTGAGCTTGCTCAATTATCCCACTTATCCACCAGACTGGTTAGAGGTTGGAGTCATCTAGAAAGACAAAAAGGAGGAATTGGCTTGCGAGGACCAGGAGAAACGCAACTGGAAACAGACAGAAGATTAATTGGCAATCGGATCAAAGCTCTTAAGAAGAAACTTACAAAAAGTCATAATCAAAAATCTTTGAACAGATATGCAAGAAAAAAAGGCAAAAACAAAATCGTAGCATTAGTTGGCTATACGAATGCAGGCAAAACAACTCTTTTTAATGCTTTGACGGGCGGCGAAGAATATAAAGCCGATCAGCTTTTTGCAACTCTAGACTCAGTGACTAGGAAAAACCTAAGTCCAGGTAGTAGGGCAATACTTTTTACCGATACTGTAGGTTTTATTTCGGAAATTCCTACAGAATTGATCGAATCCTTTAAAACCACACTGGATGATCTTAGATCTGCTGATTTGCTGATTCACTTAGTAGATGTGAATGATCCAGAAAAAGAGCTCAAACAAAAAGAGGTTATAAAAATTTTGAAGGATTTAAACTTAAATGATATTCCTCAACTTTTAGTTAACAACAAGATAGATAATCTTTCTGCCGCAAAACAACAAGAATTGGTGTTTCAAAATCCCAAGGATCTTTATGTTTCTGCAGAAAAAAATATAGGGCTCGATTCCTTGAAAGAAAAAATAATAGAACAAACCAGTAATGGGCTCTTCAAAGGCTGGGTTTCAGTTGCACATAAGGCGTCTGCGATACGCGCGAAACTCTATGAAGAGGGATGCGTTAGAGATGAGATTTGTAAAGATACAGAATGGCACTTAAAGTTAAATGTCGGGAATGATTTTCTTACAGAGTCGATTAATGCATCGGAATTAAAAATCTTATTTGATGTAGAGCAGGAAAGCTTTGAAGTTGGTGAGCCAGGCAGGACTTGAACCTGCGACCTTTTGCTCCGGAGGCAAACGTTCTGATCCGCTGAACTACTGGCTCAATAGTTAAAATATTTATAAATAAGCTTAAACTTTTCTTCTACTAAGAGATAGATTTAGCCGGGTAAGGTCTATAATCGCAATATGAAAAAGTTATCAATTGCTTTAATTTCAGTTGTTTTGTCACATTTAGCTGCTTCTGCTGATATGCGTGAAGAGGCTATTCTTGATCGCGTTTCTTCTGTTGCCAGTGTTTGTCTAAAAACTGACGATTGTGGCATAGATTCATCCGGACCTGGCTATAAAGTAGTCTTGAACAATAGTATGGCAGCTGAACCTGTTACCGCTTCCAATAAAGTCAAACTGTCTGAAGGTAGCGTCCATGAAGTTAAAATGCTCAATGCTGGAGCAGATGGAACTATGGTTTTCGAACCTCCGGTTTTAAAAGTATCAGTCGGAGACACAATAAATTTTGTTCTTGTGGACCCTATGCACAACTCAGCATCTTTTCCTAACATGATTCCATCCAATGCAGAAAGCTGGAATGGCGCAATCAATGAAAGTATCAGCGTTACCTTAGACGTCGAAGGAGTATACGTTTACAATTGTACACCTCATGCAATGATGGCAATGGTAGGCGTTATTCAAGTAGGTGAAGCAGTTAATTTGGATGAAGTAAAATCCGCTGCGAATCAGATAAAATCTACTTTTGTGATGAACCAAGAGAGGTTAGACGATTATTTATCAAGATTATAATTATTTTGATTAAATTATTTCTTTCTTTCTTAATATTTTTTTTCCTCACCTCTTCTCTAATTTTTTCTGAAGAAAAAACATCAAGAGATGGCAAGACAGTTTACGACGCAGCTTGTGTCGTTTGTCACCAAAACGGTTTGGCTGGTGCCCCAACCTTTGGGGATAAGTCAGCATGGGGTTTAAGAGTCAATAAAAGCCTGGATGAATTAACTTATAGCGTTAAAAACGGTCTTAGAGGAATGCCTGCAATGGGCTTATGCATGAATTGTTCTGAGCAGGAGCTCGAGATGGCAGTCAGCTATATCTTAGACTCTTTATAAGCTCTCTATTCCTTTCTCTAAATTCCACCAAGATTCAATATCAATATCAGCTTGTTTTTTGCTATCTGGCCACTCTGCGTTGAGCAAATTTAGCCATACAGCCTTCATCCCTAGATTCATAGCAGCCTCGACATCATTTTCTGGATGATCGCCTACGTGGCAGACTTCCTCAGGTTGAAGTTGCGTTATTTTTAAAGCTTCTTCAAACATCTTTGCACCAGGTTTACTATCATTCACCATTTCTGCATTCAAGTAAAAATCAAACAAGTGATCGATTTTCAGGGTTTTAATGCTGGCATTCCCGTTGGTTAAAACGCCTAAAGTGTATTTTTCTTTCAAAGATTTGAGAACCTCAAGGGTACCCTCGAAATAAGTAATATCGTGACGTAATTTTAAAAAAATATCGAAAGCGCTTTTTGACGTTTTTTTTGCATCTTCATTGGTAACACCATTTTCTATCAACAATGTCTCGATGACTTTCATGCGAAGTTCAGATAAGCGATGTCTTAGAGAATTATCTTTTGCAATAAGCTTTTGCCACATCTTCTGCTCCTGTTCTGTAAACAAGACTTTAGACATGTTTGGAAATTTATCGATTATCCAGTTATTGGATTCTTTGTGCGCGTGGATGATGACTTCACGCAGTGGCCATAGTGTGTCATCAAGATCAAAAGTTATTGCTTTAATTTTCATTTTTTATTCTTTGCATGTGGGTGGCTTTTATCGTAAACCTTAGCCAAATGCTGGAAATCTAATTTAGTGTAGATTTGAGTGGTACTAAGATTAGCATGTCCTAATAATTCCTGAACAGCTCTAAGGTCGCCACTGGATTCTAAAATATGGGTCGCGAAGGAATGCCTCAACATATGAGGGTGGATATAAGGCAGGCCTCTGTCTTGACTTATTTTTTTAAGTCTAATTTGAACCGTTCTTGGACCCAGTCGATTTCCTTCTTTATTTACAAAAACCGAAGTTTCATCTTGTTTGGCAATAGTCGCTCTATGTGTAAACCATTGCACCAATGCCTCAATTGCTTTAGAACCTACTGGACAAAGTCTTTCTTTGTTGCCTTTTCCTAGAACTCTGCACATTTGTTCTTCCAGCAAAAGATCTTTTAAGTTCAAGGAGCAAAGTTCAGAAAGTCGCAATCCAGAAGAATAGATCAATTCCATCATCGCTTTATCTCGATGTTCTATCCAGCTTTTCGGCTCAAAATTCAAAAGTTTGTCGATCATGTCAGTATCAAGTGCTTTTGGTAAAAGAGCATCTTGCTTTGGCGCGCTGATACCAACTGTGGGATCGTTGGTAAATTTTCCTTCGGATTTAAGAAATTTAAAAAAACTCCTTAGGGAAGATAAAATTCTCGCAAGGCTTTTTGGACTGAGCCTCTTTCTTCTATGCAAACCTAAAAAATTTCTTACTAGATTATTATTAACCTTTGCAATGGTTAAAATTTTGTTTTCATTAAGAAAGACCTCGAATTTATTCAAATCATTCCTGTAACTCTTAAGAGTGTGTTCTGAATAGTTACGATTTTCTTTAAGAAAATTTAAAAAAGACTCTATTAAGTTGCTAATTTCGGTTTTCAATTAATCTATCTATTTGATGGCTCAAAACTTCAACTATAAAACTTAGAAACAATGTATCCTGCTCTGGAGTATATTTTTCATCTACTGAAGAACCTAAAATTAATATTCCCGCAATCTTTTCTGAATGCAGTTTGCCAATAACTGCTTCTTTGATATCGGCTTGAGTGCCAAAAGTAAGAGAGGCAATTTCATTGGAAAGCTTTCCTAAAAAAATATCTACTTCTTTAAAAATCTTAGAGAAAGTCTTAGTCGCTATTTCTGGCTCAATGATTCTCTTCGCAGATACTCTATACAGTTCCTCTTGAGTAAAGAATAATAATTTACATTTTTCTGTACCAAGCTCGTTCGTAAAAAAACTTTCTGTAGAGATCAACAATTCTTCTAAGTCTTCGGTATTCAGAATAATGTTTATCAGTTTTCTTACCTTAACAAAAAGCAGCTCATTCGCATTAGCGTTTAAAATAAAGTCTTTCAGTTGCGTACTCGTTGCTAAATTCTTGGATTTTATGAATTCGACTTGTTTTTCAATAAAGCTTACTGCTTCACCTGACTCATGCTTTATCTCTAAATGTTCTATAGCTTCTGGATGATCAATAAAAAAACCAGGATTTTCTTTTAAGAAATTAATTACTTCTTCGGGTTTAAGAGATTTACTAAAAAGTTTCATTTTAAAGGTTTAACAAAACATCTTGTTTTCTGTATTCTGCACTTCCTTGAAGCATAACTTTTGAATCTTCTAAATTTACTTTAGTGAATACCTGACCTTGATGAAAGTTTATTTTTAACTCTTGACCCAATTCTTTTTGAATTGCACAAGCAATAGCTGCTGCACAAGCTCCACTTCCGCAAGCTTGAGTTTCTCCCACACCTCTTTCAAAAACCCTTAAACTTATCTCCTGAGCATTTTTAATTTGAATAAAGCCAACGTTTACACCATTTTTAAAAAAATTACTTTCTTGCAAAAATGCTCCAAACTTTTGCACATCCAAAGCTAACTCATCATTAAAAATTACGGCATGTGGATTTCCTATCGAAACTGCAAAACAAGGAACTTTTTTATCATCAAATTCAATCTCAAAAACCTGCTCATTATCATTTAGACCAATTTCAGAAGGAGATAGTGAAAATAAATTTTCCACAATGTAATCATTTTTTCTCTTCTCAACAGTAACTTGATTAGTGCCTATGAGTAACTTCACAGTATCACTGATGGATATATCTCTATCAGACAGATATCTAGCAACACACCTCATACCGTTGACACAGTTTTCAGCCTCGCTGCCATCTTGATTAAAGATTTTTACAGAAAAATCTGCAATTTCTTTTTCTGGAGGTTCTATTACCAAGACTTGATCAAACTCAAGAAAATCATCCTCATCAATAAACTTTGCGATGCTGTTTTTGGAGACAGAAAAATCTTGCGTAACTGAATCTACAATTATGAAATTGTTACCCAAAGCCTCCATAAACTGGATATAGGGCATTAAAGTTCCTCTTCTTTAACGAGATCATCAAAAGTTTCAGCTTTTCTGATAACTTTATGGCTTTTTTGATCTACTAAGATTTCAGCAGGTTTAAGTCGGGTATTATAGTTAGAGCCCATACTTGAGCCATAGGCTCCTGCTGAATATACAACCAAATAATCTCCAGCATTTGCACTGACCTCGAAATCTGAACCAAAACTATCGGCAGTCTCACAGACGGGCCCAACAACAGAATAAAGATCCTTCTTTTCAGAAGACTCCACTAAATTCTCTATTTTGTGTCTTGCGCTATACAACGATGGCCTCATCAAATCGTTCATGCCGGCATCAACGATAAGAAATTTTTGACTGCCATTCTCTTTGATACCCAATACTTTGGTTATCAAAACACCTGCTTGCGCAACAATGGAACGTCCTGGCTCTAAAGTTAAGTTATATTTTGAAGAAAACTTTTTTAGTTTTTTTACCAGTTCGTCAGGTGAAAAATTTTTTTCTAATTCATAGTCGATTGCTAAACCACCACCAATATCTATGTGATCTATTTCAAATCCCAACGAAACCAATTGGTCTGCTAAATTTTCAAGTTTTTCGTAAGCTTCAACCAGTAAATCTGTATTAGTTATTTGGGATCCAATATGGGCTGAAACACCAACTAAGTTTATTTTTTCAGTTCCATACTTCTTTGCCAAAGATAGAGCTTCTTCTTCGGAAATACCAAATTTGCAATCGGCCTTGCCAGTTTCTATATAAGGATGAGATTCTGCAGCAATATCAGGATTTATTCTAAATGAGATTCTTGGAATCTTATTTAGTTGTTCAAGCAGTTCCAATTCATATTCAGATTCTACGTTGATGGAAAATATTTCATGATCACAAGCAAGTTTCAATTCCTCTTTGCTTTTACCAACCCCAGAAAAAACAATCTTCTTTGGATCTGCACCGATTTTTAAAACTCTTTTTAATTCTCCACCAGATACTACGTCAAAGCCTAAACCTTCATCTTTAATCAAAGACAAAATACTCAGATTACTGTTAGCTTTTACGGCATAGCAGGCCAGGTCCGAGGAAGATAAGCCAGCTTTATAAGATCGACAATTTTCTCTAATTGTTTCCGCAGAATAAACATAAAAAGGTGTTTCTAAGCTATCGCTTAGCTCAAGCAAGTTAGTGTCTTCCGAATGTAAGACACCTTCGTTAAAATTAAAATGTTCTAAGTTCATTGATTTCTTTGTCTTCAGGTAGATATAAAGGACCTTTTATGCCACACGAGCTTAGAAAGCCGAAACTGATTAGACATAACCCAAGTAAAAAAATTTTCATTTCTTTATGTAGTCTTTTGCTCTTTTAATTTCTTTTTTTATTTGCTGCAAAGCAGTGCCCCCAATTGAGGTTTTTGCTTGGATAGAGTCGCTAGGGTCTATGTAATCAAAAACGTCTTGGGAAATCTTCTTTGAAATTTTCTTAAATTCATCAAGTGACATTTCAAATAGTAAGAGATCGTTGTCTTCAGCGTATTTCACTGCCGTGCCAGTAATTTCATGAGCCTCTCTAAATGGCACTCCTTTGATGACTAAATACTCAGCAAGATCTGTTGCAGTTAAAAAATCATCATAGACATCAGCAAGCATTTGATCGTTATTAAAAGATATGCCCTTGATCATCTCGATCATGATGCTCAATGCTTCTGTGGCATATTCTATCGAATTGATTAAAGGTGCTTTATCCTCTTGGTTGTCTCTGTTATAAGCCAGAGGCTGATTCTTCATTAAGCTTAACAAGGTCATTAAATTACCAACTGTTTTAGCAGAACCTCCTCTGACTAACTCAGCAATATCTGGATTTTTTTTCTGCGGCATAATCGAAGAACCCGTACATAATTCTTCAGGCAATTGAGCATAATTAAATTGCGAAGAAGACCAAATGATCAGTTCTTCACATATTCTTGAAAAATGAATAGCCATGACACTAATATTGAAAGCAACTTCTAATGCAAAATCTCTATCGGATACAGCATCAATGGAATTTCTGGTAACTGAATCGAATCCCAAAGACTTAGCTAGTTTTTTTCTATCCAATTTAAACCTATTACCGGATAGGGCACCGGAGCCTAAAGGGCTTACCTTGAGTTCCTTTTTAGTTGCTGAAACTCTTTCCAAATCTCTTTTCATCATTTCGTACCAAGATAAGAGATAGTGCGCCAAACTTACCGGCTGAGCATTTTGCAGATGGGTAAAACCCGGCATAAGAGTTTCTAACTCTCCCTCTGCTCTAACAACTAAGTTTTGCATTAAATTTCTTAACAAAGATTCAATTTCAGTGCTTCTTTCTAAGAGAAACAATTTAAAATCAGTCACGACTTGATCGTTCCTGGATCTTCCGGTGTGAAGTTTTTTTGCAGTCACTCCGATTTCTTTTTCAAGCGCAGCTTCGATATTCATGTGAACATCTTCCAAAGCTGGATTCCAATTAAAATTGCCAGCTTCGATTTTCTTTTTAATTTTTTTAAGACCAGTCTTAATTTTATTGCATTCATTTTTGGTCAGCACTTTGGCTTCCATCAGCGCTTCTGCATAAGCAATAGAACCTTGAATGTCTTGACTATAGAGGGCCTGATCTACATCAACAGAGGACGAAAAATTCTGAGCAATTTGGGAAGGTTTTTTGCTAAATCTTCCTCCCCACGAGGGATTTTTTTTTGACATCAATACTTATAGTAATCAGGTTTATAAGGTCCATCAACATCTACATTTATGTAGTCAGCTTGATCCTTTGTAAGCTTTGTAATGACTCCTCCAAAACCCTCCACCATATATGATGCAACTTCTTCATCCAGTTCCATAGGCAGAACTTGGACTTTTAACATTTCTTGCTTTGTAGTTTCATCATTAATTGAGGCAAAACCTTGTTTGTATAAAAATATTTGTGCAAGAACTTGGTTAGCAAACGAGCCATCCATAATTCTTGAAGGGTGACCGGTTGCATTACCAAGGTTAACCAATCTGCCTTCTGCTAAAAGAAGCAAATAATCTTTTTTATCCTTGGGACCTCTGTAAACCTTATGCACTTGAGGTTTAATCTCTTCCCAAGTCCATTCATCTCTCATGTATTGGGTATCTATCTCATTATCAAAATGACCGATATTACTGACAATTGCTCCTGACTTTAAATTATTCAAGATGTGTTTATCACAAACATTGAAATTACCAGTTGCGGTCACCACAAGATCAATATCACTCACAAGCGTTTTATTGATTGATTCATCATTGTTTAAATTTTCACCATTCACGTAGGGTGAGACGACTTCATAACCATCCATACAAGCTTGCATGGCACAAATAGGATCGATTTCGGTAATCTTTACTACCATTCCTTCTTGTCTGAGACTCATTGCAGAACCTTTACCAACATCGCCATAACCAAAAACAAGGGCTTTTCTCCCTGAGAGCAACATATCCGTGCCACGCTTTATGGCATCATTCAAACTATGCCTACATCCATACTTGTTATCGTTTTTGGATTTAGTTACTGAGTCGTTAACATTTATAGCAGGTACCTTAAGTGTACCTTTTTCCAACATTTCATACAGTCTCAACACTCCAGTTGTCGTTTCTTCGGAGATACCATTTATTTTTTCTAACATTTCAGGATATTTTTCATGCACCATAGCAGTCAAGTCACCACCATCATCCAAAATCATATTTGCATCCCATGGTTTACCATCAGACAGGATGGTTTGTTCTATACACCAATCAAACTCTTCTTCATTCATACCTTTCCAGGCAAAAACAGGTATACCTTTATGAGCGATTGCAGCCGCCGCATGATCTTGAGTAGAAAAAATATTACAAGACGACCATCTCACAGACGCTCCCAATTCAACTAAAGTTTCTATTAGAACCGCAGTTTGGATAGTCATGTGTATGCAACCCATAATTTTTGCACCCTGCAAAGGTTTGTCCTTGCCATATCTTTCTCTGAGTTTAATCAAAGCCGGCATTTCTGATTCAGCAAGTTCTATTTCTTTTCTTCCAAACTCCGCAAGAGCGATGTCTTTTACTTTATAGTCTTTGAATTCCATAATTATTTAAGTTGTTCTATTTTATCAGTTGATTCCCAAGAAAAACTTTCTTCTTCTCTTCCAAAATGACCATATGAAGCTGTCAATTGATAGATAGGCTTTTTAAGATCTAACATTTCGATAAGCTTTTTGGGCTTTAGTTCAAAATTCTTTTCAACTAACTCAACAATTTTTGCCTCTTCGGTTTTATTTGTATCGAATGTATTGATACTGATAGAAGTCGGTTTAGCTACTCCTATGGCATAAGACACCTGAATCTCACATTTATCTGCAAGGCCTGCGGCAACAATATTTTTAGCCACATATCTTCCAGCATAAGCGGCAGATCGATCAACTTTTGAAGGATCTTTACCAGAAAAAGCACCTCCACCATGTCGAGCCATGCCACCGTAAGTATCCACAATTATCTTTCTTCCCGTTAATCCACAATCCCCTACAGGACCTCCTATGACGAAGCTTCCTGTTGGATTTATATAAATTTTTGTATCTTCATTAAGCCATGCATTTGGAATGACCGGCTTAATTATTTCTTCCATAACTCCTTCTTCAATGGTTTTTGCATCAATATCTGGATCATGCTGAGTTGATAATACAATTGCTGAAACACTCGATGGATTTCCTTGATCATTGTATAAAAAACTCAACTGACTTTTTGCATCCGGTCTTAGCCATTTCAATTTTCCATTTTTTCTTACCTCAGACTGCTTCTTGACTAGCAGATGGGAGTAGTGGATAGGTGCGGGCATCAGAACATCAGTTTCATTAGTTGCATAACCAAACATTAAGCCTTGGTCCCCCGCGCCTTGATCCAAATCGGTTCCAGAACCCTCATCTACTCCGGCAGCGATATCAACTGACTGTTGTCCAATGGCATTAATTATTTCAACTGTATTGCCATTGAATCCTAAGTCATCATTGTCATAGCCAATTTCATTGATTACTTCTCGAATAACTTTTTCTAAGTTAGGTTGAGCAGAGGAGGTTATCTCTCCTGCAATCACTACCAAATCGGTTTTAACCAAAGTTTCACATGCCACTCTGGCATTTGGATCCTCTTTTAGGTATGCATCCAAAATTGCATCGGAAATTTGATCACACATTTTATCGGGGTGACCTTCAGAAACAGATTCAGAAGTGAAAGTTTTATACTCAGACATGACAATAATAAAGTCAGCAATTCTACTATGAACTGACCTTGAAATAGTAGAAAATAACATTCTAATTTCATGACTGATCAACAAAACCTAGCCAATGCTATAAGAGCTCTATCTATGGATGCAGTTCAGAGAGCAGGATGCGGTCATCCTGGCATGCCCATGGGAATGGCAGATATCGCACAGGTTTTGTGGACAAAACATCTTAAATATAACCCCTCAAATCCTGATTGGTTTGACAGAGATAGATTTGTTTTATCCAACGGACACGGCTCCATGCTCCTTTATTCTCTTCTTCATTTGACAGGATATGACCTTTCTATAGATGAATTGAAAAATTTCCGTCAACTGGGTTCAAAAACACCCGGACATCCGGAATGTGACGTGACCCCTGGAGTAGAAACAACGACCGGTCCGCTTGGGCAAGGTATTGCGAATGCAGTTGGAATGGCAATGGCAGAAAAAATTCTTGCAAAGAAATTCAACAAAAAAGACTGTCCAATAATCGATCATTACACTTATGTTTTTTGTGGTGACGGTTGTTTGATGGAAGGTATTTCTCACGAGGTTTGTTCTTTAGCTGGTACTCATAAACTGAATAAATTAATTGTTTTATATGATGACAATAAAATCAGCATTGATGGCAAAGTTGAAGGTTGGTTTACGGACAATACGCCCGAAAGATTCAAGAGTTATGGTTGGAACGTTATAGCAGAAGTAGATGGACACGATTTTCAAAGCATCGATAAAGCCTTGGAAGATGCAAAATCATCTAATCTTCCGACACTAATTTGTTGTAAAACAGAAATCGGGAAAGGATCTCCCAATAAATCAGGCTCAGCAGATGCTCATGGCGCAGCCCTCGGCGAAGAAGAAATTAAACTCACTAGAGAAAACATTCAATGGCAGCATGAGCCTTTTGAAATTCCCGAAGAAATTTATGAGGCTTGGGATCACAAAAAGCAAGGACAAGAAAGTGAAGAAAAATGGCAAGAGATTCTTTCTGACTTTGAAAAAAATCATCCTGAAGATTTCAAAGAGCTACATAGATTAATCACCGGAAGCTTGCCTAGTAATTTTAAATCTACCATCGAAAATCTAATCAATAATTTTTCTAAAGATGAAAATTCTTATGCCAGTAGAAAGTGTTCTGGTATGTGTTTGGATGCTATTGGTCCAATCATGCCAGAGCTGATAGGCGGATCAGCAGATCTTTCGCCTTCAAACAATACCGAATGGAAGGGAACCTCTCATCTTGCCGAAGACGGTTCAGGTAATTACTTAAATTATGGCGTTCGAGAATTTGGTATGTCGGCAATCATGAATGGCATGATCCTACATGGCGGCATTAGACCTTATGCAGGAACCTTTCTTACTTTTCTAGATTACGCAAGAAATGCCGTAAGGATGTCTGCCTTGATGAAATTGCCCGTGATTTATGTTTATACGCATGATTCAATCGGGGTCGGTGAAGATGGTCCAACTCATCAACCGGTGGAACATATTTCAATGCTAAGAATAACGCCTGGTATTTACACTTGGCGACCTTGTGATGGGGTTGAAACTGCTTGCGCGTGGAAATTTGCACTGGAATCAAAAGCTGCACCGTCAGCATTAATATTATCCAGACAATCATTAGATGCTCAGAAAAGAGAAACAAATGACTCAATTTTTCAAGGCGCATACGAACTTGCTTCAGACCAAAATCCCAAAATAACATTGGTTGCTTCGGGTTCAGAAGTGGGCTTAGCCATGAAAGTTCGAGATCAGCTTAAGGAGCAAAAAATATCATCAAGAGTTGTCTCAATGCCATGTACCGAAATATTTGATGAACAATCACCAGAATATCAAAGAGAAACTTTGGGTGACTTGCCAAAAATTTTCATAGAAGCAGGGCAAAGCGATTTTTGGAAGAAATATTGTGAAGGAGATGATCAAGTAGTCGGTATCGACAAATTTGGCGAATCCGCTCCAATAGATGATTTGATGAACCACTTTGGTTTTACAGTTGAAAATATAATCGAGCAAATTAATAAAACAATTTAAGTGGATTTAACAAATTCAAAACTATCCTCTTTTGATTTCGAGGGAAAAAGAGTTCTATTGAGAGTAGACTTCAACATTCCAATCAGAGACGAAGAAGTTCTTAACGATGAAAGAATGGTCAGAGCTTTGCCGACCATTAAACACTTATTGGAAAAAGCAAAATCTATCAGAATCATAACGCATCGTGGTAGACCTAAAGAATCGGGAGAAGTTCAGCCTGAATTTTCGATCAAACCAATAGCAAAAAGACTCTCTCAATTATTAGATATTCCTGTTCCAATAGCTGATTCTTTAGATGACTTAGAGCAAAACAAAAAAATTATCATGTTGGAAAACATAAGATTTTTTGAAGGAGAAAAAGAAAACTCTACAAATCTTTCAAAAACACTGGGCAATTATGGAGATGTTTACATCATGGATGCTTTCGGTACTGCTCATCGTAAGCAAGCATCTACTTTTGGAGTAATTGACTCAGTAGCTGAAGCAGGTGTTGGCCTTTTGGTTGAAGATGAACTGGAGGCCTTGAAAAAGATTTTGGTGAATCCAAAAAAACCTCTAATTGGGATTATTGGCGGATCAAAGATCTCGACCAAAATTAATGTCATTGATTCGCTTACATCATACGTTGATAAATTAATCATAGGCGGTGCTTTGGCAAATACTTGCTATATGGCAATGGGAAAAAACATTGGAAAATCGTTATTTGAAGAAGATTACATAGATGTAGCAGAAAAATTAGTTGGTAATGAGAAGATTGTATTGCCAGAAAATGTCGTTGTTTTAGATACATCTAACGATTCTGTATTTGAAAAGCATATTGATGATATAGCCAGTCATGAAGCTATCTGCGATGTGGGTAAAAAATCTTTGGAGTATTTTCAAAAACATATTAATTCTGCTAAAACTGTTTTTTGGAATGGTCCTTTGGGTAAGTTTGAGGATCCAAGATTTTCTGAAGGAACTTCTGAGGTAGCAAAAATAATGTCTGAATCTAAAGCCTATAGCATTATTGGTGGCGGGGAGACCATCACCTCTTTTGCAAATATAAATTTAATGGATTCTGTAGATTATGCTTCCACTGCGGGAGGAGCTTTCTTAGAATATATAGAAAATAATTCCTTACCTTGCATAGATAAAATAATAACTAAAAATATAGGATAGAAATATGAAATCACTGGAAGAAATTGCAACTTATATTGTTTCTGATGGAAAGGGTATATTAGCTGCTGATGAGAGTACCCCAACAATAGGGAAAAGATTTGCAACAATAAATGCTGAGTCTACTGAAGACTCCAGAAGAGATTATCGTGAGATGCTTTTTCGAGCTGATGGAATGAAAAATAACATTGGCGGAGTTATTTTATTTGATGAGACTTTGAGACAAGACGCAAAAGATGGCACCCCTTTAAAAGATATAATTTCCGAACAAGGCGCATTGCCAGGTATCAAGGTAGACAAGGGAATCAGTCCGCTTGATTCTTCTCCTGAAGAAAATATCACTGGTGGCTTAGAAGGACTTAATGAGAGATGTGCAGAATATTTTGATCTTGGTGCTAAATTTACCAAGTGGCGTGCAGTTATAAAAATTGCCGACGGTCTGCCTTCTCAAGAGGCTATCAAAGCAAACATGGATGCTCTTGCTGATTACGCAAAAATAGTTCAGGAAAATAACATGGTTCCAATTGTCGAGCCTGAAGTTTTGATGGATGGCAGTCATTCCATAGAATCTTGCCAAGACGCAACAAAAAGATGTTTGAGTACTCTATTTGAAGCTTTGGCAGAGAAAGGCGTTTTGGTAGAAGGAACCATTTTAAAACCCAATATGGTGGTCTCAGGAAATGAATGTTCGGAGCAAGCTGGAATCCAACAAGTTGCAGAAATTACATTAAATTGTTTATTGGAAAATGTTCCTAGTAATCTGCCAGGAATTACATTTCTTTCCGGAGGACAATCCGATGTTGACGCCACAGCTCATTTAGATGCTATGAATAAAATTGGTGGCAATCCATGGAAGCTCAGTTTCTCTTATGGCCGTGCCTTGCAACAGGCTGCTCTCAAAACTTGGAGCGGTAAACAAGAAAATGAGCAAGCCGCGCAAGAGGCCTTCAGCCACAGAGCTAAAATGAATATGTTGGCAGCAAAAGGTGAATGGTCAGAAAACTTAGAAGGATAGTCTTTTATTTATTTATAAAAAATCTACTGGCTAAAAGCCCCACTTCATAAAGCAGCCAGACAGGAAGAGCCAAAAGCGTTTGTGAAAAAATATCGGGAGGTGTAAGAAACATTCCCACAACAAAACATCCTATGATCACGTAAGGTCTGGCACTAGAGAGTTGTTGAGCAGTTGTAACTCCTGACCAAATCATCAACATCAGAACAATCGGTACCTCAAATGCAAAACCAAAGACAAAAAGAATTCTAACAACAAAATCAATGTATTCATTGATGTCGGTCATTACCAAAACTTCCGAGGGAGAGGCTTGAACAAAAAAAGTGAAAATCAGCGGAAAAATTACAAAAAAAGCAAAACAAATACCTGCAAGAAACAAAATTATGCTGGAAAACAAAACCGCAAAAAAACCTATCTTTTCTTCTTTGTATAAACCTGGCGCAATGAAGTTCCATAACTCAAAAAGTAAATATGGAATTGCTACAAAAGTAGCGACATAAAAAGTAAGCCTTAATGGAGTCAAAAAGGGTGACACCACACCAGTTGCAATCATTGAAGAATTGACAGGTAAGATTTCTGTTAAGGGATTGGCAAAAACAAGAAAAATTTCATTTCTAAAAAAAACCAACACAAAAAAAATTAGAGTAATTGCGCCAAGGCTTCTTAAAAGAACATTTCGCAGAGAGTTTAAATGTTCAAGATAACTTTTTTCAGTCATCTTTATTTTCTTTATTGTTTTGGAAGTCTTCCGAATATATTTCTTGTTTAATCTCTTGCGAGATTGAAGAGCTTTTTGAGCGAATTAGCTTCACATATTCTTCTAATTTGGTGAGAAATCCCGGCAATCTTTTAGGGCCTAAAATAAGTAAAGCAATCATTCCTATTAATAAGATTTCAAAGAATCCTATGTCGAACATCTAATCTTCTTTTTTGTCGTCTAAACTTTTGTCTTCTTCTTTGACTGCTTTTTTAAACCCTTTAACAAAAGAACCTAAATCTCCACCAAGATTTCTAATTCTTTTGGTGCCGAAGATCAAAACAATAATTGCAAGAATGATTAGCAATTGCCAAATACTTATTCCACCAAAACCCATTTATTCTTTCCTTCCTTTTTTTTCTTCTATTCCAGAAAGACCCTCTCTGCTTTCAAGTTCCTTTAAAACCTCAGTTGGATCGATTCCGTTATTGGTCAATAATACCATGACGTGAAACCATAAATCTGCAGCTTCATGAATAACCTTATTTTTCTCTAGATCTTCAGTTATTTCGGCAATTAGTTCGTCAGTCTCTTCAGCTATTTTTTCAATAATCTTCTCGTTTCCTTTGGCATACAAACTCGCTACATAAGATGAAGAAGGATCGGCATTCTTACGCTCCTTCAGTAAGTCGCTTAATCTTTCTACTATGTTCTTCATTGGCTGACTATTATGGCAACTAAAAGCAATACAGTAATACCTATGTATATAAATTTATTATTGTTTTTAGATTGCTTGATCTCTTTTTTTAAGTTTTTTATTTCCGAGTTGTATTCTTCTAATCTAGACAAGTTATCTAATATGATTTCAATTTTTTCAGGAAGTTCGTAAGCTTTTTCTGCCAAAGCAAAAGAATCATTTTTAAATCTTTCAAACATTGCCTTGGGGCTGTATTTTTTTGCAACCCAAGATTGAATAAATGGCTTGGCTGTTGTCCACAAATCCAATTCTGGATAAATTTGTCTGCCTAACCCCTCAATGTTAATTAAAGTTTTGTTGAGTAATAACAATGAAGTCGGCAGGGATAAATCAAATTTTCTTGTAGCATCGAATAAATAGAGCAACATTTCTCCAAATTTAATTTCATCGAAGGGTTTCTCGAAAATTGGATCCAAAACCGTTCTTATCACAACTTCAAGTTCAACTTCTTTTGTATCTTCGCCAACCCAACCGGCATTTACCATGGTCTTGGCAACCCCAGAATAATTTTTATTGAACATTTCTGAAAGTATCTTGCCGATGATGAGCTGTTCTTTTTCAGTTAGGGAACCGCAAATGGCATAATCGACAGCAACATAGGTGGGATTTTCAGGATTGGAATTGTTTACAAAAATATTACCTGGATGCATATCGGCATGGAAAAAATTATCATCAAAAAGTTGTTTGAAGAAAATCTTTACCCCTGTTTCGGCTAAGGCTTTTAAATTTATGTTTTCTTTTTTTAGTACTTCTATGTCCGTTACAGGTATTCCAGAAATTTTTTCCATGGTCATGACATTTTTTGAAGAGAAATTTTCATAAACCTCTGGAATATACAGAAGAGAATTTTCTTTAAAGAAGTTTTTTGTTTGGATGGCATTCGCTGCTTCTTTTTTTAGATCGGTTTCAGCAGTAATAACCAATTCATATTCTCTTATCAAATCCATCAGTTTTAATCTTCGAGCATCAGAGAGGATTAATTCGGCTAAACCGCCTAAAAATTTAATTGAGTTAACATCAGCAGAAATTCTCTTATCCAAACCAGGACGAACAATTTTTACAACCACTGATTCACCATCTTTTAAAATTGCTTCATGCACTTGAGCAATAGAAGCGGCAGCGAGAGGTTCTTCACTAAATGACTCAAAAATTTGATCTATAGGACTTTCCAAATCTTGCTCTACTATTTTGATAGCGTCTTTTGTTGAAAAAGGTTTTAAGTTGTTTTGAAATTTTTTTAGGACACTTGCTTGTTTTTCTCCAACAAGATCCGGTCTGGTTGATAAGAGTTGACCAAACTTTATAAAGAGCGGACCCATCTCTTCTAATGCATCACTTAAACGATGCTCTATTTCTTTTTGCTTCCTGAAAAAAATTCTTGGCAATAAAAATAAAAGAGATAAAAGAACTTTATTTACCAAAGGATCAAATAGTTCATCCAATCTGTATTTACAAAAAATATAAGAGATACGAATCAGACCTAAAATAGCCATTTTACTTTTCCGCAATATGAAGAGTTACTATGCCCGCGGTCATGATGTCGTAGGAAACATTTTTAAAATTCACAGACTCAAGCATTTGTTTAAATTCTTCTTGCGATGGATGCATCCTTATTGATTCAGCAAGATATTGATAACTTTCCTCATCTTGAGCAAAAAATTTTCCAAGTTTTGGCAAAATCTTAAATGAATAGAAATCGTATAAGTCAGATATCAAAGGAGATTCAGGTTTTGAAAATTCCAAGACTAAAAGTCTACCTCCAGGTTTTAAACATCTGTAAAAATTTTTTAAGGCTTCGAGCTTATTTGTCACGTTTCTAATTCCAAAACCTATGGTTATGCAATTAAATCTGTTATCGGGAAAAGGGAGGTTTTCAGCGTCAGCAACAGCAGTTTTTATATTCAATTTATTTTTATCAAGACTTCTTGTTTTACCTAGTTTTAACATTTTCTCATTGATATCACTGAGGATGACTTCACCCGACTCTCCTACCAAATCTGACATTAAAATAGATAGGTCTCCCGTTCCTCCGGCGACATCTAAAACAGAATCACCTTGTTTTAAATTGGATAGTTCGATTGTGCCTCTCTTCCATAGGCGGTGAATTCCTAAAGACATTAGGTCGTTCATAAGATCGTAATTTTCAGCAACAGAATCAAAAACACCCTTAACCATTTCTGGTTTTTCTGATTTATCTACATTTTTATAACCAAAGTTGGTTTCGTTATTTTCGTTTTTACTCATTTCTTTGGAATCTGTTAGTATTGTAGATTATTCATATGGAAAACAAATTAATTTGGCTAGACTTAGAAATGACTGGTCTAGAACCTCAATCCGAAAGAATTATAGAGATTTTCACCGCCATTACTAATGAAGATTTAACAGAAGTAATTGAAGGACCAAATATCGTAATATCGCAACCAACAGAATATTTAGACAATATGGATGATTGGAATCAGGATCATCATTCTAGATCAGGATTATTAGACGAAGTTAAAAAGAGTGAGACTTCTCAAGAGGACGCAGAGATGAGGACGCTGAACTTTATAAAAGAACATGTGGGAAAAAATAAGTCACCGCTTTGTGGAAACACAATTCACCACGATAGGAAGTTTTTAACACTGTATATGCCTCAACTAGAAGAGTACTTTCACTACAGAAATATAGACGTCAGCTCTTTCAAAGAAGTAGCAAAAAGATGGCGTCCCGAAGTCACTATGGCACAACCAAAGCAAGTAGCTCATCGTGCCAGAGCAGATGTTTTTGAATCTATAAATGAATTACGATTTTACCGAGATGAATTTTTTGCAAAAAACTAACTTTTTTACTGTATCTTTCTCCGTTTTCTTTATAATTGCCATCCCATTTAAGATATGAAGAAAGTCTTTATCCAAACCCATGGCTGTCAGATGAATGAATACGATTCAGCCAAAATGCTTGAGTTACTTGGTGAGAAAAGTAATTTTCAAACTACAGAAAATGAGGCAGAAGCAGATTTATTAGTTCTAAATACTTGTTCAATCAGAGAAAAAGCACAAGAAAGGGTGTTCCACCAAGTTGGTCGCTGGAAAGCTTTGAAAGAAAATAATCCCGATTTAAAGATCGCCGTTGGTGGCTGTGTAGCCAGCCAAGAAGGAGAAGCTATTTCTAAAAGAGCTCCTGCAGTAGACATTGTCTTTGGTCCGCAAACTCTGCATAAACTCCCAGATTTGTATGAAGAATCTTCACAAGATGGAAAAAGAAAGCTTGATATTTCCTTTCCAAAAATTGAAAAGTTCGATCACTTCCCTGAGCCTAAAGCTGAAGGACCTTCTGCCTTTGTTTCTGTCATGGAAGGATGTAATAAATATTGTTCTTTTTGTGTGGTCCCGCATACCAGAGGGCATGAGGTTAGCAGACCTTTTGATGACATTTTGCAAGAAGTGAAATTATTGGCAGATCAAGGAGTAAGAGAGATAAATTTTTTAGGACAAAATGTAAATAATTTCAAAGGCGAAAAAGATGGAGAAAAATCCTCTTTAGCGGAATTGATTAGAGATGCTGCTCAGATCGATAATATAGATCGTCTAAGATTTACTACCAGTCATCCGTTTGAATTTAAAGATGATCTTGTAGAACTTTACCTTGATGTCCCTGAGTTGGTCAGCCATGTACATTTACCGGTTCAAAGCGGATCAGACAGAATTTTGAAGTTAATGAGAAGAAGGTATACCCGAGAGAGCTATTTGGATTTAGTGAATCGTATAAGAACAAATCGTCCTGACATTAGTTTTTCTTCAGATTTTATAGTTGGTTTTCCGGGCGAGACTGAAGAAGACTTTCAAGATACTTTGGATGTCATCGATAACGTAAAGTTCGATGAATCTTTTAGTTTCATATACAGCCCGAGACCTAATACACCTGCAGCTGAAATGGAAGACGATGTCAATCTTGATGTAAAAAAAGAAAGATTAAGTATCCTCCAAAATAAGTTAAATAACTATTCCAGTCAGATCAGTCGCAAAATGGTAGGTACCACGGAAAAGTGTTTAATCACAGATATTTCAAAGAGGAATCCAGGAGAATTTCAAGCTAGAACAGAAAATAATCGTGTCGTTAATTTTTCCTCAGCTAAAAACATGATTGGAAGTTTTGTTGATTTAGAAATTGTTGAGGCAAAACCAAACTCACTTAGAGGTAATTTTACTGGAGGTACAATAAATTAATTTATGTCTGAATTGAAATTCAAACTTGAATCGGACGATTCAAAAAAACTATCAATAATTTGCGGTCCAGTTAACTCTAACTTATCAAAGATAGAGGATTCTCTTTCAATTAAAATCAAAAATAGGGGCAGCTTATTTTCTCTTTCCGGTGAAGATCAAAACATTACAAAAGGTCGACTGGTCATTGAAGAGCTCTTTAGTTTCGCTGACCAATCAAAAGATATTTCTCCAAAAGAAATCCATTTCTTTATTTCCAAAGCTCTAAATCAGCCAAACGAATCAGGAAACTTTAAATTGGAGTCAAAAAGCGCTTTTTCTCTAACAACACCAAAATTAGAGGTCATTCCAAGAAACCAATCACAAGAAGATTTTATAAACGCCATTTCTTCACATGATATTTCTTTTGGCATCGGACCAGCCGGTACCGGAAAAACATATTTGGCTGTTGCGGTTGCTGTGAATTTATTTCTTCAAAGGAAAATTAATAGAATTATTTTGACTAGGCCTTTGGTAGAGGCAGGCGAGAGACTTGGCTTCTTGCCAGGTGATTTAGCTCAAAAAGTAGATCCATATTTGCAGCCACTCTATGATGCTTTGAATGAAATGCTAGGCTTTGAAACCGTTAACAAATTCATAGAAAGAGGGAATATCGAATTGGCACCTTTGGCTTATATGAGAGGAAGAACTTTAAACGATGCTTTTTTGATTTTAGACGAAGCTCAAAACTGTACGTCGATGCAAATGAAAATGTTTTTAACAAGATTAGGCTTCAATTCCAAAGCGGTAGTTACTGGAGACGTTACTCAGATAGACCTTCCATCCAAAAAAATGTCTGGTCTGGCAGATGCCGTAAAGATTTTAGAAGATCAAAAAGGAATCTCTTTTTTCCATTTCGCATCCAAAGATGTAGTCAGACATAATTTAGTTCAAAGCATCATCGAAGCTTACGAAAAAAACTCAAAAAATAATGAAGATTGAGCTAATTAACGATCACTACAAGAAAATCCCCGAGCCTTTTAAGAAAAGGGAAATAAAAAAACTTATTGACGCAGTCTTAAAGAAAATTGGTTCAGAGGAACTTGAAAACGGTCAAATCAATATCAAATATACATCAGAAGCGGAAATAAAAATGTTGAATGAGAAGTTTTATAACAAAGCAGGCGTAACAAATGTTTTGGCTTTTACCAATAATCAAGAAACTCCTGAAAGTAATGATAAGTTAATTGGTGAGATTGCCATATGTATAAGTCAAATTGAAAAAGAAGCAAAAATGTATAAAAAAGCTGTTGAGACAAGACTGAAACATATGATTGTCCATGGCGTTTTACATCTTTTCGGCTTTGATCATCAAAAAAAAGGTGAACAAATTGAGATGGAACAAGTAGAAGATGATATTATCACTAGCTGTCTTGGCGAGAGACCTTACTAAATAATGAAAGAAGAACCTCCAAGTATAACTGCCCAACCGGAAAAGTTGGGCTTGATACAACGCATTAAAAGTTTTTTTAGAGATTTCCACATCAGGATTTCCTTTAAACCATCGAATCAAGAAGAGTTAACCTCTGTTTTAAGGGACGCAGAGGAAAATAATCTTATTGATAAGGACGTTTTGGATATGATGGAAGAAACCATTGATTTTTCTTCTACTCCAGTAAAGGAAGTGATGGTGCCAAAAACTCAAGTTATATCCATCAAAGAAACCGAAGGTTTAGCTGAATTTTTACCACGAATTCTTGAATCAGCTCACTCAAGATTTCCAGTTTTTGATGAGCCCCAAGAAAAAATAAAAGGTATTTTGTTGGCAAAAGATTTATTGAAATTTGGTCCTGGTCTATTGGGACAAGACGAGAATATAAATTTTGATTTGTCTCAGATTTTAAGACCAATTAATTTCATTCCTGAAAGTAAGAAAATCAACATCCTTTTGGAGGAATTCAAAACAAATAGAAGTCACATGGCTGCGGTTGTTGATGAGTTTGGTGAAATCAGCGGGATTGTTACTATTGAAGATGTTCTAGAAGAAATTGTCGGAGAAATTGTTGACGAAACTGATATCAGTGAATCAGAAGATATTATTCAATTAACCGAAAATGAGTTTAATGTCTCAGCCTTAACTGAGATTGAAACTTTCAATGATCGCTTTTCTTCAAGTTTTGAGGCAACAGACTTTGATACGATCGGTGGAATTGTCTTAAATGCTTTTGGTAAAATTCCTTTGGTGAATGACTCAATTGAGATACAAAATTTTCACTTTACTGTTTTAGCAGCAAATAAAAGACAAATTTTAAAATTGAGAATTAAAGTTTTAGAAACTGATTCTGAAGAACTTAACTAAAATTCTCCTTGAGAATTTTTTTTAGCTCTGACACAAGCAATTCAACATCTTGAATGCCGCCATAATTAGGCCTTATGACTATGGCTATTTCTCTATGAGGGCCAGACTCATTGAGATGTAAATTTTTAAGGTCTGGATTGCCTACCATCAACTGACTAATGGCCATTTTTGGTACCAGGGTACTACCCATGCCGCTTTTTACAAACTGGACTAATGTATTTAAGGAAGAGGCTTTGAAAGAAATATTACTTGCCTGTTTCGTCATTTTGCATGCTGCAAGTATATGATCTTTTAGACAATGTCCTTCCTCTAGTAACAGTAATTCAGATCGATCTAGTTCACTGGCTTTTATCTCTTTAACCTTAGAGCGAGGATCATCTTTCTTTGTAATCCAAAAAAAGTCTTCTGCCCAAATTTTTATAGGTATCAAACCTTTAAGTTTGAAGGGTAAGGCAAGAATAGCCATATCCAAATCTCCTTTTTTGACTTTATCAATTAGCTCATTTGATTGACCTTCGGAGATGTTTAAATTTAATTTAGGAAACTTAGAGCTTAAAGACTTTATGGCAAATGGCATTAAGAAGGGGCTGATGGTCGGTATAACTCCAAGAGATATAGGGTGTGAAAGCGGTTGTGAATTGTTTTCAGAAATTTTTTGAATGTCTTCCAACTGCAACTTAATATTTTTATATTTCTTTAAAATTTTTTCACCTAGTTTAGTAACAATTACTTTCTTATTATTTCTCTCAAAAATTTCAAAACCCAGTTGGTTTTCCATTTCTGATATAGCATTACTCAAAGTGGAAGCCGAGACATAACACTTATCCGCGGCATTTTTAAAATGCAACTCTTTTTCTACCGCTAAGGCATAATTTATTTGTTTAACGCTAATCATTTATATTCGATTTTTTCGAACATTAAATAAGAAATATTCATATTTTACAATACATAAAAATATAGTTTAAAATTAAAATAGTTTTGTTTTTTATATGAGGTGAAATAAATGTCAGAAACAGAAGGAAAATGCCCTGTTATGCATGGGGCAATGACAAGCAATAGTTCAACCGGCCAATCCAATAAAGATTGGTGGCCCGATGCATTGAATTTAAATATTCTTCATCAACACGATAGAAAATCCAATCCCCTTGGAGAGGATTTTAATTATCGTGAAGAATTTCAAAAACTAGATTACGTGGCTTTAAAAAAAGACCTAAACGACTTAATGACAGACTCACAAGACTGGTGGCCTGCAGATTATGGTCATTACGGTCCATTTTTTGTTCGTTTAACCTGGCATGCTGCTGGTACCTACAGAAGTACAGATGGCCGAGGCGGTGGAGGTACAGGAGCTATGAGGTTTGCACCACTCAACAGCTGGCCTGATAACGGTAACCTAGATAAAGCAAGAAGATTACTTTGGCCGATAAAAGAAAAGTATGGTAGTAAAATAAGTTGGGCAGACCTTTTGATCCTTGCAGGAAATGTCGCAATCGAGTCTATGGGTGGAAAAACTTATGGTTTCAGTGGCGGTCGAGACGATATTTGGGGTCCTGAAGAAGACATCCTTTGGGGAGTTGAAGATGAGTGGTTAGAAAATCAGCGTTACAAAGGTGAGCGTGAACTCGATAATCCTTTAGCTGCAGTTCAAATGGGCTTGATTTATGTAAACCCTCAAGGTCCTGATGCTAACCCAGATCCTTTAGCCAGCGCGCATGATATTAGAGAAACCTTTGGTCGTATGGCAATGAATGATTACGAAACAGTGGCTTTGATCGCAGGTGGTCACACTTTCGGTAAATGCCATGGTGCTGGAGATGCAGACTTAGTTCAAGCTGAACCAGAAGGTGCACCAATTGAACAAATGGGTTTAGGTTGGACCAACAAACATGGCTCTGGTTTGGGAGCAGACTCTATTACCAGTGGTTTAGAGGGCGCTTGGACAACCAACCCTATCAAATGGGACAACGGTTATTTTGATTTGCTCTTTGGTTACGATTGGGAACTTGGCAAAAGTCCTGCTGGTGCGCATCAATGGTATGCCAAAGATCAAAAAGAAGAAGACATGGCTCCTGATGCTCATGATCCTTCAAAAAAAGTACCAACCATAATGGCAACTACTGATATTGCTCTTAAGGAAGATCCAAGTTACAAAGAAATTTCAAAAAGATTTCATGAAAATCCAGATGAGTTTGCCGATGCTTTTGCTAAAGCTTGGTTTAAACTCCTTCATCGTGACATGGGTCCTAAGTCGAACTATATAGGCCCAGAAGTCCCTGAAGAAGATTTGATTTGGCAAGATCCAATCCCTGCTGGTAACACCGACTATGACGTTGCTGCAGTGAAAGAAAAAATTGCTGGATTAGGATTAAGCATTCAAGAAATGGCAGAAACAGCTTGGGCTAGTGCCTATACTTATCGTGGCTCAGACATGAGAGGTGGTGCAAATGGAGCAAGAATTCGTTTGGCTCCGCAAAAAGACTGGGAAGTTAATAAACCCGAACAGCTGGCAAAAGTACTTGCAGCTTATCAAGGTGTTTCAGATGAAACTGGTGTTTCTGTTGCTGATATCATTGTCCTTGCAGGAAACTTAGCGATTGAAAAAGCTTCTGGCATGGAGGTTCCATTTACCCCTGGCAGAGGAGATGCATCAGACGATCAAACCGACCCCGAGTCTTTTGAATATCTTGAGCCTTTATCCGATGCTTTTAGAAACTACCACCGTTCTGGTTTGAGTGTTTCTGCAGAGGAAATGATGCTTGATAAAGCACAGTTGCTTGGCTTAACAGCACCAGAGATGACAGTCCTCTTAGGCGGAATGAGATCCCTGGGCATCACTGCCAGTGATTATGGCTTGGTATCGGAAAATTCTGATCAGCTAACCAATGAGTACTTCAAAACTTTGCTAGATATGAGAGTTCAATGGAAACCAAATGGTACCGGAAACTCTTATGAAGCATTCGACAGAGTGACAGGTGAGAAAGCTAGAACTGCCTCAAGAGCAGATTTAGTGTTTGGTTCTAATTCTCAACTTAGAGCTTATGTTGAGGTATATGCTCAAAGCGACTCTGAAGAGAAGTTTAAAAAAGACTTTGTGAAAGCTTGGAACAAAGTCATGAATAACGATCTTTTTTAGTAAAAGATCGTTATCTCTAGGTCGAAAGTTCTTCTTGGCTTTTAAATAGAATATAATGTTCTAATGTCTCAAAAAGCCATTTACCCAGGAACTTTCGACCCAATCACCAAAGGACATATAGATTTAGTCGAAAGAGCTTGTAAGCTTTTCGATAAAGTTGTTCTTGCTATAGCCGCAAGTGAAGCAAAAAATCCTTTATTTACTCTCGAAGAAAGAATTGATATTTCAAAAAGAATTTTTAAAGGAAACGATCAAGTTGAGATCATTGGCTTCTCTGGTTTGCTTGTTGACTTAGCCAAAGACAATGATGCATCTATTCTAATTAGAGGACTTCGAGTTGTAGCTGATTTTGAATACGAGTTTCAATTGGCAAATATGAATCGGGCTATGATGCCAGAACTTGAAAGCGTATTCCTGACGCCAGTGACCGAATACAGCTTTGTCAGCTCAAGCTTGGTGAAAGAAATTTGTAAAATGGGTGGCGACGTATCTTCTTTTGTGGACCCTATTTCTTTGGAAGAAATGAAAAAGAAGTTCGGCTAGCTTTGACAATTAGTACAGTAAACAGTAGATCTATTTCCTAATCTAATTTCTTTTAATTCTTTTTTACAATCAAAACATTCTTGCTTTCCTCTGCCATAAACTTCTAATTTTTTCTTGAAATATCCTGGAGCCTCTTCCGCATTGCTATAGTCTTTCAGGGTTGTTCCGCCTTCAGTAATTGCTTCTTTCAATACTTCAACAATTTTAGAAGATAATATTTCATATTGATTTTTAGTCACTTTGCCCGCTTGCTTGGTAGGTCTAATGCCTGCTTTAAATAAGGCTTCATTGGCATAAATGTTTCCAACACCAACAACAATTTTTGCATTCATAATGAATTGCTTTACTGCAACCGATTTTTTTCTAGATTTTTCAAATAAATACAATCCATTGAAACTGTTCCCTAAAGGTTCTGGACCCAGGTCTTTCAATAATCTATGGCTCAGAGGATTTTGCTTAGTTAAATCCAGAACACCAAACTTTCTAATATCGGTATATCTCAATGTCCAGTTATCGGAGAAATTTAGATCCCAATGTTCGTGTTTCTTTGGAGATACTTTCTTGTTGAACACTCTTAACTTGCCAGACATACCTAAATGAATGATTAAGGCACATTCATCCAGTTGAAAAATTATGTATTTGCCACGCCTAAAAGCGTTATTAATTTTTTTACCTTTAACTAATCTATTTATGTTGGTAGGAATTAGCCAACGTAGTTTTTTCTCACGTGATACAAAGGAGATAATTTTTTTATTGAGAATTTTTTTTTCTATTCCCCTTAGGGTTGTTTCAACCTCAGGCAGTTCTGGCATTAACTATCCAGATAACTGCTGATCTCATAAATATCTGCTGGCGATAAAATTCCTGAAGCTAATTTCAGTTCTAGAGTACTAATGATGTAATCATACTTAGCAGCAATGAGATCTCTTTGTGCTGAAAAATAGTTTTTTTCTGCATTTAATAAATCAACAATATTTCGGGTGTTTTCTTCATAACCTACCATTGTTGCTTTGAGCGCAAAATTTGAGGATTTCAAGGAAGCTTTCCTAGCATTCACATTGGCTAAATTTGTTAATACCGAAGTAAATTTTGTTTTTACATCTCTGATTACAAATCTTTCAGTAAGAAGTTCTTGCTGATCTGCTTGCTCTGCTAAAGCTTTAGCTTCTCTTCTTTCTGCATGCAACAAACCACCTGTGACAATTGGCCAATTGAATTCCAAACTATATCTAGTTTGCTCCACCCCATTTGGACCATAAGTTACTGGAGGATTGGTTGCAGGATTAAAGTCGACGATACCCCTCGAATTATTTTGAGTGATGCTGGCAACTAAATCTATATCAGGAAAATGAGAAGCTAGTTTTGCCTGAGAATTTTTCTTTGCTGCTGTTGCATTTAACTTAGAAGCTTTGAGGGTAAAACTATTTGCCATAGCCAATTCAGCCCACTGATCTTGTTCTATTGGGTCAGGTTTGCTTACAGGAAAATCATCATTTAAATCTTTAATATCAGGAGCATCTCCAATGATTGAAATCATTGCCTCTCTAGCAAATTCAAGTTGTCCCTCGGAAGCAATTTTTGAAACCTTTGCCAAATCGTAAAAAGCTTGAGCCTCTTGAAATTCAGATTTAGAAGAGACACCTTCTTCGTAAAGTCGTTTGGTTCGATCTCTTTGTTTTTTAATAGATTGTTCTTCCAATCTCGCAACTTCAAGATTTTTTTTAGCTTTGAGAAGATTGAAATAAACGTTAGATATCCTAATAATTGTTTCTTGTTGTGAAAGTGCAAATTTTGCCTCAGCAGCTTCACCTAGTGCTTTACCTTGAGAAAATTGAAACCAAGTATCAACTCTAAAAATTGGCTGAATCAAATTAGCCGAATAATAATTAGAGTTGCTTCCTTGGGTATCAGTGAATAAAGCAGCATTCGATTCTGTATTTTTATTTTCATTCCAAGTAGTTCCTGCTCGTATTGAAAATTTGGGCAACAAGCCTGACATAGCTTTATTTTTTATTTCTTTGTCGGCGTTAAACGTTGCTTCATCAATCTTGAGCTGTGGATCATTTGTCAAAGCAAGTTCGTAAACATCTGCCAATGTCGCAGAAAAATTTAGGGAGCTTAATGCAAAAAGAAAAAAAGTTACGAGAAATGATGAAAATTTTTCCAAAAGAGGCTCCTCATGAGTTAAATTATAAAAATAAGTCTCATAATAATTTTTTGTTAGCTCTTTTTCCATTAAAATAAAAAAATAAGTGAAAAAAATATCAACCCAAGACCTAAATAATGCTCCTGAGTCTGAAGAAATTTTAGAGACCGCATCTAAAACTTTTGGCGGTTCAAAAAAAATATACCTAGAAGGTTCTTCTTCAGATATAAAAGTTCCCATGCGAGAGATTCTTCAAACCGATTCCCTCGTTGGAGAAAAAAAGCAAAAAAATAAGCCTATTTATGTTTACGATACTTCTGGTCCCTATACTGACCCAGAGATTGAGATTGATATTGAAGCTGGTATTCCAAAATCAAGAAATAAATGGTTGCTTCACAGAGAAGAAAACTCAACCCAAATGTCCTTGGCGAGAAAAGGCATCATTACTGAAGAAATGGAATATATAGCTATAAGAGAAAATCAAAATTTGGATGAAAACTCAAAAATTAAAGAGGGTCATTTTCATAAAGGAGAAGACTTTGGAGCTAATATTCCTAATTTCTACACACCAGAATTTGTCAGGGAGGAAATCGCATGCGGAAGAGCGGTTATTCCTGCAAATATAAAACACCCTGAAATTGAGCCAATGATCATTGGTAGAAATTTTAAAACCAAAGTGAATGCAAATATAGGTAACTCTGCTCTATCGTCTTCGATTCATGACGAGGTTGAGAAACTTACCTGGTCCACACGTTGGGGTGCAGATACTGTTATGGATTTATCTACGGGCAAAAATATTCACGAAACGCGAGAGTGGATAATAAGAAATTCACCAGTTCCGATAGGTACGGTTCCAATCTACCAAGCTTTGGAAAAAGTTAAAGGAATTGCTGAAGACTTATCCTGGGACGTTTTTGAAGAAACTCTTTACGAACAAGCAGAACAAGGAGTTGATTATTTCACTATTCATGCTGGTGTACTCTTAAGATATGTACCAATGACTGCAAAAAGAGTGACTGGTATTGTTTCTAGAGGCGGTTCAATCATGGCTAAATGGTGTTTGGCTCACCACGAAGAGAATTTTCTATACACCCGCTTTGATGATATTTGCAAGATAATGAAAAAGTATGATGTTACCTTTTCTTTAGGTGATGGCTTAAGACCTGGTTCTGTTGCAGACGCTAACGATGAAGCTCAGTTTGGGGAATTAAAAACCTTAGGGGAATTAACCTCTATAGCTTGGCAGCATGATGTACAAACAATGATTGAAGGCCCAGGTCATGTTCCTATGCAGTTAATTAAAGAAAATATGGACAAACAGTTAGAGCAATGTTCTGAGGCACCTTTTTATACTTTAGGACCCTTAACAACAGATATTGCTCCTGGCTACGATCACATAACTTCTGCAATAGGAGCCGCAATGATTGGTTGGTATGGTTGTGCGATGCTTTGTTACGTTACGCCTAAAGAACATTTGGGCTTACCCAATAAAGAAGACGTTAAGGAGGGTCTCATGGCTTATAGAATAGCAGCGCATGCTGCCGACCTAGCGAAGGGGCATCCTTCAGCCCAAATAAGAGACAATGCTCTTTCTTTAGCAAGGTTTGAGTTCAGATGGGAAGATCAATTTAATCTTGGCTTGGATCCAGAAAGAGCAAGAGAGTTCCACGACGAAACTTTACCCAAAGATTCCGCAAAGGTAGCTCACTTTTGTTCTATGTGTGGGCCAAAATTCTGTTCAATGAAAATTTCTCAAGACGTAAGAGACTACGCGGCAAAACAAGTAAAAGAGCAAGAAGAAGCTATGCGAGCTAAGGCTAAAGAATTCCGTCAATCCGGTAGTCAAATCTATAGTAAAATTCAATAATGAAACAACAAGGCGATCAAATTCCAGATGCCACTCTCAGAAAACTTGGATCAGAGGGCATTGATTCTATAAAACTTAGTGAATATTCAAAAAACAAAAAATTAGTACTTATCGGAGTTCCTGGAGCCTTTACTCCTACTTGTTCGGTAAATCATGTCCCTGGATACATTGAAAAAGCAGATGAAATTCTTGCCAAAGGAGTAGATGAAATAATCTGCATTTCGGTAACTAATCCTTGGGTCATAGACGCTTGGGGGAAAAATTTAAGCGCAGATAAAATCACCATGTTGTCAGACGGAAATTGCGAATTCACTGAGAGCATGGGGCTCATTATGGACGGAAGCGGCTTTGGTCTTGGGAAAGTATCATCGAGATATGCTGCCATCATCGAAGATGGGAAGATAAATTGCTTACTAGCTGAAAAAGGTGGGGCTTTTGAAGTAAGTAGTGCAGAAAATATTCTAGAACACTTATAAGCTTGGCTAATAGAGACTACACATCTGAATCCATTGAGGTGCTTTCGGGTCTAGAGCCCGTTAGAAAAAGGCCTGGAATGTATACTGATACGACCAGTCCTAATCACTTGGTGATGGAAGTGATTGATAACAGTGTAGATGAGGCATTGGCAGGTTACGCAAAAGAAATTTCAGTTGTTTTAAATAAAGATTTTTCCGTATCTGTTGAAGATGATGGCAGAGGTATGCCAGTTGATATTCATCCTGAAGAAAAAGTGCCAGGCGTAGAATTAATTTTTTCAAGATTGCATGCTGGGGCAAAATTTTCAAACAAAGACTATGTTTTTTCTGGCGGTCTTCATGGTGTTGGTGTTTCAGTTGTAAATGCTCTTTCGTCTTATCTTGATGCCGAAATCAAACGAGACGGAAAAAAGTATGAAATTAAATTTAAAGATAGCTTAAAGAAAAAGGATCTAAAGGTAATAGACAGTGTTGGACAAAGAAATTCAGGAACAAAAATTTTATTTAAAGCCGATCCATCATTTTTTGATACCGAAAAAATTTCTGGTAACTATCTTTCTAATTCGTTAAAAGCCAAAGCTGTTCTGTGCCCAGGTCTTAAAATAAAATTTAAGGATGAAGTTAATAAGACAAAAGAAGAGTGGTGTTTCGTTGATGGGCTTGGAAAATATTTGAGTACTTCGCTGGGCGAAGACGAATATTTGCCTGAAGAACCGATCGAAGGAGAGTTTGAGGATGAGGAAAACTCACTTGCTTGGGCGGTGGCTTGGGAATTAAGAGATCAGGAAAGTATTACTGAAAGTTATGTGAACCTAATTCCTACTATCCAAGGTGGTACACATGTTGCTGGTATGCGAACTGGAATTACCGATGCCTTAAAAGAGTTTTGTGAATATCGAAATTTAATTCCCAAAGGAGTAAAAGTTACTGCGGAAGATGTCTGGAAAAATGCCTCTTATGTTCTTTCCGCAAAACTAAAAGATCCACAATTTTCTGGGCAGACCAAAGAGAAACTTTCTTCGAAAGACTTTCAAACCATTGCAGCGAATATTACAAGAGATGCTTTTGCCATTTGGCTTAATAAGGAAACAGAACTTGCTGAGAGAATCGCAAACATTGCAATCGATAACGCACAAAAAAGAGTCAAGGAAAGTAAATCTGTAGAGAGAAAAAAAGTTACCAAAGGAGTAACTCTTCCAGGAAAACTTTCTGATTGCGTTTCTTCTGATTACGAAGAAACTGAGTTGTTTTTAGTTGAAGGAGATTCTGCCGGCGGTTCAGCGAAACAAGCTAGGGATAGAAACTTTCAAGCTGTTATGGCTCTAAAAGGCAAAATTTTAAATACTTGGGAAGTTGATACCGATGCGGTAAACCAGTCGCAAGAGGTAAAAGATATTGGCATGGCAATTGGATTGCAACCTGGATGTAGAGTCTTGGATGGTCTGAGGTATGGCAAGATTTGTATCTTGGCAGACGCAGATTCTGATGGTCTACACATTGCAACGTTGATTTGTGCTTTATTTCTCAAACATTTCAGGCCTCTGGTAGAGGAAGGCAGGTTATATGTAGCACAGCCTCCTTTATTCAGAATCGATCAAGGTAAGGATATTTATTACGCCTTGGATGAAAAAGAAAAAGACGACTTGGTAAAAAAACTTACATCGCAAAATAAAAGAACCAAAGTTGAAATACAAAGATTCAAAGGTCTAGGTGAAATGAATCCTTCTCAGTTGAAAGAAACTACCATGTCTCAGGATGTAAGAAAATTACTGCAACTTAAATTAGAAAAAGGAAATAGTGCAACAACAATGTTCAATATGTTGCTCTCTAAAAAAAGAGCTCCAGATAGAAAAAGTTGGTTAGAAAGCAAAGGAGATTTAGCAAGTATCAATGAGTAAAGAGAAAAGTCTAAGTATTGGCGGCTTTGCAGAGAAAGCCTATCTCGATTACTCCATGTATGTAATCTTAGATAGGGCACTTCCTTTTATCGGAGACGGTTTAAAGCCAGTCCAACGAAGAATAATCTATGCGATGTCCGAAATTGGATTGAAATCTACTTCCAAGTTTAAGAAAAGCGCAAGAACCGTCGGCGAGGTGATAGGTAAATTTCATCCTCATGGAGACAATGCTGCCTATGAGGCAATGGTCTTAATGGCACAGAATTTCTCTACCAGATATCCCTTGATAGAGGGACAAGGAAATTGGGGTTCTCTTGATGATCCAAAGAGTTTCGCTGCAGTAAGGTATACAGAGTGTAGGCTTTCAGCCTACGCGCAAGTATTGCTCTCGGAATTATCTCAAGGGACTGTAGATTGGGGTCCAAATTTTGATGGTACTTTGATCGAGCCAAGATTTTTATCATCAAGAATTCCAAATGTTTTACTCAACGGTGCTTCCGGTATTGCAGTTGGCATGGCAACAGATATTCCGCCGCATAATTTAAATGAAGTTGTGGATGCAACTATTGCCCTTATTGACTCTCCTAAACTTTCAGTAAAAGAGCTGTTAAAAATTATTCCAGCACCTGACTTCCCAACCAAAGCAGAAATTATCTCAACGCCTGAGGAACTTTTGGAAATGTATCAGACTGGAAGAGGAGCAGTTAAGTTAAGAGCAACATATGAAATAGAAAATGGCGAGGTTGTCATTACAGCTCTTCCATATCAGGTTTCAACGACAAGAATTCTAGAACAGATTGCAGCACAAATTGATTCCAAAAAAATGAATCTAATAGAAGATCTTAGAGACGAGAGCGATGGTGAAAATCCTGTAAGAATTATTGTCGTACCGAGATCGAATAGAGTTGATAAAGATGCTTTGATGAGTCATCTCTTTGCCACAACGGATTTACAAAAGAACGTCAGAGTTAATCTTAATGTGATTGGCTTAAGCGGCAGGCCAAAAGTTTTTGATTTGAGGGAAATTCTTAAAGAATGGATCACTTTTAGAACACAAACTGTCAAAAGGAGGCTACAACACAGATTAGATTGGCTCAACGATAGATTGCATATTCTTGAAGGTTTGATGATCGCCTATCTAAATTTAGATGAGGTAATTAAAATAATCAGAACTCATGACGATCCAAAGAAACAATTAATCAAAAAATTCAAACTTACGGATATTCAGGCGAACGCTATTCTTGATATTCGTTTGCGCCAGCTTGCAAAGCTTGAAGAACAAAGCATCATCGAAGAAAGAGATCAGTTAAAAGCGGAAGCGAAGGAAATTGAAAAAATACTTAATTCCGCGTCTCGCTTAAAAACTCTTATTAAAAAAGAATTAAAAGAAGATCGGGAAGAATTTGGCGATGAAAGAAACAGTATGCTTGCCGAGGCAGAGGAAGCAAAAGCTTTTGATGAAAAGGAACTCATTTCAAATGATCCAATGACGGTGGTTTTATCAGAAAAAGGTTGGATTCGAGCTGCCAAAGGACATGATGTTGATGTAGAAGGCTTGCAATACAGAGAGGGAGATTCTTACTTATCTTCATCTTTTGCAAGAAACAGCCAAAATGCAGTTCTATTGGATAATTTTGGCAAAGCCTATACTTTGCCCATTCATCAATTGCCATCTGCGAGAGGCCAAGGCGACCCAGTTTCAGGAAAGATAAATGCGCAATCTGGAGCAACTTTTCCTGGTGTGATCGCAGGATCGGATGAAACCTTGGCTGTGTTAGCGTCTAATTTAGGGTATGGTTTTGTGGTTAAGTTAGGAGATCTGCAAACAAAAAATAAATCCGGTAAAGCGGCTTTGAATGCAAAGAATGCTAAGCCAATCACACCTAAAATTCTTTCAGCAGTTGAGGAAAATTACATTGCCTCAATTACTCAAGAAGGCAAAATGTTAATCATTGAGGCAGGCGAATTACCAATTTTAGGAAAAGGTAAAGGTAATAAAATCATTTCAATTGATAAAAAGAAGTTTGCAGCTAAAGAAGACCAACTCATGTATTTGGTAACTTTTAAAAAAGGAGAGTCCATAAAACTTTACAGCGGTAAACAACACTTTGTTATCAAGCCAAACGATTTAGAAAATTTTCTTGGAAATCGCGGCAGAAAAGGAAACTTCCTGCCTAAAGGTTATCGCAAGGTTGATAAAGTTGAAGTAATCTCTGAATAATTACTTAAAGGCTTTGACAGCCTTTTCAAATCTTTTAAAACCTTCTTCAATCTCTTTGTCTGAAATAATTAATGAAGGGGCAATCCTAATTGTATTTTCTCCAGCCGCTTGAACCAATATCAATCCTTTTTTATAACAGGCGTCAATAAAGTCTTTCGCTTTTATTTTTTTAAAATCACAACAAATCCATAGGCCCGCTGATCTTACATCTTCAAATAAATCAAACTTTTCTGATAATTTATTTAATTGTTCGTGAAAAATGAATGTTTTTTTCATTACACCTTTTAAAACTTTTTGTGAAGAGACTATTTCTACAACTTTTTTTGCAACTTCGCAGGCAAGTGGATTTCCTCCAAAGGTACTGCCATGAGTGCCTGGTTGAAAAGCTTTTGCAATCTTGCTAGTCGTTAAAGTTGCCCCGATCGGAATTCCGCCACCAAGGCCTTTTGCTAGGGTAGAAATATCAGGCTTAACGCCATAACCCATGTAAGCCATTAACGTTCCTGTTCTGCCTATGCCGCTTTGTACTTCGTCAAATATCAAAAGACAATCTTTTTCATTGGCTAATTTTCTGAGACCCTCTAAAAAAGGATTTTTTGCTCTGATAATTCCTGACTCTCCCAGAATAGGTTCCACAAAAATAGCAGCAGTTTTTTTGGTTATAGCTTTTTTGACAGAGTTAAGATCATTAAATCTTGCTCTTTTGAATCCCTTTAAAAGCGGGCCAAATCCTGTCTTTTGAAATTTTGAATCACCGGCGGTTATATTCAACATTGATCTACCATGAAAAGCATTCGTAAAAACTATGATTTCGTGTTTTTCGGGCTTGCCTTGGTCAAAATAATATTTTCTCGCCAATTTAATTGCTGCTTCGTTTGCTTCGTTTCCAGAATTAGAAAAAAATACTTTGTCAGCAAAAGTTTTTTCAGCAAGCATTCTGCTTAGCTCTAAAGCTGGCTTGTTGTACAAATAATTACTCACATGCCAAAGTTTTGAAGATTGTTCTTTCAAAACTTTAATTAGCTGGGGATGAGAATGACCTAGAGAAGTAACAGCAATGCCTCCCCCAAAATCTATGTAATCCTTTCCTTGCTCGTCCCAAATAACCGATTTTTTTCCTTTGACAGGAATGAATGATGCAGGAGCATAATTCGGCATCAAGGAAGTTCTATTTATAGAATTTATCTTTTTCATCTTTTGCTATTGCAAGATCAAAATATCATAATCTACGCTTATTTTTTCATAAAAAAATATTTTATTAATGGTTATAACTGAACAATTAGATAATGGATATAGATTATCTTTAATGCCAAATAGTTCAATTTCTTGGCAGGGCAGTCTTCTATTTTTAGGCCTAATTTCCTTTCCAATAACTATCATTGGACTTACCTTCTTTTTTTATGGCGCTCCGATTATTCTTCCCTTCGCAGGGTTAGAAATCTTAATCGTAGGCACTGCTTTATATGTCGTATTTAAGAAAAGTTCAAAGAAAGAAATAATTACGCTTACAAAGGAAAAATTGACTATTGAAAAGGGTCTTTTTCGACCAAATTCTGTTTCGGAGTTTATTCGAGAGTGGTCATATGTTTTTGTTGAAAAACCTTCTCATCATTGGTATCCAATAAAAATTGTAATTTCTTCTAAGGGAGAGAAAATTCCTGTAGGTAATTTTTTAACAGAGGAAGAAAAAAAAGAATTCGTTAGCAGTTTGGAAGAAATAATCAGTGAATATCGAGCAAACTAGATTACTTAGCCCTCTGGTTAAAACGTCTACCAATCATTGCTGAAGCAATATTTACCTTTTGGACATCAATTGTTCCGCCAGCTATTCCCCAACCAAAAGAATCTCTGACGCGTCTTTCCATTTTGTATTCTTTATTGAATCCATAACCGCCCATGAGTTGCATTGCATTGGTAGTGACTTCTCTTGAGATTTCATTGGCAAAACATTTTGCAGTACTTGATTCCAATATATCAGGTAAACCGTTGGCGGCATTGAAAACTGCACGATGAATCAAAAGTCTAGACGCTTCTACTCGGATTAGCATGTCAGCAAGTTTGATTTGCACTGCTTGAAAATCAACCAATTGCTTACCAAATTGCTCCCTCTCTTGGACGTATTCTTTGACATAGTCTAAAGCTGCTGCTGCTTGAGATAGAGCCATTGTCGCGTTCCCACATCTTTCTAAATCAAAGGTTTCCATTAATTTTTTGAACCCATCTTCAGGCTCAACCAATAAATTATCAATTGGAACCTCTACGTTATCGAAGTAAATATCTGCTGATGGTATTCCACGCCAACCCATCAGGCTCTCACTATTTCCGAAAGTCAGCCCAGGTGTATCGATATCAACAAAAACAGCGCCAATACCTTTTGCAGCAGGAGCATCAGACATTCGGGCATAAACTACATAGCCATCAGAATGACCAGCACCTGAACACCAACGTTTAGTTCCATTGATTATGATTTTGTCTCCTTTGATCTCAGCTTTGGTTTTTAAATCAGTCAAACCGGTTCCTGCATTTGGTTCTGACATACTTACAGCTACCACCATCTCACCTTTGCAAACTTTGGGAATCACTCTTTTCTTTAGTGCATCTGAACCAAAATGCTCAATGACTTTTACAGGACCTGCATTTGCTTCAAACACTGGCCAACCTACTGCAGAAGATATCTTTCCAAATTCTTCAAGAACTATAATGGCATCAAGATTAGAAAGACCCAGTCCACCATATTCTGTTGGTGTATTTATTCCTAAAAAGCCCAATTCACCAATTTTTTTCAGCACGTCCTTTGGCACAGGGTTTGCTGATTCTTCCATTTCATCAGCCAATGCTGTTAATTCTTTTTGAGCAAAATCTCTTGCGACTTTTTGCAACTCTAATTGTTCTGCAGTTAATTTAAAATCCATAATGAAAGGATAATTATACACATTGAGTTAAAATCATCATCATGACGGCAAAAAAATTTTCTACCCCTAAAGGTTACGAAATTCTTAATCAAACCGAAGAGCATATTGCGAATATTGGCCAAGGTTTTTACAAAAGAAATAAAGCAGGAGATTTGATAATGGCTTTTTGGGTAAGACCTGAAAACGGAAATTCTGGTGGAGTTGCTCATGGGGGAATGTTGATGAGTATTGCAGATTACTGTTTGTGCTCTGTTGCGATGGAATCAAAAGAAAATTACGCAGCAACCATAAGTTTTAGATCGGAATTTGTAGCTCCTGCAAAGGTCGGCTCCTTGGTAGAAATATTTACTACTACTACCAAAGAGACAAGAAGTCTTGCTTTTGGACAAGGCTACATTGAATGTGAAGGGGAAATTGTTTTTAGTTTTTCTGGAACTGTAAAAAAGATAAAGAAATAAGCTAACTTAATTTCTTTTTTACTTTTATCTTTTTTAGTTCAGCAATATCAGGAAGGCCATTTACATATTTTATTGGTGCTTCTCCTTTTATAAGAGGACTTAAATATGTTTTTCCTGCTTGAGTAATTTCAAAACCATTTTTAGAAATAAATTTTTTAGGCATATTTTTTTCAATATTAGCCACATCTCTTAGAGGCGCAGTTGCTATTTTCCATTTATAAGGTGAATCACTTGTTCTTTTAATAATCGGCATTAAAGCTGTCTTACCAGAAATAGCTAGTTTCACCGCATGTTCGCCTACAGCATAAGCCTGATCTAGATCGGTTTTTGATGCTATGTGTCTTGCTGAGCGCTGTAAATAATCTGCTACTGCCCAGTGATTTTTTAATCCAATCTTTGAAATCATTCCAGCTAAAACAGGCGCCACTCCTCCAAGCTGTTTGTGACCAAAAGCATCCGTTAACCCTGAGTCTGCTAAAAACTTCCCATTTTTTGTTTGAGTACCTTCTGAAGCGACAATGACACAATAGCCTTGCTCTTTAACGGTATGTTTGACCTGAGTAATAAATTTAGTTTTCTCAAAAGGCACTTCAGGAAGCAAAATAATGTGAGGTGGATCACCTGCTTTAGTTGCAGCTAAACAGGATGCTGCAGCAATCCATCCTGCATGTCTTCCCATGACTTCCAAGATGAAGACTTTCGTTGATGTTTCAGCCATACTTTTGACGTCAAGCCCAGCTTCTAAAGTTGAGGTAGCAATGTATTTTGCAACTGAACCGAAGCCTGGTGAGCAGTCTGTATAAGGCAAATCATTATCAACTGTTTTTGGTATACCAACACATTTCAATGGAAACTTTAGTTTTTTTGCCATTTCAGATACCTTAAAAGTAGTATCTTGACTGTCTCCTCCCCCGTTATAAAAAAAATATTCAATATCATGCGCAGCAAAAACTTCAAACAATCTTTCATATTCTTTCTTTTGCTTTATTGGATCCTGTAATTTAAATCTACAAGAACCAAATGCTCCACCGGGAGTTTGTTTCAGTTTTGCAATATTCGATTTAGTTTCTTTTGAAGTATCTATAAGTTCTTCATTTAAAGCACCAAGGATGCCATTCTCCCCAGCTAGCACCTTGTGAATTTTTTTTGATTTATTTACAGTCTCAATGACACCACATGCAGATGCATTTATTACAGCTGTTACTCCGCCTGATTGAGCATAGAAGGCGTTTTTAACTTTTGTCATTGAGGCAATATAACTGAAAAAAGGTTTTGTGGGAAAAGGATATAATCACCAGATGAAAATATATGTTTTAGGTATTTGCGGAACTTTTATGGGAGGACTTGCACAGTTGGCAGCAGAAAAAGGCATTAAAGTTTCTGGCTGTGACGAGAATGTATATCCTCCTATGGACCAAGTCTTACTTTCAAATGGCATAACGATTGACGAAGGATACAATCCAAAAAATTTACCCAAAGATGTTGATTTGGTTGTTGTGGGAAATGTTATAGCGCGTGGTAACCCCATGATCGAAGAAATACTTAATAAAGGTATAGACTTCATTTCTGGCCCAGAGTTTTTATCAAAATACTTATTAGCCAAGAGACATGTGATAGCCATAAGCGGAACTCATGGCAAAACCTCTGTATCCTCAATGGTTACAAAAGTACTTCTGGATAGTGGAGTAGATTGTGGTTACTTAATTGCTGGACGAGCGAAAGATTTAAATGCAACTGCTTCATTGGGAACTCATGAGTTTTTTGTCATAGAGGCTGACGAGTATGACACTGCTTTTTTTGATAAAAGATCTAAATTTATTCACTATCATCCTAAAACCCTTCTAATCAACAATCTTGAGTTTGATCATGCAGATATTTTTAACAGCTTAAGTGATATTAAAAAGCAATTTCATCATCTATTGAGATTGATGTCTTCCAAATCAACATTAATTTTTCCTGAGCATAACATCAATATTAAAAATGTCATGAAAATGGGTTTTTACAGTCAAAGCCTTCCTTTCAATACCAAATTTTCCAAAGGCTGGCATGCCAAGAAAGTAACGGCAGATTCCTCTAAATTTGATATTTATAAAGATAAAAAGAAAAAAGCGTCAATAAGTTGGTCGTCTATTGGCGAGCATAGTTTACAAAATGGATTAGCCAGTTATCTGGTTTGTAAATCCTTAGGCTTGAAATCAAAAGATATTGCAGAGTCACTCTCGAAGTTTAATGGAGTAACGAGAAGAATGGATCTGGTTGGGGATAAAAGCAGCGTCAAAGTTTACGACGACTTCGCACACCATCCGACTGCTATTAAATATACTTTGGAGGGCCTAAGAAAAAAAGTTGGAAGCGAGAAGATAATTTGCCTTTTGGAAATGCGATCCAATACGATGCTTTCAGGATATCATGACAAAAAAATTCCAAAGGCTGTTGCTTCAGCCGATCAAGTCTTTATTTTTTCAAAAGATAAGAAGCAAATATCTGCTCTTGAGAGCGGAAGTAAAAATATCGAAGCATGTTCCACTACGCAAGAATTTTTGAGAAAGCTTTCTAGCTTAGATTTAGACAATACCCACTTGATTTGCCTATCTAATGGTTCATTTGATGGTATCCATCAAGCCATTTTAGAGAGAATTTAGTCTAAATTAATCCAACTACCGTGAAATCCAAAAGGCACTCTCTGAGGCAAGGTCACTCTGGCTAGAGGTGAATCTGAAAAATTCTGAGCATCCAAAATTACAAAATCGCTTGAATCAGTTGTTTTGTCATAAACAAATCCAACTACAAAACCGTCATCTTCTGATTTAGCACTTTCCTTGGGTATAAAAACTGGCTCAGCTGCCTGGCAACTTTCGCCAAAATCATGAGCGATAGATTCACTTCTTTCAAAATCATGTTTGAAATATTTGTTGAGTCTTCCATCATTTAGCAAGTAGCCAAACCGATGTTGTTTGCCATCGTAATCTGGATGCACTCTGGAAAATTCCATAGGCCTATCGTCCAGCATTTCTTCGGAACATGTTTTAGTTTTTGGATCTAGAATCCACCTTGTAAGAAAAGGTTTTTGCCCCATGGGAAGAGGATTGTCAAAATCAAACAGTCTTTCGTATCGACAAAAGTCTAAGACAACTTGACCATTTTCATCTTCATACGAATTTACTATGTGAAATAAAAACCCTGGATTAACCTCTATCCAGATAATTTCATCGGTTTTTTTACTTTGTAATCCTACTCTGGAAGTATGTTTGTCATTCCAGACCACTGGATAATCTCCACCAATGGGATTATTTTCTTCGTCTCTTCTACCAAGATTAAATGTTACGGGCAGATCAAAAATAAGAACATAATTTTTGGTGATAGCACAATCGTGCACCATTGGTCTGCTTGGTGTTTCAATGATTTGATCTTTGATGAGTTTGCCGCGACTATCTATAGTTACATAATGAACTTGTCCTAATCCATTTACGTATTCTCCAAAATCGTAACTCACGGCATGCATTTCACCAGTTTCTGAATCAATCTTTGGATGGGCAGTAAATCTTTTATTATCTGCTGCTGGAAAAGGCTCTTCTTTAAGAAAATTCATCTCAGAGTCCATAATAACTGGAGATACTCCTCCCTCGACTAAGGCATAAATTTTTTCACCGTGTTTAAGCACATGAGTATTGGGACCAAAACCAAAAGGCGAGGTCACAAATTTATTCTTATACCAAAGAGCCTTCCCATCTTCTACTCTTATGCCATGAATCATACCGTCACCAAAAAAAGGATGATAATTTTCATGATTTATAGGCTCTTTTGGATTGGGTCCATTTCTGAGAAATAGCCCTGATAGTTCCCTGGGTAATTCACCTGTAATTTTTAATTCAGTTGTAGATGTTTCCTCTACCGGATACCAGTTTCCAGATAAAAATTTATTTTTACTTTCTCTTTTAATCATTTTTTTTATCCTCTCTTAAGTTCATTGGATCTTTATATACGGTATAAATTGTTATGACAAGAATGAACCCAATTAAGACATAATTAAAATATTCTATGAATGCAACGCCTAAAAAGTACCCACTTAAGACATACAAAGAAGTCCATATTGGTGCAGACAAAATAGTCACAGGAAAAAAAACTCTTTTATTCATTCCCAAAGAACCTGCTGTAAAGGGTACCACGCATCTTAAAGGGCCAAAAAACCTTCCCAAAGCAACGCTTAAAATCCCATATTTCTCCATAAACTTTTGAGCCTGTTTTATATAACCATGATAATTATCTGGTACCCAATCATAGAGTTTGTTTCCAACCAATATGCCTAAGCCATAGCTGACAGAATCTCCAGTAACCATTCCCATAGTTGCGTAAAAAGTTATCTCAAAAGGACTAATTCCGACTGTTGCCGCAAGCGCTCCAACACCAGGAACAATTAACGTAGCTGGCGTAAACAAACCCGCAATGAAAAGGGATTCAACAAAAATCAGCGCGAAAATTGTCCAATTCACCCAATCAGGATTTGTCTCTAAAAAAGAAAGGATAGAATCGAACATAGGCAGATAATTAAATTATTGCAATAATACAGTACATGAGTGCAAAAACATCCCTTTCAGAGTTAGATTTAATCTGCAAACAAGCTCAAGAAGCAAAGATTGATTTAAGGAGATCTTCGAAAGCAAAAAAAAATGACGCGCTAAAATATGCAGCAGAGTTTTTGTTGAAGAATAAAGCAAAGCTTATAGATGCCAATACCATAGATATGGAATTGGCCAGTCAAAAAGACTTGCAAGATTCATTTGTTGATCGACTTGAGCTGAATGAGAAAAGAATAGATTCAATGATTTCTGGATTAGATAAAGTCATAAATTTAGATGATCCAGTAGGTCAAACAGATCAACCCCACACCTCGCCATCTGGTTTCGAAGTATCAAAAATGCGTGTTCCTCTGGGCGTGATAGGGATAATTTATGAATCTCGTCCAAACGTTACAGCGGACGCATCTGCATTGTGCTTGAAGTCTGGTAATGCATGTATCTTAAGAGGAGGATCCGAAGCAGCAAATTCTAATGCTGTAATTGAGGAGTGCATGCAAGACGGTTTGGATAAAGCATCATTGCCAAAATACTCTATTCAGCTTATTAAAAATCAAGATAGAAAGCTTGTAGGTGAAATGATTAAGCGGGAAGGGGATATTGATTTATTAATCCCTAGGGGGGGAAAAAGTTTAATAAAAGTTGTTTCTGATGAAGCCAAAATTCCTGTGCTCAAACACTATGAAGGTTTATGTCATGTATTCATCGATAAAGATGCTGATTTAAAAAAAGCCATAGAAATATCTGTAAACGCAAAAACATATCGTTACGGAATCTGCGGTACGATGGAGACTTTGTTAACTTCAGAAGAAGTAGCAGCAAAAGTTTTACCAGAGATCAAAGCCGAATTAGATAAGTTGGGTGTAGAACTTAGAGGCTGTGAAAAAACAAAAAAAATTATCGATGTTAAATCTGCTTCAGATGCAGATTGGATTACGGAGTATCTTGCCCCAATTCTTTCTGTGAAAGTCGTTACAGATCTTCAATCAGCAATCTCCCACATAAATATGTATGGCTCTGGCCACACCGACTCAATAGTTTCTGAGAATTTGACGGCGGTAGAAACTTTTTTCAATGAAGTAGACTCTTCTTCGGTTATGCATAATCTTCCTACTTGTTATGCAGATGGATTTGAGTATGGACTTGGAGCAGAAGTGGGAATATCCACAGATAAGTTGCATGCCAGAGGGCCTGTTGGATTGGAAGGTTTAACAAGTCAGAAATTTGTAATTAAAGGTCAAGGACAACTTAGATCTTAATTGATGATAAAAAGATTGGGTATCTTTGGCGGAGCGTTTGATCCAGTTCATAAAGGTCACACGCAATCTCTAAAATATATCACCGATCTTAAAATTATTGACGAAATCCAAGTTATTCCAAACTATGCATCGCCGCATAATAAGGAAATTCAAACTGACGAGAAGCATCGTTTAAAAATGCTGGAAATCGGCTTTAAAGAGATAAAAAATATTAAGCTAAATGATATTGAATTAAAAAATAAAACCAAATCCTATACTTACGAAACGCTTAAACACTTGAAAGAGATTTATCCTGAACAACATCTATCACTAATTATAGGCTTGGATTCTTTACATAGCTTTACGACTTGGAAAAATTGGGAAAACATTTTGTCTTTGTGTTCTCTTTTAGTCTTGGAAAGAAAATTGAATGATAGTTTGGGGCTTAACAAGGAGTTAGAAAGTAAAATATCAACTAATTATGATGATTTTTTTTCTGATCACGGAAAAATCCTAATTTTAAAAAACGACTTGATAAACATATCCTCAACAGACGTAAGACATAAAATCAAGAACAATGAAAACCTAACAGACTTGGTTGATGATCAAGTATTGGAATACATCTCAAAAAAATCTCTCTATAAAATTTAAATGCCTAAAAAATCAAAAAAAATTATTCAAAATAGTTTAGAGGAGATAAAAGCACAAAATACAATATTTTTAGATCTATCAAAATTAAACAGTTTTACAGACTTTTTAGTCATAACATCAGGGACTTCTTCCCGTCACATGTCGGCTATAAAAGATAAATTATTAGAAGACTTGAAAAATAATAAGATATCTATCAGTGGGGTTGAGGGCCAAAATTCTAGTGAATGGATCCTATTGGATTTGGGAGACTTTGTAATAAACATTATGTCTAAGGACTCAAGAGCATTGTATGATTTGGAAAGTCTTTGGGATCCAGCTTTGAATTGAAATGAATAATTTTTCTAGAGAAAGATTCAAAACAGGAGAAGAATATTCTAGGGCTTTATTTTTTTTATCACCTTTTATTCTTCTCTTTTCAATATCACTTTTTCAAGTTTTAAACTTAACTTTATTTCAGGGAGATAAATATCAAACAATAGCTGAGTCAAATAGGATTTATCAAAAACCCATTAGTCCTGTAAGAGGCTTCATCTATGATAGAAATGGGACTTTATTAGCAGAGAATATTGTCCAGCGAGATCTTTACGTCACTCCAGCCTACATTGAAGATTCTGCTGAAACCATTTTAAAGTTGTCTAATTTATTAGATGTGCCTTATGAACTTTTGGACGAAAGCTTCTCAAGGGGTGTAAAAAAAGTAAAGAAATTTGATTCCTTTCCTTTGGTGAAAGCTCTTAATGAAGAACAGATTGCTAAAGCCAAAGTAAACCTAGATTCAATTTCAGGTATCGAAGTAAAAGCTACACTTAAAAGGTATGTTCTCCATGAGGAGACCTTGGCTCATGTGTTAGGTTACGTCGGAGATATATCGTCCGAAGATATCAGAAGAGACAAACTATTAGCTGAACTACAAAATATTCAAATTGGAAAAACAGGTATTGAAAAAGAGTTTGACTACGTTTTAAGAGGTAACCCTGGTATTCAAACCCAAGAAAGAGATGTTAAAGGAAAATTGGTAAGGATTTTAGATACTCAAGGAGCAGAAGACGGTAAAGATATTTACTTAACTATTGATCAAAAATTACAAGACCATCTCTTTAAGCTTTTTGAAAACAGAAGAGGTGCGCTAGTAGCCTTAGAGCCAAAAACCGGCTTGGTTAGAGCTTTGATTAGCTCTCCCTCATTCAATCCAAATATATTAAATTCAATTGTGGATACTGATGAGGTAGAAAGTTTATTTTCAAATAAAGAAAGCCCAATTTTTAATAGAGCTATTTCTGGGCAATATCCTCCTGCATCAACTTTGAAGCCTTTTGTAGGTCTTGCTGCAATAGAAAACGAAGTAATCAGTTGGGATAAAAAAATTAAGGACGATGGTGAATTTTATGTCGAGGGAGATCCGAGGCCTTATCGGGGCTGGAAAGAGAATGGACATGGCAGAGTAGATATGAGGAAAGCGATTGCAGAATCCTCTGATGTTTATTTTTACAACATCGCTTTTGATTTAACTTTAGCGGGGATAAGGCCAATGCTCGACAGTTTTGGATTTGGTAAAAAAACAGGCCTTACTGACTTTGAGGCCAATGGTCTTCTTCCCGATAAAAAATGGAAGTTAGGTTACAAAGGAGATTTTTGGTTCAAAGGCGACACAATAAATTTAGGAATAGGGCAAGGTTATATTTTAGCCACACCTCTTCAATTAGCTATGGCTTATTCAGGTCTAGCAAACAAAGGAGTAATTTATCACCCTCAATTTATACAGCCGGAAGACGAAAAATCTTTTGAACCAAAAAAAATAGCTGAAATTCAACTTTCTGATAACAAAGCTTGGGAAAAAATGGAACAAGCTCTAGTTGACGTGATTTCTGCGAGAAATGGAACAGCTCATAAAGTTTTTGATGCCAATTCAGTCGTTATTGCAGGTAAAACAGGTACTGCACAAATCAAAAGTATTCTTCCGGGTAAAGAATACGATGCAATTCGTGAAAATCCTGCATTACGAGATCACGCTCTTTTCGTTGGCTATGGGCCAGTAGAAGATCCAAAACTAGTTGTAGCGGTAATCATAGAAAACGGTGAATCAGGTAGCGAAGTTGCTGCCCCAATTGTTAAATCTGCAATAAATTTTTACACAGGAGGATTTGATGCAGAATAAGCCGTTAAGTTTTTCAGTAGATATCAGATTGAATCAAAGAAGAAATTTATTAAATTTTGATTATTCTATTGTTCTAACGGTTTTTCTTTTGGGTCTTTTTGGGTTGGCGATGATTTATAGCGCCAGTGGATCCTTCACTTTGGTTTTAAGGCAAGCAATGTACTTTTTTCTTGGTGTAATTCTGATGATTACAGCAGCAATGTCTAATTTTAGAAAAATGGAACCTATTTATTTGAATGCAGTCTGGATAGGCTTCTTTTTTTTGGTTTTAGTTTTAATTTTGCCTAATTCTGGAACCACCAATCGATGGATAAATTTGGGTTTCATTGGATTTCAACCTTCTGAGCTAATGAGGTTTTTATTACCTATTTCTGCAGCAGCATATTTAACACGAAATCCACAGATAAAATTATCCGACTGGATAATTGTTCTAGTTACGACATTGGTAGCTTTTATTTTAGTTTTCCTCCAGCCAGATTTTGGCACCTCAGCGATAGTTTTGCTCTCCGGAATAATGCCAATAATTTTATCTGGCCTACCTTGGAGATTTATTATTTATAGTTTTTTAGGAGGTATTGGAACTCTTCCTTTCTTATGGATGAGCTTGATGGATTATCAAAAAGAGAGAATATATACCTTTATTAGTCCTCAAGCTGATGCTTTAGGTTCTGGATGGAATATTGCTCAATCAAAGATTGCCATCGGATCTGGGCAATTTTTTGGAAAGGGCTATATGGAAGGAAGTCAAAGCCAACTGGATTTTATCCCCGAAAGCCATACCGATTTTATTTTTGCAGTAATTGTTGAGGAGTTTGGATTTTTAGGTGCTCTTGGACTTTTTCTTCTTTATGCTTTTTTAATTCATCGTCTCTTATACGTTGCTAAAAGCAGTAATTCCAAATTTGCAAAATTGGTTTCAGCCACGCTTTCAATTATTTTAGCTGCCTACATAACATTAAATATTTCAATGGTAGTTGGTATCTTTCCTGTAGTAGGAATGCCTTTGCCATTCATAAGCCAAGGTGGAACAGCATTAGTGGTTAATATGATTACTATCGGTATAATTTTATCTTTAAGGAGAACGACTTGAAAAAAATAAGTTTGCTTTTGCTTTTAGTTTTTTTTGTGCCTCTAATCCATATGGATTATTCAAAAAGCTATGAAACATTGTCTTTCATAGATGAAATGGTTTCCAAACATAAATTTGAAAAATCTTATTTGGTAGAAATTTTCAAAAGTGCTGAAAAAAGAGAAAAAATAATCAATTCTATGAATAGACCCGCAGAAAAGAAATTTTCTTGGGTTCAATACAAATCCAGATTAATTTCGCCTATAAGAATAAACAATGGAGTAAGTTTTCTGCAGAGATTTTTACCTGAGTTTGAAAAAGCAGAAAAAGAATTTGGAGTTCCTAAAGAAATTATTGCAGCAATCATCGGGATTGAATCCAGTTATGGTTCTATTACTGGCAGGGAAAGAGTAATAGATTCGTTGTCGACTCTTGCCTTTGATTATCCGAGACGAAGCAAATTTTTTACTAAACAATTAGAGCATTTTCTCCTTCTTTCTAGAGAAGAAAAACTTGATCCTTTGGTTATGAAAGGATCATATGCTGGAGCTATGGGCTATGGTCAATTTATTCCAAGCTCTTATCGATCCTATGCAATTGATTTTGATGGTGACGGAATAAGAAATATCGTAACAAACCCGATTGATGCAATTGGCAGCGTTGCAAATTATTTGAGTAAGCATGGCTGGGAAAGAAATGCCACTATAGCAGAGGCTCTCACAAAAAATGATGTGAACTCAAACTTCAAGACTTCGCTATCATTAAAAGAGCCAGATGCTCTTGAACTGGCATCTAAGATCAATTTACAAAATAAAAAATACTTGCAAATAAATTTTGAAGATAAAGAATTTTGGTTGGGCCATAAAAATTTATATGTCTTATCACGTTATAATAGAAGCTCTTTTTATGTGATGGCCGTTTTTCTTCTGAGCCAAGAAATTGACTATGCGTATAGAGTAAAAATATGAAAAAAATTTTCTTGATAAGTTTTATATTCTCTGCCGTAGCATTCTCACAAACTTTAATTCCCAAATTACCGCAAATCACCGCCTCTAGTTTTTTACTTATTGATGCTGAAACAAATAAAATAATTGCTCAACAAAATCCAGAAGCTTCAACAGGGTTGGCAAGCATCACAAAAATAATGACAAGTTACATAGTAGCTGACTATTTGAAGCAAGGATTTTTAAATATTAAAGACTCCACAATAGTAAGTGAAAAATGTTGGCGCATGGAAGGCTCGAGAATGTTCATTCAAGAAGGCAAAAAGGTTTTGATTGAAGATTTGATGCGCGGCATGATTATTCAATCTGGAAATGATGCAGCTTGTGCCTTGGCTGAACATATTGCAGGAACTCAAGAAGATTTTGCGAGTCTCATGAATGACTATGCCCAAAAAATGGAGTTAAAAAATACTAACTTTACCAATCCAACTGGCTTACCAAATGTTAATCACTATTCAACTGCTGAAGATATAGCAAAATTAAGTATAGTTTTAATAAACGACTTTCCTGATGAATATGCAATCTACAGCGAGAAAGAATTTACTTACAACGATATAAGGCAGTTAAATAGAAATAGCTTACTCTGGCAAGATGACTCAATAGATGGTATCAAGACAGGTCATACTAGAGCTTCAGGATATTGCTTGGTTGCCTCGTCCAAAAGAGCAGATATGAGGCTAATTTCGATAGTTCTTAATAGTGCCTCCGAAAAATCGAGACTTCAAGATACTAGAAGATTACTGGATTATGGTTTTAAGTATTATCAAACTAAAAAAATAATCGCCAAATACCAACCAATATCTATAGTTGATGTCTGGGGCGGAATTGAAGATAAATTGGAACTTGGTCCTGAGAGGGATATCTTCGTTACATTAACTAAACCTACTTTTGATAGGCTTACAATTGAGGCATCAAAAAATTTAGGTGTAAAAGCACCTGTAAGGAAGGATTCAGTTATAGATAGATTAGATATCAAAGTCGATGGAGAAACCATTCAATCGGTAGATTTGGTTGCGGTAAATAATGTACAAAGAAAAGGGATTGTCATCGCAACTTTAGAGTCTTTGATGTTTTACGTTTACAGTTTCTTCATGCAAGATGAAATAAATTAATGTCAATTTGTTTTTTAAACGACAAATATCTAGATCTTCAAGAAGCAAAAATCTCACCACTGGATAGAGGTTTTCTTTTTGGAGATGCAATTTATGAAGTAATTATTGCAGTAAATAAAAAACCCTTTGAACTTGGCGCTCATCTAACTAGATTAAAAAAAAATATATCTTCCTTAAAGTATTCATTATCAGATCAATTTGACCTAGAAGAAACAATTCTAGAAGTAATTTCCAGAAATAAATTTTTGAACCAGGTAATTTACGTCCAAATCTCTAGAGGCACAGACATTGTAAGAGACCATATTCCAAGTAATGATTTATCACCAACCATATTTGTATCTTCTCATGAACTGAAAACGGACTTTTCTCCGAGTTCTGGCGAGAAGGCAATTTTATTAGAAGATTTTAGATGGAGAAAAAGTCAGATAAAGGCTACTTCTTTATTAGCCAATGTCATTTACAGATCTGAGGCTAAAAATCAGGAAGTTTTTGAGACTATTCTTTTTGAAAACGGATTCATTACTGAGGGTGCGGTAAGTAACGTTTTTTGTTGTATCGATAATAAAATCTTAACGCCGCCTTTAACTGAAAATATTCTTCCTGGAGTAACAAGAAAAGTAATCTTAGAGCTAATTCAAGATACCTCTTTTGAATACGAAGAGACTAAAATTACTGTGGATTCTTTTCTTTCAGCAGAAGAGATTTGGGTTACAAACTCAACCAAGGGAGTCATTCCAATCATTGAACTTGATGGTAAAAAAATAGGATCCGGATTACCTGGTGAAAAATATCTTCAAGTTTCTAAAGCTTTCATAAGCAAACTTTCGGGTTAGATATACCCAAAATTTACAATAATTTTTTTTAATTCAGCCCAGAATTCTGACTTTCCTGTTTTAAAGTCTCTATCAAGAACTGCGATTTTTTTTCTTAAACTTTTAATTTGCGGTGGTGATATTTTCTTTGCTTTAATTTTGAGCTTGGAAAGGTAATCTCTTGGAACACCTTTTAGAAAAAAATTTGGATTCTTTTTGTATTGCTCCAATCGATCAAGCTGTTGGTGAATGACAGCGATAATACCTGGCTCATTTTCTTTATTTAATTTCATAATTTCCAAAATTTCTAAAGATTTTGAAACCTGGTTAGACAAGCAACTATTTATCAAGCTAAAGACATGATATTCAGAGCTATCTTTTACAAATTCATAATCCATATGTTTTTGATCCAAACATTTTAGAAATTTTAGCTCTTGATAAGCAGACAATAAATTTTCCTCATTTCGGGAGGCAATTAAATTAATGCCTTCTTCGCTCAAAAGTAAATCCATATTTTTCGCTTCGTCCTTGATCCAATCTTTGAATTGATTTGAATAGACCGGCTGAATTTCGGAGATTTCGAGGTATTTTGAAATTTTTTTAAACCAAGCAGATGTTTTGATTTTTTTATTCAATGAAGAAATAACTATCATGCGATTTGAGTTATCGTTTCCTAATAAGCTCAAAAAAAAATCTAAATCATCTTTTAGGATACTTTTTTCTTGAAGACGCAAATCTATTATTTCTTTTTCACTAAACAAACTACCTTGTTGATTTTCAATGTTTATTTCTTCTTTAATTCCTTTTTTGTAAAAGAAAATCTTTCTACTAAGGAAGCCTTCTTTTTTAAGATTAGAAATGAATTCGTCTCTCAACTTGGAGTTCAGTAACTCGTCATTGCTTAAAATTAATTTATGCTGATTCCGCATTGCTTTTTTCTGAAAAGAAAATCAACAACTCATTGACCGCCTCACTAAAGAAATCCAGTTTAATTTCATCTGCTTGTTTTTCATTTGAAAGAATACTTTCGGTGTCGTAAGAAAAATCTTCTGATGTAAAGATTGGAATCTCATGGATGGTATTAGTATTTTTTTCAAAAATACTTAACTTAACTTGATAATCAAGACTTACTACAGCAGGAAAAAAATTTTCATCTGTTGCCTCCAGAAATTTGCCAAGTCTATGGTTACTGATTTCAATTACAAAATCTGCAGCATCTTTAGTTTCTGCTAGATTCGCATTCATTAAGAAAAAATTCTTTTTTAATTCTTGCACAAGAGAAAAGTTCAGAGGATTTTTTTGAAACTCAAAAAAAATCATAATCTTTTTCTCAGAATAATTTAGTGGTTTAAAACCACATGCAGCAATAAAAAGAATTAATAAGGAATTTAAGAAGATTCTTTTTAATTCAAATGACAAAATTGACGAGTTTTTTTGGAACATATATTGTTTTTTTTATATCTTCTTTTTCTAAATATTTTTTTATATTTTCTAATTCTTTACTTTCTTCAATAATTGTTTCTTCACTGCTTGAAATATCCACTAGGATTTTTCCTCTTAATTTACCATTAATCTGAATTGCAATCGTCATTTCGTTTCCTTCTAATTGATTTTCATCATAGGCAGGCCAAGTTTCATTATGAATAGGAGATTTTTTACCTAATGCTTCCCATAATTCATGGCAGACATGAGGAATGATTGGAGAAAGCATAATTAAGCTTTTTTCAATTATTTCCTTAAAAACTTCATTACTTTCATTTGAAACGTAACTTTTCAACATTGCTTTGGGAATGGCATTTAATAATTCCATAATCGCTGCAATTGCGGTATTGAATTGATTTTTGTCTCCAAAGTCCGCAGAGACTTTTTTGATCGTTTGATTCAATTTAATTTGAATATCACTTAAATCCAATGATTGCACTTTGTTGTCTACAGTCTGGTTGAATAAGGTTTGTGATAAGGACCAAAGCCTTTTTATAAACTTATGAGAACCATTAACCCCAGAATCAGACCATTCCAAAGATTGCTCAGGAGGGGCAGCAAACATGGAAAACAGCCTCACAGTATCAGCACCATATTTATCAATCAACTCATTAGGATTAACAGTATTTCCTTTAGATTTTGACATCTTCGATCCGTCTTTCAGAACCATGCCTTGACATAGCAATTTTTTAAATGGCTCTCTTACACTAATTAAAGATAAGTCATTCATGGCTTTACAAAAAAAACGCGAGTACAAAAGGTGAAGAATTGCGTGTTCTATTCCACCTATATATTGATCTACTGGCATCCAATAATCTGCTTCAGCATCAAGCATTGATTCCGAAGAGTTATAAGATGCAAATCTTGCAAAATACCAGGATGATTCAACAAAAGTATCAAAAGTATCTTTCTCTTTGAAATAGTCTACCCCATTCAATTCGATCTTTTCCTTTGCAATCTCTTCATGACTTAAATTGTTGAATGGTAAAACTTCATTTTCGTTATCTGATATGAACATGGGTATTGGAGCTCCCCAAGCTCTTTGTCTTGAAACTCCCCAATTTCTTAAACGAAAATTGATTTTTTCTTTTCCTTTGTAACCAAAGTTATTTTCTTCGGTCAATAGCGAAAAAGCTTTTTCAAAAGAAAGTCCATTTAACTTGTCAGAATTAATTAAAATTCCTTTACCTTCTATGGCGCTTTCTATTTTGTCTAATTCTCCTCTACCATCGTCAATAACCTGAATGATTTCAATCTTTTCAGCTTGAGCGAACTCAAAATCTCTTTGGTCATGGCCAGGGACACCCATTAAAGCCCCCGAACCATAATCAGCCAAAACGAAGTTTGCCACCCAAATATCTATCTCTATATTTGAAATTGGATGAATTGCTTTAGTCTTTAATTTATAACCTTTTTTTTCTTGTTTTAATAAATCTGCTTCTGCCTGTTTTACATTTGAGTTGTTTTTTATCCACTCTGCCAGTTCGCGATCATTTTCTGCTTCTCTTTCTACAATTTCATGATTGAAAGACAAAGCCATGAAAGTAACTCCCATGATGGTATCAGGTCTCGTAGTAAATACTTCAATAATATCCTCAGAATCTGAAATAAATTGAAACAAAACTCCTTTGGATTTCCCTATCCAATTTTTTTGCATTGTCTTGACCTGTTCAGGCCAACCGTCTAGAAGATCCAGATCATTTAAAAGCTCATCTGCGTAATCGGTGATTTTAAAAGACCACTGATTGATAATTTTTTTTTCAACTTCTGCACCGGATCGCCAACCTCTACCTTCAATTACTTGTTCATTTGCGAGTACTGTTTTATCGACAGGATCCCAATTAACTTCGGCTTTTTCTCTAATAACCAAACCTTTTTCGTAAAGCTTACAAAATAACCATTGCTCCCATTTGTAGTAATCTTCACTGCAAGTTTTTAATTCTCTCCGCCAGTCATAAGCAAAGCCAAGTGATTTAAGTTGGAGCTTCATCTCTTGAATATTTTTCTCTGTCCAATCTTTGGGCGAAACTTTGTTTTGAATAGCAGCGTTCTCCGCAGGTAATCCAAAGGCATCCCAGCCCATTGGTTGCAAGACATTTTTTCCTTTTAGTCTTTGATATCTTGAAATCACATCACCGATCGTATAGTTTCTCACATGTCCCATATGACACTGTCCTGAGGGATAGGGAAACATACTCAAGCAATAAAATTTTTCTTTTTTGGGGTCGGGCTCAACCTCAAAAGACTTATTTTCTTCCCAGTACTTTTGGGCTTTTTTTTCGATTAATTGAAAGTTATATTCAGTTTCTGCCATTAGGAAATATTTAGAATTTCTTTTAGATAATTTATAGAAATATTTCCCTCAACAAAGTTTTTTTCATGAAAGATCTTGTCGTGCAGATCAGTATTGGTATCAATTCCTTCTATGTACATTTCCTCTAGAGCCACTCTCATTTTTCTAATAGCGTCCAGTCGGTCCTTGGAGTGAGAACAAATCTTAGCGACCAAGGCATCATAATACTGTGGGACTTTATATCCTGAATACAAGTGTGAGTCGGTTCTGATTCTAAATCCACCTGGCGGATGAAATTCTGTAACCAAACCTGGCGAAGGAATAAAGGTCTCAGAATGTTCGGCATTTATTCTGCATTCGATTGCGTGGCCTCGACAATTTATCTCCTCTTGAGAAAACCTTATTTCTTCACCTGCAGCAATTTTTATTTGTAACTTTACTAAGTCTATTCCTGTAATCATCTCGGTAATGGTATGTTCTACTTGAAGACGTGTATTCATTTCAATAAAATAAAATTCTCCATTTTCGTAGAGAAACTCAAAAGTTCCCAAGCCCTTATAATTAAGTTTTTTACAAGTATCCACTGAAATTTTCCTAATCTCTTGTAGTTTTTCTTCTGGTATTCCAAAAGCTGGCGCTTCTTCAATAATCTTTTGATTTTTTCTTTGGATGGAACAATCTCTTTCAAAAAAATGAATTACATTTCCTGCGTTATCTGCAGCTATTTGAATTTCAACATGTCTCGGGGAGGTTAAAAATTTTTCTAAATAAATTTCATCGCTTCCAAAACTATTTAAAGCCTCTCTCTGTGTAAGTTGTAGCTTGTCAAGCAAATCAGTTTCTTCCTCAACTATTTGAATGCCTTTACCACCTCCGCCTGCAGCGGCTTTGATGATTACTGGATACCCAATGTTTCTTGCAATTTCCATTGTTTCTCTATTTGTTGCAGAAATTCTTCCAGTCCCTGGAACACATTGCATGCCTGAACTTGAAACAGCTTCTTTTGCTGAAATTTTATTACCCATGGTCTTAATACTTTCAGGATCTGGACCAATAAAAGTATATCCACTAGCTTGGACTTGTTCTGCGAAGTGATCGTTTTCCGCTAAAAAACCTACTCCAGGATGAATAGCATCACTGTCTGTTACTTCACAGGCACTTATAATAGCTGGGATATTTAAATAACTCTTTGCAGACTCTGCCGGCCCAATGCAAACAGATTCGTCTGCCATTTTTACGTGCTTTAAGTTCTTATCTGCTTCAGAGTAGATTGCAACTGTAGCAATTCCCATTTCCTTACAGGCTCTTAGAACTCTAAGAGCTACTTCTCCTCTGTTAGCAATGAGAATTTTTTTGAACATTTACTCTATTACAAATAAAGGTTGACCAAACTCAACTGGTTCAGCGTTTTCAATGAGAACTTGCTTGATAGTTCCAGAAGAGTCCGCCTTGACTTCATTCATCATTTTCATAGCTTCAATGATACAAAGAACATCTCCCTCTGAAATTTTGTCGCCAACCGATACAAAGTCTTTTGCTCCTGGATTTGGAGCTGCATAAAAAGTTCCAACCATTGGAGAGTCAATAGTTTGTCCAGATATTGTTTCATCTTCAGTCGATTGACTAGTATCTGAATCTGCAGAAACATTATCATTCACAACTGCTGGCTGTGGAGCAGGGGCAACAGCATTGGATGTTACAATTTGTTCTTGAACAGGAACAGAAATTGCTTTGACTAGCTTTACTGATTCCTCTCCTTCTTTAATTTCTATTTCATTGAGTTGTGACTCTTCTAACATTTCTATTAGTTTTTTTACTTTTCTAATATCCATAGTTTCTCCTTTTTAAAATCTTTCTATTGCCAGTTCTAGAGCAGCTTTGTATCCCTGCTCACCAAAACCAGAAATTATGCCAACAGCTATGTCAGAAAAATAAGATTTTTCTCTGAAGGCTTCTCTATTGAAAATATTGCTAATATGAATTTCTATTAGCGGAATGTCTACACCAAGAATAGCATCTCTCAGAGCAACGCTAGTATGAGTGAAAGCTCCTGGATTAAACAAAATACATGAAACTTTTTCTTCCTTTCCCGCTTGAATTCTATCTACAAGTTCATGCTCTGCATTGCTTTGAAACGTCATCAACTCAACTTTATTTTTATTAGCAATTGCAACTAATTCTTTTTCTATTTGTTCTAAAGTATGTTCTCCATAAATATCTGTTTCTCGCTTTCCAAGTAAATTAAGATTTGGTCCATTTAAAAGAAGAAAACTTTTCATTCTAAGATTTTAGCCGAAATTTAATTGATTTTCACAGAAGATATGCTTTTTTTATTGTACTTTATAACGATATTTTTCATTTTGCTGGGATAGCAAACCTTATTTTTATAACAACCTTGGTAGTTTAAGCTTATTTTTTTTTCATCATTGGAAGCAAATTTTATTTTAAAGTCAGAATCAACAATTTCAATCAGACCAAAAAATATATCTTCTTTTTCTTCCTTCTTACCGAGGAACTTAAAATTTATATTTGAATCTTTTGAGTCTTTCAAAATGATCTTATCGAAATATATATAGGTTGCAGGTACCAATTTGAAACTTACTAAAATACTTTGATTTTCTATGTCCGTAGAAAGTGTGAAAGCTTTGTCTGCAGAAGGAATAAAATTATTTGAGTCAAAAATTTGCCCATAACTTAGGAGAGAAAAAAAGCTAACTATAATTAATTTTTTTTTCATGTAACCTTCTTTATATGAATATTTTGGAAGTAAAAAATCTCTCCATTTATTTTAATACAAATAAAGACAACGAAATTTTAGCAGCCTCGAATATTACTTTTTCCATTTCAAAGGGCGAAACACTTTCTATTGTTGGAGAATCTGGTTCTGGGAAAAGTATTATTGGCTTGTCAATTATGAAGTTACTTCCTTACCCTTTGGCTGGTCATGGATCAGAAAGCAAGATCCTCTTTAAAGGCGAAGACATTCTTCAAAAATCAAAGTTACAAATGCGCAAGTTACGTGGAAAAAAAATATCAATGATTTTTCAAGAACCCATGACTTCTTTAAATCCTTTTTTGAAATGTGGAGAACAAATCAAAGAGAGCATTTTCTCAAGTTCTACTAATCTTAATAAAAAAAGTCGAGTTATGGAGCTTTTAGAAGAAGTTGAATTTGAAGATCCAGAAAAAATCTTTAACTCCTATCCTCACCAAATTTCAGGAGGCCAAAGACAAAGAGTCATGATTGCAATGGCTATATCAAATGAACCAGATATTTTAATTGCCGACGAACCTACGACAGCTCTCGATGTTAGTGTTGAACAAAGCTTATTAGTTTTATTAAAAAAAATACAAAAAAAAATGGGGATGAGCATCATTTTCATTTCTCATGATCTGAATATTGTAAGAAAAATATCAGATAGAGTTTTGGTTATGCAAAGAGGTGAGATAAAGGAAAAAAACTCAATGAAAGAAATTTTTCAAAATGCTAAAGATCCATATACTAAGAGATTAATAAATTCCTCCCCAGAACCCAAGCTAGGGAGTAAAGATCTGAATGATGAAATTCTAAAAATTTCTTCTTTGAATTTAACCTACTCAAAAAGAGACTTTATTGGCAGAACATCTAATTTTTCTGCACTCAAGAATATCAATTTGTCTATTAAAAAAAATTCCGCTCTTGGTTTAGTAGGCGAATCCGGATCAGGGAAGTCGTCTCTTGCAAGATCGATTTTAGGAATTGAAAAATTCTCGGGAGAGATATTTTTTAAAGATAAAAATATCTTGAATTACAATAGTAAAGAAAAAAAACATTTCAAACAAAATTGTCAGCTTGTTTTTCAAGATCCCTTCAGTTCTCTTTCGCCAAGACAAAAAATATTCGATATTGTTAAAGAGGGGCTTGATATTCATGAGTCCTCATTAAACTTCTTGCAAAAAAAAGAGAGAGTTTTAAAAGTCCTCGAAGACGTAAAAATGGATGAAAGTTGTTTCAATAAATACCCACATGAATTCTCCGGCGGACAAAGACAAAGAATTGCCCTTGCAAAAGTGTTGATTTTGGAACCAGAGTTTCTCATTTTAGACGAACCAACCTCAGCACTTGATATTTCAATTCAAAAAGAAATAATCAACCTTTTATTAGATTTGCAGTCAAAAAGGGGATTGAGTTATTTATTGATAAGTCACGATTTAAAGGTTATTAATGCCATTGCAGATGAAATAGTTGTTTTAAAGTCAGGTAAAATAATTGAACAAGGTAAACGAGATGACATTTTCCATGATGCTAAAGAGCAATACACGAAATCTTTAATTCAGGCAGCTTACAACTAATTTTTTAAATGACAAAAATAAATAAAAGAAAATATTCGGCTCCTTTAGTTGATGGACCGGAACAAGCTCCTTCTCGCTCAATGCTCAGAGCTGCAGGCTTTGATGATGATGATTTTAAAAAGCCACAGGTGGGGGTTGCTTCCACATGGTCCAAAGTGACTCCATGCAATATGCACATAAATGATCTTGCATCTTTGATTTGCGATTCAATCGATCAAGAAGAGTTAAAGGCCGTATTATTTAACACCATCACAATTTCTGATGGAATCTCAATGGGTACTTTAGGAATGAGATATTCATTAGTCTCTAGAGAAGTAATTGCTGATTCAATCGAAACAGTTGTTGGCTGTCAGTCTTTTGATGGCGTCGTTGCAATCGGGGGCTGTGACAAAAATATGCCTGGCTGTTTAATAGGTTTGGCCAGATTAAATCGCCCATCTATTTTTGTCTATGGTGGTTCAATTAGGCCAGGAGCAAACCACACAGATTTGGTTACTGTGATGGAAGGAGTGGGAAGTTTTTCAGGAAATAAAATTTCTGAAGAAGAATTAATTGCAATAGAAAAAACGGCTTTACCAGGACCTGGCTCTTGCGGAGGCATGTATACTGCTAATACTATGGCTTCCGCAATTGAAGCTTTGGGTATGAGCTTACCCGGCAGCAGTTCACAAGATGCAGTTTCAATCGAAAAACATGAAGATTGTAGGAAGATCGGAAATGCAATCAATAATCTTCTCGAAAAAGATATCAAGCCCACAGACATTATGACCCGAAAGGCTTTTGAAAATGCCATACGAGTTGTAATAGCTTTAGGTGGCTCAACTAATGCTGTACTCCATTTGTTGGCAATGGCAAAAAGTGTAGACATACCACTGGATATTGACGATTTCGAAGAAATTGGCAAAACCAGTCCATTATTAGCTGATTTAAGACCTTCAGGACATTTTCTTATGTCTGAGTTGAATGAGATTGGAGGTATACAACCTTTGATGAAAACCCTTTTAGATGCAGATCTTCTACATGGCGATACATTGACAGTAACAGGTAAAACCATGAGGGAAAACCTTAGCGATGTGAAACCGTATCCGAAAAAGCAAAAAATTATAATGCCTTTGGACGAGCCCATTAAGAAAGACAGTCATCTTAAAATCTTAAAAGGAAATCTTGCAAGTGAAGGAGCTGTCGCAAAAATTACTGGAAAAGAGGGGCATAGTTTTTCAGGATCAGCACGTGTTTTTAATTCTGAAGAAGAAACTTTAGATGCTATTTATGGCTCTGAGATTCAAGAAGGTGATGTTATTGTGGTTAGATATGAAGGACCAGTTGGCGGTCCGGGTATGCGAGAAATGCTTAAACCAACTTCAGCAATTATGGGTCAGGGTTTAGGAGATAAAGTTGCTTTTATTACTGATGGAAGATTTTCTGGAGGATCACACGGTTTTGTTGTGGGTCATGTTACTCCTGAAGCTGCCAAAGGAGGATTAATTGGCCTTCTTGAAGATGGGGACAAAATTACGATAGATGCTGTTAAAGGGACAATTGAGGCTGATATAAAATTCGAGGAAATTGAAAAAAGAAAGAAAAGTTGGAAAAATCCGAAACCAATGCCAAAAAAGGGTGTTTTGGCAAAATATGCCAAGACAGTCCAATCGGCTTCGGAAGGAGCGGTAACAGATTAAAAAAGCTTGTTTTATTTAAATCCGCCCTCATAATAAAAGTATGTCCAAACCCATCGAATTAACAGATGAAAATTTAGAAGAAACTCTATCAAGTTCTTCAGTGCCTGTGCTCGTTGATTATTGGGCTGAATGGTGTGGACCATGTAAAATGGTTGCTCCAGTCCTAGAAGAGCTTGCAGCTGAACTTGATGGTAAATTAACCATCGGTAAGGTTGATGTTGATTCCAATCGGGACTCGGCAGCTAAACAGAATGTCATGAGTATACCTACCCTAATATTATTTAAGGATGGACAACCAATTGATCAAAGAATTGGAGCCTTAACAAAAAATCAACTTCAAGAATTCATCAACGAACATATTTAATACTCGAAAAAACTAGACTCATAATTTCTATAGTGGTACATTGCATGCCTACTTCCAGTAGAAACACTCATAATCTTTAATTTATAAAAACATTTAAAAATATGCATTTAGGGGAACTTAAAGCAAAACCAGTCGAAGAATTACTCACGATCGCTGAGGGTATGGGCATTGAAAACTTGTCTCGTCAAAAAAAACAAGATGTCATTTTCAATATTTTAAAAACTCATTCCAATGGTGGAGAAGACATTGAAGGTGAAGGAGTCTTAGAAATTTTAAACGATGGGTTCGGATTTTTAAGATCACCATCATCCTCTTACCTTGCCGGCCCCGATGATATATACGTCTCACCAAGTCAAATTCGAAGATTCGGTTTAAAAACAGGCGATTCTGTTTCTGGAAACATTAGACCTCCAAAAGATGGTGAAAGATATTTCGCTTTGCTCAAGATAGATCAAATAAATTTTGAACCTTCCGATAAAACAAAAAATAAAGTTGCTTTTGAAAACCTCACACCTTTATTTCCGGAAGAAAGAATCATCATGGAGTCTGGAAATGGAACCACTGAAGATCTTTCTGCAAGAATAATTGATTTAGTATCTCCCACAGGAAAGGGCCAAAGAGGACTGATTGTCTCACCTCCAAAAGCTGGTAAAACTCTTTTAATGCAATCAATTGCGCATTCTATTGAAAAGAATAGTCCTGAAAGTAAATTGATGGTTTTACTTGTTGATGAGAGACCGGAAGAAGTTACAGATATGAAAAGATCTGTCAGGGGAGAAGTTGTTGCAAGTACTTTTGATGAGCCTCCTTCGCGGCACGTGCAGGTTGCAGAAATGGTCATTGCTAAGGCTAAAAGACTCGTCGAAAAGAAACACGACGTTATAATTTTGCTCGATTCTATTACCAGATTGGCAAGAGCTTACAATTCAACTCAAGCAGCTTCAGGAAAAATATTAACTGGAGGAGTAGATGCCAATGCTTTGGAAAAACCAAAAAGATTTTTCGGAGCAGCCAGAAACATAGAAGGTGGCGGCAGCTTGACGATTATTGCAACCGCATTAATTGATACCGGTTCCAGAATGGATGAGGTAATTTTTGAAGAATTCAAAGGTACCGGTAATCAAGAAATTCATCTTGATCGAGCTATTGCTGAAAAAAGAATTTTCCCTGCAATCAATATCCGCAGGTCTGGCACTAGAAGAGAAGAACTTATTACCGATGATGCAGAACTTGCAAGAATTAATATCTTGAGAAAACTCCTTCATGAGATGGAAGATATTGATGCTACTGATTGGTTAATTGATAAGTTAAGTAAGCATAAAACCAACAGCGAATTCTTCGATTCTATGAAGAAAGGCAAATAACTTCTGCTAAAACATAACTTTTTTTCCCTAAGCTTTTTTTCTTTTTCAAATTCAAAGATTGAGGAATTTCTAGATCTAATTTTTTTTCGAATTCAAAATAAATTTGTCCATTTTTAGATAAGAGTTCTTTCTCTAATATAGCGGTAAGCAAATCATGAATTAAATTTTTGTTAAATGGTGGATCTATGAAAATCAAATCATATTTAGTTCCAGAATTATTGTTTTGTATCCATTCCAAACACTCCGCACAAAAGAAATCGCAATCTGCTTTTTCACTCATTTCTAGATAAACTTTTTTAATTTTTTGCAGATACTCTTTATTTCTCTCTACAAAAGTTACTTTTTCAGCACCTCTTGAGAAAGCTTCAAAACCTAATGCTCCTGTTCCAGAAAAGAGGTCCAGACAATACATTTTTTTCAAATCCTGTCCCAGCCAATTAAACAAGGTTTCTTTTGCTCTATCCGGAGTAGGTCTTAAATCATCATTCAGATCAAAGTAAATTTTCTTACCTTTCCATTTTCCTCCAATGATTCTTATTTCGCCTTTTTTTTCTTTCTTCATTTCATTTATGATATTACATGAGATAATTCAGTTTTAAATTTACCTACTCATTTACTTTGAAAGAAAAATTTCTAGAAGTTCTTAGAACTACAAAACAAAATGTTTTTGTTTTAGCTGCTGAAAATGATGACCAGCGTCATGCAATGACTGTGTCATCGGTTTTTTCTGTCTCTCTTGAACCAATGTCTATGGCAGTGAGTGTCAATCAAAGCGCAAGCCTGCATGATCTTTTGATGGAAGAAACTAAATTCTCTTTAAATTTATTAACTGCTGATCAAGCAGATATCGCTGAAATATGCAGTGGTGCTGAAGAGGGGCAAATTAGATTCAATCATCCTGACTGGAACCTAGAAAAGATTCCATATTTACAAAGCGCACAATCAAATTTATTTTGCACATGCAAAAAAATAGTCCCTTTGTATTCTCATTCTTTGGTAATAGGCGAAGTAGACGATATATTTCATTCAGGAAAAACAGACCCGTTGATCTATCAAGACGGTAAATATGAATCATAAAAAAACTTTAGTTTTAGTTTTCTCGCTATTACCGAGCTTTTTGTTCGCCTCCATTACCGTTGACGGAAAGTTAGATGAACCGGAATGGCGTAAGGCGCAATTAATAAGTGATTTTGTAACCGTTTATCCAAATGACAAATCAAAGCCAAAGTTTAAAACCGAAGTGAGGGTTTTCTCTGACGATAAGGGAATATATTTTGGATTTACAAATGAACAACCTATTGAAACACACACACCTTTAAAACATCCAAGGGACAAGTGGTTTGTTGATGCTGATAGAAATTTCATCATGATAGATTTTGATGGCAATGCTACCGTGGGATATGAATTTTCTGTAACTCTTGGCGATACATTGAGAGATGCGATTGTAACCAATGAGAATGAAATGTCAGATAGTTGGGATGCTATTTGGTATGCAAAAACATTTCAAACAGATTCCGCTTGGTTTTCTGAATTCTTTATTCCTTGGGAGGTAGCTCCTATGAATGTGGTTGAAGGAAAAAAAAGAGAAGTTAAAGTAACCTTTGTCAGAAGGCATCACAAAGAAAATAGGTTTTATAATGTTCCTGGATTATGGGCCGAACAATCTCCATTTTTGTCAAGATTTACAAGTATAAAGGTTGACAACCCTTCAACAATTAAAACATCTAGGGTTGATTATTTTCCTTATGTGAGTTTTACCAATAACTTTGTTGAGAATAATCGAAACATAAACTTTGGTGGGGAGATTTTTTGGGATATAAATTCCGAATCAAAATTGGATGTTTCACTAAACCCAGATTTTGGTCAAGTTGAAAGCGATGATTTGATTGTAAACTTCTCTGCAATTGAAACTTTTTATGAAGACAAAAGACCCTTTTTCACTGAAAATCAAACTCTGTTTGAAATTACCGGATGGAATCTCTATTTTATAAATACAAGAAGAATTGGTGGGATACCTGACAAATGTTCTCCAACAAACGAAACTCTTAAAGGACAATGTAAAAATAGCCTTATAGATTCTTCTGATATAGATCTCGCTTTGAGATACTCTCAAAAGTCACAAGAAAATGAATTTGGCTTCTTTTCGGCTTTTGAAGCGAATAGCGTTTATTCATCAGGAAGAGACTATTTTGCAGGTCGCTATCGAAGAAATATTTCCGAAGCCAACGGTAAAGTTGGTTATATGGTTACTGCAGTGGATAGACCATCTATCAGTAGAGAAGCATACGTTCATACAATTGATTTTGACTTCAAACCTTCTGCTCCAACTAGAGTTTACGGCTGGTTGAGCCAAGCAAGTATCAAAGATAACGATAATGACACAGTGGGGACTGGAGCTCGGATAGTAGTCACAAAAGGTTTTTCAGATCAGTTATTCGTTCTTGGCGCGATCAACTACCTAGATGAAGATTTTAATATCAACGATATGGGTTACATTGAGGAATACAACAAAATCAGCATAGGTGGTTTTCTTCAATACATTCGTCCCATAAAAAATAAAGCTTCAAAAGTTTCTCAAACTATTTTCAAAGTAAACGGTGGACACAATAGATCCACAGAAGGTTATGGAAATGGTATTGGCTTCAACACAGAACTTGAATTTTACATGCGTGATAACTCTTACATTAGCTTGAAGTGTAACTGTACTCTCAGAAGAGGTAAAAACTCTACTGAAACTAGAGGATTTGCGGCTGCTCCATATATAGAGAGTCTAGCAAACTACGATCTTCAGCTTGCCTACTTCACACCTAGAACAGATAACATCAGACCATACGTTAAATTCGGTTTGGCTACAGGTGGATACCGAGTGAACGATCAAGATTCAGACTTACAACATGAAACAATTAATTTTGGTCTCGGTTTGATTTTGACCAGCTCAAGCCAGTTTAGAACTTCTTTGGATTTCTTTGAATTTCAAAAAGAAAATAATTGGGAAGTTTGGCAAAAGGAAAACTTATTTGGTTACTACGATAAGGAAATGGTTTCCTCTGGGATAAACATAGATTGGTTTCCAGGCAACAATCAAGAATTTAGATTGAAAGCATTCATCTATGGTATCAAAGGAAATAACGCCAGAGCCTATAGGGTGAATTCTAGTGGCTACATGACACCATCTTTGGATGATATCAATCCTTTTCAACTTTCTGAAACTGCATTTCAAATCAGATACAAGTATGAATTCTCACCATTATCCAATTTGTATGTTGTTTACACACGAGGTGGAAAGTCCTCCGGACTTTTAAGAGATTCTTTTGATGGTCTTTATTCCAATGCTTGGAACGAGCAAACTTTAGACAAATTTATAGTCAAAATAAGATATAAATTTTAAGCCTTACAGTTTTTGCAAAAAAAATTCCCTGAAGACATAACAGATAAGTTTTTTGGTAAATAATCTCCACAAGCAGAGCATTTCACCAACTTTTTATTTTCATTATCCAGATCAACTTCTTCTTGTTTGAATAGCCTTGCTAAACCAGAAAGAATACCCACAAAGGCAAGGACAATTAATACTTTTAAAAGCATTTCTAGGAATTAGCAGCTGCTTTTTTTTCAGAAACTTCGATAAATCTTTTTAATACTTCAGCTGCTTGATTTTTCAATTCTTCATCACCCATTAGATCGTAGGCTTGAACTTTAATTTCTAAAGCTTTTTGTACCACTTCGGAGTTTGGGAGATTCGAAATTATGTAATCTGCTCGTGAAACAGCTGCAATATAAGCTTTTCTTTCAATATAAAATTCTGCAACTTCTATTTCTTGTTTTGCTATTAAACTTCTAAGGAATAGCATTCTTCTCTTAGCATCTTCAACATAGGAGCTTTCCGGAAATCTTGAAATAAATTCAGTCAATTCATCGAAGGACTCTTTTGCCTGCGTTAAATCTCTTTTATAAGTCAGTTCTCCCAGCACCGGAACAGTACTCAGTAATTCTTTTTCTTTAGAGAATTTTGCTAGACCTTTTATATAGTATGCGTAATCTGTATTGGGGTGCCTTGGGTGCAGGCTGATAAATCTTTCTGCCGCAACCACGGAAGCATCGTAAAGCCCATTTTCATAGTAAGCGTAAATCAGTTCTGCTTGAGCTTGTTCTGCATATTTACCAAATGGAAACCTTCTTTCTAGAGATTCCAGAGCATCGATCGCCATGGAATAGTTTTTGGATTTTATTCTCTCTTGAGCTTGATCATAAATTTCCTTTTCTAACATAGCAGGTGTCATTGGCTCTCCTTTTTTTTGGGTAGCGCAACTTACAAAAAAGATTAAGAAAACAGTAAAAAAAAGATTTGAATAAAATTTCATGAAATAAGTTTATCATTCTGTTATGACGATTAAGAAGGAGAATTTAATTACCAGAGAGATAAGTGAATCACTTTCTAACAAACGTTTTGATGTAGTTTTGGCTGAAACTTTTCCAGAATACTCCAGAAGTAGATTAAAAAAATGGTTAGAGAATAATCTAGTATCTGTAAATCGAAGAGTTATTAATAAACCCAGTCATAAAATAATTTTTCCAGCAAAACTGCAACTCAGTTTGCCGAACGAAAATCTCACAGAAGATTTACCAGAACAATTAGACTTAAATATAGTTGAGGCTACTGAAGGATATGTCGTAATAGACAAAAGTCATGGAATGGTGGTGCATCCTGGTGCAGGTAATAAATCGGGAACATTATTGAATGCCTTATTGCATGAATATCCTGAATTAAAAAAATTACCAAGAGCAGGAATTGTTCATCGTCTGGACAAAGATACTTCGGGACTTATGGTAGTCGCTAAAAATGAATCTGCCATGCAAAGCTTGTCAGAACAAATTTCCAAACGTTCCATCAAAAGGATTTATCAAGCTTTCACAGTAGGAAGAATTGAAAGGTCTGGAAAAATTGAAGCGCCAATAGGAAGACACCCCAAGAATAGACAAAAACAAGCAATTATTGAATCTGGCCGAGAAGCTATCTCACAGTTCAAAGTCATAGAAAATTTTGGCTCTTACTCTCATCTTGAAGTTTCCTTGGAAACAGGAAGAACTCATCAAATTAGAGTTCATATGAATCATTTGGGTTTTCCTTTAATTGGAGATCCTCTTTACGGCAGGCGCAGAAGATTTGCTAAAAATACTCATCAAAAACTTAGAGAAATAATTGAAAGGTTTCCTAGACAGGCGCTTCATGCAGCTCAATTGAGTTTCATAGACCCAACAACATCTAAAGAAGTTAGCTTCCAATCAAAATTACCATCTGATTTAATCGAATTGAGGGAAAACCTTTTAAATCAGGCATAATTTCCTTGACTTGCTTACTGGTACTGTCAAAATTCGCTCCCTTAAGAGATTTCTTCAAATTTTTTTAGAAAAATGGCAAAAGTTATGACATCTGGCGGCGAGGCTTTAATCAAAGCTTTAGCTGACGAAAATGTAGACATCATCTTCGGTTATCCTGGAGGTGCTGCTTTGCATATTTATGATGCCATCTACCAGCAAGATCGAGTACAACATATCTTGGTGAGACACGAACAAGCCGCTACTCATGCAGCTGACGGTTTTGCTCGAGCTACTGGTAAACCTGGAGTTTGTTTGGTTACTTCTGGACCTGGAGCAACCAATGCGATTACTGGTATTGCAACTGCATACATGGATTCTATTCCTTTGGTTGTCATTTCTGGCCAAGTACCGAATCATTTAATAGGTACCGATGCTTTTCAAGAAACCGATATGATGGGTATTTCAAGACCCATTGTTAAACATAGTTTTCTTGTACAGAAGCCAGAAGAAATTCCGGTTATAGTTAAAAAAGCATTTCACATTGCAACCAGCGGCAGACCTGGACCAGTCGTAATTGATGTCCCAAAAAACTTAACCGATCCAAATGAAAAGTTTGAGTATAAATTCCCTTCAGATTTATATTTAAGATCATTCGCGTTATACGACGAAGCAAAAAATAGTGAAGTAAAAAAAGCTGTGAAATTGCTTACCGAGGCAGAAAGACCTGTTATTTATGCTGGTGGTGGGGCTATCAACTCCAATGCTGCAAAAGAAATATATGAGTTTGGAAAGTTGATGGGTTGTCCTGTTACCAATACTTTAATGGGTCTTGGTGTTTATCCTGCTTCAGACGAGCAGTTTGTTGGTATGTTAGGCATGCATGGTACCTATGAAGCAAACATGGTGATGCATGAAGCAGATTTGATCATGGCAATCGGCGCAAGATTTGACGATCGAATTACCAACAATCCAAACAAATTCGGTCTGCAAGCAAAAAAAATACATATTGATTCCGATCCATCCTCAATAGACAAGATCATAGACGTAGATGTTGCGATGACTGGAAATGCAAAAAAAGTTATTTCCCAAATCAACAAAGAGTTAAAAGCTATGAATTTTGACAACAAAAAATTTGATGGTTGGATGAAAAAAGCCATGCAGTGGCGGGCGGAACACGGACTCAATCACAATATGTTGGATCAAAAAAATCCAAAAGATATCATTTTGCCCCAACAAGTTATTCAGTCCGCTTACAAAGCAACTGATGGTAAGGCTTTTGTTACTTCGGATGTCGGTCAGCATCAAATGTTCGCGGCACAGTATTATCATTTCAATGAACCCAGGAAATGGATTAATTCAGGCGGCTTAGGCACCATGGGTTTTGGGTTGCCTGCTGCAATGGGAGTTAAATTTGCTTTTCCTGATGAAACAGTTGCTTGCATCACCGGAGAAGGCAGCATTCAAATGTGTATCCAAGAATTATCTACTTGCGGACAATATGGTTTGCCCATCAAGATTATCAATCTCAACAATAGAGCGCTTGGGATGGTTAAACAATGGCAGGATATGCAATATGGTGGTCGATATTCCAGTATCTCTTATGAAGATTCCTTACCGGACTTTATCAAGCTTGCAGAATCCTATGGACATGTTGGCATGAAAGTAGAAAAGCTTTCAGAACTTGAGTCTGCAATGGAAGAGTGCTTTGCTTTAAAAGACAAATTGGTTTTTCTTGATGTCTATGTTGATCCTGATGAGCATGTCTATCCTATGCTGAAAGCTGGTGGAGACATGTCAGAAATGTTTTTAAGCAAAACGGAAAAAACTTTCGAATGAATCATATTGCCTTGCTAATGGAAAACCAACCCGGAGCTCTATCCAGGGTGATAGGTTTATTTTCTCAAAGAGGGTACAACATTGATTCTTTATCGGTTGCACCTACACAAGATGAAACTCTGTCCAGATTGACTATGACCATTGGCGAGGAAGGTGCTGACATCAATCAAATTTTAAAACAGTTATATAAATTGGTTGATGTGGTTATGGTACAAAATTTAAGTGAAGCCGATTCCTTAACTTTAGAACTTGCAATAATTAAATTAAATAAGGCTAAGACCGATGTTGAGAGCCTTTTGAAAAATTATGAATTTGAAAGAGAAATTTTAGACGAAAAAGACAACTACACAGTTTTCAAAGTACTGGGTGATACTCTAGAAATCGAAAAGTTATTGTCTGAATTGAAGAAAGAAGAATTTTTAGAAGTGACAAGGTCTGGTACCTTAGGCATGACCAAAGGCAACGAGTCTTTGGCAACTAATGATCAGACTAAAATCTCTTACGATTAATTAGAGGAGAAACAAATGGAAGTTTATTACGATAAAGACGCAAAGTTGGATCTTATAAAAGATAAAACCATAGCAGTTATTGGCTTTGGTTCCCAAGGACATGCGCATGCTAACAATCTTAAAGATTCCGGTATGCAAGTTATTATTGGTTTGCGTGATGGTTCAAGTTCAGCGGATAAAGCCAAAGGTGCTGGTTTTGAAGTTATGGACAACAAAGCTGCAGCCGCTGCTGCTGATTTTGTGATGATGCTTATTCCTGATGAAAAACAAGGAAAAACTTATGCTGAAGAAATTGAGCCAAATCTAAAAGAAGGTGCAACTTTGGCTTTCGCTCATGGTTTTAATATTCATTATGGTCAAATCAAACCCAGAGCTGATTTGGATGTTGTGATGATTGCGCCTAAAGGCCCCGGACATACTGTTCGAGGTCAATATCAAATTGGAGCAGGGGTACCTTGTTTAGTAGCTATTCATCAAGATGCATCTGGCAATGCACTAGATAATTCTGTGGCTTATGCGTCTGCAATAGGTGGAGGAAGAGCTGGGATCATCAAAACCACTTTCAAAGATGAAACTGAAACCGATTTATTTGGTGAGCAAGCAGTTCTTTGTGGAGGATTAACTTCCCTCATTCAAGCCGGTTATGAAACTTTGGTTGAAGCTGGTTATCCACCTGAGATGGCATACTTCGAGTGTGTTCATGAAGTAAAACTTATCGTTGATTTGATATACGAGGGCGGTTTGGCAAACATGCGTTACAGCATCTCAAATACAGCAGAGTACGGTGACTATACTTCTGGTCCTAAAGTTGTGACTGATGAAGCCAAGCAAGCGATGAAAAAAATTCTAGACCGAATTCAAAACGGCGAGTTTGCCGACGAGTTTGTGACAGATGCTAGAAAGAGTAATGGTCCTGAAGGCGGACCAGAAATGGAAAAGTATCGTCGCGAATCAAGAGAACATCCCATTGAAAAAGTTGGCGCAAATCTTCGAGGCATGATGCCTTGGATTGAAGCCAACAAATTGGTCGATAAAACTAAAAACTAGTTTTTTAGTTTTCTTCTTCAGAGAGATTTTTAAGTTGCTTCATTAAATTGAAGTGACTGTCATCTCTCATGGGTAGAAAATCATGATCGTATGCTTTTTCTGGATTCTCTCTGACCCTTCTATCCAATGCTTTTGCATCGGGGCCGATAAGAATTCGCCACTCTTTGGCTTTGACGCCATCCAAAATTACTTTCGCAGCAGCTTCAGCAGAAGTAATGGCTTTTTCTTTGAAATCTCTTTGTCTATTCATGACCGACTCACGAAACATTTCTAAAGATAAGTTGTGAACTGGCGCACCCACTTTAATCCATCTATCTTTCATTTCTTGCAGCTCTTCGTCATTAAGATCAGCTATGTCTTTTTGACCCAAGACTTTTCCAGAATTTTCACTAATCGAAGTTCCAATATGTCCTGGCATGACCAGAGATACACCAAGGTGTGGCGCATTGATACGAAAGTCGTTTATTAATGCTTCAGTAAAACCTTTAACGGCAAATTTTGCTGCAGAGTAAGAAGTGTGGGGTTGGGAATGTCCAAGGGTTGCCCAAAAACCATTTACACTACTAGTATTGATCATATGACCTTCTTCGCTTTTAAGAAGAGCGTCCATAAATGCTCGAGAGCATAAATAAACTCCATCCCAACAAATCTTAAAAGTTCTTTCCCACTCTTCAATTCCAGAAAGAACAAAACTTGCGCCACCACCAATACCGGCATTATTAAAAAGTAAATTGATATGCTCGGTTTCTTGTTGCTCTAAAACTTCATCTCTAAAACGCAAGACATCTTCTTCAGACGATACGTCGCATAAGTGTTTGGTGATTTTTACATGAGGATATTTTTTTGTGGCTTCTTGGAAGGTCTCTTCCATATTTTCTTCTATGACATCGCAAATAGAGACATGACAGCCTTCTGCAGCCAATTGATAAGTGAGCTCTCTTCCCATGCCGGTTCCACCACCTGTGATCACCGCAATTTTTCCATCAAAATTTTCCATCTTTCTCCCAAAAAATAATTTTCTAAAGTTTTTTTACTTTACATAGTATCTACTAGAAAAAAAACCTATAATCCTTTTTCCAAGATCAGCAAGATAAGATTTTTACTTCTAATTTTGGGTCTGTAGCTCAGCTGGTTAGAGCGCACCCCTGATAAGGGTGAGGTCGCAGATTCGAGTTCTGCCAGACCCACCAATTTTAAATTAACGTTTTGACACTCAAACTGTCATATCCTATATTCTTCTCTCAGGGAGAGAATTCAAGATGCTCAAAAAGTCTCTTTACACACTTATTGCAATTGTATTTATCGGGATTATTGCCTGGGAATACAAAGTAAATATCTTAATTTGGTCTATACCGAAAGTAGCCGCTATCTTTATGCCGGTTCAAGAAAATATTCCTACTTCTTGGTCAGCGGGTCCAGAAGCTGCGAGTGAAGATGAAAGACCAAACATCATTTTAATTTTGGCAGATGATATGGGTTACAACGATATTTCCATGCATAACGGTGGGGCGGCAGATGGTTCCTTAAAGACCGTCCATATAGATTCTCTAGCAGAAAGCGGAATTTTGTTTTCTCGAGGTTACGCAGCCAATGCGACTTGCGCACCTTCAAGAGCATCTATCATGACTGGAAAATATCCAACGAGATTTGGTTACGAATTTACCCCAGTACCTGAAACCGGACGATTGATCATGTCTTGGCTTGCTGAAGAAGATGATGCAGTACTCAAAGCAAGAATCGATAACGAAGTTGCAAGAAATCTTCCTCCTTTTTGGGAGCAAGGCATGCCTAACGAGCAAATTACCATTGCTGAAGTATTAAGCGATGCTGGGTATTACACAGCTCATATCGGGAAGTGGCATCTCGGTCATGGCAATGGTATGGATCCATTGAGTCAAGGATTTGAAGATTCTTTGTCTCTAGTTGGTCCACTTTATGCTCCGGAGGATGATCCAGAAATAGTTAATGCCAAGTTTGATACTAGAATTGATCGAATGATTTGGGGAATCGGTCAGTATTCTGCTCGATTTAATGAAGGCAAGTTATTTGCTCCAGATAAATATGTCACTGATTATTACACCGATGAAGCATTAAAAGTTATTGAAAAAAATAAAAACAGACCTTTTTTCCTCTACTTAAGCCATTGGGCAGTGCACAACCCTCTGCAGGCATTAAGAAGTGATGTCGAACAAATGAGTCATATGTCTGGTCACAATCTCCAAGTTTATTCTGGAATGATTGCAGCGCTCGATAGAAGTGTCGGAAAAGTTGTTGCAAAACTTAAAGAACTAGAAATATATGGAAAAACTTTGATCATTTTTACCAGTGATAACGGTGGGGCAAATTACATTGAATTGGACGAGATTAATAAGCCCTATAGAGGATGGAAAATTAGTTTTTTTGAAGGCGGAATAAGGGTTCCATATATTGTCAGCTGGCCAAATGAGATTAAGTCAGGACAGAAATCAAATAGTGCTGTGCATCATTTTGATATTTTTCCCACAGTTACTTCTGCCGCTGGAATAAAATTTAATGATGCAGATTTGGATGGAGTTAATCTTCTCCCTTATATAAAAAAAGAAAAATCTTCAGAACCTCACAAAACTCTTTTCTGGCGTTCGGGCAATCATCAATCCGTTTTGCACGAAAATTGGAAATACATTGTAAGCAAAAAAGAAAATTTTCGCTGGCTATTTAATACTGCCATCGATCCCACAGAGAAAAATAATGTGATTGAGGCTTATCCAGAGAAAGCCAAATTACTTGAAGACTTACTTGTAAAATTTAATTCTGAACAAGCTGAACCGGTCGTACCATCAGGCTATGAAGTTCCAATTATGATCGATAAATATGATGGGCAAGAATATGAAGCAGGGGACGAATATATTTACTGGTCTAATTAAATAGACCTCATTTATAGTTTTTTTGGGAACACCCCTTCCAGAATTGAAGGGGTGCTCTAGGGGGATTCTCTAACTTAGAAGTTAAAGTTCAGTTTGATACCGAAGTTTCGACCAGCTAGTGGCACTTCGTTTTTTACATAAGAAGTGTGATTTCTAGCTTTTTCGTCCATCAGGTTTCTTCCAAAGACAGATAAAACCAGCTCTTCATCACTACCTATAGCAATTGACCTTCTGATATCGAAATCAACCATGGTGTAGCCTTCTGTGACAGATTCACCAAAACCAATGTCATCTTCTTTTTGCACATCCATAATTTTGATGTCATAAGTGACATCTCTTTGTTCAAGCGCAAAGCGATAAACATTTTTAATTGGAGTGATTCTTGGCACGTTTCCACCACTGGCAAAGGTTCCAACCACTTCTTCTCTACCATAAGAAATTTGTAGTTCACCGTTGTTTGTAGAAAAAGATCTACCTACTTCAAATTCGTAACCGTTGAAGTCTGCATCGGCTTGAGAATAGTCAACATTGGGTCTACCTTTAGTTACTGTTCCTCTATTTTTGATGTAAATGTAGTCGTCTACTGCATTTGCATATACAGACGCATTAACAAAGTAGCCATTGTTTTCGTAACCAACACTAAAATCTAAATTATTTGATCTTTCAGATTCTAAATTGACATTACCGAACTCATTTCTTGCTGCAGCTAAGTGAGTTCCATTCATGAAAAGCTCTATTTCAGATGGAGCTCTTGCAACACTTGAAATACCAAGAGTAATACCAACGTTGTTTGCTACATCCCAACCCATGGTAAGGGCAGTACTTAAGTTACTTTCGCTTATATCATGAAGCGTGTTGCCAACTGCACCGTCTCGGCTTACTTGATCTAGACGAATACCAAAATCAATGTCCATGACTTCTAACTCTCTACAAATGAAGTAACCAAAGCTCAACATTTGAGAATCGACTGGCTTCATGAATGCTTCTTCTCCGATAATCGCTACATCTTCTTGGTTGGCATTGATAGTCACATTCTGTCTGTTACCACCAGCTTGATTACCGATATCGAGTTTCATGCCAAATTCAAAAGATTCATTAGTGAAAGTCGTAGGCTCATGCTCTTCTTCACCAGGTTTTTCTACATGACCAGGCTCTTCAACATGTCCTTCAGTAAAAGAATAATCATTCACTTGTAAGAAGTAACTTAGTTTATCAAGACCACGAAGATTAGTTGCAGCACCTTCGATAGTTAAGTTTTCCGAAGAAGTATCTGCTTGAATCCTCTCGTCTTCATGTTCTTCACCAGCATGTTCTCCTTCTTCTTCTTCTTCTTCCTCACCGTGGAAAGCTATTCCGTAGGTGTTTTCAATTTTGCCTATAGAAAAACCAAAGTAACCCCAGTCTCTGACAACTGAAGTACCGAATTTATGACTGAAAGTAGCTAAATCTGAGTTTGCTAAAGATTCTTTAGCTTCAGGTTTTCCTTCATGAATGATGGCACCACTTGGCACATCATAACTTTCGAAATTTACTTCTTTCAAAGCATAAGTCAGATTTACATCGTTGACGTTTCCCTTATAAGAAAAACTTCCTGAGGTACCCATGTTGGCTGTTTGCCTTTCAAGACCTATATTAAAGTCATTACCTTCAAAGTCTTTACTGGTAATAGTTTGATCAACGATATTGATGATTCCACCCATGGTTCCATTGGAGTACAACAAAGATGAAGGACCTCTGACCACTTCTATTTGTTGTAAGTCGTTCATATCCACGTCATTTAAATGGTCAGAACCTAGTCCAGAGACGTCTCTGACTAACTTACCGTTAGAAAGTATTCTCACTCTGGTACCGCCCATTCCTCTAATGACTGGCTGACCAACACCTGGACCAAAGTTAGAAGAATTAACTCCGAGTAAATAATTCAAACTTTCTCCAAGATTCGTCGAAGCTGAATAATTGATGTCATCTCCTTTGATGACAAAAACCGGTGAATCTATTTCTGCAAGAGTTGCACCACCCAGAGATGAAGTAACGACAATTTCTTCATCCATTGTGTGAAGCACATTCAGAAATGCGAAACACAAAATAAAATACAAAGATTTTTTCATAATTTCCTCCTAGAAATTAAAAAATTAAAATTAAAAAAGTTTAAAGGTAGGTTTTATTGAGGCGGAGCTCTAGAAAGAAAGTAAGACTGATTCTTTTTCTGATGAAAACTGATGGTTTCAGTTTCAATTCCGTCAGAGAAAAAGAGATGATATGAAATAAGTTCAAGTTCATTACTTACTTGATCACTTGTACAAGTGAGACATTCATTATGAAACTCAATTTCATGATGCTCGGCATCGTGTATTTCATGTGAATGATCGTGAGTAAGCTCTCCAAGTAAGCCACTTGAAGCTAAAACTAAGCTAAAAAGTATTGCTAGTTTGTTTCCTTTCCCTAACACGCGAGAGATTGTATTATAAAAAAAGATTTTTTACACTTTTCATAAAATTTTTTGGGAGAAAAACTATGAGATTGTCACTTATTTTATTATCGGTAATTTTTATTTCGTGTTCGGAAATTTCTCACAATTCAGCAGAGTGGCAAATTGAAACTTATTCTTCTGCTGCACCCTCATACATTGGAGATTTTGCTACCGTGATAGGCGGTAATGGAGAAATACTCAGAGAAGGGACCAATGGTTGGATTTGCCAGCAAGGAAATCCTCGACCTTATCCAAAAGACGGATGGAAGTCTGCGCATGAAGCCATGCCGGCATGTCACGATGAAGAAGGAATGAAATGGATGATGGCTTACGCTGAAGGAAAGGCTCCTAACTTAAGCAGAGACACTTATATGTGGATGCTCCATGGCGATGTTGGTGAAGATAATTTAGTTCCAGGTGTTTTGAATGAGAGTGATTCAACTCCAGGGCAATGGATAGAATCAGGTCCACATTTGATGCTGATGCCAAAAGATCCAAAAAGTCTGAAAAATTTCACGACTGACTTCACTAAGGGAGAGCCTTACGTCATGTTTCCTGGAACTGACTATGCTCATTTGATGATCCCTGTGGAGGGTTATTACGATTATCAGCCTTCAGCTAAACCGGACTAAATTATAAAGAACCAAAGAAGTTTCTTAGTTCTTGGATGTAAAGTTCGGGCTTTTCTAAGGCGGCAAAGTGTCCACCTGAATCTAAAACGTTGTAATACTTAAGGTTGCTATAACGTTTTTTAAGCCAACGTTCGGATGCTTTGAAGATTTCTTTAGGGTAGATACTAACTCCAGTAGGCGTTTTAACTTCGCCGCCATTGAATTCACCGAAACTTTCCCAATACAGTCTGGCGGAGGATGTCGCAGTTTCCGTTAACCAATAAAACATAACATTAGTCAGTAACTCATCCCTTGATACGGCATTTTCTGGATGACCATCGCAATCGGTCCATTGATAAAACTTTTCCAAGATCCATGCTGCTTGACCTATGGGCGAATCGGTCAATCCATAGCCTAAAGTTTGCGGCCTTGTGGATTGTTGTTTGGAATAGCCAGAGTCCCACTCTTGATAGAATTGAAATCCTGCAAGAGCATTTTGCTCGAATTCAGTTAAATCATTCATGGTATCCATATCAGGAGAAACTACTGCCATATTTAAATGAATAGCTTCACAGTCGGGATCTTGTGTGCCAAGAGCGGTTGTTACTGCAGAGCCCCAGTCACCACCTTGGGCAAAATATTTTTTGTATCCAAGGTTTTTCATGAGCTTAGAAAAAGTATCTGCAATTTTTTCTACACCAAACCCCGGCTTTGTGGGTTTTCCTGAAAAACCAAATCCAGGTAAAGACGGAGTTACCACATGAAAAGCATCTTTAGGGTCTCCACCGTTTATTGTCGGATCTGCTAAAGGTTTAATCACTTGCAAAAATTCCACAATGGAACCTGGCCAACCATGAGTGATGATTAAAGGTTTAGCTTCTTTATGGGGAGAGGGGTAATGGATAAAGTGAATATCCAGGTCATTTATGTTCGTTATGAACTGGGGAAATTCATTAATGTCTTTTTCATGTTTTTTCCAGTCATATTCATTCAACCAATATTCGTGAATTTCTTTCATGTAAGACAATGGAATGCCTTGGGTCCAATCATCCGGAGTCTCTTTTTCGGGCCACCTTGTTAACTCCAAACGTTTTTTTAAGTCTTCAAGCTTATTTTCAGGTATATCTATTGAGAAATCTTTTATTTCTGACATGGTATCTTTGAATACAAATTTTATGTTGTATTATTTCTCCTCAAGTAAGAAAATATCACAATTAGTTAAAAAACTTACGACTTTTTATAATGGAAAAATTTGCTGAGCGCTTTTCAACCCATCTCGAGAGCTGGGGACTAGTTTGGTTTTGTTTGATTTTTTGGGGCAGTATTTTCAATGCAATTTTTCTTAATTTTTTTAACTTCAGTTCAGAATTATATTTAAACTATCTAGGCTACTTCGCAGGACTTATTCTTGGAGCGTTTGCTAAATATAAGGCTTGGGGTTGGTTAGGATGAATCAATTTACTTTGGATAGCCAAAAACTTCTTTCTATCGATGAGGAACGTGTAGTTGCCAGAACCTTCATGGGCAGAATAGAGTGGGAAATGATTGTCATTGGCTTAGGACAATTTTTAGTCTGGCTGGGGATTTGGGCAATGGTGCTGATGGGATCTTTGTCGCTTTGGGCTGGATTTATATTAAGTACTTTATCAACTGCATTCTCATATCTACCGTCTCATGCAGGTCAGCACGGTCATCTATCTGGAAAGAATAAAAAATTAAAATGGGTAAACGCAGTTGTCGGCCAGATTTCTTTAATTCCTCTTGCGCAATCGCACCATGTTTTAAAAGCTCTTCATATGAAGCACCATGCTTACACCAATAACTCCGAAAGAGATCCTGATTTTTTTCATACTCACGTTGATCACTGGTGGCAAGCAGCTATAAATGTTCATGGTCAGACTAATGGCGGAGACTCAAGACTACAAAAAATGATGGAGATGTATATCGAAAAAGATGAAAACTTCAAGGCCGATGTAGAAAAAGGAACCCCTTTTGCTTTGATGTTTTTTTTCGGCCAAATGATCGCAGCCTTTTATTTTCCTCTGGAAACTTTGTTTCTATGGTGGCTTCCTAGAAAACTTGTAACTTCATATTTAGGAGTTATCTTTTCTCACGAGCCCCATAAAGTTCTGCCGCAGGGAAGATACAAAGATACAAGGTTCTGGGTAAATGGAATCCCAAGATTTTTCAATCACTCCATGCAAATCCATGTGATGCATCATATGTATCCAAATATTTGTCATTTCGATGAACCAAAAGCGATAGAGGCACTAAAGCCATATATGATAGCTAGAGGCATTCCAGGTGCTGAAGATCTTCCTGATAAGATTTCTTATAAACTTTTATCCTTTAAATAACATTGGCTTATACATTAAGCATTGGTGAATATGCTCCTGACTTTGATCTGGTAGGAACTGATGTAGATTATTACTCTTTGGATTCCTTTCAAGATTACGAAAACCTAATTATTTTTTTTACTTGTAACCACTGTCCTTATGTAACCGGATCAGATGAAGTCACACGAACAACTGTAGAGAAATATCAAGGACCTCGATTCAAGTTCATTGCAATTAATTCAAACAGTAAAAATACCTACGAAGAAGACAGTTTTGAAAATATGGTCAAAAGAATAGACGACTACAAATTTCCCTGGCTGTATCTTTATGATGAGACACAAAAAGCAGCTAAGGATTATGGAGCTTTAAAAACGCCTCATTTTTTTGTTTTTGATAAAAAAAGAAAGTTGGTTTACACCGGACGAGGAGTTGATTCTCCAAAAGATTCATCTAATATTAAAATTAATGATTTAGAAAGAGTTCTTGAAGAACTCAAAGAAGATAGGAAAATATCAGTGCCAGTTACCAATCCCATTGGCTGTAACATTAAATGGGAAGGCAAGGAAGCACACTGGATGCCTGCAGAGGCATGCGACTTAATATAGGAGATAAAAAATGTCTGAGTTAGCAACTTTAAAAACAGAAGGGGACGTATCAATAATTACTTTGGATGATGGGAAGGCCAACGTTTTTTCTTATCCAATGTTAGAAACCCTTCAAAAAATTTTTTCCGAGATACCCAAAGACAAAGGTTCGGTAATTATTACTGGCAGAGATGGAATGTTTTCTGGAGGTTTTGATTTAAAAACTTTTGCCTCGGGCGATGTTGATCTAATTAAAAACATGTCGGCTTTGGGTTTCAAAACTTTATTTGATCTGTATACCTTTCCAAGACCAGTAGTTGCTGCAATTTCAGGTCATGCTGTGGCGCTCGGTATTTTTGTAGTTTGTTGTTGTGACTACCGAATTGGGATAGACGGAGAATTTGTGGTTCAAGCAAATGAAGTAAGAAACAATATGGATATTCCCGTACCTATTATGGAAATAGCAGCTAGTAGGGTAAACAAACAACACATTTATAGAGCTCTTTTCCATGCAGATCCTTATAAAATGTCTGATGCTGTTAATGCTGGTTGGATTGATGAAGTTGTTTCCTCTCCGAGCGATCTAATGACAAGAGCGATGGAAAAAGCAGAAGATTTGGCAACTTTAGGTCACCCTATGTACCAAAAAACCAAAGAAGTTTTTCAACAAGATATTGTAGAAAAAATCCAAGCAAATTTGCCTAATCCTTCAGACAGTCCAAGTTTCGTATCGGTTTAGTTATTTGTAAACTTCTTATATAATCCAATTCCTTTGGGGCTATAGCTCAGCTGGGAGAGCGCCTGATTTGCATTCAGGAGGTCCGCGGTTCGATCCCGCGTAGCTCCACCAAAAATTATTCATCCCCAGTTAAGATTTATATTATTTATATTTTCCTTAACTAGCCTTGCTCTTAAATTTACCGTTTCAATGGCAATTTTATGGGAAAACCTTTCATGAGTTTCCGCATATATTTTTCCGATTTTTTTGTACAACTTCTCGTCAATGATCTTTTCTAATATTTCTACTTCCGCTCCTTCAATGTCCATTTTTAGTAAAGCAATTTTATTTTCAATATTCTTCAAATAATCAATGAAATCTATACATTTAATCTCTACGAAAGGTTTATCTTTACCTCTCCTAAAACTCAATACAGAAGAACCTATTGTTGTCTCGGGATTAGCTGCATCAAACTTTCTGTACCTGTATAGTTTTTTGGATTCATTTTTTATTCCGACAGCTACTTCAAATAATTTAAGATTTTCATCATCACCGCAATTTTTTTTCAGTTCATTTATGGCTATAGGATCTGCTTCAAAGGCATGGACTTTAAATTCTTTTTTTAAGAAAATCTTTGTGAACTTCCCTACATTTGCTCCTACATCAATTACAAGGGATCCTCTCGGCAAGGAATTTATGTAATCATCAAATTCTTTTGAAGCTTCTTTAACTCTACCACTTCTATTTATTTTGAATCTATTTTTTAAATACCATTTAAACTTAAAAGCAAAACCATTAATAAAATTCATAATCTTTTTAAAATTTTTAAATTACGTTTCTAATTATTTTAGATAAATATTGATGGTCAACTTATAATATTAATGCTTTGACAGTGCAACTGTCATATTTTATATTTGATTTTATGAGAGCATTACACGATTTAGTTATTAGAAACGGAAAAATTGTAGATGGCAGCGGAAAAAAACCTTTTCATGGCGATGTTGCTATCGATAATGGAAAGATATCTGCAGTAGGAATCGTTGAAAATCCTGGCAAAAAGGAAATTGACGCAAAAGGAAACATTGTCACTCCTGGGTGGGTAGACATTCATACTCATTATGATGGTCAAGTTTGTTGGGACCCATATTTGACCCCATCAAGCTGGCATGGTGTAACAACAGTTGTCATGGGAAATTGTGGAGTCGGTTTTGCTCCGGTAAAACCTGGCGATGAGGAATTTTTAATTCAATTGATGGAAGGAGTTGAAGACATACCTGGTACGGCTCTCCATGAGGGAGTTGATTGGAATTGGGAAACTTTTCCAGAGTTTTTAGATGCGATAGAAAAAAAAGATTTTGTTATGGATCTAGGTTTTATGATTGGACATGGCCCTTTGAGAAGTTATGTTATGGGATACGAAAGATGTCAAAATCAAGTTGATGCCTCAAAAGAAGAAATTTCCAAAATGTCAGATATTGTCACTGAAGCTATTGAATCTGGCGCCTTAGGGTTTAGTACTTCTAGAACAATTCTACATCGAGATGTTCACGGAGTTTATGTTCCTGGAACCGAAGCAAGTTCGGAAGAAATGAAATCTTTAGCTTTTGCAATTGATAAAGCAGGCGAGGGAACTTTGGAAATTGTTTCCGATTGGCTTGATAAAGAAATCGAAATGTCTTGGATGAGAGAATACGTTGAAAAAAGCGATTGTGGACTGACAGTTCTTCAGACAAGTGGCGATGCAGTAAAAACAATTTTATTTTGCGAAGAACAGTTTTTAAAAGGTAAAAACGTTAGACCTCAATTTCCAGGAAGGAATGTGGGCATGATGTTTGGTTTGGAAAGCTCTTTGCATCCTTTTATAGGCCATCCTTCTTATCGAGAAATAGCAGATCTTCCTTTATCTGAGAGGGTAAAAATTATGAAAGATCCTGCTTTTAAGGAAAAATTACTTAATGAAAAGCCTAACTTTGTTTCTGAAATAGAAAAATCAATGAACGAGCAAGGTAGTACCAAATCCCAAGAAGAAATCAAAGAAGCAGCTAACTTAGGCCTTAAACTCATTTCCAACTACGATACTCAATTCATTTTAGGAGATCCTCCTAACTATGAACCTGGAAAAGAAGACAGTATTGCAGCTTTAGCAGAGTCTAAAGGCATAGCTGAACTTGAAGTCATTTATGACGAATTTCTTAAAAACGAAGGCACTAATTTAGTTTATGCCTGTTTTACCCCTTATGAAAATCATAAATTAGATTTTGTAGAGCGAGCTTACGGTCTTAAATCCTCTGTAGCTGGCGGAAGCGATGGCGGAGCTCATTGTGGTCTGATATGTGATGCCAGTATGCCAACAACTAATCTATCACACTGGGCAAGAGACAGAGAGGCTGGTAAAAAAATTCCGATTGAATTAATTGTAAGAAAACAAACTAAGGATACTGCTGAAACTTATGGTTTGTTTGACCGAGGGGAAATTAAAACAGGAATGTTAGCTGATCTGAATATCATTGATTTCGAGAAGCTTAATGTTACTCATCCTAAAATGGTATACGATCTGCCTTTGGGAGGAAGAAGATTAATTCAAACCTCTTCAGGTTACTTAGCTACAGTTAAGAGCGGTGAAGTAGTCTACGAAGCTGGTGAAGCGACAGGAATTCTTCCAGGAAAATTAATTCGAGGAAAACAAACTTGTGAAGTAAAAACGGAAAAAGAAAGGGTACCTTTCATTGACCGAACTCTTCGTTTAATGTCTGTTAAAGCTTTTAAATTACTCTGGAATTTAAGAAAAAACTCAGTTAAAACAACTGTTGTTTCTGACGACTAAACTGAAGCTTCCAGATTAGCTTTATCTCTTGCATACCTTCGCCCAGCAAAGTAATAACATGGGATGGCAAGAGATCCGATAAAACCAAAGATTAATAAAGCCCAAGTATAAGGTTCTGCAATGGTACCTTTAGTTATATCAATCATAATTCCTGCTCCTAAGGAACCGATAGTAAGGCCAATTAAGTTTATACAAAGTATGTAGAAAGCAACGATTGTCGCTCTAATTTTCTCTGGAACTAACTCTTGAACAGTAGAAAAAGTGGGGCCATAAAAACATCCCAACTGAAAATAACCAAGGACTACACCAACCCAAAAAATTACTGTTGTTGGTTCCACAAATCGATAGATTACACCTATCGGTAATAAAATAAGAGATAACCAAAATAAGAAAATTGGTCTACCCTGATTTGTTTTCTCTAACCACCAGTCACTCACTAGCCCACCAAACAAAACTCCCGCTAGTCCGGCAAAGACAGCGATGATTCCAGATATTTGAGCGATGACACTTCTATCAAAACCTCTTTCCTCAACTAGCCATATTTGCTCAAAGGCGGCTGCACCAAGAATAATATGATAAAAAACTCCCCCAGAAATGGTGAGTGTTAGAGCAGGTGATTTTTTTAAAGCATTAACCAAGATTGTCATTACTTCCGAGAAAGATAGTTTCTCTTCTTGGGCTTCGATTAAATTTTGACTTTCAACTCTTTTTTTATCTTTAAAGAGCAACATGCAAAGTCCTAAGAAAACACCCAGGATTCCTAACATATAAAAGCATCCACGCCACCCAATCGTTTCTCCAAGCAAGCCTTCTAAAAAAATTGGTGATTTTATATCCGCAACAAACCCAACCAATAAAAGACTAATCGCAACCCCTAAGGGAACTCCTAAGTAATAAAATCCAGCAGCAAACCCCATCCTTTTTGGTGGGAAGGCATCGCCCAAAAGAGACATTGAGGTTGGGGTTATAATTGATTCACCGACACCAATAAACATTCTCGGCAGAGCTAAAGTAATAAATCCTTTGGCTGCACCTGAGGCCATTGTAAAAACACTCCAAAGTACTACTCCAAAAGCAATCAACTTAGATCTATTCACCCGATCAGCTAGAGCTCCCATGAACAGACCCATTATTGAGTAAAAGAAAATAAAAGCTAAAGAGGTAAGCAGTCCAAATTGCCAACCTGTAAGCTCCAGTTCTGGAACAATATAGTTGGCAAAACTTGCGATTAATTGTCTATCTGTAATATTGAGAAGATTTAATACAGTTAGAAAAAAAAGAAGTCTATATGGATTCATACTTATAGGATATTGTGAAAGAATTATCATAGTATAGGATTTTTAAAAAAATATAAAAAATGTTTGTTTTGGGCGTAACAGGTGGAATTGGGTCTGGCAAATCAGCCGCAACTGATATTTTTTCCTCTCTGGGAATTAAGATAGTCGATGCTGATGTTCTATCAAGAGTCCCCGTTCAAAAAGGAGAAGCAGGCCTTTTTGAGATAGAAAAAAGATATGGTTCTGAAATTCTTCTTGCAACAGGCGAACTGGATAGAAAAAAATTAAGAGAAATAATATTTGAAAAAGAAGAGGAAAAAGATTGGTTAGAAAATTTACTTCATCCTCTTATAGCAGATTTAATTAAAGAGGAATTAAAATCATCTTCTTCCAAGTATACAATCCTTGCCTCACCATTGTTGTTCGAAACTAAACAGTCCGATTATTGCGATGAAGTACTGGTTATTGATGTATCTGAGAAAACTCAAATTTTCAGAACAAAAACACGAGACGATGTTCCAGAAGAACAAGTGAAAACTATAATTCTTTCGCAAATAAATCGTTCTGAAAGACTCAGATTAGCAACTCACATTATAAAAAATGAAGATACTTTAGATGATCTAAAAAAAGCTGTAACAGAATTACATCAAAAAATAATTATTCAAATTGAAACCAAATGAAATGTCCAAGTTGTAAAGAAGAAATTTCAGAAAGTGCTGATAAAAAATTTAGACCTTTCTGCTCAGAAAGGTGCCGCTCTCTGGACCTGTCAGATTGGCTTAACGAAAGAAATGTTATTTCTTCGGACTTATCTCATTCAGAAGATTGAAAAAATCCACTTATACCTGCAATACCTTGAGCACCATTTTCTTTTGCAATTGTAAGATCTTCTTGCTTTAAACCTCCTAATGCAAAACTTGGTCCTGGAAATAGCTTGGCCAGTTTAGAAAATTTCTCCCAGCCCAGTGCAGGATTTTTATTAACAACATTTTTTATTGGAGAGATAAATATATAATCCAGTCCAAGTTGTGCAGCTTTAATGACTTCTTTTTTATTATGACATGAAGCACCTGTCAAAGAGGAACTCAACTGATTTGTTTCTATCAAATCTCTAGAGGTTAGATGTAGGCTTTCATGATCGGAAATATTTTTTCCCAACCCTGAATTTAAAATTACTTTGCCTCCCTTATTTTCATAAATTTCTTTGGTTTTATTCCAATGCTCTGATGAAAAATACATTACATCCACTCTGTAGATCAAGTAATTTGAAGTATCAGATAGTTTTTCAATCAGAGAAAAGAAGTTTTCTGGAATTTTTTTTGGAGTTATTGGAATAAAACTAGCTTCTGTAATCACTATTGATTGATATGTACTCTGGGGATAGGTCTGATGTCATGACAAGAGCCGATTGTTTAGATTTCCCAAGATTGATTTCGATATTGATTGTTTTTTTTCTAAATTCCTTTTTGCCTTTTGCTTCAGAATATTTTGGACTTAGATTTCCATTGACTAAAACCGGATGACCTCCAATTTTTAGTGATAGATTTTTCATATCAAACTCTTTTTCATCAGCATTTCCTGCAGCAGTAATAATTCTGCCCCAATTGGGATCTTCACCGAATGCGGCTGTTTTAACCAAAGGAGAGTTTGCAACTTTTAAAGCAACTTTCTTAGAAGCTTTATAAGAGCTTAATCCCGAAACTTTAATTTTAATGAGTTTGGTCGCACCTTCTCCATCTAAAACCATCTTTTCAGCTAATTCTCTAAAGACCTCAAAAAAGTTATTCTTAATTTTTTTCTGATATTTCTTAAAGTCACTTTTTTTCTCTGAGGTTGTTGCAAAAATACTGGAATCACTTGGAGATTGATCTCCATCAATGGAGATGGCATTAAATGTTTGATCGCAAATATCCTTGTGTAATTTCTTCAACTGAATTTTTGAAAGTATTAGATCCGTAAAAATAAAACTCAGGGTAGTTGCCATATTCGGTTCAATCATCCCAACTCCTTTTGCAACGCCGATTACATTAATTTTTTGACTCCCTAGTTTAAATTCCCTTTTTACTACTTTATGTCGAGTGTCTGTAGTCATTATTGCATTAGCAAAGTCTTCCCAAGAATTTTTACCTAACTGATTAGTACATTTTTTAAACGCTTGAGAAAGCTTTTTAGTGTCAAGCAATTCTCCTACCACGCCAGTAGAAAAGGGCAGGATATTGTCTTTGGATACATTTAATGAAGAGGAAACATGATCAATGAGTTTTTCAGAATCTTTTTTTCCTTTCTTGCCGGTTGCAGCATTTGCATTTCCAGCATTGACCATCAAGACTTTTGGTTCTGAAATATTTTTATTTATTTTTTCCAAACATATTTCAACAGGTGCAGACTTAAATTTATTTGAGGTAAACAAGCCAGACCAAATTGCTTTCTTCTCAAGTTTTACTATTGAGGTATCCAATCTAGTTCCATACTTCGTCTTGGAGGATGCGCAACCAATTTTTATATCTTTCAACATTATCTTTTTTTCTTTTTTCTGTTAGCTTTTGCTTGTAGTCTTCTTAAACGTCTATTTCCCTCTACTGGTTGATCGTTATTAGATGCTTGTTGGTTAGACACAGAGTTATCCACAAATGCTGATGGAGAATTTTCGTGCACAGTTTTAGTTTTTTCCAAGACCTCTCTAGATTTCATCTTTTCAATTTCTTGTTCGTCTTCAGGTTTTACTTCGACACGGCAAAGGAATCTTGTAGATTCTTTTTTTATTGTTTCGAGAAGTTGTTCAAACATTTCAAACGCTTCTCTTTTGTATTCAAGACGCGGATCTTTTCCTGCATAACTTCGAAACCCAATGTTTTGTCTGAGCGAATCAAGTTGATTGATATGATTCTTCCAACTTTGATCAATAACCTGCAGGATGATTTGATTTTCCAATTGAGAATAAACGTTTGGAAATTTATTTCTTTTTTCTAAGTAAATTTTGTCAGCAAAATCCAAAAGCTTATTAAGCACCTCTTGAGTGTTGGATTCACTATTTTCTAATTCAGTTTTTAAATTAAATTGCAAATTAAATTCAGATTCTAGGATATTTGTTAGTTCATCAACTTTCCAGTTGACTTCTATTTCATATTCAGGAATTTGAGCTTCAAAAGTCGAGCTCAAAACATCAGCTCGCATATTTGAAATTAAGTCGTCTAAATCATTGTCTTCTAATATTTCTTTTCTTTGCTTATAAATTACCTGCCTTTGTTCATTCAAGACATCATCAAATTCTAGAATTCTTTTACGTATATCAAAATTCCTACCTTCAACTCGTCGTTGAGCTCGTTCTATAGAATTGGTTAACATTTTATGTTCTATCGATTCTCCTTTTTTCATTCCACCAAAGGATTGCATAAGAGCTTTCATTCGGTCAGGAGCAAATATTTTGAGCAAGCCATCATCTAGTGATAAGAAAAATTGAGAAGAACCGGGGTCACCTTGTCGTCCTGACCTACCTCTCAACTGATTATCAATTCTTCGAGATTCATGTCTTTCGGTACCGATGACATGTAATCCTCCCAATTCAACAATTTCCTTTCTGGCTGCTGCAGATTCAGGGAATCCTCCAAGGACAATATCTGTTCCTCTTCCAGCCATATTTGTAGCTATTGTCACAGCTTTTTCTTTTCCAGCTTGGGAAATTATTTCTGCTTCTTGTTGATTTTGTTTGGCATTTAAAACACGATGAGGAATATTTAATGTATCCAGTTTTTTTGACAAAACTTCAGAGTTCTCAACAGATATGGTGCCGACAAGAATGGGATTACCTTTTTCGTGATAAGTCTTTATCTCATCGATGATGGCATCATTTTTTTCATCCTCTGTGAGATAAATTTTATCGTTTTTGTCTTCTCTGACCATTGGAAGATTTGTTGGAATAGAAATTGCCTCCAAAGAATAAATTTCATCAAATTCTCTAGCTTCTGTTTTGGCAGTTCCTGTCATGCCTGACAGCTTCTCAAACATCCTAAAGAAGTTTTGAAAAGTAGTAGACGCAAGTGTTTGACTTTCAACTTGAATGTCCAAATTTTCTTTTAATTCTAGAGCCTGATGCACTCCATCAGAAAGTCTTCTGCCTGGCATCGCTCGACCTGAATTGGTATCAATTAAGATGACTTTTCCATTTTGAACTATGTAATCGGTATTTTTTTCAAACAGTGTTTCAGCCCTAACAAGAGCTTGGACCATATTCAGAAGTTTTAAGTTTTCACTAGCATACAAACTCACAGAATCCTCGAGGAGGTTATTTTGCTTGAGATAATTTTCTATTTTTTCATGCCCATTTTCGGTAATTTCTATTGATCTGGATTGCAGATCTATAGTGAAGTCTCCTGCTTTCACGACTTCTTCTTTTTCAAAATCAAACTCTTCCTCAGTGAGACTTTTCACTACCGGCTTAAGCTTTCTATAGAGGGGTCCATTATCCTCTGCAACGCCACTTATTATTAAAGGAGTTCTGGCTTCATCGATTAATATCGAATCCACTTCGTCTACCACCACAAAATAAGGGTCTCTTTGAAGACGATCTTCCTCTCTGAGAACCATATTATCCCTGAGGTAATCAAAGCCTAGCTCGTTGTTTGTGGCATAAACGACGTCTTTGGCATAGTTTTCTTTTTTCTCTAAAGGATTAAGTTCTGGAGTGATATATCCAACATTCATTCCCAAGCCTTCGAAAATTGGAGCCATCCAGTTTGCATCTCTTTTAGCCAAGTATTCATTTGCAGTAACCACAATGACACTTTTTCCAGTAAGTGCATTGAGATAACAGGGTAAGGTTGCAACCAATGTCTTTCCTTCTCCCGTTGCCATTTCAGCAATCATGCCTTGATTTAAAATGGCACCACCAATTAATTGACAATCGTAGTGACGAAGTCCTAAAAATCTTTTGCTTGATTCTCTTACAGCTGCAAACGCCTCTGGCATGATGTCTTCTAAACTTGAACCTTCGGAAAGTCTTTCTTTTAATTTACTAGTTGTATTTTTAAGTTCTTCGTTTGTAAAAGAATCAAAGTTTTGTTCTAAATCATTTATTGAATTTACAACGCTTCCGAGTTTACGTAAAACTCGCTTGTCTTTGTTTCCAAATAAGAATGACAATATGGACATGTTTATCCAAGACTAGGGTCGATGATAGGTTCTATATAATCAATAATAGGATTATCACTTTCAGAAGAAATGAGCTCCCATGAATTTGGAACTTCAATTAATTTTCTTAAAAGCAAGTTGTTTTGTGTATGTCCAGATTTATATCCCTCAAATTCTCCAATAAGATTATGTTGCAATAAATATAAGTCTCCGATTACATCCAAAATTTTATGTTTAACCAACTCATCTTTAGATCGCAAACCTTCTTCGTTTAAGATTTCATTATCTTTGATAGCGATAGCATTTTTTTGACTAGCCCCCAGCGAAAGAGAATTCTTTTTTGCTGCTTCAAGATCTTCCATAAAGCCATAAGTCCTTGATCTTGAAATTTCTTTTAAATATGTCGTTGAATTAAAATCAACTGTGGTTTTTCTTGATAAGCCTTTCCTAACTTCGTCGTCATAAACAAGTGAATGAGTCACTTTGAAACCATCGTAAGGAGAAAGTTTTGCCCAAGCACCATTATCTGTGAATATCGAAACTTCCTTTTTAATTTTTATAAACTTTTTTGGTTTTGTTTGTTCTTTTATCCCTGCAGACTGAATTAAGAAGACAAAAGGACTGGCACTACCATCCATAATTGGAACTTCTCTATCATTTATTTCGACAGTTACATTATCTATGCCAAGCCCAGCAAAGGCAGACATCAAGTGTTCAACAGTAGCTATTTCAATTTCACCGAATTTAAGTGTTGTTGCCAGAGTAGTTGGCCCGACATTTTCTACAACTGCCTTAATTTCAACATAGGGATCTAAATCTACTCTTCTGAAGACAATACCTTGATCTTCTTCGGCTGGGAGAAGATTAATTACAATTTTTCTTCCTGAATGAACGCCAATTCCCGTCGCTTTTATTGGATTTGTAAGTGTTCGTTGTACTAACATTACTCTTTAATTCTTTGTTTTCTAGCTTCAAATAGGATAACAGAACAAGCATTAGATACGTTAAGACTTTCTATTTGATCATTCATGGGAATTCTTATCATTTCGTCTATATCTTTTTTTAGATTTGGCTTTATGCCTTCGCCTTCGGAACCCATTATAATAGCCGTAGGCAAGTTAAAATCACACTCATAATATTTTTTTTCAGCAGTTCCATCGCATCCAAGAATATTGAAATTTAAAGTTTTAAGATTCTTTAGTAGATACTTGATATTGTTAACAATAACAAAAGGTATAATCTCTGAAGCACCTTTGGAAACTTTTCTTACTGTTTCGGTAAGATGACAAGCTCTATTTTTGGAGACTATTACCGCATCTATATTTGCTGCTAAAGCACTTCTTAATATTGAACCCACATTTTGTGGATCCATGACATGATCCAAAATCAGTAGCAGTGAATTCTCTTTTTGATTAATCAATTTTTCTAGAAAATTAATATCTTTTATTTGAGATGGTTTGAAAATAGCTGATAGTTTTTTATCTTTGTTAAATGAGATAGCTAAATCTTTTTCTTTTGCAAGTGAAATCAATTCCAAAGTCTTTTTGTTATTTTTATCCTTTGGAAAAGAAAGTTCTTCAATATTCTGAGGGAGGTTATCAAGTAAAGTTTTGATAAAGTTTTGATCAATAGTTTCCAACTTTTTCATGCCTAATTTATAACTTTTAAATCAATCCTCTTCCTGGAAGTTTCCACAGATTTTATTTTAATTTTAAATTTATCACCCAACGCATAGATATTATTTTTATTTGCTGAAGTAAGAGAATGAGCTGTCGCATCATGAACATAATAAGGAGATCTTTTAAGATTTTTTATGTGACAAAACCCCTCAATATTAAGTCCATCGATATGCATAAATACTCCAAATTCCAACACTGCCACAACTTCTCCATAGAATTCCTTTCCAATGTGTTCTTCGGCACACTTACAACTTAGATATTTAGAAGATTCCCTCACGATTTTCTCTGCTTCTCTATCTTTATCACTACAAATTGTAGCAATTCCATCTATTTCATCTTGAGAATAAGAGCTTCCTTTTTTTTCAATAATCGACTTAATAACTCTATGCGTTACCAGATCTGAATACCTTCTTATTGGAGATGTAAAATGACAGTATTCTTCGAGTCCAAGAGCAAAATGATTGCTTTCTTTTCCTGAATAAACAGCAAGCTTCATGCTTCTTAAAATCTGATAGGTCAAAGAAAAGGATTTTTCTTTTTGTTTGATCTCTTTTAGCCAAGCGTTGAGTTTCTCTCTAGGATTGGATTCAGTCATACCTTTACGGAGGCCTCTCGCTTTTAGAAATTCTTTAAGCTTTTCCAATTCATTGTAATCTGGGTTATCGTGGTGTCGGAATGGGATAGGTTTTTTAATTTTTTTAGTTAATTTTGCCGCACAAATATTTGCCAGAATCATAGATTCTTCTATGACTTCGTTTGCTAATAAATGATTTATAGACTTGAACTTAATTATTTTGTTATCTTTGCCAACTGGCCTGTATTCAGGGAGATAAAAATCTATCGCCTTCCTTTCTTCTCTTATTTTTCTTCTCAAAGCATGTATTTTTTTTAAGGTACTTAAATTAGACACAATATCACTTGAAAGGGTGGTTTGGCCTTTTTGATAAAATTTTTCAACCTCATCATAGGTAAGACGATTCTTAGAACAGATAACAGAATTGAAAAATTCAAAGGATTTTATTTCTCCTTCTCTATCTAGATAAATTTTACAAGTTAAAACCAACTTATCCTCGTTAGGCCTTAACGAACAAAGTTTATTTGATATAAGTTCTGGCAGCATAGGGATTACTTTTTTTTCAAAATAAACCGAGGTTGCTCTAGACAAAGCTTCTTTATCTAGCGAAGAATCTTGAAGTACATATTCGGAAACGTCTGCTATTGCTACGTATAAAAGAAAGCCATCGGAACTTTCTTCAGCATACACAGCATCATCAAAATCTTTAGCGTTACTTCCATCAATCGTCACAAAATTTAAACTTCTCAGATCTTTTCTGGACTTAACATCCTGTGCTGAAATATCTCTTTTAATCTTGTTACATTCGTTTATTACAGATTTGGACCATTCGGTAGAAAGATCGGTTCCATTGGTAGCAAAAATAAAAGCCTCCTCAAATACATCATTGCTTTTTAAGGTTTTTATAGGCTTTGCTTTAGGCTTGTACTTTAGAGACGGTTGAGATGTTATTTTTACTTCACAAATATCATTTGATTTGAAATTCTTTAAATTCTTGCCCTCTAGCAGGATATCGAGATGAAAACTTTTGTCTAGACTAGTTAGATAAGTCTTGCCTTTATACTTCTTAACAATGCCCGTAAGCTCACTGGTATTCCTTTTCAAGACTTCCTTAATTTTTGCCTTACTTCCGGACATTTTTTGACAAACAACTTCGTCTCCTGGAAAAACTTTGAACATTTCTCTATTCGATAAAGAAAGAAATTCATCCTCTGAATACTTTACCCTCCCTCTGCCTGATTTATTTAAAAATACCTTGGCCTTGAAATTTTTCTTCATTGTTTCAATTATACTGTCCTTGATAATCTATAAAGCGATTTAATTTTTTAATGTATATTGATAGAAATATATGACCACCCCAGACTTAAGTGATAAGTACCCCCACGTAAATTTTTTGAATTTGCAGTTTACGAATTTTGGCAAAAAAGGTTTTTTTTCAGGAAAAATTGAAACTGTAATTTGTCCTGACGATAATTCAAAAGTTAAGCAAGTTCTGGGTGAAGAGGGCGATGGAAAAATTTTGATCGTAGATGGTCAAGGTAGTACCAGAGTTGCCTTGATGGGAGATATGATTGCAGAGTCTGCGGAAAAAAATAATTGGCAAGCTGTCATAATAAATGGCTGTGTGAGAGATGTTGAGGCCCTGTCTAATTTCAAGATTGGAATATTTGCTTTGGGCTCAGTTCCAAAAAAAAGTGAAAAAAAAGATCGAGGCGAAATAGGTATTAATATTAAATTTGGGGGCATCTCAATTGAATCTGGAAATTGGGCTTATGCTGATGAAAGCGGGATATTAGTTTCTAAAGAACAGTTAGATTTAGATTAGATTTTTATCTCTTCCATAATTGAGATATCTTTTACAGAGGTCCCTATATGAATGATGTAATCCCCCTTGGCAATTTCCCATTTAGAATTTTTTACGTCCCATTCTGAGAGATCTCTTTTAGAAACTTTTAAAGTTAATGTCTTAGATTTGTTTTTTGTAATTTTTAGCTTTTTAAAATCTACGAGTTTCTTTTTTGGCGTTCCTGCCTTCACTGCCTTTCTTTCTAGATAGCACTGCACAGTTTCAAAAGTAGAAAAGTCACCAATATTTTTAAGTTTTACTTTAATTTTGATTTCGTGTTTCTTCTTTGTAATAGAAACCTTTTTTAATTTAAATTTTGAGTAAGACAAACCGTGACCGAAAGGAAAAAGAGGTTCAATCTTCTTTTTGTCGTACCATTTATAACCCACCAATAATTTTTCTTTATAGTCCATTTGCAAGTCTTTACCTGGATAATAAGAATATGCCGGCGTATCAGATAGTTTCTTGGGATATGTTGTAGGCAACTTTCCACTTGGACTTACTTTGCCGAATAATATTTCAGCTAAAGCATTTCCGAATTCTTGTCCCGGAAACCAAGTTTGTAAAATTCCTGGACAAGATTTTATCCAGGGCATGCTTACTGGAGATCCGGTATTTATCACTAAAACTGTATTTTTATTTGTAGCTAAAATCTTTTTGATAAGAGCATCCTGTTCGCCTGGGAGACTTAAACTTTTTCTATCATTGCCTTCAGTTTCCCAATCTGAATTTGTGCCTACAACCAGAACTACCGCATCAGATTGCTTTGCCACTTTGACTGCTTCTTCAAGCAAATTTTTTGGGTCAGGCGGTCTGCAGCCAAACTGTATGGCTGGAAATCTCCCTTCAAATTCATACTCAACCTCTACTAGATATTCTTTTCCCTTAGAAAGTTTTATTTTGTTTCTCTTTGGAGCGCATGCAAAACCAAAAAAAGCTTCTCCTTTTTTTTGAGATGACCAATTATCAACTAACTCCTTTCCGTTGATTTTTATTCTGGATAAACCAATACTAAAAACCTCAAACTCAAATTCTCCAGAAATTTCTGGTTTATAAGTAGTAGAAAATTTAACAGATAATTCAGGCCTTTCCTTTTCATCCAAAAACTCTCTTGCAAATCCTTGCAAAGCCCAAAATCTATTTCCACTTAAAACTTGTTTTGCTATTGGTTCTCCATCAAAAGTTTTTCCTCGAAAAAACTCGACCTCAAATCCATTTTCTTTTTTTCCTGGAACATAAGAGTATTCTTTTTCTAAAGGAGGGAGATATTTATCAACATGACAACCTTTTGCATAATTTATTTTTACTCTTTCATCCTTTAAGAAATTTGAAATTCCCTCTAAGGGATGAACTTCGTAATGAGGTTTCAAACCAGCACTTCCGCCACCGATAATTTGACTGTCTTTTACGTTTGGACCGATAAGTGCAATTTTAGAGATTTTGGTTTTGTCAAAAGGTAGTACCTCTTCATTCTTTAAAAGAACCATACCTTCGGTAGCAGTTTTTTTAATAAGTTTACGATGAGACTTTTTATCAATGCTTTTCTCTGCAACTCTTTTTTTGTTGAACCTATCGGTGAACTTTGCAACGTTGAGAATTCTCTTCACTTTCTCGTCAATTGTTCCTTCTTCAACAAGTCCATCTTTAACTGCATCGACTAGGTTTCCCCCCCAAGTTTTCGCTGGCCCAGGCATTTCCAGATCTAGACCGCCATTGGCATTTTCTACAGTTTCTAATGCAGCTCCCCAGTCACTCACAACATAACCATCAAATTTCCATTCTTTTTTCAAAATTTGATTTATTAATTCATCGTGAGAACTGCAATAAATATTATTTACTTTGTTATAGGCCGACATCACGACTTTAGCTTTGGCTTTTTTTATTCCCATTTCAAAAGGATATAAATAAAGTTCTCTTAATGTCTTTTCATCAATATTGGAACTAACAAGGTGTCTTTCAAATTCAGTATCGTTTCCAGCAAAATGCTTTAAACAAGCAGCAACCCCCTTACTTTGAACACCAGAGACATAAGAGCAAGCAATTTTTGAAGTTAAAACAGGATCTTCTGAATAACACTCAAAATGACGACCCCCAAGCGGGTGACGATGTAAATTTATTGTAGGAGCTAGAAGAACATCAACATCCTTATATAATGCTTCCTCACCTGTAGCTGAGCCAATTTTTTTAATTAGTTTTTCATTCCAAGTTGCTCCCAAAAGAATAGGGCTAGGAAAACAAGCTGAAGTTTGAGGAGTACTGGAGTCTCCTCTTACTCCGTTTGGACCATCTGACATTTTTATTTTTGGTATTCCAAATTTTTTAATATCCGGGGTATGCCAGTTATCCAAACCTGATAACAAAGAAACTTTTTCTTCAAGAGATAGTTTGGAAATTATTTTTTTTAATTTCATAACAGAGTAAAGAGTATACTTTGTAAAATTGCTTTTTGAGAATGCCTTTTTTTATTGTTTTATTTTTTTACATCACAATTTCCATCTATCAGATCAGCGCCGTCACAGATGCACTAAAACTTATCTTTATGGTTCAAAGCACCTTTCTGGAAGGTGTTTTATTTATCATCTCTCTGTTTCTTACTTTTACTCCTTTATTAGGTCCAATTTTAGGGATCATAGGAGCAACATTTGTCTGGGAGTGGAATATTTTATTTTCCGCATTACTTTTTTTCTGGCCCTATCTAATTGGATTTTTGTTTTTTTTCTTTAGAAACAAAAGTTCTGAAAAAAAGAATACAACAAGCCAAGCTCCAGATATTGAAGACGCTCAAATAATCGAAGAAAAGAAATTTAAATAATATTGGAGCTGGCGATTGGATTCGAACCAACGACCGCCTGATTACAAATCAGGAGCTCTACCAACTGAGCTACGCCAGCAAATCAGATGAAGATGATATATTAATTAAAAAATAAATTGCAGACTAATTTATATTTATTGAAACTTCTCCAGAAGATATCTTTTTTGTTTGATTACCTATTCTGACATTTAAAGATCCATCGGAATTTATATCCAAAGCAGTTCCTTCCCTACTAATTGAATTTGAGAGAAAAACTTTCTTGTCTTTCAAAAAATTCAACTTATTGAAATCTTTTACAAAGTCATCAAAACCCTTTCTTTCAAAATTTGATTTCAATAGTAAGACTTCGTTTGCTATTTTCGATATTATTTCGTTTCTATCGATCTCGATATTCTCAAATTCCAATTCAAGAGAAGTCCAGTCTTTATCAATTTCTGTATTATTTTTCATAAAAACATTTAAGCCAATTCCAACAACAATCAAATTTTCCCTATCCCCTGAAAAAGTTTCTATTAAGATCCCTCCAATTTTCTTTTTATTTAAGTAAATATCATTGGGCCATTTAATTTCAGTAAAAATATTTTGCCTTAATAGAACATTGTGTATTGCAAGAGCTGATACCAAACTAAATGAGCTGAAATTTTTCAATTCTAGATTGGTAGAAAAACTCAAAGACATGTAGATATTTTCATACTTGGGGCTTTGCCATTTTTTTAAATTTCTTCCCCTACCTTTTGTTTGGCTTTCAGCTACACACAGACAATATTTATTTGGATTTGCAAACTCAATTAGATAATCGTTAGTTGATTCTAGTTCTTCATAAAGCGATAAATGCCACTCAAAATCACGGTTTTTTTCAAGAAAATTAAAGATTTTTTCTTCTTTTAATGTATTTTGTTTGACATCTTTCATGTGTGCTCAGAGAATACACAACTCTATAGGAGGGGTTGGGGAGCGGTCAAACCCATCTGACTGTAAATCAGACGCTTCGGCTTCGCAGGTTCGAATCCTGCCCCCTCCACCAAAAGTGTTGCATTTAAAGCAAAATTTAAGTATAAAGCCGTTCGGAGCATCGGGTGATGAGAGTTGTTTTATTTTCTACTTTTTTTGTGCCGTCTCCTAGGATATTAAAGGAATTGCTCATATAGCTCAGCTGGTAGAGCACTTCCTTGGTAAGGAAGAGGTCACCGGTTCAAGTCCGGTTATGAGCTCCATTAAATAAAGTTTTTAAAGAGGAATAAAAAATGGCTAAAGAAAAATTCGAAAGAACCAAACCGCATTTAAACGTGGGAACTATTGGTCACGTAGACCATGGTAAGACGACTTTAACTGCTGCTTTAACTAAAGTGTGTGCCGAAGCTCAAGGTACTGGTGAAGCAATTGCTTTTGATGGTATCGATAATGCCCCTGAAGAAAGAGAAAGAGGAATTACGATTGCGACTTCTCATGTAGAGTATGATTCTTCTGCAAGACATTATGCTCATGTAGATTGTCCAGGACACGCTGACTATATTAAGAATATGATTACAGGTGCTGCACAAATGGACGGAGCTATTCTTGTGGTCAACTGTGCCGATGGTCCTATGCCTCAAACTAGAGAGCACATTCTTCTTGCTAGACAAGTGGGCGTACCTTACATTGTCGTTTACCTTAATAAAGCCGATCAAGTTGATGATGCAGAACTCATTGAGCTCGTTGAAGTAGAGGTCAGAGATTTATTGAATGAATATGAATTTCCTGGAGATGACACTCCTATAATTATAGGTTCAGCTCTAAAAGCTTTAGAAGGAGAAGATTCAGAACATGGAGTTCAATCTGTACAAAAGCTTGTTGAAGCGCTTGACTCTTATATTCCAGAGCCAACCAGAGAAACTGATAAGCCTTTCCTAATGCCAATTGAAGATATCTTTTCAATTCAAGGAAGGGGAACAGTTGTTACAGGAAGAATTGAGAGAGGAGAAGTCAAAGTTAATGACGAAATGGAAATAGTTGGTATTAAGGATACTGAGAAAACCGTTTGTACAGGAGTTGAAATGTTTAGAAAGCTTTTGGATGAAGGAAAAGCTGGAGAAAACGTTGGAGTCCTATTAAGAGGAACTAAAAGAGAAGATGTGGAAAGAGGACAAGTTCTATCTGCACCTGGCTCTATTACTCCTCATACAAAATTCGAAGCTCAAGTATATGTTCTTAGTAAAGAAGAGGGAGGAAGACATACTCCTTTCTTTAAAGGGTACAGACCTCAATTTTATGTGAGAACTACTGATGTAACTGGTGAAGTAACACTTCCTGATGGTGTAGAAATGGTTATGCCAGGAGATGACGTTGCAGTAACCGTAGAGCTTATTTCTCCAGTAGCAATGGAAGATGGTATGAAGTTCGCTATCCGTGAAGGTGGAAGAACTGTCGGTGCCGGAGTAGTTTCTAAAATTATTCAATAGGCCAGTAGCTCAATTGGTAGAGCGGCGGTCTCCAAAACCGCAGGTTGGGGGTTCAATTCCCTCCTGGCCTGCCAGAAAGAGAAGCCCTCTTTTTAAAGAGCATGGCACGAGAGGAGCGAGATGATTCTTAGTAAAGGTCTTTGGTTAGTAGGATTGGCAATCATTGCGGCCGCAGTGTGGGGCAATTCCTATTACAGCGATTTTGGTCTTCTTTATAGAGTTATAGGAGTTATAGCTTTATTTTCATTAGGCCTATTTGTTTTAAGATTTACCGAGTTTGGATCTGTTGCTTTCCAAACTATAAAACAGTCTACGACTGAAATCCGCAAAGTAGTATGGCCAAATAGAACTGAGACAACTCAGACCACTCTTATAGTTGTAGGTGTAGTCATAATTGCTGCTCTTATTTTGTGGGGCTTAGATTCTCTTTTTTCTTTTGTAATGAGTTTAATCTTAGGGTGATAAATGTCTAAAGCTTGGTACATCATAAATTCTTATTCCAATTACGAAAATAAGGCTAAGGAGCAACTTTTAGAAAGAATTAAATTAGAAAAAATGGAAGATCTTTTTGGCAGGATAGAAATACCAGTTCATGAAGTCGTTGAATTAAAAGGTGGAAAAGAAAAGATTACAGAAAAAAAATTCTTTCCTGGGTATATCTTAGTAGAAATGGAAATGAACGATGAAACTTGGCATTTGGTTAAAGAGACTCCTAGAGTACTAGGTTTCATAGGCGGTACAAAAAATAATCCCAAGCCAATTTCCGATGCTGAAGCAGCAAAGATTTTAAATCAAATGGAGCATGGAATAGAAGAGACATCACAAGGCACTGTTTATGAGCCTGGAGAAATGATTAGAGTAATAGACGGTCCATTTAATGACTTCAGTGGTGTTGTTGAAGAAGCTGATAACCAAAAGGGTAAAGTTAAAGTTGCTGTAATGATCTTTGGAAGATCCACTCCTGTTGAATTGGATTTTTCTCAAATTGAGAGAGGATAAATATGGCTGAAAAGAAAATAATGACATACATTAAATTGCAAGTTCCTGCTGGAGCTGCTTCACCAAGTCCTCCTGTTGGTCCAGCTTTAGGACAACACGGGGTAAATTTAATGGACTTTTGCAATGCATTTAATTCTAAAACCAACGAATTGGAAAAAAACCTTCCTGTGCCAGTGGTCATTACTGTTTACGAGGATAGAAGTTTTGATTTCATTGTAAAAACGACTCCAGCAAGTGTTCTTTTAAAAAAAGCAGCAGGCCTTTCTAAAGGAAGTCCAACCCCAAATTCAGAAAAAGTTGGAAAAGTCTCTAGGAAACAATTAGAAGAAATTGCAGAGGCAAAAATGGCTGATTTAAACGCTACTGATATGGATCAAGCTGTAAAAATTATTGAAGGAAGTGCCAGAAGCATGGGAATAGAGGTAATTTAATGTCTCAAGAAACTAAAAAATATTTGATCGAGGAAGCTTTAGGGGAACTTAATTCTAATGCTTCAAAAAAATTCACTGAATCTTTGGATGTTTCAATTAACTTAGGAATTGATGCTTCCAAATCAGATCAGAATGTTCGAGGAGCATCAAATCTTCCTCATGGAAATGGTAAATCTTTCAAAGTTGCAGTATTTGCAGATGGCGATGAAGCAACTCAAGCAAAAGAAGCAGGAGCAGATAAAGTAGGCATGGAAGATCTTGCGGAGGAAATAAAAGCAGGGAACATGGATTTTGATGTTGTGATTGCAACACCTGATACCATGAGAGTAGTTTCTCCTTTAGGACAAATTCTTGGTCCAAAGGGACTGATGCCAAATCCAAAATCCGAAACTGTTACTAAGGATATTCCAAATACGGTAAAAAACGCAAAATCAGGACAAATTAGGTATAAATCAGATAAACAAGGTATAATCCACGCCCGTATTGGACAGATAGGTTATACAGAAGAACAATTGAAAGATAATTTAGAAGCTTTTTTAACAGACGTTAAGAAGGCAAAACCCCCTTCGGCAAAAGGGGTTTATATTTCAAAAGTAACCCTCTCTTCCACCATGGGCAAAGGGTTCGAAATTGATACTGCAAAACTTAATTTTTAATTCATAGATGAGTTTGTTTGGAAAAATAAGAATTTTAAGCTGTTGTAACTTCGTTACAACCGTCTTAGACCGTAGGAGTTTAACTTTTTTAAACTTAATGTTTCCTACGCAGATAGTTCAAAAAGATTTCTCTTTTTGGACAAAAGGTTCCTCTTTTGGAAATTTAATCAAAGGAGGGTTTTAATTAATGTCACGCTTAGATACTAAGAAAGTTCTAGTTGAGGATTTAAATAAGATTGCTCAAGAAGCTTTTTCTGTGATCGCTGTTGATTATCGAGGAACTAATGTTCCTGGTTTAACTCAACTTAGAAAGGAAGCTAAATCACAGGCTGTTCAATTAAAAGTTATTAAAAATACTTTAGCAAAAAGAGCTTTGGAGAATACTAAATTCGATTCTTTAAATGAAATTCTTACAGGTCCAACCCTGTTGGCTTTTTCTATGAATGATTTTCAAAGTGCAGCAAAACTTGTAAAAGACTTTGCAGCCAAAGAAGAATCATTTGAAGTAAAAGGACTTTCCATAGGAGAAGGTTTTCTTGAGCCAAACGAGCTTAAGGCCTTAGCTTCTCTTCCATCAAAAGAAGAAGCAATTTCTATGCTTCTAGGATTAATCCAGGCTCCACTTAATAAACTTGCCGGAACTTTAAATGAGGTTCCGTCACAGTTAGTTAGAACTGTTAACGCAGTGAGTCAAACTAAATCTTAATTATCTAGGCATAACGGAGAAAAATAATGGCTATTACAAAAGAAGAAATACTCGATGCGATATCAGAAATGAGCGTTATGGATGTAGTTGATTTGGTAAAACTTATGGAAGAAAAATTTGGCGTCACTGCTGCAGCTCCAGTTGCTGCTGCTGCTGCTCCTGCAGCAGGTGGCGAAGCCGCTGCTGCTGAAGAGCAAAGTGAATTTGAAATTTTCTTAGCTGATGTTGGTGAAAAGAAAATCGATGTCATCAAGGCTGTGAGAGCAATTACTGGCTTGGGCTTGAAAGAAGCTAAAGCAATAGTTGATGGCGCTCCCGCTTCTGTTAAAGAAGGCGCAAATAAAGATGAGGCCGAACAAGCCAAATCTCAACTTGAAGAAGCTGGCGCAAAGGTAGAACTAAAATAACTTCATTTATAGGCTAAATTTATATGGCAAGTACATACTCATTTGCAGAAAAAAAGAGAATAAGAAAAAGTTTTGAAAAAATTTCTAGTGCGATGTCACTACCTGACATCTTAGAAATCCAAACCGATTCGTATGATTACTTTTTACAAAATATTCCTGATGCTACAAAGAGGAAAAATCAAGGCTTGGAAAGCGTTTTTCAATCGATTTTTCCAATCAACAGTGTCTCTGGAAATGCAAGGATTGAGTACTTAGGTTATAAACTACAAGACCCTGAATTCGATGTTCAAGAGTGTCTTCCGCGAGGAAAAACTTATGAGGCGCCTTTAATAATAAGATGCAGAATTATCTTTATTGATAAAACCACTGGCGAAGAAAACCTCAAGAGCGCTAGAGAAGAAGAAGTTTATATGGGAACTGTTCCTTTGATGACAGAGCATGGAACTTTTGTAATTAATGGTACTGAAAGGGTAGTTGTTTCTCAGCTGCATAGATCACCAGGTTTGATATTTGATCATGACAGGGGTAAAACTCATTCATCAGGGAAACTCTTATACTCTTCTAGAGTAATACCTTATAGAGGTTCTTGGTTAGACTTCGAATTTGATCATAAAGATCTTGTTTACATTCGTATTGACAGAAGAAGAAAACTCTATGCGACCATCTTACTAAGGGCAATAGGTTTTACTTCCCAAGAGATATTAGAGAAGTTCTACGAAAAAGAAACTTATCTAATAGGTTCAAATAGTTATTCTTTGAAAGTCATTCCTAGAAGAATGGTTGGTAAGATTGCTCCCTCAGATATAAAAGGCAGTCAAGGTGTAATAATCGAAGCAGGTAAAAGAATAACTGCCAGACACATAAGACTAATTGAGTCGAGCAAGATTAAAACTTTAGAGGTTCCAAAAGAAAGTCTCTTCAATCAAACAATTGCCGAAGATATTATTGATCCTTCAACTGGAGAAATCGCAATAGCATGCAACACTTTGATCGATGAAGAAATTCTTCTCAAATTGAGTGAGCTAAAACTAAAAGAAATTAATGTTCTTTATATAAATGAGCTTGAATCAGGCCCATATATCTCAGATACCTTAAGATCAGATACTACTTCTAATTCACTAGAAGCTCTTGCTGAAATCTACAGAATGATGAGACCTGGAGAACCGCCTACCAAAGAAGCTGCAACTCTCTTATTTGAGAACCTATTTTTTAATGCAGATAAATATGATCTTTCTGATGTAGGAAGGATGAAATTCAATAAAAGGCTAGGTAGGGAAGAGTTAATAGGAAAGGGCACTTTGGATAACGATGATATCCTTGAGGTTATAAAAACTTTGGTAGATATTCGAAATGGAAAACAAACCTGTGATGATATAGATCATCTTGGAAATCGAAGGATCAGATCAGTAGGAGAAATGGTTGCTAACCAAGTTAGAGTAGGTTTGTTGAGAGTAGAAAGAGCCGTAAGAGAAAGGTTAAACATTGCAGAGGCAGAAGAATTAGGACCAGCAGATTTAATTAATGCAAAACCAATAACTGCAGCAATAAACGAGTTTTTTGGTTCAAGTCAGTTATCTCAATTCATGGATCAAAATAATCCTCTATCCGAAGTAACTCATAAAAGACGTGTCTCAGCACTGGGCCCTGGAGGACTAACTCGTGAAAGAGCTGGTTTTGAAGTCAGAGATGTTCATCCTTCTCATTACGGTAGAGTTTGTCCAATTGAAACTCCTGAGGGACCAAATATTGGTTTAATAAATTCTTTATCAGTATATGCAAAAGTTAATGATTTCGGTTTTCTTGAGACTCCCTACAGAAAAGTCGAAAACGGCAAGGTAACCGATGAAATTCAATATGTATCTGCAATTGAAGAAGGTGAATTTGTTATAGCACAAGCCTCAGTAAAATTAGACAAAAACAATAAATTTGTTGAAGAGCTCGTTCCAGTTAGATATAGAAATGAGTTTGAGTTAATGACTGTTGACAGAGTAGATCTTATGGATGTCTCTCCTCAACAAGTAGTTTCAATTGCTGCAGCGCTAATACCTTTTCTGGAACATGATGATGCTAATAGGGCATTGATGGGATCAAATATGCAACGTCAAGCAGTTCCAACTTTATCAACAGAAGCTCCTTTAGTTGGTACGGGCATGGAAAGACTGGTAGCACAATACTCTGGAGATTGTATTATTGCTAAAAATTCTGGAACAGTTGAAAAAGTAGATTCGGGAAAAATAGTTGTAAGGAAAAACCTTAAAGAGATAAGCGCAACCGACTCAGCTGTCGATATTTATAATCTGATTAAATACACAAGATCAAATCAAAATACCTGCATCAATCAAAGACCTATTGTAAGTGAGGGAGATAAGATTTCTGCTGGAGACATATTGGCAGATGGTTCTTCAATAGACTTAGGAGAGTTAGCGCTTGGACAAAATATCAAAGTTGCTTTTATGGCATGGCACGGCTACAACTTTGAAGATTCAATCTTGATTTCAGATAAATTAGTTAAAGATGACAAGCTTACAAGTGTTCATATTATTGAAGAGACTTGCACGGCAAGAGATACAAAACTTGGCCCAGATGAAATAACAGCAGATATTCCTAATGTTGGTGAGTCTGCTTTATCAAAACTTGATGAATGCGGAATAGTTCACATTGGAGCGGAAGTAAATGCAGGAGATATTCTTGTTGGTAAAGTTACTCCAAAAGGGGAAACACAACTTTCTCCAGAAGAAAAACTATTAAGAGCAATATTTGGAGAAAAAGCATCAGATGTAAAAGATACATCCTTAAGAGTTAAAGCCGGACAAGATGGTACTGTTATTGATGTTCAAGTATTTACTAGAGAGGGTTTAGAAAAAAATTCTCGAGCTGAAGTAATAGAATCGGTTTCTTTGGCAGAGATTCAAAAAGATATTGATCAAGAATTAAGTATAGTTTCCGAAGCTACCATTAATTCCCTAATGCCATCTCTTGAAGGTAAGAAAGTTATCAGCGGAAGAGGTATTTCCAAAGGAGAGGCTTTGACAAAAGACTTCTTAAAGAGCTTGCCCGCTTCGGAATGGTTCAAATTGAGAATGCAAGATGAAAAGCTTAACGATTTGATAAAAGAATCAAAGGACAATCTCAAAAAATATGAGGACATGCTTAAAGAACGCTTTGAAGCTAAAAAAAGAAAAATAGTTTCTGGCGATGATTTGCCTCCAGGGGTGCAACAAGTAATTAAAGTTTACCTCGCCGTAAAAAGAAAAATTCAGCCTGGAGATAAACTTGCAGGAAGGCATGGTAATAAAGGTGTAATTTCAGTAGTCATGCCTGTCGAGGATATGCCTTATGATGAAAACGGAGAACCAGTTGATTTAGTTCTAAATCCCCTAGGAGTCCCTTCAAGAATGAATGTAGGTCAACTTCTTGAAGTCCACTTAGGCTGGGCATCAAAAGAACTAGGTAAAAAAATAGGTGAGCTAGTTGAAAAGTCTAAGAACCTTTCTGAAGTAAAACCTTTTGTTGAAAAAATTTATTCTTCTACTGGAAAAAAAGAAGAGCTTGAAAAACTCTCTGATAAAGAATTTAAAGAGCTATGTGAAAATTTAAAGTCAGGAGTGCCAATGGCTACACCAGTTTTTGATGGAGCATCAGAAGAAGAGATTAAAAAGATGCTCGAACTAGCTGATTTACCATCTTCTGGTCAAGCTCAACTATATGATGGAAGAACGGGCGAGGCTTTCGATAGATTAGTGACAATTGGATACATGTATATTTTAAAATTAAATCATTTAATCGAAGATAAGATGCATGCTAGATCTACAGGTTCATACAGTCTTGTTACTCAACAACCTCTTGGAGGGAAAGCTCAATTTGGAGGTCAAAGGCTTGGAGAAATGGAAGTATGGGCTCTAGAAGCTTACGGAGCTGCTAACACTTTACAAGAGATGTTGACTGTAAAATCAGATGACGTTCCAGGAAGAACAAAGGTATACAAAAATATTGTAGATGGTAATTATGAAATGGAAGCTGGCATCCCCGAATCCTATAATGTTTTAACCAAAGAAGTCAGATCTCTAGGAATAGACATAGACTTCGACGAGGTAGATTAAATTTATGAAAGATTTATTAAAACTTTTTAAACAGGAAGAAGAAAACAATTTCAACGCAATCAAAGCTGGACTAGCTTCTGGGCAGCAAATTAGATCTTGGTCTTTTGGAGAAGTAAAAAAACCTGAAACTATTAATTACCGTACCTTCAAGCCTGAGAGAGATGGTTTATTTTGCGCAAAAATATTTGGTCCAGTTAAGGATTACGAATGTATTTGTGGCAAATATAAAAGAATGAAGCACAGAGGAGTTGTCTGTGAAAAGTGTGGAGTCGAAGTAACACTAGCCAAAGTCAGAAGAGAAAGAATGGGGCATATAGAACTGGCTGCTCCAGTTGCACATATTTGGTTTTTAAAATCTCTTCCTTCTAGAATATCTCTCCTCTTAGATAAGACTCTCAGAGAAGTAGAAAGAATTTTATACTTTGAATCTTTTGTGGTCACAGACCCAGGCATGACTGATCTTGAAAAAGGTCAAATTTTAGATGAAGAAGAATACTTTGAAAAACTTGAGGAGTTTGGAGAAGAATTTTCGGCTGGTATGGGAGCGGAATCTGTAAAAATTCTTCTTTCCGAGATGAACTTGGACAATGAAATATCAGAAGTACAAGAACAAATTGATTCCACAAACAGTGATGCTAAGAAAAAGAAGCTTTCCAAAAGATTAAAAATTCTTAAGGCTTTTACCTCCTCTAACAACAAACCAGAGTGGATGATCTTGGACGTATTACCTGTCTTACCTCCAGACCTAAGACCTCTTGTTCCTTTGGAAGGCGGAAGGTTTGCAACATCTGATCTTAACGATCTTTACAGGAGAGTTATCAATCGTAATAACAGGCTTAAAAGATTAATAGAGCTTAATGCTCCTGAAATAATTGTTAGAAACGAAAAAAGAATGCTTCAAGAATCAGTAGATGCATTACTCGACAATGGAAGAAGAGGAAGAGCTATCACTGGTTCAAACAAAAGGCCTTTGAAATCTCTCGCAGATATGATTAAAGGAAAACAAGGAAGATTTAGACAAAATTTACTTGGTAAAAGAGTAGATTATTCCGGAAGATCTGTAATTGTTGTGGGTCCAACATTAAAACTTCATCAATGTGGACTACCTAAGAAAATGGCTTTGGAGCTTTTCAAACCATTTGTCTTTGGAAAACTTCAACAACTAGAATTAGCAACAACTATTAAAGGCGCTAAAAGAATGGTTGAAAGGGAAGAGCCAGTAGTTTGGGACATTTTGGCAGACGTAATCAGGGAACATCCAATTCTGCTAAATAGAGCACCTACTCTTCATAGACTTGGAATACAAGCCTTTGAACCAACTTTGATTGAAGGAAAAGCTATTCAACTTCATCCTCTAGTTTGTAAAGCTTACAACGCAGACTTTGATGGCGATCAAATGGCAGTGCACGTTCCTCTCACCTTAGGGGCTCAACTAGAGTGTAGAGCTTTAATGATGGCAAGCAATAATATTCTTTCACCGTCTAATGGAAAACCAATTATTGACCCTTCTCAAGATGTAGTCCTTGGTATTTATTACATGACGAGGGAAAAGGTTTCAGCCAAAGGAGAAGGTTCAATTTTTGCAGACATAAATGAAGTCCACAGAGCATATGACAGTGGAAATGTCGATCTTCAGGCAAAAGTAAAGGTTAGATTGGCAAATAAAGAATCAGAGCTAAATCTAGTTGATACAACCGTCGGTAGAGCAATTCTTTCTGGAATTCTTCCTAAGGAACTTGATTTTGAACTCATAAATAAACCTCTAGACAGTAAGTCAATATCTTCTCTTATCAACATGTCATACAGACATAGCGGTTTAAAAGAAACAGTAATATTTGCAGACAAACTTATGTACTTGGGATATGAGTATTCTACAAAGTCTGGATCTTCAATTTGTGTAGATGATTGTGTAATTCCTACCGACAAAGAGGAAATCATCTCAAGCGCTGAAACTGAAGTAAAAGAAATCGAATCTCAGTATTCATCTGGTCTAGTAACGCAAGGTGAAAAGTACAATAAAGTTATTGATATTTGGTCAAGAGCAAATGAAAAAGTTGCAAGTTCTTTAATGGATACAATTTCAACAGAAAAAGTTGAAGATAGAGAAGGAAATTCTGTAGACCAAAAATCCTTTAACTCGGTCTTTATGTATTTAGATTCTGGTGCAAGAAGTTCTCCTGCACAGGTTAGACAACTTGCTGGAATGAGAGGTCTAATGGCTAAACCAGATGGTTCAATAATTGAGACTCCAATTACTGCGAACTTTAGAGAAGGTTTAACCGTTCTACAGTATTTCACCTCTACTCACGGCGCTAGAAAAGGTCTGGCAGATACTGCATTAAAGACTGCCAACTCAGGTTATTTAACAAGAAGATTGGTCGATGTTGCACAAGATCTAGTAATTAGAGAAGAGGATTGTGAAACAAAAGATGGTATAGAGCTTAGATCAATCATTGAAGGTGGTGAAGTTGTTCAACATTTAAAAGATAGAATTTTAGGTAGAGTTTTAGCGGAACCATTATCTTCAAAAGATGGGTCTTTCAAAATTCCTAAAGGTACTTTAATTGATGAGCCATTAGCTGAACAAATTGAACAAAACAACATAGATATTGCGAAAGTAAAATCTCCAATAACATGTGAAACCAGTTTTGGAATTTGTTCAAAATGCTACGGAAGAGATTTAGGAAGAGGAAATCTAGTAGATCCTGGTGAAGCCGTTGGAATTGTTGCTGCTCAATCTATTGGTGAGCCCGGAACTCAACTTACAATGAGAACTTTCCATATTGGAGGAGCCGCTTCTAGGTCTTCAGAGGAAGACAGAATACAAGCTAAGTATGATGGAACTGTGAAATTTAGAAATCTGAATTCACTTCAAAATAAATCTAAAAAACAAGTTTGCATTTCTAGATCAGCTGAATTGGTTCTTTTTGATGAGAATGAATCTGAAAAAGAAAGATACAAAATTCCTTACGGAGCCGAAATAAATGTCAACGAAGGTGCTGCTATAAAATCTGGAGAATTATTGGCAACTTGGGATCCATTAAATCACCCGATAATTTCTGAAGTTAAGGGTAAGGCAAATCTTAAAGATATGGAAAATGGTATTACCATCAGAGAAGTTACTGACGAGTTAACAGGCTTATCAAGCGTGGAGATCTTGGATGCGTCTGAAAGAACTTCTGCAGGAAAAGATATGAATCCTATGGTGGTTATAACAGATGCTAAAGGAAAAGAAGTTATGCTTCCCGGAGGAAAAAGACCTGCTGAATATAAGTTAGAACAAAAATCTCTCGTTAATGTAACTGATGGTCAATCTATTGAAATAGGTGATGTTCTTGCAAGAATTCCTAAAGAATCTTCCAAAACAAGAGATATTACTGGAGGACTTCCTAGAGTTGCTGATTTATTTGAAGCAAGACAACCAAAAGAAGTTGCTATTCTTGCTGAAATTAGTGGAGTAGTTTCTTGGGGAAAAGAGACCAAAGGTAAGAGAAGATTAGTTTTAACTGGTAAAGAAGGTAAAGAAGAGATTATTCGTGAAACTTTAATACCTAAAACAAGAAGTATTAATGTCTTTGAAGGAGAAACCGTTACCAAAGGAGACGTGATAAGTGAAGGTTCTTTGAGCCCGCACGATATTCTTTCTTTGAAAGGAGTTGAGGAACTAACAGAGTATGTGGTTAATGAGATTCAAGATGTTTATCGATTACAGGGTGTTGAAATAAGCGATAAACATATCGAGTGCATCCTGAGACAAATGCTTAGAAAAGTTGAAGTTACTGAGTCTGGAGATACAGATCTAATCATAGGAGATCAACTGGAACTTTCAGAAGTATTACAACAAAATAAAAAAGCCTCTTCAGATGGCGGAATTCCAGCTAAATTCAAGCGTCTTTTATTAGGAATTACCAAAGCATCTCTTGCTACAGAGTCTTTTGTCTCAGCTGCATCTTTCCAAGAAACTACAAGAGTTCTTACCGAAGCCTCTGTAACTGGAAAGATAGACAAGTTAAGAGGCCTTAAAGAGAATGTTGTGATAGGAAGGCTTATTCCAGCTGGAACTGGATATGGAGCCTCTCAAGGACAAGCTGATTTAGTTTCAGATATTGAATCCGAGCTCAGCGAAGTAATCGCTGATACTGAGGCTGATCAAAGTGAATCTTCTAGCGAAGAATAGTTTGACCAAATGACAATGTCTCATTAAAATCGCGCACTTAATTATGGCAAGAGTAAATCAATTAATAAGAAAACCTAGAAAGGTTAAGAAAGCTAAAAGTGATGTCCCTGCGTTGGTAGGTTCTCCGCAAAAAAGGGGAGTTTGTACCAGGGTTTATACAACAACTCCGAAAAAACCTAATTCAGCTTTAAGAAAAGTTTGTAAAGTAAGATTAACTTCTGGATACGAAGTTATTTCCTACATTGGTGGAGAAGGTCATAATCTTCAAGAACACTCTGTTGTTTTAATTAGAGGTGGTCGAGTTAAAGATCTTCCTGGTGTTAGATATCATACTGTTAGAGGTACACTGGATACTACGGGTGTCGAAGACAGAAAACAACGTAGATCAAAATACGGATCCAAGAGGCCTAAATAATGCCTAGAAAAGGACCAGTTCCAAAAAGAGATGTAATCCCTGATCCAAAATATGGGAATGTAAAACTTGCTAAGTTTGTAAATAACTTAATGCAAAGAGGAAAAAAAAGTACAGCTGAAAAAATTATCTACTCTGCCTTAGATCAAGTATCTTCAAAATCAAAAAGAGATCCGCTTGAAGTTTTTGAAGAAGCATTAGATCAAGTTGGTCCTCAAGTTGAAGTTAAATCTAGAAGGGTTGGTGGTGCTACCTATCAGGTCCCTTTAGAAGTAAAAACTTCAAGACGTCTTGCTTTGGCTATGAGATGGATCGTTTCAAGTGCCAAGAAAAGATCTGAAAAAAATATGTCTACAAAACTTGCTGGCGAATTGATTGATGCTGCTGACGGAAGAGGAGAGGCAGTAAAAAAACGCCAGGATACTCATAAAATGGCCGAAGCAAACAAAGCTTTCTCTCACTTTAGATTTTAATAAATGTCTGCAAGAAAAGTTCCTTTAAACCTTTATAGAAATATTGGCATTTGCGCGCACGTTGATGCAGGTAAGACTACAACAACCGAAAGGGTTCTTTTTTATACTGGAATATCACACAAAATAGGTGAAGTTCATGATGGCGCTGCCACAATGGATTGGATGGAACAAGAACAAGAGAGGGGTATTACCATTACTTCAGCTGCTACGACTTGTTTTTGGAAAGGCATGAGGAGTCAATTTAATGAACACAGAATTAATATAATCGATACTCCAGGACACGTTGATTTTACGATTGAAGTAGAAAGATCATTAAGAGTTTTGGATGGCGCTGTAGTTGTTTTTTGCGGAAGCTCTGGCGTAGAACCTCAATCAGAAACTGTCTGGAGGCAAGCAAACAGATACAAAGTTCCTAGAATAGCTTTTGTAAATAAAATGGATAGAGCCGGAGCTGACTTTTTAAGAGTTGTTGGTCAAATTAAAGATAGGTTAGGCGCTACTCCTGTACCCATACAACTTCCTATAGGTGCAGAAGATGATTTTAAAGGAATCATTGATTTGATGAGAATGAAAGCTCTCTACTGGGATGGAGATGATATGGGAACATCTTATAGAGAAGAAGATATTCCATCAGACCTTCTTGATCAGTCAAATGAATATAGAGAAGCGATGCTTGAGTCAGTCGCAGAGGCAAGTGAAGAATTAATGGAAAAATATTTGGAAAATGGCGACCTATCTCTTGAAGAAATAATTCAAGGTATCAGGATTAGGACTTTAAATAATGAAATTGTTCCTACTATATGCGGTTCTGCCTTTAAGAATAAAGGCGTTCAACCAATGTTGGATTGTGTAATTGACTTTCTCCCTTCGCCTGACGAAGTAGAAGCAATACAAGGTATTTTGGAGGATGAGGAAACAACCGACCAAAGATCATCAAGCGATGAAGAGCCTTTTTCTGCTTTGGCCTTTAAAATCGCAACAGATCCTTTTGTTGGAACTTTAACATTTGTAAGAGTTTATTCGGGAGTTTTAAATTCTGGAGATGCCGTTTATTCTCCTGCAAAAAGATCCAAAGAGAGAATCGGAAGAATGCTTCAGATGCATGCCAACAATAGAAGTGAAATATCAGAAGTAAGAGCAGGAGACATAGCTGCAGTTATTGGTTTGAAGGACGTAACAACAGGAGATACTTTATGCGATCTTAAAAAACCAATTATCCTAGAAAAAATGACTTTCCCTGAACCTGTTATTTCTGTTGCAGTTGAACCTAAAACAAAGACAGACCAAGAAAAAATGTCTACAGCCTTAGGAAGACTTGCTCAAGAAGATCCATCTTTCAGAGTGAATTCCGATGAAGAGTCTGGTCAGACAATTATTTCTGGTATGGGAGAACTTCATCTAGATGTCCTTGTTGATAGAATGAAAAGGGAATTTGATGTTGAAGCTAACATCGGTAAACCTCAAGTAGCATACCGAGAAACAATTAAGAAAGATGTTGAATCTGAAGGAAAATTTGTCAGACAATCTGGAGGAAAAGGTCAATACGGTCATGTTTGGTTAAAAATAGAGCCTTTAACAGAAGCTGAAAAAGAAGATGAAAATGAAGTATTTCAGTTTGTGAATAAAATTGTTGGAGGAACCATTCCAAGAGAATTCATTCCGGCCGTCGAAAAAGGTGCCTTCGAACAAATGCAATCAGGAATATTAGGTGGTTTTCCTTTGATCGATGTAAAAGTAACGGTTTATGATGGATCTTTTCACGATGTAGATTCTTCAGAGATAGCTTTTAAAGTTGCCTCCTCGATGGCTTTAAAAGATGGAGCACTAAAAGCTAATCCAGTCATCCTTGAACCAATAATGAAACTGGAAGTTGTGACTCCAGAAGAGTATATGGGAGATGTTGTTGGAGACTTAAATAGAAGAAGAGGCATAGTTCAAGGCATGAATGATATTCATGCTGGAAAGGTTCTAGATGGAGAAGTTCCACTTGCAGAAATGTTTGGTTATGCAACTGATCTAAGGTCTGCCACTCAAGGAAGAGCAACTTTCACCATGGAACCTTTGAAGTATTCAGAAGTCCCTGCAAATGTTGCAGAAGCTCTTATAAATAAAGGTTAATTTCTTATTGACAGTCTCCAAGGGCAGGCATAGAATTGCCGCTCTTTTGCGTATTTATATGTAAAAGGCCGATTTTTTCGGCACGTTCTTTAAAAATTTTGTTGTTTAAATAGAGGTAAGCTTTGCAAAGCCAAAATATAAGAATTCGTCTAAAAGCTTTTGATAACAAGCTGATAGATAAGTCTGCAAAAGAAATTGTAGAGACTGTTAAAAGAACTGGCGCAGTTGTAAAAGGACCTATTCCCATGCCTGTGAGAAAAAGGCAAACAACAATTTTAATTTCTCCCCATAAAGATAAGGATGCTCGTGACCAATACGAGATTAGAACTTACAAACGTATTATGGACATAATCAAACCTACTGAAAAAACAGTGGATGCACTCATGAAACTAGATCTTTCTGCTGGTGTAGACGTACAAATATCTTTGGATGAACTCAACTAGAAAATGATTGGATTAATTGCAAGAAAAGAAGGAATGAGCAGGGTTTTCACTGATGAAGGAAAGTCTGTCCCTGTTACGGTTTTGAAAATTCATTCAAACGTTGTTTCTCAGATTAAAACTTCTGAAAAAGATGGTTACGATGCCATCCAAATATCAGCAGTAGAGCAATCGGAAAAAAATCAATCTAAAGCTGAAATAGGTCATTTGAAAAAAAACAATATTTCCTTCAAAAAACTTTCTCAAGAATTTCCCTTAAATATAAGTGAAGAAGAAAATCTTGATATAGGCTCTGAAATAAAGGCCGATATTTTTGAGGAAGGCCAATTTGTAGATGTTATAGGTACAACAAAGGGAAAAGGCTTTGCGGGTACGGTTAAAAGATGGAATTTCGCAACTCAAGATGCTACTCATGGAAACTCTCTTGCTCATAGAAAACCAGGTTCAATTGGACAATGTCAAACTCCCGGAAGAGTTTGGAAAGGAAAAAAAATGTCAGGACACATGGGTAACGTAAGACAAACTACACAAAATTTAAAAGTTCAAAAAATTGATTTGGAAAATAATTTTATTTTAATCAAGGGAGCTGTTCCTGGTCCAAATGGATCAGAAGTAACCATTAAACCGGCAACTAAAAAAACATGAAATTACCTTTTTTAAAATCTTCTAAAACAACTGAGGCTGAAGTTTCAGAAAAAATCTTTGGAGTTGAGATAAATAAAGATCTTATCGCTCAACTTATAAAAATCTATATTGAAAATAGCCACCCCGGAACAAAGGCTCAAAAAAACAGATCTGCTGTAAGAGGAGGTGGAAAAAAACCTTGGCGTCAAAAGGGAACAGGAAGAGCTAGGGCAGGAACATCTAGAAGTCCTCTCTGGCGTGGTGGTGGAGTTGTATTTCCTGCTTCAACTAAGTCAGCAAAACCAAAAAAACTAAATAAGAAAATGTATAAATCTGCCATGCGATCCATTTTTTCGTCTCTTGCAAAAGAAAATAGAGTTTTTTTGTCTGACCAAATCAATATAGAAAATCCAAAGACTAAGGACTTTGTAGATTTTCTTAAGAAAAATGAACTTAAAGAGGGCCTGTTTATTGTTGATGAAATTTCAAACAATCTCAGTTTAGCTTCAAGAAACTTACCTAATGTGAATGTAACCAACTTGAATACTTTGAATCCTATTAATTTATTGAAGTTTAACTCAGTAGTGATTGCAGAAAATTGTCTTAACCTTATTGAAGAGAAATTATCGTGAGCAATATTATTCCCAACAAAATTATCGAATCAGCTTTAGTTTCTGAGAAATCTTCTTTGGTTGGACAAAACGCAAATACATACGTATTCAAAGTGAATACTTCTGCAACAAAAAATCAAGTGAAAAAAGCTATAGAAGCAAAATTTGATGTAAATGTTACGAAGGTGAACATTCTGAATGTTAAAGGGAAGACAAAACGAATGATGAATCTAAGAGGGAAGATTAGAAAAAAATCTGATTGGAAAAAAGCTTACGTTTCATTAAAACCAGAACAACGAATAGAGATTATTCAAGAATAAAATGGCAGTAGTAAAAGCAAAACCAACATCACCAGGAAGAAGATTTAGAAGCCTTCAAACTGGAAAAGATTTATACAAAGGCAGGCCTTTGTCCTCACTTGTAACTAAGAAAAGTAAAACTGGCGGTAGAAACAATGCGGGAAGAATCACAACACGCCACATTGGTGGGGGACATAAGCAACACTATAGGATTATTGATTTCAAAAGGAACAAGGATAATATCCCCGCAAAGGTAGAGAGAATCGAATACGATCCCAACAGGTCAGCATATATAGCTTTATTGCTTTATAACGACGGGGAAAGAAGATACATAATTGCTCCTAAAAACCTTAAAGTAAATGATCAGGTAATTTCTGGAGAAAAGGCATCGGTAAATGTTGGAAATACCCTGGTTTTAAAAGATATTCCTGTTGGAACAATTCTTCACTGTGTGGAGCTGAAACCAGGAAAAGGAGCACAACTTGCCAGAAGCGCAGGTACCTACGTACAGTTTGTTGCTAAAGAAGGTCAATACGCAACTCTAAGACTTAAAAGCGGTGAGGTTAGAAAGGTTTTGACTGAATGCAGAGCCACAATTGGAGAAGTCTCAAATCAAGAACATTCTTTAAAATCTTTCGGTAAAGCTGGTGCTAAAAGATGGATTGGAGTGAGACCCACAGTTAGAGGAGTAGCAATGAACCCTATTGACCATCCTCATGGAGGTGGTGAGGGAAAAACATCTGGAGGAAGACATCCTGTTTCTCCATGGGGAGTTCCTACTAAAGGTTATAGAACCAGAAGCAATAAAAGAACAGATTCATTAATTGTCAGAAGAAGGAAGAAGTAATGGTTAGATCAGTAAAAAAAGGTCCTTTTGTAGATCATCATCTTGAAGAAAAAGTTCAAAAGGCGATTGAAGAAAAGAGCAAAAGACCGATTAAAACTTGGTCAAGGAGATCAATGATTACGCCTGAAATGGTGAACTTGACTATTGCAGTCCATAACGGCCGTGCTCACGTACCAATTCTTATCAAAGAGGACATGGTTGGACACAAGTTAGGGGAATTTGTCCCAACAAGAACATTCAAAATGCACTCAGGAGACAGACAAGCAGGTTAATTATGACTGAAGTAAAAGCAAAGCTTAGTAGATTAACTGTTTCACCTTACAAAGTAAGGTTGGTAGCTGATCAAATTAGAGGAAAGAGGGTTGAAGAGGCCATAGACATATTATCTTTCAGTAAGAAATCTTCTGCCTCAAATGTACTAAAGCTTTTGGAGTCAGCAATCGCAAATGCCGAAAACAATAAAGGTTTGGATATCGACGATCTTTTTGTTTCAGAAATTAAAGTTGATGAATCTTTTATTCTTAAAAGAATCCAGGCAAGAGCTAGAGGAAGAGCGGACAGAATTCAAAAACGCAGTTGTCATGTCAACATAACTTTAGGGAGTGAAAAAAACTAAATGGGACAAAAAGTAAACCCGATAGGAATTCGATTAGGAATTTCGCGAAAACACAACTCAACTTGGTATGCTGAAAAAGACAAGTATCAAGAACTTTTGCTTAATGATTTTGCTGTGAGAGAGTTTCTAAAAAAAGAACTTGATAATTCTTTTGTAAGCAAAATTGAAATCGAACGTCCTTCACAAAGTGGAAAAGTAACCATCCATACTTCAAGACCAGGAATGATCATTGGAAAAAAAGGTGAGGACATAGATCGTTTAAGGGATGAGCTTACAAAGTTAATGGAAGTTCCAGTCAGCCTAAATATACAAGAGATAAGAAAACCTGATTTAGATGCTCAACTGGTTGCTGCAAATATTGCGGTTCAACTTGAAAGACGTGCAATGTTTAGAAGGGTTATTAAAAGAGCTGCACAAAATACTATGCGTCAAGGTGCTCAAGGAGTAAAAGTTAGAGTTGCAGGAAGATTAGGGGGCGCAGAAATTGCAAGAGCCGAATGGCATAAAGAAGGAAGAGTACCTCTTCATACTCTTAGAGCAGATATAGACTATGGTCTTGCAGAAGCAAAAAACAACTTATGGAATCATTGGAGTAAAAGTTTGGATTTGTAGAGGTGAAATATCTACGAAACCTAAAAAAACCGATAACTAAAAATTATGTTTCAACCTAAAAGAACAAAATATAGAAAACAAATGAAGGGCCGCAATAGAGGTCTTGCCCAGAAGGGTAATTCCTTGGATTTCGGTGCTTTCGGTCTTAAAGCTACTTCTCGAGGACAAATTACTTCAAGACAAATTGAGGCTGCAAGAAGAGCTATGACAAGACATGTTAAGAGGGGAGCAAAAATTTGGATACGAATCTTTCCCGACAAGCCAATTACAAAAAAACCTCTTGAAGTTAGACAAGGTAAAGGTAAAGGAAATGTTGAGTATTGGGTTTGTCCTATAAAACCAGGAAGAATTCTCTATGAGATGGAAGGTGTTGATGAATCAATTGCAAGAGAAGCTTTAACTTTAGCAGCCGCAAAATTACCTGTAGGAACAAAATTTGTTCAAAGGAGATCGGTTTAATGGCCAAGAAAAAAGCAAACTTATCTGAAATTGAAAAACTCAATATGGAGTATTTAGATTTGAAATTAAAAAATAGTTCGGGCTCGCTCAAAGAGACTCACAAACTATCGGAATTAAGAAAAGACATTGCTAGATTAAAAACCAAAGAAAGAATGGAATTAGAAAAATGAGTGAAGTAATTGAAAGAACCTTGGTTGGGTCAGTGGTAAGTATTTCTGGAGATAAGTCTAGGGTAGCTCTAATTCAGAGAAGTGTTAAACATAAGACCTTAGGAAAAATTATAAAACGCTCGTCAAAAATTAGCTTCCATGATGAAGATAATTCTAGCAATTTAGGAGATAAGGTAAAAATTATGGAATGCAAGCCTTACTCAAAATCCAAATCTTGGAAACTTATTGAAGTGCTTAAAGTATTCGAGGGGGTTGAATAAAAATGATTCAAACTCAGACCATTTTAGAAATTGCAGATAACAGTGGAGCAAGGAAAGTTATGTGTATAAAAGTTCTTGGCGGCTCGAAAAGAAGATACGCTCGAGTTGGGGACATTATCAAAGTCGCTATAAAAGAGGCTATTCCAACTGGAAGAGTAAAAAAAGGACAGGTTGCTGAAGCAGTAGTAGTTAGAACTAAAAAAGATATTAAAAGAGAAGATGGTTCGAGCATAAGATTTGATGATAATGCAGCAGTCTTAGTTAATACTCAAAAACAGCCAATTGGCACTAGAATTTTCGGGCCAGTATCTAGAGAGCTTAGAAGTAAAGATTTCATGAGAATTATTTCTCTTGCTCCGGAGGTCATTTAATTATGAAAAAACTTAGAACTGGAGATGAGGTTATTGTGATATCTGGAAAAGATTCAGGAAAAACTGGAACGCTTTCTAAATTTATCTCAGAAACAAAATGCATTGTTTCTGGAGTTAAAATCGTTAAAAAACATCAGAAGCCTAATCCTCAACTCAATATTCAAGGGGGAATTCTTGAAAAAGAATCACCAATTGATGTTTCTAATTTAGCTATCTACAACAAGAAATCAAAAAAAGCAGACAAAATTAATATTGAAATTAAAAAAGATAAAAAAATAAGAGTATTTAAATCGGATGGAAAAGAAATCAAATGAGCACTTCAATTTTAAAGAAAACTTATCTTGAAAAGGCAGTTCCAAACTTAAAGGAATCTTTAGGTTTTAAGTCTAATATGGCAGTACCTAAAATTACTAAAGTAACTCTTAACATGGGTTTAGGGCCCGATGCAGTAAACGACAGAAAAGTTATTGATACTGCAATCGAAGATTTAAGACTCATTTCTGGTCAGCAGCCAGTAAAAACGCTTGTAAGAAAGTCAGTAGCAAGTTTTAAAATTAGAGATGGCTATCCTATAGGTTGCAAAGTAACCCTAAGAGGGGAAAGAATGTACGATTTTCTAGATAGACTCTTGAATATCGCAATTCCAAGAGAAAGAGATTTCAGAGGACTTAGCATCAAGTCTTTTGATGGACAAGGTAATTACACTATGGGAATAAAAGAGCATATTATTTTCCCGGAAATTGATTATGACAAAGTCCAAAAAATTAGAGGTATGGATATAAGTATTACTACTTCTGCAAGAAACGATGAAGAAGGCTTGTCCTTACTTAAAGAACTAAATTTTCCATTTGTTAGCTGAGGTATAAAAATGGCAAAAAAATCAATGATTGCAAGAGAAATAAAGAGACAAAAAACAGTTGAACGCTTTGCTGCTAAAAGGGCAGAGCTAAAAAAGATAATTGCAGATTCTCAATCTTCTGATGAAGATAAGTTTGCTGCTAGAGAGAAATTGCAAAAACTTCCAAGAGATGCAAATCCAATTCGTCTTCAAAGAAGATGTCAGATAACAGGAAGACCTCATGCTGTATACAGAAAATTTGGTCTTTCAAGAAATAAATTAAGAGAATTAGCTATGAGAGGAGATGTCCCAGGATTAGTAAAATCAAGCTGGTAAGAATTATGAGTATGCAAGATCCAATTTCAGACATGATAGCAAGAGTTAAAAATGCTCAATCTAGAGGTCATAAAGAAGTACTTCTTGATTCCTCTAAAATTAAGTTCGGTATATGCAAGGTTCTCGAATCAGAAGGTTATATTAAAAAAGTCGAGCTAGTAGGAGAACAGCCCAAGCAGGAAATTAAAATTACTCTTAAATATTTTGAGGATTTACCTGTTATAAAAGAATTTGACAGAGCAAGCAAACCAGGGCTCCGTAAGTACTTTTCCTCTGATCAAATTCCTCCTGTTAAAGGAGGTTTGGGTACGGCCATCATGACAACCAGTAAGGGAATCATTACCAGCGAACAAGCAAAAAAAGAAAAAGTGGGTGGCGAACTAATCTGTACGGTATTTTAAAATGGCAAGAAATATAAATAGAAAATTACTTCTTTCTGATGGCGCAAAAGCGTCAATAGCTGAAGACGTTCTATCGATTTCTGGAGCAAAGGGAGAGCTTTCTCTAAATGTGCATGATACTGTAAAAGTTTCTTTAGAAGAGGATTCAATTCTCTTTAACCCAAAAGACTTGGAGGACAAAACCTCTGTTTCAATGACAAGTACCATGAGATCTCTTACCTTGAATATGATAGAAGGTGTCACTAAAGGTTTTGAAAAAAAACTTGAAATTAATGGCGTCGGTTACAGGGTAAAAGTATCAGGAGCAAATCTTGAACTCTCACTTGGCTATTCACATCCAATTAATTACAAACTGCCTGATGGAGTTACTGCTGAAGCTCCTACCAATACAGAATTAGTATTGACATCTACTAACAAACAACTTCTAGGTGATACGGCCTCAGAGATAAGAGCCTTTAGACCTCCGGAACCTTACAAAGGAAAAGGAGTTAAATATTCCGATGAACATGTAAAAAGAAAAGAATCTAAGAAAACTGCCTAAGATGAAAAAGATTGAAGCAAGAAATAGAAGAGCAAGAAAACTAAGAAGTCTATCTGAAGGCCTTAATGTTAATAGGCTAGCTATATTTAGATCTGCAAAACATATATATGCACAAGTTTTTTCAGTTGATGGAAAACAAATACTTGCACAGGCTTCCTCACTAGATAAAGAGTTAAAAGCTACCAACGGAGGAAACGTTGAGGCAGCTGAGAAGGTTGGAGAGTTAGTTGCAAAAAGGGCAATTGAGCAAGGGATAAAAAAAGTTACTTTTGATAGGTCTGGCTATAAATATCATGGAAGGGTGAAGTCGCTTGCTGATGGTGCTAGGTCTCAGGGATTAGAATTTTAGAGAAGAATATGGAAGAAAATTTTGAACAAACAACAGAAGTTTTAGAAGAAAAACTAGTTGGCGTAAACAGAGTTGCCAAAGTTGTTAAAGGAGGAAGACTATTTGGTTTTACTGCCTTAACTGTAGTAGGTGACGGAAAAGGAAAAGTTGGATTTGGTAGAGGAAAAGCAAGGGAAGTGCCTATAGCAATTCAAAAAGCATTAGAAAGTGCTAGAAGAAATATGGTTAATGTCGACCTTAATGGATCAACTATTCATTACGCAGTAAAAGCTAAACATGGATCGGCAACTGTTTACATGCAGCCTGCTTCACCCGGTACAGGAATTATCGCTGGAGGAGCAATGCGAGCAGTCTTAGAGCTTGCTGGCGTAAAAGACGTATTAGCTAAATCATATGGCTCGACAAATCAAATTAATGTTGTAAGAGCTACATTCAAAGGCTTGTCGGAAATAGAATCACCAGAAAAAGTTGCATTAAGAAGATCAAAATAATTATGGCTGAAGAAAAAACAATTTCCGTAAAACAAATTAAAAGCGTTACTGGGTCTAAAAGAAACCAGAGACTCTCTTTAAAGGGATTGGGCTTAAAAAAAATAAATCATGTCGTGCAAGTCAAAAACACAAAAGAAAATCTTGGCATGATAAATAAATGCAGGCATTTAGTAGAGGTAATTGAAGAATAATGAAGCTTAACGAATTAAATCCTAGTTTGAAAAATAAACCCACTAAAAGAGTTGGCCGAGGAGCGGGTTCTGGCTTAGGCAAAACTTCTGGTAAAGGGCATAAAGGTCAAAAAGCAAGGTCTGGAGGAAAGGTTCGTCCTGGATTTGAAGGCGGACAAATGCCAATTCAACAAAGATTACCTAAATTTGGTTTTACCTCTAGATCATCAAAATACAAAACACATATCAAACTTGGTGATCTAAACAATTTATCTGAAGACGTTATTGATTTAGATGTCTTAAAGGCAAATAAACTGATTTCAAGAATAACAAAAGAAGTTAAGGTAATTAATTCTGGTGAGTTAAAAAAAGCCATCAAAATAAAAGGTCTAAAAATTTCAAAAACTGCTTCAGAGCAAGTTAAAAAATCTGGAGGCGAGGTAGGTTAATGGCGGCTATTAATCCCAAATCCTCTGGCCTTTCAGAACTTTGGTCAAGACTGAGATTTGTCTTACTAGCACTTATCATCTATAGGATTGGAACTCATATACCTGTTCCTGGAATAGACCCTGTCAAAATTTCTTCTTTATTTGACCAAAATCAAGGAACCTTGCTTGGCTTGTTCAATATGTTTTCTGGGGGTGCTTTGGAAAGAATGAGCATCATGGCTCTTAACGTAGTTCCTTATATTACTGCGGCTATTGTGATGAATCTTTTAGAAGCAACCACTCCAAGTTTAAAGAAAATGTTTAGACAAGAAGGAGAACAAGGTAGGAGAAAAAGAACCCATTATGTGCGTTTAGGAACTTTGCTTCTAGCAATATTTCAATCTATGGGATTTGCAATTGCTCTTTCTTCTCAAGGAATGGCAATAGATCCTGGCTCCATGTTCATTTTTACTGCGGTGGTCTCTTTCGTTACAGGCACAATGTTTTTAGTTTGGCTTGGAGAGCAAGTAAATGAAAGAGGAATTGGAAATGGTATTTCGCTAATTATTTTCGCAAGTATTGTATCTGGTTTGCCAAGTGCAATTGGACAATCTTTTGAAGGGGCAAGACAAGGAGAAATAAGTCTCATCTTGCTTCTTACAGTTGCCTTTATGGCGATACTTGCCATTTCTTTCATAGTTTGGGTAGAAAGAGCACAAAGAAGAGTTACTGTAAATTACGCCAGAAGAAATCCTAACCAAATGGCTATGGGACAAGCTTCGCATGTTCCATTAAAAGTAAACATGTCAGGAGTAATTCCCGCTATTTTTGCAAGCAGTATAGTTCTTTTTCCAGCATCAATTAGTTCCTGGTTTGGACAAAGTGAAGGGATGGAGTGGCTGCAAGAAGTATCCTTGGCATTAAGTCCTGGACAACCTTTATACGTAGTCGTGTTTTCTATTTTGATTGCTTATTTTTGCTTTTTTTACACTGCGATACAGTTTCCAGCAAAAGATATTTCAGATAACTTGAAAAGGTCTGGCGGCTTCCTTCCTGGAATTAGACCGGGAGGCCACACGGAAGAATACATTGATAATGTTATGTCCAGACTGACAGTCTGGGGATCTATTTATATGATAATGATTTGTTTATTACCCCAGTTTTTAATTGTATCTGCAAACGTTCCTTTTTACCTGGGAGGAACTTCACTTTTAATTGCTGTAGTGGTGGTAATGGACTTCATGGCTCAGGTACAATCACACCTTTTATCGAGTCAGTATCAGTCTTTGATGAAGAAAGCTAATTTGAAAGGGTTTAAAAGATAAAATGAAAGTAAGAGCATCGGTAAAAAAAATATGCAAAGATTGCAAGCTTGTTAAGAGAAGAGGCACAGTTTATGTAATCTGCAAAACTGATCAAAAACACAAACAGAGGCAAGGATAATGGCAAGGGTAGCTGGAGTAAACATACCTGATAAAAAGCAGGCTTGGATATCATTGACACATATTTTCGGAATAGGTAGAACAACTGCCTTGAAAATTTGTGAAACGACAGGTATCAAGTTTGATACAAAGATTTCTGCATTAAACGAACAAGAATTAGAGAAGTTGAGAAAAGAAGTAGGTAATTACCTTGTAGAAGGAGATCTAAGAAGAGAGGTTAGCACCAACATCAAAAGGTTAATGGACCTCGGTACTTTAAGGGGCATCAGGCACAGAAAAAGACTACCTGTAAGAGGTCAAAGAACGAAGACAAACGCTAGGACTAGAAAAGGGCCTAGAAAACCAATCAGAAGATAATAATGGCAAAAGAAAAAGGAAAGAAGACAAAAAGTTCTAAGTCAGTTGCAAGCGAAGGCGTAGCTCATATTCTTGCAACTTTTAATAATACGATTATTAATATTACTGACAAAAAAGGTAATACGATCTCTTGGTCAAGTTCAGGGGCAAATGGATTTAAAGGCTCAAGAAAAAGCACTCCATTTGCTGCTCAAATTGCCGCAACTAAAGCAGGAGAACAAGCTATGAATTTAGGTCTGTCGGAAGTGGAAGTGGAAGTTTCAGGTCCTGGATCTGGTAGAGAGTCAGCGGTAAGAGCTTTAAACGGTTGTGGTCTAAAAATTACAAAAATTTCAGACGTCACACCAATTCCACATAATGGTTGTAGACCGCCTAAAAAGAGAAGAGTGTAATCATGGCAAGATATAGAGGACCAAAAATTAAACTCTCTAGAAGAGAAGGTACTGATCTCCAACTCAAAAGTGGATACAGATCCTATGAATCCAAGGCTAGGTCAGAAAACCCTCCTGGCGTCCATGGATTAAGAAGAGGTAGGCTTTCAGATTATGGTATGCAATTAAGAGAAAAGCAGAAAGTAAAAAGAATGTATGGGGTCCTTGAAAAACAGTTTAGAAATTATTACAAAAGAGCAGCTCGTCAGAAGGGCGAAACCGGTACTAATTTATTACTTTTTTTAGAAAAAAGACTTGATAACGTTCTTTACAGACTTGGCTTTGCATCAACCAGAGCCGAGGCAAGGCAACTAGTCAGTCATAAATCTGTCTTAGTGAATGGAAAAACAGTAAATATTCCTTCTTATCAGGTTGCTGAAGGCGATGAGATTTCAATAGCGGCAAAATCGCAGTCTCAAAAAAGAATTACACAGGCTTTATCTTTAAGCGAACAAAGAGAAGAATGTGAATGGGTATCAGTAGATAAATCTAAATTTACCGGTACTTTTAAAAATTTACCTACGAGAGAGTTGCTAAGTAGTGAAATAAACGAAAACTACATAGTAGAGCTTTACTCAAGGTAAAAAATCTAAATTTGAGGATCATATGACAGACAATTTTGACATTATCAAGGATTTCTTAACTCCAAAAGAAATTATCGTTGAGGAAGTAAATCCTAATCATTCAAAAATTATATTAGAGCCTTTGGAAAGAGGATTTGGCCACACATTAGGAAATGCTTTAAGAAGGATTATTCTATCTTCTATACCCGGCTCATGTGTTGCTGAAGCAAAAATTGATGGGGTTTTGCATGAATTCTCAACAATTGATGGGGTTGCAGAAGACGTGATAAACATACTTTTAAATTTAAAAGGTATAGCCGTACGAATGATGGATGTTGAAGAAGCAGAATTATCTGTTGAGAAATCTGGAACGGGTAAGTTAACTGCAGGAGATTTTGAACTTCCTGCTGGTGTAGAAATCATTAACCCAGATCATCAGATTGCAACTCTTGCTGATAATGGCAGTATAAAAATGTCTATCAAAGTTAAAAAAGGTAGGGGTTACGATCCAGTAATAATCAGCGCTACTGAGGAAGGAGAAAGTAAAGAAGTTGGATTGTTAAGACTAGATGCTTCTTATTCACCAATAGAAAAGGTTGCTTATCAAGTTGAAAACACAAGGGTAGAAAATAGAACAGATCTCGATAAGCTTATTTTAGATGTTCATACTAATGGCACAATTGACCCAGAAGAAATTTTGAGATTAGCAGCAACTATTTTACAAAGACAATTGATTGCATTTGCTGAACTTGGGTTTGAAACCGAAGAGGAAGAAGAAGAAGAGATTCCTCCAGTTGATCCAATTATGCTTCGTCCTGTTGATGAATTGGAACTTACTGTTAGATCGGCAAATTGTTTGAAAGTAGAGAAAATTTATTACATTGGTGATCTTGTTACTAGAAAAGAATCAGATCTATTAAAAACACCGAACCTTGGAAGAAAGTCTCTGAATGAAATTAAAGATGTATTAGCAGCTAGGGGATTATCTTTGGGATTGGAACTAGATAACTGGCCGCCTTCAAATATAGAAAGTTAATGAGTAATTTAAAAAGAGGCAGAACCTTTGGTAGAAATAGCTCCAGAAGAAAGGCGCTATTTCAAGCTTTAGCTATTTCTTTAATAGAACATGAAGGTATTAAAACAACTTTACCTAAAGCTAAAGAATTAAGGTCATTCATTGAACCATTGATAACCCTTGCTAAAAAAGATTCTGTCAGCAATCGCAGACTAGCTTTTTCAAAGTTAAGAAATAAGTCCGCAGTAGGGAAACTCTTTTCTGACTTAGGTCCAAGATTTAAAGAAAGGCCTGGAGGCTATTCCAGAATTATTAAGATCGGTTTCAGAAAAGGAGACGCTGCTCCAATTGCTTTTATTGAACTCGTAGATAGATCGATCGAAGACGAAATTGAAGTCGATACTCCAGCAGAGCCTGAAAAAGCCTAATATGTAATTTTTTTATAAAAACTTTCCAGTATAGGACTTTTTGCATTTAGCTAGCTGATTAATATCTCCAGCAGCAACTATTTCTCCTCCACCATTTCCCCCTTCGGGTCCAATATCAATAATCCAATCAGAGTTTCTGACCACATCTAAATTATGTTCAATCACAACAATTGTGTTTCCTTGAGAGTTTAATTTTTGTAAAACGTCCATTAGTAGCTGGACATCATGAAAGTGTAAACCTGTTGTCGGTTCATCTAATAAATAAATTGTTTTACCTGTAGAAGTTTTAGAAAGTTCTTTAGCTAGCTTAACTCTTTGAGCCTCTCCTCCAGATAGAGTTGTAGCTGGCTGTCCTAACCTCAAATAGCCAAGGCCTACTTGATTCAAAGTATCGAGTTTTTTCTTGATTTTTGGGACGGCTTCAAAAAATAAAGAAGCTTGTTCAACAGTCATATTTAGAACTTCTGAGATATTCTTGCTTTTATATTTAACCGTTAAGGTTTCGTTGTTGTATCTCTTTCCATTACATACGTCACATTTAACATAAACATCTGGGAGAAAATGCATCTCTACTTTTATCATTCCATCTCCCTCACAGGCTTCACATCTTCCTCCTCTGACATTAAAGCTAAACCTTCCAGGTTTGTATCCTTTAGCTCTAGCCTCTTGAGTTCCGGCAAAAAGTTCTCTTATTGGAGTGAAAATACCTGTATAAGTTACTGGGTTAGATCGCGGGGTTCTACCTATGGGACTTTGACTTATTTCAATAACTTTATCGACAAGTTCCGTTCCTTCTATTTTTTCAAAAGCCTCAGTTTTCATGGAACTTTTACTTAAAATATTCGACAGAGCAGGATAGAGCGTTTGATTTATCAAAGTAGATTTTCCAGAACCAGAGACTCCTGTAATAGAAATTATATTCCCCAAGGGAATTTCCAAATCTACATTTTTAAGGTTATTTCCTGTACATCCCGATAACTTGATTTTTCCTTTATCTGTAATTTTTTTCTTTTTTTCTATTTGAATTCTCTTTTTTCCAAAAACATATTGAGAGGTAAGAGAATTTTTGGCTTTCTTAAGAGATTCAACATTTCCAGAGAAACAAACTTCTCCTCCATGGATTCCTGCTTTTGGACCTATATCTATAATGTGGTCTGCTTCTTCAATTGTTTCTTGATCATGTTCTACAACGATAACGGTATTACCTAGTTCTTTGAGTCTTTTTAGAGTAGATAAAAGCTTTTTGTTATCTCTTTGATGTAAGCCTATAGAAGGTTCATCAAGAATGTAGGTTACTCCCACTAAGCCGGCACCAATTTGTGAAGCAAGCCTAATTCTCTGGGCTTCACCTCCACTTAAAGTTTCAGCGCTTCTAGAAAGAGTAAGGTAGTTAAGACCAACATCAGATAGGAATGTTAAGCGCTCTTTAATTTCTTTAATTATTTTTATTGCAATTTCTCCCTTGACCCCTGTCAAAGTTAATTTTTTAAAAAAACTTAGAGCATCACCAATTGTCATGCCTACAATTTCAGGTAATGAAAATTTATTTATAAATACACTTCTTGCTTCTAAGTTTAATCTAGTTCCGTTGCACTCATCACAGAGGGTATTCGTCATAAACTTTGCATAATATTCTCGTCTAAAATTCGAATCAGTATCTCCAAGTCTTCTTTCAATATTTCTTACAACACCTTCAAAAGGCTTAAAGATCTCTCTTTTAAAACCTCTTTTAGAAACGTAGCTAAAGTCAACTTCATCATCGCTTCCATATAAGACGATATCTTTTTCTTTTTCTAATAGATCTTCGAAAGGTGTGTCTAGAGAAAAACCAAAAGTTTGACTAACTCTATTTAACAAATACCTGTTGTGATAAGTGTGACTAGCATCCCAATCCTTTATGGCTCCCTGATTTAGACTAAGTTCTGGTCTAACAATTAATTTAGATAAATCTATTTTTGATTTATATCCCAAACCATCACAAGATGGACAAGCGCCAGATGGACTATTAAATGAAAACAATCTCGGTTCTAATTCTTGAATACTAAAGCCACATTTAGGGCAGGCCATTTTAGTTGAAAATGCATCAAAACTTTTTTTATCATCCATATCCTGAATTTCTACCAACCCATTAGACTCAGAGACACAAGTCTCTAAAGACTGTATGAGACGACTATTGTTTTTTGAGTCAATGGTTAGTCTGTCAATCACAATGGATATTGAATGTTTTTTATTTTTATCTAGCTTGATTTGATCACTTAAATCGTAAACTGCTCCATTTACAGTTACTCTCACATATCCTTTCATGAGGAGATCATTAAATAAGTTCAAATGCTCTCCTTTTTGTTCTTTAATTACAGGAGCTAAAATGAAAACTCTTTTTTTGTTAAAACTTTTTAGTATTTTTTTACCTATTTGATCAATGGTCTGGCCTTCAAGAGAGATATTATGATCCAAGCATTTTGCAGTTCCTGATCGTGCATAAAGTAATCTAAGATAATCATAAATTTCTGTCACAGTCCCAACCGTTGATCTTGGATTATGAGAAGTTGATTTTTGCTCAATGGATATAGCAGGAGATAGTCCTTCTATGGTATCAACCTCGGGTTTATCCATGACTGAAAGAAATTGTCTAGCATAAGCAGAAAGGGACTCTACATATCTTCTTTGGCCTTCAGCATATAAGGTATCAAATGCAAGAGAGGATTTTCCTGAGCCAGAAAGGCCAGTTATCACTGTCAATTTATCTCTAGGTATATCTAAATCGATATTCTTAAGATTATGCTGCTTAGCTCCTTTGACATGGATAAATTTCATTTATTTAATTTTTCTTTTAGATTAGACTAACTTAACAGATATCAATTATGGCTCAAAGCGGAATAAATAAGGTTATATTACTTGGAAATTTAGGACAGGATCCTGAAGTGAGATACACCGCTGGAGGTGTGCCTATAGCAAATGTATCTATTGCTACTTCAAACAGTTGGAAGGATAAAAACTCTGGAGAGACTGTTGAACAAACAGAATGGCACAGAATTGTTTTCTTTAATCGTCTTGCAGAAATCGTTGAGCAATATCTTAAAAAAGGCTCAAAAATATATGTAGAGGGACAATTAAGAACCAACTCCTGGGAAGATAAAAATACTGGAGAAAAAAAATTCAGAACTGAAATTGTTGCAAGAGAAATGCAAATGCTTAGTTCTAGAGGAGAGATGAGTCAGCAGAACCAAGATTCAGGATTTGATCAGTCTTCGCAAAATTCTCAAGAAGAAAGCGTGCCTTGGGACGATGAAGATATACCGTTTTAATTCTTAAATTTTGAAAGAACCAAACTTACATTGGTTCCACCAAAACCAAAACTATTACTCATAAACGAATCAAATTCTTTTTCTAAAGATTTTTCAGGAATATTTATGCCATCTGCTTCAGGAATCGGATCAGTCAAGTTTTTATTTCCGGCAATGAAATTTCCATTCATCATAAGTATGCTGTAAATGCATTCTTGTACACCTGCGGCCCCTAAAGTATGTCCAGTAAGGGATTTTGTTGAGCTTACTAATGGAATATCATCTTTGAATACTGATTTTATAGCATTCAACTCAATTGGATCTCCAGCAGGAGTTGAGGTTCCATGGGCATTAAGATAATCAACAGATTTTAAACCGCTCATTTCTAGGGACTTTTTCATGCAATTTTTTGCTCCTTCACCAGACGGAGCAACCATATCATCCCCATCGGATGTTGCTGAGTATCCTTTTATTTCAGCATATATTTTCGCTTTTCTTGATAAGGCATGTTCCAACTCTTCAACTATCAGAATTCCTCCTCCTCCCGAAATCACAAAACCATCTCTATTTTCGTCAAAAGGTCTTGAGGCCGCTGTAGGGTTTTCATTGTAATTGCTTGATAAAGCTCCCATAGCATCGAACAATCCAGATTGCGTCCAATGTTCGTCTTCTGCTCCACCCGCAATAATTACATCTTGATTACCAAGTTGGATTTGCTCCCAAGCCGAACCTATACAATGAGCACTGGTTGAGCAAGCTGATGAAATCGAGAAATTTACTCCTTTGATTTTTAAAGAAGTAGCTAGACAAGCCGAAACTGTACTTCCCATAGTTTGGGTGACACGGTAAGGACCAACTCTTTTAACTCCTTTTTCTCTTAAAATATCTGCTGCATCAACTTGACTTCGGGAAGATGCTCCACCAGAACCCGCGATGACTCCAATTCTGTCTGTTTCAAAGATACTTTCAGGTAATTCTGAATCTCTTAATGCGTCTAAAGCACTTAAGTAGGAATAAGCTGCAGCTTCTCCCATAAATCTAAATAATTTTCTGTCTATTAAATCTTTAAGGTCAATTAAAATTGATCCAGAAACTTTACTTCTAAATCCTAAGTCATTGTATTCATCATTTTTTGATACTCCCGAAATTCCTTGCCTCAAGGAATTAGATATCTCTTCTAAGTTATTTCCAATGCAGGAAATTGAACCCATTCCTGTAATAACTGCTCTTTTTTTTGTCATGTTAGAAATTTTGTGGATCTTCGAATAAACCAACTCTTAAATCCTTAGCAGAATAGATTTCTTTACCATCAACAAACATCAATCCATCAGCAAATCCAATAACGAGCTTTTGTTTCCTAATCCTTTTGATACTGATTTTATATTCAACTAATTTAGCTTTTGGCAGTACTTGTCCATAAAATTTTACTTGTCCCGAGCCTAAGGCTCGTCCAATTCCGCTATTTCCTTCCCACAAAAGATAAAAACCTAGTAATTGCCACATTGCGTCAAGTCCAAGACAACCCGGCATCACTGGATCTGTTGAAAAATGACAGTCAAAGAACCATAGCTCAGGATTTATATCCAACTCGCCTTGAATTTCACCAATGTTGTAATCACCTTTAGAATCGTTTATCTCAACAATCCTATCCATCATCAACATTTCATTATTAGGCAATCTTCCATTTCCCAGTCCAAATAAGTCACCATTTGAGCAAGCTATTAGCTCGTCTTTAGAAAAATTATGTTTATTTTTTAAATCCATTTCTTAACAACTTCCTTACCTTTCTTAAAGATTGCGAGGAAAGACTTTATCCTATACTATTCGGTTCTATTTTGTAATTTGTAAAGATGTACGCAGTAATAAAAAGCGGAGGAAAGCAACATAAAGTTTCAGAAGGAGAGGAAATTCTTCTTGAAAAGATTTCTCTTGATGAAGGAGAAGTCATAGAGTTCTCTGAAGTTTTAGCTGTAAACAAAGACGGTAATTTAAATGTTGGTAAGCCTCTTTTAGAGGGAGCTGTTGTAAAAGGGACGGTTTTAAATCATCTCAAGACAAAAAAAATTACTGTCATTAAAATGAAAAGAAGAAAAGATTACAGAAAAAAACAAGGACATAGGCAGAATTTAACAAAAGTAAAAATTGAATCTATAAGTTATGGCGCATAAAAAAGCAGGTGGAAGTTCCAGAAATGGAAGAGATTCTGAGTCAAAAAGACTTGGTGTCAAAAGGTATGGTGGCCAAGCAGTTTCTGCTGGAGAAATACTCGTAAGACAAAGAGGAACAAAATTTCATCCCGGACAGAACGTAGGTATCGGAAAAGATCATACGCTTTTCGCAAAATGTGATGGAAAAGTTTTCTTTAACAAAAAAGGAAAAAACCTCAAGCAATTTGTCAATATAGAATCTACTTCATAATGTCATGCGCTTCATCGATGAAGCAGTAATTGAAATATCTTCGGGAGGCGGTGGTAACGGCTGTCTTAGCTTCCGTCGTGAGAAGTTTATTCCTAAAGGAGGACCCGATGGTGGTGATGGCGGGAAAGGTGGCAATATAAATTTTATCGCGAAAGAATCTTTGCATACTTTGCAAGATTTCAAACTCAAAAGAAAATACAAAGCTCAAAATGGCCGGCAGGGAAAAGGCAAAAATATGCATGGAAAGGATGGTGAAGATACTATCCTAGAGGTGCCATTAGGAACTATATTAATTAATGATGAAACGGATGAATTTCTTTGTGATCTCACAAAATCGAACCAGGTATATACGGCTGTAACAGGAGGTAAAGGAGGCCTTGGTAATGCAAGGTTTAAGACATCGACCAATAGGGCTCCAAGAAAAACAACTGAAGGAAAATTGGGGGAAATACTAAAAATAAGACTAGAGCTAAAAGTTTTAGCAGATGTAGGGCTTTTAGGTAAGCCTAATGCAGGAAAATCAACTTTAATCTCAAAAATATCTTCTGCCAAACCCAAAATTGCTGATTATCCTTTTACAACATTAAGCCCTAATCTTGGTGTAGTTAAGATAAATAGTTACTCAAGTTTTGTTGTAGCTGATATTCCAGGATTGATTCCGGGAGCTTCAGAAGGGATTGGACTTGGAATAGAATTTTTGAAGCATCTTTCTAGGGTTGAAATACTTTTACACCTCATTGATGTTGAGGAAGGGGATTCTGAAAAGATTAGAAAAGATTTTGATGACATTAATAAAGAATTAAAAGAATTTAGTGAAGAGTTAAAACAAAAAGAACAATGGGTCGTGATTAGTAAAATAGATAAAATCTCTCAAGACAAAAGAAAGCAGTTAGAAAAGGAATCAAAAAAACTTTTCAGCAACAAAAATGTCTTTTATGTATCATCGATTTCTGGATCAGGTTTAGAGAAAATGACTCAAAGTATTGGAAATAGATTGGCAAATGAAAAAAATTAATCCTAAAAAACTAATTGTAATTAAAGCGGGTTCAAGTCTAACAACTTTGTCATCAGGGATGCCTAATTTGAAATTTATAAAGTCAATTTCTGAGCAAATTTTTAGACTTTATAAAAAGGGATTTCATATCGTTTTGGTTTCTTCAGGTGCTATTGCTCAAGGCATGAAAATATGGAATTTAACTTCTAAGCCTAAGTCAGTTGATTTTCTCCAAGCTTTATCTGCATCCGGTCAGATTGGACTAATAAATAGCTATCAAAAAGAGTTTAAAAGATTTAATTTAATCGCCGCACAAGTTTTATTAAGCCATTCTGATTTCGGTGTTAAAAACCGTTCTGAAAATGCTAAAAATAGTATTTATAATCTTATAAAACTAGGCGCCATCCCGATCATCAATGAAAACGATTCAATATCCACAGAAGAAATTCTAAATGGGGATAATGATAGGCTAAGTGGAAAAGTTGCAACATTATTAAATTCAAAAAAACTATTTATTCTGACAGATCAAAATGGACTCTATGATAAAAATCCTGATCAAAATTCTGACGCGAGGTTAATTGGTAAAATCAACCTCAATAAGTTTGACTTTAAGAAAGTATCTTTTGGAAACTCAGGTATTTTAGGGAGAGGAGGAATGACAACTAAGATAAAAGCTGCAAGAGATTTCCTCAACAAGACCAATGAAGTTTGGATACTTAATGGCAATCATGAAGGAATTGTAGAAAAGGCAATTCTAGAAAACCCTTTCGGAACAAAAATATATTTAACCTAATTTTTTAATAGATTTAATCAATCTAGATTTTTGACGAGCAACCGCATTTTTAGGAAGAACTTTCTTGTTAGCTAATTTATCAAGGACTTTTTGAGTTGAAATGAATAAGTCTTTAGCCTTAGTTGCATCATTTTCTTTTATAGCATCTTCAACATTTCTTATCATTGTTCTCATGGAAGCCCTTTGAGAACTCTTTAAAGAATTTCTAGAGTTAGCTTGCCTAGACCTTTTTTTAGCTGATTGAATATTTGCCATAGGTGGCGATGATGAAGAGAATTTGGATTAATGTCAACTTTCTATTTTAATTTTTATAAATAAACATAACTTGTAAATTAATCTTGTAAATTCGTTGACTAATCTATAAGGAATCATTACCCAATATCTTCTATAAAAAGAATATTTGAATTCACTCTTCGCTTGGATATATGAGTTTCCCTCATGTAACTCCTCTTTAAGATATACAGGCGCTGGCGAGATACTTAAGGATCGTAAAGACAAAAGCCAATCTCTATCAATTGCATGATCGATAGGAAGACTCATTTTATTAAGTTTGTTTAGTATATTCTTAGCTGCACGCCTGTTGATCAAATAACAGCCTGTTCCAGATTTAAATCCTAAGTTCAAAGACAGATAGAAGTCCTTATAGATTTTTTGTAATTTTATTGGGATTCCTTTTTCTTTATTTCTATCACTTCCTCCGCTCAATCTTAATAAATCAAAATGTATTCTGGAACTTAGAGCTCCATTGATAATCTCAATTATGTCCTTATTGAACTCAATATCATCTTCACAGACGAGAGCAAGGTCTTCATTTGTAGTAAGAAATTTTTTTAGAACATTTAAATGACTAAAATAACAGCCTAATTCTCCAAGATTTGTTCTTTTGCCGTGCAACAAATTATATTTTACTTCTGAATAATTTTTATGAGGCAGTAACAATTCTTTACCATCTACAGCAATCTCAAGATTAAAATTTATACCTACCTTATCAAATACTTCTTTTGCGGAAATTAGCCTGTCATTTGCTCTTTTTAAATTTATTAAGTAGGCAATCACATTCACAATTATACATTGGTGGAGGCGGCGGGTATCGAACCCGCGTCCATCAATTTATCCCTATCAGCTCTACATGCTTAGATTCATCTTTTAAATTCCTTTTTTAACTCTCCGATGAGCAGGATAGATAAAAAGTATTCTGTTAAAACTTTTCAGAAAAACCACAGAAATAATTTTCTGAGCAACCTATTAATTGACTTTCGCTTACCCTAATAGGTATTAGATAAAGAAAGCTAGCCAAATTATGCGGCTAGAGCGTAGTTTGCTTTATTGCCAACTAATTTTTTTGTAACTTCATTTTACGAGTTAGTTACATTCTCGACATGCACATTAAGTTCAAAAACGGATGTCTAATCCATTTCGCCCCCAAATGGACAACCATTTTAATTAAATTTTTAAAACTTGCTATTAAGTTTTAAATTTTTAGCTTTTTCCTTTTTCCATTCCTTTTGCTTGATGCTTTCTCTTTTATCAAACTTTGATTTTCCTTTCCCTAAACTAATTTTTAATTTCACTAAATTTTCTTTCCAAAAAATTTTTATCGGTAGACAAGTAAGACCTTTTTCTTGTGTTCCTTTAAAGATTTTCGATAATTCTGACTTGGTAAGTAATAATTTTCTTGTCCTCAAAGGGTCAACTTCATGAGTGACTTCTTGTAGGGGAGAAATAGACATGCCAATAATCCATGCTTCTCCCTTTTTCATTAAAATGTAACTATCTTTGATATCTACTCTTGATGATCTAATAGACTTAACTTCCCAACCTAATAAGGATATCCCGGCTTCAAAATTTTCACCCAATTCATAATTGAACTTAGCTTGTCTATTTTCAATGATAGGTTTTCTATTAATTTTTTTATCTTGGCCCATTGGATTAGTATAACTTGTTAAAAGTCCTATAGAATTATTTGAAATGAGTACTTCAAAAATTTGGCAAGGAAATTCAACCTTCATCTTAGCCGCGGCAGGATCCGCTGTTGGATTAGGTAACATTTGGAAATTTCCTTATATGGTTGGTTCGAATGGAGGAAGTGCGTTTGTTCTAATTTATCTGATTTGTATATTTGCTATCGGATTGCCGGTCATGGTTTCTGAAATAATAATTGGAAAATATGGCCGGAAAAGTCCTGTTAATTCATTAAAAAAAATATCGCAAGAATATGAAATCAATATTAATTGGAAATATTTAGGAGTATTAGGAGCTTTAGCAGGGATTCTCATACTTTCTTATTATAGTGTTTTTGCCGGAATGGCTTTTTCTTACATTTTTAACTTATTTCCATCAGGACTTGAAAATCCATCGAATTATTCATCTAAATATTTTTTAGACTTTACTTCCTCTCCCGGAAAGTTAATTTTTTGGCATACTCTTTTTCTTATTACCACATGTTTAATCGTAGGGCTTGGCGTTATTAAAGGAATAGGTAAATCTGTAAATTTTTTAATGCCTTTCCTATTCATATTCATCATTTTGATTTCATTATATTCATCTTATGTTGGAGACTTAAAAAGCACTTTGAGGTTTTTATTCAATCCAGATTTTTCCGTCATTACGCCTGATATAGTCATTAGTGCTATGGGTCAAGCTTTTTTTTCCTTATCTATTGGAATGGGAGCAATTATGGCTTATGGAGCCTATATGCCTGAAAAACAACTCATAGGCAAAACTGTCCTTACGATTATCCTATTAGATACTTTTGTTGCACTTGCTGCTGGAATAGCTATTTTTCCAATTGTATTTAGCAATGCCTCATTAGAAGTAACTGCAGGTCCAGGACTTTTATTTGAGACTTTGCCAGTTGCATTTTATTCTCTTCCTTATGGAAACTTATTCTCCATTATCTTTTTTTTATTAATATCAATTGCAGCATTAAGTTCTTCAATATCGCTTTTAGAACCTTTTACCGCTTGGATGGAGGAGAAAAAAAAATATACAAGATCGATAATTGTTGTTTTTTTAGGCTCATTAATTTGGTTTTTAGGGCTTGCCAGCATCCTTTCGTTTAATATCTGGTCGGATGTAACATTATTTGGATTAAATTTTTTAGAGTTATTGGATTACCTGACTAACAATCTTATGTTGCCCTTAGGTGGTTTTTTTGTTGTCTTGTTAATTGGATGGTTTATGCCTTATGACTTTATAAAAGAAAATTTAAATTTTAATGAATTTAGTTTTAAGATTTTTTATTTCTTTTTAAGGTATGTTTGTATTAGTTCTATTGTTCTGATTTTTCTTTATTCAATTTTTTAGCTTCTTCTTCAAAGCTCTGGTTAGCTGCCTTACCCTTTTTTTTCACCCAAGAAACTAACTTATCATCTTTAAAAATTAAAGAGTGGTGAACTTCTCTGAAAACCTCATCACCAACAATTTCAAAGCCCACATAATCCCACTTATTTGAATCAAAAGGATCATTAATTGATGGAGTTCCCATAATGTATTGAACCTGAGCTTTACTTAAACCAGTCTCAAGTTTAGAGAGCATGCTTACACTTATGATATTTCCTTGAGCAACTGGAACTTGATAAAAGTTACTCGCGCAAGAATTAAGAAAAAAAATAGTTATAATAGTAAATACAAACGTGATTTTCACAACGAGATTTAACCATATTTTTTAAAGATGAGCGAAGATAAAGATTTAAGAAAGGCCGGTCTGAAAGTTACCTTACCAAGAGTCAGGATATTGGAAATTTTTGAACAGTCCTCAGAAAGACATCTTACTGCTGAGGATATTTACAACAAAATAAGAGAAGTAGGTGATGAAGTAGGCTTAGCAACGGTATATAGAGTTTTGACTCAATTTGAATCAGCCGGCATTTTAGTAAAATTAAATTTTGAAGATAATAGATCTGTTTATGAACTTTCTTCGAACCCAGAGTTTGATGATCATCATGATCACATGGTATGCATTGACTCGGGATCAGTAATTGAGTTTAAAAATGAAATTATTGAAGATGAACAAAAAAAAATTGCAAAAGATCATGGATATGAAATTGTCGACCATAAGTTGGTCCTTTATGTGAAACCAATAGATGGCGAAAAATAAAAAAAAGAATACAGGTACAAAGCCAGCTGATACGAATTCTCACGAAGAGTCTTTAGCGAAAGAAGAATCGCTTACCGAAGAAAAATCATCCGAAAATGATGTTGAGAACGAAATTTCTTCAGAAATGATAGCGGCTCTCGAAGAGAAGGTCTTGAGAGCACATGCAGAAGTTGAAAATGTTAGAAGAAGTTCTCAAAAGGAAATTCAAAAATCAAGAGTTTTTTCAGCTGAACTAATTACAAAAGATCTTCTTTCACCAATTGATAATTTGACAAGGGCTTTAGAGCATTCCGAAGAGGAAATTCCAAGAAGTCTGATAGAACTTGTTTTAAAAGAAATTTCACAAGCCTTATCAAATAATAATGTTGAAGAAATTGATCCATTTGGTGATAAATTTGATCCTAATTTTCATGAGGCTCTGTCAATAAAAGAAGATAAGTCCAAGCAACCTGAAGAAATCTTAGAAGTAGTTCAAAAAGGTTACAAAATTCAAGAAAGGGTCATCCGACCGGCATTAGTAATAGTCAATAAAATTTAGTTTTTTCCTTGTTTTTTCTCTCTTTACCCCCATTAAAAGAGAAGTAAGTGATAAGGAGTTAAAAAATGTCAAAAATTATAGGAATAGACTTAGGTACAACAAACTCTTGTGTAGCTATCTTAGAAAGTGGAAAGCCTAAAATAATTGAAAATTCTGAAGGGGACAGAACTACACCTTCTGTAGTGGCTTATACCGAAAATGAAACCATTGTCGGGCAAAGTGCTAAGCGTCAAGCAGTAACAAATCCAGAAAATACTCTTTATGCAATTAAAAGATTAATCGGAAGAAAGTTTGATGGAGAGATAAAAAAAGAAGCAGAGTCTACTCCTTTCAAAATAATTAAAGCAAATAATGGCGATGCATGGGTTGAAGTTAAGGGAGAAAAACTTGCACCCCAGCAAATTTCAGCTCAAGTCCTCACAAAAATGAAAAAATCAGCAGAAGATTATTTGGGTCATGAGATCAAAGAAGCTGTCATAACAGTTCCTGCATATTTTAATGATTCTCAAAGGCAAGCTACTAAAGATGCGGGAAAAATTGCTGGACTCGACGTTAAAAGAATAATAAATGAACCTACTGCCGCAGCCTTAGCATTTGGTATGGATAAAAAAACTGGAGACCAAAAAGTTGCAGTTTATGACTTAGGCGGAGGAACTTTTGATATTTCTATCATCGAGTTAGCAGAAATTGATGGAGAAAAACAGTTTGAAGTTCTGTCCACAAATGGAGACACCTCTTTAGGAGGGGAAGATTTTGACAACGTTTTGATAGATCATCTGGTTTCAGAATTTAAAAAAGAACAGAATTTTGACTTAACTCAAGACTCCTCAGCTATTCAAAGACTAAAAGAGGCAGCTGAAAAAGCAAAAATAGAGCTTTCTTCTAATCAACAGACCGAGATTAATCTCCCTTATATAACTGCCGATTCTTCTGGACCAAAACACTTACTTTTAAAACTTACTAGAGCAAAATTAGAGTCTTTGGTTGCTGATCTGGTTTCAAAAACTTTAGAGCCCGTCAAAACTGCTCTTAGTGATGCTAAGCTCTCAACAACAGAGATTAGTGATGTTATCTTAGTAGGGGGGCAAACTAGAATGCCTCTAGTTCAAGAAAAAGTTAAAGAATTTTTTGGAAAAGATCCCAGAAAAGATATTAATCCCGATGAGGCTGTTGCTGCTGGAGCAGCAATTCAAGGAGCAGTCCTTGCGGGTGACGTAACTGACATTCTCCTTCTAGACGTAACTCCATTGACCCTTGGAATTGAAACAATGGGAGGAGTAATGACTCCTTTAATTGAAAAAAATACAACTATTCCTACAAATAAATCCCAAATTTTCTCAACTGCTGAAGATAATCAGACGGCAGTTACTGTAAATGTTGTTCAAGGAGAGAGAAAACAAGCCAAAGACAATAAGCAACTTGGTTTGTTTAATCTGGATGGCATACCTGCGGCACCAAGAGGAATGCCACAAATTGAAGTTTCCTTCGACATAGATGCAAATGGAATACTTAATGTATCAGCAAAAGATAAGGCTACCAATAAAGAACAATCCATAACCATTCAAGCTTCAAGTGGTTTGTCAGATGAAGAAGTTGAAAAAATGGTTCAGGATGCTGAAGCAAATGCTGAAGACGATAAGAAATTTGAAGAACTTGTTCAAGTTAAAAACGCTGCAGATACTTTAATCCATGGTTGTAAAAAAACCTTAGAAGAGTCTGCAGATAAAGTTGAGGCTACTGAAAAAGAAAGTATAGAGAGTGCCATAACCGTTCTTGAAGAGGCTTTGAAAGGCGAAGATAAGAATGATATTGAAGAAAAAACAAAAGCTCTTGCTGATGCCTCTTCGTCATTGGCTCAAAGACTTTACGCTGAGCAACAGCAAGCTCAACAAGACAATCAAAATAATTCTGAATCTGAAAATGCGACTTCCAGTGATGAGGTTGTAGATGCCGACTTTGAAGAAGTAAAAGAAGAGAAAAGTTAGATTCCCTCTAAAACATCATGAGCAAGAAAGATTATTATGATGTTCTTGGAGTTAGCAAATCTGTCAGCAAGGATGAATTAAAAAAGGCCTATAGAAAATTAGCGATGAAATATCATCCGGATAGAAATCCAGATGATACCCAAGCTGCTGAGAAATTTAAAGAACTCTCCGAAGCGTATGAAATTTTATCTGATGACCAAAAAAGACAAACTTACGATAATTTTGGTCACGAGGGTGTAAATTCATCCTTTTCAAGTTCACAGGGTGCGGCAGATGCTTTCAGTGATATTTTTGGTGACATATTCTCAGATATCTTTGGAGGCTCCTCAGGAGGAAGAACTTCATCTAGGGGTGCTGACTTAAGCTATAACTTAGAAGTTTCCCTTGAGGAAGCAGTTTTTGGAAAATCTTTAAACATAGAAATCCCCTCTAAGGAGCGATGTAATGGACTTTGGAACCGATGTTCCTATTGTGGAGGATCTGGGGTTTTAAGACAGCAACAAGGTTTTTTTTCCATGCAGCAAACTTGTCCTCATTGTAGAGGAGAGGGAGAAATTCATGATAAAAGTTGTTCCAAATGTAATGGATCTGGCTTTTTAAGCAATAACAAAAAACTGTCAGTTAAGATTCCAGCAGGAGTAGATGATGGGGATAGAATTAGGCTTTCCGGAGAAGGCGAATTAGGCCGGGGAGGTAATAGAGGCGATCTTTATATTTCCATAAACGTTAAAAAGCATTCTATCTTTGAAAGAGATGGAAGACATCTCTATTGTGAAGTTCCTTTAGACTTTGTAGACGCGGCACTAGGCGGTTCAATAGAAGTTCCTACCCTTGTTGGAAAAGCAAAGATAAAAATACCTTCAGGAACTCAGAGCCATAAAATTTTTAGGTTGAATGGCAAAGGCATAAAACCTCTAAGAGGTGGATCAATTGGAGATATTCTAGTTAGGGTTATAGTTGAAGTTCCAGTAAACTTGAATACGGAACAAAAAAATCTTTTGAATAAATTTAAAGAAAACATGTCTCATGAAAACAACTCTCCGTTAATGAGTTCTTGGCTAAATTCGGCTAAAGCCTTTTTTAAAAATTTATGACCAACATACAAAATGATTTGATTCTTGTCGGTGCAACTGGAAGATTAGGTTCATCTATTTTGAAAACTAACTTTATATCTTATGGCATTTGTTCCTCAGAAAATCCACTTCGAGGAAAAAAAATAGATAACTTGTCTTATCCATTATTAGGATCTCTTTTAGAAATACCGAAAGATAAATTAAGGAATCCTGTAGTAATTGATGCATCTTATCCAGAAAATTTTTCAAATGTTTATGAATTCTGTCTTTCTAATAAAACTCCTTTGGTGCTAGCTTCTACAGGACATAGTTCTGAACAAATAGAAAATTTAAAAAGTTTATCTGAAGATGTAGCTATTCTTCATGCCCCAAATTTAAGTAGAGGAATAGCTTTTTTCAAGTTGAAGATTCTGAAAAACATTATTGATGATGTTAATAAAAACCTAATTAATAATTCTCAAACTAAAATCTCTATAAAGATTATAGAAACTCACCATAAAAAAAAGAAAGATGCTCCTTCTGGTACAGCTTTAGATATAAAGAAATTCATAGAATTTCATCTTGATCAAGATATCAATATAAATATTGAATCTCTTCGAGATAAATTTTCTGTAGGTAGGCATGAAGTCATATTTAGGTTCGATAGCGAAGAAATTCTTGTCACTCACAACGCACTAAGCAGAGACATTTTTGGAGAAGGCGCAAGGCTAAGTTATATTTTACCCAAAAAAAAACCAGGTTTATATTCCGTAGAGGATCTCTTAAAAGAAGATAATTAATTTCTTTATTCTTATTTTGGAATATGTTCTAATTCGTCTTCTCTAAGAAATAGAGAAAAAAATACACACTCGTAAGGATAGAGTATTAGGGTGCTGTCATTGCTCAATGCCAGTTTAATACTTAGCCTCGAGGAGGAATAACCCAGCCTAAAGGCTAAAAAAAAGGAGCAATTTATGGATATTTCCATAGAACAAATGTTGAAGGCCGGTGTTCATTTTGGTCATCAAACAAGGTTTTGGAATCCTAAAATGGAAAAGTTCATTTTTGGAGACAGAAACAAAGTTCACATTATTAATCTAGAAAAAACTTTAGAGTGCCTTAGTCCTGCAGTTGAGTTTTGTAAAAAGCTCTCAGCCTCCAATAATAGAATTCTATTCGTTGGAACCAAAAGAGCCGCCAGACGAGTGATAAAAGAAGAAGCTGAAAGATGCAATATGCCCTTTATTAATTACAGATGGCTTGGTGGAATGCTCACAAACTATAAAACTGTAAGATCCTCAATCAGAAGGCTTGAAATTTTAAATACTCAAGAAGAAGAAGGAAAGTTTGCTGATTTAACCAAGAAAGAAGTTTTAGGCATCAGAAGAGAAATGGAAAAGTTAGATCGTTCAATTGGAGGAATAAAAAATATCGGAGGTCTTCCCGAAGCTCTTTTTGTTGTTGATGTAGAAAATGAAAAGATAGCAATAGCTGAAGCAAAGAAAATGGGTATTCCTATAATAGGCATAGTTGATACTAATTCAAACCCTGATGATGTGGATTTTATTATTCCAGGTAATGATGATGCCATTAGGTCAATTTCTTTGATTTCAAGAATAATTTCAAACGCATGTCTTGAAGGGGCGGAGATGTCAGGAGCGACAAGAACCTCAAAAGATGGCCCTGTAGTTGTTAAAAAAGCATCTCAGGAAGATCAGGAAGTTCAAACCGAAAGCAATCAAGAAGAAATTAAGAAATCTGAGGAAGAATAAATGACAATAAAAGCACAAGATGTGAAAGAGCTCAGGGAGAAAACGGGCCTAGGCATGATGGAATGTAAAAAAGCTCTTGAAGAAGCAAATGGAAATTTAGAGGAGGCAATAAAAAATCTACGAAAAAGCAGCGCGTTGAAAGCTGAAAAAAAAGCTTCTAGAACTGCTGTTGAAGGGATAATAATATCTAAAATATCCGACAAAGAAATTACTTTTGTAGAAGTTAATTGTGAAACTGATTTTGTTGCTAAAGATGAAAATTTTATAAATTTTTGTGAACAAGTTTTGAAAGTTGCTGTTGATACTTCTTCTGAAGAAAATTTGCTAGATGAAGTTTCTGAAAGTATGGAAAAGCAAAGAATGTCTTTGGTTCAAAAAATTGGTGAAAATGTAATTATCAGAAAAGTAAAAAAAATCACCGGAGAAGTTCTAGAATCATATATCCATTCAAATAAAAAAATAGCTGCTGGAGTTTCTTTAGCCCAAGGAAGTCCCGAGATCGCAAAAGAAGTTGCCATGCATATTGCCGCAAGCAACCCAATTGTTTTGTCTCCAGAAGATTTAGATGAATCTTATATTAATTCTGAACGAGAAATTTTTAGATCGCAGGTCGAAAAGGAAAATAAACCAGAAGAAATAAAAGAAAAAATGATCCAGGGTAAATTAAATAAACAACTTGCTGATGTTAGCTTACTGAAGCAACCTTTTGTCAAAGATCCTTCTAAAAGTGTGGAAGCATTTCTTTCTGAGTCGAATACAAAAATTTCTTCATTCATAAGGATTGAAGTTGGCGAGGGTATAGAAGTTGAAAAGAAGGATTTTGCAGAAGAGGTCCAGTCTCAACTTGAGGGTTAACAATTTTTTCTTATAGATAATTGTAATGATTGATGAAACTAAATCTGAGACCGAAGAGCAAATGGATAAAACCATTTTATCTTTAGAAAAAAAACTTCAAAGGATAAGAACGGGAAGAGCTAATCCATCACTTCTGGAGTCAGTTGAGGTAGATTACTATGGATCAAACACCCCAATCAGTCAGATGAGTAATATTTCAGTAGAAGATGCTAGAACTTTATCAATAGTTCCATGGGAAAAAGATCAGGTACAAAATATTGAAAAAGCTATCCAGTCATCAGATATTGGACTTCAGCCTGCTACTTCAGGAGACGTCATTAGAGTTATAGTTCCTGAGCTAACTGAAGAGACCAGAAAAGACTTAATTAAGGTCGCTAAATCTGAAGCAGAAAACTCAAAAGTTGCTATAAGAAATCAAAGAAGAGATGCAAATGCTATGCTAAAAGAATTCCTTAATGAAAAAGAAATCTCTCAAGATGATTTGAGACGTGGCGAAGAAATTATTCAGAATCTTACTGATAACTATGTAAGCAAGATAGACTTGCTTCTGGAGAAAAAAGAAAAAGATCTTTTAGAAATTTAAAAATGAAAAATCTCAACCATCTTGCAGTAATTATGGATGGAAATACTAGGTGGGCCTCAAGCAGAAACCTTCCTTCAAAAGCTGGGCACAAAGAAGGTGTAAAAAAAGCTAGATTAGCAGTTGAGTATGCCTTAGAAAAAAAAATTAATTATCTTACTCTGTTTGCTTTCAGTACAGAAAATTGGCTGAGAGAGGAAGGAGAAGTAAGAGATTTAATAAGTTTGTTCTTTGATGCATTAGAAGAACAGACTCCGGAACTTATGGAGGAAAAAGTTAAGCTGAATTTTATTGGAGATATTTCAAGGTTTAACAAAAAATTGATAAAACAAATTGAACAATCAAAAAAACTTACTGAGGAATATGAACCAAAGCTTAATTTAATAATTGCTGCTAGCTACGGAGGAAAGTGGGACATAATAAATGCGATCAAAAAATTTCATGCTGACAAAAACAATAAAGAATTAAATGAAAATTCTCTTGAAAATTATCTAGAAACAAAAAGCTTTCCTAATCCAGATTTAATAATAAGATCAGGAGGGGAAAAAAGACTAAGTAATTTCTACCTCTGGCAATCATCATATTCTGAGTTATTTTTTTCAGACAAACTTTGGCCTGATTTTAATGTAAAAGATTTTGATATTGCACTCGAGGATTATCGATCCAGAAAAAGAAAATTTGGAGTTGAAACAGGATAGATATGAAAAGAATTATCACAGGAATAATTTTAGGCCTCTTTGTGCTTTTTTTTGTCTTTTTCACCAGCGATACTCTCTTTCAGATAATTTTGGCTGGCATATTAGGATATTCCTTATTTGAGTTGTTTAAAATAAAAGGAAAAAAAAATATCTATATCTGGATAATTTTTATTTTAGTTCTTTTAAATCTGTATCTAATCTTTCCTATAACGAACTCATCAGGTAGAAGCTTTTTTTTTACCGCATTATTAATTTCCGTATTTACCGATATTTTTGCTTTGGTTTTCGGAAAACTTTTAGGAAGAAGGTTTATCTATCCTTCTATTAGTCCAAACAAAACATTAGAGGGAACTCTCTTAGGATTGGTGATTCCAAGTTTTTTGTTTCTTTTCTTAGGATATTTATTCGTTGAGCAAGAAATATCAGGATCAGGTGTTTTCTCAGAATTTCTAGTGATATCCCTATTTATAGACTCATTCGGTTATCTGATAACTTTTCTTATAATGCTCATTTCTTCTTTTGCTAGTATTTCTGGAGATTTATTAGCAAGTAAATCAAAAAGATTAATGGGTATTAAAGATTTTGGAAACTTATTACCAGGGCATGGTGGTATTCTTGACAGAATAGATAGTCATATTATGTGCATACCTGTTTTTTTTATCTTTTATAGTCTTATTTAATGCAAAAAGTAGTATTACTTGGATCCACGGGATCGGTTGGAAAATCCTCTCTAGAAGTTATTGAAAAAAATAAAGAAAAATACGAAGTTGCTTGCTTAGTTGCTCTTTCTAATATAGAGATGATAAAGGCACAAGCAAAAAGACACGAGCAAGCAAAGATATACGTAGAAAAATCAGGGAATAAAATTTCTTCTAATAAATTCATAAATAGAAATGATCTACTTAAATTAATATCGAGTAATGATGTAGATACGGTTATAGCTGCGATATCAGGCTCGGATGGTTTGGAGCTAATTCATCATTCCATCTCATCAGGAAAGAAAGTATTAATAGCTAATAAAGAACCATTGGTAATGGCTGGTGAATTTTTAGTAAATGAAGCAAAAAAACATGGAGCACAAATCATTCCAATTGATTCTGAACATTGTTCAGTTCATCAAAGTATCCAAGGTAAAAAAGAAAATTCTATATCAAAAATTACACTCACTTGTTCTGGCGGTCCTTTCTATAAATTATCTAAGTCAAAATTTAAGAGCATTTCATTAAAGCAAGCTCTGAAACATCCGATTTGGCAGATGGGACGAAAAATTACCATTGATTCTTCAACTTTAATGAACAAGGCTCTAGAAATAATAGAAGCAAAATATTTATTTAATGAAGACCCTAACAAGATTGAGGCTATTATTCATCCTGAAGGACTTATTCACTCCTTGGTTGAGTTTTGTGATGGAACAATTCTAGCTGCCATGGCTATACCAGATATGAAAATTCCAATTTCATATGGTCTAGGTTTTCCAGACATAGTTGAAAATGATGCAAATAAAATTAATTTGCAACAATTAAAAAATCTTAGTTTTAAAAAAATAGATCCTCATAAGTTTCCCTCTATAGATTTTGCATACTTTGCCTTAAATCATGAAAAAGGAATGCCAATTATTTTAAATGCGGCAAATGAGGTAGCAGTGGAATTATTTATGGAAAAAAAAATAAGCTTTTTAAACATATATAAGCTAATCTCATCCACTCTGAATTATGCATATAAGAGTAATATGCATCTAACTTCTGTATCATTAGAGTCAATTCTAGAATTTAATGAAAAGGCAAAAGAAATTGCATTGAATTTTGCAGCCAAGAATATTTAATGACTTTCCTTATATATATTTTTTCTTTTTTAATACTTATTTCGATAATTGTCTTTATCCATGAACTTGGGCATTTTTCATTCGCGCGCCTTTTTGGAGTCAGAGTATTGGACTTTTCTATAGGATTTGGAAGATCGATTAAAAGCTGGGAAACAAAATCTAAAACTATTTTTAATCTTAGATTATTACCCTTTGGTGGGTACGTAAGAATGAACGGAGAAGAAATTTCGGAAAAATCTCAATCCAGTGACTCTTATTCTTCTAAAAAGTATTACCAAAAATTATTGATAACTTTAGGAGGACCAATCTTTAACTTTATTCTGGCTATCGCAATTTTTTTTATTATCAACCTTTTTGGTACATATAAAGTTATGCCAATAGTAGGCGATGTACTTTTAAATTCCATTGCAAATGAAAAAGGTATTGAGAAAGGAGATTTGATAACAAAAATTGATGATGTTGAAGTATCTTCTTTTTCCGATGCGCAATTTGCTCTTTCTAAAAGATTAGGTGAATCCGGATACTTGGAAATTCAGGTTTTAAGAAACGAAAATTTTTACGAGTTTTACTTGCCAATAAATAATTGGCTTAGTAACAAAGAACCTTCTAATCTTTTATATGAATTAGGAATTTTTCCACCCTTAAAACCACATATCGGTTCAGTTTCCGAGGCAAGTCCTGCAGCAGTGGGAGGAATGGAATCGGGAGATAAAATTCTTGAAATAAAAGGTAAATCAATTCTTTATTGGGGAGACATCAGACAGGAAATAAATAAGTCTGGAGGGGATGAAATTTCAGTAAAAATTCTCAGAGAAAATAAAATTAATACATTGATCATTAAACCAACATTTTCTGAAAATACTTTAAGTTGGCAAATTGGAATTAGTTCATCATTTGAACTCAGTGATAAAGCTAGGGTTTTAGAAAAGTTTTCTCTAAAAGACTCATTAAAAAACTCTATTTCGCAAACTTATAAAGTTATTGAAAATTCAATATTTTTTATAAGTAAGATTATTTTAGGACAAGTTTCAGCAAAAAACTTAGGCGGCCCAGTTATGATTGGTCAATATGCTGGAGAGTCTGTAATTTATGGAGGCTTGTATTCTTTCTTTTATCTAATTGCTTTGATAAGTATAAGTCTTGGTATTGTTAATTTATTTCCTCTGCCAGTTTTAGATGGAGGACAAGCGCTTATCCTCACCATAGAAAAAATAATTGGCAGAGATTTACCTGATAATATACTTAACTTTGTCTATAGACTAGGAACTACTTTTTTGATCTTTCTTTTTGTTTTTGTTTTTTTTAATGATATTTTTAGGATTTTAAGTTGAGAAATTAATGATTCGCTTATTATTAATAAGTATTATTTTTTTTCCCGGTAGTCTTATTTTGCAAGAGAAGGACTCCTGGATAATTGATGACATAAGAATTTCAGGGTTACAAAGAGTTTCGGCAGGAAGTGTTTTTGCTGTAATGCCTGTTGGCTTGGGTGAAGAAATCGATCAAGAATTATTTAAAGAAATTGCTTCCTCAATTTTTCAAACCGGAAAATTTGATGATGTCAAGCTAGGCAGGGATGGAAACGCTTTATTAATAGATTTAGAAGAAAGACCAACCATTGATGAAATCTCAATAGAAGGAAATAAGCAAATTAAAACCGATGCTTTACTTGATGGTCTTAAGAACTCAGGAATCTTTGAAGGAGCACTATATAAAAGGTCTGTCTTCGAAAGTTTAAGTGTTGAGCTAGAAAGACAGTATTCCTCTCAGGGAAAATATTCTGCGGAAGTAGAAGTTAAAACTGAGGATCTTCCAAAAAACAGAGTAAAGCTCTCAGTGGATATCGATGAAGGAGAATCCGCGTCACTTAAAAAAATAAATATTGTAGGTAATAAATTATATTCTGATCAGGAAATATTGGACGGTTTTAAACTTAAAGAAAAAAACTGGTTATCAGTTTTTAGTAGAGGATCATCTTACTCAAGAGAAAATTTAAAAGGTGATTTAGAAACTTTAGAGTCAATGTACAAAAATAATGGTTATTTGAAATTTGATATTGTCTCAACAATGGTATCAATATCAGAAAACAAGAAGGATATATTCATAACAATTAAAATCAACGAAGGAGGTATTTATAAAGTTAGTGAAGTGAAACTTGCTGGGGATTTAGATGAAGAGGAAATTTTTGTAAGACAACTTATTAATATCCCTATTCAAGAAACCTATGTCGAAGGATTTCTTAAGTTTACAGAAGACTCAATTTCTAATTTTCTAGAAAATTTTGGTTATACAAATGTTGATATCTCTACTTCGAAGGAGGTCAACGAAGAAGAAAAAACAGTTGCTTTAACAATTTATGTTGATCCGGGTCAAAGGACAATGCTAAATCGTATTTCTTTTGAAGGAAATGATAGAACTCACGACATAGTCCTTAGAAGAGAAATGAGACAAATGGAAAAAAGTTGGGTTTCAAATAATTTACTTGAAACATCAAAATTGAGACTTGATAGGCTCGGCTTTTTTAAAAAAGTTGATTACGAAAAGAAAGCTGTACCTGGTTCACCAGATGAGGTTGATGTAATTTTCAGTGTAGACGAGCAATATTCGGGCTCCATTGGCGGCTCAATTGGTTATGGAGCTTATGGATTAAGCTTAGGTGCAAATTATTCAGAAAAAAATGCTTTTGGAACTGGTAATTCTGTTTCTGTAGGAGTTAGCTATAGCGAATGGAGACAAGACATATCGTTTAACTTTTTCGATCCATATTTTACGATTGATGGAATAGGACTTGGTTATGGAGCTTTTTATAGAAAGACTGATTACGGAAACTTTAATATTGCGGCATACAATACTGACTCTTACGGGGGTAATGTTTCCTTTCAACTTCCTGTGAGTGAAATTGAGCGATTAGGTTTCAATTTATCTATTGATAATACACAAATTAAAACAAATGCATTTAGCTCGAGGCAATTAGTTGATTTTTATAATTCTGAAGGGTTTGACTTTAATACTTACTCAGCAGGTGTTACATGGTCTCAAATAACTTTAAATAGAGGATTATTTCCTACAAATGGAATGAGCAACCAATTATCTCTGACACTTACACTTCCAGGAAGCAATATAAATTACGGTCGTTTTAATCATGACTTTAAAATTTTTAGACCTCTTCCACTAAATTTAATCTTTAGTTATCGATCTCGGATAGGAATTTTATTTACTTATGATGACACAGAAACTGCTCCCCCTTATCAACACTTCTATGGTGGGGGTATGAGATCAGTGAGAGGATTTAAACAAAATTATCTTGGACCAAAAGCAATATATTCATCGGGATATAGTCCAAGGTATGCCAGACCTATTGGAGGACCTTATAGTATTTCGGGAGGTTTTGATCTTATAATTCCTCTGGATTTTGTCCCAGATCCAAGATCGGTAAGAGGCTCTGTTTTCTTAGATTATGGAAATGTTTTCAGTGACGGATGTCGCGCTTATGAAACAAATTGCTATGAATTCGATCTATCCGAACTAAGATATTCTATAGGAGTTGGAGTTACATGGATTACCGCTTTGGGGCCGTTGTCATTTGCATTAGCTTCAGTTTTTAATGACTCTCCTGAAGACAGAACAGAAACCTTTCAGTTTGAAATAGGAACACAATTTTAAAAAAAAATAGGAATTTTCTTTGTCAAAAAGGTAAAATTCAGTTCCTTTATAATTATTTTTACTGAAAAGGGAGATTTTAAAGATGAACTACATAAGAAAAATATTTATTTTCTCAGCTCTGATAAGTTTTACAAATTTTGCATTTCTTTTAGAAGGCATAGCTGTAATAGATTACAACGCAATATTTTTAGGCACAGATCTTGCTAGAGAGCGTATCGATGACTTAAGAGATTCCTCTGACTATAAAGACTTAACAGACGAAGCTCAATCGAAAGACAGTGAAAGAATAAAACTAGCGGAAAAGTTAAAAAAGGAAGATTCAACTTTATCAGACAATGAAAAAGAAGAAATTCTAAAAAAAATTCAAACTTTATACCAGAGCATTCAACTTCTTTCTCAACAAATTCAAGCTAAAGAGCAAGAAGTCACTCAAAA
>CACOBG010000003.1 GCA_902625415.1 uncultured SAR86 cluster bacterium
TTAAAAGCTAAAAATGGTGAAATTATATGTGCTAGCCAAGCTTACACTACTAAAAGCGGGTGCACTAAAGGCGCAAAATCTCTAATATTAAATTCCAAAAAGAAAAAGTCCTTTAAAATTCTAAAAAACAAAGCAGGAAAGTTTTTCTTTAACGTAATCGCAGGAAACAATAAGGTAATAGCTACGAGCCAAGGATATAAATCTGAAAGTTCTCTAAAAAAAGGGATTGAAAGCGTTCAAAAAAACGCAACTAAAAAGAACTTATCTTAAAATTATCCCCAATAAAATATTATTGCGGGAACACTTATTATGATGATAAGAATTTCTAAAGGTAATCCCACTTTCCAATAATCACCGAATTTATAGTTTCCAGGAGCCATAACCAATGTATTACATTGATGGCCTATAGGCGAAAGGAATGCGCAACTTGCACCAATAGCTACTGACATTAAGAAAGGTTCAATTGGTTGATTAATCTTATCAGCAAGAGATACAGCTAGGGGTGCCATAATCACTGCTGTTGCAGCATTATTTATAATATCTGATAGAAACATCGTAATGACCATTATCAAAACTATTAGCCATATATAATCCACACTGGAAGAAAGGACTGCTAGATAGGAGGATACAGTGTCAGTAATGCCATAGGAAATTAAAGTATTTCCAATTGGAATCATTGCTGCTAACAAAATAACAACAGGCCAATCTATATGTCTGTATACACCCTCCCCCGTTAATAACTTTGAGCTTACAAAACCTATAACACAGATTAAAAATGCCACCACGATAGGCACATAGTTAAATATCACCAATAGCAAACAAATTGCAAATAATCCGAATGCTATAAATATTTTGGTTGGATCTCTTGCAACATCAAATTCTCTTTGCCACAAAGGCATTAAGCCAGCTAGTTCTAGTTTTTCTGAAATATTATTTTTTTCTCCTCTGTTGGCAATTAACAAAACATCGCCTACCTTAAAAATTTCATTTGATAATCTAAATCTAAACTTTAAACCTCTACGCCATAGACCAAGCAAAGACAATTCTCTTCCAATAAGTCGCTTGAAATATTGATATTTTCGTCCAATCAACCTTGATTTGGGAACAATAATGGCTTCAATACCACCCAAATCTTCAATAGAGGTAAGATCATTTTCAGAATCAATATCTAAACCAAATTCTTGTTGAATATCTGCAACCATGTCAGGATTTATTTTCATAATAAGAATTTGGCCTTTGTATAGTTTTTGGTTGCCATGTATTTCTACTTTCTTTCCATTTTCATCTATTTGACCCATCAACGCAGTATCTGTATCCAATTCTTGACGAAAATCTAAAGCTCTTTTTTCAATAAGCTTGCTATTTTCAGTTATAACCATTTCTACAAGATAATCTTCAAGTTCTATCAATGGATTATTTTCCGAATTTATTGGTCTTTGTTTGATTAATCTCCAACCAACAAGAGCAATAAATAAAATTCCTAAAATACTTACAGGAACTCCCGCAAAGGAAAAATCAAAAAAGGCAAAATCTTTATCCGCAAAATCATTTCTAAATTCAGAAATGATTATATTTGGTGGAGTTCCAATTTTTGTATTCATTCCTCCAAGAATGGAAGCGAAGGACAGAGGAATTAAAAATTTAGATGGATTCCAATTCATCTTTTGACAAATACCTAAAGTAATTGGTAGAAGCATTGCCATAGCACCGATGTTATTCATGAAAGATGAGAGAATAGCTGCAAAAAAAGTTAGAGAAATCATAAATTGAATTTCATTGTTAGCGTAGGCTTGCAATTTCCTGCCAATGACTGAAATAAAGCCTGATCTTTCTAAACCTTTACTAATCAATAGCACTAAGGCAACAGTAATTACGGCAGGATGAGAAAAACCTTTAAAAGCTTCTTCAGGTTGAATAAAGCCAAGTAAAACAAAAACGGATAAAACTCCTAGTGAAATAGCATCGTACCGCCATCTACCCCAGATAAAAAGTCCAACCATTAGGGTTAAAAGACCTAATATGATTATCTGATCAAACATTTACCTAAATAAAGAAGGAATTAAAGCAGGAGTTTTCTTCATATATTCCTCGTAGTCTGGTCTTCTCTCTAGACTTCTATTATCCATCATTGGTATTGATGCAAAAATAAACATAGCCAACATAGATAAAGGACAAATAATAAGCCAAAAATTATCAAAGGACTGAGATAACGAAAAACCAAACAAACCAAACCAAAATAAAATTTCTCCCAAATAATTTGGGTGGCGGCTGTATTTCCAAAGACCCTTATTCATCGTTATGGAAGCATTTCTTTCGTCAGCTTTAAAAGTATGCATTTGTTCGTCAGAAACATGTTCTAGTAGAACAGCTAAAATTGTGAAAATACAAAAAAACCAATCCACAAAAGATACTGGCTGATCATTTATAGTGATTGCAAAATATAATGGGAACAAACAAATGTTTACCATTAAAGTTGGAAAAAGATGTATTCCAAAAAAATTAATAAATAATTTAAATCGTCCAAAAGTTTGATAAAGATTAATGTAGCGGAAATCTTCTTTTTCTAAACCCGGCCAAGTTTTTAACCAATTCCAAGTTAAACGAATTACATAATAAGTAATAGGAATACCTATCAAAAGAAACCTTAATTTAGAAGACTCATCAACCTCAGGATAAATTATTAAATAAATAAATATCGGAAACGGTATTACAGACCAAAAAGGATCATACAAACTTGAATTTTTATAAATAACGCTGAAAGTGAATATTACTAATGTAGCTATTGTATGAGCTAGAAGGATATCGAACCAAAGATGGCCCAAATCAAAATATGCTAAAGAAAAATAACCAAATAATATTGAAAAAAAATAAGCAAAGAAACAAACAAGTAAACTTTTTGTATACATTAAATTTATTTTTTTGGTGTAAAACTTACAGGTAATTCCTGTATTGCGTTTACAAAGTTATTGGGGGTGTAAACTATATCTCCTGATTGTGTCATATCTGGAAATCTTTCAAAGATTTTTTCATAGACAACTTCAAGCTGCATGTTAGCTGTATGTTTTCCTAAACAAAGATGCCTACCATATCCAAAAGATAAATGTTTTTTTGCATTTTCTCGTCTAATGTCATACTTGTCGGGATTCTCGAAAATTTCAGGATCTCTATTGGCTGCTCCATACCATAAAGATATCTTTTCATTTGGTCCTATCTTTTGATCACCTATTTGAGTATCAATCTTTGTAGTTCTTCTCATATAAGAAACAGGATTTGCCACTCTAATTGACTCATGAACCATATTGGGGATCAAGGAACGGTCATTTAATACTAATTCTTTTTGATCTTGATTGTTTGAAAGTAAATTCATTGTGCCACTAATAGAGTTTCTTGTTGTATCGTTTCCTGCGAAAATTATTAACAACCAAGACCCGTCTAAATATTCATTTGGAAGTTTTTTTCCATCTATTTCAATGTTTGCAATTACAGAAAGTAGATCATCTTTTGGAGATTTTCGTCTCTCCTCTAAAATATGTCTACCATAAGAAAACATTTCATTGATCATATTAGTAAACATTTCTATTATTGCTGGATCTGGCGCTGCTTGACTTTGCTCTTCTGTAAGACTGATATTATTATTCTGAACTGCTTGAGTGGCGGCTATCAATTGTGCCATTTCTAAAAATTTCATCCATTCAATTATTTTTGGTCGATCTGCTTCAGGCACTCCCAACATCTCACATAAAGTAAACATTGGCAGTTCCGCAGAAACACTTTCAACTAAATTACAGCTTCCAAGAGGAGCTATTGCATCTAGTAATTGATCTACTTTAATTTCAACTTTTTTTCTTAAATTACTTACATACTTTGGATTAAAAAAAGCCATATGGGGGTTTCTCATATTCAAATGCAATAAACCATCCAAGCTCAACATATGATCCATCGTAGATCTATAAAGCGGAGTATCATCCATGGAAGTGAATCCATGTGTAAGAGTAGTCCCACCTGCAAGTTGAGATGAAAATATCTCCTGGTTTTTTGAAACAAATTCAATATCTTTATATTTAGTTAGAACCCAAAAACCTGGTTCTGAGTCTTCTGGCCCTGTCTTATGAAAATATACAGGTGCTTGTTTTCTTAACTCAGCAAATTTCTCGTATGGCTGACCTTTTGTAAACATGAAAAGATCCGTTAAATCGAAATCTCGTTCGAAAGAATAAACTTCTTGATACTTGGGAGAGTTTATTTTTACATATGGCTGTGAATCGCTGTTTAATTTTAATGACATAATCTTATTTTACTTAATTTTCGAAAATATGGCGCGCCCGGAAGGATTCGAACCTCCGACACCCTAGTTCGTAGCCAGGTGCTCTATCCAACTGAGCTACGGGCGCTATTTTAAACCTCTTCAATTACTTTAGCGTGGATTTCTCCTCTATGAACCGGAACTGCTTTAGGAGCATTTATTCCTAATCGAACTTGGCCTCCTTTAATTTCCAATACTGTTACTTCCACATTATCGCCAATTACAAGAGTTTGATCTCTTCTTCGACTTAAAACTAACAAATTATTTCCCCTTTTTACTAAGATAGCAAAAAAACGAACTATGCTAAAGGAATTTAATTAAATATCTAATCCGTAGGGTGGCGCTTTTAAAATTTTAGGATTTAATAAATAGGTTTTAGTTCTGAGATAATCTGCTAGTTCTTGATTTGATAAATCTGATTCTATATTTGAATATTTAAAAGGCTCTCCTACATTAAATTTAAAATCACTTCCTATGCGCCTTTTTACCTCATGAAAAAGCAAAGAAGCTCTGAACATATCTCCAAGATGGCTCGCTAATTGAAACTTTATGGAATTACAACCATAAAAATAAATTGGGACAATTGTTGGGTCAGTTTGCTTAATAAGTCTTGAGGTAAATTTTTTCCACTCTGGATCAAAAGCCATTTTTGTACTTTCATAAAACTTAGCAGTAGTAGATACGGTACCAGAGGGAAATATTATTATTGATCCTCCATTAGCAAGGTGTTCTCTCGATTTTTTTCTGGTATCAAGATTTGTCAACAAAGCTTGTTTATCTCCAGTAAAGTCTATCGGTAACAAATATCCTTTTGTTTCTGGTGCTCTTAACAATAGCGAATGTGTTAGTACCTTGAAATCATCTCTATATTTTGAAACAAAGAAACTTATTACCAATCCATCTAAAACTCCATAAGGATGATTTGCCACAAAAATAGTGGGACCTTCTTTTGGAATATTTACATTGGAATTGAAGTCTAATTTCAATTTGAGCTGATCCAAACACCCATGCCAAAAACTATCCCAATTGTTAGGATTTTCTTGATACTCTCTGTAAAGTTTATATAAAGCAGGTTGTCCAGCCAAAGATTCAATGGTTCTAATGATCAACTTTCGATACCAAGGATCATCTGGATCTGCGTAGCTGAAATATTTTGATTCAATATATTCCATATATTTTATGGCGGAGAGAAAGGGATTCGAACCCTTGAAGGAGTTGCCCCCTTACCCGCTTTCCAAGCGAGCGCATTCGACCACTCTGCCATCTCTCCATTTTATTTAATATTAAAGCTAGCGATTCTATCTCCATGAAAAGTACCCAACCAGATTTTATTTGTTTCTGGTAAAGCAACTGTAGCAGCTCCCATTTGTTTGTTGGAAAATTGATAACTATTGACTTCACTCAAATCCAATAATGAAAGCTGATGAATAGTAAAAGGCAAAGGACACTGAACTATTGATTCATCACACTGAAGTCCTTCTACACCGGAATAATTATGTGCGGCAACCCACAAGCCAGTGTCTGTAACCAAAAGATTGTCTTTGCCTCCACCGAGATGCTTATAATCTACAGAATTATCAATAAGATTAAATTTTACAGTTAATCCGGAAAACCAATAATTAATGTAAAGAAATTTCTCATCAAAAGATAAATCTATCCCATTTGGAAAAGATCCGCTGGTATTAGATACAACATCAAAACCAGTTTCTTTACGCCAATAAAAAACTTCTCCTGTATTTGAAATAAATATGCTTGCAGAAACTAATGACCATTCAGAAATATTAGAATCAAACATGCTTGTAACATAAAAAGAGCCATCTTTTTTTAAGGCAATATCATTAAAATATTTATTTTGTGGTGCATCCACACAACCTCTCCATATCAGCTCAATGGTATCTGTCTCTATTAGTTCAAATAATTCTATTGTTTCTCTAGGTAGATGATTTACTACTGCTAGCATATATTTTCCGTCGTGACGTTCAATGAGATCTATTCCATGAGGTGATAATCTTTTGTCTTCTAAGCTACAGGTTTTATCTCCCCATTGATTGGCTTCATATTTAATTGAAATTGGCTCTTTATTATTGGTGCTTAAATCAAAATAAACCAAGTTTCCAAATTTTGTATTTGGCGCAAGCGACCCAAATTCTGAGACTATGATTTTTGTCTTAGACGGAGAAAGATATAAATCTTCTGGATTTTGAAATCCACAAAATATTTCAAATACTTCATCATCATCACAATTAGAAATTTCATTAAATTCGTTGAAACCGAAAGAAGAAAAAAAGAATACAATTGTTAAGAAAAGTTCGTATAGCATTAAGTCCTTATTCCGTATCCTTTTTTAAGCAGATAATAAGCTAGAGTAAAAAAGATCAATATGAAAAAGGTTATCATCATCAAGGCAAATTGAACATTGATATCGGATACGCCTATCATTCCATATCTAAATGCATTAACCATATAGAGCAAGGGATTCACCTTTGAAACAATTTGCCAAGTATTTGATAAAAGATCTACAGAATAAAAAACTCCACCTAAATAAATTAAAGGAGTAAGAATGAATGTAGGTACGATATTTATATCATCAAAATTATCTGCAAATAAGGCATTCAGAAAACCGGCTATTGAAAATAAAAAGGCAGTCATTACAACAACCAGGAGGGTCAATGGAATATTTTGAACAGTAATATCGGTAAATATTAAAGATGTAAGCAATACAAGAAAACCTACAATAATTCCTCTGACTACTCCGCCGAGTACAAATCCAATTAGAATCAAATAAGTAGGCATGGGGGATACTAGTAATTCTTCAATACTTCTTTGAAACTTCACGCCAAAAAAAGATGAAACTACGTTTGAATAGGCATTTGTAATAACTGCCAACATTACCAATCCCGGTGCCATAAATTGCATATAATCAAAACCTGACATTTTCCCTATTCTTTCGCCAATAAAAGTTCCAAATATCAAGAAATACAATATTGTTGTTAGTACCGATGGAATCAAAGTTTGACTCCATATTCGAAAAAATCTTAAGACTTCCTTTCTCAAGAGAATGAATAAAGATCTTAGTTGTTCATTAATGGTCATTATTGGTAAGTTTTAGATATAGTTCTTCAAGTCTATTGGTTTCATTTCTCATACTTAAAATTTCAATTCCTTCTCGATCAAAAAAATCAAATATTGAATTTAAATTTGTACCTTTGTTCGCTTGGACCGAAAAAGTAGCATCGTCTATTTTTTTTATATTAAAATTTTCTGAAGAAAGATTCTTGCTTGTTTTTTCTTTTAAATCAAAAACAAAAGTTTCTATCTCTATTTCTCTTAGAAAAGAATTCATATCTGAATTCCGAACAATTTTTCCACGATCAATAATGGATATGTTTTTACAAAGCCTTTCTGCTTCTTCGAGATAATGAGTTGTAAGAATTATGGTAGTTCCTTTATTATTTATTTCGATTAAAAACTCCCATAAAGATTTCCTTAATTCCGTATCTACTCCCGCAGTTGGTTCGTCTAATATAAGAAGATCAGGACTGTTGACCAGAGCTTTTGCGACCATTAGTCTTCGTTTCATTCCTCCGGACAAATTCCTGCCTTGTTCATTTCTTTTGTCCCATAGATCCAATCTTTTAAGATAAAACTCACAATTATTTTTAATTTCAGAAAATGGCATACCGAAGAAACCTGCTTGATGAAGCAATATGTTGTGAACTGTTTCAAATTGATTAAAGTTTACCTCCTGACCAACAATTCCTATCCTCTTTTTAGCTTCGGAATGATGAGTATCAATATCTAATCCCAAAATATTTACTTTTCCTGAAGATTTATTAACCAATGAGCTGATGATGCCAATCATAGTAGATTTACCCGCTCCGTTTGGACCCAATAAAGCATAGAAGTCACCTTGCTCAACTTCAAAACTTATATCGTCTAAAGCTACTAAATTATTATCGTAAATCTTGGTAAGATTTTTGATCTCTAATGCTTTCAAATTATTTTTTTGATAGAAAAGACATACCGTCTTCTAAACCTTTAAGAGTTAGAGGGAACATATTGTCTTCAATAAGATGTCTTGAAATTTCAATTGAAGACGAGTAATCCCAATGCTCTTCAGGAACTGGATTAAGCCAAATTAATTTGTCATAAGTAGTCATGATTTTTTTCATCCAAACAGATCCTGCTTCTTCGTTCCAGTGCTCAATACTGCCACCGGGATTAGTAATTTCATAAGGTGCCATAGTTGCATCACCAACAAAAATTATTTTGTAATCTGAAGCGTATTTATGTATCACGTCCTCTGTTTTGATTCTTTCGTTGTGTCTCCTTCTATTATCCTTCCATACGGTCTCATAAATAAAATTATGAAAATAAAAGTATTCTAAATTTTTAAATTCTGTTTTACATGCAGAGAATAATTCTTCACAAATTTTGATATGAGGATCCATTGATCCACCGACATCAAAGAAAACAAGAACTTTTACAGCATTGGTTTTTTCTGGAATCATTTTTATATCCAACAAACCAGCATTTTTAGCAGTACTTTTGATTGTGTCATCTAAATCAAGTTCTTCATCATTAGATTGTCTAATGAATTTTCTCAATCTTCTAAGTGCGACTTTTATATTTCTTGTACCAAGCTCAACGGAATCATCTAAATTTTTAAAATCCCTTTGTTGCCAGACTTTTACTGCTTTATTTTGTTTTCCTTCTCCATCAACCCTTATTCCTTCAGGGTGAGAGCCAGCATTACCAAAAGGTGATGTACCACCTGTACCAACCCACTTATCTCCTTTTTGATGTTTTCCTTTTTGCTCTTCTAATCTTTTTTTGAATTCTGAAAGAAGTTTCTCAAGCCCTCCCATTGTTTCAATTTTTTTAAGTTCATCTTCTGTCAAAAATTTTTCAAATTCTTTCCTTAGCCACTCTTCAGGAACCAAAGCCTGAAGAACATCATCTAAAGTTTCAAGACCTTTGAAATAAATATCAAAAGCTCTATCAAACTTGTCGTAATGTTTTTCATCTTTTACAAGAACAGATCTTGATAAATAGTAAAAATCATTGATATCAGCGAAAATAATCTGTTTCTCTAAACCGGATATTAAATCTAGAAGTTCTCTCAAGGTACACGGTACGCCGACTTCTTTTAGAGTTTTAAAAAGATTTATTAACATTCAATTAATTTTGGTTATTGCCTTCTCGTCTGGTCATAAAAGCTAATCTTTCGAGCAATTGAACGTCTTGTTCATTTTTAACCAAAGCTCCATATAAAGGTGGAATAGCTTTTGAAGGATCTCTATTCTTTAAGATTTCATCAGGTAAATCATCTGCCATCAGAAGTTTTAACCAATCTACCAACTCAGAAGTTGAAGGTTTCTTTTTCAAACCTGGAACTTTCCTAACATCAAAGAAGATATCCAATGCTTCTTTAACAAGCTTTTCCTTGACTTTTGGATGATGTACTTTGATGATTTCTTTCATTGTTTCTCTATCTGGAAAAGATATGTAATGAAAAAAACATCTTCTTAAGAAAGCATCAGGTAATTCTTTTTCATTGTTACTTGAAATGATCACTATTGGTCTTGTTGAAGCTTTTATGGTTTCTTTGGTCTCATAAACATAGAATTCCATTCTGTCTAATTCTTGTAAAAGATCGTTTGGAAATTCAATATCAGCTTTGTCTATTTCATCAATAAGAAGAACTGCTTGTTTTTCTGACGTAAATGCCTCCCAGAGTTTTCCTTTTTGAATATAATTTGAAATATCTTTTACCCTCTCATCTCCTAATTGAGAATCTCTCAATCTTGTAACAGCATCGTATTCATATAATCCTTGTTGGGCTTTAGTTGTGGATTTAATATGCCATTCAATTAATGGAAGATCTAAAGATTTAGCAACTTCTAATGCAAGCATTGTTTTTCCTGTTCCAGGCTCTCCTTTTATCAATAATGGTCTTTCAAGAGCTATTGCCGCATTCACTGAAAGGCTTAGATCGTCTGTAGCAATGTATGATTTTGTACCTGTAAATTTCATTTATTTTCCTTATTTGAGTATTTTTTAAAAATCTATAATAACAATATTTTAGGTATTATTTCTTAATTCTTAATTTTGCTAATTGTTTTGATTGGCCTACTAATTTGCCTTTAGAATCCCAAATTTCTCTATCTTCTTCAATATAGTTATTGGTAATAAATTCGGTTTTAGCAATAACTTTCAAAGGACCAGGTTCAGGTATATTTCTAATGTGAGAAGTCAATGTAAGTGTTGGAACCCATCCAACTGTACCAAGTTTGTTATAGATTGGTGGGGTTGTTGCATCTAAAAATAAAATTAGACCAAAGAGATCAATTGATCCACCATCTTTCCACCCCATATATAATTTTAAGGCAGCCTGATTATCATCTTTAGGGTTTTCCCACCATATAGAATCTGAACAATATTTTTTTTCTAAGTTTTTATCGAGTTTAGGGCTAAAACCTTCTTTGTAAGGGACTTGCGTACATGTCTTATAATCTTCAAAATTAGGTTCACATCTTAAATTTTCATTTAAGCCTTTCATCTTTGAAAAATCTGTAAAAGTTACTGTTGTAAAAATCTTTAATTTACCTTTTTGCTTCAAAGAAACATGTGCAGTCGAAGTACTCTTAGTTGATGCTATTTTTGATACTTCTATATCTGCAGGTCCAAATTCAACTCTATCAATATAGTTTGCGGATAGTACTAACGGATCTTTATGATCAAGGTATTTCGAACAAGCTTTTGCTAGCAGAGACATTGAATATCCTCCATTGGCAGTTTGCCCAATACTCCAGTTATCTGAAATATTTGCTGTAAAATTACCTCTTGAGGTTTCAGTTACTTTTATTGCATCTTCAAAGTCTTTAGAAATACTCATAAATAGTTTTAATCTTAAATTTAAATGAATAGTAATTCTTATTTTGACATAGGAGCCAACTTAACTCATGAATCTTTTGATAAAGATTTCATAACGGTTATTGAAGATGCAAAACGAAACAACATAAAAAAAATTTGTATTACAAGTACTTCGATAGAAGATACCAAAGTTTCTTTAAAATTATTAGAGAATGACCAAAATTTCTTCATAACGACATGTGGCATACATCCTCATTACGCAGATACATTTGAAGAGTCTGATATTGAGGAGATAAAAAAATTAAGTACACATTCTTCTGTAAAAGCTATAGGAGAGACAGGATTGGATTTTAATAGAAATTATTCGAAGAGAGAAAATCAAATAATATGTTTTGAGTCACAAATTGAAGCAGCACAAGAACTAAACATGCCACTATTCTTACATCAACGAGAAGCGCATAAAGACTTTATGAATTGTTTTAATAACAGGGATCTTAAAGTAAATGCAGTGGTTCATTGTTTCACAGGAGAAAAAGAAGAATTTTATGAGTATCTTGATAAAGGTTTTTGGATTGGATTCACCGGTTGGATTTGTGATCCTGTAAGAGGAAAACACATGACTGATTTTATAGCTAACATGCCTCTAGAAAGAATAATGATCGAAACTGATTCGCCATATTTGCTACCTAAAAACCTTAAAATTAAGGGTAGAAGAAACGAGCCAAAGTTTATTGTTGAAGTTGCAAAGAAAATAGCTAAATTACAGAATAAGGATTTAGAGGAAATCACTCAAATATTTTTTGAAAACAGTCAAAAATTCTTTAATCTTTAAGCTTCGGAAATAATTTGTTGAGAAATTAATTCAGAAAGCTTTTCCTCTAATCCAAGAGAAATCATGATTTCTTTAGTATGAGTCCCTACTTTAACTGGAGGATGACTTACTTCACTTTTAGAATAGGAAAACTTTGGTGCTGGAGATGGTTGAGTTACGTTATCCAAATCAAAGAAGGATTTTCTTTCAATATTATGTTCATGATTTATAGCTTCATTCATAGAAAGAACTGGAGCAAAGCAAATATCAGTTCCTTCCATTATTTGGCACCACTCATCGCGTGTCTTTTCTTTGAATCTAGATTCTAAATTTTCTCTTAAAGCTGGCCATGAATTTTTATCCATTTGGTTATCAAAAATATCTTCATCAATATTCATTTTTTCTCTTAATAATGAATAAAATTGCGGCTCAATTGAACCTATAGAAACAAACTTTCCATCCTTACATTCATAACAGCCATAAAAATGTGCAGCACCATCAAGTAAGTTTGAATCCCTTGAATCAGTCCAAATACCTGAATTAAGCATTCCATACATCATACTCATTAATAGAGCAGATCCTTCGGTCATGGCAGCATCTATGACTTGTCCCTTTCCTTCTTTGTTAACTGTATTTAATGCTGCACATACTCCAAGGGCAAGTAACATCCCCCCTCCTCCAAAATCGCCAATTAAATTTAATGGAGGTGGTGGTGGAGTATCTTTCTTGCCGATGGCCCCAAGAACGCCACTTAAAGCAATGTAATTTATATCGTGTCCTGCAGAATTAGCTAATGGCCCACTTTGACCCCATCCAGTCATTCTCCCAAAAATTAACTTGGGATTTATTTTCAAAAGTTCATCTGGTCCAAGATTATTCTTCTCCATGACTCCAGGTCTGAACCCTTCAATCAAAACATCTGCAGATTCTGTTAATTTTTTAATTATGTCTTGGCCTTCTGGTTTTCTAATATCTACTGCTATTGATTTTTTTCCTCTAGAAGCAATATCTGCGCTAGAACCTCTTCCAGCAGCCGTAATTCTTTCCACAGAAATTACTTCTGCTCCCATATCAGCCAAAATCATTCCGCAGAATGGTGCTGGACCAATTCCGGCCATTTCAATAACTTTTATATCTTTAAGTGGACCCATTTATATTTCTCCCAAAAGGTTTTAAATGTCTGATTAAAACAGGTAATAACATTAAAGCAGCTAATATCGCTACTATCATGGAAAACGAAGTGAATATTCCAAAAAATACGCTGGGATTAAAGTTAGAGCTAACTAAGATCATAAAGCCCAACACTATAGTGAGAGAAGTATAAAACATTGCCCTACCAATTGTCGCATGACTATTTTTTATAGCTAAATCGTAGTTTTTTTGAAGTTCGTATTCTTTTAAAAACCTATGAACGTAATGAATTGTATTATCAACTCCAATTCCAATACTTATTGCTGCAACAGTGACAGTCATGATATCAAGCGGAATGCCAGACCACCCTATTATTCCAAGAACACTTGCAGCAGATAACAAGTTAGGGATCATAGCTATTAGAGCCATATAGAAGGATCTAAATAAAATAATAAACATTATAAAAATTGCACTGAATACAATTGTTAAACTTCCAATTAAGGATTGAAACAAACTTTGAAGAAGATTGTTATAAATTACAGAGATCCCGGATAAATAAAATTGTTCTTCACTAAGCTCATAATTTTGAATTAAATCGTTTTTTACTTCCTCGATGAGATTTTTTCTATTTAGTCCATCCATTGATTCAATGACTCTTGCAGATAATCTGACTTGATTATCGTCTTCTGATATATATGAACTAAGAAGTTGATTGTTAATATCTTCAGGAAGAACTTTTCTTAGCAACGCGAGTTCAAGATCATCCAATGCTTCTCCTTTGGCTATTTCAGCTAATTTTATTGCGCTGGAAACAGAAAGAACTTTTCCAATTTCAGGTCTACCTTCCAAATAATCATGAATTTCTTCTAGATAAGATAAATTTTGGGAATTGAACCAGTAACCATATTCTTCGGTCTCTAATCCAAAATCATCAAAGTCTTCTTCAAAATCAGCGTTGGTTTCTAAATCTCTTTCTGGAGCAGAAATAATAATGTCTAAAGGCGCTGTACCACCTAACTTTTTATCAATCAATGAAAGCCCTTGATAGATTTCAGTTGTAGGCTTGAAATAGTCAATAAACTTATTTTCAACACTCAGTTTATTAATGCCAACTAGCGCAAAAACAAAGCCAAGTAAGGATATTAATAAAATTACATTTTTAAATTTCACTACCAAAGAGTTTATCCAAGTAGTAAATCCAGAAGAATAATCAACTTTGGTATCTTTAATATTTTTATTCATTAATGAAGCGAGTGAACCAAAAAATATAAAAGATACTGTGAAGGCAATAAAAATACTTAATACCATTAGTAATCCAAAATCAATTATTGGTCTTATGTCGCTGATTATTAATGATGCAAAAGCGACCATTGTTGTAAGAGCTGTATAGAGACAAGGAAGGAACATTTGTGAAAGAGTTCTTTTAAGAGCTTCATTGTGTGAAAGTTCACTAAACCTTGAAGTAATTTCTCTGTACCTAACCACCAAATGAACTGTAAGAGAAATTCCAATTATCATTAATAAAGCAATGAAATTGGCCGAAACTACTGTTACTTTCCAGCCCATCCAGCTTATGAGTCCAGTAGTAAAAAGCGCAGACAAACAAGCAGAAATCAATGGAATTACAACCCATCTAAATTGTCTAAAAATAAGAGAAAGAATCAAGACAAACATAAAAAATACAGCTATACCAAAGGTAAGTAAGTCTTGCTGAATCATTTTTATAGTATCGTGGGCAATCATTGCTCCCCCACCTAAGAAAATTTCTCCTTTATCCTTATAGTTATTTGTAATGTTTCTTACTTCATTGATAAGAATTGCTTCGTTGGACAAATTTATTTTTTTTTGTTCATCTATTCTTAAATCAAGAATTTCTAAATTTGTTTTGAAAATATCCTTGTCTAAGGAAATTTTTTGATCCAACAAATCATATCTTTCGGAGATTAATTTTTGATACTCTTTGTTTTGCTCTAATGACATTTGAAAAGCAATAGTTTTTAAATCCTCACTAATTAATAATCCTCTATATACTTCGTTGGTTTCAAATTCATATTTGGCTTTATTTAAATTGACATTTTCAGTTGATAAAGTAACGACATTTTCAGCAAGTTCACTAATGGATTGTTCTGTATATTTGAGGAGAGGTACATCAAATAAACTTAAAACATTTTTGATACCATTTACTTTCTTAAGATCTTCAACAAGATTTTTTAAAAGGGAGACGGTTTCAATAGTGAAAATATCTTTATTTGGTGTAAAAGCAATTACGAGAAAGTCGGAAGAACCATATTTTCTTGAATTTTCTCGATACGTCTTTAAATCAGGATCGTTATCTAGAAGCAAAGTATCTGATGATGCATCTAATTGAAACTTGGGAAGTCCTAAAAGACTTATTAAAGACAATACGATTAAGAAAAAAATAAAAAGTTTTGACTTATCTACTAAAAAATTAAAAAAAATGTTCACGATTTTTTCATATCAAATTGTTTTTGACGTTCTGCATATCTAATTCTATCTGACTCGGATTTTTCAAAAAAACAATTATGGCAAGAAATACCTTTTTTATATTCGCTTCTTTTTAAATCTTTCTCAGAGAGAGGTCTTCTGCAGGCATAACATTGTCTAAAATCTCCAGGTACAAGATCTTTCGTTACAGTAACTCTTTCATCAAAAACAAAACAATCTCCTTGCCAAGATGATTTATCCTTGGATTCTGACAGAAAATTTAATATTCCACCTTGAAGTTGATAAATATCAGTCAATCCCTCTTGTTCAAATGAATGCAATGCCTTTTCGCAACGAATCCCACCAGTACAAAAAATTCCAATTTTTTTATCCTTGAATTTCTTTTTATTTTTATTTAAAAAATATTTAAAGTCTCTAAAATTTTTTGTTTCCGGAGAAATAGAATTTCTGAAAGTTCCTACCTTGTTTTCATAGTCATTTCTTACGTCAATGATAATATTTTTTGAATCTTGAACAAAGTTCTGCCATTCAGATGGAGTTAGATATTTTCCTTTGTGATTATAGGATTTACCATTGGTACCCGATGGTACAAGCTCTTTTCTAGTTTTAATTTTTAATCTTTTAAAAGGCGATGTATTTGAAAAAGAAAATCGGAAAGCTACCTCACCAACTAAGTTGTTTAAATATAAATTTAAATCATCTAAAGCTTTAGCTTTATCAGAAGAAACAGTGGCATTTACTCCCTCTGGAGTAAGGATAATAGTTCCTTTTATCTGTCTTTTAATGCAATGATCTCTTAAACCATCTTTTAATTCCTGGTATTTAGTAAATTCAAAACATTTATAAAAGGTTCCTATCTTGAACACGAGAAATTCTAAAGTTAACTAGATCCACCCAAACAGTCAGGAGAATCTAAACTAGATTGATTATTGCTCTCCCATTCGGTTTTAGTGAAAGGATGGATTGCTATTGCATGAATAAGTTTCATTTCATCACTAAGTACTTTATAAATTAATTGGTGCCTTTGAACCGGTCTCAAATTCTCAAATTCATCAGATACAATCGTTACTTTGAAATGTGATTCAGCTCCATCTGGAACATTGTGATTGGGACTTTCGTTTATAACTTCTACAAAAAGAGATGATATTTTAGTTTTTAACTTTTCTTCTATATTTTCTTTGATCATTTTTACTAAGAACTATCTGCATAGTTTAATTCATTTAGTTTCTCTTGATGACTTTCTTTGGTAGTTGTTACGAAAGAGATAGTAAATAATGATATTGTCCATAAAATGACTGATGCAGTTACTGCTGTGATACCAAAGGTAAATAAAACTTCAGAATCGACCTTTCCTGGAACTGCATTTTCTGGCCATGCAGCAAAAGTCAAAATCATCCCCGCGGCAAAAGCTCCTGCTCCACTCATACACTTTTGTGCAAAAGATCTTGCTGCTAGAAGTGTTCCTTCCATTCTTCTTCCGGTTTTGATTTCAACTTCTTCCACTGTATCCCAAACCATTGAATTTAAAGTTGTAAAAGAAATTACAGAAGTGGCAACTCCAATGAAATGGAATACTAAAACTCCTGCAAGAACAATAGGAGATCCATTTTCTGGTAGCAAGCCTAGTAGCCTCAATACAATTATTCCATTTTCTACAGTTAAGGAAATTGCAAATAAGACTAATGCTCCATTTTTCTTACCAAACCTATTGGCTAAAAATGGAGACACCACAATACCTACAAGGGGAGCTAAAAATAAGCTTAATCCGATTGTGAGTATATTTAGAGGTGTAAATTCCCAAAAAAAACTGTAGTAATAAAGAGTTAAATTGGTAGCGATTCCACTTGCTACTCCCATCATAATCATGGCAATGAATAGAATTATATAGTTTCTACTGACTGTCATAGTCTCATATAATTCTCTAAGAATTATCCTTAAATTTTTTCTTTCTATCTCAGGAGCATGGAGATCTTTAATATGCCTGTGAGTACCTGTAGCTGTTACCACAATTGCTATGAACATTATTGGACTACAAACGAGACCATAAGTTATCCAGGTATCAGCAACGAATCTTGCATCTTGAGTGCCTGTAAGAGTGCTGTAAACAACAAATATCCATAAAGAGTTCCAAACTGCTAATCCACCCCACCAACCAAACCAATATCGATAAGACAAAAGAGAACTTCTTTCCACATAATCTTTTGAAAGTTCTGGTCCTAAAGCATTACTTGGAATCTCATAAATTGTAATTGCTGTTCTTATGAAAGCACCCACAATCAACAAAAACCAAAACAGTTCCATTTGACTCATATTCTCTGGAGGATCCCAAATTAAAAAAAAGGAAACTGCAACAGGAATAGCTGAGCCATACATCCAAGGGTGCCTTCTTCCCCATTTTGACTGGGTTTTATCAGAGAAATATCCAATTAAGGGGTCGGATATAGCATCAATTACGAGCATCAATAATATTGCCAATCCTGCTAGGTTTGGTGCCAACCCAAAAACTTGAACGTAGACAAATAATAAAAAATAATTAAAAGCATTATCTTTTATTCCATATGCTAAAGATCCAAACCCATAAAAGAATTTGGTAAGGAAAGGTAATTTTTCTCTCATTTAATAAATCTAATGAATTAGGAATTAAGTATTACATACTTCTTTAGAAATTTACTGTTGGAAGTATCAATTTTAATTTCAGAATTATCTATAGTTTATATATATTGGGGATGACCATGCTCTTTCTTCAGACATCATCGTGCAATTGTCTTCTCTAGAGGTTTTGTAACTTCCATAACAAATGTTCACTTTTTTACAGTTGCCCTGTTCATCAAAATCACATCTCAAGTTACCTGCATTTATTCTAAGAGAAGGTTCCTCAATTGCTCTTACGTAATAAACGGAGTCCCTTTTATCTGATGAATAATCATCATCCGAAAAACGAACTCGACAACCATTTCCTTCTTTAGGACAATCTATTGTTTTCCAAGGATCCATAATTAATTTATCGATATCCTCGTTATTTGAATTCTGAGGAGTAATTTTTATTACTTCAATTCTGGTAATTACGTTCCTCTCTTCAGAGGGGTTATAACATTCGTTTTTACACAAAGTTTTTATTTTTTCACTGGAAAGACTTCCTAACTTATAATCGGGACATCCTTCTTTTTGCTTGAAAGACCCCAAGGCTTTTACTTCAAAAACTGGGTTTTCTTTTTTTGAAGTTTCGGTGCCCATTGGAAGAGTTTCTATTGTGTCTATTAAATTGAACCAAAGCAGAATTCTTGGTCCACTGGTAGCATAAGTTTCCCTTCTTTTGAAACTTTCCCAAATTCCCTCTCTTGATCTATTTTTTACATGGACTGCGGCCAAGCCTCCGGTTGTAAAAAAAGATGATTGTCTGATTGGTTCCCATAATGAAAATGGATCAGGTATGTCTAATTCTTCTAAATTCACTTTTCTGGGTTGATCTGATTTTTCCTCAGATGGAGTTAAGTTGTCTTCAACAAATTTTAAAGCTGGACCATTTGCTTCAGTTGTAACCATTCTATCGATAGGTTTATAACCCGTTCCTGGTCTTGATCGATGATTATCACTTGAGGCAATAAAACCAAATTTGAATCTTTGTTCTATCCCATTTTCGGAATTTCTCAAAGCTAAAGCATATTGAGCCGAACCTCTGGGTCGGTAATTGAAAGCAGGAATAAAACAATCTTTGCATTGTCCAGAATCTAACCATTCTTCTGGAGTAATGCCTTTAACAGCAAACTTTCCAGATAATCCTCCCTCGATGTATAACTGTCTTGCGAGTGCGGCCCTTTTATCGCAAATTGCTTCACTATTTTGATTTTCAAGACATCTTTCCTTAATAATTTCTCCAGCTTGCCAACAAGAAGGCAAATAATTATTAGAAGGTTCTGGACAGAACTGGACATTATTTTCTGTAAGGCTAGCGGTCCATGGTCTATATTCTTCAGAATTTCCATGTCCCGACATAATTTCAAAAGATATTTGTTTATCAGAATTATTATGCTCATTGGACAATTGTTTGTCCCAGCTTGATTCACTAGGTGTATAAAAACCCCAAGTATTTCCATGAGGTATGACAATTGAATCGGATTCTATTTTATTTAGAGCAGTAAAAAGATCTTTTGGAGTTAATGCTGAAAAGTAACAAGAATTTTCAGGATTATAAAAATCATCTTCACAATCTTCAGTTTTAACTATATGTTCACTAAATGTAATTAAATCTGCATATCTGCTTCTATTTTTAAAATCAACTAGTGCCATAGATAGCATATTCGATCTCACAACTGGTAGTCTGTCTACGCTTCGCATTCCATCGGTAGCTACCCCACCTGAGCCAATGGGCATCACCGGCACAGATTCTTCGTCTGTTTCTAAGAACATGACATTTTTATGTCCATAATGATTTTCTTTGTCAGGATCAATTTGTGTCCATTCAAAACCAAGAAAAGAAATCAAATCAGGAGTTTCGCTATTTGCATTAATTGCATTACATTGCCTTATGGCTTTTTTTGCTTCCATCCACTTTAAAGGAGTGGCAGCTTCCGCATGATCAGAAATTACCCAAAAATCTAATGCGGAACAAAACCTTGCATAATCACATGCATCTGATACCGGATGAGGACCTTCTCCATTATTCAAAGGTAAACTCCATAAAAAAGCATCAGAAGAGTAAGTTGAGTGAACATGAGTATCGCCAAACAGAATTTGTTTATTTGATGGATTATGCTCCAGTTGAGATTGAATCTTCTTAGTTAACAATTCCTTTGGGTAAGTAGAATTAATATTGGGTTCAGCCTTTTCAAGAACTCCAAAAAAACCAAAATAGAAGGCTAGTAAATAAATACCTATGACTGAACCCAAAATAAATGTAGTTCCTAAAACCCAGAAAGAAACTTTCAATATTAAATTCAATGTTTTCTCCGTTTCATCTCTTCTTCAGATTTTTTAATGAAATCTATCACGACATCATCATTTCGTTGAAATGAAAATTCTTTAGAGTCTCTATTAAAAACTTGCCATGAACTTGTATTTTGTTCATGAAATAATTTTATATCTTTGTTTTTAAAAAAAGGAATAAGGATCATTCCAGCTAAAAAACCTCCAATGTGAGCAAAATAAGCTGTTCCTCCATCCATATCTATTGATCCCGGAATACTAAAAAATTGTAAAACAAGCCAAAAACCCAAAACCAAAAAAGCAGGTACTCTAATCATTTGAATGATTATGATAATAAATACCAAACATTTTACGTTAGCTTTTGGAAATAACATTAGATATGCTCCCAGAACACCCGCTATAGCTCCACTTGCACCAACCATTGGGATCTGAGATGTAGGGTCTACTAATCCCTGACAAAGTGCTGCAATAGTTCCACAAAGAAGATAAAAGATAATGAATTTTAGAGTCCCCATAGAGTCTTCTACATTGTCGCCAAAAATCCATAGATAAAGCATGTTTCCAGCAATATGGAATAACCCGCCGTGAAGAAACATTGAGGTATAGATCGTTAGTGATGAATAGTCAGAAAAAAAATCTGCCGGAATAAAACCAAAATTATAAAAAATTGAAGGATTCATTTGACTTAAATATTGAAGAACAAATACAAAACTACACAGCCCAATCAATATATAAGTAACATAAGGAGTTGAAGAACTCGGATTATCATCCGATATAGGAAAAAACATATTTAGTAACCTAAATCTTTAACAGCTGACTCAAATTCGTCTCTGGTTATTGTATAAAAGTAAATAAAAGTAAGTCCGCCAATATTTAAAATTGGACCAATAATGCAAATAAATAGAACTAAGTTGTTTACAGGTTCTTTCATCTCTTGAATAGTTGCCTCTGTATTGCCAAAGCCTAAAAATTGAAGAACGAAACCTAGAATAAATACACCTAATCCTGAAAACACTTTCTGAAATAATCCTGGACCAGCAAGAAATAAACCTTCATCTCTTCTTCCTGTTTTTTTCTGAGAATCCTCAACGACATCGAAAACCATTGATATTAAGATCACCCAGCCCATCACGGATAAAACGTCAGTGATACATTGATGTGAAATCATAATCCACCATAATGCATTTGATCCGTTTATGGGGAAAGTTTGAGCTTCAAAAAGTGGATCTATCAATCTCAAAGTAAAAGGGATGTAAGAGATTAATACTGTGGCTGTTAAGGCAAATAGAGCAATGTTCTTTTTTTCTCTACCTTGGGAAATAACTACTGCAATAATTGCACCAATAATTGCAGAAACGCCTCCTGCTAAGGGAAATATAGAAATATCTGAAGGCGTCCATTCCCAAAAATAAATACTTATATAGTTCCCTACTCCGGTATTTAATCCAAGAAATAAAGCATAAAGACATCCTCCAAAAAAAATCATAAGCCAAGACTTATTAGATAAAGTTTCTATAACTTCTCCAAAGACTTGTTTCAGTTCAACATTTGAAGTTTCAGGCACAACATGAAGATCTTTAATATGTTTATGAGTGCTTGAGGCAGCTATAAAACCTAGAACCAGAGTAATAAAGCCCGCAAAATATGCTAATTTTTCATATCCTTCGGGATTCAAATATGCTCTTGATCCCATAAAACCTGATGTTTCGGGAAGGAAAAACTCTAACATTACATAACCTATTAGAATCGCTCCTCCATAACCAAAAAATAATCCCATCGCATTTAAAGTATTTCTGCGATCGTAATCCTTAGTTAGCTCTGGTCCCAAAGCAGCTCTGGGTGTTTCGAAGAAGGTAATTGCAAGTCGAATGCTAACTGTCAAAATCAATAATTTTAAAAAAAGGTATGTTTGATCATAAGATGAAGGCGGAATAAATAGTAACCATATACAAAATGCCAAGGGAAAAATACTGAGATAAATGAAAGGATGTCTCCTACCTAATTTTGACTTAAATCTATCTGACCATACGCCCACTAAAGGATCAGAAAAGGCATCGAAAAAAAGTGAAATCCCAAGTGCAATAGATGCTAAATAAGGCTCTAAACCTAAAACTTGATTGTAATAGAGAAGTACCCAAGTTCCAAAAATTACATTTTTTATCCCTACAACCCCAGAACCAGCTGAATGTAAAAAGAGTGTAGTGTTAGAAACTTCTATGTTCTTATTTTCCGACATTTAAATATTTTAAAAAGTAATATACTCTAGGTAAAAACAATTATGCACTAATACTGGAGGTGAAAACATGGGAGTTCTGAATAATAAAGTAGCAATAATTACAGGAGCTGGCAGAGGGATTGGAATGGAAACAGCTTTATTATTTGCTAAAGAAGGAGCCAAAGTTGTCGTTAATGATTTAGGAGCTAATCCAGATGGTTCTGGTCATGAAAAGATAGCAGATGAAGTTGTAGCTGAAATAAAATCCTTAGGGGGAGATGCAGTTGCAAATTATGATTCTGTTGATTCATATGAAGGTGGGATAAATATTTTTAATACAGCAGTGGAAGCATTCGGAGCAGTTGATATTGTTATCAATAACGCAGGAATTTTAAGAGATAAAACTTTATTCAATATGGAGGAGTCTGATTGGGATGCAATCATGGCTGTTCACCTCAAAGGTCACTTTAACTGTACTCAACCATTCGTTAGATACATTAGAGAAAACAATAGGCTGAATTGCAGAATTATAAATATGTCTTCGGTTTCGGGTCTTATTGGTAACTTTGGACAGACTAATTACGGAGCGGCAAAGGCAGGTATTGCTGGCTTTAGTCGATCTCTTTCTATGGAAATGGCCAAATACAAATGCACTGTAAATACTATCTCTCCTGGAGCTGCAACAAGATTGACTATAGATTTAATGAAAGCAGCGGGAAGAGAAGTTGACCCCAATGATTGGAGTCAAGGACCGCAACAGATAGCACCAATCATTGCCTGGATATGTTCTGATGAAGCAAGTGAAATTACCAATCAAATTTTCCATGTTTCTTCCGGAACAGTTGGAATCATGCAGCAGCCAGCAGTGATAAAATCTTTTGAAAGTAAAGAGCTATGGTCAATGGATCAGTTAAATAAACTAATGCCAGAACTCATTGAAGCGAAAAAAAATCACGACAAAGAAGTTGAAGAAAAAGGAAAACCTTCGTAATTAAGCTTCCGCTTTATAAATAGATTTTCTTGTCTGAGAAAGAACGTTTTTGAGCATCGGCATGAAAGTCTCAATGGGTAGACTATCGTATTCGGGATCAAAAGAATTTTGATCGTACTTAGCACAAAACTCGACACAATCCTTCCAATGTTCACTATCTTTGAATCTGTCACGCATGTGTCTATCAAGACCAAGAAAATGAAAAAAGTAATAACCTTGAAAAATACCGTGATGTTTTAAGATCCAGTAGTTTTTTTCAGAAATGTAAGGTTCTAACAAGGTTGCTGCAAAGTCTGCATGATTTGCCGGAGCTAAAATATCGCCTATGTCATGTAATAGAGCACAAACAACGTATTCTTCGTCCCTACCATCACGATAAGCTCTTGTTGCAGTTTGTAGACAATGTTCATATCTATCAACAGCAAATCCACCAAAATCATCTTTTAACATATTCAGGTGTTGAATGATTCTATCTGGTAAATGTTCAGAGTGAATCATTGCAGCTTCAACTATAGGAGTATAGTCCTCTTGGGTTCCTTCCGTCATTTTTGTAAAACTAGCTTTTTTCATAATGCTATTTTCTCTAAATTTTAATCAGCATTCAATTATTTTTTATGCAAATAATTCTCATTGTTATCTTATTTCTCATCCAGAGTTTTTACGTATTTGGCTGTTAAAATTACGTTTAAAAGGAGTTAAATATGCCAAACGTTCTTGATCTAAAAAAAGTATGTAAAACTTTAAACGAAATTATGAAATATGAGCTTGCAGGTGTTGTCAGATATACCCATTCTGCATTAATGGTTGTAGGCCCGAATAGAATTCCAATTGTAAACTTTCTCCAGGAACAAGCTAATGAATCTCTTCAACATGCTCAACAAGCAGGAGAGTTACTTACTGGGTTAGATGGCCATCCCAGCCAAAAAATAGCTGAAATTGTTGAAACTAACGATCATTCAATAAAAAATATTCTAGAAGAAAGTTTAGAACATGAGCTCCATGCGTTAGGTTTGTATAAAAAACTTTTAACTATGGTGGAAGGAGCTTCAATTTATTTAGAGGAATATACTAGAGATCTCATTGGTCAAGAGGAACAACATCAGCTCGAGTTGAGAAAAATGTTAAAAGACTTCAGTTAGAATCTTGAAGTTTCCTTTTATACCAATCTAAATAAGTTCCGCTTACTGAAGAAAACTCTTCTATTTCAGAAAGTTTCATTAAATGATCATATGTTTTTGGATAATCTACAGCAAAATTCATTGAAACAAGATTAAAACCCCTTTTATTAAGATCATCTTCATAATGCCCTTCTCTTAAAAATTGAGAAAAATCACAAAAAAATGAAATATCCACAATAGTTAAATGATCAAAGCCAATAAATTTTGTATATTTTAAGGATTCTTCTATTCCATTCAGAAAAAATTCATATGCAGATTTCATTCTCAGATACAAAGCCTCATTCATATCATTAAGACTAAATAAGTATTCTTGATGTTCTCGAGAAAAAACAAGACCTGAGTCTAAGAAACTATCTACCCTTGAAGCTTCAAAGGCATTTTTTCCATACAAGTTATTTGTATCATCTTGTCTAGCAATCGCTCTTAAAATACTATTAGATTCAAAAATTCCTATTTTTCCATCCGGGCTAAACGCGGCTGGAACAGTCCCAAAAGGAATTAATTTTATAAATTCATCAGTTTTATAAAGAACTGAACTAAAACCTCGTTTACCAGTTCTTTCAAATTGTTTTAATTCTTTTTTGTCAGAATCTGATATTTTTTTTGGTTCAGAGTCCCAAAGCCAATTGGGAATCTCAGATGGCTTATCGCCAATAACTTCGACTGTTATACCAGCAATCTTTGCAGCTATCTCGGCTTTCCAAACTCTTGGGTTTGGAAGATAAGAAAAGATTTTAAGTCCCTTTTCCATAGACTTGTCTTAAATTAACGAAGCAAATCTAACCCACATCCAAATCACAATCAGCCAGCTTGGTAGCCATAGCAAGGCTCTTAGAGGCATGTCTCCAATAAAACCGTTAATGAAAATGTGATACAAAGAATGAGCAACTCTGAGGCCTACGAACCAATAGGCTAAAAGAATAAAAAACGCATCTACTTTTCCCGAAACATATAAAACAACGCAAATTGCGTAAAACAAGATAGGAAATTCAAAAAGATTTATTAAATTTCTATCTGCTTGTTTAGTTATTTGAGCTGCAGATGCAGGCAAAGGTATTTTCATTAGTTCACTTCCGGTATGACTTTTATCAATCAACACATTTTTAAATCTAATCAATGTACTCAACAAAAATACAGAAGCGGTAAGCAATACCATATAATACATAGGTACAAATATTTCAGCGTTCATTTATTTCTCCCAAAAAATTATTCTTTATCCTGTTCTCGAGTTCTTAATTTTTCAAGACTTAATTTGTCTTTCAAGCTCATTAAATATGCAGCACCCGCAAGAATGACTACTGCAGAGGCTTCAGCAATAATCATCAAAGCATCCATTTCCTTATTTTGCATTACTATCAAACGACACAAAGCAGTAATTGCAATAATAATTGGTAGGGTTACAGGTATCCTCGAAGTTGAGTAAAAAGCTCCAACCATGCCTAGTATCTCTGCATAGATAAATAGCATAAATAAATCAGGCAAAGTAATCTGTCTTGCTAAAACCATCTCATAGCAATAAAGAGCTGCAGCAATACAAGTTGATATACCAATAATCGCCAACAAAACTTTTTCACTAGCGATAGTGGTCCAATGAAGTCCCTTGTTCACAGATTTATCATTTAATTTTTCAAACATAAATTAAGTTTATCTAGTTCTTAACTTCTAGCAAATAAAAATTATATTGAATAATTATTTTTATAAATTAAGCAAGTATTAAAACTAAGGGATTTAAAATACTGATATGTATAAAAAAGCGATTGAAGAAAAATCAAATTTCGTTCAAAAAGGATTGAAAGACTATTCTTCTCAAAGAAATTACGATTTTGGTCCCGAATCTAGAGAAAACACATCAAATTTATCAAAGTATATCTCTCACAGAATTATTAACGAATACGATCTTGTTAGAGAAATTCTTTCTGAATACAATCTTCAGAAAGTAGATAAGTTCATACAAGAGATTTTTTGGCGGGTTTACTGGAAAGGTTGGTTAGAACATAGACCTGAAGTTTGGAGAGATTTTGTTAACTCTAGCCCGACTTATTCTGAAGAAGAATATCAGAAAGCAATAAATGGAGAGACTGGAATCGAGTGTTTCGATGATTGGGTTAAAGAATTAAAAATAGAAAATTACTTACACAATCACACTAGAATGTGGTTTGCGAGCATTTGGATATTTACTTTAAATTTACCATGGGAACTTGGTGCAAGATTTTTCATGAAACATTTATTTGATGGCGATGCTGCATCTAACACTTTGAGTTGGAGGTGGGTAGCAGGGATTCAGACACAAGGTAAAAATTATTTAGCACGGGAATCTAATATAAGAAAATTTACCAATCAGCGATATATGAATACTTCTCTCAATGAAAACGCCCTGCCCTTAGAAAACTATAAAATTTACTCTTTAAAGGAAGTTAGGCACTTACATACCAAACAAAAATATAAAAATTTAGTTTTATTTGAGACTGATCTAAATGTTAATGAACGTTATTCTTTTTTTAAAAATTACGAAAATATTTTTTTGATATTACTTGATAATGAAAATAGAAACATAAAGTTAGATGAAAAAGTCCTTAATTTTAAGAAAACACTGCAAGAGGCTTTTGCAAATGAAATATCTAACTCTCAAATAATTGATGAAGATACTTTCATGTCATTAAATACTCAATTTGATGTGTTATATCCATCCATTGGAGAGAATATGGATTTCCTGGATCGAGAATTTAAAGATAGTGATAAATTGCATTTTATAGGTTTAAAAGAAGATATTTATTGTTGGCAATTCTCGAAAAAAGGTTTTTTTAATTTTAAAAAAAATATACCAGAGGTGATTAATTACTTACTTCATGAAAATGATTTATTTAATTAAATAAGTAATTTATTTTTTTATGTATACAAAAAAATATTCCCAAGACATCAAGATTAATAATCCAGACAAATATAATTTGACTGAAAATATAGTTTGGTCTTCTCCGCAAGGTTTTGACTTAACAATGGATGTATATTCTCCAAAAAATATCTCTGTACTTTGCCCTGTCGTGGTGATGTTTCACGGCGGGGGTTTTTTAATAAGAAGAAAAGAAATCTTAAACAATATGGCTCAATACATTGCATCCAATCATGATTATATTGTCTGTAATGTAAATTACCGATTACTTAGAGATCAAAGTAACACTGTTCTCTTCAATGATTTAATTGGAGATGCTTTTGGCTCCATTTTATGGATTAAAGAAAATATTCATAAATATAATGGCGATAAAGAAAGAATTGGAATTACTGGTGATAGTGCGGGAGCCTACATCTGCGCCATGATCCTTAATCTTGGAAATAAAATAGGAAAAAAAGAAGACTTTGAAAAAGATCATGCTTTTGAGCCTACTTATCTTCCCAAAGACTTGTCTTTTGAAGAAGTTGCTAAAAGAAATCTCTTAGACGTAAAAGCAGCTGTTTTAAGTTATGGTGGTTACGATTTCTATAAATTTGCTATTCAAAATGCTGAAACTTATAAAAATATTTTTTGGTGGCTTGCTTTAGCCAAGCCAAGAGGAGTATTGGGTAAAAAATTTAATCCTATTGATTACCCTGATATTTATAAAGCAATTTCACCTATCTACAACATACCAGATTCTTCGGAAAGAAAATTGCCTCCTCAACTTTTAACTGCTGCAACAAGGGACAGAATAACTCCTGTCAGAATGATTAAACAATACGGAGTCGCTTTAAAAGAAAAAAATCAAGAATTTGAATTCTGGGAGCATTTAAATAGAAACCATGCTTATTTAGATTCAGGAAGAACATTAATAGCCGGTAATGATTTCATTAGAGATGGAATACCAGCTTTAAAGGTCATGATGAACTTTTTTGATAAACATCTTTGATTTATTTTAAAAAGTCTACTGCGTCTAAATGTAAAGCTTGCCAACCTGATCTTTCTGCCATAACAGCAAACATCTCATCACCTCGCTCTGTTCTTTCAACAATCATGGCAGACATAACTGCCATTAAAAATCCTACAAAAGAACCTCGTCGATAATCATTCCATGCCTGTTCGAAAGAGTAACTATCATTTACCTCAAGCAAAGCATGATATTCCTTTACTAATTCTTCTTCTGCACTAGCTCGATCTTTTGGATTAAGAAAACTTGTAGAAATACAATAAGCAATATCATTAAGAGGGAGTCCCACTGCTGCAGTTTGCCAGTCTAAAAGAATCGCCCTATTGTTTTTATCGGCAAATAAAATATTGTCTAGCCTCAAATCTCCTTGAACCAAGGTCATGGGTCCCTCTCTCACTTCAGAATATTTATCATAATTTTCTATTAATACATCTCCCATTTCTAAAATATCGTCGCTAATTCTTCCTTGATATCTATTTTTCCATTCTGGATAAACTGCTGGAAGCAAATCAGCTACAAATTGTTTTCTTTCTTCGCTTACACCATAAGTTAACCAAGAATAAGACAAAAGTTTCTCATCATTCCAATAACTTTTATGTAAAGCTGCTGCTTCTTTTAAAACTTGAGAAACTTCTATAGCCGTGCAACCATCCATTTGGGGAATTTGTTTGGCAGGATGCATATCTTCCAGAAGCAAAATTCCATCATCTGAATTTGAATCAAAATCTGAAAAATACAACTCAGGCACTCTGGCTGAACATTTTTCTGCTAAATATTTATAAAATGAAGTTTCAATTTCATATAAGTGTAAATTTCTTGCAGTATCCCTACTAGATTGATCCGCAGCAGGACACTTCGCTATTAAAGATGAGGGAAAATTATTTTTTTCTTTCCAATCCAATTTGACTCTAAAACAATCACCAACTTGACCGGAACCTACAGGTTCAAATTCAAATCCTTTAAGATTAGATTCAGAAGAATTGAATAATCCTGCAATGAATTTTTTTGAAAACTGATTTGGATGATCTAACATTCTACGAAAATTATGAAGGACTTTTCATTTCTTTCCAAAGAATGCGTAACCCAAAAAAAGCAGGTAAATAACATATCAAAGTAAAAATTATAATTTGCCCAATCAAAGGCGGTTCCCTAAATAGTTGAAATACAGGGAAATCGATTAAGTCGGTTATTAGTCTTACTAATATTAAGATAAAAAGCATAGGCGCGCTCCTTATGTAAATAGCAAATAAAAAAGCAAGGCCTACTGCTAAATTTCTTGCAATAAATAAAGTGGAACCTAAGTTAAGGTCTGTATCGCCAAGTCCCTCAAAAAATTCTGGGTTTAGTAAGGCAATTAAAGGGCCAAAAAACATTGGCGAAATTAGTAAAAATAAAACAAAAGATAATAACAATGAATAAGAAATTTTTTTGTTTGATAAGTTCATAAATCTTTCTTATTTTAATTCTATTTGAAAAGATGGACTATGCTTTTTGTGCGGATAAAAGATAACTTATCTTTCTATTCTAAATATTTTTTTAATTCTTATTCAATCCGAACCCCTGTTTAAATGATTACTAGATTGTAATGTATAGTGATTTCATGAAGAAAAATAAAGCGCTATCTATTTATGCAGTTATTTTTAGTATTTTTTTATTTTTTTTGCAGCATATAAGCCAATTACCTCCCCAAGCAAAAGGTATTCAATCTCCTCAAGATGTATTTTCTGCTGAACGTGCCTTTGAAACTTTGAAATATCTATTGAAAGAGAATGAGCCTCACCCTGTTGGTTCTAATTTAAATCAAATTATCAAAGAACGGCTTATCGAAGAATTAGATAAACTGGAAATACAATATGAGATTCAAAAAACTTGGGCATGTGCTACCAGGTATGCGAGATGCGCTGAGGTTGAAAACTTAATAGGTATTATCCCAGGAAAAAATAATGCCCCTTATCTTGCCCTGATGGCACATTATGATTCCGTACCAATGGCACCTGGAGCAGGTGATGATGGAGCTGGTGTGGTTGCAATTCTCGAAGCAGCAAGAGTTCTAAAATTAGAAGCGCCATATGATCACCCTATAATGTTACTCCTAACAGATGCTGAAGAAAATGGCTTGATAGGAGCAGAAGCATTCTTCAATCAACACCCTTTAGCTAAAGAAGTTGGTGTGGTTCTTAATATTGAAGGAAGCGGAACTGCTGGAGGGAGTATGGTATTTCGAACATCTGAAAAGAACGAACTACTTATTAAGAGCTTATCCCACGAACATGAACATGCCTATGGCTTTTCTTTGGCCAATGAAATCTTTAAGAGAATGCCCAATGATACTGATTTCAGTGTTGCAATGAGAGCAAATATTCCAGGAATGGACTTCGCTTTTGTCGGTGAGAGAAATCACTATCATACGCCGAATGATAATTTAGAGAACTTAGATATTAGAACCATTCAACATCATGGTGAAAATATATTAAGTACTTCTCGGGACCTGCTTTCAAAAGATTGGAAGGAAATGGGAGATAAATACGTATATTTAGGAGGAACTTATGGAGTTTGGTCTGAATGGAAATCGAGCAATAGTTTAATTGCCTTATTAATTTCATCTCTAATTTTAATTGCAGCATTCGTTCGTTCTAAAATTAAATTACAAAGATTGTTTCTGGGTTTTATTCTGTCTCCCGTAACCCTTGTTACAACTATTTTCTTTGGTTTCTTGGGCTTCTTTTTTCTGTCTATATTCTCTGGAAATATTATTAGTTGGCCTGGTATAGATTGGCCCTATCGTCTTCTCCTTATCGGATCAACTACATTTGGATTATTAATAGGTTGTATATTTAATAGAAAATTCCTTCAGGAATCAGAAGCATTTTATGGGGTTTGGTTTCTTTGGACTTCTCTCACTTTGATTTTGACACTCTTTTTACCTGATTCAGCGAATTTATTAATACTTCCTTTATTTTTTGGAAGTATAGTGGCACTGATTTCAACCTTCTTAAAAGAACAGCATAGACTTAACTTTTTGCTTCTTACCTTAGTAGTAGCCTTACCTAGTACGTTGGGTTTAATTTTTTCCTTAGAACAAAGTCAAGGTTACAAACTTGTTTTAGCGGTTTTACCATTTGCAGGATTGTATGCGATATTGATTTCGCCATTCTTATTTTCAATGAATATGAAATACGCCTTTTCAACTGTCAGTGCTGCAATAATATTGGCTCTTCTGACTGGGAGTACATTTAATCTATATACGGAAATGAGACCCCAACATGTAAATATTCATTTTTATGAGAATTTGAATAGTGAAAAATCTTTTATTCATCTCTCAGGAAATTATAAAAATGTTGCATCATCAGATCCAGAGCCTCTAATTGAGCCTTTGGCTTCTTATGTTGACGTGGTAAATACTAGAGCAATTGCCTCCTTTGCTCCTGAATATGAATTTAGATATTGGGCAAATAGCATTTCAAGTGGATGGATAGAACCCTCAATTGAATTTAAAGAGAAAATTATAGGTACCAATTCAGTTAAATTAAGATTAAAAAGTAATAGACAAGCAAGTCAGATGGTTCTTTTATTGCCTGAATCATCAAAACTAAAATCTTTTAATATTGGATCTCAGGAAGTTGAAGTATCAGTCTCTTCTGAGGGATCCTATAAAGGATATTACTTAATTCATTTAATTGGAATTTATAAAAAGAAAGTAGATTTAATCCTTAATTTTGAAGAATATACAAACGAAATTGAAGGGTTCCTTTTAGATATCAGTACAAAATTACCCAATCATCTTGATGAATTGTATCAAGCTCGTACTGGGATATTTTCACCTGTTCATAGGGGAGATCAGGCTATTCTCATCAGGAATGTAAAAATATAGAATATTTATATCCATAATTTGGTGGAGCTAGGCGGGATCGAACCGCCGACCTCTTGCATGCCATGCAAGCGCTCTCCCAGCTGAGCTATAGCCCCATTAATTTCTTTGTGTGCAATCAAAGTAAGAATAAGAATTTACACTGATTGCCTTATTATCCCAAACGTTTTTATTCAAGGATGACTGAAAAGTCTTTTTGTCAATGACGAGTTTATTTTCAATGGCAAAGGTTCTTTTATTTCCTTTAAAGTACCTACCCTCGTAAACTCTGAGTTTGTTTCTTAATCTATAGGGAATTGCTTCTGAGCCAAAAAAAATAGTTTTTGCCTTAAGATTGATATCAATCACTTCAGTATCATTTGAAGCTTTATCTTTACCCTCAATTCCAACCAAGGTTACATCGCAATCTAAAATAATGTTTCTTGAAAATGCTAAATTCGAAAACAGGATACTTATCAAAAGTAACTTAAGAGGAAAAACTACTACCAGCTTCATAAAAGATTTCAATCTTATCGTCTATAAGATCATTATCAAGTTTATTTAGTTTTAAAAAATAATTTACAAAGCCGGTATTTTTAGATGGGTTAGACCCAGTTATAAATAATTTTTTAGCATCTAACAAATCACAGGCAATCATTGCATTTTTTAAGTTCATGCTCAGAGTAAGCAGACCAAAAAACTTAACTTCTTCAGCGGTGAGAATTGCAATATCTGCTTTGATATCATTATTCTGAATAACTTTTTTATTAACTACATGGCCTTCATGGAAAACGGCAAAACCCTTATCATTTAAAATATGCAAACAGTATGCTGTTGAGTTGTAGGGAAATCCTGCGGGATAAACTCTTACTTCTAAATTTCCAATTGAATTTGATGATGAAAGTTTAAAGATTTTATTTTTAAATTTTTTTTTCAATAAAATTGATCTAACTGATGATGAACACCAAATATTGGCGCTTGAAAATTTTTTTAAGGTATTGAAGTGAAGATGATCTTCAAATGGTGCAGTTATGACAATATCTTTAACTTGAGAAATTTCGTCTTTTGTTAAGAATGATTTCTTTTCTTTTTTTCTTTGTAAAAACCAGCCTCTGCCTTCAACTAAAGATGAATCAAACCAAGGATCTATTAGGACAGCTTCTTTGCCTTCTTCAATAAACCAAGATTGATACTCGTCTGCTTTTTTTACTTTCATTAATCTATAAATTAGAGGTATTCTATCTTCTTTAAAGGGAAATTGATGATAAGTGGATACTGTGATGAAAAATTCTCTTCCGCAAGAGAATTATTTGAAAATAATTTAAATTCGGGTTTTGAAAGAGGAGCTGCTATCACTGTTGAAATAGAAGGAGAAACTGTTGTTGATCTTTGGGGTGGAATTGATTCCGAAGAACAAAATACTACTTGGCAGGAAGATACTATTGTTAATGTTTTTTCTTCAACCAAAGGCTTAGCTGCAGTTTGTCTCTTGCAGTTGATAGAGGAAGGAAGAGTTAATTTAGACGATCCAGTTGCTAAATATTGGCCTGAATTTGCTCAAGAAGGTAAAGACAAGATCCCAGTAAGATATTTATTTTGTCACAAATCTGGTTTGTGCGGAGTGACTAAACCCTTACCAGATGATGCTTATTACAACTGGGATGTTATGGTGAATGCATTGGCTGCTCAAAAGCCTCAATGGAAACCGGGTACTAGACATGGTTACCATGCCCTAACTTATGGTCACTTAGTTGGAGAGATGGTACGAAGAGTTACAGGTCAATCCATTGGGCAGTACTTTAACGAAAAAATTGCAGAACCCTTAAATCTAGATTTCTGGATAGGTTTGCCAGATGAGCAATTTGATAAGGTTACTGATATTCAGCCTAGTATATTTCCCTTATGGACTAGAATGATTTCCCCTTTCTTTAAGATGATCCCTAAAAGTTTTCTAAGAGGAGATCTTGCTCTCATCAAAGATTTCTATGATCCTACGACCATTGCAGGTTCTGCATTTAATAATCCCAAAATGGAGATTAAAAACCCTTTTTATGCAAATACCAGAGAATGGCGTAAAGCCGAAATACCAGCTGCAAACGGACATGGAAGTGCTAGAGCGATAGCAAAATTTTATGGAGTTTTATCTAATGGTGGAAATCGCAACGGCGTACATTTATTAAGTCCAGAAACAATCGATATGGCACGTCAAACAGAATCCGAAGGTGCAGATTTAGTTTTAGCTAATCTTCAAACTCGTTTTGGATTGGGTTTCATGCTTGGTTCTAAAGATATTTCAATGGGTCCTGCTGAAGGCGCTTTCGGCCATGGAGGAGCTGGTGGATCTCTGGGTTTTGGAGATCCGGATAATCATGTTTCAATAGGATTTGTGATGAACCAAATGCACCCTGGTATAACTGCTTGGGAAACTGCTACTTCATTTATAGAAAAAGTATATGAGAGTAAGTGAGAATTTATCTAAAAACGGTATCGGAGTAGAAGTCACTGACTTTTCTTTAGCCGATTTAACTCGAGAAAATATATCCTTTTTAAGATCCAAATGGATTGAATATGGATTGATAGTCTTTCCTAAGCTACCTCTGTCTCATGATGAATTTAAAGACTTTGCTTTAAGCTTTGGTGACTTTGGAGACGATCCATTTATTTCGTCTCTTCAAGATTACCCAAATATTGCTGAAATAAAGAGAAGCGCTAATGAAAAAGCTACACCTTTTGGAGGGACATGGCATTCGGATTGGTCTTTCATGAAAAAACCCCCTTCTGCAACGTTATTACATTCAAAAATTATCCCTCCAGTAGGAGGAAATACTTTGTTTGCCAATACAGAAAAATCTTTTGCTGCGCTACCAGAGGAGATGAAAAATAAATTAAGAAAGCTCAAAGTAATACATTCTGCAAAAATTCCCTATGCTGATGATGGTTTTTATGCCCTTGAAAAAGAAGAGCGTTCAATGAAAATCCTTCCATCTAAAGAAGCTAAAGCTACTTTCTCTCATCCAATGGTGAAAATTCACCCTGAAACCAATAAAGAATGTTTGTTTATTAATCCTGTATACACAATCAATGTCGAAGGTTTTTCAGATGATGAGTCCCAACAACTTTTGTGGGAACTTTATGAACACATGATTCAGGATCAATTTGTTTATGAGCATGTGTGGAATGAAGATATGTTAATCATGTGGGACAATCGAACTGTTATGCATCAAGCAACAGGTGGTTACGACGGTTATGATAGATTGTTGCATCGCATAACTCTTGCTGCAGTTTAAATACTAATTACCAGTTTCTAGATATCTCAGATCTTGTGTTGATAACTCAATGTTTGTTGCGTCAATACAACTATCCAGCTCGAAAAAATTTCTTGGGCCTACTAAAGGGTAAGCAGATATCTCAAGGTTTACTACATAGGAAAGAGCAATTTGGATTGGTTGGCAGCCCTTTTCTTTAGCTAATTCAATAGCCCTATCTCTTCGAGCAAGATTTTGCTCATCATGCCAAACTCTTTTTTCTTCTTCATCAGTTGGATTAGCAAAATGTTCATTTGCAGCAAATTCAACTTTGTTGACGAAGAAACCTCTTGCTTGAGAGGACCAAGGAAAAAGATGAATGTTGTTTTCTTTAAGATATTTCAGATAAGTCTCGTCACAAGAAAAGCAGCCAGGCCACACGGGTTCAATCATTCTAGCTAAACTAAAATTATTACTTAAGACTTTGAAGCCAACTTTTTGTTGTTCATGTGCATAGTCATTTGCCGACTTAAAACGCTCTAGTCCCCAATTAGATGCGCCTAATACATCTATTAATCCATCTTTTTTACAATCATTCAGAGCATCGATGAATTCAGTTACAGGAACGTCAAGATTATCTCTATGCAGGCAGTAAATATCTAATTTATCAATATTACCTCTTGAAAGAGATTCTTCAATTTGAGGTCTGATTTTATCTGGGTAACAATCTGGTGTATGTGCGCCTTTACCTAAAACAACCACATCTTTTAAGCTTCTTGAGTTTATCCAATCACCCAAATATTTATCACTCAATCCATGATTATAAATATAAGCAGTATCGAAAACTTTGCCACCTTTGCTGTAGTAATAATCAAACATTGCAAACGCATGAACTTCATTTATTTGGTTGTCACATCCAAAAACTATCGGGGAAATTTCCTTTTCCAATTCAGAAATTTTTATTGAATTTAAGTCTTTTGATGGATTTGAAAAAACTGAACTTTTAAGCGACGAAGTATTTATGGAGTTTGCTGGATAAACTACGCTTAATTTGTTTAACCATTTATCAAGCCAAATTGAATTACTCAAAGAATCTGCATGAGACATAAAAGCAGATTCAATTTTTCCTTTTTTAATACAAGAGCTAGCTTCATCAATTTCTCTAGTAAATAAACCTACATCGTCCATTACTTCAACAACCTTTTCTTGATTGTTTTCTAGAATTTTGATTTCTGCTTTTTGTCCTTGAAATTGACCGCAATGCCATGGCTCTTTGACAAAAATTTGTTTGTTTCCGGATGAGACTTTTAATGAATTTTCGTATTCTTCATTAATTGCTGATTTGATTAAAGCTTTAATTTTTGGACTAAATTCAAGCTCTGCTTTTGCGTTCAAATCGATATTATTTGAAGATAGTTCTCCAGAAGCAGATATTTTAATAGGATCTGCAAAAGAATTTTCAAGTAAAGTACCCGCTATCAATCTAGCCATAGATAAAGGATAGCAACCTATATCTAGGATTGACCCTCCGCCTAATTCTGGATTTTTGAGTCTATGTTTTTCATCAACATCAGCAGTAAAACCAAAGGAAGACTCTATCAAAACTTCTTGGCTAGAAAATTCTTGTTTAACCAATTCGAGCATCTTATGAGTAAGTGGGTGGCATCTATACATAAAAGCTTCCATGAAAAATAGATTAAGCCCCCTCGCCTCATTAAGTAGAATCATTGCCTCGGTTGAATTCATCGTCATTGGTTTTTCACACAGAAGATGTTTACCACTTCTAAGAGTTTTTAGACTCAAATCAAAATGGCTGTTGTGCGGAGTACCAATATAGATGGCATCTATTGAAGAATCGTTCAGTAAAGCATCATATGAATCGTATGTATCTACACTATATTTGTCAGAAAAGTGTTTTAGATTTTTGGAGGATCTGCTTGCAACAGCTGCCAATTTACCTTCTTTGGAATATCTAATTGAGTCACAGAAAGCTGTGGAAATTGTTCCTGTACCGATAACTCCCCACTTAACCATTTTTTCTTTCCTCAATATTGATTAGTAATTGTTTGTGATATTCAGAATTTATTGGATAAAAATACATCAAGAAGATAGAAATAGCGATACCTGATGCAGGTATTAAAGACATGATATTTTTTAGGCCAGTGAGAGTTTCAGAAGTTTGAACTTCGTTTGGAGTAAAGTTAATTAAGGTTAATAAAACCCCTAGAATTAATGCAGCAACAGCAATAGATGATTTTTGAGCAAATGTCATAAATCCATATAGAGAGGATTCACTTCTGATTCCTGATTTCCACTCGCCGTATTCAATGGTATCTGGCAACATTGACCAAAATAATACCCCTCCCGCGCCTGAGGCTATGCCAATTAAACAAACTATGACAATCAATTCTTGTAATGAGTTGATTTGGTAATAATAAAATAACGCAAATGCCAGAAGTAGTAAGGACATAGAAATTTGCCATGTATTTCTTTTACCGATTTTTAATGATACGTATGACCAAACAGGTATTGATGCAAAACTGCTAAGTCCACTCAGGCCTAGAACCAATCCTTGATAATTATGTAAGTCCAAAGCATATTTGATGTAATAAATTAAATTTTTATTAAACATTATTGTGGTAGAGCCTAAGATTAAGATTGAAGAAAAGACAATCCAAAAAGGATAATTTTTTAAAATCGATAAAATTAATTTTGATATCGAAGGATAAGTTTCCTTAACTTCATCTGTCGAGGATTCATTAACAGATGCATACGTAACGTAGAGAATAATAACTGCAAAAAAAGCAGCAATGCTTGATAAATATATTATTCCAAGAGATTCATCATTTTGACCGAAGTAATTAATTATTGGAAAACCTAAAGAAGACATTAATAAGGTTCCAAATGATGCTCCGATCATTCTTGCGGTAGTCAACTTCGTTCTTTCTTCACTATCTGAAGTTATTCTTGGAGTTAAAGAAGAATAAGGAACACTGACAATCGTAAAACATGTTCGGTGAAAAACGTTTACAAGTAATAAACATAAGAATAGGGATAATCCTGTAAAAGGAGGTACCCAAAACAATAAAACAAAAGATAGAGCTAACGGAATCGTCCCGAAAAAAATATATGGTCGATATTTGCCTCTTTTGGAAGAAGTTCTTTCTGCTAAATAACCCATGAATGGGTCGGTAACTGCATCCCAGGCAATACCTAAGGCATATATCCAACCAGCTAAATATGGGCTAATGCCCACAATATCTGTGTAAAAATATAAAAGGTAAAGACCGACTCCTGACCAATAAAAGCAAATAGAAATGTCGCCCACTCCATAGCCGATTCTTTGTCTATTGGATAAAGGTATCAATTGCTTAAAGATTCTATGATCTCTTGTTTATGTTCGCCTAATGCTGGAGCAGGTTTGCCATTGAACATTTCATTACCATCAAATTTAGTAGGATATCGCAATGCTCGAACCTTACCTTGCGAAGCGCTGTTTATAAGTTGGAAAAGATTGTTTGCCTCAATTTGAGGATGGGTCATCAATTCATCTAAGGAAATTGTTTTAGAGCAAGGTACATCTTCGTTCTGTAATTTTTGAAGAGCATCATCTACAGTTAAGGATTCAAAAATTGTTAATGATTTAACTAACTCAACCATATTTTCACTTCTCGCAAAGGCATTATTGAATCTTTCGTCTTCAATAAACTCTGGCAAACCTAAAGCTCTAAAAATTCCAAACCATTGAGCATCGGATAAAGCTGCAATAGAAAGAAATCCGTCTTTGCATTTATAAAGACTGTAGGATTTTGTTAGGGGCGGCAAAATTATCACGTCATCGTCTAATAAAGTGTGATTCATCATGCCATCTGGCCAAAGAAAAAAGACTGCTGAATCAATCATGGATAAATTCAATCGATCAGCAACACCAGTTCTTTCTCTTTTAAAAAGTGCAGATGATAAAGATTGACAAACTGTGTAGGCAGTAATCTTGTCGCACAGAAGCGTTTTAATGTATGCCGGTTCATCAAGGTCAGATTGAATATCTGTGGCTCCTGCCATGGCCTGCACGACGTGATCATATGCAGGTGAAGTGGAATAAGGACCCGAATCGCCAAAGCCATTTATGGATGCATAAATCAGTTTATCGTTTAATTTTTTACAATCACTTTCCCCAAGGCCTATTTTATCCATGACACCGGGTCTAAAGTTATTGATTAAGATATCTGCGTTAGAAATTAATTTTTTAACTATTTCTAAGTCATCTTTCTCCTTTAAATTTAAATCTATAGATCTTTTGCCTCTATTGCAGTTTGCAAATAATGCAGACACCCCGCCTTTTTGCGTTCCCAAGTAGCGCATAGGATCTCCAATACCAGACTGCTCTATTTTTATGACTTCAGCACCTTGATCAGCCATCATCATTGTAGCCAATGAGGCTGTAACAATTGTAGAAATCTCAACAATTTTTACCCCTTCTAAAGGTTTGTTATAACTCATTCTCTCCCTCCCAAAAAATTATCTATAATTAAGATACTTCGTCTCGTAGACATATTCAATGGGGAAAATAATGAACAATTTAAAAGAATTATCAGAACTTGCATGGAAAGGAGAATTAGATACTAAATTTGAGCATCATCCAGTACACACCTTTTATGAGGGTTCAACTGAACTCGCAGAAAATTTGCTTGGTCTCAAAGGTATAGCTGGTTTTTATATAATTGATACAAAAGATGGATTGGTAATGATAGATTCAGGTAGTCATCTGGATATTGATTCTGCTTATAATGAAATTAAAAAATGGCGTCCAGAAGATGATGTAAAAGCTGCTATTTTCACACATCATCACGTTGATCATATTTTTGGTACCCAAAGGTTTGATAAAGAAGCGAATAAATCAAATCGTAAACGTCCTATTGTTTATAGTCATGAATTGTTACCTGATCATTTGGATCGGTATAAAAAAACTCTCGGATGGAATACGGCAATAAACCGAAGACAATTTGCCATAAATGTACCTCATTTTAAGTGGCCAGAAGAATACCGTTATCCTGATATTACCTATGAGGATAAAACTTCATTCACTTTAGGAGATTGTACTTTTGAACTGTTTCATGGAAGAGGCGAAACAGATGATCATACTTGGGTTTTTGTTCCTGAAAGAAAAATTCTCGCGCCGGGTGATTTATTCATTTGGGCTGTACCAAACGGTGGTAATCCACAAAAAGTTCAAAGATATGTCAGTGATTGGTCGAAGGCTTTGAAACAAATGATGAAGAAAGATGCTGAAATTATGATTCCTGGTCATGGGTTTCCTATTTTTGGAAAAGAGCGAATACAAGAAGCCTTGTCAACAACAGCTCATTTCTTGGAAGATTTAGAAGATGAAACACTCAGACTTATGAATCGAGGTAAATCCCTAAATGAAGTTTTTCATCAAGTAAAAATACCTACTGAGATTCAAAAAAAACCCTGGTTAAGACCAGTCTATGATGATCCCAAGTTTTTAATAAAAATGATTTGGAAGAGATATGGTGGTTGGTGGGACGGAGAATATGACAGATTACTACCTGACACAAGGGAGAATGAAGCTAAAGAATGGGTTGATCTTTGTGGGAGTATAGATTTGATTATTGATAAGGCGCTTGAAAATTTGAGTAAAAAAAAGTTTGAACTAGCAGCTCATCTAATTGAAGTAGCTTATTATGCAGACAAGCAAAATAAAAAACTCCATACAGCTAGAAAAGAAATTTATTCAGCTTTTTCAAAAGTTCAAGACTCATCTATGGCAAGGAATATTTTAAATCATGCTGCATTATCTTCTAATGAGCAGAAAAGAGATTTAGCTTCAGAGAATTAAAGCTTTTCAAGTTCTTCCTGTGACAATTCACGGGCTTCTTCTATGAGCATAATAGGAATGCCATCTCTAATTGGATAAGCTAATCTAGCATCTTTACTAATCAATTCATCTCCATGCAAAACAAGAGATGAGTGAGTCTTTGGGCAGACTAAAATATCTAATAATTTTTGGTTAATCATTCAATGTATATTCTATCCTTTTTAAAGAAGTTTCTTTGCCCAATATAAACAAAAGTTCTGTAATAGAAGGTGCATTCTCTCTACCAGTCAAAATAACTCTTAAAGGTTTTCCCAATTCTGGAAACTTTAGATCATTAGCTTGTAAAAATTCTTTGATATATTTTTCAATTGTATTTTTTTTAAAATCTATCTCTTTCAATTGCTTGCTAAATTCAGCAAGTAATTTCTTTTTGTTAGGATCAATATTAAGAGAATCAAAATTGGTTTCGGGTTCTTCAAAAAAATAGATTGAGTCTTCTGCAATCTGATTTAAAGAATTAGCTCCCTTTGCTAATAATGAGATTGCTAAATTTCCATTATCTATTTCGTTGAAATCAACATCTGAAATTTCTTTAACTTTTGTTATTAATTCTTCAGTAGACAAAAAATTTAAATATTTGTTGTTATACCAATTTAACAAATCTTGAGAATATTTTGATGGAGAAGAATTCACATCACTTAAATCAAAGATTTTTTGAAGCTTTTCTAAAGAAAATATTTCTTCTTCTCCGTAAGACCATCCCAATCTTACTAAATAATTGATTAAGGCATCGTTTAAATAGCCCTTCTTTTTATAATCCAAGATATCTTCTGCTCCATCTCTTTTAGAAAGTCTTTTACCTGATTCAGCCAGAACCATTGGAAGATGAGCATATTTGGGAATTGTTGCGCCTAATGCCTCTAGAACGTTAACTTGCTTGAGAGTATTAGTAATGTGATCATCTCCTCTAATTACCGTTGTGATTTTCATATCCATGTCATCAACAGCAGCAGAAAAATTATAAGTTGGTGAGCCGTCACTTCTAAGAATTATAAAATCGTCAAATTCTTTATTATTGATTGCAATATCCCCCAGAATTAAGTCTTTAAATTTTGATTCGCCCTCCAAAGGAAATTTAAATCTTAAAACCATACCTTCTGCAAATTCGATATTATTATTTCTGTTCAGCCCGTTGTACTTAGGCTTTTGTTTTTTAGCTATTTGTTCTTCTCTCATTTTAGTAAGAGTTTCTTCGCTACAATCACAAGCATAGGCAAAACCTTTTTTATAAAGATCAATTGCAAGTTCTTTATGCTTCGCAATCTTTTTTGATTGATATATGGGTTCAGCATCGAGTTTAATTTTCATCCAATCGAGAGAATTGAGAATAGAATCAACATATTCATCTTTGGAGCGCTCATGATCTGTATCCTCAAATCGTAAAAGAAACTTTCCTTTTTTTGCTTTTGCAAATAAATAAGAAAATAATGCAGTTCTTGCCCCGCCTATGTGTAAATGTCCTGTTGGGCTGGGAGCAAATCTAGTTATTTCCATGATCTATCTTTAAGGAATTTAGGTAATTTTGATGCTTATTAAGATCATCTTCCGAAGCCTTAATCTTAACTAAATTGAAATCGTTTGAGACATCATTAGAAAATCTTGATTGAAATTCTATTGAAGAGTTTTCGTCAAATCCTAAATCTCTTTGCCCTCCAGTCATAGCAAGATATACATCAGCTAAAATCTCGGAATCTATCAAAGCGCCATGATAGCTTCTGTCATAACCAGTTATTTGATATCTATCTGTTAATACTTCTAGGCTATTTCTTTGACCTGGATGTTTCTCCCTTGCGATTGACAAGGTATCGGTAATTTTATTTACGTGATCTTCAATTTTTATATCAAGACCAGCAAGTTTAAGTTCGTGATTTAAAAATCCAACATCGAACTCAGCGTTATGAATTAATAATTCTGAGTCTTTTATAAAATCTAAAAATTCTTCATAGATTTCTATAAATGATGGCTTATCAGACAAAAAATCATCAGATAATCCATGGATTTTGAAAGATGGCCCAACTGTTCTTTCTGGATTCAAGTAAACTTGATAAGAATTTTTCGTTAATTTTCTATTTACTAGTTCTACTCCAGCAATTTCAATAATTCTGTGATCGTTGGCAATATCTAAGCCGGTAGTTTCAGTATCAAGAACAACTTGTCTCATGTCAGCTCATCTATACCTTTATTTGCCAAAGCATCGGCAATATCGTTTTCTCTATGATTGCTATGACCCTTTACCCAAAACCAACTTACTTGATGATGATTTGTCATTCTATCTAGCTCAATCCAAAGTTCTGAATTTTTTACTGGCTTTTTTGAGGCATTCTTCCAGCCATTTTTTTTCCAATTGATAATCCATTCACTAATACCATCTTTTACATATTTTGAATCTGTATAAAGTTCAATAGTTTTAGGATCTTTATAAAACTTTAATGCCTCTATGGTTGCTGTCAGCTCCATCTTATTATTTGTTGTATTAAAGCTACCCCCGTAAATCTCTTTTTCTTCTCCATTTTCAATAATAAGTGCACCCCAACCACCTAATCCGGGATTGCCTTTACAGGCGCCATCTGTAAAAATCCTAATTGTATTTTTAGACATCTATAAGAAAAGAGATAGAAGTTAATATTACTTTAAAAATGATTTCTAATATAGAAGCTATTCCAGCATTTTCAGATAATTATATTTGGATATTAATAAAAGGTAACTCAGCAGCAGTTGTTGATCCTGGTGATGCCTCTGCAGTAGAGAGTTTTTTAAACAAAAATAATCTTAATCTTGAAGCAATATTAATCACTCATCACCATTTCGATCATACCGGGGGAATAACGGAACTTACATCTAGATGGAAAACGAAAGTATATGGACCTAAAGGAGGTCACATAAAAGGTATTGACTCAGAATTATCAGAAAATTCAAATATCAAAATTTTAGATACACAATTTCATATTTTTGAAACTCCAGGACATACTCTTGACCACATTGCCTATTATTCGAGAGATATTGATTCCCTATTTTGCGGTGATACTCTATTCTCTGGTGGATGTGGGAGACTATTTGAAGGAACGCCACTACAAATGTTTGACTCTTTGAATAAATTTTCTAATCTACCTGAAAAAACCAAAGTTTATTGTACGCATGAATATACTCTGAGTAATTTAACTTTCGCGTTAGAAGTAGAACCCGATAATGTTGATCTAAAAAAATATTTCGAAGAAGTCAGTTCACTCAGAGACTCCAACCTTATGTCTCTTCCATCAAGTATTAATTTAGAAAATAGAATTAATCCTTTTTTAAGAACTTCTGTTGACCAAGTTAAAGAAAATGCTGAGAATTATGCTAACAAACAGAACTTGCAACCCGTGGAAATCTTAGCAGCAATCCGTGATTGGAAAGATAATTTTTAGAATGAATAAGTATCTTCTCCTTTGTTTTGGATTTCTTTTAAGTTTTGCATCTCTAACTCAATCATCTAAAGATTTATGGGGTGAAATCAGAGACAGAATGGTATTTGACCATGCATTGGAACAATCTTCTGTTTTATATGAGCTTGAGAAATATAACGACAATCAATATGTCATCAATAGACTTGCAAAAAATGGTCAGCGATATCTTTACTACACAGTAACTGAGTCAATTAAAAGAAACTTGCCTGTAGAACTTGCATTGATCCCCTTTATCGAGAGCCAATTTGATCCTTACGCACAATCTTCTACTGGAGCATCAGGAATCTGGCAATTTATCCTCAGTACCGCTCGTGAACAGAAACTTAAAAAAAATTGGTGGTACGACGGGAGAAGAGATATTGTTGCTTCAACGGATGCAGCATTTAACTATCTAACCAAACTTTATAACAAATATGATGACTGGTTACTTGCAATTGCAGCTTACAATGCTGGTCCCAACAGAATTTTAAAAGAAATTAAAAAAAATAAGGACAAAGGATTACCCACAGATTTTTGGTCATTAAAACTCCCCAGAGAGACGAAAGCTTATGTTCCAAAACTTTTAGCTCTGCTTGAGGTCATTAAAAGTCCAGAAAAATTTAGTGTTGTTATTCCAAATTTACCAAATAGACCCTATTTTCAATTGGTTACTCTGCCCTCTCAAGTAGACCTAATGCAAGTAGCCAATATATCTGGTTTGAAACTAGAAGTAATTTACGAACTTAATCCTGGCTTTAACCAGTGGGCAACGGATCCAAATGGTCCATTTCATATTCTTTTACCAGTAGGTATTGCTGATAGGTTTCAAGTCATTCTGGATAACACCGATCCATCTGAATTGGTTCAGTGGGATAAGTATTTAGTTAAAAAAGGAGATACGCTAACCTCTATTGCAAAAAAATATCTTATTGATTTTGCTCTGTTAAAAGAAATTAATGGTTTTAAAGACGATACCATCTATGAAAATGAGGAGCTTATTGTCCCAAGAGGCCCAAGTTGGATTAAAGATTATCTCAATAAACCAGATATTTATTATGTGAAAGCTGGTGATAGTATGTGGTCTATCGCTAAGAAATTTAATGTGACCATAAGAGATTTATCAATCTGGAATGATCTAAATCCAGAAAAATTTCTTCTGACAGATACTAAAATACTGATTTACCCAAAATATTTTAAAGAGATTAAACCAAAACCTGTTCCAAAAAATGATATCGCCTATCCGGTAAAAAGAGGCGATAGCATCATTAAAATATCCAATAAGTTTGGGATCCCAAAAGAATGGATATTAAAGTGGAATGATATTCCAGATGAAACCTTAATTTATCCTGGTCAAATAATTGAATTGAAGCTATCTGAAATCAATTAATTTTCTAATTTCTGAGTATCTCTTGGGTCTAAAATATCTCTTAAACCATCCCCTAAAAAATTTAAAGCAAATAAAGTTAAAGAAAATAAAAAAGCTGGAAAAATAAGTAACCACCAATACTCTTCCATAGTGTTAGCTCCCTCTCGGATAAGGATCCCCCAAGAACTATCAGGTGGTTGCACTCCCAAACCTAAAAAACTTAAAAAAGCTTCTAAAAGCATAAATTGGGGTACCAATAAGGTTGAATAAATTATTACCGTACCCAAAACATTTGGAATGATATGTTTAAACAAGATTCTGAAAGAGCTGGCACCCATAATTTGCGCAGATATTACAAACTCTTTTTTCCTTAAACCCAAAACTTGCAAGCGAACAATTCTTGCCATGGAAAGCCAACCAAAAGCTCCAATTGAAATAAATAAAAAATAAATGTCTCTACCAAAAATGACGAGAATAAGAATTATAAAAATTACAAAAGGTAAACCATCCAATATATCTACCAACCTCATCATCAATGAGTCTATTTTTCCACCAAAATAACCAGATACTGCTCCATACGAAAGACCAATAGTTATTGCTACGAAAGTAGCTAAAAAGCCAACCAGCAAAGATATTCTACTTCCATAAAGTATTCTCGAAAAAAGATCTCTTCCAAGAACATCGGTGCCTAATATGTACTGCCAGGATGGAGCAGAAGCTCCTAGAGATAAATTCTGCTCGGATACTTCATAAGGAGAGATAATAGGTGCAATGAGAGCAATACATACTAGAAATAAGGTATACAAAAGAGAAATCAAAAGAATTTTTCTTTGTTTGATCTCTTGAAATAATTCTAACCACATCTATTCAAGACCACCTGAATCTCTCAAAGTCGGATTTAAAAAGGAAGCTACAATATCTGAGATCAACACAAAAGTTAAAGTCATAAAAGTAAATAAAATAGAGGTCCCTAAAATCATCGTGTAGTCTCTATTAAAAGCTGCTTGAACATAAAAACGACCCACTCCATTTATTTGGAATATGGTTTCAACTACAAATGAACCCGCAAGCAGTCCCGCAATCGCGGGCCCTAAAAAACTAATAACCGGTAAAATTCCACCTCTTAAAGCATGAACAATAACAATCCTAATCTCTGAAAGACCCTTTGCTCTTGCAGTTCTAATATAATCTTGACCGAGAATTTCTAACATCCCTCCTCGAGTAAGTCTTGCAAAAATTGCAGCATAAGCTGTTCCAAGCGTAATTGTGGGTAGAATCTTATCGCCAGGATTATCGCCCCATCCATAAACGGGTAAAACTTCATACCAAATTCCAAAAATTAGAACCAGTACAGGTCCTAAAATTATTGAGGGAATGCAAATACCCAGTAACGAAATAGACATCGGCACTATATCTAAAATTTTCCCTGGATTCAGAGAAGCTACTAAACCAGAGATCACTCCTAAAAAGATTGCAAAAAAAATTGAGTAAATTGCTAATTCTATAGTTGTTGGTAATCCTGACATAATAAGTTCAGTGACTGTTCTGCCTGGATATTTAAAAGACGGTCCAAAATCTCCTTGAATGGCATTGAATAAATAATTGTAGATTTGAACGTGAATAGGTTTATCTAAATTATATGCTTCGTTTAATTTTTCAATTATTTCAGGCGATGCCACCCTTTCTGCATCAAAAGGTCCTCCTGGTGCAGCATGTATCATTAAGAAAGTAATTATGACTACAACAAGTAAAACAGGGATGTAAGTGAATAATCTTTTTAAGATTAATTGAATCAAAATATTATTCCAAACTTAGAAATTGATATGGGTTTGTGTCTAAAATATTGTTCTGCCAATTTTGAACCCTTTCACTTAAAAGATAAGTCCTGGTGTAAGTATATAAAGGTATGACTGGCAGTTCATCTATTAGTATTTTTTCTGCTTCTTCATATAGCTCATATCTCTGTTTTGTTGAAATTTTTGAAGCGGCATTATTTAAAATCTCATCATAGGAAGAATTACTCCAGCCAGTTTTATTGTTTCCTCTATCTGTAACCATCATATCAAGAAATGTAAAAGGATCAGGATAGTCCCCAATCCAACCAGCCCTAGAAATATCAAATTCTCCTTGAGTTTCTCTTGCTAAATAAACTTTCCAATCTACATTGGTTAGGACCACATTCAATCCTAAATATTTTTTCCACATTTCTTGAATTGCCTGAGCAATTTTTTGGTGACCTTCAGAGGTATTGTAGAGAACCTCAAGAGGTAAGTTATTTGTGTCATATCCGGACTCTTTAAGAAGAAGTTTTGCCTTGGCAGGATTAAATTCCAATTTAGTATTTGGGTTATAGCTATTTTCATCTGGGGGAGTGAATGAATAAGATACCTTTTGATTACCTTTTAAAATACTCTTTACAATCAAGTCACGATCTATGGATAAAGATAATGCCCTTCTGAAATTAACATCATTCAATGGATATTTATTTGTATTGATTCTGTAGTAATAAGTTCCAAAATAATTATGTTCTATTAATTGATTAGGTCTTTCTTCTCGGTATCTTTTTATTTTTTCAGTAGGGACAGTATTTGCCAAATGAATTCCGCCAGATCTAAATAGACGATCTTGAGTAAGTTCATTGTCAATCGGGAGAAATTCTATTCCGTTTATTTTATTTGTGTCATTACCCCAATAAAGATCGTTTCTTGATACTTTGAGAGATTTATTTATTTCCCACGAATCCAGTTTAAAAGGACCGTTACCAATAAAATTGTTTACTCTAGTCCACTGATTATTTCTGCTAGTCATCCCGCCAAATTTTTCGACAGTTTCAGGATGCACAGGCCACGTTGAATAATGTGTCAAAATATTCAAGAAATAAGGAGTTGGATTTTCTAGAGTGACCACAAGTTTGTTCTCGAAAGCAGAAACTCCTACCTGATTAAAATCTTTTATTTTTCCCTTATGAAAACTTTCAGCATTTTTTACAACATAAAGCATATCAGCATACTGAGCTCCCAATTCAGGAGAAAGGATTCTTTCCCATGAATAGACAAAATGCTCGGGTTTTACTATTTCACCATTAGTCCATTTTGCATCTGGATTAAAAGTAAAGGTATAAATCAATCCATCCTTACTTATACCCCAATCGGAAGCCACGCCTGGTAGAACGCCATTATTTTTTGGATTAAAAATCACTAATCCTTCTAGAAGCGCGAGTAATATTTTATGCTCAGGTACACCTGTGACAATGTGAGGATCTATTCCTGAAGGTTCTGTTCCATTACCTAAAAGTAAAATTCCTTGTTGTGAAAAAATATCAACCTTTGACGCAGTATCGTCTTTCCCAGAACAACTTATAAGGAATATAAAAACTACAAAAAAGATACGCATTAATAAATTCTCTTTGAAATATTTAAATATATAAATCTTCCCAAAGGATCGTAATACGATGGATATGTATTTGCATTACCAGGAACATAATTTATTGATTTTCCATTAAGAGGGGGATTCTTATCAAGAATATTATTTATTCCAAAAGAAAAATTAATATCGTTTACTAAATCTATTGAGAAATTCATATCCAGATAATAGTAGCTGGAAAAATCAATTGGGTTTTGAGTATTTGAATCGTCAACTCCATCTATATAACGCAACGTTAAATTAGACGAGGCGTCAAACTGAGAGACCTTATAGATAAAATCCATAGAAAATATATTTTGAATTTGTGGTGATGGTAATCCACAAGTATTTTCATATTTCCCTTTGCAATCTTCAGTTGGTAGAGAAGGTCTAAGCTGAATGTCATTTTTGAGCAAGTATGAAAGAAAATTATTAAGTCTAATTTCCCCAAAATTAACATCAAATATTTTTGATATATTTAAATCCAAGCCTGAAATATTTTGGCTGGATACATTCAAAAGAGGAGAAGCTATTTTTCCAGAACCCTCATAAAAAGTTCCGGTAGTTGGATTTCTTTCAATCAAATTACAATAATAAGAAGCTCCAGTTTCAAGACAATTCTCTAATATAAAAGATACCTCCGAAGAACCAATCTTATCTTTTAGAGAAATGGAATAAAAATCTATCTCTAAGTCAATTTCATCTGAATAAAGAAAACTCAAACTATTTGTAATAGCTGTTTCAGGTCGTAAATTTAAATTTCCACCAATAAGAGAGTTTATCTGAGTTTCTGTATTTGAAATATTTCCATATAAAGATTCAGTTACGCCAGTCCTAGCACATTCTGAAATAGATTTTAATGGGTTGGAACCCGAACAGGGATCGTTGTTTAAGAAAGCTTGATTTACTTTTGTTGGACTATAAAGATCGTTAATATCTGGCATTCGAATTGCTTTTTGTCGAGAAAACTTAAGTGTATATTTTTCTTCAAATAACTGAACTAAACCAATGTCATAAGTCAGTGAGTTTTCTTCTAAAGAATAATCTGAATATCTAATACTGAAATTTAAATTGGTATCAGTTGCTAAGGGTAGATAAATCTCGGAAAATAATTCTTTGACTTTTAAACTTCCATACAAATTAGAATGTGGATATTGTTGCCCTGCTCCATCAGAAAAATTATCTGCATTTTTCTTTAAATTTAATTCTCTGTACTCAAAACCTAAGGCCATGTCTAAAGATGGTAATAAAGCATTTTTTGTTGTGAAAGATTTTGAGGTTACAAACCTATACTGATCTTCTGTCAATTCAGCATTAACTTTTAAGTTTGTTGAAATATAGTCTAAGGCTTCTCTGGTAACGCCTAAGGCTGCCGAACTCTTCAAATTTCCATCGCTACTTATAAAAATATTCCATGGCTTGCAATCATTTCCAGAAAGACAGGATGGATTTGATGTCGTACCTGAAACTTTTAGAGCATTTATCGCTCTCTGCTTTGAAATATCATTGAAATAAGTGAAGTCTGCGGTAGTTCTAGAATTTTGAAAACTTAAATTATAAAACCACTCATTAGTGATTTCACCATCAACGTCAAATACAAACCTATCTGTAGAATGCTTAAAATTCTGTTGCCTTGGATTTCCTTCAATATTTCTTCTACTTATATATAAAGGAGCAGAATCTGATAACTTTAATCCATTATCAGAACATATCGCTGTAAATTGTTGATTCGATAAGAAAGGGTTATTACATGGGAGATCAACAGATAATCTAAAAACACCGGAATAGTCTAATTGGCCAACTGTTTTATGTGATGACTTAAAATAATCAACATTAAAAGTGTGCTTTTGAAGATTTTCAAAAGTTAAAAGAATTCCAACATCATTTTTTTTATCAGGTCTAAGTAAATGGTTCTTCGATGCAAAATTATAAAATGTTGAGCCTGAAGCAAAGGTGTTATCTTTTACGTGAAATGTTTTTCCAGCAACTTTATTTTCAACGAATTTTCCCTCTGGAGAAGTTGATGAAGCTCGACATTCAGCATTTCCACTTAATGCGCAAACGCTTATGTCTCTTTGTGACCAAGTCACTTCATCTACTGATCTATAATTAAAATAAGAGGTTAAATGAACATCCTGAAAAATTTCATATCCCAAAGAAAATTGCAATGTATTCGCATGACCATCTGAGACAGAATTAGGAGCTAGATCATAATTTTTTCTTTCATAATTTGGATCTTCATTTTGGTGGTTATAAAAAGAGTGTTGATATGAAAGATCAATACCAGAAAATTTTCTATTTAGTTGGAAATTAATGACGCCGCCTATAGCGTCTGATCCATAAATAGTTGATTTACCACCAGTAAGAACATCGACTTGTTTTATTAAAGAAAAAGGTATTTGGCTTAAGTCTTGTTCAGCCGTTCCATTCATGGGCGTTCCAGGAGAGAGTCTTTTGCCATTCATAAGAATTAAAGTCCTAGTTCCGCCTAACCCTCTTAAGCTAACTGAAGCTGTTCCCGTAGCTTTATTTGAATGAAAATTAGAATTACTCGGATTGATTTGAGGAAGGTAACTGAGGAAATTTTCAATATGAAGAGTTCCGCGCTTTTCAATATCACTTAAATCAAACGTACTTATTGGGTTTGCAACCAAAAGCGAAGTTTTTTTTATGATGCTGCCGGTTACATAAACATCCTCAGAAACATCTGCAATTAAGGTACCAAAAAAAGTAAAGGATAAAAAAAATGTAAGTGAATGTCTCATAGAAAAAAAGTGATTATATTTGATTTAAATAACGATAAAAAATTTTTTTTATTAATTGCGATGTTAAAATTAATCTTTAATGTCATTTCTCAAAGATAAAAAAATTCTAATTGTTGGTGTTGCAAATAAATTCTCTATTGCTACAGGTATAGCCAAATCGATGTCCGATCATGGGGCTGAATTATTTCTATCTTATCAAAGCGAAAGACTGTTAAAAAAAGTAACTCAAGTAGGAGATCCATTAGGCTGTAAAAACTATTTTGAATGCGATGTCAGTGATGATAGCTCTATAGATTTACTCATAAAAGAAATTGAAAATGAATGGGGATATTTAGATGGAATAGTTCATGCTGTTGGATTTGCGCCGGCAAACGAACTTGATGGAAACTTTGTAGACGTTGCTACTAGAGATGGATTTAAAATTGCACATGATATAAGTGTTTTTAGTTTTACCGCCCTTGCACAAAAAGCTCAGCATCTAATGAAAAATAGAAATGCCTCATTATTAACTCTCTCTTATCTTGGAGCTCAAAGAACTTTACCAAACTACAATGTCATGGGGGTTGCAAAGGCAGCTTTAGAATCTACTACAAGATATCTTGCAAATAGCATGGGTGTTGACCAGATTAGAGTAAATGCAATTTCTGCTGGACCAGTAAAAACATTAGCTGCGTCTGGAGTAAAAAGTTTTAAAAAGATGCTTTCTTACAATGAGACAAGGGCCCCTTTGAAAAGAAATATCACTACAGAAGAAGTTGGTAATGCTGCAGCTTTTCTTTGCTCAGACCTAGCAAGTGGTATTACCGGTGAGATTCTTTATGTTGATGCAGGATTTAACATCACAGCTATGGGTGATTTATCTGAAGCTAATTAATAAAAGAATTTGACTCTAACTCTTTAAAAAAAGTATCCAAATAAGATCTTGCATTCAAAGATCTTAAAGAATTCTTAGCTGCCTCAATGTCATCTTTCTTTGCAAGATTTTTGGAGTTTTTAATTTTTGTTAACCTAACTATATAGATATCTCCGTTTTCTTGAGTAGATGTAAAAACTGGATTTTCAAGATCTATTGTAAATAGGTCACTTAGTAAATTATCCGGTAAAAGGCTACTATCTCTTTTAATCAACGAGTAAGAGTTAAAATCTGATAATTCATTATCGATTGCTTTAGCTTCATATTTTTCTAGCTCTTGGAGAATGGTGTCTCTTGCTTGCTCGAGTTGAAGTATTTTTGTAATTTCTGTCTCTGCATCAGATTGAGAAAGCAGAGTTTCTTGCTTTACTTCACTAATTTCAAATAAAAGAAAATTACCCGCTCCATCTTCGTAGGGTCCAAAGAATTCGGGACTTATGTCATCTTGATCAAAGATTTCTTCTGAAACGTTAAAAGAAAGAAGTTCGTCTGGAAGATTCTCGTTATCAAATTGCCTTGATTTTTGGATTTTGAGGTTTAAATCAGAAGAAAGAACATCCAAAGTAAGACCTAGATAATTATCTTCAATATTTAAGAGACTTTGATTAAGAATTTCTTGAGATTTATTAGACAAAATCATTTCTTTTATTTCAGCATCAGAAAATAAGAATTCATTCTTTTCCGTGACTTTCAAAATATGAAAAGATCCCTCTATTTCTATTATTTGAGAAATATCGTTAACTGATAAATTTTTTATTCCTGATTCAAATTCTTCAGGAAGAATTGTTCCATCGGTATAACCTAAATCTCCACCATTACTGTTACTACCAAAATCATCAGAATACTCTTCAACTAATGACTCAAAGGTTATAGATTCGGAAAGCTTCTTAAAAATAGTATTAGCTATATTTAACTTTTCTTTCTTTTCTTCATCAGACGAAAAACTAAGTTGGATATGACTTATTCTTGTTTGAGAATTCTCATTGCCCTCCTCTAATAGAATTCTTTCATCTATAATTTCTTGAGTGGAAACCTCTAAAGAATCTTTATAAATATTTTCATTCAACAAGATATAGTTAACTGCAACTTTTTTTGGCTCAATAAATCTAAACTGATTTTGTTGATAGTAGTTTAGGATCTCTGATTCAGAGATTATTTCTTTTTCAGAAATTTCAATAAGATCCAATTTAAAAAAACTTAAAGATCTTTGTTGATTTGTAGCCTGAATGAAATTCAATGCTGATGAATCCAAAGAAAATTCAGAGCGAGAAATGAAGTCACTTAAGCTGTTTGCCAAATATTTTGATTTTACAAGCTCTCTATAATCATTAACTGTCAAACCAAGTCTTGCCATGTATCCTGAAAAAAGTGCTGTATCGAATTCATCATTTGTTTGAAAAGACAGGTCATTTGCAATCAAGCTATTTACATAATCTTCGGAAACGTTCATTTTTAAATCAAGAGCCTTTTGATAGATCAACTCTTTTGAAATTATTGAGTTTCTGGTTACTTCATTAATTATTTCCTCTGATACATCACTTTCAGAAAATAAGGTGGAAATTCGACTAAATTCTAAATTATATTCTCCAAAAGAAATATTTTTACCATTTATCTTTAATGGCGAGTTTGAAGGAGCAGATGGATCAGTTAAAAATCCACCAAAGGTTGCAACCAAGCCGAAAATTAATACTGCCACAATAATGGATGAGCCAGTTGACGATAAACCTTTTCTTATGTTTTGAAGTGCAGACATTTTTTGATTATAAAATAAAAACGCGCCCTATAAATATAGGACGCGTTTTAAAAAATAAGTTTATAAACTATCTTTGAGACTTTTACCGGCTTTGAAACCTACGCCTTTGGAAGCAGCAATTTGAATAGTTTCACCAGTAGCTGGATTTCTTCCCATTCTTGCTGCTCTTTCTCTCACGTTGAAAGTTCCAAATCCAACAAGCGCAACGGAATCTCCATTACTTAAAGCTCCTGCAATTGAATCTAGCACAGCATCTAAAGTTCTGCTGGCTTCTGCTTTTGAGGTATCAGTTGCATCTGCAACTGCTTCTATTAATTCGGCTTTATTCACTAGTCTCTCTCCTAAATAAAGTTGTTAAAATCTTTAGACACAATGTCAATAGAGTGATTTAGACATGTAGATATATATCTGTCAAGCGAGATTTAGCGCCTAAAACACCTTTTTTAATGGGTTTCAAGCTTATCTTTTCTAGATTTTCTTCTTCTTGTAGATTTAGAAGAATTCTCGCCTTTTTCTTCCCAAATTTTTGGTTTTTCCGTCAAAACCAGATCAAAAACTTCGTCAATCCATTTGACAGGTCGGATTTCTAACTTAGTTTTTATTTTTTCAGGGATTTCTCTTAAATCTCCAACATTTCCTTCAGGAATCAATACTGTCTTAATACCGCCCCTTTTGGCAGCTAGTAACTTCTCCTTCAAGCCTCCGATTTTTAAAACCTCACCACGCAAGGTAATTTCTCCTGTCATAGCTACGTCAGCCCTGACAGGAATTTCAGACAAGACCGAGGCTACTGCAGTGCACATGCCTATACCCGCACTTGGACCATCTTTTGGAGTTGCTCCTTCAGGTACGTGAATGTGGAGATCGTTTAACTCATGAAAATCAGGATTTATTCCTAAGGTTTCAGCTCTAGCTCTTATAACTGAAATTGCAGCTTGAATAGATTCCTGCATCACATCCCCAAGTTTTCCAGTTTTTATGATTTTACCTTTACCTTTGAATGCTGAAGCTTCAATCGTTAAGAGTTCTCCACCTACTTGGGTCCATGCCAATCCAGTTACCTGACCGATTCGGTCTTTATCTTTGGCTTCACCATAATCAAACTTTTTAACTCCCAAGATATCTTCAAGGATTTTTGGAGTAACCTTAATTAATTTTTTTTCTTTAAGATCAGCAATCTTTTTAATTGTTTTTCTGCAGATTTTTGCGATCTCTCTTTCTAATGATCTTACTCCAGCTTCTCGAGTGTAATATCGGATAACATCCAATATGGAGTTATCTGAAATATTAATTTCAGATTCATCTAATCCGTTATTCTTGAGTTGTTTTTTAACAAGATAATCTTTAGCAATGCTTAGTTTTTCATCTTCTGTATAACCAGGAAGTCTGATGATCTCCATTCTGTCTAATAAAGGAGCGGGAATATCTAAGGAGTTTGCAGTACATACAAACATGACATCAGATAAGTCGTAATCAACTTCAAGGTAATGGTCATTAAAAGTATGATTTTGTTCAGGGTCTAAAACTTCAAGTAGTGCTGAAGAGGGATCTCCTCTGTAGTCCATTCCCATCTTATCTATTTCGTCGAGGAGGAATAAAGGATTTTTAACACCTACTTTAGACATTTTCTGAAGAATTTTTCCCGGCATAGAACCGATATAGGTTCTTCTATGTCCTCTTATCTCAGCTTCATCTCTGACACCACCTAAGGCGACTCTTGTGAATTTTCTTCCCGTTGCTCTTGCAATGGACTCCCCTAAAGAAGTTTTTCCTACTCCGGGAGGTCCAACAAGACATAAAACAGGCCCTTTAAGTTTTGAAACTCTTTTTTGAACTGCAAGGTACTCCAGTATTCTTTCTTTGACTTCTTCAAGCCCATGGTGGTCTGTTTCCAAAACCTTACTGGCGTTTTCAATATTTTTTTGAATTTTAGATTTCTTTTTCCAAGGAATACTTGTCATCCAGTCAATATATCCTCTCACTACGGAAGCCTCGGCTGACATAGGAGGCATAAGCTTGAATTTATTCAATTCTGTATTAACTTTTTCTTTAGCTTCTTCAGGCATTCCAGAGTCCTTTATTTTCTTTTCTAGAATCTCTACCTCATCATCGAGGTCATCGCCTTCACCCATTTCTTTTTTGAGAGCCTTCATTTGTTCGCTCAAGTAATACTCTTTTTGGCTCTTTTCCATTTGTTTTTTGACTCTGTTACGAATCTTTTTTTCCATTTGCGTAAGATCAAGCTGAGTTTCCAGAAGATTAACTAAATTTTTGGCTCTTTCCTCTAAGTCAAGTTCCTCGAGTAATATCTGTCTATCTGCTATGGAGATAGATAAATGACCTACTAAGGTATCAATTAATTTTTCTAACCTTTCAACCGATCTAACTTGATTGGCAATTTCAGGTCTGATTTTTTGAGATGTTTTTGAAAGTTCTCTAAATTGAGACTGCAAAGTATTGACATAGCTTTTCTTGAGATCGTCTTCCATTTCAGAGTCTTCAAGAATATCAACCTCGGCTTCCAAAATATCTTTCCCGGCAACCAAGTTTTGCAGTCTTGCCCTTTTTATTCCCTCAACCAAAACTTTGTAAGTTCCATCAGGAAGTTTTATAAGCTGCAATATTGTTGAAACCGTCCCAATTTCGTATAAATCCTTTTGACCAGGGTTCTCCGTATTTGCTTCCCTTTGAGCGACCAGCATAACGGATTTGTCATCCGACATAGCCTTTTGCAGAGAGTTAATTGATGACTCTCTACCTACAAATAAAGGTGTTACTACACCAGGAAAAATTACTACGTCTCTAAGGGGGACTAATGGAATATTCATAATGACCTCTTACTTTATATATAGGGTCTGAAGAAAAAAAAACAAGTTATTGTAATTTTTTTGAATCTAGGTCAGTTTCATAAACCAATAAAGGTTTTGAGTCACCTTTGATACAAGAAGCATCCAATACAACTTTCTCAAGATTTTCTACAGACGGAACTTCGTACATAGTATCTAAAAGAGATTTCTCTAGAATAGATCTTAAGCCTCTAGCACCTGTTTTCATTTCTATTGCAAGTTTGGCTATTTCTAATAATGCATCATCTCTGATATCGAGTTCTACTTCTTCCATATCAAAAAGTTTTTTGAATTGTTTTGTTAAAGAATTTTTTGGCTCCGTAAGGATTGTTACTAAGGCGTCTTCATCGAGTTCATCTAAAGTAGCCATTACTGGCAACCTACCTACAAACTCGGGAATAAGGCCATATTTAATCAAATCTTCGGGTTGAGAATTTTTAATTACTATAGAATCAAAACCTTGAGTTTTTTTCTTAACAGATGCTTCAAATCCCATACCTCTTTCTTCAGATCTAGCTTTAATTATTTCCTCGAGTCCAGAAAAAGCTCCGCCACAAATAAATAAAATATTTGATGTATCGACTTGTAAAAATTCTTGTTGCGGATGTTTTCTTCCCCCTTGGGGTGGCACCGATGCAGTTGTTCCTTCTACAAGTTTAAGTAATGCTTGTTGTACTCCTTCGCCGGAAACATCTCGAGTTATTGACGGATTGTCTGATTTTCTTGCGATTTTGTCGATTTCATCAATGTAAACAATTCCAACCTGTGCTTTTTCAACATCGTAGTCACATTTTTGAAGAAGTTTTTGAATTATATTTTCAACATCTTCACCAACATATCCTGCTTCTGTAAGTGTCGTTGCATCTGCAATAGTAAAAGGGACATCTAAGAGTCTTGCCAAAGTCTGTGCTAATAAAGTTTTACCACTACCCGTAGGTCCTAATAGAAGAATATTACTTTTTCCTAACTCGACATCTTCACTGGAAGATTGAGAACTCTTTAATTTTTTATAGTGGTTGTATACTGCAACTGCTAAAGTTTTTTTTGCAGATTCTTGACCTATAACATAATCATCAAGAATTGCTTTGATTTCCTCTGGTACAGGTAATTTTTCTTCAGAAGATTCTTGGTTTGCTTCAGCTAAATCTTCTTTAATTATGTCATTACATAGAGATACGCATTCATCACAAATATAGACAGAAGGTCCAGCAATAAGCTTTTTAACCTCTGATTGATTCTTTCCGCAGAAAGAACAAAATAATTTTTTATCTGTTTCTTGATTTTCAGACATACCTATTTATCTCTTTTATCAATAACTTTATCTATTAAACCATATTTTACAGCTTCATCGCCGCTCATAAAATTATCTCTTTCAGTATCTTGACTGACTTTGTCAATATCTTTTCCACTATGTTGAGACAGAATTTCATTCAATTTAGTTCTTATTTTTAGTATTTCTTGAGCATGAATTTCTATATCAGTTGCCTGCCCTTGAAATCCTCCCAAAGGTTGGTGAATCATAATTCTAGAATTGGGTAGAGCAAATCTTTTACCTTTTGTACCACCTGTAAGTAAGATTGCTCCCATACTAGAAGCTTGGCCAATACACAGAGTGCTAATATCTGGCTTGATATAAGACATTGTGTCGTAAATGGACATACCCGAAGTTACTGAGCCGCCGGGTGAATTTATATAAATATTAATATCTTTTTCAGGATTTTCAGCTTCCAGAAAAAGTAACTGTGCTACAACCAAGTTTGCCATGTGGTCTTCAATAGGACCGGTGATAAAGATAACTCTTTCCTTGAGAAGTCTTGAATAAATATCAAAAGCTCTCTCTCCTCTTGGCGTTTGTTCCACAACCATTGGAACAAGTTGATTTTTAATATTAGTCATAATCTTAATTTAACCCATAGAAACTACTTCTTCAAAACTTAAAGTCTCTTCTTCAACTTTAGACTTCTCTTCTAAGAACTCTGCTACTTTATCCTCTAAAACAAGAGACTCAATATTTTTTAGCTGTTCTTCATTACCATATATCCAATTGACATATTGCTCAGGATCTTTGAAAGATTTTGATTTATCTTCAATTTCTTTCTTTAAAGTATCGTTATCGACAGAGATATTATTTTCTTCAATTAATTTATTTATCAAAACTCCCAACCTGACTCTTTTGAGAGCATTTTCTTTAAAGTTATCTATAGGGAATTGATCTTCTTCTAATTTACCGATATCCAAGCCCATTTGCTGAGCAGTATTATTTCGTAAATTATTTGCCTCAGAAATTATCATGCTTTGAGGTATATCAATTTGATTTGAACTTTCAAAAGCATCAAATATTCTTTGTTTAGTTTTTGTTTTTAGATTTGTTTTTAGATCTGTCTGGAGTTGTTCTTCTATTTTTTTTTCAAATTCTTCTTTTGTTTTAACATCCATATTTATGGATTTAAAAAATTCCTCATCAAGATTAGGAAGTTTTACCTCCGAAACCTCTTTCATTTTTATCTTGAACATTACTTTTTGTCCTTTTAGATTTTCTGCTTGATAGTCTTCTGGAAAAGTCACTTCGATTTCTTTAGATTCTAATGCTTTCATTCCAATAATTTGTTCTTCAAATCCTGGAATCATGGTTTTTGATCCAAGTTCTAGAGAATAATCTTGGGCTTCACCACCTTCAAATTTTTCACCATTTAAAAAACCTTCAAAATCAATTTTGACAAAATTGCCTTCCTTACTTTTTTCATCTATTGGCTCAGCTTTTCCATACCTCTTTAAAACCAAATCACTAGCTTTTTTAATATCTTTATCTGTAAGTTTTGATACTGGCTTTTTGAAAGAAAGCGAGCCCATTTTGGTCAGAGAAAACTCTGGATAAATTTCATATAAGACTTCAAATTTAATATCTTTTTTTATATCAAAAGATTCTGGAGCAAAACTAGGTTGGCCAACAACAGGTATGTTTTCTTCAGAAATCTTTTTGTAAAAGATATCTCCCATTTTATCCATGATTAGTCGTTGTTTGATTTGGTCTCCATAGTATTTTTCAATTACGTCCAAGGGAGCTTTACCTTTTCTAAATCCCTTCAAGTCAGAGGAAGATTGTTGAGTCAGGAGTCTTTTTTTGAAATCACTTTCAAGATCTTTAGATGAAATATTTAATTTAATTTTTTTCTCAAGATTGTTTTTTTTACTGAACATAATATCCTTCTTTTTATTGGGGTGGGCGATGGGGCTCGAACCCACGACAACCGGTACCACAAACCAGTGCTCTACCAACTGAGCTACGCCCACCATTAGTGGCCTCCCGGGCAGGATTCGAACCTGCGACCCTCTGCTTAGAAGGCAGATGCTCTATCCAGCTGAGCTACCGGGAGTGAATTTTTGCTATTGTATAAAATTACTTACGATTAGTCTTTACTTACCAAAATTGACTAATGAACCAAAGAGAAATCTTAAAATTTTATTTGGGATGAATTTAGATATAAATATCATCGTTTTGTTAAAACCTCCTCTGACAACATAAATTTCTTTTCCTTCTAAACAAGCATTTACGCCCTGCTCTGCGACTTGTTTTGCAGACATCAAAAACAAGGAAGGAACGTCTGAATATTGCATATTAAATCCTGCTCTTGCGTTAAATCCTGTTTCTGTAAAACCGGGGCAAAGAGCACAAACATGCACATTGTATTTTTTGTAAGTACTATTTAGCGTGATAGTGAATTCATTAACAAAATTCTTTATATTTCCATAAATCCCGATAGCTCCACTTCCGCTTGGAATTATTCCAGCAATTGAAGATACCTGAAGAATCTTTCCGGATTTTCTTTCTTTCATATCTTTGATAAAAAGACGCGTTAGTTTAACCAAAGAGTTCAATAAAACATTTAGAAAATCATCTAGTTTATCAAGATCATAAGAATCAAAGTCTTCAGTAAATCCATACCCAGCATTATTTACTAAGAAATCAATTTTATAGTTGTTGTTTTGACAGAAATCATAAATTTCCTGAGGACTTTTAGTTTTAGCCAAATCTTTTACCAAAACTATTACTTTTGAGTTTGAATTAGACTCCACTTCTTCTTTAAGTTTTAATAATTTGTCTTCTCTCCTGGCTGTGATAATAATTTGCATATCAAATCTAGAAAGATATTTAACTATTTCAAACCCAATACCCGAAGAGGAACCGGTAACTAAGGCTGTTTTATTTTGTAAATAAATCATTATTTGTTGGTCGGGGTGGAGGGATTTGAACCCCCGACATCCTGCTCCCAAAGCAGGCGCGCTACCAGACTGCGCTACACCCCGTTAATTTTTAAATAAGGGGTGGTATCATAACAAATAACCATGGCTATAGTACTCGACGGAAAAAAATTATCCCTGAAATCAGAAAAAGATTTTTCCAAACGTGTCGAAAAAATTAAAGCTAAAAATCACCCTACTCCTATATTGGCAACAATTTTGGTTGGCAACGATCCTGCTTCTGCAACCTATGTCAAAATGAAAGGTAATGCTTGTAAGAGAGTTGGAATGGACTCCTTGAAAGTTGAGCTTGACGAAACCATAAATACTGCGGAATTAATCAACAAAATTGAAGAGCTAAATGCTAATGAAGACGTTCATGGAATTTTATTACAGCATCCAGTTCCAGAGCATATCGACGAAAGATCTTGTTTTGATGCGATCGATATTAAAAAAGATGTTGACGGAGTAACTAGCCTAGGATTTGGAAGAATGAGTATGCAAGAGAAAGCATATGGTTCTTGTACTCCCTATGGAATTATGCGTCTTTTGAAAGAATATAAAATCCCTCTCGAAGGAAAGTCAGCTGTTGTTGTTGGAAGAAGTCCAATATTGGGAAAGCCTATGGCAATGATGTTATTAAATGAAAATGCAACAGTAACGATTTGTCATTCTAGAACAAAAAATTTACCAAAAATCATATCTACTGCAGACATCATTGTTGGTGCAGTTGGTATCCCAAAATTTATTAAAAGTGATTGGATCAAAGACAATGCCGTTGTAGTAGATGCTGGATATCATCCTGAGAAATGTGGTGATATCGATCTTGAGGGCGTTATTTCAAGATCATCCGCTTACACTCCTGTTCCTGGAGGTGTTGGACCCATGACTATTAATACTTTAATTATGCAAACTTTAGAAAGCTGCGAAGCTCATCTAGGTCTTGATTAATTTTTCCAGTATTCGTCTTTAAGAAGTCTTTTATAAAGTTTCCCAGTTGGATGTCTAGGTAGCTCTTCTCTAAAATCTATAGATTTGGGACACTTCACATGAGATATATTTTCCCGACAATACGCCATCAGTTCGGCCTCAAGGTCTTCTCCGGCAAGATTCATATCTTCAGGTTGAACTACAGCTTTTACCTCTTCACCCATTTCTTCATTGGGTACACCAAAAACAGCAACATCAGCTACTTTAGGATGCATGATTAATGCGTCTTCTGTCTCCTTTGGATAAATATTCACTCCACCAGAAATTATCATGAAAGCCTTTCTGTCTGTTAAGTATAGAAAACCATCTTCATCTAAATAGCCAATATCTCCAAGGGTTGTATAGCCTTGTTTTGAAGTAGCACCTTTAGTTTTTTCCTTGTCGTTGTGATATGAAAATCCGTTTGCAGTAGGTCCTTCAAAGTAAATTGTGCCCTCTTCCCCAACAGGTACCTCATTTTGATCATCATCTAAAATATGTATTGGGCCAAGTAAGGACTGACCAACTGTACCCTTATGGGAGAGCCACTGTTCTGAATTGCATGCAACAAAACCATTAAATTCAGTTCCTGCATAGTATTCATTAATGATAGGGCCCCACCAATCTATCATTTTCTCTTTCACCTCTACCGGACAAGGAGCCGCAGCATGAATTGCTATTCGATGAGATGACAAATCATATTTATTTAAAATCTCCGGATCACTTTTTAAAAATCTTATGAACATTGTTGGAACCCACTGACTATGAGTGATCTTATACTTTTCTATAGCAGCTAATGCAGCTTCAGGATCAAATTTTTCTAATATAATACTGGTTGCTCCCAAGGCAAGAAATCCTGTATTGAACCCCATTGGTGCTGAGTGATAGAGAGGAGCTGGAGATAGGTAAACAGAATCTTCATCAGCAGAATATAATCCTTGAACAACGCGAGTCAGGCCTAAGTCATCTTCATCTGCTTTATAAGGTAAAGGACTTAAACTTATTTCTCGACTAACGCCTTTTGGCTTTCCAGTTGTTCCTGAAGAATACAACATTGCAGCTCCTTGACACTCATCCTCTATGGGTGTGTCTGGCATGTTTTTTATTTCTTCCTCATAAGACTTAAAGTCATCTGTTGTGCCATCAAGCATGAATTTATGAACTCCGTCTAAAGAATTCGCTAAAGACTTTGCAGATTCTTCAAGAAATTTGCTGGTTATAAAAACTTTTGCGCCACAATCTTTAACAATATATTCAACTTCACTTGCCTGGAGTCTCCAGCTTATAGCTGTATATTTCAATCCACTTCGATATGCAGCAAAGGCGATAGGAAAAAATAACTTATGATTTTCCATCATAAAAGCCATACTATCTCCAGGTTTAAGACCTAAAGATCTAAATAATTGAGCTCCTTGATTTGATAATTCGTTTAATTCTTGGTGAGTGATTACGTCACCACTTCCTGCCATGATAATGGCCGGCTTATCTTTTAATTTAGGTCCGTTTATTCCTGGATGCATGTCCTCTCCTCTAAATAATGTAAAATTAAACTCCTAAGTTAATTTAAATAAATTTTACATGCAAGATTTTAAAAGATTTCCAGTTATTTGTAGTATTGGGGGCATAAACTCAGCTGGAAGATCTTCTTTTGATTTTTCTTACAAACGACTAGTTATAGACAATCTCGATACAAATTCTAAAAAATCGTTGCTGAAAGACTTAAGTTCACTCACGAATTCTGAAATTTCATCAGAAAAAGATATTTTTGAAAAAACTTTAGTAAGAAAAGTCAATTCAGCTCTTTTTGATCCAGATTTACTTATGAAAGATGTCATGAATGTGAATGCCGCCGGACAACTGCCTGAAGGAATAAATCTCTCAAAAATGTATAACTCAAGACAACATCCAAAAGGAATTCAAATGACTATTTTTGGTGTTACCGATTGCTTGAGAAATATGGGCAAGGATTGGGATACTGAAATAAAACCATTATTGGATCCAAAAAAAATAGGTGTTTTTTCTGGTCCTGCAATAGGGCAACTAGACTACGAAGGGATGGGTGGCCTTTTACAGTCAAGAAAAATTGGTAAAAGAGCTAGTTCCAAACACTTGTCAATGTCCTTGATTGGTATGTCAGCGGATTTCATAAATGCTTATGTACTAGGATCCTTGGGAAAGACAGGAACTGTAGCTGGAGCTTGTGCAACTTTTCTCTACAACTTAGATTTGGCTTTGAAAGGAATTAAAAATAATGAACTAGATTTTTCAATTGTTGGATCTGCAGAAGCGCCTATTAATCCAGAGATAACAGATGGCTTTTTAGCAACTACAGGAATTGCTGATGATAAAAAGATTCTAGAAATGCAGATCAGAAATAACGATGAAAACTCTGAAGAAGTAGATCATAAAAATGCCTGTCGGCCTTTTGGAGATAATGCGGGAATGATTTTGGGAGAAGCAGCTCATTTTGTAGCGGTTACAACTTTGGAATTTGCTATAAAAAACGGCCTAAAGATATTTGGTGGTTTTACAGACGTTGCAATAAATGCGGATGGATTCAAAAAATCGATTAGTTCTCCTGGAATTGGTAACTACATAACAATGGCTCAATCTCTTTCTAATACGTTGAAAATAGGTTGTTCCATTCAAGAGAGTATTGTTATCGCTCATGGTACAGGAACTTTTCAAAATCGAAGCACCGAATCTGACGTACTAAATAGAGTCGCTGAAGGATTTGAATTAAAAAATTGGAAGGTAACTGCTTTAAAAGGTATGTTGGGTCATACTATGGGTCCTGCTGCTGGAGATGAATTAATTACAGCTTTAGGAATTTGGAATCATGGTTTGATTCCAGGAATAAATACAACTAAGAAATTAGCTAATGATGTGTTATCGGATAACTTAGATTTTTGTCTGAATACTCGAGAAGTAGATAAAGAAAAAGTAGATGCTATCTACTTGAATGCTAAGGGTTTTGGGGGCAATAATGGTTCTTGTGGTGTGGTAAGTCCAAGCTTCATCAAATCAAAAATCAATAAAAAAGATTTAAAAAATTATGAGGAAAAACTTTCTGATACTGAAGCGAAAAGAAAAGTTTATTTAGAAGAAAGTAACAACGGAAATTACAACCTGATTTATCGCTTCAAAGAAGAAGTTCTTGACCCTTCAGAAGATATGAAAATATCGAAAGATAAAATATCTATCTCTGATTACAAAGATATAGATTTATAAACTATCTGTCTAAAAGCTTGTCCTTAGGAAATAACTTTCCAATTAGGGGTATGAGTGGTAACAGATAAATATATTTTTTTGGAAAAAATCTCTGAATTCTGTCATACCAGTGAGCATCTCCTCCAACCAATATTCTTTTATTTTTTTTCTTGATGTTTTTTAAAATAATTCTTGCTGCTGTATTGGCATTAATCGGAGCTTGATTTTTAAATATCTCTCCAACCTCTTCTTTTGTTTTAGCCTTAGGGCCAAACAAATTAGGTCTTTCGTCCTCTCTATCAAGATCTATTTCCAACTTATCGTTTTTAACACCATAGTTTGCAATATTAGTACCAATATGACCTGGATGAACTGAATATACTTCAACTGGAGAATCTTCCATTTTCATTTCGAGGGCTAAAGTTTCAGTAAAAGCCCTTACCCCATATTTACCGACATGATATATGGATTGCGTAGGCACTGACAAAAGTCCAAAAATAGATGAAGTATTAATTATGGCTGCTTCAGGTCTTTTTTTTAGATGAGGTAAAAAAGCTCTGGTTCCATTTATTACTCCATGGAGAAGAATCCCCAAACCCCAGTCCCAATCTTCATCAGTAGAATCCGCAACAGTTTGTGACAAAGCAACTCCAGCATTATTGAAAACCATATCCACGGCACCATGTTCATCTATCACTTTTTGAGGCAAAGCAAAAACGGCCTCTTTGTCGCTTACGTCTATTAAATGTTTTGAAACACCTACATTATAATTTTTCAGAAGCTCAGCTGTTTCATTAAGAGTATCTTCATTCCACTCGGCTAAAGCTATGTTTGCTCCTGATTTTGCGAGTTCTATAGCTAACTCTCTACCCATGCCAGAACCTGCTCCGGTTATGACTGCAACTTTGCCATCAAAATTTTTCATATTATTCTCCGCCAGATAAATATAATTTATGACAGTATGACTGTCCAATTTTTAGTGAAAATTTTAAATATCTATAATTTTTTTAGAAGTTAAAAAGTTTAATATGGGATTCAAAGTCAATCCTTGAATAGTGGTCTCGTCGCCTTCGGTAGATAAAAATAAATTTTTTCCTAGTGATTCAAATCGATAGGCTCCACAAGCCATGAAAGGTTCATCTTTATCAATGTAATCTTTAATTTCCGAATCCGATAAAGATTTCATGGTAAGAGCTGCTTGTGCATAATGCGACCAAATTTCCTTCCCATCTTTGCAGATGCTAATACCACAATTTTGATAATGGGTATTTCCAGATAGTTTAGATAATGTTTTAAAACAGTTTTCCCTAGTAAGAGGCTTGCTAAAAATTTCGTCTTCATGACAGCATATTTGATCTGAACCAATTACATAAGCATTTTTATTTTTATTACTTACATCTAAAGCTTTAGCTTTTGCTAAAGTCAGACAATATTTTTTAAAATTATTTTTAGGAAGAGTTTTTTTTAATTTTTTTTCATCTATATTCGCAGGGATAATTAGAAATTCTAAACCAGCATCTATTAAGATCTTTTTTCTAATTTCCGAACCGGATGCAAGAATAATAGATTTGCTATCTAATAACGAATTTACGCTCAATCTTTATTCGAATCGATTAAGTTCATGAATTCGGTTCTGGTAGATGCATTTTCTTTGAATGCTCCTAACATTCTACTTGTGACAGTGCTTGTTTCAGTTTTATGAATCCCTCTTGTAGTCATACATTGATGAGCTGCATCTATTACAACTGCAACACCTTTAGGCTTTAATACGTTATTTATTGTATCTGCTACTTGTGCTGTCATAGTTTCTTGTGTTTGAAGGCGCTTTCCAAAAATATCGACTATTCTTGCTAATTTACTTATACCTACGACTCTGTTGTCTGGAATATATCCGACATGGGCAACCCCAATTATCGGGGCCATATGATGTTCACAATGAGATTCAACTCTTATACCTTTCACAATAACCATCTCATCGTAACCCTCGACTTGCTCAAAAGTTTTAGCTAAAACTTCTTCTGGATCCTCGTGGTAGCCGCCAAAAAATTCATCATAAGATTTAATTACTCTTTTAGGGGTTTCCAACAATCCTTCTCTTAATGGGTCATCTCCAGCATATGCAAGCAAAGTTTTTACAGCTTCCATAGCTTCTTCTGCGGACGGTCTAGAAATTTTTTGCTTAGGTTTATCTTTGTTAGTCATTTTTTTTTATTGTTAGAGTTGTAAATAAAAGATTTTTATTCTTTATCTGAAGGGAAAGGATTAAATGGAAAAGGTCTTTCTTTAGTGCTATAAGTTACAAAATCAATAATTTGGATTATATAATTTCGTAACTTTATTGAAAAAACTGATAAATGTAAATTAGGTTCTTTACTAAAAAGAGTAAATAAAAATTGAGCTCCTGCGATAATCCATAAAACAAAATCCAAAAAACCTAATAGAAAAAGATAGAAAACAACTAATCCAGCTGTAATCCAGGTGGAAGGATGTTTAACCTTTTCAGGCAATACATCTTTAAAATTTTTTGCTTCTTCTGTTTTAACTTCAGCCATTACTGAAGAATCTTCGTTTTTATCAGTCATATGCGGTGTCAATATTACCACTTTCGTGGATAAACTTTAAAAAACATTTTTTTGGGTCTTTTTTTTGATACACAATCTCATAAAGAGCCTCAATTATAGGCATCTTTAGAGAAAGTTTTTTCTTTTCGAAATATAAGACTTCTAGGGTCCTATACCCTTCAACGGATTGATTTATCATTCCCAATGCTTTGCGAGAACTATTTCCTTTTCCTAAGAGTTTTCCAAAAGAATAATTTCTACTTTTTTTAGAACTACTCGTAGCTATAAGATCACCGACTCCTGATAAACCTAGAAGCGTTAATGGGTTGGCATTTATCTTTTTAAAGAGTTCTGACATCTCTGAAAGAGACCTTGTGAGTAACATAGCTTTTGTATTTGATTCAAAACCTAATCCATCAGAAAGACCAGAACATATTGCATACAAATTTTTCAAAGCTCCTGCCATTTCTATTCCTTTTATATCTTTTGAAAGAAATATTTTAAAAAATTCTGTATTGAATAAATTCGATATATGATTTAAAGATTTTTTATTGCTTCCTGCAATGACTGAAGCCGATATATTTTTTCTCATAATTTCATCAGCAATATTTGGGCCAGAAAGAACCATGATATTTTTTTTTGAGTGATTTGTTTCATCTATAAATACTTCGCTCATTGTCATAAAAGATTTATTTTCAATTCCTTTGGATGCGATCAAAATCTTTTGATTATCTAAGTATTTGGCAATTTTTGCTGAAATTGATCTAAAGCCTTTTGATGGAATTGCAATAACAACAAGATCTACATCACTAAAAGCATCCTTTAAGTTAGAAATAATTTTTAAATTTTTTGAAAGTTTATATTGAGGAAGATATTTATTATTGATCCAGGTATTTTTAACTTTATTGAATATTTTCAAATTTCTCGCCCAAAGAGATACATCATGATCTTTCTCTGCCAATAGATTAGCCAATGTTGTGCCCCAAGAACCTCCGCCTAAAACTAAAATCTTATTCATATGAAATTTTAAGAGATGAAATTAAGTGATTTATCTCCAAATTTTTTCCACCAATTTTCTCCCAAAAATTTTATGGCCTTTAAGTTTCTTTTTGAAGTGTTATCAAAAGAAGACTTAATACCCGATAAAGACGAATCAACTCTCAAATAATTTTCTTCGAAAAGTGATTGAGCAATAACATGCTCAATATTTGATTCCATGAGAATTTGTATAATTCCAGCATTCAGCCAAGAAATTGAACCCCATTTTCTAGCGCGTCTTCCGTCTAATCTTTTAGAGTTGTAACCTGTGCCAACACTTAAGATTTTGATCTCATCGTTGGGCCATAGTTTTTTTGCTTCGGCATAAGCAATCAATACTGGGTTGTTAGTAGATACCGCACCATCTATATACCATTGGCCTTCTATTGATTCAGCTGGAAAATATGTTGGCGCCGCAGAAGTAGCTGCTGCAACTCTTCTCGCTGGCAAATATCCTTCTGTCCAAGATTTAAACATTTTTACTCTTCTTTTTTCCAAATCAAAAGCTGTGATCATTGTTGGTGTTTTTGCTGCGCTTAGAGTTTCTGCTTTGAAATAATCTTTAAATACTTTTCTTTTAACTTTTCCCGCGTATTTAGAACCGAGAATTCTATACCTAAAAGGCGAAAAAATTTTTTTTATATTTTCTTTAGAGTAAATCTTTACTAAATCGTCCTTTTGTAAATCGAGAATTGATATAGCCAGGGCAATAATGCCGCCTGTTGAAGTACCTACAATCAAATCAAAACATTCAGAAAGTTTTTTTGGAGCTACTTTGTCTAATTCGCTTAGGAAAGTTGCGGAAGCTAATCCTCTCACACCACCTCCATCGATGGACAGAACATATTTAGTCATTGTTATTTTTAGATAAATTCAGCATATTATGGACGAAACTATACTAAGTATTTTAAATGAATTCATTTAATGCCAAAAAAATAGGTTTTTGGACTGGCCTAACAATTTTTGTTTGCATCTACTTCTTACCTACCCCCGATGGATTATCAAATGAAGGAAAGCTAACTGCAGCAATTTTTTTATTGATGGGGATTTGGTGGGCTACCGAAGCAATGCCTCTTTATGCGACTGCCCTCTTACCTTTGATTTTTTTTCCTTTATTGGGAATTGATCCAATTGGAGTAATAAGCAAAGAATATATGAATAAAGTTCAATTCCTTTTTGCGGGAGGATTCATGATCGGGATTGCTATGCAAAAGTGGAATTTGCACAAAAGAATTGCACTCAATATTTTAAAATATAGTGGTTTGCGAGCTAAGAATATTGTGGCTGCCTTCATGCTCACAAGTGCGATTTTAAGTATGTGGGTTATGAATACTTCGACTGCCATAATGCTATTACCCATTGGAGTATCAGTCATAGCTGTAATTAATGAGACTGTAAAAGACTTACTTCCAAGTGAAAGTAAAAATTTTCAATTTGCCCTTCTTCTAGGGATTGCATATTCAGCTTCCCTGGGAGGAATCTCTACTCCAATTGGAACTTCTCCTAATGGTTATCTGATTCAGTATGCAAATGATAATTTTAATCAAGATATAGGCTTTATAAGCTGGCTGGCTATAGGACTTCCTGTGACTGTTATCATGGTACCCCTTGTTTGGTTTATTTTAACCTCTTTAATTTTTCCAATAAATTTTAAGGCTTCTCCAGAAACAAATTCTAAACTAAGGACAATGCTTGAAGATTTAGGAAAGATCACTTCAGAGCAAAAAATGGTTGCAATTATTTTTTCAATAACTGCCTTTTGTTGGGTGTTTAGAAAATTATTAGATGATTTACCAGGGCTCGGATTTTTAGAAGATGCTGTCATTGCAATGATTGGTGGGATTTCATTATTTTTTGTGAGTTCTAAAAATAGAGAAGATTATTTGCTTAATTGGGATGATTTGCAGCAAAAATTTCCATGGGGGCTCATCTTTTTATTTGGCGGAGGTATGGCCTTGGCTTACGAAGTAAATTCTACAGGCCTTGCTTCATGGTTAGCTAATTTGATACCTGCAGACGTCAATCCCATTATAGTTGTTGCTTTGATTATATTATTGGTCTTATTCCTCACAGAGTTAACAAGTAATCTCACAACAACAATTACTTTCATGCCTGTAATTGCTAGTGTAGGTTTCAATCTAGATGTCAATCCTTTATTACTTACTTTACCCCTTACAATTGTTGCTAGTTGTGCATTCATGTTGCCAGTTGCAACTCCTCCCAACTCTATAGTCTTTGCTTCAAACTTGGTTCCCATTCAGCAAATGGTGAGAGCAGGAATTTTTATTAATATAATTTCATTTCTATATATCCTTCTTTTATCAGTCTTTTATTACCCTCTCGTCTTGTAGTAAAATAAATTCGAATGTTGCACTTAGGTTCAATATCAGGGGTTCCTAGTAAAGTGCGTTTTATTCTTACCCTGTGAAGGAGGTGGTCCAAATTAGTATTAACGAATTAGCAGGAATTTCAGGGGGTGCCTCTTGACAACGGGTTAACCCGATTCCGACCTTTTGCCGGTTCGCTCGCTTAAGGTAAGAATTAAGTTGAAATACTTATTCTTAAGCCCCGTCAGAAATGGCGGGGTTTTTTTATTCACTCAAATCGTGACCAGTTGCAGAGATGGTTCCACCATCGCAAGTAATAGTTTCTCCAACAGTATAAGAACCAGCTTTTGATGAAAGATATAAAGCTAAACCGCCAACATCTTCGGCTCTGCCCATTCTATGAACCGGGTTTCTGGAAATAATACCTTCATAATTATGGGATACTGCAGAACCCAACATATCACTAGGAAAAGGTCCTGGAGCAATTGCATTTACTAAAATATTTTCTTTGACAAGTCTTGCTGCAAGAACTCTTGTCATGTGATGAACTGAAGCTTTTGAAGCACTGTAAGGATATGTTTCAAAAACAGGAGTTCCGATGCCATCAATTGAACCTATGTTTATTACTCTTGAAGGATCTTCTCTCGTAGCGTTCTTCATTAGCAAAGGAAGAAATTTTTGTGTAGAGAAAAATACACTTTTGACATTCAAGTCCATAACTTTATCCCACCCTTTTTCAGAAAAGATATCGATAGGTTCTGCCCATGCAGCTCCAGCATTATTTACTAAAATATCTATTCCTGATTCTAAGGCCTCTACTTCTTTTACAAAATTCTCTATACCTTCCAAAGAAGATAAGTCAGATGGGAGAGATATACATTGAGCATTGTATCTTTCCGAAAGTTCTACAGCCTTCGCATCACAAACATCGGCCTTTCTAGAAGTAATATAAACAGTTGCTCCATTTGCTAAATATGCCGATGCAATCATTTCTCCGATTCCTCTAGAGCCGCCAGTGACAACAGCAATTTTCTTGTTCACTGAAAAAAGTTCTTCAATTTTCATTTTTTTCTCCAAATATAAATATCTCTATTTATCAGAAATGGCGGACCGGACGGGGCTCGAACCCGCGACCTCCGCCGTGACAGGGCGGCGTTCTAACCAGAACTGAACTACCGGTCCAATTTAGGAGAATAATTATACATATCTTGCAGAAAAAAAATCACTTAAACTTGGGGGAATAAGATCTAGAGAGTTTTAAAAAATGAAAAAATTTCTAATATTTATCTTCTTTTTGCCTTTTTGTAATTTTGTTTTTACAGATGCTAAGGCTGGAACACTTTCATTAGATAGGGAAATTATAGAAGACAGAAAAATATCCTTTCCGGATACAAATGAATTCAAAGTTATTGTGTCAGATTTACATACACATTCTATATTTTCAGATGGGCATGTGTGGCCAAATATCAGGGTAGAAGAAGCACAAAGAGATGGTCTTGATCTTCTTGCAATTACTGAACACCTTGAGTACCAACCTCATATGAAATTCATTCCGAACAACGACAGAAATGATGCCTTTAATGAAGCTTTGGTGGCAAATGATGATAAAGACTTACTCATAGTTAATGGAGCAGAGATAACAAGAATTCCACCAGTAGGACATATGAATGCTATTTTTATAAAGGATGCAAATTCTTTATTCAATGATGATGAGTCGAACATTCCCATTGCTAAAGAACTTTTAAAACAATATCCAGAAGCAGGCTCATGGGAAGAAAATGATGAAGTGAGCAATTATTATGCCCTAACATCAGTCTGGCCAGCCGAAAAGGCTATTGATGAAGCACATTCTCAAGGAGCATTTATTTTTTGGAATCACTCTTGGTGGACACCTCAATCTCCACAAGGAATTTCTATTTTAACCGATTTTCATAAAAAGCTTATTTCAGAAAATAAACTACATGGAATAGAAATAGTAAACGGCGTTAATTATTCAGATGAAGCATTTCAGATTGCAATTGATAATAATTTAACAATTATCGGTACTTCTGATGTTCATAATCTTATTGATTGGGATTATTCCTTTTATAAGGGAAAGCATAGGCCTGTGACCTTAGTTTTATCTAAAGATAAGACTGAAAAATCTATTAAAGATGCTTTGTTCAAAGGAAGAACAGTTGTTTGGTTTAAAAATAAATTAATTGGATTAAAAGATAATTTAGTTCCACTTTTAAAAAGTAGTCTATCTTTTAAAAGTTTAGGTTATGAGGCTGGAACATTTATTCTAAAAGTGGAAATAGAAAATAAATCTGATTCTAAAATGATGTTAAAAAACATTTCAAAATATACCTTTTCTCAAAATACTGATTCATTTCATGTTGATGCTCATAGTAAGAAAATTATTGAAATAAAAACTATAGTAAAGCTCAAAGAAATGAATTTAACTTTTAAGATACAAAATGCTTATATTGAACCTTCAAAAAATCCTAAAGTGAGTTTTTTTGTAAAAATTTAAGTGGTGGGCGACACAGGACTTGAACCTGTAACTTCCACCTTGTAAGGGTGGCACTCTACCAATTGAGTTAGTCGCCCAAAAGAGACAGCATTATACCCAAATTAAATATAATCAAATGGACAATGTGAAAAAATTAGTGCATATTTTTTTCTTTATTAAGAAGTAATGAAACAACTAGAATCTCAACCCTTTCAATCGAAACTAAATTTAAATTCTGAAGAATTTGAAAACAACAAGTCATCCATGCTTGAGATGATTTCTGAATTAAATGAACTTCTAGATGAAGCTGAAGCAGGTGGTGGTCCAGATCATCATAAAAGATTAGCAGCAAGGGGAAAACTTCCAGTTCGAGAAAGAGTTTTCCACTTCTTAGACCCAGATAGTCCTTTTTTAGAAATTAGCGGTTTAGCGGCCTATAAATCTGAATACCCCATCGGTGGCGGTGCTTTTGCTGGTCTTGGAGTATCTTCAGGAATCGAGTGTGTAATTTTTGCAAATGATCCTACTGTTCTTGCAGGGGCAATGCATTTTTACTCTGTAAAAAAATGGATGAGATGTATGCAAATTGCAAGAGATTGTCGAATTCCTTTCATTCAATTTGTTGAATCTGCTGGAGGTGATTTACGTCCAAGAGCTGGAGCTGCTGTTGGTGGAATGGGTCATTTTGCTGAATCAGGTAGACAATTTTATGAAATCACGGAGCTTTCAAAACTTAATATTCCAACTGTAACTGTTGCTTTCGGAACTGCTACCGCCGGTGGAGCTTATCAACCTGGAATGTCGGACTATAATATTTTTGTTAAAAACCAGGCAGATGTTGCCCTTGCCGGTCCGCCTTTGGTTCAAATGGCAACTGGTGAAATTTCTTCCAGAGAGGATATTGGGGGTGCAAAAATGCATGCCGAAAAATCTGGTTTAGCTGAATATTTAGCTGAGGATGATTTAGATGGAATAAGAATTGCTCGAGAAGTAATGTCTCATTTAAATTGGGATAAAGAAGGAAATAATCCTCGATTTGAAATTGCTCCTCCAAAATACAGCCAAGAAGACTTATTGGGGATTATCGAGCCAAGTTTAAAGACTCCTTTTGATATCAGAGAAATAATCGGTCGTATCTCTGACGGGTCAAAGTTCGAAGAATTCAAACCGCTTTTTGGACCGACAATAATTTGTGGTTTTATTTCCATTCATGGATACCCAGTTGGCGTGCTTGGAAATAACGGTATGCTTTTTCCCGATGCTTCTCAAAAAGCCGCCCACTTCATTCAACTATGTAATAAAAGAAACTTGCCTTTAGTTTTTCTTCAAAATATTACTGGATTTATGGTCGGAAAAGATTATGAGCAAGATGGTTCCATTAAAAAAGGAGCTCAAATGTTAAATGCTGTTTCAAATTCAAATGTCCCTCATCTTACAGTGATAGTTGGTAATTCTTATGGGGCTGGAACTTATGCAATGTCTGGAAGGGAATTTGGGAATTCTTTCACTTTTCTATGGCCAACGGCAAAAATTGCGGTAATGGGTGGAGAAGTTATTGCAGGAGTGATGTCTATAGTGAGAAGAGGTCAAGCTGCAAGAAAAGGTCTTAAATTTAATGAAAAAGCTGACGCAGAAATTGTTAAAAATCAACAAATCTCTCATGACAAGGGTTCCAAAGCTTTGAGAGCTACAAGCGTTATTAGTGATGATGGAATTATAGATCCCCGAGATACGAGAAATGTATTGGGAATGTGTTTATCGATTGTTAATAATAAAGAAGTTAAAGGATCAGAAGGATTTGGGGTATTTAGGTTATGACAATTAAAAAACTGTTGATTTCAAATAGAGGAGAAATCGCAAGTAGAATCATAAAAAGTGCTCACGACATGGGAATAACCTGTGTAGCCATTTATACAGAGGCTGATAAAAATACGCCTTATGTTAGAGAGGCAGATCAGTCTTTTAAACTTTCGGATTCATATCTAAATGCTAAAGAAATTTTAGAAATTGCTAAAAAAAATAATGTAGATGCAATTCATCCTGGATATGGATTTTTATCTGAGAATGCTAATTTTGCGAATAATGTAAAAAAAGCAGGAATCAAGTGGGTAGGTCCTTCTGCAAATGCCATAAAGAAAATGGGAGATAAAATTACTGCAAAAACTTTAGCAGAAAAAGCCGGTGTCCCTACCCTGCCCTCGGGTTCTTCAGCTAAAGATGCAAACAAAATTGGTTATCCAATCCTTGTTAAAGCTGCCGCAGGAGGTGGTGGTAAGGGTATGCGGATTGTCAAAAGTTCAAAGGATTTGAAAGAATCTATTGCTTCTGCAGAGAGAGAGGCTGAGGGTGGTTTTGGCGATAAGAGAGTTTTCTTAGAAAGATACATTGAAAAGTCTAGACACATAGAAGTACAAATTCTTGGAGATTCCTATGGTAATTTGGTTCATTTAGGAGAAAGGGAATGTTCAATTCAAAGGAGACATCAAAAGGTAGTTGAAGAATCACCCTCGCCTATGGTTGATGATTCCATGAGAGAAAAAATGGGAGATGCTGCCATAAAGTTAGCTTCCAAATTAAAGTATGAATCAGCAGGAACTGTTGAATTTCTCGTTGATGAGAAGACAAAAGAATTCTGGTTTCTTGAGGTTAATACTAGGCTTCAAGTTGAACATCCTGTTACTGAAGAAGTAACCGGGATTGATCTTGTAAAGGAACAACTCAGAATAGCCGAAGGTGAGTCTCTAGGTTATGACCAATCGGATATAGATTGGTTTGGAAGTTCCATAGAGGTGAGACTATATGCCGAAGATCCAAATAATGATTTTTTACCGGTAACAGGAAAGATGATTTCTTTTGTACCGGCAGATGAACCTCTTGCTAGATGGGATGTAGGAATTGAATCAGGATCAATCATTACACCTGATTTCGATCCAATGTTAGCTAAAGTTATTTCTTATGGAGAAACCAGAACAGAAGCAGCAAAAAAATTAGCTCTTGCTCTGGAAAATAGTCACTTTGGGGGAATGCAAACTAATCGAGAATTCTTAATTGCTATTTTAAGATCTGAGAAATTTCTAAAAGGCGCTACTACTACTGATTTCATCGAGAAAGAAAAACTAAGTGGAGAAATAGACCTTTCCGAAGAAGAAATAAAAAGTTATGCAAAAGCAGCAAGTTTATGGATTCAAGGATTTAATAGAGAAAACGCGTCTGTTTTAACTAATATGGATTCAGGATGGAACAATGCAAGGTTACCTTTTCAGGAAGTTAAACTTTCTTTAAAGGATACAAATTTCGTTATAAATTATAAAAAATCAAGAGATGGAAAGTTTGAATTTTCTGATTCGGTATTAGCAACCGTTTATGATTGGCAAGATAACTTCATAGATGTAGAAATATCGGGATCCAGACTCAGATCAAAAATATCTTTTGAAGATAATCTTTTATTGATTCATACCTACAAGGGTGATTTGCTTTTTAATGTTTTACCCAAATTTGAAGTTAAAGATTCAGGAACAATTGAAGGCGGTCTAAATGCACCAATGCCAGGAAAGGTTGTGGAGGTTCAAATCAGAAAAGGTTCTTCCGTTAAAAAAGGAGATACTTTGATTATTTTAGAAGCGATGAAAATGGAACATAAAGTAAGTGCTCCGTCTTCTGGAAAAATTAAAAATATTTTAGTTTCTAAAGGTGAACAAGTAGAAAATGGTCAAACCTTAGTAGTCTTGGATTAATCCCATTTGGGCTCTCTTTTCTCTAAAAAAGCAGCAATTCCCTCTTTTGCGTCAGGACCAGCAAAAGTTTCTGCACTCTTTTTTCCTAAGTAAGGTAATGCTTCATCAAAATTCATATTGTCTTGATTTACATATGCTTCAAGACCAAATTGCATTGTGCCAGGAGCAAGACTAGCTAAATCTTTTGCCAATTTAGCAACAGCTTCGTCTAAAGCTTCTGGTGCTACAGATTCATTAATCAATCCCCACTCTTGAGCTTTATTCGCATCAATTGCCTGACCACGCATACAAAAATCTAATCCAACTCTCTTAGGCATAACTCTAAATAATCCAGCCATAACCATATGAGGCCAAACCCCACGAAGAATTTCAGGAGCCGAAAATTTTGCAGATTCAACAGCAATTGCATGAGTGCAATTTGTAACCATTAGAAGAGCGCCAGCATGAACCGATCCTTGAATCTTACAAATGACAGGTTTATATAAATGCCTAATTGAGAGACTTATATCATCTGATCCCTCCAGCCTAGGAACGTTTGATTCTTCCTGTTTTCTATTTAAGTCTGCTCCTGCACAAAAAACATCTCCTTCCGCTGCAATAATTACAACTCTTATAGCCCTTTCTTGTTTGGCATATGCAAGAGCATAATTAATTTCATTCATCATTACATTGTTAAGTGCATTTTTCTTTTCAGGCCTGTTCAAGGTAATAGTTAAAATGTAGTTAGAAACATCTATTTTTGTTGCTTGAAAGGTTAGATTTTCTATTGAAAGTTTTTTACTTGTCATTTCTTCTTATTTTAGAATAATTTTAGGCACATTAATTTTTTTAGCTCTTAAATATTCCCCTAACGACTTTGCCTGCCCATCCATCCTTGTTGATGAAGAAACTCCATCTTGCAAAATTCCATGAATATAAAAATTTAAAGATAAAATATTAGGTAATTCAAATCTATCAATTTCAAAAGATTTTAAATCTGGGAGCAATTCTTTCAATTTATCAACAGTTAAAAAATCAAATAGAAATCCATAAGCTTCCGGATTTTTACTCCACACACCAAGATTAGCGCAACCTCCTTTATCTCCAGATCTGGTACCAAAGATATCTCCAAAAAATATTTCCGTATCAGGATTTTCAGTTATTTGCTTTACCTCAGCAGGTTCCTTTTGGTAATAAACTTCTTCAAAGTCCAGCTGGCTAGTTGGAATAACTTCCATGATCTTGCCATCAAAATGCACTTTTTCCTTAATAAATTTACTATTAACCAGAGCTGGCCAATACTCAATATAAGGACCACTAGGGACAACTCCACTTCTTCCTGTCCAGCCTGGAAAGTTTGCTAAAGCTAATTCAATTATTTTAGCGCTGAATAATCGCCCAACTAAATCAGGATTTTGAGACATTACATCAATTCTAAGAAAGGCTTGTGCTTGTTCGTTGCTTTCTGGATTTTCTTTGTCAGTTCTGTGTAACTGTATATCTACCTTATCAAACTGCTCTTTACCGCCAACCGAATCGAAAATAGTTTCAGTAATTAATTTGGCTTTTTCCTCAATATCTAAACCTGTAAGAAGTAACTCAGTACCATTTCTGAAACCTCCCGCAAGATTAATACAAACTTTATGATCTTTAGGTGGACTACTTCCTCTACAACCAGAAACAAATACCCTATCTTCGGCCTCTTGTTCAATTTTTAGAGTATCAAAATGAGAAATAACATCTGGATTTACATAAGCAGGAGAACCTATCTCATAAAGAAGCTGTGCTGTGACGGTACCAACAGAGACCAATCCTCCGGTATTTGGGTGTTTGGTAATTATAAAGCTGCCATCTTGGTTTATTTCAGCTATTGGATAACCAATATCTTTAAAAGAAGGAACCTCTTTAAAAAAAGAATAATTTCCGCCAGTGGCTTGAGCACCACATTCGATTATATGCCCAGCTGCAAGGGCTCCGGCAAGCTGATCATAATCATTTCTTGACCAATTAAATTTCCATGCTGCAGGACCTATAACTACAGCAGCATCTGTGACTCTTGGGCAAATGACCACATCAGCACCGTTATCTAGAGCCTCTTTAATACCCCAAGCTCCTAAGTAAGCGTTTGCAGTAAGTGGTTTTTTCTCATAAGAAAAAAGATCATTGTTCTTATCAATATTTTTTAGCTTTTCACCAGACGAACTTAATTCATCAAGTCTAGGCATCAAATCGTCACCATCAATATAAGCGACCTTCAAATCAAGATTCAATTCTTTGATTATATTTTCAACTTCAGTTGCCATTGAAGCAGGATTCAAACCTCCTGCATTAGATACAATTTTAATTTTTTGATCATTGCAGAGTTTTGCTACATCTCTAAACTGTTTCAGAAAGGTTCCTACATATCCTTGATTTTCTCCCCTTTTCATTTTCTGGTTATATAAAATAGTCATCGTCAATTCAGCAAGATAATCTCCCGTTAAAACATCTATTGGTCCGCCTTCAACCATTTTTTTTGCTATGGATAGATTGTCTCCATAAAATCCGCTGCAATTTGCTATCTTTATTACTTCTGACATTTAATTTTTTATAGTTTTTTGATCGGAAATTCCCGCTAAGTAAATCCCAATTAAAAGAATAATAGCACCGAAAATCTGCTGTATTAAGAACATTTCTTGAAATAGTAAAAAAGCCAGAAAAGCTGCTGTGAGCGGCTGGATTAAAAGTATTAATGAAGAAAATTGCACTCTTATTAGAGAAAGTCCATAAATAATTAAGCCTTGTCCTGCTATTTGAATAAATAAGCCTTGGAACAAAATATTTGACCACCCCAAGACTGTTTCAGGAAAGGCATGACCAATCTCTAAAAGACTTCCCAAATAAAGTGGAATGCATCCAAATAATGCAGAAAAAAACATTAAATGAAAAGTTTCATAAGTTTCTGAAAACTTTTTAACTGAAATTAAATATCCTGAATAAAAAACCGCAGCGACTAAAGATAATAAATCTCCAGTAAAAGTTTGATATTCATTTTGTTCAAATAAGATTAAAAAGACTCCACCAAGACAACAAAAACCAGCAAAATAAAAAAATAAATCTAATTTATCTTTAAATAAAAAATAAGAAATTATGGCCACATAAATGGGGGCTGTATTAACAAAAAGAGCAGCGTTAGCTACTGATGTCTGATTTATTGACCAATGCCATAAAGTAATGTCACTTCCGAAAAATAATCCTGGTATTGCAAGAATCAGCATATCTTTGTACTTGAGATTGATAAATTTATTTTTTGCAATCCCATAAACAAACAAAATGAACGTCGCGCAGAGAAATCTATAAAATCCTGTCAAAGAAGGAGTAATTTCACTTGTTCTTACTAAAATTGGAGCAACACCAATAAGCATGGCTCCAATAGATGTTGATAATATTCCTATTGTTCTTGAATTTAGATTTGTCATTTTTATGGGAAGTATAGATATACTGTAACAATGTTAAGTAAAGAACAAAAAAATTCTCCTGAAATTTTTTCTGTCTCTCAACTCAATAAAAACGCTAAGTTTACTCTTGAAAAAAAATTCAATGATGTTTGGGTAAAAGGAGAAATTTCTGAATTTACCAATTACCGTCAATCTGGACATTGGTACTTCACCTTAAAGGATGAGAATTCATCCATTAGTTGTGTGATGTTTAAATTTAAAAACTCATATCTTAAAAATATTCCTGAAATCGGTGACGTGATAGTCCTCAAAGGAAAATTATCCTTATTTGAGGCTCAAGGTAGATATCAATTTATAGCAGAAAGCTTAGAGTATTCAGGTGAAGGAGATTTGTTAAAGGCTTTTGAAAATTTAAAAAATAAGCTTTTAAAAGAAGGTCTCTTCGATGAATCTTTTAAAAAAGAAATTCCTGAATTACCGATGCATATTGGTGTAGTAACTTCGCCATCAGGCGCCGTAATTCAAGATATTAGAAACGTATTGGAAAGAAGAGCGCCCTTATCAAAACTTATTTTAGCCCCTTCTTTGGTGCAGGGAGACAAAGCAGAGAACGAAATAATAAATGCATTAAACATGCTTCGAGAATTTAATAAAACAGAAAAATTAGATCTAATAATAGTTGCTAGAGGCGGTGGCTCCCTAGAAGATCTTTGGTGCTTCAATAGCGAAAATATTGCAAGAGAGATTTATGCTCTTGAAATTCCTGTAATAAGCGCGGTTGGTCACGAAACAGATTTTACAATTTGCGATTTAGTTTCTGACTTAAGGGCTCCAACTCCTTCAGCAGCAGCTGAAATAGCAAGCCAAGCTCACTCACAAATTGTTGATAAAATTAAGATTCTAGAAAAATCAATCTCAATATCAATAAAAAATTATCTCGAAACTAAAAATGAAAATTTTAGTGATACATCCAATGTTCTAAAGAAGATTAATTTTAATCTAGATCAAAAGATTTTTAAAATTGATGAAAGCTTCAATAAAATTGTTTTTTTACAAAAGGATGGGTTTTCATCTAAAAGGTTAAACCTCATAAAAAAAAGAACTTCTTTAAGAGATAGAAATCCACTCATAAAGCTTTCAAATCAAAAAGCAGATTTAAAGAGTAAAAAATTAATTTTTAAAAATGTATTTAATAAAGTTCTTTTCAGCAAAAAAAATTCTTTTGATAGTTCTTCATCAAAATTACAAGCTTTTAGTCCTCTATCAGTTTTATCGAGGGGCTATACTGTTTCCACCAAAGATGGTGAGCTCTTGGATAACACGAAGTTAACTGAGGGAGATGAAATTCTCACTAGAACTGAACGAAATCTCATTCTTTCAGAAATAACTAAAATAGATGAAATTAAATAATTTTTTAATATTTTTTTTTCTGACTTTTTTATTTAGTTGTTCAAACTTCAAATTAGCTAAGGTAACTCCTTGTTCATTTCCAAATGAAACACTTGAAAAAGGAGGCCTGCTAAATAGATTTATTAGCAAAGAAAATCTAGACAATTCTTATAAAAAATATATCTGTAAAGACATTGCTGGTCATCGACTTGTATACCCCATTTCTTATTCTTCAAAAATGAAATTTACAATTATGGGAGAGACCATAATTCTTTCTGAAAAAGAATTCAGAGAATCTAGAATTATAATTAAAGATAATAAGTTCAATCAAATCTCTAATGAAAATCTAACAAGAATTAAGACCGAAAGAGAAATTTATGGAAGAAAGATATCTGTAAAATCAGTAAAAAAATATCAGGATACTAAGTTCAATTTCCCTGCTAAAGGGATAATTTCCAGTGAGTATGGAGTGAAACGTTTTATAAATGGTTCCCCTAGAAATCCCCACTTAGGACTAGATATAGCGGCGGAAACTGGAACGTCAGTAGTCGCTCCAGAAAATGGCAAAGTTATTTTTGTTGGTGAATTTTTTTATAGAGGCAACCTAATAATCATTGACCATGGTAATGGCATTATCTCTACCTATTCCCATTTAAATGAAACTTTTGTTTCTGAAGGAGATAATGTTCTTAAAAATTCTAAAATTGGAACAGTTGGTTCTTCTGGAAGAGTCACAGGGCCTCATCTCCACTTTGAAATTATTTTATTAGGAACAAAAGTAAATCCAATGCTATTTCTTTAAAGAGATAACAATTTAATAATTTCTTCTTCTGTTTGCGGTCCAACTAATGTAAGTTCCAATTCTCCTTTTCTATTAACAATAAATGTTACAGGAAGGTTCTCTGGTATGACCCAATCATAAATAATAGAAGGGTCCGTTAATAAAGAGTCTACTTGTACATTAAATTTTTCTAACTGTTGTTTTAATTCCTCTCCTTCCAACATATCAAAGTTAATTAAAAAAACTTTTAAATCATCAGAGAAATTGGACTGAAGATTATTTAATTCAGGAATTTCTTTTATACAAGGAGGACACCAATCTGCCCAATAGTTAAAAACTATCCATTTACCTTTTAAATCATCAAGAAAAACTCCTTTTCCTTCAAAAACATTTAGATCCGGTTTTGAGCAAGAGAGCAGAAGAAAAATTATCAAAAAATTATTAAAAATAGACTTCATAATCTTTATATAATACTTCTTTAAATGAGCTTCTTAAGAAAATTTTTCAACTTCGTTGACCTAACAAGAAAAGTTATTTTGAATCTATTCTTCATTTTGGCTTTATTATTCATTGCAATCACTTTTTTGGTTAGCGACTTCAAGGAAGACCTTAGTGCTGTAATAACTTTTGCCCCAAAAAAAATAAACGAAACAACAAATTCAAATCTTTCTTTTTTTGAGAGGGAAACCTATGAATTGAATTTGTTCGAAATAATTTCGGCTATTGAAACGGCGGGTACAGAAGAAGAAGTAAAGATACTATTTATGGATTTAACCTATTTAGACATTTCATTCACAGGTATCTTAGAAATTGGTAAAGCCATAGAGAGTTTCAAAAGTCAGGGCAAAAAAGTAATTGCCTATTCTGATTTTTACGACAAGAAAAACTATCTTTTGGCTTCTTATGCTGATTCTATTTTATTGAATCAGAATGGTTTAGTTCTTTTAGATGGATTTTCTTCACAGAAACCTTTTATTAAACAATTATTGGAAAAACTTAATATTGGCGTATCAACTTTTGTTTCTGGAAGATATAAATCAGCATTGGACACTTTTACTCGAGATAATTTATCCGAAGAAGATAGACTCCAAACATCTTCTTATCTTTCTGAAGTCTGGGATTCTTGGAAAGAAATAATTACAAAAAATAGAAGTAAAGTTTCAGATTTAGAAATAGATAATTACATAAATAATCTCGGAAAATTAACTGAAAAATTTGATGGTGACACTGCAAAGCTAGCAAAAAGCGAGGGTTTGATTGACACTTTAATTGTAAGAACGAACTTAAATGACTATCTATCTTCACTTGTTAAGGAAAAAATAATATCTTTTAAAGATAACCTAGCGCTCTTGGACAATGAAAATTCTTCAGATAATAAATTTGCTGTCTTAGTAGCCTCTGGAGAAATAATCGATGGTGAATATGCAGAAGGAGCGATCTCCAGTGAAAACTTTTCAAAAACTCTCAATAAAATTGATAAAGATAAGTCAATTAAAGGTTTATTTCTAAGAGTAAATTCTCCAGGAGGAAGTGGTTTTGCTTCAGAAATAATCAGACAAAGATTAGAGCTTCTCAATAAAAAAATTCCAATAGTAATTTCAATGGGAGATATTGCTGCATCGGGAGGTTATTGGATTTCTATGAATCAAAATACAATAATTGCAAACCCATTTACTCTTACTGGGTCTATTGGTGTCTGGGCAGCCTTACCTAATTTTAAAGATTCCTTTGAAAATGTTGGAATACTCTTTGATAAGGTTTCTACCAACGAATTAAATTTTTCGTTATTGGAACCTCCTAATGACAACTTATCTTCATTTATGCAAAGTTATGTTGATGGTTCTTACAATAAATTTATCAAGCTTGTGTCAAAGAACCGACAGTTAACTATCGATAAAACTGAAAAGATTGCTCAAGGAAGAATTTGGTCTGGCAAATCAGCTCTTCAAAATAATCTTGTCGACTCTCTTGGGGTATTTCAAGATGGTATTAAAATTCTTGAAGAGAAATCAGGAATTTCAGATTTCAAAATAAAATATATATCTACTTCTCCAGGAATTATTGATGATTTATTTGCATCTTTTAATTCTTTTTTGAATTCAACTTATAGCCTTTTTGGCTTTATAGAATCAATAGATATTCAAAGACTTGTCAGTAAGAAAAAAATTGAAACGAACTTAATTTGTTTAGTTTGTCCTGAATTAAGATAATTTTTAAATAATTTTCTTTATTAAATTTATTGAAATAGATTTTTTTTCTTGATGGGAGATTTCATCAAGTTTTTCTGCCAAATTTAATAAACTATTTAAATCTCGAGAATGATACGTAAATATGTATTGCATTTCTTTGTCATTGATTTCTAAGCCCCTTTGCTGAAGTTCAAAGTTAATTAAGTTCATTTTTTCTTCATCAGCAGGATTTAAAATCTCAACAGGTAAAACGGTATTCAATCTTGATTCAAGATCTGCCAATTTAATATCTAAATTTTTAATGAAATCATTACTTGAAAATAAGATTTTGGTATTTTGGTTTAAACAATAATTAAAGCCATTAAATAGAAAAATCTCTGATTCTTGATTTAAAGTATCGCTTGATAAGTTTTTTATAAACACCATTGGACATTTAAATACATCCGGGTTGAAAATCTTTTCATTTAGATCGATTATTTCGGGTTGTGTTTTGTAGGAATTTAAAGAAGCATGAAATAAATAATTTCTTATTAAATCTTCTTTGATGTTTAGTAATAAAAAATTTTCTTCATTACTAAAAAATAACTCAATTTCAGAGATCATTTTTTTTAAAAATGAAAAGTTTTTCAACTGATCCAATGATCTCTCTTTGGGCAAGAAAATATCTAAAACTTTTTGAATCATTAAAAGAATATTTGGGAAATTACTTTTCTACCTGGATAGTTTAAGTATTCAATTACGCTATAAAGAGAAGTTATTAAGAGCGCTACCATCAGAAAATTTAAGAAAGCTATAGGAACAAGACCAAATGAGACCTCAATAATTATAAATCCGAGGTAAGTCATCAAAACGAAACTATTAAATTTTCCAGAAAAATAAGGTTTTATTTCGTAATTATCAATTAGAAGAGAAGACAAAATGACTCCAACAATAATAAAGAGATCTCTACTCAGAAGAAACATTGTTAAATAAATATTTATTTCTCCAACTAAAGAAAGAGATATAAGTGTAGCAATGACAAGGACTTTGTCTGAAATAGGATCAAATATTTTGCCAAATCTACTTTCCCAAAAGTACTTTCTTGCAAGATATCCATCTAAAAAATCAGATATTCCTGCCAGAAAAAAGAAAAAAAGGGTAAGTTGATAATTTTCTTCTAAAATACTTATTACTATCGGGTAAACCAAAAAAAAACGAAAAACGGTCAAGAAATTAGGTATTGAGGACGCAATCATTATTTGCTTAAAGCTAGGAAAAGTTTATCTTTTTCTTGGTTTATTAGGATTAAATTTTCAATTTCATCAAAGTAATTCAATAGATTTTCTTCTTCTGACAAAAGATTAAAACTATAAGTAACTGAATTATTTCTTAATGACATTAAATTCAGATTATTAATAAATAAAATATTTTTTAATATATTTTCAAATGATTTGTGATCTGAAAAATTTTTTAAACCTCCAATTTCTAAATAGTAAGGAAGATTGGATTGTGAGCTTGCTTTGAGTCTTTGGTTACTAAATAAATTATCAATTAAAATGTTTATTCCGACTGCTGGCTTATATTTAGATTCAACATCTAATTTAGAAAATTTCTTCTCAATATCCTCTGGAAGAAAACACCATTCACTAGAACTTGAAATTTCACAAAAAAACCATCCGTCGGAAGGATAACGATCATTAAAAATTGTTAAGTTCTCTAAATTAGAATTATTTTCAAAGCTAAATAAACTAATATCTTGAGAGTCTAATATTGGATAAATAATTGTTATGCCCCTCTCATTTGCAACTCTATCAAATTCTTTTTTCACAAACTTACATTTCTGATCTAAGGATTTAGCTGCCTGAATAGATGAATAATCTGGCTTACACAGAACCCAAGCAGCAACTTTTGGATTTTTTAAAAACGAAATTCCAAGATTTAGTTCCAGTAACTTTTCCTGAAGTGCTTTTAAATCAATCGTTACCTCAAGAGCTTCCTCATCATTAAATTCGATAAATTTGTATTCTCTAACGAAATTATTAGGATTTATTTTTTTAAAATTTTGTTGATTAAGATTGAAGTCCCTTTGACTTCCTAAAACTTTCAGTATCGATTGGTTCAAAGCTTTTTGAAGTAATTCAGAAACATCTTCATCATCACCTTGAACAATTGTCGAATAATCCTCGCTGTATAAATTTAAAACAGAAAAAATAAGAGAGATAAAAAAAATAACTTTAATAATTTTTAGCATTAAAAATGATTATAATATGTTTTTTTAATAGAACTTAAATTCAAAGTCCTTTGTCTAGATCAAACAAAACTTCCTATGCTGATTCTGGAGTAAGCATAAAAAGGGGCGATAAATTAGTAGACATTATAAAACCTTTAGCCAAGACTACCTTCAGAAAAGAAATAATCGGCTCTATAGGGGGTTTTGCTGCTGCTTCTGTTCTGCCAAAAAAATACAAAAATCCCGTCTTGATAAGTTGTACCGATGGAGTGGGTACAAAAATTGAAATTGCTGATGCGATGAAAGTTTATGATTCAATTGGCATAGATTTAGTAGCAATGTGTGTGAATGATCTAATTACTTTACAAGCAGAGCCACTTTTTTTTCTAGATTACCTTGTTACAGATAAAATAAATCTTAAAGTTTCAAAAGAAATAATTAAGGGAATTACAAAAGGTTGTAAGGATTCGCGGTGTTCTTTAATCGGTGGAGAGACAGCAGAACATCCTAATGCTTTTCCTAAAGGTAAGTTTGACTTGGCAGGCTTTTGTGTTGGAGTTTTAGAGAAAAACTCAAAGAAACTTAAAAACCAAGTAAAAAAAGATGATGTTTTGATAGGTTTAAAATCTAATGGATTGCATTCCAATGGCTTTTCTTTGGTTAGAAAACTCATTGAAAAAAAGAAGATTAGATTAAATCAAAAATTCAAAGGATCTACTCTAGGAAAAGCTTTATTAAAGCCCACGAAAATCTATGTAAAAGAAATTTTATTCCTTAAAGATAAGATTCATTTAAATGCCTTAAGCCATATAACTGGAGGAGGACTTACGGGTAATTTAGAGAGAATAATTCCAAGTAGTCTTTCCGCAAATATTTCTATCGGATCGAAATATCCATTTCATGATGACCTTTTTAGTTTAATTGAATCAGAATCGAATCTAACTAAAATGGAGATGCTATCAACATTTAACTGTGGCATTGGCATGATACTTTCGATAAGCAAAAGCAATTTAAAACAATGCAAGAATCATTTAAAAAAGTTAAAAATCTCATACTTTGAATTAGGTTTTATAGGTCCACGAAAATCAAATAAAAGAATCATTTTTTGAATGAGCAAAAAATTATCCCTAGCAGTTCTCTTATCAGGAAATGGTACAAATTTTCAAGCAATAGTTGATAGTATTGAAAATGGTCGTTTAAAAGCTGCTATAAAAATTGTTATTTCGAATAATAAGGATGCTTTTGGTCTGCAAAGAGCAAAAAAACACAATATAAAAAATTTGTGTTTAGATCATAAAGATTTTGAGGACCGTAAGTCGTTTGATCAGAAACTTAAAGAATTAATAAAGCAAGAAAGTGTAGACTTTATAATTCTTGCAGGTTTTATGAGAATATTAGGGTCGAATTTTGTAAAGAATTTCCCTAACAAAATAATAAATATTCACCCTTCTCTTTTACCAAAATATCCAGGTCTTAATACTCATAGAAAAGTTCTTGAAAACAAAGATAAAGAACATGGGGTTACGGTTCACCTCGTAGATGAGGGGCTAGATAGTGGTCCGATAATTGGCTACGTAAAAGTTAAAGTGAATGTTGAAGAAAAAGAAAACGATCTTATAGATAAAATTCATAAAATAGAACATTTTATTTATCCACAAATATTAACTGAACTTCAGGAAGGTAGAATATCCATAATCGATAACAAAATAAAAATAGATGATGTCTATCATAAAGATGGTAAAGAATATTTTATTTAAAGTACTATTTTGTTTTTTTTGTAATCAAATATTCTTATTTGATCTAAATCCTTATGAAAATTATTATTCATCAAAACCAGCTGGATCGGTAAAGGAAACATTAGAGAAAATATCTGAAAATAGTTGGAAAATTTCGTCCTTTGGTAAACACCCTCTTTTCACCATAAAACAAGAATCTATTTTTAGTATAGTTAATGGAAATGTTGTTTTGGAATCTGGATTAAGAAAGTTAGATGTTTTAGGAGGACTTAGAAAAGATCATCAGACCTATAAAGTTGAAAAAGAAGGTGATCAAAAAATTATTATCTATTCTTTCGGTAAAAAGAAAGGTTCAATTGAAATTGAAGAAAATTTTTACGATAACCTCACTCTTCAGATTCAAATTAAAATGAATTATCTTGAAAAGGACAAGTTTAAAATAAATTATTTCGACAAGGGAAAAATTAAAATAAAGTCTTTTTTCAACAAAAGAGAAGAAATTATTTATAAATCAAAACCTGTTGAAGTATTTGAGTTTACTGAGCAAAGAGAAGATAAAAGATACTTTAAATTTTTGATTCGAAACGATTCTGATAAAGAAACAATAAAGGTTTTCCAAGGCGGAAGAGGATTTAATGTTGATTGGGAATTAGATTGAGTTAAGCCTTAGGAAGAGTTACTCCTTTTTGGCCTTGATATTTTCCACCTCTGTCTTTATAACTTACCTCACAAACTTCATCTGATTGAAAAAATAACATTTGAGCTACGCCCTCATTTGCATAAATTTTTGCTGGAAGACTGGTTGTATTAGAAAATTCTAAAGTTACGTGCCCTTCCCATTCTGGTTCAAGAGGAGTTACATTTACAATGATTCCACATCTTGCGTAGGTTGATTTACCAAGACAAATTGTAAGAACGTCTCTTGGAATTTTGAAATACTCAATCGTTCTTGCTAGAGCAAATGAATTTGGAGGAATTATGCACTCATCTTGAATAACGTCAATAAAGCTAGAACTATCAAATTTTTTTGGATCAACTGTTGCTGAATGGATATTTGTGAATACTTTAAATTCATTTGCACACCTTACGTCATACCCATAACTGGAAAGCCCATAGGAAATTAATTTTTCATTATTTTCTTCATTGGTTTTAACTTGGTTAGTTTGAAAAGGAGAAATCATGTCATTTTCTAGAGACATTTTTTTTATCCAGTTATCTGATTTGATAGACATGGTTCTATTTTAATTCAGTTCTAAAGGAAATTGCTCTTCTAAGAGTATTGTTATCAACATAGTTTAAGTCTCCACCCGCCGGAACTCCCTGTGCGATTCTTGTAACAGTAACATCTTTCTTTTTTAATTTTTCCAATAAAAAATAAGCAGTGGCCTCACCTTCCAGTGTTGAATTCAATGCAAGAATGACCTCTTCTGAATTGAATTCCTCTATGAGATCTAATAATTTTTCTATTCTTAGTTCTTCTGCACCAATATTATCAATTGGAGAAAGAAGACCGTTAAGAACGAAATACCTACCATCAAATTCAGATGTTTCTTCAATTGAGTAAAGATCTGAAGTTGATTCTACAACACATATTGAATTGTTATTTCTATTCGCAGAGTTACAAATTTCACAAAGCTCTTGATCATTTAAAACATAGCATTTTTGGCATAATTGAATATTTAAAATTGCATCCTCGATAGATTTGGAAAGCAATAAACCAATTTCCTTATTTGAACTCAATAATGAAAGAGCCATTCTTTTAGCTGATTTTGGACCAATTCCAGGAAGAGATTTTAATGAATCAATTAATTCAGAAATTTTAGGACTAAGTTTCATTTTTTTTATTAAATTTTACAGATTCAACTTTTAGTCCACCCATGATTTCATTGAAGTTTTTATCTTTTTCCATGGTTTTTTTTATATTTTTTCTAATTCCTTTATCTTTATTTTTTTTCTCATATTCCGGTGTAAGTTTTGAATCAACATCATCATCGTAGGTGAAAACTAGTTCCTTTTTTAGATAATCTGCAAAGCTTTTTTCAATATCTTTTTTTTGGTCTTCATTAATTATAGAAAGAACGTTTTTTGGAAAAGATAGTTTTAAATTATTTTCTTGTTGAATAACACTGGCTTGTTTGAGTAGATTTTTTGATATGCCATTTAGATTTAAATCAGAAAATATTCTTGGCCAATGTATTTCAAAGGCATCTTGTTTTTTAATTTTTAAAGAATTTTTTTTTTGATTTTCAGGAGAAAAGGCAATCATTTTTAGTAAGGTCATTTTAAGTATTGAAAACGAATCGTAGCCCAAACTAAAGTGCTTTAAATTGGAAAGTCCTAACTGATAAAGAAACTGCAGTTTACCAGGGTCGGTTTTTAAAAAATGATCGATATCATTTTTGGATCCTTTTTTTTCAAACTGACTAATTGCAATGTCTTGAATTAAATCCATTAAAGACTTTAATAAAAATTCATGATCTTCATATTCTCCATAATTTTCAAGAATTGATAGAGTCTCCGTTACATCTTCATCTAAAATTGATTTCAAAAGATTAGCAATAATTTCAGGTTCTGGAATTCCCAAAACATCTCTAACTTCAGTCTCTTTAAGGTTTCTATTGCAAAAGGATATTACTTTTTCAGAAATAGATAGAGCATCTCTAATACTTCCTTGTGCAGCTTCGGCAATAAGCTTCAAGGAATTTTCATCGTATTTTATTTTTTCTTTTGAAAAAATTTCTCCCAATTGATCTGAAATTACATTTATAGAGACAGAACTTAAATTTACTTGCAGGCATCTAGAAATTATTGTGGGTAGAATCTTTTTATATTCTGTAGTTGCAAACATAAATATGACATGGGGAGGTGGTTCTTCTAAGTTTTTCAGTAAAGCATTAAAACTCTCAGGGGTTAGCATATGAACTTCATCAATCAAATAGATTTTATATTTTGATGATGAGGGCAAATATGAAATAGTTTCTAAAAGATTTTTAGTATCTTCGATACCTCTTCTGGATGCCGCATCAATCTCAATAAAGTCAATCGTAGCTCCTTCATTTATGGATGTACATGATTCACAAGCATTACAAGGCTCTGAGTTATCAATTAAGTCAGAACAATTAAGTGCTTTTGCTAAGATTCTAGCAATAGATGTTTTTCCGATACCTCGGGTACCTGTAAATAAATATGCGTGGTGAATGTTTTTTGAAGACACAGAATTTTTTAAAGCTGCAACTGCATGATCTTGGCCAACAACTTCTGAAAAATTAGATGGTCTCCATTTTCTTGCCAATACTAAATAACTCATTATTTAAATAATTGGTTTATTTGATCAAATTCAAAACCTCTTTGTAAGAGAAATTTTTTTGCACGAGAAATATCTTCTTCAGCAAAGTTATCAACTGTAAATTTTTTTCTAAACTCTTTTTTAATAATTTCCGTCCAGTTTATTTCATCAGAATACACTATCTTGCTTATGAGGTTTTCACTTATTCCTCTAGATTTAAGCTCATGAGAAATCTTTTCAGGGCCAAAACCCTTTACACTTCTTGACCGAGTATAAGATTCAGCGAATCTCTCATCTGACTGCAGATTTTCTTCTTTTAACTTTGTTAACTCTTCAAAAAGCTTTTCTTCTGAATCTACCCTATCCTTTAATTTATTGATTAATTCTTTAAAGGAATGTTCTCTCCTGGATAAAAGATCTAGTATCTTAAATCTAATCTTATCTTCTGTGATAAATGTTTTTTTAAATCCCAAGAGCCTTATAAACCAATTTTTCTACCTTATTATTTATCCTTGGACTTCCCAAAACCTGTGACATGTTCACAAAAACCAAATCATTTTCAGGATCTACCCAAAATAAAGTTCTAGCTGCGCCTCCCCAAAAATAAGAATTATCTCCTCTTTTCATTCTCATTTTTTTTGAATTTAAAGCAACTCCAACAGTAACTCCAAAACCAAAAGCATCGAACTTGTATGGTTTAGCTTTTTTCTCAACTTGATTGGAAGTCATTATCTCCACAGTTTCTGGATTTAAAATCCTCTTTCCATTAAAAGAACCTTTGTTTAAAAGCATTGTTGCAAATTTAAGATAATCTTTAGCAGTAGATACCAATCCAGATCCGCCATCCTCTATAGAAGCACCCTGAAAAAAGAAACTATCTTCTTTGGGATCTAGAAGTATTAATTTATTTTTTTGGCCTACAATTGAATCTGGAATATCCACACCGTATTCTTTAAAACCTTTCTTGTGGGCATATAGATCAATCATTCTAGTTTGCTTTGAACCAGGAACCTCAAAAAATGTATCTTTCATTTCTAAAGGGTCAAAGATATTTTTCTTAAGAAAATCTCCAAAAGATTGATTGGATACCCTTTCAATTATGCATCCAAGAATGTCCATGCCAATAGAGTAAGTCCATTTTTCTCCCGGTTGATGAACCAGAGGTAATGTGGCGACCTTCTCAGAAAAAGTACAAATATCTGGGTAACTTTTTTTGGCAGGTCTTTCTAACGAAACGTTATCCAAGAAGTAATAAGGATAAATTTTTTCTTGGTCATAAATTTCTTTTATCTTTCCTTTGTCAACGAATGAATATGTTAAACCAGAAGAATGAGTTGCTAAATCCAACAAAGTTATAGACCTGTCTAGATTTTCTAATTGTTTGGTTTTTTTATTAAGAACTTTTGTTTTTTTGAACTCAGGGATATATTTTTCTACAGGATCTGAAAGAGATAGTTTTCCTTGTTCAACCAAAACCATCAATGCAGCGCCTGTAATAGGCTTTGTCATGGAGTAAATTCTAAAAAGAGAGTCCTCTTTCAAAGGAATTTGTTCTTCAATATCAGAAAAACCTCTTGTATCAGAAAAAATTATTTCTCCATTTTGATAAATTAAAGTTACAAATCCAGGATAGTTGCCTTTATTTATCTCTTTAGTTAAATATTTGGTGTATCCGGAGAAGTCATAATCTGCGGAAAAACTAAAAATTGAGAAAGATAAAAGACTTAAGTAAAAATATTTTTTCAAAGTTGAACCTCAGTTAATCGATGGTGTAAGTATTAAATAATAAACTATTTGCAGAGTAATTTTCATATTCTTCACAAGCATTTTGCAGTCCATTTTTTTTTATGAGATTAAGATCATTCATAACAAAATTTGTTTCTAGATAAATCAAAAAATTAAAATCTATCATGTTGAAATCAGGAGTAAGAACAACTTGGTTATAGGGTTTGTCTACAAAAATAGAATTTCTCTTCATCTCTGACATTAAGTAATTTAAATTAAATCCGTCTTTTAGTTGGCAAAATCCTACATAAGTCTGATCACCATCTAAAAAAACATGTTTATTCGTAACTTTAGTTTCATAAAATGTCTGTTTTTGAGAATCACAGATAATTATTTCATCTTTACTACTCAACCAATTTTTGTGAATTTCAGAGTTTTCTGCAAATTCATAAAACGCTTTCTTTTCCAATTCATTTTCAAAAATATCTAACCAAGAAAAATCATATTTTTTTTGCTTGAAAGATGGATCCAAGTATTTTGTTTCTTTATAAAGTCCATGTTGATCCTTAAGATTTTTTAAGAATCCTAAATAAGATATTAATTCATTATTCAAATCTTGAGCTTTAAAACCATCCTTATAACTACACCAGGAAAATTCATAAATTTTTTTGTCTTGCATTGAAATATTTTCATTTTGTTGGGAACAGCCAAAAAGGATTAATAAAAACAAGCAAAAAACTACTATCGGCTTCATGAAATATTAAGAGAAAAATCTATAGATTTAATATTTTTTGTGAGATCTCCTAAGGAAATGTAATGAATAGGAAGGTCTTTATATTTTTTAATGTCTTCAGGCTTCTTTATTCCGGAAACTTCAATCAGACATTTATTGTTGATTAGAGAAATTGCCTTTTTTATTTCGCTAAGATTTAAGTTATCCAGCAATAAAATATCCGGTTTGCTTTTCAATGCTGTCTTGATTTGAGAAAGCTTTTCGATTTCAATCTCTAAAAAATCTCCCCTTTTTAAAAATTTAATGTTTTTTATTTTTCTAATACCGCCAAATGCTTTTAGGTGATTATCTTTAAGCATAATTGCATCAAAAAGACCAAATCTATGATTTTTAGCTCCTCCAACAAAGGTTGAATACTTCTGTTCGTATCTGAGTCCGGGAAGAGTTTTTCTGGTATCTAATAATTCGATATTGCTGTTTTTAAGAAGTTTTGAATATTTGTTCGTTTTGCTAGCTATCCCAGACATCATCTGTAAAAAATTTAAGGCTGTCCTCTCTCCTGAAAGAACTGATTTTGAGCTAGCATTTATTTCAGCAATTATATTATCTTTTTTGAAGGCCTCCCCTTCTGCTACGTTCCATTTTATTTTTGCTTTCTTATCAATTTGCTTGAAGGATTCTTCAAACCAAAGACTACCACTTAAGATTCCATTTTCCCTGGATATAAGGGACGCTTTTAAAATATTCTTATGATTGATGTTTTTTGCCTTCAGAGAAAGATCGTTTTTATAGCCATCTTCAAGTAGAGCTCTCTTTACACTAGTACTGACTATAGTTTTTTTTAATTTCAATTTATTTGAAGTTGACCATTCTGTCTAAAGAAATCTTTGCTTCTTTCATTATTTTTTCATCCAAAGAAATTTCATTTGTTTTATTTTTAACAGCATCATATAAATTCATAATCGAATTCATACCCATCCAAGGACACATGGAACAACTATTACAAGTTGCGCCATTTCCAGCAGTTGGAGCTTCATAAAATTCTTTTTCTGGATTATTTTTTAAAAGCTGGTAAAAAATACCTTTGTCTGTAGCAACAATAAATTTTTTTGCTTTGGATAAATTTGCATAATTTATCAATTGGGACGTAGATCCAACACTGTCCGCTAGATCAACTACGGATGATGGTGATTCTGGATGAACTAGGATTTCTGCATCAGGATGAAGTTTTATTAGTTTCTTTAATCCTTCGTGTTTAAACTCCTCATGGACAACACATGCTCCGTCCCACATGATCATGTCTGCTTTTGTTTTATTTCTTATATAACTACCAAGATGTTTATCTGGAGCCCATAAAATCTTTTTACCTTCTGAATCTAAGTAGTCTACAACTTCAAGAGCAATGCTAGAGGTGACTACCCAATCTGCTATAGCTTTAACCTCAGCCGAGGTATTGGCGTAAACAACTATTTCTCTATCAGGATAAGATTCACAGAATTTTTTAAAATCGTCAGCTGGACAGCCTAAATCTAAGGAGCATGTTGCTTCCAGTGTCGGCATTATGATTTTTTTTTCTGGGCTCAAAATTTTAGCTGTTTCTCCCATAAACTTTACTCCAGAAACAATAATTGTTTCCGAATCAGATGAAGATCCTGCTTTTGCCATTTGTAACGAGTCAGAAACACATCCGTTTAATTCTTCTGTAATTTTTTGGATTTTTGGATCAGTATAATAGTGAGAAATAAGATAGATGTTTTCTTCTAAAACTATTTTTTTTATTTTTTCAATAATACTTTCTTCAGAAAAAGCTCTTTCTGAATTGCTTAATATTTTCTGCTTATGTTTCTTAAGCAGACTTTTTGGAACTAGGTTAATATTTGAAGATTCCATATATTTTTTTATGTAAGAGTGATTTTAATGAATATAAGCAATTTATTGAAATAAAAATGATTACTGAACTAGAAAATAGTTTCTTATATTTTTGTCAAACTGATGATGAAGAAAACTACTTTAAAAATGCTTTAATTTACTTATGTAAGAATGATAAAGAAGGTTCATTTGGAATTATAATAAATAAGAAAGTAAAAATTAATTTAAAAGATTTTGCCTTACAACCCGATAAAGAACTTGAATCAATTCTTAATGCCGATAAGGTATTTTTAGGAGGTCCTGTTACCCCTTTTTCACCATTTGTTCTTCATAGTTTAGAAAAAAAATACGATGAAACTCATGCAATTACCACTGAAATCGGTATTTCTTCAAAGCCAGATATAATCCAATCAATTCTCAATAAAAATTTTCCTGAAAAGTTTTTAGTTTCATTTGGATATACTGGATGGAGTTCTGGACAACTTGAAAAAGAAATCCAACAGGGTTCTTGGGTAATAATTCCTGCTAATGAGCAAATAATCTTTTCAACTAAGAGTGATAATAAAATTGAAGAGGCGAGTAAACTTGCGGGTTTTAATCTTAATTTAGTAAGTAGTAATTATGGCAAGGCTTAGAATTCATCTAATCTTATTATTTCTATCATTAATTCTTTTAAGCTCTGAAGCTTTCTTAGAAAATAAATACTTCGCCTCAAATTCGTCCTTTGAAGTCATCCCTGAAAAAAATGTAATTGCTAATGAAAGCGAAATCTTTTTAATTGTAAGATTTAATTTAGATAAGGATTGGCATACCTATTGGATCAATCCTGGAGATTCGGGGGATCCTGCATCTTTCAATTGGGATCTTCCTGAGGGATTTAATATTTCTAAGCCAATTTGGCCTACTCCTGAGCTCATACCTTACCCACCTCTAACTACTTTTGGCTATACAGATGAACTTAAACTTCTCTTTAAACTGTCTCTTCCTGAACAATTTGACGCAATCAATAAATTTTCTGTGATATCAAAATGGTTAGTATGTGCAGATGTTTGTATACCCCAAGAAGGGAAAGTTAACTTTGTACTTTCCAAAGGAAACAGTAATGATTTTTCAATTCAAAACATTTTATTTGACGAAGTTAGATCATCTATTCCGCAATCAATAAAGCAAAAAGTAAGCTCTAAAATTGAAAGTGGAATACTTACCTTAAATTTAGGTGATTTTGGTTCTGATATAAAAGATGCTTATTTCTTTCCCTTTGAGGAAAACGTAATTGATTACTCGTTAAATCAAAAATTAGAAAAAAAATCTGATGAAATCAAGCTAAATATAAATCTTCTTGAAAGAAATAAAGCTGAAAGTTTGTCGGGCGGTGTTTTAAAAACAAATATGGGTGATTATAAAATTGAATTAGCTTCTGATTTTATCGCTACTGAATCAACTTTAAATCCTGAATTCATTTCTCTTTCAGCAGCAATTTTATTTTCCTTGATTGGTGGTCTTTTACTAAATTTAATGCCGTGCGTTTTTCCTGTAATCTCTTTGAAAATTCTAAATTTTGTCAATCATTCTGAAAATAAAACCCAAACTTCATTACATGGTTTTGCTTTTTCGTCTGGATCAATCTTAATGTTCGTTTTAATTGGCCTTTCCGTAGTTCTTTTGAAAGGGTTAGGTATGGATATTGGATGGGGATATCAACTCCAGTCACCCTTAGTCGTAAGTTTATTAATTTTCCTCTTTATTTTCTTAGCCGGATTCTTTTTATTGAATGTTAATTTCTTAAATTCTTTGCTTAGTATAGGTTCCTCTGGAGTTAGTACTCCTAGCTATATGAATTCTTTTGGTACTGGATTTTTAGCAGTAATTGTTGCTACCCCTTGTACTGCGCCATTTATGGGCTCTGCATTGGGTTTTGCTATCCTGCAGCCAGGCTTCTCATCATTTTTAATTTTTCTCTCTTTAGGAATTGGATTTGCTTTGCCTTATATTCTTTTATCAATTTTTCCGAGCATGCTGTCCTTACTTCCAAAACCTGGAACTTGGATGGAAACTTTTAAGCAGTTTATGGCCTTTCCAATGATTCTTACTGCTTTATGGTTGGTATGGGTCTTAAGTAGCCAGATTGACTCTTTTCAGCTTGTTTTAGTACTTTTGGGGATTTCTTTAATCGTATTTTTTTATTGGTTAAACCAACTCAAAATATCTTCTAAGATAGCATTGCAATTTAGAAATGTTATTTACCTATCAGTCTTAATTTCCTTATTCTTTACGTTACCAATACAAAAAGCTTCTTATCAGGAAGAAAGCAATATTTTTAGCGATGAAGAATTGGCAAAGAGGTTAGCAATTGGCCCAGTTTTTTTAAATTTCACAGCTGATTGGTGCATTACTTGCAAAGTGAATGAAAGAGTTGCTCTAAAGACTAAAGAAACTCTAAAGTTTTTTGAGAAAAAAAATATCTTCTATTTAGAAGCAGATTGGACAAATAAAAATGAATTGATTGCAAAAAAACTTGCTAGTTTTGGAAGATCAAGCATCCCGCTTTATATTTATTATCCAGATGATAAAAGCGTACCAATTATTTTGCCGGAAATTTTAACCGAATCGGTAATTCAAGATTACTTAAATTAAGTTAGGCAACTATATATTCCTGCCAATCGGTTTCTATTTTTTTTGTTCCTATAGATTCTTGACCTTTTATAAGGTCTCTCAAAGAAGGTGTTTTTACTTCTGGAGAAGGATCAATTATTTTATCCGCCTTTGATAAATTACAAGATTTACAACAGGTGGTTACATTTAACCAATTGGTTTCTCCACCCTTACTTTTTGGAATTATATGATCAATTGTTAAGTCTTTTTTTTCAAAAACATTTTTACAGTATTGGCAGGTAAACATATCTCTCAAAAATACATTAGATCTTGAAAACTTAACTTTTTTTGAAAACTTGTAATACTTTCTAAGCATGACAATACTCGGTACTTTGAAAGATTGTGATGGTGATCTTACTTCCCAATCATCATGCTCTTTAATAACAATAACATTTCTAGTGAAAACTAATTTGACAGCAGTTTTCCAATCTACTGCCGATAATGGAAAATAACTTAGAGGTTTTCCGTTTCCATTGAGTATCAAACAATCACTAGACATAAATTCATCATACTAGAATTTTAAAAAATTATTAATTCCATAAAATAAATAATTTAATGCTAGAATGGCTCGCCATGGAGTTCCTAGGAAGCCACATTCTCTCCATAGATCAGTTTGAAAGAACTGACATAGAAAAAATATTTACAACCTCTGACGCTCTAGTTCCTTATGCAAATAGGGAAAGAATTACTCGTGTACTTCAAGGTGCGATTCTTTCAAATATGTTTTTTGAACCAAGTACCAGAACCAGAATAAGTTTTGGGAGTGCTTTTAATATTCTAGGTGGAGAAGTAAGAGAGACTACAGGAATAGAAGCAACTTCATTGGCTAAAGGTGAATCTCTTTATGACACTTCAAGAGTTTTAAGTGGCTACAGCGACATAATTGTCATGCGGCATCATGAGGCGGGATCAGTAAATGAATTTGCAGAAGCTTCTAGGGTTCCTGTTATAAATGGAGGTGATGGTGACAATGAGCATCCGAGTCAGGCTTTGTTGGATCTCTATACAATAAAAAAAGAGCTAGAATCAAAGAATAAATCCATTGATGGTTTGAGAATTGCTCTGATAGGTGATCTGAAATATGGAAGAGCTGTACATTCTTTATGTAAGGTTCTTTGCCTATATAAAAATGTAACCATCAACTTAATTTCTCCAAAAAAATTAAAACTTCCTTCCTCTATTAAAGAAACTTTTAAGGAATCGTCTGTAAGTTTTTTTGAAACAGATGACATCACAAAAGGAATTTCTGACGTCGATATTATATATATGACTCGAATTCAAGAAGAAAGATTTTCTAGTAAATTTGAGTCTGGAAAGTACAAAGGACTCATGTCTTTAAACCAAGAAATTTATACTAAAAACTGTGAACCTAATACCATAATCATGCACCCTCTTCCCCGCGATTCTCGTCCAGATGCAAACGAATTAGATCCTGATCTCAATCAGAATCCTAATCTTGCTATATACAGACAAACTGATAATGGTCTTTTAATTAGAATGGCGCTCTTTTCTTTAGTCTTAGGAGTTCAAAACAAAATTGAAGAGTCTACTTCCAATGTAGCTTGGTTCTCTAATAAGTAAGCTTTAATTAACCGCTAAAATATCTTGTAAGTTGGTCGTGTATCGAGGAGATTGTAATTCTCTTTTCATTGACCATTCTTTTTTAATTCCTTGTGCAAGAAAACTCACAGGTCCTAAATTACTTTGGTTAATTTGATCGACTAAGCTCATCATCTTAAAGTCTCTGGTATTTCTATCTTTTTGTTTGAACAAGTCTAGTTGATATACAGTTTCATCAAAAAAATCACTCAACATAATGCCAGCTTTATTGTAGTTAAAGTCTTTTCGATATAAGTCCTTTAGTAGAAGCTTTGCAGACTTAATCAAGTCTCTTGTATCGTTAGTTGGATATAAAAGAGAAGTTGATCTAATTTCCCTATGCTGGACATCTTGTTTTCTAAAAGGATTGGTTCTAATGAAGACAGAAATAATCTTGCAAGCCTTCCCTTCTTTTCTTAATTTTTCAGCTGCTCGGGCTGCATAATCACTGACTGCTTCCTCTAAAAAATCTAATTCTGTGACACGTTTTCCAAAAGTCCGACTGACTACTATTTGTTTTTTTGGTGCAGGTGCATTATCCAAGGGAATACAAGTCTCTCCTCTTAACTCTCTAATGGTGTTAACCAACATAATACTGAATTGTTTTCGTACTTGTCCTATATCCATTTGACTTAGATTAAATGCAGTTGAAACTCTTTGGGAAAGAAGACGCTTGTTCAATCTCCGCCCTACTCCCCATATTTCATTTACCGGCATTAGTTTCATGAGTTTTGTTCGTTTATGTAATGCAGTGACGTCTAGTACTCCTTGAGTAGTTGGATAACGCTTAGCGCCATAACTTGCAACCTTAGCCAAGGTCTTGGTGGGACCTATGCCAACACGAACTGGCATTCCGGTATACTGCATAATTTTTTTTTGACAGACTCTACCGAACTCTTCTAAGTCCATGCAATTGGCTATACCGGTTAAATCAAGAAATGCTTCATCAATACTATAAATTTCTACTTTAGGAGCAAGCTCTTCTAAAATACTCATAATTCGAGATGAAATATCGCCATACAGCTCATAATTAGATGAGAATGCAATTCCACCTTTTTGCTTGAATATTTTTTCGATTTTAAACCAAGGATCACACATCTTGATTCCAAGGCCTTTTGCTTCCTTAGTTAAGGCAACGACGCAACCATCATTATTTGATAAAACAACTACTGGTTTTGTTCTAAGATCTGGTCTGAAAACTCTTTCACATGAAGCATAAAAACTATTGCAGTCTACTAAAGCAAACATCTTAAAACTGATTTATTGCTGCAGTAACAACTCCCATTATGTCTAGCTCTTCTCCGTTCTTTAAAAAAATTGGCGGGTATTTAATGTTCTCCGACAATAAACCCAACTTAGGTGTTAACTGAAGACGCTTACAAGCATAAGCGCCATCGATGGAAGCGATAACAATATCACCATGTTTGGCTTCTAGACTCCTATCAACTATAAGTATTGCACCATTATTGATTCCTGCATTTAACATGGAATCTCCATTTGCTCTGACAAGATAAGTAGCAGCTGGAGCTTTTATTAAAAGTTGATGTAAATCAATTGATTTTTCTATGTAGTCATCTGCAGGACTTGGCCAACCTACTTGAACGTACTCAGAAAACAAAGGTGTTTCTGAGTTTCTGTCAGAGTCTGCAATCTGCCCTAAATGTTTTAAATTCATAAATATTAAGGTTAAATAATTAATACTGTATATATATACAGTATATTTACATTAGGAGAAAATGCAACTGGAATTTTATTAGATAATTTTAGCTATCTTGACTGCGAAAGCTGAGCCGCCGCCTACTATTTTAGTCCAGATATTAATGAAAATACCTGGAGTTAAATTCTTCTTTTCAGCCGATTCAAGTTTATGATCAATTTCGTCATCCTGACATGACTGCAGAAGATCTATTAACTCTTGATTGGGATTTGGCTGAGCTCGAAGATATTCGAGTTGTTCTTCGTAGTGCTCTTCCACAAAAGCTTCAACAGCTTCTATAGTAGCAAAGACAATTTTTGGACCAAATAGCGTAGGAAGAAAACCGAGTAAAAAGCCAGCAACTTTCCACAACCAAACTAATTTGCTTCTATCTTCTTTTGGAAGCACTGCCTCAATCTTTTGAAGATGGGATTCTTCAGTTATTAAATGCCTTTTGGAAAAATTGACCAATTCAGGATCCCTGGCAATTTTAAGAATTCCTCTGTAAATATAAACAGCTCCTACCTCACCAGCGTGATCTGATCTTAAAAAGGCTTTTAATAAATTATCCATTAGAGAAAAATACCTAGAAACTTAGTTATAAAAAAATATCTTTTAAGCAACTTTAGCTTTTTTATATTCTCTGTAGTTATTAACTATTCCGACATAATTAATATAAGCCCATATTGGCATGAAGGCTAATAACCACCAAAGTTGAGTAGCGATTAGTAAGTAAACTCCCGGAATAAAACCAATAGTACCAATAATAAAGCCGTAAAAACGAGTTTTTGCGTTGATACTGGTTAGCAAATAAACACAAACGAAAGCAAAAATTTGATCAAAAATTTGTGCAGAATTGAAAATATTGATTTCAAACATATTAACCTCAGAAATTTGGTAGACACGCCCGGATTCGAACCGGGGACCCCTACCATGTCAAGGTAGTACTCTAACCAACTGAGCTACGTGTCTAAATTCGGAACGAATTCTAACACAGTCGCATTGATACAATACCTTGGTTTGCCATTTGGACCGTCGTTGAATACGTGTCCTAAGTGAATGCCTGATGATTTAGATCTTATCTCAACACGAACCATGCCATAACTATAATCCATATGTTCAGTTACAGAATCCTCAATCGCTTCAGTAAAAGAAAGCCACCCTGTTTTAGAATTAAATCTGTGTTTGGTATCAAAAAGCGGAGCTCCACTTAATTTGTCAACAAATACTCCTTCGGGAGTATTTTTAAATAATTCATATTCTTTGCAATACGTGGGATCTGTACCTTGATTAAACGCTACATTGTAAGCTTCAGTTTTGCCGAGTTTGAATTTCCCTAGAAGCTCATAAAATTTATCTTTAGCAAGGTATCCCTGGTGAGCAGAAATTTCTTTACCGTTTTCTAAAAAATAGATTGTTGGTGTAGCCCAGGTAGGAGTTTTTAAATCTAAGCCGTCTAATTCATTTGATGTTCGAAAAAATAACTCAATGGATCCTTTATAGCTATTTAAGACTTCTTTTCTTAGTTTGAAGCAGTAAGGACAGCCTTCAGCATCAAGAATAAGTACTTTTTTGCCGGATGCTAAATTTTTATTATCTACAAAATCCTCAGTTTCTTTAGAAAAAATAATGCCTGTTGAATTATCTGGACAATACCCATTAGGATTTTTTACTAAATAATCTTGGTGATAATCTTCTGCCAAATAAAAATTTGTATACTTTTTGATGTCTGTTGAAATTGGTCCGTAACCTTTTTTACTTAATAACTTCTGATAATTATCTCTAACTCCTTCAGAGATACTTATTTCGTCAATCGTATTAGCGAGAATCAAGGAGCGATATTGAGTCCCTATGTCGTTTCCTTGTCTGTTAATTTGGGTTGGGTCATGCATTTCAAAGAAAATCTTTACAAGACTTTCGAAGTCAGTTTGATTACTGTTATAAGTTACTCTAACTACTTCAGCAAAATTATTTGGGTTGAACCTATTTTCTCTTTTGATTATTTCTTTGTAAACAGGCTTAATATTTTTTCCATCAGCATAGCCTGACTCAACATTTACAACTCCGTAACTTTCCTGAAATTTTTTTTCAACACTCCAAAAACAACCCGCTCCAAAAATGATTGTTTTCAGGTGATTTGTTGAGTTCTCCGCAAACAAGTTTGTATTTAAAAAAGAGATACAAAATAAACTAAAAATAAATTTATAAGAAAATGATGATATTTTGTTCATATATAAATATTATCCCATTAGATGAAAATAATTCTTTTTATTGTTATAACCATAATAATTTTTTTTTCTTGGTTTTTTCTTGATACCACATCATCTTCGAATTCTCTCGAAACAACAAATAGTGCATACATTTCAGAGGAAGAGGCGTCTTCTAAAATAACCGATTTGACTTCTTTGAGCTCAAGAATATCAAAAAAAAATATCTATCTTAATCTAGAAGTTATTGATAGTAAGGAAAACTTCTCTCCAGTCAAAAATTTATTTGCATTCAAAAAAGTTACTAATTTTGAAGAATCTTTTATCGACATAATTCCTGGAGATATTCTAAATATAAATTTATTTGGAAATAATTTTCAAAAAGAAATTAAAACGGTTAATAAATCCAACTCAAATAAAATTATTAGAACAAAGTCGCTCGATAACGAAAATGAGTCTTTTTTGGTTATAGGTAACGAGCTAGCTTTTGGAAAGTTTCATATCGATGGAAAAGTTTTTTTGCTTAACAAAAATGAAAACCTTACATATATTACAAATACTTCTGAAGCAGATTTAGAAATCCCTCAATTCAGTGAAGAAGATTATTCTTTAGAAAAGAAATAGTTCGCTTAATCAGGTATGCCATCTGAATTGGAATCTACAGATGCAGTTGGATCTAATTTAAATGCATCGGAGTTGTCTAAAACTCCATCATTATCATCGTCATCGTCCAATTTATTATCTATTCCATCGCCATCGGAGTCTGTACTTTCCAATTTCCATATCCTTCCTAAGTGATCGCGATACTGAATGATTCCCATCTCTGAATTTAACCAGAATACGGTATGCATTAAATATGGAGTGTCACTATATGGACTATTATTATTATCCCAGAGAGTAAAAACATATTTTATGGTGCTGAAACTTCCATAGGGAACGCTTATATTTTCACTTTTTATGAAGTGATTGAAATGAAAAACATCGTTATAAACGGGAGGGTCTCCATAGTGCGCATTACTGCAATCTCTTGCTAAATAATTTCCTATGCTTTGAAACGAATCGAAGAAAACACACAAATTGTTGTTGTTATAAAGAGTGTATTCATCTTGATTGGAAAACTTATAACCTGCCTCGTAATCAGTTCGGTTTATAAAGTATTTATTATCCTTTTCATAAAAATGATAAGCCATCTTAGGATTTCCGTTAGAAGAATTTTCCCATTTAAAGCTTTTATAAATCTGACCGTTTATGTCGACATCGGAAAACTCAGTAACTTGGAAAATTCGTGTAGAACCAGCATTTGAAAAAGTAGAATTGCCTCCTGAAATCTTTGGAAAGAAGTTTTTTATGTTGATTTTATTAGAAGTATTTGAATTGTCTAAGGAGCTAGCTGGCAGAATACTAGAAAATCTTGTTCCTAAATTATTGTACCATTTGGTATTGTCGCTAACATTTACCACACCACAAGCTAGGCCGTTTTTACATGACACGTTTGGATTTGAAAAATAATCGGGTGAGATATTGTTGTAACTCATGACAGTTCCCCAGTCGAAACTATCTGTGAAGTCACCGTCGGTATTTCCATCAACACGATGACCATAGGCATAAGACTGTCCAGTTTCTCCTGGCCAATGTCCTGATCCTAAATTGTGTCCTAATTCATGGGCAAAGACTTTATCAGGAAAACATGGATTACATCCTGGTTCTGACCAATTGGGATCAACGGACCATGCTGATAAGTATCCATGGGCTGCATCCCAATCGGTTAAATTATCTATTGTTAAATCAATTGAAGCTGTTCCTCCAGTCTGTCCTTTTGCTGAATCCCATCTTGAAACAAGAATAAAATAATCAGCTCCATACATGATTTGATCTTTTTTAATTTTTTCTCTACCAAGAAGAGAAGAAAAAATTGTATTCCCTGATTGGTTACTTACATCAACATCGTAAGGCAATAGTTTTAGTAAATTAAATTGAACCTCTGACTGACTCCTTTTTAGAGCATTGTTTGCAGATTCAATAAGATATAAAACTCTGGTCTCAACTCCATTTTCCGAGGTGTGTTCAGATAACATATCAGGAGCGTAATAAACCAGAAGATCAACTTCATATAAAACATTGGAAATATTTATGACTAAATCTTTGCTGTCGGATAAAGCTCCATCATTCACTGAGACTGTCACTTCAAAAGAAGACTTGGTTTCATAATCTGGAGGATTTATAAAAGATAACTTACCTGAATTAGAAATACTAAAATAGGCAGAATCAGTTCCTGACAAACTGTAGCTAAGAGGATCACCATCAGCATCACTGGCTACTATATCTACAACATTAATTTGATTTTCTGGAATTGTTATCTCAGTTGATGATATTGAAATGATTGGAGCATCAGGTAATGGTTGGACCGAGATATTTACAGATGCAGTGGAGCTTAAAGAGCCTTGTTCAAGAGTATATGAAAAGGAATCGTTACCATTGAAATTTGCATTTGGCTGATAAACCAAAATATTCAAATTATCCTTGCTTATAGTTCCATTGGCAGGCTGTGTAAATGAAATGTTATAACTTGATTGACTATCATAATCATCGTTTTCCAAAACGTTTATATTGAAAGTCTGATCTTCAAAAGAAGAAACCAAGTCAGAATTAGCTGTTATGGAAAAAGCTAAGTTTGATTCTGTTTGTCCAGATATCTCTGAAATGTAAGTAATTAAATCAAGACTGTATCTGGAATAAATATTTTCTTGATCATTATTGGATGCAACTAAAACAAGATCATTAAAAAAAGTATTGGTAGCAAAATAAAATAAACCATGTGTAGCTGCTAAGTTAGGCTTAACTTGTATCAAAGGTATGAAAGCTTTATACATATTTTTTACTTTCGTCTTAATTTCATTTTCCAAAGAAAGAGAAAATTTTAAATTTACATCGTCGACCAATGCATCTATGAAGGCCGAAGATTCTATATTTACCTCATTTTGAGAGCTTTGATAAATTTCTACCATTCGATCTAGGATTACTTGGAAAATTTCACTGCTATTGATGTCAGAAGTACTTAAATTATTGACTAATTTTGTAAAAGATAATGAAAGAGAGGTCAGTTGATTGGCTCTTTCATAGACCTCAGCATACATAAATCCATTATTCAAACTAGCTACATGATCAACAGTATTGACGTTTAAGTTTTGATCCAAGCCCAGAAGGTCATTTATGGTTGGTGTTATTGGGTTGGATAGTTTATTTAGAGATTCTGAAAGAAAAAAATCTGCTGTCGTTAATGGCGAAATAATAAAATTCTGAGCAGTATTAGAAGATGCAAGTTCATCTATCTTGTAATTAATTAAAATCAAACCTTCTAAACTATTGTTTGTATCTAAATCAATGCCGCCAGAGGACTGAACTCTGTAGTCTGTTAGGCTTGTTGTTAAGCTAAATCTTCCTTGTAAGTTAGAAGACGTCTTTGTTTCTCCAATATTTGAAAAATCGTTTGTAGTTTCGATCCAAATATCAGCATTTCTGATGTATCCATCTACTACCAGACCATTAATTGATTTTGGTTGACTCACGAAAGAACCTTCACTTGGAGGAGTGGCAGAGCTATTACCTCCCCCACAAGAGGATAGGACTAAAGTAAAAAGAAGTATTTTTAAAAAACTTGAATCTAGCATGGCGCTAGCTTTTTGTTAGGACTTCTTATTTGAAAACTGCAGATTGCCGTCTTCCATTTTTCCAAATTTAACGTCAAACCAATCTTTTAAATAGTCTTGATAGTTTACCCAGGGTTTTTTATTTCCTTGCTTGGCAAACTTGTGGATAGACCTTTGAATATATCCGGAGGACCAGTCTTCTAACCAGTCTTTAGACTCTACAACATCGGATGGGATTTCGGGACAACATTTTTTAAAATTATTCTTGTCCATATGTTTGATCAATCGACAAACATATTCACTGGTAATATCTGCTTTTAAGGTCCATGAAGCATTGATATAGCCAAAAGAATTTACAAAATTGGGTATGCCGCTATACATCATGCTTTTGTAGGTCATAGTATCCGAAACCTTAACCATTGAATCATCAACTTTAACTTCTATTCCACCAAAGTTTTCAAGAACGATTCCAGTTGCAGTAATAATTACATCAGTTTTTAAAACCTCGCCAGACTTAAGCTCAATTCCTTCCTTAGTAAACTTTTCGATATGATCGGTAACAATGGAGACATCATCTTGTCTAATAGCTTCAAATAGATCACTATTTGGAACCAAACACATGCGTTGTTCCCAAGGATTATAGGACGGAGTAAAGTGCTTTTGTATATTGTAGTTGGGGAGCTCTTCTTTGACCCTATCTAGTAAGAATTCCTTAACCTTTTCAGGGCGATTTCTGGCTCTTTTGTAAAGCCATTGTTGGAAAAGGACATTCCTAAGTCTTATGATACTGTAGACAAAACGTCTCGGTAAAAACTTGTTCAGAAAAAGAGCTATCGCGTCCTCATCTGGAGCAGAAGCATAATATGTGGGTGACCTTTGAAGCATTGTCACATGCTTTGCTTTTTTTGACATTGCTGGAACAATCGTCGCTGCGGTTGCGCCACTTCCAATCACGACAATATTTTTTCCCTCGTAATCAAAATCTTCTGGCCACTCCTGAGGGTGAATGATGTCGCCTTGAAATTCATCTCTTCCCTTAAATTCTGGCAAGTGTCCGCCCTTGTAGCTGTAGTAACCTGCACACATATAAAGAAAAGAAGATTTAAAAAGCTTAGATTCTCCAGTATTTTTGTCCTCAACTTTTAAGGTCCAAAGATTTTCTGAAGAGGACCATTCGGCTTGATGCACGTAATGTCTATATCTTATTTTATCTGTGAGTTCATACTCTTGAATTGTTTCTTCTAGATATTCCATTATGGAAGAGCCATCTGCTATGGATTTTTTGTGAAGCCAGGGCTTAAAACTAAAGCCCAGAGTATGCATGTCTGAATCTGATCTTATTCCTGGATATTTAAATAAATCCCAAGTTCCACCAAAATTATCTCTACCCTCTAAAATCAGGTATTTTTTGTTGGGACACTTCATACTAAGATGAGCGCCAGCACCAATACCAGAGATACCGGAACCAACAATCAGAACATCTAAAATTTCTTCATTCATATTTTTATTATAAATCCTTAATTTTTCTTTTGAAATTATTCTTCAATTTCAAATCCCGCAGAAATCCAGTCCGTAATTCCTCCTTTTAAGGAATAAACGTTTTTAAATCCCATTTCATTAAGAGATTTGGAACCCAACACCGACCTGAAACCACTGGCACAATACAAAATAATTTCATCATCACTATTGGCAACTTCGAAGATGCCTTTTTCAAGAACGCCTCTGCCAATATGAAATGCTGAAGGAATTCTACCAGAAACCCACTCTCGGTCTTCTCTGATATCAATTAGTCTTATTTGTTTATTACTTTCAATTTTTTCCTTAAGTTGATAAATATCAACTTCCGGAACATTTTTTAAAGCTTCTTGAACTAGGTCTTGAAAATTTTTCATTTTAACCAACAAACCTTTGCAGCCTCTAATCCTTCAACCTGAGTAACACAACCATCTTCATGGGCAATAATTATTGCACTTAAAATGATTCCTGCTGAAAGAAGAGAAGAGATCGCAATTAATCTTCCAAATTTTTGCACTAAGTAAGTTGTTAAGTAAGAAAAAATTAAAATGACTCCAATTAAGAAAAGAGAAATAATCAGGATTCTAATCATTAATTAAAGTATTTTTTTTTAAGAACTCTTACAAGAAAATAAATTGGAGAAATTATTAAAAAACAAATCAATAATTCAGCCCAAATGTTTAGTTGTGTGACGCTTCTTATGTAGCTTGCCGCGTATACGCTACCCAATCCCATAAAGCCATATATTATCCATAGAGATATGTCTATTTTCGAAATAACATTTTTAAAAAATTTCATTTTTTATAGTTTTTAATCCATGTTTCAATCAGTCTTATTCCTTCACTGTGTGCAAGTGTTCTCCCAGATTCAGGCATCATGATACCTGGATCTTGAGATTTCATTCGATATAACAATATAGATTTTTCTGGCTTACCTAGAACAATTGAATACATCAAGTTTCCACTCGCTCGACCAGCGGCTACTGGCGGTTTATTTACTCCGAGTTTTCTAATATCTTTTTCATGGACAGTTAAATATAAACCGGTTGTGTCAGCTGAGCCTCCCGGCATATGGCAATGTCCACAATTCACATCTAGATAAGCTCTAGCCCTGTCATTTAATGATTCTTCAGTATTTTTCCAGTCAGCAACTACTTTTTGGGGATTGTGGTTTTCAACTAGACCATTTTCTATCCAATAATCAATTTGATTAATGCTTTCATTATGCTGAATTACCTCAAAGTTTAGATTTCTAGATTTTGGTCCTATCGGCATAATTTTGTCACCAGCTAAATGACATTCCTTACATTGGTTCTGATTTGGAACTCGATAATCTACTTTTTTTAAGTTGCCCTCGTGAAGAAATTCAATTCCTTCAATAGTTTTTCCAGAGACCTTAAGAATTGCATCCTCCTGATTATCATCCCAAACATAAGTATGAGCAGACCAACCTGTTTCCTGTAAAAGAAGTAATCTGGTTTCCAACAAAACTTTATTTTTGTTTGATGCCATCTCATAGGAGAAGGTTTTAACTAATGCCGACCCAATTGGAAACTCATAAACCCGATCAATAGAATGAATTGCTTTTTTTTCTTCAGGAATATAAACAAATCTGTCTTTTAAAGAGTAATCAGAAAATAAGGGAGTTTGAAGAAAATATTTATGAACATTGTCATTGGGAATTTGCTCTTTAGGCGATTTAAAAAAATCATAGTCTGAAAGCTTAGCTTCGGGCTTTTTTGAGAGAATAGCTTCATCGTTTACGGCAAAAATTAATTGCGATAAGAGTGCAACTATTAAAAGAAGTTTTTTTACCATTCAGTAATTGGATCAAGGTTTTTTACTTCTGAGAAATAATCTTTTCCATTAAATTCTGGACTGTGAAAAAAAGACATCACAAAATACCAAAATAAATCAAGATTTAAGAACTTAGCATCATTATTTGTATCAAGAACAAGTCTTTCTCCTTTTTTTTGACCGAAGACGTTTTGCCAAAATGGTAAAATACCATCCCACATAATATCTGGTTGAAAGCCATTGGAGATTTCTACCAACAAAGGAGAAAGCTCTCCTCGGTTAAAATCTGGATCGTAACCTGAATTTTTAAAATAATTATCATAAATTTGAATATTTCTCGGATAAGGATCGTAAGAATCGTCTCCAGACTCCAAATCTCCAGCAACTAAGGCAACACCGATTGTGGAATTATTTTCAAAAGTATTCTTAAAAACTTCTACATGACGATTGGCTCTAATGACTAATCCAGTTCCTTTTGGTACTTGTCCGACAATGTTTCCTTCTGGAGCAAAATTTTCTGTATTGTTGTTGGATGAAATATTTTTAAAAACTCTGACAAATTTTCCTCCTTGTTTAGGTAAATCTGGTAAATCAAAAACTAAAATTCCTGCAGTATTATTTTCAGCAACATTGTCATAAACATCGGCATAGTAAGAATTTTCAATTTCAATTCCAGCAACATTGAAATAAGCTTCAGTATTTCTAACTATAATATTTTCAGATTGTCCAACATATACCCCAGCATCAGATGCTCCAATAGCAATGCAACCATCAATTAGCACGTTCTTAGATTCGACAGGATAGAGACCATAAGCACCGTTTTTAGTATCTGGTCCATTTGTCCATTCGGTTCTAAGGTTTAAAAATTTGATGTTTTTTGAACCTTTGGATTTTATAGCATCTCCCTTAGCATTTTCCACGGCAAAATCTTTTAGAGTTATATTATTGGAAGTTACAAGAAGTCCTTGTGCACCAGTTTTTTGCTCTGAAAAGTTTAAGACAGTTTTTTTGTGGCCTTCACCTTTTAAAGTAATGTTATCGACATCGAGAGATAAACCGTGGTTCAAATTATAGATTCCTGCCGCTAAAGAAATAGTGTCTCCTTCTTGAGCTAAAATCATTGCTGATTGGATGTCATCTTGTGCTGTATCACTCGGAGATATTTTCCATTCCTCTAAAAAAATAAATGAGGAAATAAATAAACAAGAAAGAATTGAAAACTTTTTAATTAAAAAACCCATCTGTTTATTTTACTTTAAATTCTTCATGATAGACTTATTTTCACTATGAGTAATAAAGACTTAAAAACCAAATTAGAAAATCATATTGGTTATGTTTCAATCAATAGACCGCCCAACAACCATTTTGATGCCGAACTTATTGGTCAAATTGCAGATTTCCTTGAGGAAATGGATAACGAAAGTGAATGCAGGAGTATTATTTTATCTTCAGAAGGAAAACATTTTTGTGCTGGAGCTGACTTTACGAGATCCTCCTATAAGGAAGAATCAGATCCTTATGAAAGATTGTATCAAGAGGCAGTCAGGCTTTTTAAAACTAAAAAACCTGTCATAGCAACCATTCAGGGAGCAGCGGTAGGAGGTGGATTAGGTGTAGCCCTTTCTGCTGACTTTAGAATAGCTTGTGAAGAATCTAGGTTCAGTGCAAATTTTTCTAAATTAGCTTTTCATCAAGGATTTGGTACCACGGTAACTCTTCCGCGAGTCGTTGGAAATCAAAAAGCAAAATGGATGCTGCTCACTAGCGCTAGAGTAAAAGGTAAGGAAGCTTTTGAAATAGGTCTTGCTGATTTTCTTGTACCTCAAAATGAATTAATGTCAAAAGCAGAAGAACTTGCAAAAGAAATTAATGCTGCAGGTCCTTTGGGAGTGCAAGCTATAAGAGAGACAATAAAAGGCGACTCAGTTAAAAAAATTGAAGAGATAGTCAAATGGGAACTTTCTGAACAAAATAGATTAAGAGAAACGACTGATTTCCAAGAGGGTATCAAAGCTTCCCTAGAAAGAAGAAATCCTGACTTTACAGGTAATTAAGTTTTAATCTTGAACCTTAAATCAAAATCCAATTCACCGAGAGTATCGTTTTCTTCTTTCATCTGAAGAACTTTATTAAAAGAGTCATCTGGCATAGGGCACGACTTTCTTTTTTTCATGTCGATGTGAATAAGAAGAATTTCTTCTATGGCACTAAGTTCTTTATCATTATTAAGAAGAATCCCAACATGATGGATCAATTTTCTATTCACATTAACAATTCTGTAATGAGTGGAAATCTTATCTCCCAATAGATTTTCTTTTACGTATCTAAGATTTTGTTCAAGAGTGAAAGTGCTAAAACCAGAGTTTATATAATCGAATCCCATTCCGAGTTGATTGAACATTTCATAGGAACCCTCTTCAAAAATTTTGGTATAAAAGGTCACATTCATATGACCGTTTAGGTCACACATTTCTTCAGTGACCTCTTTTGCAATACCTGGATAAGGAAATTTATTTTTCATAGCTATTTAAATAATGAATAGTTATTAATTGAATAAAAAAGTTTTAAATAAAGTAAATTAAAAGAATGAGTGATGATACTTTATTAATAATTCTTGGCAATCAACTTTTCGAAAAAAAATATCTTTCACAGGCAAAGACCAAAAATATTTTTATGGCAGAAGACTTTGGACTGTGCACAGAAGAAAAATATCACAAACAAAAAATATTTTTCTTTTTAAGTGCTATGCGTTGTTTCAAGGATGAAGTATCTGACCTTGGTTACGAAGTTTTTTACAACAAACTTGATGAAAAGAACAAAAATAAGGATTTTCTAACCCTCCTAAGCAATTTTTTAGATAAAAATAAATTTAAAACTCTTAAATTTTTTGAAATAGAAGATAAATTCTTTGAAAAAAAAATATTTGATTTTTTAAAACAAAAAGAAATTGATTTTGAAATCATACAATCTCCCATGTTTCTCTGTTCAAGAGATAAATTTACTAAATTTGCGCAAAGCAAAAAAAATCTCAGGATGGTAAGTTTTTATCAGCTGATGCGAAAAGATTTAGATATCTTAGTTTCAGATGGTAAACCAATAGGAGGTAAATGGTCTTACGATGAAGAAAACAGAAAAAAAATTCCCAAAGATTTAGAACTTCCTAAATTAGAAATGTTTTCAAATAACGCTCATGGAGATAATGTAAAACAAGACGTTCAAAAGTATTTTGATAATCATCCTGGAGAGTTAAATTCTTGGCTGCCAGATAATAGAAAAGACGCCAGACAAAGTTTAAAAAAATTTTTAGAACATAGATTTAAGTTTTTTGGCACTTATGAAGATGCCATGCAAGAACAACAAAATTTTTTATTTCATAGCATGCTATCGCCTCTTTTGAATGTTGGACTTTTAACGCCCAAGGAAGTTATAGATTCAGCTCTAACCCATGCTGAATCAAATGATGTTCCCTTGAACTCTCTAGAGGGTTTCGTCAGACAAATTATTGGATGGCGAGAATTTATAAGAGGTGTCTATCAAGAAAAAAGTGAGATTGAGTTTAAAAGTAACTATTGGGATCATAAAAATAAAATAAATTCAAATTGGTACGATGGCTCTACAGGACTTGACCCTTTGGATGATGTAATAAGAATGGTGAATGAGTATGGTTATACTCATCACATCCCCCGATTGATGATACTTTCAAATATTTTTACTCTTTGTGAAATTGACCCTAAAGATATCTACAGATGGTTTATGGAGATGTTTGTCGACTCTTCTGAATGGGTAATGGTGCCTAATGTCTTTGGCATGGGTACTTTTGCCGATGGAGGGATAATGTCCACTAAGCCTTATACATGCGGTTCAAATTATGTCTTAAAAATGAGTAATTATAAAAAAGGACCTTGGTGTGAGGTTTTAGATGGTCTTTATTGGAGATTTACGGAAAAACATCGTGATTTCTATGAATCAAACCCTAGATTATCAATTTTGACACGCTCTCTAGATAAGATGAATCCAGAACGAAAGGAAAGAATTTTTGGTCTCGCTGATGAATTTATCAAAAAAAATTCGCTATGAAAAACAAAGAGGAAAAAATTTGTAAGGTATGTAGAAAACCTTTTTCATGGCGAAAAAAATGGGAAAGAGATTGGGAAAATGTTTTGTACTGTAGTGAACGTTGTAAAAGAAACAAGTCTAAGACATTGTAACTGTAACTTTTCCCACTAATTTTCTATCTCTTAAATATTCCAGGCCTTCCTTTGAATTTTTTAAAGGAAATTCTTTACAAATATGGGGTTTGAGTTTTCCCGATTCGGCTAATTCCATAATGATTTCATTATTCTCTCTTCCTTTTTCAGGATCTCTTCTACCAAATTCACCTGCCCTTACGCCAATAACTGAAAATCCTTTAATGAGAGGATAATTGACTGGAACTGTTGGAATTCTGCCACTAGTAAAACCAATTATTAATAACCTGCCTCCCCAATTTATACATCGAATAGATTCATCAAATACATCGCCACCGACTGGGTCGTAAATTACATCTGCACCTTTTCCATTCGTTAGATTTTTTACCTCTTCTCTGAAAGAAACAGAACCCTCTAATCCTGTATTGATGATTTCATCTGCGCCCCAAGTTTTTACAACTTTTAATTTTTCATCCGAAGTACCGCTTGCAATTACTTTTGCGCCATAAAGTTTGCCCATTTGCACCGCAGCCATTCCTACGCCGCCTGAAGCACCATGAACAAGAAGTGTCTCGTCCTGCTTTAATTCGCCTCTTCTGATCAAGCCAACATAAGCAGTCAAATAAGCTGTTTTAAAAGAGGCTGCTTCAGAAAAGTTTAATGATTTAGGTTTCAAAGAGACCAATCCTTCTGGGAGAATGATTGATTCGGCAATTGCACCATGTCCCCAACCGCCAAACATAACTTCATCACCTTCTTTTAAAGAAGAAACTCCAGGTCCAACCTTTTCAACTATTCCTGCTCCTTCCATACCAAGAGCAAATGGAAGATTAGGTCTATTTTGATATTTACCCTGAGTCATGAGTAAATCAGGGAAATTAAGTGAAGCGGCCTTAATTTTAATTTTGACCGAATTATCCTGAAAGGAATCTAATTTGAGTTCTCCTAAATTTGTCTTAGACAAATCTTCGGAGAGCTCAGAGCAGACTAATCCATACGTTGTATGATCAGTCATTAAAGATTAGCTTGGTCTGCCGATATATTCTTCTGCTTTTGCTTCTTCAGCTTGATGTTTACCAAGTTCCAATCTCGCAACTGTTCTTCTGTGAACTTCATCAGGCCCATCAGCTAAACGAAGAGTTCTCATTCCAGCATAAAGCCTTGCAAGAGGAGTATCTTGAGAAACTCCTGCGCCACCATGAATTTGAATCGCTTTATCAATTACACGAAGTGCCATATTAGGAACAGCAACTTTGATTTGTGCAATTTCACTTTTAGCAATTTTGTTACCAACTGTATCCATCATATAGGCAGCTTTTAAAGTAAGAAGCCTGCACATATCAATTTCTATTCTGCAATCAGCAATGACGTCATAGTTTCCACCCAATTCGGAAAGCGTTTTTCCAAACGCCGTTCTATTTAGAGATCTTTTACATAACAAGTCTAAAGCTCTTTCGGCAGCTCCAATTGTTCTCATACAGTGATGGATTCTTCCTGGGCCTAAACGACCTTGGGCTATTTCAAAACCTCTGCCTTCTCCTAAAAGAAGATTTTCTTTAGGTACTTCAACATCTGTAAATTTCATATGAGCATGTCCGTGAGGAGCATCGTCGTTTCCAAACACAGTCATCATTCTTAAAACTTCCACTCCAGGAGTATCCATTGGGACAAGAATCTGAGATTGTCTTTGGTGTTTAGGGTTATCAGGATTTGTTACTCCCATGAATATAATGATTTTACAACGAGGATCGCCAGCGCCAGAAGTCCACCATTTCTCACCATTGATGACATATCTATCCCCCTTATCCTCAATTCTGCTACCGATATTTGTTGCATCCGATGAAGCAACATTCGGTTCAGTCATCCCAAAAGCTGATCTGATTTCACCATCAAGCAGAGGCTTTAACCATTGTTCTTGTTGCTCAGGGTTTCCATATTTATCTATTACTTCCATATTTCCAGTGTCTGGTGCTGAACAATTGAATACTTCTGATGCGATTCCACATCTTCCCATTTGCTCAGACAAAGGAGCATATTCTAAGTTTGTCAGTCCAGGTCCCCATTGAGAGTCAGGCAAAAATAAGTTCCACAAGCCTTCAGCCTTTGCTTTTGCTTTAAGCTCATCTAATACTGGAGGAACTTGCCAGGGGTTTCCTTGATTTCTAAATTCTGCCATTTGATCCGCGTACACTTTTTCACCTTCATAAACGTGATCGTCCATAAACTTTGTTACGCGTTCTAATAAATCTTTTACTTTATCCGTATGTTGAAATTCCATATATATCCTCTTGATTTAAGAAAAAAAATATTAACAAGTTTTTAAAAAATTTGACACCCTATATGTCAAAATAATACATCTCATATGATTAAATCCATCGATCACATATTAGTTGCTGTAGAAGATTTAGATAAAGCTGTAGAAGACTATTCACTTGTTTTTGGCTTTGGTCCTACTTGGCAAGGAAATCATCCATCTCTGGGAACTAAAAACGCCCTATTTCCCCTAGACAATCTGTATTTTGAATTGATTGCTGTAAATGATGACGGGCTCCTTGCAGAAACTGTTAAAGAACATTTAGAAAAAAATGGAGAGAGTGTTTTTGGCTTAGCCTTGGAGACAGATGATATTGAAAAAGCCAAAAATGAACTTTCGGCAAGCTTTGATACAGATTTAGAAATATCAGATGGAAAAGGTGTAAATAATATTTCAAATGAGGAAAGACATTGGAGAAACATTTTTATCCCTAGAAAGTTTTCAAGAGGAATATTTACTCTTTTCATTCAACACACAAAAGGCAACCTTCCAAAAAACGAAATATCTGACGAATCATCTATTTCAAGAATGGATCATGTAGTTATTAATTCAAACGATCCTGATGGTTTGGTCGATCTTTATAAGGAGAAGTATGGAATTAGGCTCGCTTTAGACCAATTTGTAGAAAAATGGGGAGGTCGAATGCTCTTTTTTAGGACCAACCACACTACTATTGAAGCTATTGGAATTAAAAAAGATGGACCGCCAGAGGATTCACTGTGGGGCCTAGCCTGGACAACAAAAAATATAAAAAAAACGCACAAGAGATTGCTTGATGCGGGTATAAATATTACTGATATTAAAGATGGTAGAAAACCTAATACTCTTGTTGCAACAATCAAATCTCACTGTTCGAATGTTCCAACTTTACTGATTGAGCATCTTTAGTTGCTAATTTTTTGGTGCGGATAGAGGGAGTCGAACCCCCACACCTTTCGGCACTAGAACCTAAATCTAGCGTGTCTACCAGTTCCACCATATCCGCGTGAAAATAAGTATATTGATTAGTTTTCTATTGGCAAGGAATTACTTTCTGAGTTCTCCTTATTGGAAATAGATCTTGAAAGCTCATCTTTTAATTTGAGGATAGATTGATTGGTTTGCCTTCTAAAAGAATCCATAGAGTTCACCGCCTCCTCTAAATCTTTTATACGCAGCTCATAATCAGGAGTGCTCAAAGAGGATGTATCTATTTTAGCGACTCTGGTTTTTATATCGGAAATAGACTTTGAAAATTCTTTTGAAATCAATCTTATTTCTTGAGATTGAGTGAAAATTTCTTTAATAGAGCTATCAATTGAATTGAGCTGATCTTCAAGAGTAGCAATTCTTTGTTTATTTCTTTTATTACTTAAATCCCATAACTTCCTTATCTCTCTATTAACTTCCTTAAGGTCATCTGAAAGAGTTTCAACAGTAACTTCTGACGACTGAACAGATTGTTGAACTTGTTGTTCCAAATCAATCAATCTGGAATTCATGTTTATGAGATTTTCTTGCTGAGATGAAGTTCTAAATAACATAAAGGAAATCAATATGATGAAAACCAAAAGAAAGACTCCATATGATATTACTGAGCTTGGCGGTACCTGACTGGAAGGAAATATTCTTCTAGTAGAGATTGGATTTTTTTTCATTTACTTTAGATTGGTTATTTTGTTTATTTTAATTCATGGTTAGAATAGAAAGCTATTATTTAAAGGAGAACAAATGAATTTTAATTTTTCTGAAGATCAATTGTTGATGAAAGAAGAGGTGAAAAAACTTCTTGATAAAGAGAATTCTGTAAAAAGAAATAGAAATGTTTTAGAGGGAGAAGAAAAGTTTGATAAAGAACTTTGGAACCAGCTAGTTCAAATGGGCTTAACGGCTACTACCATTCCTGAAGAATATGGTGGAATAGGTATGGGCTTTTTAGAATTGTGTGTCATTGCTGAAGAACTTGGTAGAGGAATAGCTCCAGTTCCCTTCTCTTCAAGTGTTTATCTTGCTACTACAGCAATTCTAAATTCCTCAAATGAAGATATTAAAAAGGAATTTCTCCCAAAATTAGCTAGCGGCGAAATTATAGGTACTTTTGCGCATTCAGAAAAAACAACATTTCCTAGCGAGTCTGGAATAAGTGTTGCTGCTAAATCTGGAAAAATCACTGGAAAAAAAGTTGCTGTGCCTGATGGAGATATAGCAAATTTTGCTCTGGTATCCGCAACTTCAGGTAAAAATAAAATTGGCCTTTATCTAGTTGATTTATCTGCCGATGGGGTGGAAATTGATTCTTTAGAGACTTTTGATCCTTCTAGATCTCATGCTGATATATCTTTTAAAAATACACCTGCTCAAGAGCTAAGCGCAGATGCTTGGGAAGACATAGAAAAACTTCTAGATCAATCTGCGGTTTTATTTGCTTTTGAACAAGTAGGTGGTGCTGAAGCTGCAATGAATCAAGCTAAAGATTATGCTATGGGTAGATATGCCTTCGGAAGAGCTATTGCTTCCTTTCAAGCTATCAAACACAAAGTAGCTGACATGTATATTTCACTTCAATTGGCTCGTTCCAATTGTTATTACGGTGCCTGGGCTTTGAGTAATGATGCCCCTGAACTTCCAACTGCTGCAGCTACTGCCCGAGTAAGTGCTACAAAAGCATTTTATGAATGCTCAAAAGAAAATATTCAAACTCATGGAGGAATGGGCGCTACTTGGGAATTTGATTGTCATCTTTTCTACAGAAGAGCAAGATTGCTTTCCAGCAACATAGGCAGTCAAGGAATATGGAAAGATAAATTAATTACATCACTAGAAAAAAGTAATTCACCAACATAAAATTATACAAATCGGAGGATAAACATGGATTTTAATGATACTAAAGACGAAGCAAAATTTAGAGATGAGGTAAATTCTTGGTTATCTGCTAATGCAGATAAAAAAGAACATGCCAAAGACATTTACCGTCCTGCAGAAATGAGTGGTGAGGGCGAATCTGGAGAATCAAGCGCGCTTAAAGATGCTAAAGCTTGGCAAGCAAAAAAATACGATGCTGGCTGGGCATGTCTTCATTGGCCTAAAGATTATGGTGGACGTGATGCGACTCCAATGGAAAGAGTAATTTGGGGACAAGAAGAATCCAAATTTAAAGTGCCAGGTGGTTTTTTTGAGATTGGCCAAGGCATGGCAGGTCCAGTATTAATGCTTTATGCAACAGAAGAACAGAAAAAAAGATATCTCCCTCCAATGGCTAAAGGTGAGGAAATTTGGTGTCAGTTATTTAGTGAGCCTGGAGCTGGTTCTGATTTAGCGGGTATTAAAACTAAAGCTGAACTAGATGGTGATACTTGGACTATTAATGGTCAAAAAGTATGGACTTCAGGAGCCCACTACAGTGATTATGGAATCATTGTCACTAGAAGTGATTTCTCAGCTCCTAAACATAAAGGCCTTACCTACTTCTTTCTGGATATGAAGTCTCCCGGAGTTGAAGTTAGACCAATCAAACAAATCACAGGTGGAGCAAACTTTAATGAAGTTTATTTTACCGATGTAAAAATTCCTGATTCACAACGTCTTGGTGAAATTGGAGACGGATGGAAGGTTTCTTTAACTACTCTTATGAATGAGAGACTCGCTGTCGGTGATGCATCTGGAGTAGATTTCCAAGAAATTTTTGAACTTGCTAAAGATCAAGATTTCAATGGTGATTCTGCCATTTCAAATGGTGCTGTTAGAGAAAAACTTGCTGATTGGTATTGTGAGCAATCCGGCTTGAAGTACACAAAAATGAGAAACATCTCAGCTTTATCGCAAGGAAGTACTCCTGGTCCTGAAGCTTCTATAACTAAGATAGTTAGTGCAAACAAACTTCAAGATATTGCAAACTATGGCATGGATCTAATGGATAATGCCTCCATTGCAAGAGATGAAGAAACTGCAATTTTTCAAGGAAGCTTACTTGGAGCTCCTCTTATAAGAATTGCTGGTGGAACTGACGAAGTACTTAAGAATATTATTGCTGAGCAAGTCCTTGGAATGCCGCAAGATATTAGGGTAGATAAAAACGTTCCGTTTAACGAAATACCTACAGGTTCAAAGAACTAGTTAAAAAGGAAGTAAAAAGGGCTTTTTAATTTCTTTTTACAACTATCATATTGGTTTCGGTATCTATTAGACATTTTTTGAACGTCTGAGGATACCGAAAGCAACCAAGGCTTAGATTTATAACTTCCTTTTTTATACCCTCCTCTCCCTTCATGATAAGCAAGATAGAGTAGCCTTGCATTATCTTTGGGAATTCCCAAAAGCTTATTGCTTTTTTTGTTATACCAGCCTATGAAATCAACGGAGTCTTTAAAACTCGTTCTAGATGCTAATGGTTTTTTAGCTTGTTTTTTATAAATATCCCAAGTTCCATCTATGGCTTGAGCATAACCATAAGCAGAACTTTTTCTTTTCCAAGGAATGAAACCCAAGAGCTTGGTTCTTTCTGGTTTAGCTCCTTGTTGGAAGTCAGATTCTTGTTTTATAAATGCTAAAGTTACGTATGCTGGACTGCCCCATCTTTTTTCTGTCTTCACAGCTGCTTTATACCAACTTCTTTTTTCGTAAAAAATTTCACATATGTTCGAAGTTTTTTTTGGCGGCGAAACCACACAAGAGGACAGGACAATCAAGCAAAAAAACCAAAGAATTGATTTATTAATCATTTTGCAGAAAAGAAGATAATCCATCTTCATCAATTATTTGAATATTTAATGCAGAGGCTTTTTTGATTTTTGATCCTGGATCACTCCCTGAAATAAGGTAGTCGGTATTTTTTGAAACCGCCGAAGAAACTTTTGCCCCCATTTGCTCTAAAGTTTCTTTGAGTTCATTTCTGGAATAACTACTCAATGTCCCTGTGATAACAATCTTTTTATTCAGCAAATGACTTTCCTGATTATTTGATATTTCATTTGAGAGATTAAAATTCAATTTTTGAAAATTTTCTAAGATCTTCAAGTATTTCTTATTTTCAAAAAAAGAAACTAAGTTTGAAGCAGCTACTTCTCCGATATCCTCAACTTGAATAAATTTTTCATAACTGGTTTTGATTATATTTTCTAGAGTCCCTAATTCTTTGGCAATATTCTTTGAAGTTTGTAATCCAATTTCTTTTATACCTAGAGAATAAATAAACCTATAGAGCTCGGTTTCCTTACTTTTTGAAATGGAATCGATAAGGTTTTTAGCTGATTTTTCTGCAAACCCCTCAAGGGAAAGTAATTGATTCACATCTAAAGAGTAAAGATCGGTTATAGAACTAATAAATTTATTGCCAATTAAAGCATCTATAGTTTTTGAACCAAGACCTTCAATATCCATAGCGTTTCTTGAAACAAAATGCTTTAAAGATTCTTTGAACTGATCGTAGCCATAACAGCCCTCCGAAAATTCGGATTCTAATGAAATCTCTAGGCAAGGAATATTTTCTTCAAAGTAAGAAACCTCTCTTTTACAAACAGAACAATTGGAAGGTAATTTAACTCTTATTTCAGAGCCACTTCTTTTTTCTTTAATTACGGAAACTATTTTAGGAATGACGTCTCCTGCTCTTTTTATAAAAACATAATCCTGCTCTCTGACATCTAGCCTTTCTACTTCATCCATATTGTGCAAAGTTGCGTTGGAAATAGTTACTCCCCCAACTTTTACTGGTTGTAAATTAGCAACTGGAGTTAAAGCTCCTGTTCTACCCATTTGGAAAGATATTGAAATTATTTTAGTTTCTGCTTGTTCCGCCTCAAATTTTCTTGCTATAGCCCACCTAGGAGCTCTAGATGAAAAGCCCAATTCCTGTTGAAGAGCAATTTCATTAATTTTTATCACAACCCCATCAATTTCATAGGCTAGATGTTCTCTTTGTTTTGCTATCTTTGAAAAAGCTTTTTTTGTTTCTTCAAGAGTAGAAGCTACAGAAATTTCAGGGCAAGTTGGTAGACCCCATTCCTGAAAAGCTTTGATAACTGAAGATTGACTTTCAAAAAGAGTATTCCCTTCAAGGTAGCCTAAACTATGACAAAAGACTTTTAAGGGTCTTTCTCTTGCAACTTTTGGATTGAGTTGGCGCATACTTCCTGCAGCAAAATTTCTGGGGTTAGCAAAAACCTTTTCGCCTTCTTCTTTGAATTTATCATTCAAATTAGAAAAATCTTTTTTTTCTACATATATTTCGCCTCTAATTTCAATTTCTTCTGGATAGGCAAAGTTCTTACTCTTTTTAAGTTGCAACGGAATTTCTTTCATAGTTTTTACATTATGAGTAACTTCCTCTCCAGTATTTCCATCTCCCCTAGTTCCAGCCCGTGTGAGAATGCCATTTTGATAGACCAAACAGATTGCTATTCCATCTATTTTTGGCTCGCATGAATAACTGAATGCCTCGCTTCTTTTCAATTTATTTAAAAATCTCTTTTCAAAATCTTTTATATCCTGATCATCAAAGGCATTGTCCAATGAAAGCATAGGAATTCGATGATTAAATGGCCTAAGTCCAGATACCGGCTCTGAACCTACTCTTTCGCTGGGAGAATTAACTACTTTTAAATCTGGAAATTCACTTTCTAAAACAAGTAATTTCTTAAAAAGCTGATCGTATTCTTGATCGGAGATTTCTGGAGAATCTTGATTATGATAAAGATCGTTATGTTTGTTTAGTTCAGCGACTAAAGCTAAATATTCCTTTTTAACTTTTTGGCTTATAGCCATAAGGACTAAGCAAAATTTCTCAAATCAAAGTCTTCTGCTTGATGAGAGTAATGGTCTATCATTTGTTGAGTAAGAGGATTTCTTTCTGAATCAAAGAGATTTAGGTCTAATTTAGATGCTAAAAGCTCAGCAAAAGTAACCATTTGATTAAAATTACTGATTGTATTCGTACCCGATACAGGGCTTAGAATTAGTGTTAAAGCCGTTGTTTCATCATCTTCTTTTGAAGTATCAAATCTTCCTGGGTTTAACCCATTGACCAAAGAAAAAAAATGATCATCTGAAAAAATCCTAAACCATCCCCCCTCATTAGAATAATTAGAGCTATGTTCCTCTAAGACAGAGATTAAATGCTTATAAGCAATTGTCTTATCTTCTCCTTCTAAATTAATCACAAAGAGATTATCGGGGGTTTCGGGGGTTAACTGAGCTTGAGGATCTTCTAAAGCTTCAGTATCGTCAAATGATGAAATTTCATCTCTGAGAGTATTTTGATCATTTTCTAAAGACTCAAAAAGCTCACGAGAATTAACTTTTTTGTTTATCTTTAAATTTGTTCTACTGCCAAAAAAAATTTTTCTTAGCATAAGCAATATTGTTACGGCAATTATTATTCCAAAGATTAAAACTATGATTTCGTTTAACATCATTAACTTGCGGCCATTTTAAGAGCTTCATCAACATCTACAGAAACCAATCTTGATACACCAGGTTCCTGCATGGTAACACCCATAAGGTGTTTACTTTTTTCCATTGAAATTTTATTGTGCGTTACAAAAATAAATTGAACCTTTTCGGACATTTCTTCAACCATATTGATAAATCTTGAAGTATTAAAGTCATCCAGTGGAGCATCTATCTCATCAAGAATACAAAAAGGCGCTGGATTTAGAGAAAAAAAGCTAAATACCAATGCTATAGAGGATAAAGCTTTTTCTCCGCCCGACAACTGAGAAACATTTACATTCTTTTTTCCTGGAGGCATAGCCTTAAAAAGCACTCCGGATTCTAATAAATCTCTTTCAGTTAATTCTAATTTTGCGAAACCGCCGCCAAATAGTTTTGGAAAAAGCTCACCTAATTTAATATTTAGCTTGTCCAATGTATCCTTAAATTTTGTTCTTGATTCCAAATCAATTTTCTTAATCGCCCCTTGCAAGGTTTCCAGCGCACTATTCAATTCGGACATTTGAGTATCAATTTCAGAGTTTCTTTCTTCTTCTAATTTGTACTCTTCTGCAGCAGCTAAATTTATCGGACCAATTCTTTCTATTGAAGTTTCAATTTTTGAAATTTCTTCTACCAATGACTCCTCAGTCATATTTTCGGTAATTTCATCAAGTAATCCTTGAATCTCATAATTGTCGTTTTTAAGTTGTTCTTCAAAAATTGCTGATTCAGAAATAAACCCTTGTCTTTCTAATTTATATTTTTGAATATCCCTATTAAAGTCTTCAAGACTGAGATCGGTTTCATGAATTCTTCGTTCGTTGGCTCTTATGTTTTCATTTAAATCATTAAAATGTTCTCTAAGTTTTGACAGGTTTCCCTCTACGTCTATTCTAGAGTCTAATAAGGGCTTAATATCTGCTTCAATTTTCTCTATCGGGCCTTCAATCTCATGAAGCTTTTCTTCAAGAGAGTTTTTTGCAGTAATAGTATTGAGCTTGGAACTTTCGATTGCAGATAATTTACTCTTAATTTCAGCTACTTTTACTTTGAAAGACGTAATTTCTGAACTCAAAGAAAGGAGTTCAGTTTTTTGAGCCTTAAACTTTTCTTCTTGATATTGAGATTGATGTTTAATTGATTCCTTTAGTTTTTCTAGCTTGTTCTTAATCTCAAGAGCAAAAGAATGAATTTCTTGGATATCGCTCACTGTTTTTGTTGAGAAATCCCTTGTAGTCTCTTCTAAAGAAACTGTTAGATTAGACACATCAAGAAAGATTTTTTCTACCAGAAAATCTGGAGACATTGCTCCCTCAAGTTTAGAAAAGCTTTCGTCTAGGGCTTGAAGTTCTGGTTCTTTTTTTGAAAGTTCTAATTCAGCGTCAGACAACTCTTTTGATAAATTATCTTTATCGGAAGAAAAACTATTTAAAGACTCTTCCATTTGGTCCTTTTCTAAAAGCAGATCCTTTCTCTTTTCTTTTAACAAAGATAATTCTTGCTCGGAACTACTAAGGTCCGCGCCACTAGAATAGTAATCCTGTTGAACTTTATCTATTTTTTGTTGAATTTCAGATTGAGTTACCTTGGATTTATCTATTTCGGAGTTGAGTGAGATTTTAAGAGTTCTTTCTTTTTCAAGGCTTGATTCAAGTTCTTTGATTGATAAATCTATATTTGAAATTTTTTCTTTTCTTGTTTGCCATGATATTGCTTTCAAAAGGCCTTTTTTTGATTTTTCTTCAGCTTTTAATGCTTCGTATCTTTCAGCTGACTTTACCTGTCTTTTAAGTTTTAAAAGCTGTCTTTCAATCTCATCTTTAAGATCTTTAACTCGACTGAGATTCTCTTTAGTTTTCTTAATTCTTGATTCAGTTTCTTTTTTTCTTTCGCGATAAACAGAAATGCCTGCAACTTCTTCAATGTACATTCTTAGTTCTTCAGGTTTAGAACTTATTAGCTTAGTCGCCATTTCTTGTTCAATGACTGCATAACTTCTAGGTCCGAGACCAGTACCAAGAAATATATCTGTAATGTCTTTTCTTCTGCATTCTGAGCCGTTTAAAAAGTAGATAGATCTCCCATCAATTTCTAAAACTCGTTTGACAGAGATTTCTGAATAGCTTGAATATTCTCCTCCTAATTTTCCTAAAGAATTATCAAATAAAAGTTCCACAGAAGCACGACTCGATGGCGCTCTGGATGATGATCCGCTAAAAATAACATCGGCCATATTTTCGCCTCTTAAATTTTTAGCAGATATTTCTCCCATAACCCATCTAACAGCGTCAATAATATTAGATTTACCGCAGCCGTTAGGCCCGACTACTCCGCTCATGCTGCTGGGGAAGGAAATTTTCGTGGGGTCCACGAAAGATTTAAAACCAGATAGGCTGATGTTTTTTAATCTCATCCTTGGATGTTTATTTTAACCGATTTAGGCTTTTAAAACCCTATTTTTTCTAATTTTTAAGCTCTTTTAATGCAAGATTCATTGCAATAATCAAGGATTCTTTTTCTTTATTATTAGTAGAATTTTCAAGGGCTATTGACCAGCTTTTGAGGGCTTCCTCAAAGTTATTTTGTTGAAAATAATTTAAACCTTGAAGTGATAGAGCTCTTGTATCGGACGGATTTAAATATAAAGATTTTTCTAAATGGTTGACGACGTCGCTACTAAATTTACCTTGTAATTCATAATATGACTCTGCAAGAAAAGAATGTACGCTAGAGTCAATCAAATCTGGATATTCATCTACCAAAAAATTAAAACTTTTAATTGCTAATTTAAATTTTTCGTCATAAAAAAACCTCTTACCAGAGAGCATTACTTCTGAAGCATTCAAGTATTTAAAATCTATCTGAATATCATGCGGCTTATCTGAAGTAAGAAACGTAAAGTAATCGTCCTGAAATGCAAATTTTTTTAAAGAGCCATAACCTTGGACCAGAAAAAAAAGAAAAAAAGAAAAAATGATTATTGTGAAGTAGCTAATAACTCTAAAATTCATTTTTTTAAAAAATTGAAAAGAAAGAATATTCCAATAACGATCAGCAATAAAGGAAATCCATATAAAATTGAAATTGATATTTTATTTTCTGGCATAAATAAAATTCCCTCACCATAAAGTTTGATTAAATTACTTTTAATTTCTCTAGGAGTTTTGCCATTTTCAAGCTCAGTAAAAATGGCGTTTTTCAAATCATTTGCTATGTCTGAATCAGATTCTGCAATGGAGGATCCTGCACAAAGAGGACAACTTATTTCCTGTGATAACTCAATAAAATCCTTTTCTAAATTTTCATTCGAAAAGTCATAAATATTCTTCGCTTCTAAAGAAAAAGATAGAAAAAAAACTGGTATCAAGAACAACATTTTTATTTATCGATTAAGGGAATAAATTTATCTTTCCAAACTTTTTCAGACATGATGCCGATATGTTTTTGTAAAATTTTATCCTCTCTAAGAAGATAAGTTTCCGGTGCTCCAGATACTCCAAGATTAAAACCATATGCACCTTCTTGATCATAAAGATTTACGGAATAAGGATTTCCATATTGATCTAACCATTTAAGCGCTTTTTCTAAATCATCTTTATAGTTCAAACCAACAATGTTCCAACCTTCGGTTTTTTTTGCCATCAGAAATCCATGTTCTAACTTACAATTAATACACCACGTAGCCCAAACGTTTAATAAAGAAAATTCATTCCTTTTTAATAAACTTACATCCAGAAGATTTCCATCAAAAGTTTTTATCTCTCCTGAGGGTAGATTTTTTTCTGGAAAATTAAACTCGCCCTCTTCAAAAAGATTTGCAAAAAAAATAGAGAAGATAAATAAAGTCAAAATTAGAGAAAAATAACCTATATATCGTGTGATTTTCATAAGCTTTTGAATCTAAACAAACTTAAAAATCCTCCTAAAGCCATTATCAAAGCTCCCAGCCAAATGAGTCTAACAAAAGGCTTCAATTGAGCCTTTACCACCCAACCCTCTTCAACCTGGTCTCCAATAGAAATATACAAATCTTCTTTGATAGAAGGATATATTGCCGCTTCAGTCATTACTGATTTTGAAACAGGATAATACCTTTTCTCAGCAATCAAATTAAACTCCTGATTTAAATTTTCCACTCTAAAACTTACTTCATCTGAAGAGAAATTTTTAGCAATATTTTTTTCTTCTCCAAGATAAGTGATTTTATAATTTTCCAATTCAAAAGGCTTTTCCTTGAAAGCGATTAATTCTTTTTGAGATTCTAAAGATGAAACAAGTCCTATTCCTAAAATCATTATTGCTATTCCAAAATGTGAAAATCCCATTGATAAATTCACTTTTCTAGAATTTTTTATTTGTAAAAAAGCGTAATAAATTAGACCTGCCAAAATACTAGAGATCATTAAGTTCGTTACTGTGATTGATACTGAAATATTATTTAAAAAGAGAGCACTCAAACTAACAGTCAATAAAATCAAGATTACAAAATAAAAGTACAAAGTTTTAGGCTTGGTTGTTCTTGACGACCAGTTGCTTAGAATTCCAAATCCTTGAAAAAAAGCCAAAAAGAATGCAATGGGCACGGTTACTGAATCAAAATAAGGCTTGCCCACAGAAATATCTTTTCCTCCAGAAAAGATTTCATAGATTATTGGATAGATAGTCCCAAAAAGAATAGCAACCGCCAAAATAATTAAAAAAACGTTATTGATTAAAAAGAAAAATTCTCTAGAAAGAATAGATCCATATGTATAACTTAAATCGGTTAGTTTTGAGCTTGAGTAGATAATCAAAGAAAAAATCAATACAAATAAAATTATAAAAAGAAGAATTAAACCTCTTTCAGGATCTAGGGCAAAGGTGTGAACTGAGGTAACAACCCCAGACCTAACTAGAAATAAGCCAATGTAGCTAGATAAAATTGCACCTAAAGATAAAAGCACCGTCCACTTAGAAAAAATATTTCTCTTTGAAGTGGCTATTGCAGAATGAATTAAAGCTGTTGCAATAAGCCAAGGTATTAAAGAGGAATTTTCAACTGGATCCCAAAACCACCAACCTCCCCAACCAAGTTCATAGTAAGCCCACCAACTTCCCAGTGCGATACCCAAAGTTAAAAATGACCAAGAAATTACTGACCAATTTTTTAAATCGCTTGCCCAATTTTTATAACTTGGGTCTATGCAACGCGCCATAGCAATAGCAAACGGTAAAGTTAGAGCGGTATAGCCAAGATAAAGAGTTGGCGGATGAATGGTAAAAGCAAAATCTTGCAGCAAAGGATTTAAGTCCAAACCTCCTTCGGGAGAGAAAGGAAGTAATCTTTCGAAAGGATTTGAAGTAAAGATTACAAAACCTGAAAAAAGGGAAAATATGACGAATAGAAAAAATATGCCAAAACTAGATTGAGATTTTAAGTAGAAAATCAAAGTCCAAAGACTAAGAAATAAAAGATACAAAAGCATAGAACCTTCATGACCACCCCATAGTGCAGCAAATTTATAATAATCAGGCAGATTTTCATTAGAGTTATTTGCCACATACAAAACACTAAAATCGTCAGTTAAAAAACTTATTTCAAGACATATAAAACTCAATAGAACACTGAAAAAGAATAGATAAACTATTTTAGGAGAAATAATGAAATTGTTATTTCTATAAAATGAGAAAGAGTTGCCGAAGACATAAAAACTAGAAATGGTAAAAGCTAACACTAAAAATAATAAACCTATTTCTGGAATCATTTTTCAAGAGCCTTTTTTACTTCTTTGGGAACATAGTTTTCATCATGCTTAGCTAAAATTTGATAAGCATCAAGACTCATCTTGCTTTTATCAAAGTAGCCTGTAGCAACTACTCCAGCGTTTTCTTTAAATAAATCTGGAAGAATGCCTGTGTAATTTACTGCAATAGATTTTTTTAAGTCAGTAATTATGAATTCAATTTCTAAAGAGTCTGTTGCTCTCCTTACACTTCCAATTTCAACCAAACCTCCTGCTCTGATTGCATTTCTTCCTTGAGGTGGATTCTCAAACAAATCTGATGGTGAGTAGAATAAATTTACATTGTCTCTGATGGCAAGATAAACCAAAACAAAAGCAAGGGCTGAACAAAAAACTATGAACAGAACTCCATAAAGTCTTTTTAATCTATGTTGTTTCATTATTTTTTATCTTGGATTCGTTCTTTTTTATTTTTACTAGAGGCAAATAAATTAAAAGCAAGCAAATAAATCCCGTTATTGAAACAACCGACCAGATATGAATATTAAATTCTCCAAAATCCATAGTTAATTATTGCTTGAAAGTTTTTTGAACCATTCCTTGTTTTGCTCTCTGGAAGATATTTCTGCTCTCATAAAAAGGAGTCCAGTAAAAAAAACAAACAAATAAACTCCTAAAATTGAGAGTAGTAATGGGATAAGCATTTCACTGGAAATAGAGGACCCACCGGAAATAGATATTGATGCAGGTTGATGAAGGGTATTCCACCAATCAACTGATTTTTTTACTATCGGAAGATTTACAACCCCAACCAGGGTTATTATAGAAACTGCAGTGTCAGCAGACTTTCTAGAGGTAAAAGTCGATTGCATGCCAATGATTGCCAAATAAAATAAAAAAAGTACTAAAGTAGAGGTCAGGCGAGCATCCCATACCCACCAAGTTCCCCAAGTTGGCTGTCCCCAGATAGCTCCGCTTAGCAATCCAATAAAGGTAAAAGCTGCACCTATTGGAGCAAGGCTTTTAATATAGACTCCTGCCATTTTCATTCGCCAAATTAAAAAAACTGCTGCCGCAACAGACATTGAATAATAGATGACTTGAGATACAGATACCGCTGGAACATGAAAATATATTATTCGATAAACATCTCCTTGAACCGCATCAGTAGGAGAGAAAAATAAGCCCCAAATAGAAGAAATGACTATTAATGAAATACTGAAAAATCCCACAATTGGAATTACTTTGCCAGAGATTTTGTAAAACCAAGGAAAAGATCCAAGTTTATGATAAAAATTCTTTAATACCTGAAACATATCTAATTAAAATGAAGTTTCAATGCCCCTACCGAAGCAAACAAAATAATTGGCAACAAAAAAATAAGTATTGCTGTAAGTAACAAAATATTTGAAGAAAAGTTAATGCCGTTCAATGAGTAATTAATCGCCTGAGTTCCTAATATTAAGACTGGCAAACTCAAAGGCAACATTAGTGCGGGTCCAGTGATGCTGTTTTTTCCAAGAGAAAGTGCTCCAGCTAGCGCCCCAAACAAACAAATGGTGGGAGTTCCAATTAACAAACTTATGATTAAAGGTTTTAAGCCTTCCTGAGGAAAATAAAGTAAAAAAACAGACAAAACAGAAAGGATGATGATTGGTAAACAACTAAAAATCCAATTCACAAAAATTTTTATCAAAACAATCAATGAAAGATTTTGTCCAGAAGCCAATAAAAGCTCAATGCTTCCATCTTCATAGTCTTCGGAAAATATATTTTGAAAAGATATTAAAGTGGATAACAGGACAGTAATCCAAATTAAACCAGGGGCTAAATTTTTTAATATATCTGGATCGTTGGAAATTCCAATTGGATACAAAGAAATAGAAATCAAAAAAAAGACTACTGGGCTAATGAAAGACGAAGACTTTCTTGAATAGATAAGAAATTCCTTTTTAAGTATTTTTATAGGATAGATCATCAGTTAAAAAGATTCATATCAATTAAAGGAAAATCATCACTAGATCTATCATGAGATGAAAAAATAATTTTTGCTCCAGCATTTATTTTCAAATCAAAGATTTCTAGAAGAAGATCAGTCGTTTTGCGATCTAAATTATTGAAAGGCTCATCAAGAAGATAGAGATTAGCTGCTGAAAGAATAAAACTTGCAAGATTTATTTTTCGTTTTTGCCCTTCTGAAAGATATGCTGACTGAATATCAGCATGATCAATAAGGTCTAGTTTATCGAGAACAGAATTAATCTGGGAATGAGAAATTTCAGGCAATCTGATATCAAAATAAATGTTCTCTCTAGGTGATAAATTATTTTTTAATCCGGTTTTATGACCCGAATAAAATACTAAATTATCATCTGGAAAAGATAATTCTCCTTCATAATTTTTATAGATGCCTGAAAGAATTTTCAGCAAAGTTGATTTGCCAGAACCATTGTCTCCTACGAGCTTAAAAACACTGTCGTTTGCGAATTCAAAGCTCAGATTTGAAAAAATATATTTATCATCAAACTTGTATGATAAATTTGCTGTTTTTAGCATCTAAATATGCGGTTATTACTAAAATTAATTAAATTCGGTCGTTATTATAACTATAATATCTATTCAAAATTTGAGTATTAAATATGGACTTTGGAAAGAGAATAAGTATAGAAGCCGTAGAAGAAGGTAATGAATTCATGCCTAAGTTCGATGGTCAGGGTCTTATTCCTGTAATAACTTTGGAAGAAAGCTCAAATCTGGTCTTGATGCACGGTTATCTCAACAAGGAGGCTTTAAAACTCTCTATTGAGACTAAACAAGCCCATTATTGGAGTAGAAGCAGAGAGCAGTTGTGGAAAAAAGGCGAAACAAGCGGTCTTTATCAAAATATCAAAGAAATTCTTGTTGATGACGATCAAGATTGTGTGATTTTTAAAGTAGAAGTAGAAGGCTCAGGAGCGAGTTGTCACGTAGGTTATAAATCCTGTTTCTACAGATCAGTAGAAAACCTTAAAGACTTAGAGTTTGTAGAAGAAGAGAAACTATTTGATCCTGAGGAAGTCTACGAAGGACTAGAAAATCCTACCAAACTTTAAATTTAGCCCTTGTAGTTTAATCGGATAAAACGGCCGCCTCCTAAGTGGCAGCTCCAGGTTCGATTCCTGGCAGGGGCACCAAACAGTGAGTTATTAAGTTCTAGGTTTAGCTTCGTTAACTGTTAGTTTTCTACCTTCAAGATCAGAGTCATTCATGGCTTCAATCGCTTCTGGACCTCCAGATTCTAGTTCAACAAAGCCAAAGCCTCTTGATCTTTTAGTATCTCTGTCCGTAATGACATTTGCTGATATGACACTACCAAATTCAGAAAATAATTCTTCTAATTGAGAGTTGTCGACACTCCATGGGAGATTTCCTACATATAATTTCATATTTACCTTTAAGTTAAAGCATTAAATACTATATAAAAATTATTAACAGGTTTATTTAGAAAATTCTCTGAAAAAATTAAGTATATAACTAGAAAAAATTATCCCTCCTGTTTCCAAGAGGGATAAATATTTTTTTTATTTTGAAGCTTTGTCTATAGCTTGTGAAATATCTGCAATGATATCTTCAGCATTTTCAATACCGATTGATAATCTTACATATCCAGGTGTCACCCCAGCAGATTCTTGTTCTTCAGGAGCAAGCTGGCTGTGAGTTGTAGTTGCTGGATGGATAGCAAGAGATCTTGAGTCTCCAATATTTGCAACATGATATAGAAGCTCTAGGGAGTCAATAAATTTACTTCCAGCTTCTTTTCCACCTGGTAACTCAAATCCAACAAGTGCACCATAACCACCGGTCATGTATTTATCAGCCTTTTCTTTTTCAGCACCTTCGAAAAGGCCTGGATAAGTGACTGATTGAACTTTTTTGTTGGAGGCTAAAAATTCAGCAACTTGTTGTGCATTGTTGGCATGTTCACGCATTCTCAAAGGCAGTGTCTCTAATCCTTGAATAAACATCCAAGCATTAAAGGGACTCATAGCTCCGCCTAAGTCTCTAAGAAGTGTAGTTCTTAATTTAAGTAAGTAAGCAAACGGTAAGCCCATGTTTTTGGTCACTTGCTCATCCCAGACAACTCCGCCATAACAAGGATCAGGAGTATTTAAGGCAGGCTGTCTATCTGCTCCAGCTTTACCCCAATCAAAATTACCGCCATCAAGGATAAGTCCTCCGATAGTTGTTCCATGTCCGCCAATGTATTTCGTAGTTGAATAAGTGGTTACCGCAGCACCGTGGTCAAACGGACGACAGAGAACTGGTGCAGCAGTATTGTCTACGATCAAAGGTATGCCATGATTTCTTCCTATTTCTGCAACTTCACCAATTGGAAATACTTGAAGTTTTGGATTGGGCAGAGTTTCTGCAAAATAAGCTCTGGTTTTATCGTCAGTAGCTTTTTCAAAATTAGCTGGATCTGTTGGATCAACAAATCTAACTTCTATTCCCATTTCTTTAAGGTTGTTTTTAAACTGGTTGTATGTTCCGCCATACAAGTGTGAAGAAGAGACAATGTTATCCCCTGCTCTAGCAACATTTTGAATTGAGTATGCCGATGCGGTTTGTCCTGAAGAAACAGCTAATCCTGCTGCTGCTCCATCTAAAGCAGCCATTCTTTGCTCAAGAACATCACAAGTTGGATTCATGATTCGGGTGTAAATATTTCCGAATTCTTGCAACCCGAATAAGCTTGCTGCATGAGCTGTATCGTTAAACTGGTAACTTGTAGTTTGGTGAATGGGAACGGCTACTGAACCAGTAGTTTCATCATTACGCCACCCTGCGTGCAGAGCAATCGTTTCTAAATTTTTTCCTTCATATGCCATGGTTTATCTCCATAAATTATTAAAAAAAAACCTGTTTGCTTTCGCTAAACAGGTCAAAAAAAATCCTGTTTAGCAAATTTTATAAAGCGTTTGCAAGTCGGTTAAATCAACGCTATAAATGCAATATACACAAAAATATCAAAAAAGAGAAAAAAAAATGAAAGATTTTGAAAGTTTGAAAACTTCTATAAAAAATAAAGTTTTGACGGTTGTCTTTAATAGGCCTGAAAAAATGAATACCTTTTCTGGACAAATGTTAAAAGATATCTTGGAGCTTCTTGATGAGGCTGAAAAGGATGATGACATTCGAGCAGTTATTTTTACTGGTTCTGGAAAAGCTTTTTGTGCAGGAGCTGACCTATCTTCAGGTGAGGATACGTTTGATATGTCCGACAAAGGCAAGGCTAAGACTGAAGTTAAAAGAGATACTGGTGGAATACTTACTTTAAGATTGTTTGATTTTAAAAAACCATTAATTGCAGCAATAAATGGAGCGGCTGTAGGAGTAGGTGTGACTATGACACTTCCTATGGATGTCAGAATATGTTCTGAGAAGGCTAAATTTGGATTCGTGTTTGCTAAAAGAGGCATCGTTCCTGAAGCTTGTTCAAGCTGGTTTCTGCCTAAAATTGTCGGTATTTCTAATGCTCTGCAGTGGTGCCTGTCTGGAAAAATTTTTATGCCTCAAGAAGCTCTAGACAAGGGATTGGTTACGGAAGTTACTCCAGAAGATAAATTACTAGAAAAAGCCGAAGAAATAGCAACCGATTTTGTAGAAGCTACTTCTAGCCTTTCAGTAACTCTTATCAGGCAAATGCTATGGAAAATGTTAGGCGCTGATCATCCTATGGAAGCTCATAAAATTGACTCTAGAGGAGTATATTCACTTGGTAAAACCGGTGAAGCCAGTGAAGGCGTTATGTCTTTTTTAGAAAAGAGAGAGCCAAACTTTCCTGGAAAAGTTAGCAAAGATTTGCCTGAATTTTACCCATGGTGGGATGACAAAGAATTCAAATAATGTCCTGGAAAAAAGAAATTTCTCAAATTAAGCTTAGGGAAAAGCTAGCTAAGCAACAAGGTGGTCCTGAAGCGGTTAAATTACAGCACAATAAAGGACGTCTTACTTTACGCGAGAGAATAGACCTTTTGCTTGATAAAGAATCTTTTGAAGAGATTGGAAAAGTTGCTGGAGGAGCTGAATACGATGATGAAGGAAATCTAACCTCCCTCACCCCGGCAAATTTTATTTTAGGCTTTGGAAAAATTGATGGACAAGATGTAATAGTTGGCGGTGAAGATTTTACAGTTAAAGGTGGTTCTCCTAACGCTGCAGGTTTAAGAAAAAGTGTTTATACGGAAGATCTAGCAGTTAAACATAAATTTCCATTGGTGAGACTTCATGAAGGTGGCGGAGGCTCAGTTGCAGGACCAAGTAAAGAAAAAAAAGGTTATGGCGGAGATCCAGTTTTTGCTAGATCGAGATTTAAGTCCGTTGCGCAAACTCTTAAAGAAGTTCCAGTTGTTTCTGCCGCCCTAGGCCCTGTCGCAGGACTGCCAGCCTCTCGTTTTGTAGGCTCTCACTTCAGATTAATGGTCAAAGACAACGCTCAAATTTTAGTTGCAGGTCCAGCTGTGGTCTCTAGAGCTTTTGGTAAAGATTTTACAAAAGAGGAGTTGGGAGGCTCTGACGTTCACAAGAAAAATGGTGTTACAGATAACATTGCTGAATCTGAAGAGGACGCTTTTAATCAAATTAAAAAATTTCTATCTTTCTTTCCACCCAATATTTATGAACTTCCGCCAAAAAAAGAATCAAAAGATGACATAAATAGATCGGAAAAAATTCTTGAAGAAATCATTCCTAAGGACAGAAAAAAAACTTATGAGATGAGAGAGATAATCAAAATGGTAGTTGATGACAAAAATTTTTTTGAAATATCTAATTTTTTTGGTAGAGGAATCATTACAGGATTTGCTCGACTTAATGGTTTTTCAGTTGGTATTTTTGCAAATGATAGTAACTTTTATGCTGGTTCAATGACTGCTGATAATGCAAAAAAAACTACTCGTTTTATTAAACTGTGCGATCAATTTAATATTCCAATTTTAACAATTGTTGACGAACCTGGTTTCTTAATTGGCAAAAAAGCTGAAGAAGATGCAACCATACTTCATGGAACGGAGGCAGTTTTGGCTGCTGCAGATTCCACTATTCCATGGTGCACTCTCTTGGTAAGAAAATCTTTTGGTGTTGCTGCTGCAGCTCACTTTGGAGAAGATCCTTATGTTTTAGCTTGGCCCTCTTCTGAAGCAGGCGCGCTACCTTTAGAGGGAGGAGTTGCTGTTGCTTTCGGAAAAGAAATTGCCAAAGCAAAGGATCCCGAAAAAAAGAGGAAGGAAATAGAGGAAAAATTAGCAAAGTCTCAAAGTCCCTTCCCCAGAGCAGAGGCTTTTTCGGTGCATGAAATTATTGACCCGAAAGACACAAGGCAGTATCTTTGCTCATGGATTACTAGAGTCCAAAAAAGTTTAGAAGTAAAATTACTAGATAAATAATTAAAGAGGATAAATATGAAAGTTTGTGAAGAGTTTTATATAAATGGCGAATGGGTAAAACCCGTTAATGACTTAAAAACTTTAGATGTTATTAACCCTGCTACAGAGGAAGTCTTCGGAAGAATTGCTTTGGGAGATAAAGACGATGTTGATGCAGCAGTAGAAGCAGCATATACAGCTTTTGAAAGCTTTGGTTATAGTTCGGTTGACGAACGAGTGAGTTTACTTGAAAAAATATTAGAAATTTATCAGGGTAAATATGACGAAATTGCAGAAACTATTTCTTCAGAAATGGGTGCTCCGATAGGTTTATCTAAAGCTGCTCAAGCAGCTACCGGTCTTGGTCACTTTAGTACGGCTTTAGAAACTCTAAAAAATTATAAATTTGAAGAAGTTAAAGGTTCTGCTCTCATAAGAAAAGAGCCAATTGGTGTAGTTGGAATGATCACTCCTTGGAATTGGCCAATAAACCAAATTTCTTGCAAAGTCGGCCCTGCTCTTGCAGCTGGATGTACTATGGTTCTAAAACCGACTGAAATTGCTCCATTCAATGCAATTCTTTTAGCTGATGTTCTTCATGAAGCAGGAGTTCCAAAGGGGGTGTTTAATTTAGTAAACGGTGATGGACCTTCTGTTGGTGAAGCAATGTCTGCTCACCCTAAGATTGATATGATGTCTTTCACAGGATCTACCAGAGCTGGAGTTGCAGTTGCCAAAGGTTCAGCAGATACTGTTAAAAGAGTTCATCAAGAATTAGGTGGAAAATCAGCAAATATTATTTTAGACGATGCTGATTTTGGTAAGGCTGTTACAAAAGGTACAGCTCATATGTTCAACAATACTGGGCAGTCATGTAATGCACCTTCAAGAATGCTTGTTCCTGCCTCCAGACAAGATGAAGCTAAAGAAGCAGCAAAAGCAGTTGCCGAAGGAATAGTTATCGGAGATCCCTCTGACGAGTCAACTAATATGGGACCTGTTGTTAGTGATGTCCAATTTAATAAAATTCAAGGTCTTATTGAGAAAGGTATTGAAGAAGGCGCTGAGGTAGTAGTTGGAGGACCTGGAAAGCCTGAAGGCCTAAATCAAGGTTATTTTGTCAAACCAACTGTCTTTGCAAACGTTTCCAACGATATGACCATAGCTAGAGAAGAAATTTTCGGGCCTGTTTTATGTATCATTCCTTACAAAGATGAAGATGATGCTATAAAGATTGCAAACGATACTCCTTATGGGCTATCGGGTTACGTATCTTCTGAAGATCCTGAACATGCTTTAAGCGTAGCTAGGAAAATTAGAAGCGGAAATGTTCATATCAATAATAAACCTACAGGAATTGATGCCCCTTTTGGTGGATTTAAGCAATCTGGAAATGGAAGAGAATGGGGAGAATTTGGCTTTGAAGAGTTTTTAGAAATAAAAGCTGTAATGGGCTACGCCTCAAAATAATAAACTAAAAATAAAATGACTATCTTGGTAACCGGTGGAGCTGGTTACATAGGTAGTCATTTTGTAAGGCACTTAGAAAGAAGAAAAATTGAATATGTCATAGTAGACAATTTTTCAACAGGGCATAAAAAATTTGTAAAAAATAAAAAGTTTTTTGAACTCGATCTTAAAGACCCTGAAGAGATTAGAGTAAATCTTCAAGATCAAGAAATCACATCTATAGTTCATTTTGCAGGATTATCGATTGTTTCAGACTCTCAAAAAAAGGAAAAAGAGTATTATGAAAATAATGTTCTAGCTTCAATGAACTTAGCAAAGTTTGCTTTAGAAAAAAAAATAAGAAAATTTATTTTTTCCTCTTCTGCTGCAGTCTATGGTATCCCTGAAGAAGTTCCTATAAAAGAAAATCATCCAACAAAACCTATAAATAATTATGGTAAAAACAAGTTGGAGATTGAAAATATCTTAAAAAAATTATCTATGGAATATCCTCTTGATGTTGTTTGCTTAAGATACTTTAATGCTGCTGGTGCAGATGAAGACGGAGATATAGGAGAAGAACGAAATCCTGAGACACACCTTATACCCAATATTATCAAATCAGTTTTACAATCAAACGAATTTTTTATTCATGGTGATACTTACGATACCAAAGACGGAACTTGTATTAGAGACTATATCCATGTAAATGATTTAGCGAGCGCTCATTTATCATCTCTTAAATTTTTGGATTCTAATAAAGGATTTCATATTTTTAATTTAGGTTCTGAACAAGGTTTTTCTGTCATGGAAGTAATCGATGAGTGTCAAAAACTTATGAAGACAGCCATAAAATTTAAAATTGGTTCAAAAAGAGACGGAGATCCAAACATCTTAGTTGCAGACAATAAAAAATCGATAAGTAAATTAGGTTGGAAATTAGAAAATAACTCTCTTAAGTCTATAATTTCATCTGCAATTAATTTTCATAAAAATGCCCTTTAACTTACTCGTAAAAGTTTTCGTGATTGGAACATTATCGTTATCAGCTTTTGCAGATCCATGGCTTAGTGGAAAAGACGAATTTGAAGTAAAAAAATTGGAATATTTTTCAATTAAAAATCAATTTTCTATCGATTCATCTGCCTACCCCATTCCCTTGGCGCTTGTGAGAAATCCCAATGAAGATATGTTCAATAACATGTCATTAATGAATGAGTATATTGAAGTTGCAGATAAAATTATTCAAAGAGAATCAAAAAAATTTATCAATGAGATTGGATTCTCATCAAACTCCGAGTTCAATCCATTTAGGTTTATAGATAGTAAATTTAAAGACAAAAATTCTTTATTCTTTTCTACTTCTTATCTAGGAGAAAGGTTTGCATCAAAAGTTTCAATCACAACTTTTGAAAACCCTTATCAAGAAAAAAAATATGATTTTAGTGATTCTTATCTTGCCTTAGTTTCAGGAAATTTTATTTTAGGTGTTGGAAACTATGATAGGTGGTGGGGTCCTTCTCACCATGCAAGTTTGATTCTCTCAAATTATTCCAAATCTTCTCCTGGATTATTTATTAGATCGCTTGAGGGTTTTACTTCCCCCCTCCCCTTGATTAGAAGTTTTGGAAAGTTGAATTTCTCCTTTTTTGCAAATCAATTAGAAAGTAAAAGAGCAATAAAAAATCCTTTTTTAATTTCTGGAAGATTATCGTTTAATCCAATAAGTGGCCTAACTATAGGCCTGACAAGATCAATAATGTTTGGTGGTGATGGTAAGGATAATAGCTTGAAAGCCCTTTGGGACTCTATTAGGGGTGATGCGTCAACTTATAAAGGAAATTCAGATACAAATATAGATAATGAGTTAGCTGGGTTTGATATTAAATATAGTTTTAATGTCAATGATCTTGTATGGAGTTTTTATGGTCAATATATTGGTGAGGATGGAACAGATTACTGGCCCTGGCGAACTTTTTATTTAGCCGGAACAGAATTTATTTATCTAAAAGGTGGCCAGTTGAATAGCGTTGTAATTGAATACGTTGATACCTATTACAACGGCCAAGATACCGGGACTAACGTAATTTATGAACATGGCTCCTATGTAAGTGGATACAGATATAAAGGAAGTCCGATTGGAGCATTTATCGATGGAGACTCAAATTACATGCATTTATCTCTTAATAGCGAAATTAATAACGTTACAAATATTGAATTTTCTTTGCTCTATGGAAATTTAAATAAAGATAATAGTGGAACCAAAAATTCTTGGGGAGCTACAAATAAAGACTTTTATGGAATTGTTTTAAACTTTGATTTCAAGATCAATTCTAAAATAGACTTAGGGTTGAATCTTACCAGCCTAAGTGAATCACTTTCATATAGAGGGAAAACTCTAGATAAAAATATTTTAGGTATAGATTTTAGATACCGTTTTTAACGCCCAAATTTACCTTGTCTGTCGCATCTGTGACGACCAACTTTAAAATTTCTAACTGCTCCATGCTTGGTTTTTCTGCCATTGACTCTTTTTCTCCAAAGTCTGAAGCTAGATGGTTTTAGGTTATTTCTCATGATATTTATGAGCTCTCCATGGTTTATTGAGAATTCTTTTTCAATAACTTCGAATGGAGTCCTATCTTCCCAAGCCATTTCGATTATCCTATTAGTACTTTCTAGATCAATGTTTTTTAAGGCTTTCTTCATTATTATCCCAATGTGAAATTATCTTTTGATTATCCTCAATCCATCTTTCAAGCTGAAGAATTACATAGTCTTGACCCATAACAAGATCAAAATTTTCTTGCGGCATTAAGTCCTTTTCTTTTGACATTAATTCGGCCAAAGCTAAAAGATTTTCTGTCTGTTCTTCGTACTCTGCAAGCATCGGATTCTTTTTATCCTTGAAGGCATTTTGAATTTCATCAAGAAGAGCTGTTTTGAGTTCTTGCAATTCTATAGCATCCATTACTCATTATAAGAAATAATATTTAGTTTATTTAAAGATTTTAATTAATTATGAATTTATTTCTAAACTAAGAAGCAACTGCTTCAAAAGCATTTGAAGCAATCCTGACGATTTCATCTATTTCTTCTTCGCCATGGGCTACTGATAAAAAATGGTTATGATAACTTGTCAGATAAAGACCGCGCGAAAGGCATTCGTCTGTCCATTGAATATGAAAATCTTTATTTTGATCTTCAATTCTAAAATATGGCATCGAAGGTACCCCAGTGACTTTCATTTTTAGTCCAAATTCATCTCCGGCAGAAATCAGATCTTTTTTTAACTTTTCTCCATTAGCGTTCATGATTTTTATGGCATTTACTCTTTGCAACTCTTCTAATGTTGCTTTGGAAGCAGCCATAGGAGCTGAATTAAAAAACTGTGTTCCACTAAAATAAACTCTGTTTGCTGCATCTTTTAAGGAATCTTTCCCAACCAACGCAGAGATTGGATAACCGTTAGCCATAGCCTTACCCAAACAAACCAAATCAGGACTGAAACCAAAAGCATTATGAGAACCTTGAAGATCAATTCTAAATCCGGTTCTTACGTCATCAACAATGATAATTATGTTGTGTTCCCTACACTTTTTTTGAATGTGTTCCCAATATCCATCATCAGGGAGAGAGTTATCTTTCGATGTTGGATGGTCATATGGACTTGAAATAAAACATGCGATTTCACTACCAAAAGAAGAAATCATCTCATCAAATTCTTTGGTGCTGTTCCACTCAACCGAAAGCACTTCATCACTATCTGAATCAATAACTCCAGCATTGCTGCTATTTTGCATCCATCCATTAGCTCCGTGATAACCATTATTAATTTTTAGAATTTTTGATTTTCCCGTTTCTGCTCTTGCGACCATAACAGCTAGCTGAGTACTGTCTCCCCCATTTTTTCCAAAAAGAGCCCAATCAGCAATATCGATCATATCCGTTAATGTTTCTGCTAGCTCTATCATTACTGGAGAAGCTACACTTACCGTATTACCTAAATCGTATTGCGATCGTGCAGCTTGATCTATTTTTGGATTGTTATAGCCAAGAATCATTGGACCCCAGCCACAAATTAAATCTAAATACTTATTTCCGTCTACATCCCAAAAATATGCGTCTTTTGCTTTTGAAAAGAATTTAGGGCCTTCTTCTCTAACTGCAAATTTATAATGACCAAAAATTCCACCTGGAATTAATTCTTGGGCTTTTAAAAATAGCTTGTCAGATTTTTTTTGATTTAATTTCATTTTAATAACTACTCTATCAATAAATATGGCGGAGAGGGAGGGATTCGAACCCTCGATGCAGGATTACCACATACTCCCTTAGCAGGGGAGCGCTTTCAACCACTCAGCCACCTCTCCTTTTACTTTTCAAGATTAAAAGCATCATGTAAAGACTTAACTGCTTCATGAGCCAGATCTTCTTGAACCACAACAGATATTTTAATCTCAGATGTTGAAATCATTTCGATGTTGATATTTTTTTCAGCCAAAGTTTTAAACATGGTAGCGGCTACTCCGGCATGTGATTTCATCCCAACTCCAACTAAAGAAACTTTACTAATATCCTCATTCAACTCAATTTCTCCACCACCAAATTCTTTAGATAAATTTGAGAGAATTTTTTTTGTTTCTTTGGATTTTTCGCGTTTTACAGTGAAAGTAAAGTCTGTAGTTTTATCTTCAGAAACGTTTTGGATAATAATATCTACTTCAATACCTTTTGAACTTATGGGGTCTAAAATCTTTGCCGCAATACCTGGAATATCAGGTACTTTTCTAATAGTTAACTTAGCATCATCACTGGTATGCGTTACTCCAGAAATTAAAGCATCTTCCATGTTTTCTTCTCCATTAATAAGTGTTCCTTCATCATTAGTAAAACTAGATTTTACCCTTATTGGCATATTATATTTACTGGCAAATTCTACAGATCTAATTTGCAAAACTTTAGCTCCTAAGCTTGATAATTCCAACATTTCTTCAAAAGTTAATTTATCTATCTTTTTGGCTTTTTTATAAACATTAGGGTCAGTTGTATATACACCATCCACATCAGTGTATATCTGACATTCTTCTGCTTCCAAAGCAACAGCTAAAGCAACTGCCGAAGTGTCAGAGCCGCCTCTTCCCAGCGTGGTAATGTCTCCTTCTTCATTGATTCCCTGAAAACCTGTTATTACCGGAGTTATGTCTAAAGAAATATCTTCAAGAATATTTTTTGTATCAATCGAATTAATTCTAGCTTTTCCATGATAATCATCTGTTCTGAGGCCAAGTTGAAAAGCAGTATAAGATTTTGAGTTAACTTTTTCATTTCTTAATGTCATAGCTAATAAAGCCACTGACACCTGCTCGCCTGAAGAAATCAATGCATCGTATTCTCTGGGGTCAGGAATTTCTTGAACTTCTTTTGCTAAATCAATAAGTCTTTGGGTTTCACCTGCCATGGCTGATACAACGGCAACGACTTTTTTTCCTTTTTTAGATGTATCTTTGATAATTTTCGCTACGGCTTTAAATCTGTCAGTATCAGCAAGCGAAGTTCCACCAAATTTTTGGACAACTATATTAGACATTGGTATTTTTAAATCTCAGTTAGAATTTTCTCGGCAGAAATTAATATTTCATCAAGTTTATCTGAAGCAGGTCCACCTGCTTGTGCAAAGTCCGGCTTTCCTCCTCCTTTCGCTCCTATAATTTTGGAAAGCGAGTCTAACAAATTTCTTGCATCATAAGTAGCAGTAATATCATTTGATACTGAAACCAATATTGTTGACTTGTTTTCCATAGATCCAACGAGAACAATGATTAGATTGCTTAATTCTTTTTTTAGACTATCTAAACTGCCTCTTAGTTTAGATAAATTAAAATTATCTATTCTCTTAACGACTGTTTTTATATCACCCAAAGATTTAACGCTTGACTTCATTTCTTCTAATAATCTTTGGAGAATTTTTTGTTCTATTTTTTTAAAATTTTGGTTATAGGCGTTTAATATTTTTGATTTATCCTCTAGATACCCAGGCAAGTCTTTTACAGAAACACTGAAAGTTTTGGCAGTATTGATTAGTTCTGACTTACTTTCAGTTTTATTTTTAATTGCGAGATCTCCAGAAATAGCCTCTATTCTTCTCACTCCTGAAGATATGCTTGTTTCAGACATTATTTTGAAACTTTTAATTTCTGAACTATTTTTTACATGTGTCCCACCACATAGTTCTACAGAATAATCATCGCAGATCTTTAAAACTCTAACTCTTTCACCGTATTTTTCTCCAAAAAAAGCCAAAGCGCCTAATTTTTGAGATTCTTCATAGGTAGTTTCTATAACTTGAGTATCTTTGGCAGAGTTAATCTCATAATTCACTTCTCGCTCTATTTTTAAGATTTCTTCTGGAGTAACTTTTTGTTTGTGGGAAAAATCAAATCTAAGCTTTTCTTCACTTACAAGAGATCCTTTTTGTTGAACATGCGTGCCTAAATTATTTCTCAAGGCTGAATGCATTAGATGTGTTGCCGAGTGATTGGAAGTTATTGCGTTTCTGCGATTTATATCTATCTCTGCATTGAGTTTTTGGTTTACTCTTACTTCTCCCTTTTCAATATGACAAATATGTAAATAAAAATTTCCTACTTTTTGAGTATCGGAAACGCGAACCTCATTATTTTTAGATATCAATTTTCCTGAATCTCCGACTTGTCCACCAGATTCACCATAGAAAGGAGTTTTATCGAGAATAATTACACAATCTCCACTAGCTACACAATCAACATTTTTGCCATTTTGAAATATTAGTTTTATTTCTGATTTTGTCGAATCAAGTTCATATCCAAGAAATTCAGTTTCGTCATCTAAATCAATTGCGGATGGCAGAAGAGCTTCAAATCTACTATTTTTTTGAGCATTTTTTCTTTGAATGCTCATCAGATTTTCATATTCCCTTAGGTCTAGCTCAAGATTGCTTTCTTTCGCTAAATCACTTGTTAAATCAACAGGAAATCCATAGGTATCATAAAGTTTGAAAATAGCTTCACCAGAAATCTTTTTATTTTTAGATTTTTTTACTTCCTCCTCAAAAAGCCTCATTCCTTGTTTCAAAGTTTCTCTGAATTGATCTTCTTCGGATTTAAGTTCTTGCAAAATAAAAGTTTTGTTTGTTTTTATGTTAGGGTAAGCATCAAATAAAGACTCTCCTAAAGAATCATAAATATCTGAGAAGGAAAAATCTTTTAAACTGTTGACTTTATATGCATGTCTCAAAGCCCTTCTGATAATTCTTCTTAAAACATAACCTCTTCCCTCGTTGCTAGGATTAACTCCATCGGAAATGAGGAATACGCTGGATCTTAAATGATCAGCAATAACCCTCAAAGAAGGGTTTTTAAGATCTTTTTCACCTAATTTGTCAGCAATTGAATTAATAATTTCTTTGAAAATGTCTGTTTCATAGTTATCACTAGTATTTTGCATAACGGCGGTAATTCTTTCTAAGCCCATCCCAGTATCTACGCATTGCTTTGGAAGATTTGAAAGTTTTCCGTTATGGTCTCGGTTATATTGCATAAAAACTAAGTTATAGATTTCCACAAACCTATCTCCAGTATCTAAACCTTCCTGTGGTGCTTCTCCCGGAAGATTTTCACCGTGATCATAAAATATTTCAGAACATGGACCACATGGGCCTGTATCTCCCATGGACCAGAAATTGTCTTCATTTAGCCTTGAAAGCCTTTCAGCAGGAAACTTAATTTTATTTAGCCAAATATCTTCTGACTCTTTATCATCAACATGTACTGTTACCCAAAGTTTATCTTTATCAAGCTTAAATTTTTCTGTGAGAAGTTCCCAAGCTAACTCTATGGCTTTCTCTTTGAAGTAGTCACCAAAACTAAAATTTCCAAGCATTTCAAAAAAAGTATGGTGTCTGAGAGTAAAACCAACATTATCTAAGTCGTTATGCTTTCCCCCTGCTCTCACACATTTTTGAGATGAAGTTGCTTTATCAAAATTTACTTTCTCAGTGCCAAGGAATACATCTTTAAACTGATTCATCCCAGAGTTGGAAAACATTAAGGTGGGGTCATTGATGGGAACAAGAGTGGAACTCGCTACTTCTTTATGCTCCTTCTGAACAAAAAAATCTAAGAAAGTCTTTCTTACTTCAGATGACTTCACGATATTTAACTAAAAATTTCTGATAAAAAGTCTTTAAAAATTTTCCAGGACCTCTGATCGGCATCCTGAGAATAAACCGTTCCGAAACTTGGATCATTGGCATCAGGATTTGTAAAAGCATGCATGGCATTACCAAAAGAATGTAATTGCCAATCGATATTTTTTTTGTTCATTTCTTCAGAAAAAGAGTCAATTTGATCTTGTCCTACCATAGGATCTAAATGGCCATGAAGAACTAATAGTTTCGCGTTAATATCTTTGTCCTCAAGGTCTTCAGAACCAGATAAAAAACCATGAAAACTAACGGCCCCTTTTAAATCCACTCCGCTTCTAGCAAGATCTAGAGAAACTAAGCCGCCAAAACAGTATCCCATAATGGCAATTTTTGAAGCATCTACTCCCTCAAGTTTTTTTGCTGCCTCATATGCGCCAACAATAATCTGAGACAAATTTTTTCTATCGTCTAATAAAGGTTGCATCATCGATTGATTCTCCTCATTAGATTTGCCAACCTTTCCGTCTCCATACATATCAATAGCAAATGCATTGTAGCCATCTTCAGCAAGCTTATTTGCTATACCTTCAACAAATCCATCTCTGCCTGCCCAAGTGTGAGCAATAAGAATACATGGAGCATTTTTAGCCTCTGGCTTTACATGCAAACCCTCAAACCTTTTGGAATTTACTTCATATGATACAAGTTCGTTATTCATCAATTTTCCTCCTTTAAACCTGACTTAAATCTCTTTCCATTTTGTGCATAATGTTCTGCTGAGCCTTTCAAAATAATTTTTAAATTTTCATCAACCTCTTTCTTAACCTTTCCAGGAGATCCCATAACAAGCGAATTATCTGGAATTTTTGTTCCCTCTGTAAGAAGAGTATTTGCACCGATTAAACAATTATTTCCAATTTCTACATTGTTCAAGATGACAGAATTAATTCCAATTAACGAATTGTTTCCAATTGTGCAGCCATGAAGCATGACTTTATGGCCCACGGTGACATTTTCTCCAATGATAATTGGACTTCCAGGATCAACATGCAAAACCGATAAATCTTGAATGTTTGAACCTTTACCAATGATTATTTTTTCTACATCGCCTCTGATTACCGCTCCAAACCAAACGCTTACATCTTCTCCGAGTTCTACTTGACCCAGAACAGTGGCATTCGGAGCAATATAAAAATTATCTCCTACCGTTTTAACCCTATGCTGATCTAAAGTATAAATCATCTATATCAATATCTATTTCAATTAACTCCAGAAATTGTAATGTAAAACCTAAAGTTAATCCCCAAATTTTCTGGTTTTCATAATTTATAACTGGGGTCTCAAAGGTTTCACCACTTGCATTAGTAATTTTGTTTGATATCAGAGGATCTTCTTTAAGATAGTTTAAAGGAACAGAAAAAATCGTTTCTACCTCTTTGGGGTCTTTTTTAAACTTTAAACTTCCTTCTGCGTAACCTACATAAGGCGTGACACTTATTCCAAATCTTGATTCTTGAGGATCCATCCGGCCAAGTATTCTAATTGAATTAGGTTCTACTCCAATCTCTTCATATGTCTCCCTTAAAACGGTTTCGATCAGGTTTCTATCTTCTTCTTCTTTTTTTCCGCCTGGGAATGCAACCTCTCCTGCGTGTGAAGGTAATTTTTTAGATCTTTCTGTGAAGACGATTGAATATTCGTTTTCATTATCAGTTATTAAAATTAATACTGCTGCTTGAGGTAATTTTTCGTCTGACTTCTTCGGATTCAAATCATTTAGTCTTTTTTCTATGAAAGGGATCATTATGTTAATAAAAGGTATTGAATTATACTTGCTTACTTAATTAAAGCAGGAAAAACTTTGAAATTTTGTACTCAATGCGGCGGTCCCGTATCTAAAAAGATACCCCAAGACGACAATCGAGAAAGATATGTATGTAACGATTGTGGATTTATTCACTATCACAATCCAAATGCGGTCGTAGGAACTTTACCCTACTGTGGAGATAAAATTCTTTTATGTAAAAGAGGAATAGAACCAAGAAAAGGTTTATGGACCTTACCAGCTGGTTTTTTAGAGTTGGGAGAAACATTACAAGAAGGAGCTTTAAGAGAAACCAAAGAAGAAACCAATTCAACTGTAAAAATAGATGATATATATTTTATGTTTGATATTCCTCAAATCGGACAATTTTATGTTCTTTATAAAGCTTCTATAGAAGAAAATTCTTATTCTCCAACTACGGAAAGTCTTGAGGTTGAATTGTTTTCCTATGATGAAATACCTTGGGATGAACTAGCCTTCCCTTTTGTGCCCATTGCTCTCGAGCAATTCTATGAGGATTTAAATGAGGGTTATTTTCCTCTTAGAATCAGAGAGTTAGTAAAGAAATAGCTTAACTATAAAAATTCCTGGCATTTAAAAATAATTTAAACCAGGGGCTATGCTTTCCATTTTCATTTGTCCAGGATAATTGATTGTTTAAAAAACTTCTTTCAGGGTGCGGCATCATAATTAAAAATCTCCCATCATCATTTGTCACCGCAGTAATGCCATGAATGGAACCATTGGGATTTTCTGGGAAATCTTTAGCTTCCATGCCTTTATTTGTACAAAATTGCATGGGTGCTAGATTGTCGGAAATTATTTTTTTTGCGCTTAGGTGTTCAGGAAAAATCATTTTGCCCTCTCCATGATTTACAGGTACTAAAAGCTGAGAACCTTCCATGCCATCAAAAAAATTAGAATTGGATTTGTTTATCTTTACTTGAACCATTCTCGCTTCAAATCTATTACTATTATTTCTTTCAAGTTTTGGCCAATGTTGAGTGCCTGGAATCAATTCTTTAAGCTCTGACATAACCTGACACCCATTGCAGATTCCCAATGCAAAAGTATCTTGTCGATGAAAAAATTCAAAAAATTTATCTTTAAGCTTCGAATTAGATTTTATTGACTGCGCCCACCCTCTTCCTGCTCCAAGGATATCGCCATAAGAAAAACCCCCTGGAAAAGCAAGACCTTGAAAATTATCCAAAGAACCCGAATTATCCAGAAGATCTCTCATGTGAACATCAATAACTTTGAAGCCAGCTTGGGAAAAAGCTGCTGCCATTTCTAAATGAGAATTAACTCCTTGATCTCTCAAGATGGCTATTTTTGGAGCCTTACTTAGATATCTTTTATTAAATTTAAAATTAAATTTTTGGGTTAGCTTCGAC
>CACOBG010000004.1 GCA_902625415.1 uncultured SAR86 cluster bacterium
GCATTTGTTTTTTTGCAATTTTTCCTGAAGCAATTCGAGGTAGTTGCTCGGTTTGGAACCACATAAATTCTGGGATTTTAAATTTAGCTAACTTTTCTGCTAAGAAAGAGGATAGTTCAGTTTCATCAATATTTTGATCTTCTCTACGTGAGACCACGGTTGCTAATTTTTCACCAAGTCTTTCATCAGGCACACCGAATACTGAAGCTTCCAAGATGGCAGGGTGCTCAGTAATTGCTGCTTCAACTTCTAAGCACGCAATATTTTCTCCACCACGAATGACGATGTCTTTTTTTCGATCTTTAATATATAGAAAGTCATCCTCATCCAACAATCCAACATCACCCGAACGAAACCATCCTTCGGAATCCAAGACTTCATCTGTAGCTTCTTTATTCTTCCAATAACAACGAAAAGTACAGGCTCCTCTGATACAAACTTCACCAATTTCTCCTGTTGGTAATTCATTACCGTCATCATCGACTATTTTTAAATCAATCAGTTTTGGAACAGCAAAACCAGTACTATCCGGTTTCTGCAGATAAACATCACCGGTGTTGTTTGCAGCTAAAGCATTGGTTTCTGTGAGGCCATATCCAATTCCAGGATTGGTATCTTTCATATTGGCTTTCATTTCTTTGACTTGTTCAGGCGGCCTAGCAGCACCTCCACCAGTTAAGTCCTTGAGCGAAGAAATGTCTCTGGGATTTTTCTTTTGCGCTTCAACTAGTTCGTAAGACATAGTTGGCACTCCGGTGAACATGGATATTTTTTCACGCTCAATCAAATCCAATGCCACTTCCGGATCCCACTTGTACATCAAGACAGTTTTTCGAGCGACCGGTATAGAAAGCAGAAAAATGGCGTGACACCCCGTGACATGAAAAAGGGGCACACTAACCAGAGTAGCTATTTGATGTTGATCGGCTTCGGGTGCAGCCTCACCGAGGGCTGCCTTACCCATAGTTGTTAATGTAATCCAATAGTAGGGTGCAAAAATAATAGAACGGTGAGTTGCAACAACTCCTTTAGGATAACCTGTGCTTCCTGAGGTATACATTATAGAGGCATCGTCCTCAGGCAAGATTTCAACAGGATTTTCAAGTTTATCGCTAGCACCTTCAATCACTTTATAAAAATCAAATTCCTGGTGATCTGGATTATTGGAACGCACAGATATTTTTGCTACATCCGAACAACGATCCCCGAGACGATCTAAACGTTCTTCATCACCGATGAACAGTTTTGATTCACTATTGGTAATACCATATTCGAGTTCATCACCTTGCCACCATGAATTTAGTGGAACAACAATTCCTCCGATTGAAGTGATGGCCATGTAACAAAACATCCACTCGGGATAGTTACGCATGGAAAAAGAAACTTTATCTCCTTTCCCAATACCATAAGTATTTTGTAAGACATTACCTAATTGATTAGCTCTTGCAAATGTCTCTGGATAAGTAATTCGATCCTCTTCATAAATGATATGTTCCCAATCACCATGCATGAGACCAATTTCATAAAATTCCCTGAGATTGTTGGGAGCTTCAGCAAAAACGTGGTATTCGTTACCTCTGACTATATCTTTTTTTAACGACAGCATACCTTCAGCTGTCACTTGCTCTAAAACAGCTAGACGATTAGCTGGATCGATAAAATCCATTGCATTTGTCATAACTACTTTCCTGTGAAGTTTGCAGGACGCTTTTCAATGAAATGTTTTACACCTTCCTTGAAATCTTCTGAACCAAAACTTTTTACCATCTCTTCCATAGACGATTCAAGATTGGTTTTTATGTCTTCACCCAAAGCAGTATAGATTTGACGTTTCATGATTTGCACTGATCTTGGAGAGACATTCTGCGCAATATCCTCTGCATAAGTCATAACATCTTCCATGAAACTTTCCGCAGGAAAACAACGATTTACTAAACCAATACGTTCAGCTTCTTTGGCGTCAAATTTTCTAGCTGTCATCATGATATCCATTGTATGGGCAACACCAATGATTCTCGGCAGTATCCAACCTACGCCCCATTCAGCAATGAGTCCTCTTTTGGAAAAAGCTGTTGAGAACACGGCATCCTCAGAGGCAACACGCATGTCACAATACAGAGACATAATTAAACCAACACCTGCAGCAGGACCATTGATGGCTGCAATTATGGGCTTTGGCACTGAAGGAAAATAACTGTAAGTGCCTTCCCATTCAGACAAACCATTGGTTTCATAGTTTCGGTCTTCAGGTTGGTCAGGATTTTCTTCTCGATTGTTAGCTGAAATATCGGAAAGACTATCCATATCAGCACCAGCACTAAAACCTCTACCCGAGCCAGTAAGTACAATGACTTTTACATCATCGTCTTTACAAGCATCATCAATTTTTTCTTTCAGTCTGGCAGTCAACTCGCCAGTGATTGCGTTAAGTCTATCCGGACGATTAAGTGAAATTAAAGCCACTCCCGAATCTTTCTTGTCATATAAAACTACTTCGTTACTCATTAGACTACTGTGCCTCCATCTATTACTAAAGTGTGTCCATTTACAAAGCTTCCTGCTTGGGAAGCCAAAAATACTGCCGCACCACCAATTTCATCCGGTTCACCTATTCTTTTCATAGGACAAGTGGCAGTAGATTGTTTCAAAATTTCTGGATTTTCCCAAAGTGCTTTCGCAAAGTCCGTTCTAAAGAGTCCGGGAGCGATAGCATTGGTTCTGATGTTGTACTGACCAAATTCCAAAGCATAGTTCTTCACAAGCATGATATCTGCTGCTTTGGAAATGTTGTAAGCGCCTATGACTGGGCTTGCATTTAAGCCTCCAATAGAAGAAACAATAATAATACTTCCATCTTTGCGTTCCATCATTTCTGGAATAACCATCTGACAAAGGTTGTGATTAGCTTTGATATTGTTATTCATGATTTTTTCAAAGGCATCATCGGGAATGTCTTTAATGGAACCAAAGAAAGGATTACTTGCTGCATTGCAAACCAAAATATCTATTTGGCCCAATTGCGATCTGGTTTCTTCAACCAGCATCTCCAAAGCCGTTTTATCTGAGATATTGCATGGAATGACAATTGCTTTTCCAGGAAAACCCATGGAATTTATTTCTTCCGCCGTAGCCTCACAGACATCTGCCTTTCGACTTGAAATGACTACATTGGCTCCTTGTTGGGCCATTGCAGCAGCAATGGATTTTCCAATTCCCTTTGATGAACCAGTGATAATGGCGTTTTTTCCAGTTAAATCAAACATAGTATCTTCTCCTTGAATTTATTTGCCTTTCCAATTTGGCAATCTTTTTTCAGCAAATGCGACAGGTCCTTCAATAAAGTCTTCACTACCGAACAATTCTTTAACTGCAGAGTAATGCGCTTTCATTGATTTCTCTAAGTCTGGCTCATTGAAATTTTCATAGGCAACTTGTTTAGTTGCTCTGATGGACATTGGAGAACATTCTTCAATTTGTTTCGCCCAAGCTTTAGCAGCAGAGATGAGGTTTTCAGGCTCAACCACTTCATTAACAAAGCCAAGACGCATACCTTCCTCAGCAGAGACGTGTCTACCGGTTAGCATCATACCAAGAGCATTTTTCATTCCAATTTGTCTTGGGAGTCTTTGCATACCACCAGCAAGTGCAGCAAGACCAACCTTAGGTTCTGGCAAAGCAAATTTTGCATTGGTTGAAGCCACAATCAAATCACAGGCGAGAGCTATCTCAAAGCCACCACCCATGGAAACACCATTTACTGCAGCAATCAGAGGTTTGGTTAAATTGAATCTTGAAGTTAATCCAGCGAAACCTGAAGAGGCCATATTGATATCCATTTTTCCGCCAGCTTCAGCTTGGAACTTAAGATCGTTTCCTGCCGAAAAAGCACGATCGCCTTCGCCGGTGACAATACCAACCCAGAGATTTTCGTCTTTATCAAATTCATTCCAAACTTCATCAAATTCTGCGTGCGCAGGTGGATGCAAAGCATTCATTCTGTCCGGTCTATTTATGGTGACGGTTAAGATGTGACCGTCGATCTCGGTTTTTAAAAATTCGTAATCCGTTTTCATATTTTCTCCCTAAAAAGTGGACCTTAATCTTAATAAAGGTTAACGCTTGAGTCCATAGGAGATGGGTTACTTTATTTTTTCTTCAAAACTGCAATAATGCTAGTCACTTTTTTGAGGAGAGTTTATGAATATACAAGATAAAGTTGCCGTAATTACCGGTGGTGCATCTGGACTGGGTTTGGCTACTGCCAAGGCATTAAAAGAAAAAGGCGCAAAATTAATGTTGTTGGATTTAAATGAAGATAATGCCAAGGCAGCGGTTGCAGAATTGGGTGATGATGCTGATTACTGCATTACCAATGTCATTGAGGAAGATAATGTCAAAGCCGCAATGGACAAAACTGTAGAAAAATTTGGTGCCATTCACATTCTCATCAATTGTGCTGGAATAGGAAGTGCTTCCAAAACGGTTGGCAAAGACGGTCCTCATCCATTGGATTATTTTAAGTTGGTGATCGACATAAATCTTAACGGAACCTTTAATTGCTTGAGACTTGCTGCTGAAGTCATGGGAAAAAACGAACCTGAACAAGATAACGAATGTGGGGTTATTATCAATACGGCCTCTGTTGCCGCTTTTGACGGACAAATTGGTCAAGCTGCTTATAGTGCAAGTAAAGGTGGAGTTGTTGGTATGACCTTACCCATAGCAAGAGACTTAGCAAGAATGGGAATTAGGAACAACACCATTGCTCCAGGAATTTTTGATACACCTCTGATGGCAATGGCACCCGATGCAGTAAGAAACCCTCTTATTGAAATGACGCAATTTCCAAAACGTTTGGGTAACCCTGATGAATTTGCGATGTTGGCAACACAAATAATTGAAAATCCATTTCTTAATGGTGAGACGATTCGTCTCGACGGTGGAATCAGGATGCAACCGAAATAAATATGAAACTAGTAACTTATTCCAATAGCGATATGCCGGCAATTGGGGCATTGCTCGATGGCAGCATTTGTCCTTTTACCAACGATTCTTCTTTACCAAACGAAATGAAAGCATTTCTTGAGGGCGGAGAAGTGAACATGAATAAGGCGACAGACTTGCTTGAAAAGGCAGAAAATTTAATACCTGTGGATTCGGTTACTTTGTTGTCTCCAATCCTAAATCCTCAAAAAATTCTCGCTATTGGTTTAAATTATGCTGATCACGTTAAAGAATCTGGGATGGAAACTCCTAAGATTCCCATGGTCTTTAATAAGCAATCCTCTTCGGTAACTGGTCACAATAGTGTTATTCATTTGCCAAGGGCTTCAGAAGCTTTGGACTATGAAGCAGAAATGGCGTTTGTGATTGGTAAGCAATGCCGACATGTTTCTAAAGATGAAGCAGCATCTGTGATTGCAGGAATCACCATATGTAACGATGTCAGTGTTAGAGATTGGCAATTGGCTGTCCCCACTTTTACCATGGGCAAAAGCTTTGATACGCATTGTCCTTTGGGACCTTGTTTAGTAACCATGGATGAAATTGGCGATCCGCATAACTTGGATATCAAACTTTTCTTAAATGGCGAAGAAAAACAAAATTCCAATACCAAGGAACTCGTTTTTAACTGTTACGATTTGATCGAACATTTATCTACAGCCTTTACGCTTATGCCGGGTGATGTTGTACCTACTGGAACTCCAGGTGGTGTATTGGGCGTTGAAGTCATGGCAGGGAGAGCAAGTTGGCTTCAAGAGGGTGATGAAATCAAAATTGAACTGGAAAAAGTAGGAACTCTTAGCAATAAAGTTGTTAAAGAACCGGATTCGACCAAATTCATCGCTTAGTATTTGAAACTTTTCTTTTTAAGGCACGCTAAGTCCGATTGGGGAAATCCCTCATTGAAAGACTTTGACCGACCTCTCAATAAAAGAGGTTTGAGAAATGCCCCTTTAATGGGAAAGAAATTACACCATTATTTTCCAGAAAATCTAAAAGTAATTTCCAGTCCTGCTAAAAGAACCAAAGAAACTTTAGAATTATTTTTTACCGACTATGAAAGAAATTTTTCCATTATATTTGATGATGCCCTTTATCACGGTTCGCCAATAAATTATCTAGAGCATGTGATCAATAACGATAGCGATGAAGCAATTCTATTTATCGGTCACAATCCTGGAATATCCGAATGTGCTTCGCAGTTCTCTCCCGAACCTATTTTTTTCCCCACTTGCGCTTGTGCAGGTTTTTCAATCAATGCCGCATCTATAAAAGAAAATAATTTTCATTTAGCGGAGAAAATTTTTTATCACTATCCAAAAGAAATGTGAATTCTTCGATAGCTAAGTTACAGAATTGAAAATTTAAATATAAAAAACTTATTCAAAAGAACGAATATAGTAAAATATCATCACTTATGAAAAAAATTCTAGTCATTGAAGACGAAGAAGACCTTAATCAGACCTTAAGTTTCAATCTTGAAAATGAGGGTTACAAGGTAACTCCTGCTCTTAAAGGTTCTGAGGCCTTGGCAATTCTAGAAAATGAATCACCTCCCGATCTAGTAATTTTAGATTTGATGCTGCCGGATATGCCAGGATTGGATATTTGTCGACATATCAGATCAAAAGAAAACCTAAAAAATATCAGCGTGATAATTGTTACCGCAAAGGGAGAGGAGGTAGACCGAGTCGTGGGTTTTGAACTCGGTGCGGATGACTATATTGTTAAGCCATACAGCGTCAGAGAATTGATGTTAAGAATTCAAGCTCAATTAAGAAGAAATGACTCAAGCGAAGTGACTGAAGAAAATTCGGAAGAGGGTAATATTTCTTTTAAAGATTTACTTATTGATAACAGTAAGCATAAGGTGTTTCTTTCTGACAAAAAAATATCTCTGACTGCAAAAGAATATACTCTTCTTAAATACCTTTTGACAAAAGCAGATAAAGTCCAAACACGAGACATTTTATTAGACAAAGTCTGGGGCTATGATAATTCTGTCACCACTCGAACCGTAGACACTCATGTCAAAAGATTGAGATCAAAATTAGGAAAATATGGAAAAAACATTGAAACCATTCGAGGTGTCGGATATATATTTAATAAAATTTGATTTCAATTTATGAAGCTCTCTTTAAAAATTAGAATATTTATACTGATAGTTTTTACTGTTCTTGCTTCATTCTTCATTAGCGCGATAATTTTAAGGGGAAATGAATACTTTAGTGAAAACATTATTGCTGGTATTTCTCTATTTTTGATTCTTATACTTGCCGCTGGCACTACTCTGTATCGGTTTTTAAGAGATGTTGTTGTTCAGGCTGCAAGGATAATTTCAGGACCGGACAACAATGAAGAAATTGATTCTGAATCAGCCTTTGATACTTTGAGGACATCAACTGCAGTTGTTCAAAATGAATTAGAGAGTTATTCAAAACAACTCTCATTTATCAGTAATTTATTATCAAGGATGGGTCAGGGAGTTATCTTAGTGAACGAAGATCTGAACGTGATGTATTTCAATCAGACTATTACAAAAGATTTTTTCCCAGAATTAAAAATTGGTGATGATTTATTTCAAAATATTTCTTATCCCGCGTTTAAAAAATTCATAAAGAAAGCCTGGGAAAAAGATGAATATACCAAAGAAATATCAGGTCCAAGAACAATAAAAACAGTTTATCTTGTCAGTTCGCAGAAATTTTCAAATGATAATCAACTATTAATTGTTTTTTCCGATATTTCAAAATTAAAGACCCTTGAAAAGATGCGTGAAGACTTTATCGGTAATGTCTCACACGAATTAAGAACGCCGATTAGTGTAATAAAAGCAAATTCTGAGACTTTATTATCCACTAAATTAATCAAAGATGAGAATGCGATAAATTTTACCAAAGCAATTCAATCTCAAAGCGAAAGAATGGCGACAATTGTGAACGAGTTACTTTCAATTTCTAGTATGGAGTCAGGAGACTATCCGATTTCTCTAGATAAGCTCAATATCAAAAATATCGTTGATTCTGCCATTAAAGAATTAAGCCCTACGACTGAATCAAGTAACATAAAACTCGTAAACAAGATCTCAGATGTAACCCATATCATTGGTGATGAATCAGCAATAAAAATAATAATTTCCAATTACATAACTAACGCAATCAAACATAGTCCCGATGATGAGATTATTGAGATAGACAACGAAAAGATAGATAAAGATTTTTGTCGCATCAAGGTTATAGACAATGGTATAGGGATAGCTAAAAAATACCGCGAGAGAGTTTTCGAAAGATTTTTTAGAGTAGACAAAGGCAGATCTAAAAAAATTGGCGGAACAGGACTTGGGCTCTCAATTTCTAAAAATTTAGCACTGATGATGGGTTATTCCGTTGGAGTAGAATCAAATGAACCCAAAGGATCAATTTTTTACATTGATGTAAAAATACATCAAGAAACTTCTAAGGAAGTAGCCTGAGAGATTTCAGCATTTTTCTTAAAAATATAGCCATCGCTTATATTCCAATTAGATGCGAAGAATTTTGCATTTTCGAAACATAATAAAATGAATTCAAAAATGTTTGCAGCGTGTTCAATGATATCTGCTCTATCCGCAGGAAAATTGTAATTAGATATTTTCTCTTCAAGAGATAATTTGCCTAGTCGGGATCTTATTTCCTGGAGTTCCTCTAAATTTAAGGAATCTTTTAAAACTCCAGCAGCTTGAATAATCTGTCTAGCATTACCTCCAATACCAATTATATTTTGTATTTGCTCAGAATTAATATTTGCTAAAAAATTAGATAACTCTTGCCAATTTTTTTCTTTATCTAAGCCTTTTAAAATTCTTACCGCACCCAAATTGAAAGATTTAAGTTTTTCTTCATTTTTATCACAAAGGTAAAGCTCTGTGCTTCCACCACCAACATCCACTAAAAGACTTTCTGAATCGATGAATTCTTTGTAGTTAAAAAATTTTAATAATGAAGCTTCTTCATTTCCAGAGAGAATTTCAATTTCTAGATTCAATTCTTTTTTTATTTTTTTAATAATTTCTTCTCTGTTGGAAAAAGTGCGCATTGCGGAGGTGGCAAATATTCCTAGTAAAGCAGCATTCTTTTTTTTTGTATGCTTTTTTAGTTTTTTTAAAACCGTTAAAAAATCTAGATAAGTCTCATCTGTCATTTTCCCACTACTAAAAGCGTCAGACCCTAACCTTAAACTAACTCTTTTAAAGGTATCTAATTCAAGATGGCTATTCGGCAACAAACGGTATTGACGGTACTTAATGGCATTTGAGCCGATATCTATGCAAGAAACTTTCTTAGATTGTTTATTCATCAGCAAAAACTCTTAAAGTTTTATACTGTTGATACGATAAATTTTCAAAAAGTACCTTATTGATTTCAACTTTGTAATTGTTCAAACCTTCTGACCAGATTTTTGGCTTGGGTAAATCTTTATCTGGATAATCAAAGGCATTCAAGATAAATCTGAGGGCACTTAATATTGCAACTTTTTTATTATTGGCATTTAAAACTATCCATGGGGCCTCATCATATGAAGTTCTTTTGAACATTTGTTCTTTGTATAGAGTGAAGGCATCCCATTTATCAAGCATCTTCAAATCATTTTCACTTATCTTCCAATAAACTAGAGGGCTAGTAGCTCTTTTATCTATTCTTTTTTGTTGAGTATTTTTTTCAATTGAGAGATAAAACTTAAAAAATTCAACACCTTCTTCAATCTGTTTTTTTTCCCAAGGAATTACATTTTTCATGAAGTAGGTATATTGTCTTTTCGTGCAATAACCCATAGTCGCTTCAACCAACGCTCGGGTATACCAAGAACGATCGAAGAAAACAATTTCACCGGTATTGGGTAAATGCTTTTCATATCTTTTAAACCATTTTTTAGACTCTTTCTCAGTTGGCTTGCCCAAAGCAACGAGCTTACAGTGATCAGGTATCAAATACTTAGTAAGCACGGAGATGCTTCCGGTCTTACCTGCGGTATCCCTTCCTTCAAAAACCAAAGCAATCTTTCGTTTTGACTTAATAATCCAGTTTTGCAGTTTTACTAATTCAATTAAAAGCTTTCTTTTTTCTTTCTCATAAAGCTCTTCGTTTATTCGTTTGTAATCTGGAATATCAAACTCGATCATTATTTGATTGTAAATCAAAGAAAATTAAATAAGCAAATTGTCACTTAAATGTCACAAAATCTATAAAATTATTTACTGTAAATGTATCTAATTTGTAATTTTCATCGTCTATGATTCTCAAATAAAAAAATCCTAAGGAGAATACTTAATGAATAAATCTAAATTTTTATTTGCATCCTCTTTGCTTTTGATTTCAATGAGCGCAATTTCAGCTCCAAAAGTTTACGGTAAATTAAACATTGCTCTTAATAACAACGGATCTGATGGCGTTAATGAAAAAGAGATAGATCTTATAAGTAATTCTTCAAGGTTAGGATTAAAGGGCCGATTAGAAATGCAAGATGGTTTAGTAGGTCTATATCAGATTGAATACCAAATAGATCCTGTTGATGGACATGCAAGAGACGAAGTGAGAGGAGAAAATGGTGAAATAAAGGTTACCGATAGCACATTCACTCAAAGAAATTCTTATGTTGGATTAAAAGGAAGTTTCGGAACTTTAAAATTGGGTAAGCATGATACTCCTTTAAAAAAAGCTTCATTAAAAGTTGACCTTTTCAATGACCTAAAAGGTGATATCAAAAATATAACAGATGGTGAAAATCGAATAACCTCATTTTTGGGTTACGATTCTCCTGTTTTTGGCGGAGGAGTAAGTATTTCAGTTAGTCTTAGTAAGGGGAAAGATGATGGTGTTGTAGGTACTGACTTAGATGGTGAGTTTGGAACCAACTTATCGGCATCTTTGAAATACGATATTGAGGTCATTCAATTTGTTATTGCAACGGAAAAAGCATCCATTAAAGGATTTGATCACAATAGGTTAGGCATGATGATACCTGCAGGTCCGGTCACCATTGGCTTGATACATACTACAACTGAATCAACTGTTGGAAATTCTGTGGATTATGATGCAACAACAATAAGTATTGCTGGAAAGGTGGCAGATGGAAATGGCAGGGTAAAATTTCAATATGGAACATCAGATAAATCAGCTGGTTTAACGCAAACTCAAATTGGATATGACCACAAGCTGTTTAAAAACTTTAAAATTCTTGCTTATCATACTGTGCGTTCACAAGATGCAGCTAACAGTGATGATGCTCATACCGGCTTAGGAATAGAATATAAGTTCTAGCTGTCGGAAAAATAAGTATTTGTAGTAAATTTCTACTTTTTTGGCCTTGGCTCAAGTTTATTTTGTGATTGTGACAAGTAAGTGACAAAAAAACAGTAGCTTTTTATTTTCTTTTGGTTTAATGTGTCTTTTATGTGACAAAATTATGTCAGTAAAGAAACGACTCAAAATGACTAATATCAAGAAAACTTTAAAAAACAAAGGATTGATGCCAGGTAGTTCAAAAGCGCAGGAAATGCACTTTGTAGGCTTTTTATCTGCTTGTGTTGTTTTAGCTGCAGTAATTCTTTCTTAAGAAATTTTATTCTCATTTTTAAATTCCTATTTAGCGAGCTTAAATAGTTCACTAAAATTTTGCACAAATATACAAAACTGGTCACAACTAGGTAATAGATTCTCCTTTTGAATACTGTTAAATAAGTTTAATCGATAAACTTTTTTAAGATTTTGTTATGGAAAATTTATTTACAGATCCCTTTAATATTCTTCTGATTGCAGCATTCATAGGGTTTTTTATGGCCTTTGGTATAGGAGCTAACGATGTTGCAAATTCAATGGGAACGTCTGTTGGAGCTAGAGCGCTTACGATTAAACAAGCTATTTTAATTGCAGCTGTATTTGAGTTTCTTGGGGCCTTTTTAGCTGGAGGAGAGGTTACATCTACAATTCGAAAAGGTATTGTCGATCCAAATCTTTACACTGATCAGGTGAATATATTCGTCATAGGGATGATGTCTGCTCTACTGGCTGGAGGTACTTGGCTTTATATTGCAAGTTTAAGAGGTTGGCCCGTCTCGACAACACATTCTATTGTAGGCGCAATTATTGGTTTCGTATTAATTACGAAAGGAGTTGATGCAGTTTCTTGGGGTAAAGTTAGTAACATTGCAATGAGCTGGGTAACTTCTCCTTTGTTTTCTGGAATCCTAGCTTTTTCCTTATATATTTCTGCTAAAAAACTAATTTTGGATAGAGCAAATCCTGGTAAAGCAGCAATTACTTTTATTCCTTTCTATAGTTTTTTAGTAGCAGTTGTTATTTCTTTAGTAACCGCAAGAAAGGGGCTAAAACATGTAGGTATCGAATGGACGGAGAACGAAGTTTATCTTTTTACTTTTATATTCAGCATAATTGTTGCCATAGGTACTTCATATTTTTTAAGAAGAAATAAGGAAAAGATTAGTGGCGTTGGCGGTATTGAATTTGCGTTCGGTTTGCTTATGATTGTTTCTGCAAGCGCAATGGCTTTTGCCCATGGCTCAAATGATGTGGCAAATGCAATTGGGCCTTTAGCAGCTATTGTTAGTGTTGTTGATACGGGAACAGTAGGTTCAAAAGCAACCATAAGTCCTTGGGTTTTATTCATTGGAGGAATAGGTATCGTTTTTGGCTTAGCTACATTAGGTTCAAGAGTAATTGCTACTGTCGGAAGAAAAATAACAGAACTAACTCCAAGTCTTGGATTTTCTGCTGAAATGGCAACAGCCTCAACAGTGGTTGCTGCAACTTACTTAGGATTTCCAATATCAACAACACACACGCTTGTTGGCGGAGTTATTGGTGTGGGTTTAGCTAAAGGGGCAGAACATTTAGATTGGTCCTCTGTCGCTAGAATCATAGCTTCGTGGTTAGTAACAATTCCTGCTGGAGCAGCTTTCACAATAATATTTTTCTATATTCTGAAATATTTGGTGGGTGTCTAAAAACTATTTAAAAAAAATTAATTTGCAGAATAGGATAAAAGTTTATTAATCCAAGATAGCCCGCTATTGATAAGTGAGATCCGAACGCAATCTCAGAGTCTTTTTTAAGTTTCGTACTCACCAAAAATTCTACGATTCCTAAAAGAGATGCAGTTAGCAATATTATTGGAACCATATTCATTGGTACCATTAAAGTTAATATTGGAAAGAGGATAACATCTCCTAGACCAAGGCCTTCGCGTTTTCTAAATTTGAGGTAAAACCATCTAAGACTTAGAAGAATTAATCCGGAAACCAACGCAACGAAAAGCTCAGATAAATTTAAAATATTTGTCTGTTGCGAAAGTACTATCGCAAAGATAGTCAAAATTAGAAGAGAGCTTAGTGGAATGACTTTATGCTTGTGATCAATCAAAGCAATAAATATTAGATTTAAAGTTATTAAGCTTTTAAGGAAAATAAGACCAACGTTATCATTTGTTATAAAAATTAATAAAAACAAAAAAATGACCAATATTTCTATGAAGAAGTATCTTGATGAGATTGTTGCACCACAGCATTTGGCTTTTCCTCTTAAGAACAAGTAACTCAGTACAGGAATGAGGTGATACCAATCAATTTTAGTCTTACAGGCAGGACAAAAAGAGGGTTCAGTATAAATATTAATGCTTTCCACATATGAATCTGCTTCGATATTTTTATTAATGTAGCGATAGATAAAGCTTGCTAGAAAGCTACCCAATAGGGCAGAAAAAATAATATATATAGAGATAATCATTGGTATAAATCTTTGTCAATTTGACTAAATATGACATAAAATCAATTGATATATGGTATTTGACTACTTAAAGGGTATCAATTTAGAAAGATACAAAAGTTACTTGAATGAGAAAAATCTTAAATTCTCTATTTCTGGCGCACTTTTATTAGTTTTTTCTTTAGAGTTTTCTTCAATATTACTCGGATTGATTTTTAACAACCAATTAAGTTCAAATAACTTTAACAGCTCTTTTGCATCCAGCGATGCTCCTAGAATCATAGACAATCCATTTTCATCTGATGTTGAAATTGATGGTCTGTCTATCTATGAAAGTCTTGTTAAAGCTCCTGAAACTTCATTATCTTTGAAACTTTACGGCGTAACTTCTTCTGATGAAGTTAAATCGGCAATAATTGGCTTCAATCAAAACGATCAAAAAACTTATCTCGTGGGAGATATGATTTCCGATAACGTTTACTTGGATTCAATTAACAAAGATTTTGTCACCATCAAGCGTTCTGGCGTAACCGAAAGCTTGTCCTTTTTTAAAGGCTCAGTAATAAAGGGTATGGAAAGAGTTGTTCAGGGGAATACTTCTATAAAAATTGCATCGCAGCAAAAACCCACCATCAGCAAAGAATGGATTGAAAATCAGGAAATTGCGAAGCTAATCACTTTTGCTCCTGTATTTGATGATGGAACTTTTTCCGGTCTTGAAATAAGTCCAGGGGAGAGTACTGCGCTTTTTGATTCTTCGGAATTGAGACCTGGGGATATTGTGAAGTCTATCAATGGACTTTCCGTTGCAGAAATTGACCTCTCTGATCAAGATTCAATTAATTCTTTTTTCTCTGACTTAGCATCGCTTAACCTCGATTTAGTTAGAGACGATCAAGTTGTATCCGTCGATATAAACATTAACTAAACCAAAAAAAATTATGATTTATTCAATTTATAAGAATTGTTGCGCCTATGCGCTTATTTTTGGACTTTCATCTAGCTTATGGTCGGTAACGATTAATATGCGAGATGCAGACATTAAATCTTTTGTCTCAGATATTGCATCTTTGACGGGTAAGTCTTTTGTCGTAGATCCAAGAGTGAAGGCAAACGTAACTGTTATTTCAAGAGATGATTTAACGATCGAAGAAGCTTACGAGATTTTTCTTTCAGTCCTCAGTGTTCATGGGTTTACCGCAGTTGAACAAGCAAATGCGGTCAAAATAGTTCCTGCCTCAATGGGTAGGCAAAGCTTTACTGAAGTATCAAAGCCGGTTTCACCTGAAGATGCATTGGTTTCGACCATCATTAGACCGAGTCAAACATCTGCAAATGCCTTGATTCCATTAATAAGACCGCTTATAAATTCTCAGGGACACATTGCAGTCTATGCGCCTAGCAACAGTCTTATACTTACCGATCGAAATGCAAATGTTAAAAGAATTAGGCAACTCGTTGATGAGCTGGATAAAAATCCTGCCGATGTTTATGAAATCGTTAAATTGAAAAACTCTTCTTCCACTCAAATTTCCAAGTTGATAGATAAAGTTTTTTCAGAAAACTCTGGTGGTATGTCACCAAATGATTTTAATGCTTATGCAATCGAAAGGAGCAACAGCGTTTTGCTCTTTGGGGATCAAGAAATTGTAGAGCGAATGAAGGCTGTTGTAATAAAGCTTGATGTAAAAGATCAAGGCACAAGTTCTTTGAAGGTCGTTTATTTAAAATATGCAGATGCCACTGCCTTGGTTGAAATTCTCAATAAGATGACACCGAATATTGATGAAAAAAGCTCAAACAAAGGCAATACTTCCATCACAGCTCATGAAGAAACCAATTCACTCATAATTTCAGCCGAGCCAGATGTAATGACCTCCTTGACTGGAATTATCAGCCAGCTTGATATTAGGAGAGCGCAAGTTCTAGTTGAAGCAATTATTGTTGAAATATCAGATCAATTATCAAAAGACTTGGGTTTTCAATTTTTATTTAGTGGCGAAGGTTCTAATTCACCGATTGCATCTCAAAGATTTGGTAATCCTACGCCTGATCTTTCGGCGCTTGTTGGTGGATTAACTCCTGGAGGAAGCACAACTGCTGTCTTATCTACTTTGTTAAGTTTGGATGGTTTTGCAACTGGTGTTGGTAAGTACAAAAAAGGCGGCGATAGCTTTGCTGCGATACTAAACGTGCTTGCAAAAAATAGCGACTCAAATGTACTTTCGACTCCCTCAATATTGACTATGGATAACGAAGAGTCATCAATTATTGTTGGTCAAGAGATACCGATTACCACTGGAGAGTCTTTAGGTACCAATAATTCAAATCCATTTAGAACAGTTACGCGTCAGGAAATTGGAATCAAATTAAGTGTTAAACCTCAAATCAATGAGGGCAACTCAATAAAATTGGATATTGAACAGGAAGTTTCCTCACTTTCTGGGCCTATTTCTGCAGGATCAGCAGAAATTGTTACCAATAAAAGGGCTATAGAAACGGTGGTCATGGTTGAAGATAATCAAACTATTGTATTGGGAGGATTGATCGATGATGACATCCAAGAGTCAATAAGAAAGGTTCCATTGCTTGGTGATATACCAGTTATCGGTAAGGCTTTTCGCCAGGAACAAACCACCATTAATAAGAAAAATTTAGTAGTATTCCTGAAACCGACAATCATCAGAACCTCTCAAGATATGCAGGCTTTGACAAATACAAAATACGATTATTTGAGAGCTCAAGAAATGCTTAGAAGCAAAAAGGGAAAAACCTCACCTGACTTGGACTTGCTTGAAAAATTAATTTTCGATGCTGAGGAAGAAAACAAACCAAAAATCGAGGAAGAAGAAGTATAAAAGATGACTGACAAAGACTTCAGTTATAAATTTTGTAAGGATAATCAACTTCTTCCAGAAGTGAGTAGCGACTCGATATTGATTTTTCATACCGACGATTGCGACATCAATGCAATTGCTCACATCCAGTCCAAATACAAATTACCTGTTGAAACCAAACAAATAGATTTTTCCGAGTTCAATAAAAAACTTTCTGAATCTTATTCCGACAAAACACAGTCATCAGAATCCTTAGCAGAGAATATTCATGAAGATGTTGATTTGGATTCTTTGGTGCTTGATTTACCAAAAACCGAAGATTTATTGGATGACAGTACAGATTCTCCGGTGATCAGACTAATCAATGCGATTTTGTCTGAGGCAATCAAAGACGGAGCCTCGGATATCCATATTGAACCCTATGAGGAGAATTTGATTATTAGATTCAGAACGGATGGAATTCTTAAAGAAAAAATAAGGCCAAGCTCTAGAATTTCACCATTATTGAATGCGCGAATAAAAATCATGTCTAATTTGGATATTGCAGAGAGACGAATCCCTCAAGATGGCAGGATGTCTCTCAAACTTGGAGAACGATGGGTAGATATTAGAGTTTCAACTTTACCTTCAAGTTATGGGGAACGAATAGTTTTGAGATTACTCGATAAAGCAGATTCCAGCCTCGATCTTAAAGAACTTGGCATGACAGAGAGTCTTTTAGGCAATTACCAAACTGAATTGAAAAACAACAGTGGCATCATTCTGGTCACTGGTCCTACTGGATCGGGTAAGACCACTACTTTGTATTCAGGTTTGAACTACTTAAACGATCAAACCAGAAACATCTTAACCGTTGAGGATCCTATTGAGTATGCAATTGAGGGAGTGGGGCAAACACAAGTTAACAATCGAGTGGGCTTAACTTTTGAAAAAGGTTTAAGAGCAATTTTAAGACAAGACCCGGATGTCGTAATGGTTGGAGAAATCAGAGATAAGGAAACTGCTGACATTGCCATTCAAGCAAGTTTAACCGGACACTTGGTTTTATCTACAGTGCATACCAATGATTCGGTTGGTGCAATTACAAGACTTATTGATATGGGTGTGGAACCCTATCTAATTGCCAGTTCACTCAGAATGGTAATTGCACAAAGACTGGTAAGAAAAATTGATCCTACCAGTAAGGAACTTTCTGGAAGAATCGGTATTTTTGAATCCATTCTGATTAATGACGATATCAAAGAGCAGATCCACAACAAGGGTTCGGAAAGTGAAATTAAGAATATCGCTTTCAAAACTAACAATACTTTAGAGCTCGATGGACAAGAGAAAGTTAATTTAGGCTTAACTTCGGAAGATGAGCTCAGAAGGGTTCTGCAAGAGAAAAATTAGTAATGCCAAATTATTCTTACAAAGCTTTAGATCCTTCCGGGATAACAGAAACCGGAGTTCTGATCGCTGAGAATTTGAGCGAAGCTCAAGAAGAGTTAAAAAACAGAAGGCTCATTCCAATAAATTTAAAAGAGTCAAAAAATAGATTCAATATCTCTTTGTTTAGAAAAATATCTTCATCAAAGTTAAGCCTCATTACCCGTCAACTTTCAACTCTGATCAATGGCGGCATTCCAGTAGATCAGGCCTTAGACTCTGTAGCCAAACAAATAGATTCGCCTTTGATCAAAGGCAAACTTTCAAATATTTCCAATAAGGTAAAAGCGGGTTTCAAGTTATCGGAATCGCTTGAAGATCATCCGGAAAGCTTTGATCGACTTTATTGTTCTTTAGTCAGAGCCGGAGAAACTTCAGGTGATTTAGGTATGGTTCTAGAAAAAACATCTGATTTTCTAGAAAGAAAATCAAAAATATCTCAAGATATTATCGGTGCCTTAGTTTATCCATTTATCCTTTTTTCCATAGCGATAGTTGTGATTGTTTTGCTTTTGTCTTTTGTTGTCCCAGAAGTGGTAAGTCAATTTTCTTCTTTGAATAGAGACTTGCCATTCATTACGAAATCTTTGCTGTTCTTGTCATCTGTATTTACCAGTTATCTCTTTTACTCGGCTATATTCATTACCGGTTTAATTGGTTTTATCACCATAAGATCAATCGGTTATGAGTTATTCAGATCAAAATTAGATAAATTTTTTCTCTCAGTTCCCGTTCTTAAGAACTCCCTAATAGATTCGGATTTATCCAGATTTACCAATTCTTTGAGTATTTTAAGATCCAGTAACATTTCCATAATCAACGCGCTTGAAATCTCAGCTGACACCATTTCAAACAGTTACTTACGTCAACAGGTAAAATCAACTGCTAATAAAGTTGCTGAAGGGGAGTCTTTGGCGTCAAGCTTAGAAAAAATTCAAGTTATCCCGCCTTTGGTGACACAAATGATCGAAAACGGAGAAAGGTCAGGAAGACTTGAAGAAATGCTTGAGAAAGTATCGGTTTATTTAGAAGACAAATTCCAAAGCTCTACAAAAATCACCATGAATTTACTCGAGCCGCTAATTGTAGTATTCCTTGGCATGTTTGTAGCTCTTATCGTCCTTGCTATCCTGTTACCATTAATTCAATTAAACACTTTAACTTTAAATTAATACTATGAAAAAAATCGTTTTAAAAAAATTATCAGGTTTCAGCTTGATAGAAATTCTTGTGGTACTAATGATCATCGGCTTATTAACTGCAGTTGTTGCTATCAACGTACTGCCCAGCCAAGACAGAGCAAGAGCAGATAAAGCATTGGCCGACATAAGAATATACGAACAAGCTTTAGAGCTTTATCGATTGGATATGTTCTCTTATCCGACCAGCGATGAAGGCTTACAAGCTCTTACTCAAGCCCCTGCAAACCATCGTTTTAAAAATAGATATCGCCAAGGCGGCTACATCAGAAAATTAGAAACAGATCCTTGGGGCAATGAGTATCAATATAAAAGACCCGGAGATAACGGACCGTTTGACTTATTTTCTTATGGCGCCGATGGCCAACAAGGAGGTGAAGGCATGGATCGAGATATAGGTAATTGGGAATAATGAAAGGATTTACTTTAGTAGAGGTTCTCGTTTCGCTTTTTATTCTGTCACTGGTTGCAGTCACAGGAATAACCTCGCTATCGTATAGTACAAAAACTATATCTTCATTAAGCGATGATTTTTATCGGGGGACTTTGGCAGAAAACATAATCATTAGATCTTATTTTGATGAAAACTACCTGACCAACAATTTACTCACTCAAAGAGAAGAATTCATGGGTTATCCCTATATTTGGAATAGAAAGATAACGATTGATCCAAAGCAGAATTCTTTAAATATCGAAGTAGAAGTCATTTCCGAAGAGACCGAAAAATCAACTAAATTGGAAATATACAAAGCAATCAATGAATAATTTAAAAGGTTATACGCTCGTTGAAGTTTTGATTGTCATGTCAATATTTTCATTGATAAGTCTTTTGTCTTTAACCTTTCTTAATACTTCGGTTTCATCTTCAATCGGTATTAGTTCAAAATCTAAACTTCTTAATGAATTAGCTGTTTTTAGCGAGCTTCTAGAAGATGATTTATTTCATGTAGCCAAACAATTTCCAAGACCCAGTCAAATCGATCAGTTTCCAAGTTTTTTTAAGTTAAATAATAACTTTAGAGATGGCGAACCACTATTAGAACTAGTAAGAAATTCATCTTCCGATGGCTTAGATGATCTTGGGGCCATCAATAAAGTCATTTATAAAATAGAAGATAATGTTCTTTATAGAAATTTTTCAAATTTTTTAAATTCCTCTTATGAGGCCAAGGCTTTTGCTTTGATTTCAGAAATTGAAGATTTAGAAATTAAAGTTTTGTATGAGAAAAATGAATATCTCACCTGGCCACCATTCAATGAAGCTGATTTAGATATTTATCCTACTTTGATGGAGGTCAACATTAAGTTTTCTGAGGGTAATTTCAAAAAAATACTATTCATAAGCGGAGATGACATTGTTGGATAAAAAATTCAAGGGCGCCGCCTTGATTATGGCGCTTTTTGTAACTGCAATCATCGCTTCAGTGAGTGCAGGTTTATTTTCCATGGTATCTACGAATCTTGAAAATGAAAAAAATATGATTAGTGAGCAGCAAGCAATCCTCACAACATTAAGTTTAGAATCCTTCACAAAAAAATATCTCAACAACAAAGAAAATAGAAACAATATTGTTCTTGCCGCAAATAATTTTTCTCAGAAGAGCCCAATAAACCTTCCTTTGGAAAGAGGAAATCTCGAAGCAAATATTGTTGATATGGGCCAATGCTTTAATTTGAATTCCTTGATCTCTATATCGGCAACAGGTGAAGAAACTGCTAATCAAGAAAATTTAGAATTTTTCAAAAATCTCATGAAGAGCTTGTTTATCCAAGACCAAAAAATTGAAGAAATTTCTCCTGCTGTAATTGATTGGCTTGATAAAGATTTTTTCCCAGATTCCTATCTTGGCGTAGAGGATGACTATTATAGAAATGAAAAACCTTCGAGATTGACTTCAAATCAGTTCTTTTTTGATATTACAGAACTTAGAGATGTAAAAGGCATGACAGAAGAGATCTTTCAAAAATTAAAACCCTATATATGTGCCTTCAATTCCGTTGAAACAAAAATTAATATAAATTCGTTAAATCCTTTTTATCCGAATATCTTGGTGGCTCTTAGTTCAAATACTCTCAGCGATCTTGAAGCAAGAAACATTTTGAATAGCAAACCTTTGGGAGGGTATTCGTCAGTTTCAGATTTCTTAAATCAACAAGAAATAAAAACAGCTTTTTCCAGTAAATTTTCCAAATCAAATCTAACCCTGGAGACAAAATATTTTATTTTAAATACAAACATAAAAATTGATGACAAAGATTTTCATCTTAAAAGTCACATTTTCATATTAAATGAATCTCCTAAAGTGATTCGTCGAAAATTCGGAGAGTATTTGTGAGCGATCAAAAAATATCTTTTTATGATGAATCATTAAATATTTTGTTTTCTTCAGAAACATCAAGTGATGAAGAAAGTTCAATTTTCAAGGTAAATTCCAATAAGGAAGATATTGCTATCATTGCTTCCAATGACTTTTCTTTTTATAAATTTGATTTACCCACCACTTCTCAAAGGAATTTAAGAAAAGTCATTCCCTTCATGTTGAGTGAAGAAATACTTGGTGAAGTTGAAGATTATTTTTGGATCCAAGGCAGTCAATCAGAAATAGTTGGAATCATTGAACATCAAAAAATTCAGGAAATAAAAGATAAATTAGATTCTAAAGTTAGCAAATTAATTCCTATTCAAGCTTTATCTTCTTCTATAGAAAATCTATTAGTGATTCTCGGCGATAAAGCATTTATTTCTCTACAAGATAATTGGTATTGGTTTGCAGATAAAAAATCAATTTTAAATACTTTGGCACTTACCTTAAGAAAATATGAAATAAAGAATCTTAATATTTGGGCTACTGAAAAAAAATTAGATCTTCCTAACTTAGATATCGATACCGAAGAAAAATATTTCTCCTCTACGAAAGATTTGTTGAACGAATTTTCTCAAATATTGGATATAAAAAATTCTATAAATTTTTTCAGTAAAGAATACGAACAGAAAATAGATTGGCGATCAATTTTTCTTCGTTATAAGTTTTATGGATACTCAACCCTGGCCTTTTTTGGTATTTTTCTTCTTTCTTCAATCGTTCAGTTTTCTTACTTAAACGTTTCTAATAATTTGTTGAAAAATAAAATCATAGATACTTTTAAAGAAAAATTTCCCTCTGAGACTCTTGAATCCGATCTCATCAGTCAGGTTAATGGTTTAATAAATCAGGGCCAAATAGATTATTCTGCTCTAAATGCAGTAAGTATTGTTTCTGATGCAGTGAGCAATAGTGAAAATATTGTCTTAGTTTCTATTTCTTATGAGCGCTCAAGATTTATTATCGAGGTTCAAACCAATTCTTATGACCAACTTCAAGAATATGTTGATTTGGTAAACTCTTTGGGATTGAGCGTCAATCTAGGTGCTTCAAGAAGAGTCAATAATTTTATTCAAGGAGAGATAAGCATCAATGCGTTTTAACTTTAATAAATTGTCAAACCGAGAACAGATACTTATTTTTGGTCTCATCATTTTGATATTCATTTCAGCTTTGATATTTGTTATTTCTTGGCTTAATACTAAAAACCAATCTTTAGAAAAGGAAAATCAAAATATCGTAAGTCGACTTAACTATATTGAGTCTATACCTAGCTCGGTTTCATCAAATAGAAATCTTTATTCAGACAACATTTCTATTTTGGTAAATTCAACATCCAAAGAAAAAAATATCCAAATTGATAGAACGCAACCATTAAATGATAATTCAATGATGGTGTGGGTTAATGAAGTAAATTTTATTGATCTTTATAATTGGATGATTTTAATGGGCGAGCAAGGAGGAGAAATTGAAAAGATGAATGTCCGAAAATCCAAAAAAGATAAAGTTAATGCTCAAATATCAGTACTGTTAAAAACAAATTGAAAAAGTTTTTTTTAGCAACCTTCGTTCTCATATTCTTCATTGCTGGAATTACAATTCTTAGGTTGCCTTTAAGTTTGGTTTCACCAACAGTAAAAGAATTATTTCCTCAAGTTAGTTATACCAGTATGGAAGGGACCATCTGGTCAGGAAGAATTAATAACCTATCTTTTGCTGACGAATATCTAGGCAGTTTAAACACCAGTTTTAATTTGAGGAATTTATCTTTTTTGGTTGATGAAAGAGGTCTTTTCTTGGAAGGAAATATAAATTTGTTATCAACCATTTTAAACAACCAAGTTTCTCTGGAAGACGTAAATTTGAATCTAAATTCAAAGCGATTCTTAAGAAAAGTTCCGGTGATTTCATCTGTATCCGGCGAGGATATTTCAATCATTTTCGATATAAATGGTTGTTATTTTTCAGAAGGAACGATATCTGCCTCCTTAAGACAAACAAATAAGTTAGATCAACTTTCCAATGCAAAGTTATCTGGGACCATCTCTTGTAAGGATACTAAGATGCTTGGCTCATTTTTTTCTATTCCGAAGGACGATGTTTTAAAAGGAACCTTTGAATTGGATAAAGAACTTAATTATGTAGTGATTGCAAATTCAAAACGACTTTTTGCAAAGATAACATCATTTTTTGAGAGTGGTTTTACTTCTAGTCCAGATGTTAAACTAAGAGGAAATTTATTCGATTTTTTTCAAGATTAAATGCTAATAGGTAAAAATCCTCTTAACGAGGCTCCAGAATGGTTTGTAAAAAATATCGCTGAACGTCCAGAAGAATGTTCAGTCATCGTTAATGGTGCCAATATAAAGTATTTTATTTGGGGAGATAAGTCCAAAAAACCTCTGCTTCTGCTTCACGGTTACAACGCTCACTCATTTTGGTGGGATCATATCGCTCCCTCTCTTACTGAAAATCATTGTGTAGTTGGCCTTGATTTTTCTGGTATGGGAGAAAGCGACAGAAGAGAAGTATATTCTCAAGAAATTTTTGTCGATGATGTTAAGGGTGTGATCGATGACTTGTCTTGGAAATCTTGTACTTGCATTGCTCATAGTATGGGCGGTTCCATAGCAACTTTAGCCACATCCATTTATCCAGATATCTTTGAACACTTAATTTTATTAGATTCTATGATTGTCATACCTCCTAATGTTGCAGAAAGAATGTCCTCAAATAGACCATCTGCAAGATTGGTTGTTGCAAGTCCTGATTTAGAGACCGCAGTTGCAAGATTCAGGCTGACTCCGTCGCAACCTTGTAAAGACTATGTTTTAAGACATGTTGCAGAAAATTCATACACCGAAAAATCCGACGGTTGGTACTTAAAATCTGATCCAACAATACCCAATACTTATAAATACAATGATCTGCATGATGCTTTTACAAAAATGAACTGTTCTCTTGATTATGTTTACGGTCAAGTCAGTCAATTGGTGACCCAAGAGGTTCTAGAGTACATGACTTATGTTGGAAATTTGGATGAAAAGAACATACATTCTTTGGCAGGAGCTATGCATCATCTTTTCTTAGATATGCCTGAGGAATTTACCGAATTAATGAAATCATTGCTTAAATCATGACGAAGCCTAGAGTAGAAGGTTTTTGTGATCCAGAATTTTCAAAATTAGAGGAAATCTTTGTTAAATCTGTTGAATCAGGTTTTGATGATGGTGCGGGTTTTGCTCTTGAGGTAGAGGGTAAAGAGGTTCTTAATCTTTGGGGCGGATATACTGATAAAGAACATAAAACAAATTGGCAAGAAAATACTTTAGTAAATGTATTTTCGGTAACCAAGGCAATGACTTCTACCTGCGCTCTTCAACTCATCGAGACTGGAAAATTAGATACCGAAGCATTAGTTTCAGATTATTGGCCGGAATACTCTTGTGCCGGTAAAGAGCAAACAAAAGTAATAGACTTCTTAACTCACCGGTCTGGAATGTTTGGTTTTCAAAAACCTTTGCCTCAGGACTCTTGGGAAGACTGGAATATGATTGTGGATAGGCTTGCTAAACAAGAGCCAATTAGAGAACCAGGTACGACGCAAGGCTACCACGCCATGACATTCGGTTACTTGGTTGGAGAATTAGTAAGAAGAATTGATGGCAGGTCATTAGGAAATTATTTCAAAGAGGAGATAGCAGATGAGTTTGATATAGATTTTATTATTGGTTTGGATAATGCAGACATAGAAAGGTGTGCAGATATGTTAATGCTATCTGGCAGACCCAATCCATTAATACTTATCCTTTTATCATTGCCGAATTGGCTTTTACCGCAACAAATCAAAAATTTTAAAGAAACTCTAAGAAGTAAAGAATTCTCTAAAGCTTTTGTAGAAATTATGGAATCCGAAGGATCAGATTTTAGAACTTCTGATTACCCAAATTCAGATCCTTGGCGCAAAGCTGAAATACCCGCCGCAAACGGACATGGAACGGCTTCAGGAATAGCAAAGTTCTTTGGCATACTTGCTAACGATGGTCAGCGCGATGGAAAAAAACTTCTTTCTCCTGAAATAATTGAACAAGCAACAACTGTAAGAACTTCCGGACCAGATTTGGTTCTTTTTCAGGCGCCTTATAAATTTGGATTAGGATACATGATCGATGCTCCATTTTCACCAATTGGTATGCGAGAAGGTATGTTTGGGCACACTGGTATAGCCGGTTCTGCAGGTTTTGCTGACCTCAACAACAAAGTAGGTTTTGGATTCACTAATAATCGCCAACACTCTTTAGGCAAGCTTTATCGAACTTCAAATAATCTTGCTAAGAAACTCTACGAGATTCTTTAATCACATTTAGATGATTTTAGAACCCTATTTTTATCTTATTGCTATCTTTTCTGTATTTCTTCATGGAATGGGGAAAGGTGGGTTTATTGGAGCAGGTTCCTTTGGCTCACTGCTTGCTATACCAATGCTTTCAATTTTTATTCCTCCGTTTCAAGCGGTAGCAATACTTTTACTCCCTCTGATATTTATGGATCTAGTAACTGTTTGGAGATATCGCAGAATGTGGGATATCAAAATTTTAAAATTCATATTACCCCTAGCTTTTTTTGGAATCATTGTAGGTACGCTCTCGTTTAGTTATCTTTCAGAAGACAGCGTAAGAGTCATAATTGGTTTGATGGCAGTTATTTTCTGCCTTGATTATTATCTAAGAAAAAATTCTGCAGAACCTCGAAAACCATCCCTTTGGGGTTCCTATTTTTGGCCTTCCTTATCAGGATTCACAAGTTTTTCGATTCATGCGGGAGGTCTTCCTTTAAGTTTTTATCTCTTGCCAATGAGGCTAGACAGAAGAATATATGTTGCCACAGCAGGACTTTTTTATTTACTAATAAATTTATTCAAGATTTTCCCTTATGCCTATTTAGGTCAAATGAACTTTCCAAATATTTATACTTCTCTTTTGCTTTTACCTCTTGCGCCTATTGGGGTTTATGCAGGTGCATATTTAGTAGATAAAATTAACCAAGACTGGTTTTACCGCATAGGTTACTTTTGTACCCTTATCGCTGGGTTAAAGTTAGTTTATGATGGTTTGCAAAGTTACATGTAATGACCAAACTTAGTGTAAATATAAATAAGATTGCTTTAATTCGAAATTCAAGGAAAGGAAACAATCCTTCATTAGAATTTTTCTCAAAAAAAATTATTGAATCGGGAGCCCATGGAATTACTGTTCATCCAAGGCCTGATTTAAGACATATAAGACCCGATGATTTATCAGATATCTCTTTGATAACCAAAGAGCTGGATGTGGAATTTAATATCGAAGGAAATCCTTATGAAGAGCGTCTTGGCGATTACCCTGGATTTTTAAATTTAATTGATGCTGTAAAGCCATCTCAATGTACTCTCGTTCCAGATGACAGTAACCAACTCACTTCAGATCATGGATGGAACATACATTCTGAACAGAATAAATTGAAGGATGTCCTAACTTATCTTAAACAAAACAATATTCGAAGTAGTGTTTTTATTGATCCAGATATATCTCAATTAGATGCAGCAAAAGATATAGGTGTGGACAGAATAGAAATTTATACTGGTCCATTTGCCGAAGCTTTTGAAAAGAATGACGAAAATACTCTTGCTACTTATAGAGAGGCTATTGAATATGCAAATGATATAAATATAGAGGTAAACGCCGGTCACGACTTGAATTTAAAAAATTTGGCTACATTATTATCTTATGGAGATATTAAAGAAGTATCTATAGGACACGCTTTAATATCGGAATCGTTAATTCATGGAATTGAGAATACCATTCAGAAATATACTAAAATAATCCAATGACTACAGAAGAAAAAATTAAATCTCAAATAGCAGATAATCAAATTCTTTTATATATGAAAGGATCTCCAGAACAACCCCAATGCGGTTTTTCGCAAAGAGCTACACAAATTTTAATGGCTTGTGGAAAAGAGTTTTCTTTTGTTGATATTTTGTCAAATCCTGAAATTAGAGAAACACTTCCGACAATTTCAAATTGGCCCACTTTCCCCCAACTTTACGTAAAGGGTGAGTTGATTGGTGGGAGCGATATTATGTTCGAAATGTATCAATCTGGTGAGATGCAGGAACTGATTGATTCATTAGAAGATTAAGATTTAAATCTTAATCTCGAACCCAAATACAAAAGAAAAATCAGCTGAGGAATTTACTTTCAAGTCTTCAGAAAAGCCAAAATTAAAATATTTGTTTTTTGCAAACTCAAAAGTTGCACCCAAACCAAAAACATAATATTCATCTCCTAAAGCCTTAAATTCTGATTTAATTTTTGGCTCAAAAACTTCAAAATTTATTTTGTAAATCAGAGGATTGATAGCTTTCCTAGATAAAAAATATTGAGGCTTCCAAGACAATAGTACTTTCGAGAAATAACTTGTATTTCTTTCTCTTAATATAAAATTATGATTTTGGTTGATTATTGAAACTCCAAAAACTGAGTTTATGACTAAATTATCTTTGAGATGATTTTTTAAGTTAAAAGCAATAAGCCCATCAAACTCATCATTTCCAAAATATTTTTTTTTGCTACCTGTAGGGATTTCTAAAGAAGTTATAAAATACAAATTACTTCTATTTTTTGAATAAAAATTCAATTTCGTTGAAATCTGAATATCTCCAATGCCGATATCAGAATCATGGATTCTTTCTTTATTGGAACCAGAAAGAATTTCAAAATTTATCTGACTTTTTGGTAAATCAACTCTTGAGCCGTGAGAAAGACCTAACAAATCATGCCATTGCTCGATAGGACTATCCAAAAAACCTCTGCTGAAAGAATAAATAGGCAAGCTGACATTCAAAGTTAAAATATCGGATAATTTTCTAGCATAGTTGATCGAGGTTTTTGTAGTCTCGCCATCGAGAGTTAATTGATCCTTATTGATGTTTTCTATGACTGCAAAGGAACTATTTTCGACAGAAACACTCAAATGGTTTGTTTCTCGATAATTTCCTAAAGTTCTATTATCGAAATGAATAAATTTGAGCGTAAAGGGGTTATATGATGGAAAATTTAAAGGCGCATAAGGATCACCTAAAAGAGATAAGCTAAAAATTAATAAAAATGTAAAATATATTTTATTTATCAAACTATTTTATTCTTAAATTTATTAAAAATTAATCGCAAATGAAAAAAGTTATCTTAGCTTACTCTGGTGGTTTAGATACTTCTGTAATTTTGAAGTGGTTGCAAGAAGAAAAAAATCTTGAAGTCATAACTTACACAGCAGATTTAGGCCAGGGAGATATCTCTGATGATTTAGAAGAGAAAGCCAAAAATCTTGGGGCAGCTAAAGTAATTGTTGAAGATCTCACTGAAGAATTTATTTCCGATTACGTTTTTCCAATGTTTAGGTGCAATACAATCTTCGAGGGTGAATACTTACTTGGAACAGCGATTGCTAGACCGCTAATCGCCAAGAAACTCGTCGAAATAGGTAAGCAAGAAGGTACAAATATTATTTGTCATGGAGCTACTGGAAAAGGGAATGATCAAATAAGATTTGAAATAGGCGCACATGCTTTGAATCCATCCATAGAGGTGATTGCCCCTTGGCGAGACTGGGATATGGTGTCTAGAACTGACCTGATGAATTACTGTAAAAACTACCAAATACCTATGCCTGCCTCGAAAGCAGAAGAACCACCATTTTCAATGGATGAAAATTTATTGCATATTTCATATGAGGGAGGTGTTTTAGAAGATTTAAATAATGCTCCACCTGAAGATATGTGGTTGAACACCAAATCATTGGAAAATGCTTCTGAAAAATCTGAGGAGATAACGATTGAATTTTCAAAAGGAGATCCTGTAGCTTTAAATGGTAAGACATTATCCTCTGCACAATTGTTCCGAGAATTGAATCTTCTTGGCGGTAAACATGGCATTGGAAGAATTGATATTGTTGAGTCTAGAGTAACCGGGATGAAATCAAGAGGTTGCTATGAAACACCAGGTGGGACCATTTTATTGAAAACTAGAAGAGCTATGGAGTCTTTATGCTTAACTGGTGAAGAGATAAAAAACAAAGATAAATTTATCCCTGACTATGCTGCATTAATTTATGAGGGTTTATGGTGGAGTAATAAAAGAGTTAATCTCCAAAGTGAGATTGATTCAGTATCTAATAAAGTTAACGGCAAGGTCTCAGTAAAACTTTATAAAGGTAATATCATTTCGATTTCTAAAGAAAGTTCTAATTCTTTGTACAACGAAAACAAAGTAAGCTTTGAAGAAGAAGGTGGTTTTTCTAATGAAGACATGAAATCTCACATTAAGAAAAATATTTTAGATTATGATATTTAATCTGCCTCTAAAGAGATTTTTTCAATATCTTTAATCTTTCTAGCCATATTGATTATAGTTTTGCCCGGCCCTGAATCTATCAGAGAAGAAAGATTATTCTTTAAAAGATAATCTAAAGTCTCTCTCCATCTCACGGTCTTAGTCAATTGATTTATAAGGGAATCTTGTATCACTCCAACATCAGAGGTTGGTTCAGCTAGAACATTTGGAATTACCGGAATAGAAGGGACTTTAAATTCTACTTCATTGAGTAATTTGGCTAACTCATCTTGTGCTTCATCAAGTAAATAGCAATGAGAAGGAACAGACATTTGAACCATTTGAGTTTTAACTCTTCTAAATTCGCCATTGGAAATATAGTTTTTACAAGCCTCTATTGCGGTGTTCTTTCCAGCCAGTACTGAAACACCATCTGCATTATCAGTTGAAAAGTTTATAGTTTCATCTGATTCGTTTATATCGTCTATCATTTTATAAACATCGTTGATTGGCATATTCAAAACAACCAGCATTCCAGCTGTACCTTCTGGAACTGCTTCTTGCATTAATCTTCCTCGATAATTTACTAACTTAACTGCATCAGTCAATTCCAAACAATTTGAATAAACCAATGCAGAATATTCTCCTAAAGATAGGCCCGCGGTAATATCAATGTTAGAAAGGTTATTTGAATATTTGGCCAATAAGACACTGGTAACTAGAATTGTTGGTTGCGAGAATTCAGTGAGATTAATTTTTTCTTCTGGTCCGTTTCGGAGTAAATCTTCTAAATCAAAATCTAGAGATTTGGAAACATCGTCAATGATTAATTTTACCTCAGAGACTTCTTCAAAAAGCGAATTCAGCATGCCAATTTTTTGGACACCTTGACCAGGAAACAATAAAGCTTTCATAAATTAAGAGAAAATTCTTTTTCTAAAGATTCAATCATTTCTGAAAGGGAAGAGATATCTTCTACGCCACCATAGGTATATTTATCTGGTCTAACTAAAACTGCCTTATATTTATCGAAAACAGTTTTTAACCTTTCTTCGGAGTCCTCATTAGGATCAACTGTAATTAATTTAATACCAAGCAGATCAATAATAGTTTTTGCTTTGTCAGTTAAATCTAGATTTGATTCTTGAGTTAAAACTGCAAAAGTTTCATCAACTATCCTATCTAACATTTCTTTTTTGTTATTTTTTGTGAGGATGGGTTGCGGTATAGGAATCCCAGTTATCATATCGGTGGGATCACTATAAATACCCGATGGAATGTGGGGAAAATTTACGTCGTAACTTGGACCTTTTGGTTCGTACTCCTTGCCTTCTGCAGCAGCACAAAATCCTTCAATAACCTGACCGATAGTAACTGTTTGTGCAATAGTCCATTTGGCATGCGAATGTCTTTCTTTTTGATAGGTATCAAGTATCCCTTCATTGGCTTTATCTTTAAGAAGAAGATCCAGCTTCCAGGAAATATTTGTAATATCTCTGATGCCAGTTCCCATACCGGCTCCCATAAATGGTGGCATTTGGTGAGCAGCGTCACCAGCAATTAAGACATTCCCTTTGCGCCAAGTCTCAGCTATACAAGCATGAAAAGAATAAACTTGAGCTCTTTCTAGCTCGGCATTGTTTTTATTTATCCATGGTTTTAAGAGTTTCCACACGTTCTCATCTTTTTCTAGTTCTTTTGAATCTTCACCAGGCATTTTTTTAAATTCAAATCTAAGATGTCCACGCCTACCTGGTACATAAGTTCCAGGCCTTTTTGGATCACACACTTGCATGGCTTCTTTTTCTGGAATATTTATTTTTTCAGTTAAATGAGCGTCACAAACTAGCCATTCTTGATTGTATTCAAAATCTTCCAAGTCAACATCTAACTCTCTTCTTACGAAGCTGCTAGCTCCATCACACCCAATAAGATATCTTGAAAAAAATGTTAAATCGCCATCGGAGTTTTTGCAGTTTAGGTAAACTCCTTCAGACGTATCTTCGAAACTTAACAATTCTGTTCCTTCTCTTATCGAAATATTATTTTCTGACTCTACTGAGGCTCTTATAAATCCTTCTAACTCAGGCTGATAAAATAAAACTTGATTTGGCCAACCCATGGCAGAGACTCCGACTGGTTGTTCGATAGTCTGAATAGGATTTAAATTCGCATCGCCAAAATGAACACATTGAATTTCAGCTGAATTTTCTACTACTTTTTCTGCAATACCCAATCTATCAAAAGTTCTGAGTTGTTCCCCATCTGTATTTATCGCTCTTGCTGTTGGTGAGGGCCCAATATTTTTTTCAATAACTAAAACCTTGTGGCCTAACTTACCCATTAATCCTGCAAAAGTAGAACCAACAGGTCCATAACCACAAATTGCTATATCAAATTGTTCCATTTATGAGCATCGAGAAACTAAAAAATTTATTATAATATTTTTTATAAAGTTGCGGAGAAAACTATGAACCCAATTATAAAAGCAGTTGATGTGCAATATTGCACTCTGCAATGTCCAGATTTAGATATTCAAGAACAATTCCTCATTCACTTTGGTATGCATACAGTGGAAAAAAAAGAAGACATTCTGATTATGCGTGGAGAAGGACCAAAACCTTTTATTGAAATTTGTAAAAAAGGAGAAAGGAAATTTTTAGGAGCTGCTTTTTTAGCAGCATCAATGGAAGATTTGGAAAAAATAAGTAAGACCGATCCTTTTTCAGAAATAGAAACACTTACTACTCCTGGAGGTGGCTTTATTTCTAAGGGGACAGACCCTGATGGAATAAATGTTGAAGTAGTCTTTGGTATAGATGATAGATCAGATTTTAAAGAGATAAATCCTTTTCCCAATAATGAAGGAACAAATTCTAATAGAGTAAATGAACTCAAAAGGTACCAAAAGGGACAATATCCTAGAATTTTAAGATTTGCACACTATGGCATAAATGTTACGGATGTTGCTGCATCTTTGGATTGGTATAACAAATATCTAGGAATTATTCCAAGCGATAAGCTTTGGATTGGCGAACCAAATAATCCTGAAACTCCTTTGAACGGAATTTTTGCTAGATTAGATAAAGGTAAGGTTCCAGCAGATCACCATTCAATATTTTTCTTGAACGCGCATATGATCTCTCAAGGTAAATCAGGTCTTAATCACGTCTCTTTTGAAATGCTAAGTATTGATGATGTTTTCAGCGGACATGAAATACTACAAAAAACAAAAGAGGAGTTTGATTACGAACTCGAGTGGGGTGTCGGTAGACATTACCAGGGAAGCCAAGTATTCGATTATTGGAGAAATCCATTTAAACAAACGCATGAGCATCAAACTGATGGTGACGTCTTAGATAATTCCGTTCCACATAACGATTTGGATCTTACAAAAGGTGAGGGCGGAGGGTTACCAGAAGATGGACCAGGAGCTTCACAATGGGGGCCTTCTATAAATTTTGCTACTTTTGGAGATGAAAGAGGCCTTTAATTGGATCTAAAAATAAAAGGAAGGAAAGCTATCATCTGTGCATCTAGCAGAGGTTTGGGAAAAGCATGCGCCAATTCCTTAGGCCAAGAGGGGGTTGAATTAATCATAAATGGAGTCAATGAAAAAAATTTAAAAAAAACTGAAGAAGAGTTTTTAGACAAAGGTTTTAAAGTAACTTCTGTATTAGGAGCAATGGAAGATTCATCTACTAGGTCTGCTTTGCTCGAAGTTTGCCCTGAGCCAGATATTTTGATTAATAACAGTGGAGGACCACCACCTGGAAATTTCTTTGATTGGACAGAAGAGGACTTCCTTTCAGCAATAAAATCTAACTTCACTCAATCTGCATTACTCATGCAAGCCGTAATACCAAAAATGAAAGAAAAAAATTTTGGACGCATCATCAATATAACTTCCGCAATGGTTAAAAATCCTCATTTAATAATGGGCCTTTCAACTTCTGCACGTTCCGGACTTCATGGATTGTCAAAAGCTTTGTCTAGAGAAGTTGCGCAATACAACATAACTATCAATAACGTTCTGCCGGAAAGAATTGATACTGATAGACAAACTCAAATTTTAAACTTTCAAGCAAAGTTAGCGGATTCAACATATGAAGAGGCAAAAAAAGAACTTGAGGAGACTTTAACTGCAAAAAGAATGGGAACAGTAGAAGAGTTTTCTGGAGTATGCACTTTTCTTTGTTCAGAACAAGCAGCCTATATTTCCGGACAAAATATATCCGTAGATGGTGGAAATTCTACCAATCTTATTTAACTCCTAATTTTTCTTGCAGTCCTTTGTTTGACGTGGTGTATCCAAAAGGCACACGTTTTCCAGGATTTATTCTTTTGTAAGCCTCTTGCACTGCAATAGTAGTTTCATGAAAGCCACATAAGATTAAATCAAGCTTTCCAGGATAAGTATTTATGTCTCCAACGGCAAAGATACCATTTTTATTCGTTTGATAATTTTCAGTATCAACCGCTATCTTTTTTCCATCCAAGTCTATTTCCCAATCCAAGATGGGACCAAGTTGCTTGTTCAAACCAAAGAAAAACAGTGCTTCATCGCATTCTAAGAGTTCTTCTTCTTTGGTTTCAAACTGCATAAGCTCAACTCCTTCAAAAGACGAGTCTCCTTTTATGGATTTTATTACATAAGGTATTTTTAACTCAATTTTGCCATCTCCAACCAACTCTCTCATTTGATTTTCAGTATGTTCAGCTCCCCTGAAGTCATCTCTTCTATGTACCAAAAAGATTTTTTTAGCTATTTTCGATAACTCAACTGACCAATCTAAAGCACTATCTCCGCCACCAAAAATAACAATTTCTTTATCTTTGTACTTATCTTTTTCCTTAATTGCGTAATCGACACCTTTAGAAAGAAATTTATCAGGATCTTCGACTGGTGGTTTCCTTGGTTCAAAGGCGCCAGCTCCCGCAGCAACAAAAACATTCTTTGTCTTGAATTCAGTTTTTTCATTTGTAACAACTCTCCAGAAATTATCTGGCAGCTCTTCTAAAACATCTACTCTCTGGTTGAGATGTGTCTCATAAGAAAATGGCTTAATTTGTTCCAGCAAAGCATCAATGTGTTCTTTTCCAGTTTGATTAGCCACTCCTGGAATATCGTAAATCGGCTTTTCCGGATAGAGCTCTATACACTGTCCACCGACCTTATCTAGGTTATCAATCAAATGACAATTCAAACCCAAAAGACCAGCTTCAAATACTGTAAACAGTCCAACAGGACCTGCACCAATTACGACTATATCTGTTTCTATTATTTTCGACATTAACTTACCTTCATCCCTGGTAGAGCATCAGTATCAGGACCAACTAAATAAACACCGCTATCTTCGTTACTGGCAGCTAGAATCATTCCATCTGATGTACCAAATCTCATTTCACGTGGTTTTAAATTATTGACGCAAACTACCATTTTATTGAGCAAATTTTTGGGTTCATAATATTTTTTTATTCCGGCAAAAACAGTCTTTTCACCAAGTTCTCCAAGATCTAATTTTAATTGCACCAATTTTTCAGCTTCCTCAATCTCACTGACTTCTATTACTTTTGCAATTCTTAAGTCAACTTTAAAAAAGTCATCAATCGTAATTTCATCCACTTTTACTTGCCTCTATAAGATTATCAATTTTTTCGTTTTCTATTCTTTCAATTAAAGGCTTGAAAGATTGAATTTCATGATTTTTAACCGAAATCGTTATATGTTCAAAACTATCGTCGGTTAAATTCAAATACTGTTTAATTTTAAATGCAGTTTCAGGGATTATAGGTTCTAAGCAAATATTTAATATTCTAAATAAATTCATGCCAGTACTAGAAATTTTAATAACTTCCTTCTCGTTGATCTTCTCTTTAGCTAATACCCAAGGTTGATTACGATCAATATATTGATTCGCAGAATCTGCTAGTTTCATAATTCGTTTGCAGGCATTTGAATAATCTAAATTAACATAGTCTTGGAATATCATTTTTGCTTCCTCTTTGAATTCATCAATGAGATCTTCTTCTAAATCTGAACCTAATTTATTCTTATTAGTTTTCAAAAATTTTTGCACTCTACTGGCAATATTAATAAACTTTCCTACCAAATCGGTATTAACTTTTTTTTGAAAATCTTTTAAATCAAAATCAATATCATCGATTTTGTTAGTGAGTTTTGAAGCTAAATAATATCTTAAAAAATCAGAATCCAATTCAGCAGAATATTGATCTGCAAGAAGAAAATTACCTTTAGATTTTGACATTTTATTTCCATTCAAAGTTAAAAAACCATGTACAAAAACATTAGATGGTTTTTTTAAATTCTGCTGCATGCAATAAAGCTGGCCAAAACAAAGCATGAAAATTTAGTATATCTTTACCTATGAAGTGATAAATTTCATGCCTTGAATCTTCACTCCATAGATCTTTAGCAGAAGCTTTATTTTTTGAATCCTTTAAAAATTTTTCTAGAGTTCCAATATAACCGATAGGCGCATCAAGCCAAACATAAAAAAATTTATCCTCAAACCCTGGAATTTTAAATCCAAAATAGGGTGCATCTCTGGATATATCCCAATCCATCAAGCCATCTTTGAACCATTCTTGAAGTTTATTAATAACACTTTCTTGCAAAGAGGATTCGTCTATCCATTTTTTTATTTCAGCTTCTAATTTTGTTAGGGAAAAAAATAAATGTTCACTATCTTTTATCACTGGAGGTTTTTTAGAAAAAATTGATAGGGGATTAATCAATTCGGTAGCTTCGTATTTTGCTCCACAAACATCGCAGTTATCGCCATATTGATCAGGTGCATTACATTTAGGACAATTTCCTTGAACGTAGCGATCAGCTAGAAATAATTTCTTATCTTTATCATAGAGTTGCTTTATATTTTGTTTTTTAATGTAGCCATTTTCTAAAGCTGTATTGTAAATAAGCTCACTGTATTTTTTATTTTCTTCACTATGCGTTTGATAATAACAATCATGACTTACTTGGAAAGCTTCTAAGGTTTTTTTATGAGCTTTCATGTATTTATCAACCAATTTTTCTGGGGCAATATTTTCTTCTTCAGCTTTCATCATTATGGGAGTACCGTGAGCATCAGAAGCACAAAGATAGATGCAATGGTTTCCCAAAATACGTTGAGATCTGACCCAAATATCAGTTTGAATATGCTCTAGTAAATGTCCGAAATGAAGAGGACCATTAGCATAGGGAAGGGCACTAGTAACAATTAGTTCTTTTTTTTTCATCGTCATAGGAATAAGCTATTACCATGGAGAGAAATCATTTTATCTTAAATGCTAAAAGTATTCTTTTGATTTTATTGTTGGTAACTACAGGATGTGCAACAACCAGCAAATTGTCAGATGATTTTAATCCTGACGATCCCTATGAAAAAAGTAATAGAAAAGTCTTCGAGTTCAATAACAAAATAGATAAATTGTTTCTAAGACCGGTTACCGATTTTTATGATAAAGCTACACCTGAGTTTGCTCAAACTTCGATAACTAATTTCTTTGCTAATTTGGATGACATAAGAATTTCAATAAATAATCTATTGCAAGGCAACGTAGTTGAATCAATGAGTGATATAACTAGGTTTTTCATAAATTCTATTTTTGGACTTGGTGGTTTTTTTGATGTTGCCTCAGAAATGGGACTAGAAAAACATAGTGAAGATTTCGGGCAAACTCTAGGCAAATGGGGTGCAAAGCCCGGTCCTTATTTAATGCTGCCTTTTCTGGGACCAAGCACTACAAGAGATGCTTTTACCTTTGTAGGCGATACTGCTTTAGCTCCGGCTCTGTCTTTGGATGATAATGCTGCAAGAGTAGGTCTTATTTCTCTTGATTTAATAAATACTTATTCCGCATTTACAGGTATTGCAGATATAGAAAGCAAAGATCAATATGCTTTTCTAAGAGATGCATACTTAGAGAGAAGAAAATACGAAATCAATGATGGGTTATCAGAAGAAGATCTTTCTCAAGATGAAGATTTTGAAGATTTCTAGCTAGTCAATAAAAGCGCTATAAACCATAGACTGCATCTGCATTCTGATTGGATAGTAACCTGAGGGCATTAACTGAGTCATTAAAATACAAATCAATTCTTCTTGAGGATCGACCCAGAAAAAAGTGCTAGCAGCGCCGCCCCAGTTAAAGCTACCAACCGAGCCAGAATTTTGCGTGTCAGCTAAATCAATGTTGACACCAAAACCCAAACCAAATCCAACACCTTTGTATCTTATTTCGCTAAAACTACCTTCAGAACCCATAGTCACCATATCTTGATTGTCAGGCAGATGATTTGAAGTCATCAATTCAATTGTTTTTCTTGATAAAAGTCTCCTGCCCTCAAAAGTGCCCCCGTTTAATAGCATCTGACAAAAATTGTAATAATCCTCGGTAGTTGAAACTAGACCTCCTCCTCCTGATAAATGTAAGGGGGAGTTTGAATATCCGCTTTTACTATCTCCCGTATCTTGAAGTCTTAGATATTCCTTAGGGGTCCTTTCATAACATGCTGCAAATCGTTTAATCTTATTTTTAGGGACATAAAAACCAGTATCTTTCATCTTAAGAGGCTTAAAAATATGCTTTGTAAAATAATCATCCAAAGTCATTCCACTCAAAACTTCAACCAATCTTCCACAAATATCAGTAGCTACACTGTAGTTCCATTTATCTCCAGGACTGAATTCGAGAGGCAAGCTGGCAATGGACTGAGAAAAATTTTCTAGGTCAAGAGGAGGAAAACTAAAATCAGTGTTATCTCCTCGAGGACCACTCCAGACTTTACGGTAGGCATGATCAATATTTGTTCGATAGTGAAATCCATAAGTTAGGCCAGCGGTATGAGTTAATAGATCTCTGATGGAGATTTCTCTATCAGCAGGGCGGGTCATGAAATGAGGATAACTTCCAGACACAAAGACTTTAGGATTTTTAAATTCAGGTAAAAATTTTCCAACAGGATCAGCTAATTGAAAAAGACCTTGTTCGAATAGCTGCATTAAGGCAACACTGGTTATGGGTTTCGTCATTGAATAAATCCTGAAAATAGTATCTTTCTCAATTTTTTTATTATTCTCGACATCTCTTAATCCAGTAGATTCGAAATGTACTACTTTTCCTTTTCTTGCAATTAAAGTTTGAATTCCGGCAAGTTTGCCATTTTTGATATATTTTTCTTTAAAGAAATTTTCCATTGCCATTAATTTATCTTTTGAAAGGCCTAATTTATTGGGATTGATAGTTTTCATATTTGTTCCTTTGCTGAAAGTTTAGCTTTAATAAAATCAGAATGAGCTACATAAATTAAATTAGATACTTTTCTAATGATATGTTCTTCGTATTTATCTATATTCCCATCTGCAAATGCAATTTTCCACATTGATTCTATGAGCTTTATTCTCTCAGCTGCATCAAAATTATCATTTATATCGCGGGTAAACTCATATAGTGAAGTTGAGTCTTCTACATTTTCTTTAGCGAGATCTATTAATTCATCTATTTCATCTTCATTTATCTGAAAATCTTTTTGCATAGTATTTTTCAAGGCCATCAACTCAGATTCATCAAGAATCTCATCTGCCATACTTGTTTCTAGAAGAAGAGCAACACAAGCTTTAGTTGACGTTTTATCGTCAATAATGAAATCTTTGGACTCTTCGGTTTGAAAAATTTTCTTAAAGAAATTCATGCTGCTTGATTTTCATTTGCCAATAAAATATTTTTTAACTCACTTTTAATTTTGTCATTTTTTTCACTACTCAACAAAAGAAGTCTGGATTTTTTTGCATTATTTAATCCTTTGAATAAATTTAACATGTGAAATTTAGTTATTATTTCATCTTTAAAATCTAATGAATCTATGTATTCAAACATTTCATCAATAACAGATATCAATGAGTTATTTGTTTCCTTGGAATTATAAAAAATCCGATCCACATCAATTAATTTATAGGGTAGATCGTAGGCAGACCTACCGACCATGATGCCATCCAATTTTTGAAATTTATCTTTAGCCATTTTGAAATCCTCAATACCCCCGTTAACGATAATATTAAGATGTTTGAAGTCTTTTTTAATTTGAAAAACTCTTTCATAGTTTAAAGGAGGTATTGTCCTATTCTGTTTAGGATCAAGCCCCCTTAAGAGAGCAATTCTTGCATGAACATAAAAAGTATTTACACCAATTTTAGATAATTCTTCTATGAAATTATCCAATCCCTCATTGATATTAAAGTCATCAACTCCTAATCTAATTTTTACTGAAACTTCTTTTGATGAAACCTTCATCATTTCAGATAAACAGTTTTTAACCAGATTTACGTCCTTCATTAAAACTGCACCAAAATTTCCAGACTGAACTTTAGAGCTAGGACATCCTAGATTTAAATTAATCTCACGATAATTATATTCATTAGCTATTAAAGTAGCTTTTTTTAGCTCTTTTGGACAACTTCCTCCTACTTGTAAAACAGTAGCATTTGAAACTTTGGAATTGTTTAAAAATCTTTCAGGCTTATTTCTATTTATTGCATTGGCATGAATCATCTCGGTAAAAAGAATGGATTTTTTGGATAGCAAACCAGACAGATATCTGAAATGACGATCTGTCCGTCTCATCATTGGAGCAATGCAGAAAGATCTATCCATTAGAGAAAATAAATTACAGAGAAAACCCCAACTACAGATAAAACAATAGTGTAGGGTAATGCCATCAAAACCATTCTTAAATAAGAAAGCCCTAAAAGAGGCGCAACAGAAGAGGTAAGAAGGAATAAAAACGCTGCTTGCCCGTTAGGAGTAGCAACACTTGGTAAGTTAGTTCCGCTATTAATTGCAATCGCTAACAAATCAAATTGTTCTCTTCCTATCGCTCCACTGTCTAGGGCAGCTTTTACTTCGCTGATATAAATGGTTGCAACAAAAACATTATCACTGATCATCGATAAAACACCGTTCACCATGAAAAATACTGGAATTTGAATTTCTTGTTTAAGACTTAAGACATAACCAATTACAGGGGTAAATAAATGTTGGTCATGAATAACTGCAACGACGGCAAAAAATACAACCAATAACGCGGTAAACGGAAGAGCTTCTTCAAAAGCTTTTCCTAGTTTTGGCTCTTCTATTACACCATTAAATGCAGTGAGCAATACAATGATCATCAAACCAATCAACCCTACGGCTGCAAGCCCAAAAGCTAGAGAAAAAACAAGTACCAAAGCAACAATTGCTTGAGTAATGATTTTCATATTTTGAGAATCGGTTCTTTCTAGAGATTCTTGTTTATCAAAATCATAGAGTATTTGCCTAATATGACTTGGAAGTTGAACGCCAAATGAAAACAAAGAAAATCTTTCTACAAGATAACAAGTGATTAAGCCCGCAATAAAAACAGGAAAGGAAATCGGCAACATTTTCAAAAAGAACTCGATGAAAGACCAGTCTGCAACACTTGCAATCAATAAATTCTGAGGCTCTCCAACAGTAGTTGCAACTCCTCCCAAGGCAGTTCCTACAGCACCATGCATTAGGAGATTTCTGAGAAAACCTTTGAAAGTTTGAAATTCTTCAGAGTTCTCAGAAAATGAATCTTCCTTTGATGCAACACTTTTGTAGACCTGATAAAAACCTGCAGCTACTGCTATCAAAACGGCCATCACTGTTAAAGCATCTAAAAAGGCAGACAGAAATGCTGCAGCGAATACAAAGAGCAAACACAAAAGCCTCTTATTTTTGATATTAATTAGAAGCTTAGTAAAGATATACAAAAGGAAGTCTTTCATAAAATAAATACCAGCTACCATGAACACCAAAAGAAGAATTACCTTTAAATTTGCTTCAACTTCATAATAAATTTGTCCGGTATTAGTTAGACCCATCAAAATTGACTCTAATGCAATCAAGCCACCAGGTTGAAGGGGATAGCACTTGATTGCCATTGCCAAAGTAAAGATAAACTGTCCTAAAATAATCCAGCCAAGAATAAATCCTGCAGGCAAACTCATAGCGTCGAATAAAATGTATATAATCGGATTAACGATCAAAAAAGAAATGATTGTGTTTTTATACCAATTAGGAGCAGCTCCCAAAAAATTATAATAAATCGAACTTATCATGGAGATTAAACTTGTTTACCTTTGAACCTGCAAATTATATAGAAAATGAACCTAAAGATTCAGTTTTCTTTGTAATATTTGATCAAAGCATTCTCTCATTTTCAAATGAAAATTTCATCAGACCCCTTTCACAAGACGAATTGACTTGGTCTTACATTGAAGAAAAAGAAAGACATTTTCTAGGTTATTTAAACAAACAACCGTGTTATGTGATTCTTGTTGAAAAAAATCAGTGTGAATTGGAACACTCAATTTTTATCGATATGCGCTCTGCTCTTGGAAGGATGCCCGATCAATTATTTGATGTTATTGCGAGATCAATTCAAATTATAAATTGGTCAAAAGATCATCAATTTTGTGGATCTTGTGGATCTTCAATGCAAAGGCACGATAAGGAAAGAGCAATGGAATGCCCTAACTGCAAGGGACAATTAATTTACCCAAGGATTTCTCCGTGTGTAATCACTTTGATCTATAAAGAAAATGAGTTTTTGCTGGCGCATAATAAGAATTTTCCTCCAAATTTTTATAGTACTCTTGCTGGTTTTATAGAACCTGGAGAATCCGTAGAAAGTGCATTGAAAAGGGAGGTCAAAGAAGAAGTAAACATCAATATTAAAAATTTAGAGTACTTTTCTAGTCAAGCATGGCCATTTCCAAGTCAACTGATGCTGGGTTTTTATGCTGAATACGATTCTGGAGAATTAAAACCTGATGGGGAGGAAATTGACGATGCTCAATGGTTTACTTTAGAAAGCATGCCGACAAACATTCCTCCAGCAAATATTTCAATTTCTGGAAAATTGATAGAAAACTTTATTAATAAATCTTAATTTATTTATTTCTTGGATCGTTTGCCGCTCGTTCTATAGTTTTCTTATCTTCTGTAACTTCTTTTTTAACTTCCACTTCTTTTTCTTTTTTAGGCCTGCTCAACTTCCTAGGCTTTGGAGTGATCTCATTCTGGATAATGGTTTCTTTATCTGAAGACAATCCAGTTTCAGCTAGCTCTTTAGATTTGGATGTTTTGTTGTTTTCAGATTTTGGTTTTCTAGTAACTCTATTCTGTTTGTCTTCTGATGGATTTTGAGATTTTCTCTGTTTAGAATTTGTCTTTTTATTATCCTTAGACTTAAAAGAATTTGTTTTATTTCTTCCATCAAACCTATTTCTATTTTTTTGGTAATGTTTTCTAACTTGATTTTTAGAATGCTTAGATCTCTTATTGAATTTTTGATATTTTTTCTTTGGCTTGTTACTCTTAAAAAGTTCTAAAATTCTTTTGAAAAAAGATTTTTTTGGTCTACGTGATCTTTTAATATCTAAAAGAGGCTTTTCTTCAGAAGTTTTCTTTTTACTTTTCTTTTCAAAATGATCAGCAACAGAAATACTCGACCTATTTTTTTCAGGATCTATAACCTTGCCATCTTTAATTCTTATGACTTCAAATCTGGAATCGGGTCTGGTTGCATCAGAGATAACGACAAGTTTCACACTGCTTCTAGCCTCGATATCATTTAAACGAACTCTTCTTTCATTTAGAAGTAATGCTGACATATCAGGCGATACAATTGCTCTGACTTCACTGGTTTTTTCTTTACTGGATTCTTCTTCGAGCAATCTAAGAACTGCGGTAGAGAGAGTATTGATATCTTGAGTCCATCTTTCTTTCAGAGATGATCTAAGTCTTTGCCTTGATAGTTCGAGCAATCCAAATCTAGAAATACGTCCTATTTGAACTCTGGCTCTATCTTCAGATAGCGCTTCTCTCATAGCATCTTCTACAGCACGCTTATTTTCAAGTTTCATCATATCAATAAAATCAATTACGACTAATCCTCCAATATCTCTTAGCCTCAGTTGCCTTCCAATTTCTTCACAAGCTTCTATATTGGTTTTGACTGCAGTCTCTTCAATATCCTTTCCGGAAGTAGCTTTTGAGGAATTTATATCTATTGCAACAAGTGCCTCCGCATCATCTATGACGATTGACCCTCCAGAAGTAAGTTTTACTTCTCTTTGATAAGCAGTCTCAATTTGCGATTCAATTTGATATCGGGTGAAAAGAGGGAGAGTATTTTCATACTTATTGAGAATTTTAGCTTGATCTGGCATGACACGTTCAACAAACTCAGAAGCTTCTTCAAAAGCTTCTTCAGTATCAACCCAAATTTCTTCTATATCTTCCTTTAGATAATCTCTTAAAGCTCTAATAATAATATCGCTTTCTTTAAAAATTAAAATCGGACTATTTTTTAAGGTATTTGCTTCACTGATACCTTCCCAAACTCTTTGCAGATATTCTAAATCCCATTTAAGGTCCTCAAGATCTTTTCCTTCCCCAGCAGTTCTAACTATTAACCCCATAGACTCAGGAACATTTAAAGATGCAATTCTTTCTTTAAGTTTATCTCTTTCTTTGCCCTCTAACCTTCTCGAGATTCCTGCTGCTTTTGGATTATTAGGCATTAATACTAAATATCTACCAGCTAGACTTATATTTGTAGTAAGAGCTGCTCCTTTGTTACCTCGTTCGTCTTTTTCAACTTGAACAAGAATTTCTTGATCTTTTTTTAGACAGTCTGAAACAGATAGTCTTGAATTACGATTGTGTTTTTCGGGATAAAATTGAGGAGAAATTTCTTTGAAAGGCAAAAAACCATGTCTTTCTGCTCCATAGTTTACAAAAGCAGCACCTAAACTTGGTTCAATTCTACTTACTTTCCCTTTATATATATTTCCTTTTCTACGGATTTCGCTGATATTTTCAATATCTAAATCATACAAAAGATTTCCTTCTGTTATAGCAACTCTCAGTTCTTCCGGTTGAGTAGCATTGATAAGCATCCTTTTCATAGTTCCACCTCATGAAAGTGCTTAAATATAAAATGTAATACCTCCCATAGAAGGTTATATTGGAAATAAATTTTAGGTTTTACGCCCTAGCCACCTAATATTATTAAATTCTTATATTTAAACTTTATTAAAATTCTTGCCCTAAAATATTATTAATAAGGGTCTTTGAAAGGTATTCTAGAGAAAATATCCAAAGAAATCTAAATTATTTATGCCTGAAGTCAAAAAAATAATTATAAATGAAAATATTTCCGGACAAAGATTGGATAATTTTTTATTGAATCAATTAAAAGGTGTTCCAAAGTCCAAGGTTTACTCTATTATCAGAAAAGGTGAGATCAGAATTAACAGCAAGAGAAAAAAACCTTTTTATAAATTAGTAATTGGCGATGAGGTTAGAGTTCCGCCAATTAAGACTTCATCAAAAAAAAATCAATTTGTTCCTACCAACATTATTGCTTTGCTAAGAGATTCAATCGTCGAGGAAAATGATGATTACATTGCTTTAAACAAACCCGAGGGCATTGCCTCGCATGGTGGAAGCGGGATATCAATTGGCGTAATAGAAACAATTAGAAATTTCGGAAAATCCTACAGAGATGCAAAATTGGTTCATAGATTAGATAAAGACACATCAGGTTGCCAAGTAATTGCTAAAAACAATAAATTTTTAAGACACTGTAATAAATTAATTTCCGAAAGAAAAGTTAAAAAAACTTATCAAGCTATTGTCCATGGAAACTGGCTTCATAAAGATGGTATCTATGAAATAAATATTGAAAAAAATACGCTCATCGGCAAAGAAAGAATGGTAAGAATTTCAGAAGGAGGAAAAATTGCCAAAACCTTTTTTAAAGTTATTGAATCTTCAAAGCATTTTTCGCTCATTCAGTGTGAATTGATTACAGGCAGAACTCATCAATTGAGAGTTCATCTTTCAGAATTAGGATTTCCAATTGTGGGAGACAAGAAATATGGAATAAAAGAAAATAACTTTCCAAAAGTTTCAGTTCATAAAAAAAGGTTGTACCTTCATGCGAACTCTTTTATTTCTAAGGATTTGAATATTCATATCAAAGTAAAGACACCTAAAGAGTTTAAAAAAATACTTAAAAATGATGAATAAATTTTTAAATTGTCCTAGAATTGCGTTTCTAAATTATGGCTGTACAGAAAAGTAAGGTATCCAGAGCAAGACGGGGCGCAAGACGTGCTCATAATGCTTTGAAAAAAGAAGCACTATCACAAGATCCTGTTACGGGTGAAAAGCATCTCAGGCATCATATGACAAAAGACGGTTTTTTTAAGGGAAGAAAAATTCTGGATATAAAAACAAAGGATGATTCAACAGAAGATTCCCCTAGTTAGTTAGTGTCAAAAACCGTTTTAATTACTGGGGCCTCAAGAGGAATAGGCAAGGCCATTCTTGAATCTTTAAACGACGAATATTTTATTGTGGGAACTGGAACTTCAGAATCCAGTGTTCAAAGTATTTTAGAAAATATAAATTCAATGAATATTGAAGGTAATGCCTTCAAATTAGATCTAGGCGATAGAAATTCAATCAAAGAATTAACTTCTCTACTCGATTCGAAAGAAATTTATCCAGATATATTGATCAATAATGCCGGAATTACCAGAGATAACATCATGTTAAGAATGAAAGATGATGAGTGGGATAACGTAATTGATGTCCACCTAAACGGACAATACTTACTCATTAAATCATTTATTAAAAAAATGGTTAAAAACAGATGGGGTAGAATAATTAATATTTCATCTACTTCAGCTGTTCTTGGGAACAAAGGACAGGCAAACTATGCTGCAGCAAAAGCAGGAATTGAAGCAATGTCCAGATCGCTGGCAAGAGAATTAGGCTCAAGGAACATTAATGTTAATTGTGTTGCTCCAGGCTTTATAGAAACTGACATGACAAAGGAAATTTCAGAAGGAAATGAAGACTTTTTAGCTTCTCAAATACCCCTAGGAAGGTTAGGAAAACCCAATGAAATCGCTGAAGTAGTGAATTTCTTAGCTTCAGACCAGGCTAATTATATTACAGGGCAGACTATTCATGTTAATGGCGGCCTCTATATGTAACTTGACTTGCACAAAATTATCACATTAATTTTACGATTATTTTGAAAAAATTTTTTTTAAAGGTATATAATTCACTCAATTTTTAAATAGAGGTTCATATGAGCAGTACTGAAGATAGAGTTCGCAGAATAGTTTGCGAACAATTAGGAGTTGGCGAAGAAGAAGTAACTCTCTCGGCTAGCTTTATTGATGATCTCGGAGCAGATTCATTAGATACTGTTGAATTAGTGATGGCCTTTGAAGAGGAATTTGAAATTGAAATTCCTGATGAAGAGGCAGAAAAGATAGCTACTGTTGAGGACGCAGTAAACTATATAGATTCTGCAGAATAAGTTTTAAATATGTCAGAAAAAAGGCGGGTTGTCGTAACTGGTCTTGGCATTGTTTCCCCATTAGGAAATGACCTAGATTCCACTTGGTCAAATATAATTGGCGGTAAAAGCGGCGCTAGTCGAATAACAAAATTCGATCCAGCAGGCTTCTCAACAACCTTTGCTGCAGAATTGAAAGGATATAATGAGGTCTCAGGACTTTCTCCAAAAGAAATTAGACGAATAGATCCCTTTATTCAATATGCTCTAACCGCATCCGATCAAGCTATAAAAGATGCTGATTTGTACTTAAATGATATTGAAAAGACAAGAATAGGTGTTTCTATTGGTTCAGGTATTGGTGGATTAGGTAGTATTGAAGATAATGCTCTTATTCTGAGAGATAAAAGTCCTAGGAAAATTTCTCCATTTTTTGTTCCAGGTGCAATCATTAATATGGCATCTGGAAATGTTGCGATTAAATATAATTTACAGGGACCTAACATCTCAATTGTTTCTGCATGCTCTAGTGCGGGTCACAGCATAGGATATTCAGCAAGAACCATTTCTTATGGGGATGCAGATATTATGATTACCGGCGGTTCAGAAGCTGGAATTACTCCTTTAGGGTTAGCAGGGTTTAATGCCGCAAAAGCTCTTTCGACAAATAATGAAAATCCAGAGCAAGCAAGCTGTCCTTGGGATAAGAAAAGAGACGGATTTCTATTAGGTGAGGGCGCAGGAATATTAATTTTAGAAGAATTAGAGTCGGCAAAAAGTAGAAAAGCTAAAATCTATGGCGAGGTAGTAGGTTTTGGGCAAAGTGATGATGCATACCATATCACTGCGCCTGCTGAGGATGGGAGAGGCGCCTACAATGCCATGATTAATGCTTTAAATGATTTTAAAGAAGGTCATGAAAAGATCGATTATATTAATGCTCACGGAACGTCTACTCCTCTGGGAGATGTAATAGAAGCCAAGGCAATAGCAGAAATATTTAAAAGTAGAGAAAACTTATCGATAAGTTCAACAAAATCTATGACTGGTCATTTGTTGGGTGCTGCAGGAGCAATTGAGGCCATTTTTTGTCTACTAGCAATGAGGGATTCTATAATTCCTCCAACAATAAATCTCAATGATCCGGATAATGAGTTTGATCTCGATTTAACTGCTAATAAATCCAAACCTAAAGAAGTCAATTTTTCCATGAGCAATTCTTTCGGTTTTGGCGGGACAAATGTGTCCTTAATTTTTAAAAAAATTTAGTGAAATACTTATTTTCTTTGATATTTTCTTTGAATATTATTTTTTATATTTTTTTAATTTACAAACCCATTAATATCGAGTCAGATTTTTTGATTGAAGAAGGTAATAACTTAAGTGAGATTTTTACAAAGCTAGAAGATAAAAAAATATATTTTCCTAAAGCGATAAAACTAATCTTCAATGTTTCCGAAACAGATAAAAAACTTCATTTAGGGAAATATAATTTAGACAATAAAGATTCTTTGATTGATATTTTTAAAAAAATTTATTTTGGGAAGATCATCTTAAAAAGATTTATTGTAGGTGAAGGATCAAAAATAACTGACTTATTTTCAAAAGAAACTATAACGAGTTATTGTCAAACTGTGAATTTCCATAATGAGTGTGAATTAGAGGGCTATGTAAAACCAGACGTTTATTTCTATGACAGAGAAAGCGAATTATTGTCTGTATTAAATAAATCCATAGAAAAACAAATGATTGATTTAAATAAATCATGGAAAGAGCGTATAAGTAAATTAAACAACTATTCTAAAAAAGATATCTTAATCATTGCTTCTATTTTAGAAAAAGAATCTTGTGCAAACGAAAGAGAAAAAATATCAGGAGTCATTTATAACAGACTTAAAAACAATATGCTTCTCCAAATGGATTCAACAACAATATATGGTTTAAAAGATTTCAATGGTAACCTAAAGAAGAAAGATTTGAGAGATTCTTCCTTATATAATACTTATATGCACAAAGGATTACCTCCAGGCCCTATTTCCAATCCATCAAGAAACTCAATATTTGCAGCTGCTCAGCCCGAAGAGCATGATTATTTATACTTTGTTGCTAAAGATAAATGTAGTCATGAATTTTCAACTAATTACGACGATCATCTGAAAGCAGTAAAAAAATATCAGTCACGCCAATAATGTTTATTACTTTGGAGGGCAGTGAAGGAGCAGGCAAATCTACTCTGATAGAGCATTTAAAAAAATATTTTCTAGATAATGACTTAGAATTCATTTTTACGAAAGAACCTGGCGCAACAGAAGAGGGGGCAAAATTGAGAAAACTTCTTCTAGATAAAACTATAGAGCTAGATCCAATTTCTGAAACTTTTCTTCTCCTTGCAGATAGAATTGAACACGTCAGAAAAATTATTAATCCAGCTTTAGAAGAAAATAAAAACATTTTATCTGATAGATATTTAGATTCCACTTATGCTTACCAAGGAGCAGGAAGAAAAATTAACAAAGAAGAAATAGATAAACTTATAAAACCACTTAAATTTCCAGTACCAGATTTAACCATTTATTTAGATTTACCAGTTGAAGAAGGGCTTAGTAGAGCAAAAGGAAGAGATGGGCTAGATAGATTTGAAGAAGAAGAAATAGACTTTTTTGAAAGAATTAGAAATTCTTATCTTAAGCTTGCTCAAGAAGATTCAAAGCGAATAGTCACAATAGATTCAACTAAAAGCGAAAAAGAAGTTTTTGAATTGGCAATAGAATATATAGAAAAAAAACTTAATGAAAGCTGATTTTTTTAATAAAGAATTCAATTTACATAATATTTCACATGCATACCTTTTTGAGTGCAAAGACTCTAATGAATCTCATGAGTTAACAGATAATTTCATTAAGAAAATTTTATGCACTTCCAATAAAGAAAAACCTATTTTTTGTGATGAATGTAAATCCTGTAAATCTTTCGATAGAAATTCAAATCCAGATTATTTACAAATATTTCCAGATGATAAAGACAAGATAGGAATTGGATCTCTCAGAGGAGAATCCGATAAAAATCGAGGAATTATCAATGTTTTAAATGAGACTTCTCTAATTTCTAACGCAAAAGTAATCAAAATAAATTGTGCCGAAAAACTTAATGATGAGGCTCAAAATTACTTATTGAAGATATTAGAAGAGCCACCTAAAAATTCTCATATCATTATGCTCTCTTCAAGACCTTTTAAATTAAAGAAAACTATTTTAAGTAGATTAATAAAAATAAATATTCAACAGACAGGATTAATGAATGAATTTAATGGTATAAAAATTGATCCATTATTTTCTGAAATTCTCCATAGAGAATATGATTTAGACGCAATGTCAGAGAAGGAATTTAATTTTTTATCGGATCTTTTTAAGAACACTATTGAATCATTGGATGACTTAAACTTTTCAAAAGAAAGGATATTAGATACTTGGAATGATGATTATTTAAACTTTAGATTAAATGTCTTAAAGCAAAATATTTTTCTGACAATTTTAGGGAAATTCAAAGAAACAAATAATAAAAATTTAGAAATAACTTCGTCACTTGGCGAAGAAAGACTTTTTTTATTTTTAGAAGAAATCATTTCTCTTCAGGCTTTGTTGGTAAATAAGGTACCTATAAATAAGAAAGTCCAATTAGACGCTATCTTTGATTTCATTCAGTGATTGATTTTTTTTATAAAAAACCAATATAGGAAAAGAAATTAAACATACTTGTATGTAAATTGCCAAGCTACTTGAAATAATTGTATAAGTTTGTGAAATTTGATTAACCTCCCCATAACTCCCAGAAATTGCAGACAAGATAGTAATGGTTAGTATTGTTATAAACCAAAAAAAGCCTGCCATGAGAACGCATTGAAAAAAGTTCAATTTTGATCTCTCCCAAGAAAGATTCAGGGAGTCAAGTATTGTTTTATTTTCTAAGATTGCAAAATAATTCACAAAGATAAGTAATCCAGCTATTAATACTCCTGGTACAACAAATAAAAGTAGGCCAATACCTATACAAAGGGTAGAAATTAAAGAAAGTATCAAAACTTTCAAAAGAAACTGCCATGAAATAGCGTAATAGACCAAAACATCTCTATTGTTGTTCTCAATTAAGTCATTAGCTATGAAAATAGCAATAATAGTTAATAAAGGTGATATCAAAAAATTATTTGTCAACAACAGAAAAATATCAAAATTTGATATCCCTTCTGATAAGGTTGATGAAGAGCCAATACTTGCCAAAAAACCAAAAAGAAAAATTAATGGAAGAATCTTAATAGTAAAATTCATTCCAAATTTTTTGTAATACTCAAATCCTTTTGATATTGCTAGAAGTGTCATAGAATTAATAAGAGGTTAATTATGATAGAAATTTGGTCTAAACCGCAATGTCCTTTTTGCGACAAAGCAGAAAATTTATGCAAACAAAAAAACTTCGAATATAAGAAATATATGCTTGACGTAGATTTCACTAGAGAGCAAATGTTTGAAAAATTTCCTTCAGCAAGAACATTTCCTCAAATTACTGTTAATGGGGAATTAGTTGGTGGCTATACTGAATTTGAAGCAAAAGTAAGATCTGAAGAATAATTGGAAACCCTAAACAACTATATTCTTTTAGTTGATAGCTACTTCGGAAGTGCTGCTTGGTTTCCTTTGCTTTTGCTCTCGGTAGGAATTTTTTTTACGGTATATTTAGGAGTTCCTCAATTTAAATATTTCCCGCGAGGATGGAGAATCCTATTTTCATCTGGAAAAGGTAACGAGGGACAAACGTCTCCCTTTCAAGCCTTAACTACAGCCTTATCAGGAACTGTTGGAACAGGAAACATTGGCGGAGTGGCAATGGCTATTTTTATAGGTGGCCCAGCAGCTTTATTTTGGATGTGGATTACAGCTTTTCTTGGGATGACTACTAAATTTGTTGAGGTCTCCTTATCTCATGCATATCGAGAAAAAAATAATTCTGGAGAAATATCAGGCGGTCCGATGATATACATGGAAAAAGGCTTAAATATGAAGTGGCTTGGAACGATCTTTGCCTTTTCTCTCCTAATAAGTACTTTTGGATCAGGAAATATGCCTCAGATAGATAATATTTCAAGCACCATTGAATCAAGCTTTGGAATAGATCCTTTAATGACTTCCATTGTAATGAGCTTATTAGTGGCTCTTGTAATCATAGGAGGTATAAAAAGAATATCTACAATAGCAGCCTCAATAGTTCCATTAATGGCTTTTATATATTTAATAGGAGGATTGAGCGTTTTAATATTCAACTATGAAAATATCATTCCTTCTTTTCAAATAATCATTCTTGATGTTTTTGAAGGTACTTCCGTTGTTGGAGGTTTTCTTGGAGCATCTTTCTCACTAGCCTTTACTTATGGAGTTGCAAGAGGTTTGTATTCTAATGAAGCAGGCCAGGGATCTGCCCCAATTGCACATGCAACTTCAAGAACCAAACATTCGGTTGAAGAGGGATTCGTATCAATTTTAGAGCCATTCATAGATACAATTATAATCTGTACTTTAACTGGTTTAGTAATCCTTTCATCTGGAGTTTGGACAGAAAAATTCAAAAACAGTTTTGAAAGGACTTCAATGTACGTCGTAAATGGTTCTTTAGACGAAGCAAGAGATAGTAAAGATATCTTAAACTTCTTATCTGGTGAAAATTCATCTTTAAAAAGCTTTTCCGGAGACCTAGAGATTATTTCAGGCAAAATTCAAAATAAGGTAACAATCCTTAATAATAGATCCATTGCAGAAGAAGTTTCTGTAAATAAAAACGGCTTTCCTTACACAGGAAAAATTAAAATCAATAATTCAGAGATCGATACCAATTATCAGTTTGTCGGTAAATCGCTTGTAAAATCTGCAGTTTTGACAAGTAAGGCATTCAATAAAGGATTTTTTGGAAGTTATGGCGAGTATATAGTATCTATTGGATTATTATTATTTGCCTTTTCTACAGTTATAACATGGGCTTATTATGGTGATCGGTGTTCTGCCTATTTATTTGGAGAATCTTCAATAATCTACTACAGAGTTCTTTATATTTTAGCTTTCTTTATTGCCGGAAGCGGGTACATAGATACTGAAATAATATGGAATTTTGCATTGATTACTGTTGCTGCAAGCACATTGCCAAATTTAATTTCAATTTTTTTTCTTAGAAAAGAAATGAAGAGTCTTATCAATTCCTATAACAATAAAAAAAATGACTGATGTTATCGTTATTGGTGGAGGTGTAATCGGATTAAGCATAGCACGTGAACTATCTTCTTCAGGAAAAGAAACCATTGTTTTAGAAAAGAATGAAAGAGCAGGCGATGTAACCTCCTCGCGAAATTCCGGGGTAATACATGCAGGAATTTACTATCCAGAAAATTTTTTAAAAACAAAGCTTTGTGTTCACGGAAACAGACTAATATATGAATACGCAAAACAGAAAAAAATTAATCACAAAAAATATGGAAAGTTCATTATCGCTTCAAATAAAACGGAACTTCTTAATTTAGAAGCAATATTTAATCAAGGGAAGAAAAATAACGTTGAAATAAGTAAAGTGGAAAAAGAAAAGGTTTTAGAAAATAATCCTGGGTTGATTTTCCTCGGTGCTCTCTATTCTCCAAGCTCAGGAGTAATTGATGTGCCGGAGTACGTAACCGCCCTAGAAGGGGATATTCAACATTCTGGAGGCCTAATTTCTTTGAGAACATCTTTCTTGAATGCAAAAAAAAAGAAAGATAAGTTCATCATTTCTTGTTTAGCTGAAGAAGAATTTACGATAGAAAGTAAATACTTGATCAATTGTAGTGGTTTAAGCAATGAACTCACTTTAAAAAACATTGAAGATTTTCCAGAAGATAAAATTTATAAAAATTACTATGCGAAAGGTCATTATTTTAAATATTCAGGAAAATCTCCCTTTTCGAATTTGATTTATCCAGTCTCTGGACAACATAGCTTAGGAATTCATGTTGGTTTTGATCTTGCGGGCGGAATGAGATTTGGACCAGATGTAGAGTTTATAAATGAAATTGACTACAGCTTTAATGAATCATTAAAAAGTAAATTTATTGAATCTATTTCTCAGTATTGGCCTGAAATAAATACAACTAAATTACATCCAGATTATACTGGGATTAGACCAAAGATTACTAAGCCAAATGAGAAAATGAAAGATTTTAGTATTCAAACTTTCGCTGACCATGGAATTAAGAACCTTATAAATTTACAGGGTATAGAAAGTCCTGGACTCACATCTTCTTTAGCTATAGGAAAATTTGTTACGAATCTTTTATAGAAAGAGTTCTTAGAAATCCAAGTTCTTCAGATGTCTCCTTGAAGGCTGCTAGTCGTCCACTTTTTCCAGCATGTCCGCCGATCATATTCATTTTCAAGAGTATTGGATTATTAGAAGTACTATAGTCTCTTAATTTTGGAACATATTTTGCTGGTTCGTAATACTGGACTTGTGAATCATATAAACTAGAAGTCACTAATACCGAAGGGTATGGTTTATAGTCTATATTGTCATACGGAGAATATCTTTTGATGTAGGAATATTCTTTTTTCTTATTTGGATTTCCCCATTCTTTATATTCAAAAGTTGTTAAAGGAATACTTTCATCAGACATTGTTGTTAAAACATCTACAAAAGGAACTGCAGAAACAATACCCTTGTATAATTTTGGTTCCATGTTGATGATCGCTCCCATCAGAAGACCTCCAGCACTTCCTCCCATGGCAAAGGTTTTATTTTTATTTCCTATACCTTTATTCAGGAGTTTTTTTGTGCAATCTATAAAGTCAAAAAATGTATTCATTTTATTCATCATTCTTCCTTGGTCATACCAAGATCTTCCTAAGTCCTGACCTCCTCTAATATGAGCAATTGCAAATATAAAACCTTCTTCTATCAAAGGCATAAAAGATAATTTAAAAGAGGGTTCTACTATTAAGCCATAAGATCCATAGCCATATTGTAATAAAGGAGCATTTTTTAAGTCTGTTCCTTTCTTATAAATTAAAGAAATAGGGATTTTGGTTTTATCCCTAGCAAGAATAGTTTCTCTTTTAATTTCATATCTATTTTCATTATGACCTATAAAATTTTGTTTCCAGATTTTTTTCCTTTTTTTTGTATACAAATTTTGCGAGTAAATTACAGGAGGAGACTTCAAACTTGAATAAATAAAAGAAAAGCTACGTGCGTCATAATTATTGTTTCCGGATAGACTAACCGCATACGTATTGTCTTTAAACTCTATGTATTCTTTTTTATTGTTAATATCAACTTGAACCAGGAAGGGCAAACCCTGCCTTCTTATTTCCAGAATGATAAAGTCCTTGAAACATAAGAAATCTTCAATTAACTCATTTTTTTTATGCGAAACAAATAATTTCCAATGGGATTCTGCAGTTTTAGAGAAATTTGTTACATAAAGAGCAAAGTTTCCCTTTCTCTTTCTGTTGCTTAACACAAAAAATTTATCAGGAGTATCGTCAATATAATATAGATGATTATTTTTTCTTTTAAGAAAACATTTAAGTTTAAAATCTTCTTTTTCTAGATTCAAATACCAAGTTTCATTAGATTCCGTTTTTGAAGACTGCAAAAATAAATATTTCTTCGTTCTGCTTAATGTAATACTTAAATTATATTCTTTGTCCTTTTCTTTAAAAATTAGCTTATCTTTTTTAACGTTAGTGCCTAATTTATGAAAAAATAAAGAATTAGTTATAAGCGTAATCGGATCTTTTTTTAAGTAAAAATATCCATCTGAATTCTTATTCCAAATAATATTCCCAGTGGATGAACATTTATTCTTTTCATAATTTTGGTTCTTTTTAATGTCTTTTATTACAATGGAAAATTCTCTTCTTCCATTAGTATCTTCTCCATAAGCAATATATCTGTGATTCCTAGAGGGATAAATCGCCGAAATATCATAGTATTTCTTATTCTTTGCCAATTTATTTACATCAAGCAGTAGTTTTTTTGATTTATTTTGAACTCTATAGTACTTGCGATACTCTTGAGAGAGCGATGATGTTGAGAAGTACTCAAACTCATCAATTTTTATTTTAATTCCTTCTTCAAAACTAGGAATTGCATTTTTGTAATATTTAAAGATTTCACCTGAATTTACTTTATTATCTTTAAACCAAAATTCAGTATGTTTGTTTTCTTCATTTAAGTACCCAATGACTTCTTTATCTTTTCTAGAATCATCTCTTAACCAATAGTAATTATCTATTCTTGTATCATTATGAGCTGTTAATTTTTTTGGTATTTTTTTTGGAAGAGGTATTTTTTTCATTAGAGATAAAAATTAATAAATATTTTACAACTTACGCTTATAGAAATTATTCTTTCATAATTATTTTAGTACATTGCACTATTAAGGTACTCATAAGATAATCTTGTTTTATTATGCAGTCTGATAACAATTTAACTAATGACCAAATAGATTTAACAAGTTTAATATCTATTTTATTTGATAATTTTAATCTTATTCTTTCTATTTTCTTATCTTCTCTTTTAGCTATTACAATTTATTTTTTTTCTGCTGATAGTTTATATAGATCTAGCTCATTGTTGGAAGTAAAAGAAAATAATTCGTCTTTTTTTCCTGAAAGTTTTACGGAGGTTTCTGCGTTTTCACGTCAGAACGAATTAGAAGCAGAAATAGAAATTTATAGATCTGATTCCACTATAAAAGATGTTTTAGAAAAACTTCATAATCAAAATACTTATGACTCAGAAGAACTCCCATCTGCTTCAGAGGTAAGAAAAAACTTAAGTATAGAAAATACATCAAAGTCTTTAATGAAAATAAATTTTATTTCTTATAATGAAAAATTGACAAAAGATTTGCTGGATTTATTCAATAGAGAGTTTATTGAGGATAGAAAAAATTTTTTTAGTGAATCAAGTGCTGCAGGCAAAAAATTCATTCAATCGGAAATTCCTAAGATAAAAGTTCTTCTAAGAGAATCTGAAGAAAAATTAAACAATTATAAAATTTCAACTAATGTTTCTGACGTAATTTTTGATACAAATACAAGAAATTTTAAATTAGAAGAACTAAAGAATAGATATAATGAAATTATTTTCAAAGAACTTGAACTTAAAGAATTTTATAAAGAAAATCACCCAATCTATCTAACTTTAACGGAGCAGAAAAACCTGGTTCTCTCTCAAATAGAGGAAATAGAAAAAGATCTGCCTTCAATACCAGGCACTCAAAGAGCATTAGAAAATTTAAAAAGAGAAGTAGAAATATATTCAGGAGCTCTGGGAGAATTATCTTCACAGGAATTAACATTAAGTATGGTCGAAGCATCTAGCCTGAGTAATGTAAGGATCATAAATATGTCCTCAGAACCAGAAAAAATTTCTCCAAGGCTTACGATTTATATTTTTTGTTTATTAATAACTGTACTTGCTTATGGCGTTTTAGTTGTATTGCACTTTTTAGGTGACAAAATTACTCATTTTGATTCTTTGGTCGACTTTGTCAGCAAAGAAAAAATTATAGGAGAGTTACCCTTTATTGACAAAAAAAAACCAGATAAAGCAGATATGTATTCCAGAGTTTCAGAAGAGTTACTAAATAAAACAGTTTATGAAATTACTCATAATCAAGAAGATATCAAATCTTTTTCAATAATTAGTTCAAGAAAAGGTGAAGGCAAAACAGAAATTGCATCTCAATTATTCAATAAATTGAAACAAAAAAATAAAGTTTGTTTAATTGATTTAGATTATAGAAAAAAGGGATTAACAAAGGAGTTAGCTCCTGATGCAAAATTCAAAAGTTTTAAAGAATTCAATGAGAATAAAAATAATTTTATGTCGGATAACGACAGTCTTTTCGTACCATCTTTGGAGATTGATTCTCCAACAGACTTTTTTACTTCTGAAGAATTTTTAAAAGAGATATCTCAATTAAAAGAAAATTATGATTATTTACTTTTTGATACTCCTCCTTGGAGATTGTTTGTAGATGCAAAAATTCTAAGTAAATACGTTGAAGGCCATATTTATGTTGTTGCTAGTCAGACTTCTACCTTTAAAGACATTGATCTTTTTTTAAAGGAAATTAATTCTGAGGAAAATGTATATTATTTTTATAATAAATTTTCACTATATTTCAATTTCCTTTGGTATAGATATCAGTATCCTTACTATTCTAGAAATTACTATTATGATTACCAAAACTACGGTGTAAGTACAAAAAAGTTTACAATTAGCAACTTTTTAGTAGAATCTGCCACTAAATTAAATAAAATGCTTTCAAAATGGGTAAAAAGTATTCTAGATCGTTTAAAACTTTAGTAATAACAGTACTAATTAGTTTTTTAGTTTCCTGCTCCATCGGAACTTCTTTTCGAGCTTCTGATATTAAATCTTTTAAGGGAACTATAATTCCTGAATTATCGGATAAGCCTATTCTCATTGAAAAGGTTTCAATGGATTTAATTAAAAATGAAAAGAATAGAATTCCGCTTAATCTTCCATTGAATTTGCTTAATTATTCGCCCGAATCCTACAAAGTAGGTCTAGGAGATGTCTTGTTCATATATGTATACGGTGAAACTGAAAGATTGTCTGCTGCTTTAGCAAGAGGCGCGGCTATTAACCCTATATTTGAAAAGATAGTAAGAGATGATGGAACTATTTTTTATCCAAACGCTGGAATTCTCGAAGTAGCAGGTAAAACTGTGGAAGAGGTTAGGCTCCTTTTAACTGAATCTCTTTCAGGCGTTCTGAATAACCCACAGGTAGATGTTTCAATTGCAGAATTCAAATCAAAAAAAATTATCGTTTCTGGCAGCTTTGCAAATGTAGGCTCAGTTCCTGTTACTACTGTTCCTGTCACTCTTACAGAGGTCATAGCTAATGCTAATCCTTTTGGAGAAAACGGACAAAAACCTCTTGGAGATCTTACCTCTGTAAAATTCTCAAGAGATGGTTTTACTTATAATATTGATTATGAGTATCTTTCAAGAAATTCTCAAATTCAAAATTATATTTATCTTAAAGCCGGAGATGTTATTCATCTTCCCGATAACTCTTTAAGTCAGGTTCATGTTATAGGAGAAGCAACAAATCCTATTTCCATTAACATTTCTAGGAAAAACATTCCTTTATCTGTTGCTCTTGCTAAGGCAAAAGGACTTAATCAAGCTACTTCTAAAGGCAAAGAGGTTTACATTTTAAGACCTAAAGATTTTCAAGGAAAACCAAGAATATTTAAATCTGATATTTCTTCACCTACTGGTTATCTAGTGGCTGGAGAATTCAACTTACAAGCAGAAGACATTGTATTTATAGGAACTGCAGGAGTTACTTCTTGGAGTCGTTTTATAAACCAAGTATTACCTTTCACAGATTTTATAAACTCTGCAGAAGAAACAGACTTAATTACGAATTAATTTAACATTCTCTCTATTTCATAAAAGATGAAGATATTCTTTATGTTTCTTATCTTTTCTACAAACCTTTTTTCAAAGTTAACTTTAGAAGAAATAGATCTAATTCGATCTTATTCGGATGCCGATGCAAAATCCATAATTCAAAATGGGACAAGTTTTTGCAATGATTATTTCAAAAGAAATTTTTCTTCTTCTGAATTAAATTATCAGAATTCCTTTACATGTAAGTTTTCAAAAAAAAGGAATAGATTTTATGTCTATATGTTAGCTATTGATAAAAGAGATTCTAAATCTATGAAAAAATTTTGTTCTGATATTTTATTATCTTGGCCAGATATCTATGAACATGTAGATATAAATTTTAAATTTCAAAAAAAAGATTACTTGAGCGGGTTTTATATAGAGAATTTTTTTTACGATAAAGTAATAGATTTTTCTGACAATTATGAGAACGACCAAAGAATAATTAGTAATGAATTAAATAATTATATTTTAAAAAATAGAGATAATTTTTCTGAAAATAATAAGGAAAACAATCTCTTAATTGAAAAGGAAATTAAAAAAATAAATAAAATCTATAAAAAAATTATTTCTGGCACAAAAACTGACTTAGACAACCTGATTGATCAAATTCTTACAGATATCGTAAGATATAAAATCTTTGTAAATGATGTAGCTAATTTTAAATCATACAGCTGTAACTGGATGCCAGGAAAAGACAAAGATCCGTATGTAAAGAGAGAAAAATTTAATGAGTTTGAAAATATTTAAATAGGATTAATATGGGAAATTTATTAAAAGCTAATGGTATTAAAATCTGGTTTGAAGAGTTTGGAGAATCTTCTAATGAAACAATCCTTCTCATAATGGGTGCAAATGCAAATTGCAAACAATGGCCCCAAGAATTTATTGATGAATTAGTATCAAGAAATTTCAGAGTAGTAAGATTCGATAACAGAGATGTTGGTAAGTCTTCTTGGCTTGGTAAGGAACCTACTTATAATAAATTTTTAAAAATTCTTCCAGCATTCATTCTGAAGATTATTGTAAATAGAATTTTTGGTTTAGTAGTAGATAAAAAAGGAAAGTTTAAATTTAGTAAATCTGCCATAGTTCAATATGACCTATCAGATATGGCAAAGGATGCTGTATCGCTCATGGATTCATTGAATATCGAAAAAGCTCATATTGTTGGAGCTTCTATGGGGGGAATGATTACACAAATAATTGCTCTAGATTATCCTGAGAGAGTAAAAAGTATCACTCCTATAATGACTACTCCAGGAATACAAAATGAGTCCTTATCTGGACCTTCTCAAGAATTACTTAATGCAATGCAAAAATCATTTGTCATGAATCTCAAAGGTAGAGTTGAAGATGGTGTAGTAGAAATATATAAGCAACTTACAGGATCACGATTTCCTTTCGATGAGAAAGAGTTTAGAAAAAAGTTAGCTCCAATAGTTGAACATGGTAATAATCCATTTGCTCTTCATGGAGCAGCAATTGGTGCAAGCCCTGATAGAACGTCTAGATTAAATGAAATTAATGTACCGACCTTGGTAATTCATGGTACTGAAGATGCAATTCTACCCTTAGATCATGGAATAGCTTTGGCAGATGGCATTAAAAATTCCACAAGGATGATCATGGATAAAGTAGGGCATGAAATTCCAGAACAACTTCATTCTGAAATAGTAAACGCTATTGTAGAAAATATTAAAAGAGCTTCTTAGTTTTCGTTTAAGTATTTTCTTGTATTTAAGATAAAAATCTCCTTTATTTGATCTTCGCTCAAATTCTGAACAATATTAAGACGCAAGAAAAAAATAAAAGACATACATTCAAAAATTATTTCTCTTTCAGGCTTCTTCTTTTCAAGTATTTCTGGAAGAATAGAAAAAACAAAATTTCTTAATATTTTATTCCACGAAAACATATTTTTTCTTAAGTTTTTATCTCGCCATATATTTCGAAGAGACCAGCGGATAATATTTTGATTTTTTGAATAGAGCTTTATTAAGATAGTAGAGAGATTTTCTATCCTTTTTTCTAAATCATCTTCTTTATTTATCTTTGCAAACGCATTAGAAAATTCTTCACCTAGCTTTATATCTAAGTTTTCTTGAAGAGTTTCTTGATCTTTAAAATGACGGAATATTGTTCGAGTACCTATCTTTGCTTCTTTGGCAATTGAATTAAAGGACATATCATCTATATTGCCTTTTCTAGCAATTCTAATTGCTGTATTTAAGATGTGATCAGTTGTTGATTCACTTCTTAATTTCCTTCCGTCTTTCTTCAACGTATTCTCTTAAATATGGCAGTATCACTGTCAGAAGTTATTGACACTGTTACTGCCATATTCTATATTCAATCAATAAATTAAAGCAAGGAGCTATAGTAAGTGAAGTTAATAATTGGTTTCTTTATCCTTTCCACATTGAATCTATTTATTTCTATGAGCTTGTATGGCAATGAAATCAAAGAGGGTGTCTTAAGAACTCCTGATGAAAGATTTGAGAATCTGAAAGATTATCCTTTCAAACCCAATTACATGATGATTGATGGTTTGCGAATCCACTATCTTGATGAAGGACCAAGGGACGCTGATCCTATATTTCTTCTTCATGGTGAACCTGCATGGAGCTATCTATTTAGAAAAATGATACCTGTACTTACTGCACAAGGACACCGAGTGATTGTTCCAGATTGTGTTGGTTTTGGTAAATCAGATAAGTTTCTTTCAAAATATGACTATTCTTACAAACATCATGTAGATGTAATGAAAGAATTGGTTCAAAGATTAGATCTTAAAAATGCAACCTTCTTCGGCCAAGATTGGGGAGGTCTAGTCGGTTTAAGAGTGGTTGGGGAGTTACCAGATCGATTTAGTCATGTGGTTGTATCAAATACCGGAATGGTTGCTAGATCAGGCATAACAGCATGGCTTTTTGAAAAATTTGTTCAGTTTAGGGTTTGGTGGATTGGACCAATTACCTTTGAAGAATTAATGGCTAAAGCCAAAGATGCTCTTACAGTTGAAAATCCATCTCCTTTCGTAGGAATTTCGATGTTTAGCAACTGGATAGCTTATTCATACTATGCAGAAGATATGAATATAACCGGCATAATTGAGAATTTTGGCAGGATTGATTTATCAAAAGAAGAAGCTTATGCTTATGAAGCTCCTTATCCTTCAGGTTTATATAAGGCTGGAGCTCATGTTTGGCCTTATCTTATTCCTACTCAACTACCTGAAAATGAAAAACTATGGAAAGAAGTTTATGAAAAATGGGACAAACCTTTCCTAGTTGCTTTTGGAGAAAATGAAAGAATTACTCTTGCAATGAAGGATGACTTCCTAGAACGCATTCCAAATCCAACTGTTATAACTTTAGGAGGAGCAAGTCATTTTGTGCAGGAAGAAGTTGGGCCGGAGCTCGCACAAATTATCAGTGATTTTATTCAAGGAAAGCCAGTAGCTGATTTACCAGCTAAAAATTGAAAATTTCTGTCAATGATTGGAGGTTGACTATTTAGATCTCCTTTCTTTAATAAAAATGATATAAATTTGGTAAGATAATTTTTCAATTCTAGGAGTATCTTCATGACAGATCCAATAAAACTTATAGGAAATGTAGCATCACCATACACTAGGAAGATGGTTGCGTATCTAAGATATAAAAGAATTCCTTATGAAGTAATTTGGGGCCAACCAGAGGATATTCTTAAAGAGATAAACATTGAACCTCCAAAACCCATTCTATTGCCAGTTTTTATATTAGATCGAAATGGTCAAGCAACCGCAGTAACTGACTCAACTCCACTTATAAAGGAGTTTGAAGAAAAATATCCAGATAGATCAGTTCTACCCAAAGATCCAGCACTTAACTTTATAAATTATGTTTTGGAAGACTTTGGCGATGAGTGGTGTACAAAATTTATGTTTCACTACAGGTGGCATTTTGATGAAGATGCCGATAATGCTGGAACTATTCTCCCTCTGGGAATAAACAGTAATTTAAAAGATGATGAGTTAGCTTTTTTTAAAGAGCATTTTGCAAAAAGACAAATAGATAGATTATGGGTTGTTGGTTCTAATAACGATACAGCTGAATTTATAGATAAAAGTTATAGAAAAGTACTTTCTATTTTTGAAGAACATTTCAAAAAGCATCCTTTCCTCCTCGGAAATTATCCATTATCCAGTGATTTTGCAGTTTATGGACAATTTACTCAATTAGTAGGTTTCGATCCTACTCCTAGAAGAATAGCTCATGAAATTTCACCCAGAACGGTTGCTTGGGTAAGTACTCTAGAGGATAGAGGAGGTTTAAATTATTTTGAAGAAAATAAATCTTTAGATTCTCTTAGCGACTCAATCCATGATCTCTTTAAGGAATTATCAATTTCCTATATACCAACCATGGTAGAAAATCATAAAGCCGTAAATGAAGGCGAAAAAGAATGGTCTGTTGATCTTGCAGGTTATCCTTGGAAACAGAAATCTTTTCCTTATCAAGCAAAGTGCCTTGATTGGATAAGAGACGAATTCAAAAAACTGGATACTGAAAATCAAAAAAAAGTTTTAAATTTTTTAACGGCAACTAATTGCCAATCTTTAGTGGGGTAGTAATGAACAGAATAACTGAAATGTTGGGTTGTAAATATCCAATTATTCAATCTCCGATGGGCTGGATTGCAAGGAGTCAACTTGCTTCTGCTGTATCAAATGCTGGCGGATTTGGGATTATAGAAACATCTTCTGGAGAGGTGGATCAGTGTAAAGATGAAATAAGAAAAATGGCCTCTCTTACCAATAGTCCATTTGGAGTAAATCTTCCAATTTTATTTCTTTCGGACGAAAGTATGTTGGAGGTTGTAATAGAAGAAAATGTTAAATTTGTTACAACTTCTGCAGGTGATCCAGCGAAATATATTCATAAGCTCAAGGAGGCAGATATCAAAGTATTTCATGCAGTTCCAAGTCTAGCAGGAGCTCTTAAGGCAGTAGGTGCAGGTGTTGATGGTTTGGTTGTTGAGGGAACAGAAGGAGGGGGTTTTAAAAGTCCTGAAGAAGTAGGCCTACATGTGTTAATTCAATCTATACGCAAGCATACTGATTTACCTATTGTAGCTGCTGGAGGCATTGTTGATGGAATTGGAATGGCAGCAGCATTTGCTGCGGGTGCTGATGGTATTCAAATGGGAACAAGATTTGTTTCATCCTTAGAAAGTCCGGTTCATGAAAATTTTAAAGGCGCAATCGTAAATGGTTCTGAACAAGGTACTTACATACTTAATAAAAAAGCAAAACCATGCATTAGAGCTTTAAAGACAGACTTAACGGATAAGATTTATGAAGAAGGGCTAATGGATATGTCTGCTCTTAGTGGAATAAAAGATTTATATTTTGGTGGTGACATGAATGCGGCACCTGCTTTAGCTGGACAGTCCATTGGACTCATAAATGAAGTTTTACCAGTAGAACAAATAATTAAACAAACAATGCAAGAATTTAATTCTGTATGTGATTCTTTATCAAACTCTAAATTTGAATTATGAAAATTTTAAGAACTCCTGATACAGCTTTTAAGAATGTAAAAAATTATCCTTTCGAGCCACATTACACAACAATAAAAACTCATAATGGATCTGATTTAAGAATTCATCATATTGATGAAGGACCTAAGGATGGACCAATTTTACTTGCCATGCATGGACAGCCAGTTTGGAGTTATTTATATAGCAGAATGATTCCTTATTTGGTTGACGCTGGAATTAGAGTCATTGCTCCAGATTTACCTGGATATGGAAAGTCAGATAAGCCTGCATCAAGAGAAGACTATTCTTATCAAAGACAAGTAGATTGGATGACAGATTGGCTTAAGGCCAATGACTTTAGAGATTTAACTTTTTTTGGCCAAGATTGGGGTGGTTTAATAGGACTGAGAGTAGTTGCTAATGAACCAGAAAGATTTCTTAGAGTTGCTATGGGAAATACAGGTTTGCCATATAACCCAGATGCACCTCAAGATGTAATCGATAAAGTAAAAGCTTTCAGAGAAAGCAGCATTAAGCTAACACCTTTTTCTATGATGAAAGAAGTAAGAAAAATGGATGGGGATAATTTAGCTGGAAATGAAATGGAAAGTAGTCCTGCTTTGAAGTTTATGTACTGGCAAAAATTTTGCTGGGATACTGAAGACTTACCAATTGGTTTTCTAATGTCTGGTCAGATGGATAACAATTCTTCTCTTAAGATGATAATTTATTATTTTTTTACAAGATTAGGGTTAAGAAAATTTTTTCCATTAAGAACTGATCTAGACAGAGCATACGAAGCTCCTTTCCCGAATCCGTCATATAAAATGGGACCAAGAGCCATGCCAAGTCATGTTCCTATCATTCCCGATCAATCTTTAGAAGCAGTCAGAGAAGCTCGTGAAGTTTTTAAAAATTGGAACAAACCTTTTCTCAGTGTTTTTGCTGGAGACGATCCAGTTACAAACGGCGCTGAACGAGATGTATTAAATATGTGTCCAAATGCAAAAAGCGCACCCAATATTGGGGGAGGGCATTTTTTTCAATGGACAAGACCAAAAGAATTATCTAATTTGTTATCTGACTTTATTCATAAATCCTAATATCAATGTTCGAAATACTTTTCCCAAAGTCTGCAGATAAAAACTATAAAGGCTATAAATTGGTATTTTATTTATTCATTCCATTTTTATTGCTAATGACTTGGCGCTCCATAATCCATATGTCCTTTGAGGAATTTGGGCTGCATGATATTGCCAATGTAAAAGTATTAACCGGTAATCCAGACCCCATGCCTTTGATATACGCTTTTTTTTCAGCGTGGGGTTTAATTCAGCTTATATTTTGTGCGTTTGCATGGATAGTCGTCATAAGATATAGATCATTGATACCTTTGACAATCCTAGCTTTCTTAGTTGAATGGTCGGTAAGAGTATTTAATTCAAGCCCCATTGTGAATGATCCAATTTATTCGGACGGAATAACACCCGGAATGGTTTACGCACCCTACATGACCCTATTTTTACTTGCTTTGTTTATTTTATCTTTAATCAAAAAAAAATGACCTAATTTCATATAAAAATGCTATTTTTTCTCTTGTAATATTTAAAAAATATTTTAGGAGAAAATAATGAAAAATATAAAAATATCTTTATTAATTCTTTTAAGTTCAATATTTTCGTTAAATCTGAGTGCTGTTCCTGAGGGTGGGTTTTCTACTTTAATGGTACAAGCTAAAGATATAGATAAATATGTTGATTACTTAAAAAATAATATAAATTTTGAAAACTTCGGTTCTGAACAAGCAGGCTATTGTAAAACAAGAACGGGAGAAAGTTATCAAGGTCAGATGTTTATTTACAATGCCTTTTCTAGTCTAGAGAAAGCCATGGCTTTGATAGAAAATTACGACCCAACAACTGCTAATTTTGATTTAGCTCAATTAAGAACAATCAAATATTCAACAGCTTTTAAATCTCTAAAAGATTTTGAACCAAGGGATGGATATCACCGTTTGTGGAGAATTAAATTAAATAACTGGCAATCTTTTTCAGACATGATGACTAAATTGCAAAAAGAACTAGAAGCAGACGGACATAACATGATGATAGGCGTATTTGCTCCAATGGGTGGCGGTTTTGCTGAAACCGGAATGTTTCATTTAAGAACTATAACTTCAACTGCAGCTGAAACTGGAAAAATCATTGATGAATATTTTAGGGGAGCAAGTTGGGCAAAAACTTGGGACGATGCTCAACAATATGTAGACGAAGAAGTTGAAGAAACTTTCGAATATTGTGAAACAATTTATACAAGAAACTAAAGGTAAGTCATGAAAAAAAATCTAATATATTTAATCATATCGGGATTACTATCTTTTAACTTATTTTCTAGTGATAGCTCTTTAAGACCCGGAAGCGGAGTGTATGAGTTTCATTTCTTTAACGTTACTAATCCAGAAGGATTTGTATCAGCTATAGAGGCTTTTGATTCTTCATCATGTGCAGCTAAGTGGAGAAATGAATCTGGAGCAAATGTAGGTCTTTATTCTCGTATGGGAGGAGGGCATTCACATATCATTCTGGTTGCGTATGAAAATTATGACATGATGCAATTAGGACAAAATATCTTCGCCTCATGTTCTGCGTCATCAGAAATGAATGTAGCTTTTGCAAATACATCAGTAAGTGAAGACTACTACAATTATGTCACTGAGCTTGTTTTAGAAGCTGGAGATTGGAGGTTAAACACTGTCTTTTCTAATATAGAAGTTAAGGTAAAAACTGGAAGTCAGCCATCTTATTTAGAAGCTTACAAACAATTAACTAATTCTACAGGTGACGCTTTTGGATCTTACGGAATTAATAGAGTGGTATATGGTAATAAATACGTATCTCACATGTTGTATAACGGTTCTAATTCCATTCAAGAACTTAATGATGGATTAGATCAAGTTTATGCATCGAATGAGTTTAAAACTTTTAATAGAAAGGTTGGAAATATCAGAAAATTAGTAAATTCAACACTTGCTCAGTTAGTTAAAGCCTATCCTGCAGAACGATAAATATAAGAAAACCGCTCTTTTTAGGGCGGTTTCTTTATTGAGTTTTTAAGTAAACTTTTTTATATTAATCTTTATGAAATATTTAATTCTTACCATTGCATTTTTATTAATTTCTTGCGGAGGAGGTGGAAATACAGTCACTTCTCCTCAACAAACACCACAAGTTCAACAAACACCACAAGTTGAAACCATAACTTTTAAAAATGTTCCAGATGATTTATCTATATTTGAGTAATTTTATGAAAACAATATATCTATCTTTTATTTTTTTAGCATCTTCTTTATTTAGTTATGATGTTAATTCAATCCCTAAAAATAAAGAAGTTTGGACTGATGCCTCTGTTTATCTAAATCATCAGTTCATTCTAATGTCTGGTTTTGGTAGGGCAGCAGATTATCTTTGTCTTTACAGATCCTCAGATTATAAAAACTTTAGTAATTTAAAAAATAATAATGTCTCAGTTGGCTATAAAGCTATCTTAGATAACCCAGCCTGTGGAACTGCAGAAACCAATACTCCATGGATTTTTAAATCCGAACAAGCGTCTAGTAATAGCGATCTAGTAATGGAAATGTTTAACCCAAAAGAAACTCTTGATACTAGATCCAAATTAATACTCAAAGAAGAAACTAGTACAGCAAATCCATATGGTATTTTAACTCTCGACTATGGCTTATATTTAAAATCTCCTCAAGCAGCTCTTTATGGAGCAACCTTTGAGTCCACTAGACTAGAAAATAACGATATCGAATTTAAATCAGCTGTTTATGTTGACCAGGTTGTAGTGTCACCTATCTGGAGCGTCGGTCAGGCAAGTGAATTTTATGGCTCAAAAATCATACATACTCCGAACTCTGGTGGAAAAGGCAGCGTAAGTTCATTTTATTGGAACGGCACCGGAGGAAATAATTTTCCAAACGGAACGCCAGCAGCAGTTGGTACAACTAATTTTGAATATAATGAAAATTATGTGAGATACCATAGAGTTGATGGATTAGGTGGGGGGACCACTAACGATCGTTGCCTTAAAAGAAATGTACATTGGTCATATGTACCTCATTGGTTTGGTTATGGAATTTATGATGCAAATGGAGACAGACTAGGTGGCGGCTTGAATATTTCTGTTTCTTTTACAGGCAAAGACACAGCAGGTAATGACTTTTCTGGAAATATAATTATTACAAGCGGTAGCTCAGTAAGTATGAATACTGTATGTAAGAAGGTCAAAGATGGAACACATCTTGAAGGAAACACAGTTTGTCCGGGTACACTTGGACAAACTCATTTACCAGTTGATATTGGTGGTGAGATATATGAGAACTTCGGATTACTTAACATTCCTGACGGAACAGTTCTTGTAGATTCATTATCTAACGAATATTATGTAAGAGTCCTAAGGCCAAGAAAAGTATATGCAGAAGAACCTATTTCAAGCTGTGCCTCTTTAACAGTGCCTGCTTCAATGGAGACTCCAGACCATAGTTTTTTTAATCATCCAGAACAAACTATTCCAAAATCTGGGGCAATATTGGTAAATAGTTATTCTAGTGAACCTTCAAAAGATATATATGCTTCGGGAAATAAGTATAGTAAAGACCTTGATCAAGATGGAGATGGAATAGCCAATTACATAGATGCTTTTGCAACTGAACCATTAAAAGCTATAGATGATGACTATGATGGGATCGAAGACTCTTCAGATGAAAATGTTGCTCAATTTATCCCTGCGATTGATAAAAAGCTAGAACTGCTTCTTTTTTCAGGCTATGCAAAATAACCATACATCTACCTTTTTAACATTAAGCTAAAAGCCCTATTAATTCCTCATAGAATTTTTAATCTATTTCATGAAAAGATGAAAGGGATGTGCCTTAATGTCCATTATTTCTTATATATTGTTATTCGTATAATATATATTATGTTAAATTAAGATTTAAGTAAAAATAAAGCTGTGGCATATGAACTTACTAATAAACTGCCCGTAATAGCTTGTATATTTCTGTCAATTTCATACTCTCGTCCAAGTATTTTAATAAAGACTGGAGGCACGCCATTAATATCATTTAATTCTCCATCGAAAAGCTTAAGACCAAAGACTGTTGCATAGAAAGAGAATATCCATAAGTAAATAAGAAGGATTACTATTAAGTGATTTGTAATTGAATAAAAGAACCACAACAGAACTATAGAAAGAAATGCTGTTATTATCATTGCATTAACCTGCCAAACTAAATGAAAACGTGCATGACCCGTCCATAACGGATTTGTAGCATGAGATTCATTGAAATCTATTAAGGGAGTTAATGTGCCAAACCCAATACAAATAAAAGTTAATAAAACTTTTGAAATGAATATTAATTCAAATTGAGTAAAGATAAGGGCATATATTGACCAAATAATAGATAGTCCGACAACAGCACTAAAAATATCTTGTATTTTAAGAGCAAAGTTAAATGCCCTACTTCTGTCTTGTGGGTTAAGCATAATTCCTCTATTGAGAAAATTATAACTTAAATTTAATAGCCGCCACCGCCAGTGTTTCCAAGACCTGCACCTCCGCCACCGCCACTGTTGGCAGCAGTCTGATTTTTAATTAAGATTTTTCCGCCCATACCAGAATGTAAGCTGCAATAATAATACAATGTGGTAAGAGTAGAACTATTTGGCATCACTATCTCAACATGGGTACTACCCTCCGTAACTCCAGTTGTATATTCCGTTCCACCTCCATGAGTACCATTTTCTGTGGTAGAAAATTTAAGAGGATGGGCAGAATAAAGTTTAAACTTATAAGTTTCTCCAGCCTCCACTACCAGAGTTTTTTGTTGCACTGCATCGATAAAGTACCTATTACCTGAACCAGGGCCAACCTGTTTTGGGTTCGCAATCACATTTATTTCATAAGGCGCAGGCTCAGTATTTGGTGTGGTAGGAACAATATCAGCATGAACAATCTCATTAGCATTTTTTGCAATTACATTCCAAAGATTAGTTTTATTATCACTTCTTATCCAGGAATTAAATTCAGTAACAAACGAAGAAAGTGTGTAGTAATCGTCTCCATTTCCATTAAAAAAGGCATCTTCAAAAGCATCTTGCCAACCATTTCCAGATCGAGCTAACTCAGCTTCTTGCCAATCGGTATAATATTTAGACATTGCTGCATTAAAATTTCTAGGATCTTTGTACCAAAGATAGAGAAAAGCAGCAGTTCCTGCTTCATAAGCATAATCTCTTGTTGGTGGGTCAGTTACTGCAACGGGAAAATTGAAATTATTTAAAGTATGAGATGCATTAGCCGCAAAGTAATCGTGAGCATCATCAAAATGTTCTTTAAATTGTTGGACAGCATTCACTGCGATAGTTTTAAAATTTGAATATTTAGCAGATAAGACGATACCGCCGAAATCCGCACCCCCCTCTTCTATCCACCATGGAAAATAGGCTGGAATAGAAGGAGAATCTATTAAAGATGGATTTGAAAACCATGCTTTTGGAAGCGAAATAGTTTTCGCTGCTTCGTTATAAAACTTTATAGAATTTTGATAAACATGAAAATATTCATGGGCAATTATTTTTAAAGAGCCAGCTATTCTTGCGTTATCATTCTCATAAGTAGCACCCCATACAAGAGATTGAGGAATTTGAATATCAGCTCCATTTGGCGCGGCTTCATGAGAGTAACCACCGCCTGCTGATTCGATTGGTATACCATCATAGTTTGTAAGGGCAGTATTGTAATTGCTTCCTACTGGCGCTTGAACAGTAGCAAAGTCTGTATTGTAGGTATCTTCTTCTGTTGCGTTCACAGCATTTTGATTGTTAGCACCTAAGATAAAGACATTAAGAGGAACAATTTGTCCAAGTGTACGTTTAGAGTAATTGATGAGTTCTTCTATGTAAACTTTCCAAGAGACTCCACCAGTAGAAATTATAGTGTCAGTTACTTCGTAGTAATTAAAACAAATTTTTGTATCTTTAAAATTAGTATCCTGCCAAAAAAAAGTGTAGTTGTTGAAAACTGCATTTGTAGATGTTGGGTCTGGAAAGGTAGTTGTGTACCAAGCTTTTTTACATGCATTTCCTGAATTTAGATTTGCTAAAGCTGGTGTAGAAGAAGCTGGACTACTGGAGCTATTAGAGGAATAGGAACCCCCGCCTCCGCCTCCACAAGAAACAATTAAAAATAAGGTTGTTATTAAAAGGATAGTTTTATAATTCATATTGTTACCTTAACATTAAAATTTTTATCCTAGGAATAAAACTCCGTTTTAGCTCTTTATTTAACATCGTGGCAATAGGATCAAATTACGATTATCATGATATTAACTTTATTTATTGTGCGGAGGCGAAATCATGAATAAAAATTATAAGGAAATTCTTGGAAAACAAATGGCTTATCTTGACTCTGGAGAAGGCCAATCAATTGTTTTTTTACATGGTAATCCCGCTTCCTCTTTTTTGTGGAGAAATATAACTCCCTCAGTAGAAGGCTTAGGTCGAATTGTAGTTCCTGATTTGATAGGCATGGGAGATTCAGAAAAACTGGATGGTATAGATAACCCAGATTACCAATATCATGGACAATATAAATATTTATCAACTCTTTTGGATTCTTTAGATCTAGGAAATGAAATTAATTTAGTCATACACGACTGGGGTTCTGCTATGGGTTTTCAATATGCGCGAGAAAATCCAGATAGAATCAAATCAATTACTTTTATGGAAGCAATCGTGATGCCGCTTACTTGGGATCAATGGCCTGAAAATGCTAGAAACATATTTCAATTAATGCGATCTGATGCCGGTGAAGAAATAGTTTTAGAAAAAAATGTTTTTGTTGAAAGAATTCTTTTGAACGATTCGGCTAATGGTTTTACCGAAGAAGAAAAAGCTGAATACATCAGACCTTTTAAAAATCCAGGCGAAGATAGGCGCCCTACTCTTACCTGGCCAAGACAAATTCCTATCGATGGCTCACCTCAAGCTGTTATTGATGAAGTAACCAAAAATGGTGATTTTCACAAAAACTCAAATATTCCAAAGCTCTTCATTAATGCAGATCCAGGAAGTATTTTGACTGGTGACCAAAGAGAGTTTGTAAGAAGTTGGAAAAACTTAAAAGAATTAACCGTTAAAGGAAATCATTTCATTCAAGAGCATTCTCCAAAAGAAATAGGTGAGGCAATAAAGGATTTTATTGCATCCCTTTGATGTTTTAGCTTGGATTCGATAACTTCAACATAATCTAAAAAAAAAGAAAAAAGCCTTCCGAATAAGGCTTTTTATTCTAGATTCTTAAAATTTAGTTTATAGCACAAGCTGCATCAACAACATTCAAAATACCATCAACTACACAAGGATTACCATTGTTTATTATTGAAGTTGGCATAGTTCCTATAGAATTTTCTGCAGTTCCATTTGGACTAATGTCTCTTAAAATAGATTTATCATCAATAGTTATCGAAGAGTCGTAAGGAATTTCTGTTACACCAGTACCGATTAAAGCTAAAGCATCATTTTTTGAGATTTGTTTTAAATAGGCATGCCCTCTTAATGGTTTAAGCTTATAGGTAGTTGTAACTCCATTTAAAGTTTCCGTTACTTGAGCTCCGGGATGAATTTCAAATTCATCGACTCCTCTTAAGTATCTGACTCTATCAGGATCTCCATCCCAAGGTAATCCAGAAGTAAAGTCAATAAATCTCATCGGGACACCTTGTAGTCTTGAACCAATTCCAGCATAAGTAAGTCTGAGCTTTTGACCTCTCGCCTCTTCAGGATATACAATATTCCCATCATTATCCTTTCCGTCAATCGGGACAACAAAATCTAAGTTTTTCGGTCTATCAAATACTTTGGACTTGCCAGTGGTTGAATCTATGAGGTCATAGTTTGGTTGAGCTGTAACTCTAATGTTATACCAAGTAGTGACTTTACCTTCCCAAAATTTGGAAACACAGTATCTGGTACCAGCACTTTTTTGATTTTGCCCTTGTGTCCAACCAGGACGATAATCGTATTCGTCTGCATCGGAAGAATCGTAGACAGAGTAGTTATCACTACATTCGGACTGAGCTAATCCAGTGGCGTCCACAAGAGGTCCATTCCAAAAGCCCCAAGGCGCACTGTTCATTATCTGGTTTTGCTGATCATTTTTAACTCTTGAACCATTTAAGAGCGCATGCATATCTTTAATCTGATTAAGTTTAGTCACGTTATCACTATCAAAAGATAAGACAGTTGAAGCAATTGCTGCCCCTGTACTTCCGGTTGTAGTTATTACTCCTGAATCATCTTCCGAATATCTAATTACTTGATCTGCTCTAATACCATCTTGCCAAAGACCAACAGCGTTATCTCTGGTCCATTCGGGAGTGCCATTATTATCACGATCATATTCAAGTTGACCTGATCCATTAACTTCTGTTGATTTTATATACGGGCCTGTATCAAAGTAAGGTTGGTCTAATGGAATTCTATCGGTATTTCCACTAATACTAGTTTTTTCCCAACTTTGATTATTGTCTGCAGCAATTTGTTCACCTTGTATTATTAAATTATCGTATGTTGTATTTAACCTTTCAGGTGAAAGGCACCTTTCTAGACAATATAAATTGTTTGGTAAATCTTGAATTGAAATGTATTCGTTTTTTTCAATTCTTATTCCGTTTGTTTGAGAATTGGAATCAGGATTTTGAAAAGCATTTTCACTGACACTTAAATTACTCCTAGAGTCGTGATTCCAAAAATGACCATGTCTAACATAAGTATGCGGAGCGGTACCTGCTACCATAGTTGATAACCACTCAGAATTTTCAAATTGAATATTAATCGCTGTACTTTGACAAGGACCGGCATTACAGGTTAAACCACCAGTAAAGACAAAACCCCCTTTGGTTGCATTATTGCCATCGGTTTCAAGGTCTTTGTCATAATAGCCATCATATTCTTGATAAGACGTACAAGCGTTTCCATCTTTATCCGTAGAGTCAAGCCCACAAAATCCTAAATTTTTAAACTGAGTATCCCAGTGTTGGTCGTTGTGCCACATTCTGATACTGTTTTTGTGGACATCATTAAGAGCAATATAGCTGACCGTTATTTTATCTACCTGTATAAAGTTTTGTTTTAAGGTATATTCTTTTGATCTTTCGGCAGATGATGCTGTAGGACTCATATTTTTCCATGTGGTTACCTCAGGAGTAAAATAGCCTCTGTATCTGTGAGGCACATAAACTCCATATTCGCTAGCCCACAAATACATTTTGCCGTTAGGAAATTCATTAGCTCCAGATGCAGTTGCTGAGATTGTGTGTGGCATATTGGATAGATTAATTCTTTCACCTGTTGTATCGTCATAAAGTCCGTATTCTGTTACTAATCTCAAAGCATCCTCAGGTTTTGACGAATAACAAACTTCTTCGTATTCAAAAGCATTTGTAGGTATGACATTATCCTTCCAATAGGAAGTCGCATTTGTAATAGGAGAAGCAGGAAAGTATTCTTGCCAATTTTGAACTGTCTTTGGACCCCATTTGTTTTCTGCAGTTAAAAAATCATAGGCTGGCATACTAGTATTTTGAGCTGCCAAAGGCACAGCAGCGGTCGGGAACTTGTAGATTAAAAGATCTGCATATTTGTATTTTTTACAATAAAAGTTTTTCGTTTTATTTCGATCAGCATAAAACATGTAACCTACAGACCAAACGGGACCATTACCGGTAAAGACAAATCTTTCAAAAATACCCTTAGAAATATTTGTATCGTTGCTATCACCTATAAGTTTGAGATTGTAAGTGTTTGCCCCTGCGTGAGCTTTGTAATTAATAGTAGTATCTTTTATTTCAATTTGACCCAATCCAGCAGTGATATCTTTCTTATCAAGACCTAGACCAGTAAATGCAGGTTGTATCGTTGGCCAGGTATCCACTGAAGGCCAATAGGTGTATTCCAATTTTAAATTTCCATATTTAGAGCAATTGACGCCAGGAACTCTGTCTTCCTCAAGTAAAATAACACAAGGCACTCTTGATATGGAGTAGTCATAAAATATCTTTGTTGGAAGAAAAACCGGATCTGTACTGCCATGATTTATTTCAGACCAGATTTGAGCAGTCCAAGGTCCTGCACCATCTTTTTTTACATCAAATACTGAAGTGTTGTAACTTGAGCTTATGACATTTCCAGAATCATCGGAACCTTGAGCAGAGCCAGCCCCAGAAAGACTTGATCTCTGAGCAAAATCTTGCGAACACAAAGTTGAATCAGTCAGCACCTTATAAGGTCCTTTGTTAGTTAATCCAGCAACTTTACCTTTTTCTTTTATAAAACCATTGCTTATAAAACACATATAGATATTTATAAATTTAAGAGAATCATTCAAAGGCTGGCCGTGAACGTAATAATCTTTCGTGTCTTTTGCAAAGTCAGAGGAAAATAAGGATGTTGAGCAAATCAATAAAAGAATAAATATTTTTTTCATAATCAATCGTCTATGTCTAAGGGTTGAAAAGAGCCTACACTTCCTGGCAGTAAAGTACTGGTAGCGTTAGAACTTGCACTAGGGCTTGAACCTGTATTGGAACTCGAAGCTACGGAGCCTCCTCCGCCTCCACAAGATATAAGAATTACACAGATCAATACAATTGAATGTTTCATAATTAACTCCCAAACAAACTTACTAAAATATTATAAAAATGGAAAAAAAAATTCAAGAAAAAAGCCTTCCGAAGAAGGCTTTTTTTTTGGGTTAACTTATTTTAATTTGCAGTAGGTACAGTAGCCAACTGTTCAGTGGTTTCCTTAACCTTACCCATAATGACTGATGGATCGCCATTGTTTCTAAGTAAAGTAGGCACTGTCCCAATTTTATTGGCTTCAGTGCCGTTTGGACCCATGTCAGTAAGCTTTGTAGCCTCAGCTATAGGATTAGCTGACTGTATTGCCGCATAATCTCTGGTCCCTGCGACAACCTTTGTTGCTAAAAATTGATCTCCATTTAATCTTTTCGCATACAAAGTAACTGGGCTTCCTGATGAATTATCAGTCAACTGAGATCCATCCGGAATAGTGAATTTATTTACCCAACGGTAACAGTCACTCCAACTACCATTGATGTAATCTCCCTCGTAAAGGCCAGTACAGGTATTAAAGAATCCTCCAGGAATATTCCAAAGACTACCAAAGCCTTCAAACTGAAGTTGATAAGTTTTTTCGGCAATTTCTAAATTTCCTTTTGCAGCTGAAAGACCTGCAGCAGTTCTTTGAGTTGCAGTCCATTGGGTAGCATCCAATTCAAGTCTTTTGGGTTGTTGAATAGCCACCTTAGTTCCACCTTCAGATAATTGATAAACACCTTCGGTCATGATTCCAATTTCAAAATACGTAGTAACATCCCCACCCCAAATTTTTTCATTGCAATATCGATCTTCACTCATCTTCGCGGTAGGTTGAGGAGGCGTTTGAGCATCTAAATATCTTGGGTGATCAACATCGTATAAAAGATATGTGCCCCCTACTTCATCTTTAGGACATTCAAAAGTATGAATAGGAATTATATCGTCGCCTGGCTTTCTTGCAGGAACCAAGAAGCCGGTTCTTGCAGACCAACTAACATATTCCAAGCTATAAGGGTTTGCAGCTGTCCAATCTGGACGTTTGACCTGCATTCCATAAAGTTTCCAAGTTACAGGTTCTTTAAGAGATGCCGTGGCGGTAGCCATTGCAGATGTATTGGCATCGGAAACTGTCATTTCATTAGCACTAGCAGCTGCTTGATAATAAATTTTCCCTGAATCTATAATGTAGTCGGTAATATCTGATTGTGCTAAACCATCCAGTTCTCCAAAAGACTCTCCCACTCCAGGATCAAAATCCCAAAACAAATGATTGGTATCCCAAATGGAATCGTATTGCACTTGATAGAGATCATCATTATTAGGATCATTGTCAGAAACTCTAGTTACGGCATCGGTTAGTCTTGTGTTGTATAAATCAGGTTTTAAACATAAATTTATGCAAGCAAGCCTATCTGCTGGATCTGAAGTATTTGTATCACCATCAATATCCACAGATGCAAGAAAGGTAGCTAAGTCAGCAACAGAAATTCTGTCTATCTGTTCGTTTTTAATTCCTATTCCAGCAGCTACAGAAGTATGATTTGCTGTTTCAAATGCCTCTCCAGGAATTTGAAAATAAGTCCAAATATCAGGAGACCAAGCACCTAATTGTTCAATGTATCCTGCATTTATTTCCATAGCTCCTGCATAAGCAGAACCATCAATAACAATTGGAGATGAAAGTTGTACTTCCGGATCACCATTTTTTGACCATTTCATACCGTGCGTAAGGGTAAGGGCCCCTTCGTTTCCAGTTCCACCGTCTTTATCCCAGTAGCCAATGTAACTGTAAAAACAATTTTCATTTGCAGCATCATCGTAATGCGACCAAGTGCATTCAACTCCTCCATTAGCTGCAGTTGAATTTGTGAGCGTCGCCCAGGCAGCTTTAGCTGAAGCTTCCCACGGCTCACTAATATCCAATTTAATTTTATGGATACTATCCAAATTTCTGTAAGAAGTAGAAAATTTAGTGATCTCTAAATAGTTTTTTGATAAATCACATTCAGTAGTTGAACATTTGTAGTCTCCTCCTGATTGACCATCATCTCTTTTCCATTTTCTAGTGGTAGGATCAATTCCTGCCTCTTGAGCATAATAGTCTACCCAAACCCCCCAATAATCTGCCCAGCCGAATAAATCGTCTCCTGACAAACTATCCGATCTGATAGGAAAGCTTCCGGCACTTTCTCCATGCCTTGTCCCATCGGCATTGTAAATTCCATAACGAAAGACATTGGTAAATGCATTTGCTTTATCGGTGTCGTAGCAAACCTCTGCAGTTGAAATACCTGTATTTGCTAAATTTATAGGTGCTCCCTGTAAAGATGTGCCTTCTGTAGCTCCCTTAGCGTTTGGATCAGCGAAGTCATAAAAGCTACCTATCATGTCTGCAAATGATGATTGTTCAGCTGAAACAGCTTTTTCACAATAATACTTCCCAGAATCGCTTACTTCAAAGGCATAAAATACTTTTACTTCTCCCATTTGTGTAGTGTTAGCGCCACTCGTCATCCAAGTTTCATCCCAAGTTTCAGTTGAATAAATTCCAGTTGCTCCATCTGCTGAAAACGTAATGGTAATTTCCTGAGAGCCCATGATGCTTTCTCTAAAGGTTATGGTTTGACCATTGGCTTCTAGGAAACCATTACCGAGACTGAAGTTTTGAAGTTCCATTTTCTCTTTTTGCGTCCTTCCAAAATCATCGACTGCGATTAATGAATCTGTCCCTGCAATATCTAGTGGTAAACCAGCAGCCATTCCCATGAAAGAATCGGCTACAGCTTTAGCATCTGCATACATCGTGTAATTCATTTTGAAGTCACCAAACTTAGAGTTCTCACTTGCACTGGCTGTTTGTTCGTATTTTAAATAGACCGTGGCATCAAAAGGCAAATCATCTCCACCACCACCTTGGGCTCCCGCTCCCGCCATAGAATCGGCAAAACCAATTGCTTGTGGACCATCTCCAGCCCCAGATCCTTTTAGTTGAATCCACACACTCCCAAACATGGGTGAAGAACCATCAGCTTGAGTCACTTTGACATATGCAGTATTCCCTTCTTTAATATTTTGCGATGAACTACCACCACTATTTGAGTTACCACCCCCACTACTTCCACCTCTTGCTTGAGAAGCTTTTTGTTGGTCGTCTCCTGAAGCTTTACCAAAGGAACAATCATCTTCAAAGATTGTTGCTACATAAGTTTCTTTATTTACGAATTCGGCAGGTTTGGTATTTGCCAAATAACAAAGTAATAAATTGACTCTTTCAAGAGACTCATTAACTCTATTACCTGAGACAAAAAAATCTTGTTCGTCAGTAATATAGGCACCTGAAGTTGGTACTTGAGTAAAAGATAATTGCGTAAAAAATATTGTTGAACTAAATACAAATAATTTAAAAAGTTTCATAATTATTCTCCTAATCTACTGCTTGAATCTTTTCTTGTACTTGATAGCCTTGTGCAGCTCCTCCAGACCCAGAAGATCCTGCAGACCCTGATGCAGCTGACGAAGAAGAACCCCCGCCTCCTCCACAAGCAAATATAAAAAATAAAATTGGTACTAATAATAATGATCTAGACATTTGTTCTCTCCTTAAGTGATCCTTAAATAAAAGATACTTCTTTATAAAAATACTCCCATTTAAAAAAAAACTCAATGAAGAAATAAAAAACCCTTGTTAAAAACAAGGGTTTTTTTGCCAGTAAATAATATCTATGGAGCTACTATAGTCTCGCCGTGAATAACTGAAGGCTTGCCATCATTTAATATTGTTGTCGGCTGCGCACCAATAAAATTAGTTGCAGATGGATTTGCTAGATCAATGAGCACACTATCAGCAGGTATATTTGCTGCTGTACTGGTATAGACTCTAGCAGCCAAAGCATTTCTTTCGCTATCAGTAAGAATTTTTAAATACTCATCACCGCGTAGCTGCCTAATTTTTATATCATTTCCTGGATTAGAGATATTTGTCAGAGTAGTTCCGTCTGTAAGAGAAAACTCATGAACGTATCTCAAACAATCACTCCATGCACCATTATGATATCTACCTAAAATAGTATTTTCGCAATGATTGTAAACTTTACCCGGGAAATTATGTAAAGCACCAAAACCTTCAAATTTGAGTTTTACTTTTCTGCCAGTGTAATCTGTTTTGTCAGTCCCGGTGAAGTTATAGGTTGCTTTGGTGTCATTGATTTCAACCTCAAATGTTTCAGGCGCCATAATGTTAGCAAATTGATTCCTAGTTTCATTATAGACTTTATATCTGGGTCTTTGCACAACATTAATTTCATAAGAATCCACCTCTCCTCTGTAAAGTTTATCTAGACAGTAGTAGGTAGTTGCCGCTTGCAATAATGAAGTATTTTGAGAAGCGAAAGACTTAATTCTTGGAGTGTAACCTCTGGCATCTGAACCTTCTGTTGCACATGCAAGATTACTGAGATCTGTAGAATCGATTAATTCCATGTGATAAGCCCAACCAAACCTTTGTGAATGGTTTGATCTTAAAACGTTGTATGTAAGGCCAACATTCTGACCTGCTCCCATAGTATTGTCTTTTTCCCAATATTCATACTTATCAAGTTTATTTTCATAACTACCAGAATCTATTTTTTGCTGGTTAGCGGTTGTCCAGTCCAGTGCTTGACTTGCAGTAGAATCTGTAATTACTCCTGAGCCATCCACTGTATATACTCTCGTTTCAACTGTTCCACCAATCCAATGCCAATCTCCTGCATACATACGAAAATCACCTGAGTCATCATCATCGTAAGAATCTTGACTTGTGCTTCCGGAAGCATCGTAATAAGCATCTACTTTAAGATAAGGACCGACACTGTAATAGGGAGTTACATTCAATGGCCCAGCCGGTACGGGAGGATCAGTTGCATCGTAAGCAGTAAAAGCGGCTGCTAGTGCTGTGTTCATTAGAGGCTCAGAGAGACATCTTTCTAAGCACGTAAGATTTGTAGGTAAATCTGTAGCAGCAATTTTGGTTCTAGTTCTTTGTTTTACGGCATTTGCATTAGAATCCGAAGTAGGATTTTGAAAAGAGGTATATCTAATATTGTATCCTTGGTTTGCGTCTGGATCCCAGAAATGCATGCCTCTATTCCAGCCAGAGCCATCGGTCATATTTGTAACCCAATTTGCAGCTGTAAATACAATAGGAGTAGTCAAAGTAACATGTACTGGCGGATTTTGTCTCCAGTCCATTCCTTCAGTTAAAGTAAAAGTAACTGTCCCGCCACTGGCGGTAATTTTTCCTGAGTATTCTGGGCAATTGCCATCTGTTGCATTACAAGCACCTGTAATAGGCACATTCAAAGCATTTAATTGATTCGCCCAATTGGTTGAACCGGAAGTATCGTCTTTGTAATGTTGTGTATACCACTGAACACTTGTTCCAGCTAAAGATGCTAGAGTTTTACTATTCGTAGATTTTTGCCAAATCTCGTAATAATCTTTTTTCAGAGAATATTCATCGTTATCATTATTATCTCTTTCGTTCACAAATAACGTAGAGTCAGTAACAAAGCCTCTATCTCTTTGGTCTACGTGCGTTCCCCAATAACTCGCATATGCATATGCTGAACTATTTGTACTTGGATTAACTTCTTTGGATTTCAAAGACATTGCATTTACTGCTGAAGAACTTGCTCCTGAATACCTATCACCTGCAGAAGTATAAGTTCCATACTCATATACAATTCTTTTGGCATCGCTAGCTTTGGTGCTCCAACATTCTTCCCCAGTAACTGTTTGGGCAGAACCTCCATCGAGCTCAAGATAAGCTGTGGGTGGAGATGTCAATGCTCCCGAAATCGCAGTTGCAAATTGCGAGGAGCTTAAAGCTGCCCCGACGTTTTGAAATACTCCAGGACCTGCTGGAGTAACCTTTTGGGCTGAAACAAATTCTTGACAGTAGATACCAGTAGTTTTGTTAAGAAAAATCTTATGACTTAACTGATATGTTTCAGAATCTCCACCAAAAGGACCATAAGTTCCAACAGAAACCATATAACCATGTTGGGCATCATCATTTGATAAGTCAGCGTAAAGAGATCTAGATGGCTCCATTGCACCACTTTGTTTGTATTCTATCGTCTTACCAAGTGTTTTGAGATAACCTTTCTCCAACTGGGTTCCATCTGGAACAGGATCTATTGGAAATCCAGGGATGCTTTGTTCTTTCGCATCTGTTCTGGATTCTGCAACAACTTCGAAATTCATCGTGAAATCTCCAAAGGGGCTATCGGTATCAGGATCTTTTGAAAGCACTGTTTTTACATATGCCTTAGCTTTGAGTCCCTCCATCAGAAGCTCAACCCAACCCTTACCTTCGATCGTATTTCCAACGATAACATTTTCATAAACTCCAGGTGTATAAACAACATTATCTACTTCGTTGGTTTGAGCAGTTCCACCACTACTAGCACTTGAACCCGTGGCTGCAGCTGAATCTGAAGCAGCATCGGCTCCATCAGCTTTTTCACAGGATTTTTCATCTACCAAAGCTCTATAAGCTGATTTATCAATAAAGTCTTTAAAATTTGTTTTAGCAACAAAACATAGAAGAAAATTTGGCATTTCCATTGCATCGTTAGCTAAGATGCTTGGAACATAAAAATCAACTATGTTTGCATCATCTTCATAAGCAGCGGTATAAACAAAACCCCCAAAAAATAGAGGCAGCATTAAAAATATTTTTTTAAAATTCATAATTTCTCCTTTAAAAACAATCTTAAGTTGTGCCAACAAGATCTACCTGACTTTTTAAGTTTCCAGTTGGGGCACTACCACTTCCTGAACCAGAAGATCCAGATCCTGAGGAACCTGCAGCTGCAGTTCCTCCACCACCACAAGAAACAATTAATAAAATAATAAATACAAAAGCTGTTATTTTTCTCATAAAACTCTCCATAAAACCTAGTTAATAGTATACCTTCTTTAACAAGAAATACTCTTAAACTACCGAATCTATTAAATAAGCTGCAATAGCCAAAATTACATTGACAACAACTATTACAATCAATAGTCCCTTTAAATTAAATTTTTTATCTTCTTTGCTCATAGGGCATAATTATGAACAAAATTTATGGCAAAAGAAGATTTAATTGAAATGTCAGGCGAGGTAATTGACACCATGCCAAATACCACTTTCAAAGTTAAACTTGAAAATGATCACATCATTACTGCGCATATTTCTGGCAAGATGCGTAAGAACTACATACGTATTTTAACTGGAGATAAAGTTAAAGTTGAGATGACCCCTTATGATCTCTCTAAAGGCAGAATTACTTTTAGAGAAAAATAATTTTTTAACTTGTAAGTTCTCTTTCTTCGTGCGGAAGAAATTTAATATCTAATTTTGCTTTCTTGACTGATACTTTTGCTACTCCACCTTCCTTAGCTAAATCGCCAAACAAAATGGACTCTGCAAGTTTTTGTTTGATTTCATCTTGAATGAGTCGTTGCATAGGACGAGCCCCCATTTTTTCATCGTAACCATTTTCTGCTAGCCAAGTTCTAGCTTTGGTATCTACTTCAAGGACAACTCTTTTTTCATCCAATTGAGCTTGTAGCTCAGTAAGGAATTTATCAACTACAGTATGGATAACTTCTGTTTTGAGCGCACCAAACTGAACAATTGAAGTAAGACGATTTCTAAATTCAGGACTGAATGCTTTTTTGATTGCCTCAGAGCCATCGGTGGTGTTGTCTTGTTTTTGAAAGCCCATGGATTCTCTAGACATTTCCATGGCGCCGGAATTGGTAGTCATGATCAAAACGCAGTTTCTAAAACTTGCCTGTCTTCCATTATTATCGGTCAACATACCATGATCCATTACTTGCAGAAGAACATTAAATACTTCTGGATGAGCTTTCTCTATTTCATCTAACAAAATAACTGAATGAGGATTTTTTGTTACTGCTTCAGTCAATAAGCCACCTTGATCATAACCAACATATCCAGGAGGGGCACCAATCAGTCTCGATACAGTATGCCTTTCCATATATTCAGACATATCAAATCTGATAAGTTCAACGCCAAGAATTTTTGCTAGTTGACGTGATACCTCGGTTTTACCTACACCTGTTGGCCCCGAGAATAAAAATGAACCGATGGGCTTTTCTTCCTCTCCTAAGCCCGCTCTGGACATCATAATAGAATTTGATAATTTTTGAATGGCCTCATCCTGACCAAAAATAACTCTTTTAAGGTCTTCTTCTAATTTACCTAAAGATACTCGATCCTTAGTAGATACACTTTTTTCAGGAATTTGAGCCATCAAGGAAATAACTCTTTCCACGTCTTGCTCGTTAACCGTTTTTCTTTTGATATTCAGGTTTAGTCTCAACCTTGCACCTGCTTCATCGATCACATCAATAGCTTTATCAGGTAAAAATTTATCATTGATATGCTTTGCAGAAAGTTCAGCTGCTGCTTTGAGAGAGGCTTTGGAATATTTAAGTTCGTGATGTTGCTCGTATTTCTTTTTAAGACCTTCTAATATTTTTATGGTTTCTTGTACGGAAGGTTCAATTAGGTCTACTTTTTGGAATCTTCTGGATAAAGCTCTATCTTGTTCAAAAATTGTTCGATACTCCTTGAAAGTTGTTGAACCAATAAATTTAATACCTTCCTTTCCAAGAACTGGCTTCAAAAGATTAGAAGCATCCATTACCCCTCCTGATGTAGCACCTGCACCAATAATCGTATGGATTTCATCGATAAATAAAATTGCATTAGGGATATTTGAAAGTTCTTTTAAGATTCCTTTGAGTCTTTTTTCAAAATCTCCTCGATATTTAGTACCGGCTAATAAGGAACCCATATCCAGTGAATAAATTATGCTTTCTTGCAAAGAAGGTGCAGAAGTTTTCTCAACTATATTTTTTGCTAATCCCTCTATGAGAGCGGTTTTACCAACTCCCGATTCACCAACTAAAATAGGATTGTTTTTAGATCTTCTGGCTAAGATTTGGGAGATTCTTTCGATTTCTTTATCTCTACCAACCAGAGGATCAATTCGGTTTTCTTCTGCTTCTTTGTTAAGATTTAAAGCATACTTGCCGAGGTAACCTGATTCTTTCGAAGAAGAAGATTCTTGAGAAAACTCGTCAAAAGATTCATCTTCTGTGACACCTTCCCCATGACTCATGTATGAAACCGCATCAAGTCTAGTCATTCCTTGTTTCTTTAATAAATAGACACTATGACTTTCCTTTTCACTAAAAAGTGCAATCAAAACATTTGCCCCAGATACTTCCCCAGTGCCAGAAGACTGAACATGAAAAACAGCTCTTTGAATAACTCTTTGAAAAGACAAGGTTGGTTGAATCTCTACAGCTTCATCTTTTTTTTCAGGACAATTTTTTGATATAAATTCTTTTAATTCCGCTTCTAAAATATCGATATTTACATCACAGGCTAAAAGTACATTGAGAGCATCTTGATTACTTAAAATGCAAAGCAATAGATGTTCTGTTGTCACAAACTCGTGATTGTTTTCATGAGCAAATTTAAAAGCATTATTAAGACATTCTTCAAGATTCTTTTCTAACATCAGTCTTCCTCGTCTATTGGTTCAATGTCACTTACTAAAGGATGTTCATTTTGTTTAGCAAAGTTGTTAATTTGGTTTGATTTTGTTTCAGCTACTTCTTTTGTGTAAATACCGCAAACACCCTTTCCTTTCGTGTGTACCGCGAGCATTATTTGCGTTGCTTTTTCTTTATCGTAACTAAAAAAGGTTTGTAAAACATAAATTACAAATTCCATTGGAGTGTAGTCATCATTCAGTAAAATGACTCTGTATAAAGAAGGCTTCTTTAATTTTGGCTCTTCCAGCTCAACCAAAGAAGAAGAATTAGATTCGTAGTCTTCGGAATTGTTACTTAGCTTGATTATCATTCATTAAAAAGATTTATTATGACATTCCATTACAAATTTGTTCTGCAAACTCAGAACATTTTAGTAATTTTGCTCCTGTCATCAATCTTTCTAAATCATAAGTTACTAACTTATTCTTAATCGCCCAACTTATTCCTTTAATTACATTATCAGCAGCTTCGTGCCAGCCAATGTGATTAAGCATCATTTCTGCAGATAAGATTAACGAGGCTGGATTAACTTTATCTAAGCCAGCATATTTTGGCGCCGTACCATGTGTAGCTTCAAATAAAGCAACTTTATCGCCTAAATTTGCTCCTGGTGCAAGGCCTAAGCCTCCCACTTTTGCAGCCAAAGCATCTGAGATAAAGTCACCATTTAAATTCATTGTAGCTATGACGTCATAATCACCAGGTCTTGTGAGGATTTGTTGAAGAAAGTTATCAGTAATAATATCTTTCATAATTATCAATTTTTTTGTTACTGGATTTCTGAAGCTCATCCATTCACCGCCATCAAGAGATGTAGCACCAAATTCTCTTGCGGCTAAAGAATAACTCCATTCCTTGAAAGAACCCTCGGTATATTTCATGATGTTCCCTTTATGGACAATAGTTACCGATGAACGATCATTATCTATGGCATATTGAATTGCCTTTCTAACATGTCTTTCAGTACCTTCTTTGGATATTGGTTTGATACCAATACCACAAGCATCTTCGAATCTTATATTTTTTACGTTCATTTCTTTGGTAAGAAAATTAATAAGTTTTGTAGCTTCGTCAGAACTCGCTTCAAATTCTATACCTGCGTAGATGTCTTCTGAATTTTCTCTAAAGACAATCATGTCTGTTGTCTCAGGAATTACAACTGGGCTTGGAACGCCTTCAAAATATCTTATGGGCCTTTGACAAACATACAAATCAAGAACCTGTCTTAATCGAACATTTAAAGATCTTATTCCACCTCCTATGGGAGTAGTTAAAGGCCCTTTTATACCCACTAAATAATTTTCTAATGCATCAATGGTTTCGTCAGGAAGCCATTCATTTTCACCATAAACATCTAAGGATTTTTCTCCACAAAATATTTCCATCCAAGCAATTTTTCGTTCTCCGTTGTAAGCAAGGTTAACCGCATGATCGACTACTTTGAGCATCGCAGCGGTTACATCCGTGCCGATGCCATCACCTTCTATGAAGGGAATAATTGGATTTGAAGGAACAATCAATTCACCAGAATCATTAATTGTTATTTGTTCACCATTTTCTGGAATTTCTATGTGTTTATAAGCCATAAGTGTTATAAAAGTTCTTTGAAGCGCGGTATCATAGCATTTTTTATTTATCTATAAAAATTGTGAAAGTTCTAGTTGGTTTATCAGGAGGTGTTGACTCCTCTGTTGCAGCATTCCTCTTAAAGCAAGAGGGTTTCGACGTTACAGCGGGTTTCATGCGAAACTGGGAGGATGACGACGGTAGCCCGTATTGCAGCGTAAAAGAAGACTTTTTAGATGCTGCACAAGTTGCTGACAAATTAGGTATAAATTTAGTGCAAATGAATTTTGCTCAACAATATAAAGAAAAAGTATTCAGCTATTTTCTAGATGAACTGAATAATGGTAAAACCCCTAACCCAGATATTTATTGCAACAAATTTATCAAATTTAAAGAGTTTACAGATTACGCATTTCAGAATGACTTCGACGCTGTTGCAACAGGCCATTATTCTAAGGTTCAGGTAATAGATAAAGAATTTTTCTTATGTAAATCCTATGATCAGAATAAAGATCAAACTTATTTTTTAAGTCAGGTTAAAAAAGATGTTTTTAAGAATATTAAGTTTCCCCTAGGCAATCTTCTAAAAACTGATGTGAGAAAGATAGCAGAAGCCGAAAATTTAATTACTTATGACAAAAAAGATAGTACCGGGATTTGTTTTATTGGCGAAAGACCTTTTCCAGAATTCTTAAAAAATTATCTTCCAGAAGATTATGGTGAAATCGTTGATGAAAATGATGAAGTAATTGGAGAACATAAGGGTTTGTATTTTTATACTATAGGACAACGACAAGGTCTAGGAATTGGAGGAATGAAAAATAGAGCTGAAAAAGCTTGGTACGTTGCTCAAAAAGATTTCTCAAATAATAAATTAATCGTTGTTCAAGAAAATGATCATCCTTTGCTTTTCAAACAAAAACTTTCGGTATCAAATATAAATTGGTTAAAACAACCATCTTCAAGCAAAGTTTCGGCAAAAATCAGATATCGTCAAAAAGATCAGGACTGTGAAATCAATATTCATGGAAACAAAGCTAAAGTTTTTTTTAAAGAACCGCAAAGAGCGGTTACTCCTGGTCAATTTATTGTATTTTATGAAGATGAAATTTGTTTAGGTGGAGGCGAGATAGATATATAATCCTCTTTTGAGAATTAATGCCCAACGATAATCTGCTTTCTGTAACTCCCATCGATGGGAGGTATGAATCTCAAACAAAATCTCTTGCAAACTATTTTAGTGAATTTGCTTTGATCAAAACTAGAGTAGAAGTCGAGATTGAATGGCTTTTGCTGATATCAAACAACAAATCTCTTAAATTTATTCCTGAAGTTTCAAATAGTCAGCAAAAAAAAATAACTAATATTTTTAAAGAATTTTCTATTCAAGACGCTAGGCAAGTAAAGAAAATTGAAAAGAAAACCAATCATGATGTTAAAGCAGTAGAACTTTTTATTGTTGAAAAATTAAAAAAATTAAAACTAAGTAAACTTTGTGAATTTGTACATTTTTGTTGTACTTCTGAAGATATTAATAATCTCTCTTACTCTTTGATGTTACAAAGATTTTTAGACATTGAATTTATACCTGAAATAAATTTTTTGCAGAAAAATTTAAATTCTTTAGCAAAGAAATATTCAAAACTACCTATGTTAGCTTTTACTCATGGGCAACCTGCTTCTCCTACTACACTCGGCAAGGAATTTTCTAACTATAATTACCGATTAAAATTTCATTTAGACCTAATTAAATCTATCAAACAAAAAGGAAAATTCAATGGAGCCTCAGGAAATTACAATGCTCATGTTGTTGCAGAAAAGAAGGTAAATTGGGAGAGTTTATCTAGAAAATTCGTAAATTCATTAGGCCTAGATTTTTCTAGTCATTCAACGCAAATTGAGCTTAAAGATGCTATGGCATTTCAATTAGCAAATACCCATAATTTGAATAACGTATTGATTGATTTTGCTCAAGATATTTGGCTTTTAATCTCAAAAAATTACTTAAAGCAAAATCTGAAAGCTGGAGAAGTTGGCTCTTCAACCATGCCTCATAAGGTAAATCCTATAGATTTTGAAAATGCAGAAGGAAATTTATCCATTGCTAATGGCTTAATTATTGCCTTGAAAAATAAAATCCAAATATCCAGATTACAAAGAGATTTATCCGATTCAACTGTTTTAAGAAATATTGGCTCATTATTTGCTTATCTTATTATTAGTCTCAATTCTTTGAAAAAAGGTATCGCTAAAATAGAGCCTAATAAGGAGTTAATCCTCAAAGACCTAGATGACAGTTGGGAAATTTTAACTGAAGCTATCCAAACCATACTCAGAAAAAATGGCATTGAGGATAGTTATACAAAAATTAAATCCATTTCACGTGGAAAAAAGCTTGATTATCATTCCTACATAAAGATAATTGACGACTTAAAAATAAATAAAGCAGATAAGGAACTTCTTTTAAGCCTTACTCCAAAAAAATACATTGGACTGGCAGATAAATTGGCTAAATCTTCTTTTTAACCCTAAGGTGTAAAATATGTTTGATTACAAAAAAATCGTTAAAGAATATGAGGATCTTAAAAACAAAAATCCTAATATTTATAAAAATATCAATCCTGTGTCTGCTGCAAGAATGAGATTGCAAAATAGATTTCATACTGGGCTGGACATTGCTCAATACACTGCTGACATCATGCATGCTGACATGGCTGATTATGATAAAGATTCCAGTGTTTACACTCAGTCTTTAGGATGTTGGCATGGTTTTACTGCTCAACAAATGATGATGGAAATCAAACGCTCACACACAACAACTTCTAAAAGATATGTTTATTTGAGTGGCTGGATGATTGCTGCTCTAAGATCAGAATTCGGCCCTCTTCCTGATCAAAGTATGCATGAAAAAACTGCAGTTCCTAACCTTATTAAAGAGATTTACACATTCCTAAAGAGAGCTGACTCCGTTCAGCTGCAACATTTGTTCAATGAATTAGATGAAGCAGAAGCTGCTGGAAATAAAACTGACGACGTTATTAAAAAGATTAATAATTTTGAAACTCACGTTGTTCCTATCATTGCAGATATAGATGCCGGTTTTGGGAATGAAGAGGCAACTTACTTGCTTGCAAAAAAGATGATTCAAGCTGGTGCTTGCGCTATTCAAATTGAAAACCAAGTATCAGATGAAAAACAGTGTGGTCATCAAGACGGAAAAGTAACCGTTCCTCATGAAGACTTTTTATCTAAGATAAACGCTGTCAGATATGCTTTCTTGGAATTAGGTATAAAAAACGGAATCATTGTTGCAAGAACAGATTCATTGGGAGCTGGTTTAACCCAAAAGGTTCCAGTTTCAAAAGAAACTGGAGATCTTGCTGATCAATATAATAGCTTTCTAGAATCTAATGAAATAAATGATTTAAGTGAATTAGAAGATAACGATGTAACTATTCATCAAGGAGGAAAGTTAGTTCAACCTGTAAGACTACCAAATGGTCTTTATCAATTTAAAAAAGACACTGGATTTGATCGAGTAGTACTTGATTGTATAACCAGTCTTGAAAATGGTGCTGACCTTTTATGGATTGAAACTGAAAAACCGAATGTAGAACAGATTGCGGAAATGGTTTCTGCCATTAGAGAGAAACAACCTCAAGCAAAACTTGTTTACAATAATTCTCCTTCTTTCAATTGGACACTATCTTTTAGAGAGCAGGTATATCAAGAATGGGTTGAAGCTGGAAAAGATGTTTCAAATTATCCTGATCCTGCTAAGGATCCAAAAGGATTAATGAATGAAAAGTTTGATGATTCAGAGCTTGCAATTGAAGCTGATAAATACATTCAAAATTTCCAAAAGGATGCTTCAAGAGAAGCAGGAATATTTCATCACTTGATTACTTTACCTACTTATCACGAAACAGCCTTGGGTACGTCAGTTTTATCTGAAGGATACTTTGGCGATCAAGGAATGTTGGCATATGTAAAAGAAATTCAAAGACAGGAAATCAGACGTGATATGTCTTCCGTTAAACACCAGGATTTAGCTGGTTCGACTGTTGGGGATACTCACAAAGAATATTTCTCTGGAGACAATGCTCTTAAAGCCGGTGGTGAAGATAATACAATGAATCAGTTTTAATCGACTGTTTTTCCACAAACTTTACAAGTATCGCCTTTTTCTAAATAAATTCCTCCGCAGCTTGGTTGGAGGGGTTTATTTTTTAGAATAAGCCCTATCGACATTCCGGCTATAGAAATGATAATAATAAATATAGCTAATAAGGCTGTAATCATTTAACTATTGTAACAATTCCTTCCATTGTTTTGATTCAAAAGATTGTATTTTTTCATCACCTTTGTAGATGAGTAATGCGGGGATACCATTATCTCTAATATTATTTTTAATTAAATCAATTTTTCCCAACGCAAATAAACCGGTTGCAAGAGCATCAGCATAGGCAGTTGATTCTTTATCCATGACAGAAATCGAAAGAACATTTTGATCAATCTTACTTCCTTCAATTCCAACAATATGCCCAGGATTTCTATAATTGCCTGAGGTTGCAATTGAGAGGCTTTGTTTAATTTCAAAAGGTTTAAATATACCTAGCTGATTTGGTAAAGGGTTTTCAATTCCAATCTTCCAAAAATTATTATTTTTCATACCTTCTACCCTAATTTCGCCACCAATATTTATAAAAAAATCTTCAATATTTAATTCTTTCAATTTAGCAGAAACGATATCTACCGCATAACCTTTTGCGACTGCATTAAAGTAGTCGTAGTCATCAAATAATATAAATCCTTCAACAGTTTTATTAGCCTTTTCTGAAATTTTTACAACCTCTTGAAAATAATATTTAACTTCTTCTTTAAATAAGTCAGTATTTTTACTATCTCTTTTAAATGAAACTAAAGAATCACTTTTGTATGTCGAACAACATTGATTGATAGAAATAAAAATATTATTTATTTCATCATTAATTTTTTTAATGTTGTATTGAGATTTTTCGAACTTTATATCGTAGAAGGTACCAAAGGTTTCACCAGATATGGAAACAACCTCATTGTTACTTGAACAAGCTCCTAAAAAGAAAAGAAAAAATAATAGAGATTTTTTTAAAAAATTAGCTACCAAAATCATCGAACATTATGTTTTCTGGTTCAACACCTAGACTATCAAGCATTTTGAATGCTGCTGACATCATCATAGGAGGACCACAAAGATAATATTCGCAATCTTCTGGTGAAGGATGATGTTGCAGGTATTCGTCATACAGAACATGACTTATAAAACCTGTTAGACCATCCCAATTATCTTCAGGCAAAGGATCAGATAAAGCCGCATGCCAAGAAAAATTTTCAAAGTCATCTGATAACTTATCGAATTCTTCAACATAAAACATTTCTTTCAAACTTCTTGCTCCATACCAAAAACTTATTTTTCTTGAAGAATTAATTCTTAAAAGTTGGTCAAAGATATGAGACCTCATAGGAGCCATACCGGCTCCTCCTCCAATAAATACCATTTCAGCATCAGTTTTTTTAGCTTTAAATTCTCCAAAAGGACCAAAAATAGTTAGTTTGTCACCTGCTTTTAAATTAAATAAATAAGATGAGGCTTCTCCAGGAGGAACTGACATGCCTGGTGGTGGCGAAGCTATTCTGATGTTGAATTTCATAATCCCCTTTTCTTCAGGATAATTTGCCATTGAGTAAGCTCTTATGACTTCTTCTTTTACTGTAGAGACATTATTGAATACCTCAAATCTATCCCAATCTGATTTGTACTCATCTTGAATGTAAAAATCTTTGTAATCAGCTTGATAAGGTGGAATTTCCATTTGCACATAACCACCAGCTTCAAATCCAACATCTTCCCCTTCAGGAAGCTCTAATACTAACTCTTTGATAAAGGTAGCTACATTATCGTTGGATCTAACTGTAGTTTCCCATTTCTTAACGCCAAAAACTTCTTCCGGTATGGTTATTTTCATATCGCTTTTAACAGGAACTTGGCAAGAGAGACGCCAAAAATCTTTCTTTTCTTTATTGTTAAAATGACTTTCTTCGGTAGACAAAATCGAGCCACCTCCATCAAAAACTTGGCAACGACATTGAGCACATGTACCGCCCCCACCGCATGCCGAAGACAGAAAAAGATTATTTTCCGCTAAAGTTTGTAAAAGTTTGCCTCCTGCAGGAACAGTAATTTTTTGAGTAGGATCGTCATTGATTTCAATGGTTACATCACCCGTAGAGACCAATTGAGATCTTGCCAAAAGGATTATGGCAACCATTATGTTTACAATAACTGTAAAAGATAAAATACCTAAAAATATCTCAGTGATCATTAGAGAATGATGCCTCCAAATGACATAAATCCAAAGCTCATCAAACCAACAATTATAAAAGTAGAACCTAGCCCCTGAAGACCTTCTGGCATGTCGCTATATTTTAATTTTTCCCTTATTCCTGCAAGAATTGTGATTGCTAATGCCCAACCTACTCCTGCACCTAAGCCATAAGCAATACTTTCTCCAAAATACAAATCTTTTTCTACCATAAAAAGCGATGCTCCTAGAATTGCGCAATTAACAGTGATGAGGGGTAAAAATATACCCAAAGCGTTATAAAGAACAGGAACATATTTATCTAAAAACATTTCTAATATTTGAACGCAAGCAGCAATCACTCCAATATAACTGATCAATCCTACAAAGCTTAAATCAACGTCAGACAGGCCTGCCCAAGCTAGCGCCCCATCTCTTAAAATGTAGTTATAAATTAAGTTATTGATGGGTACAGTGATTGCTAATACTACGATAACAGCTATACCCAAGCCAATTGCAGCTTCAATTTTTTTTGAAATAGCAATAAAAGTACACATTCCTAAAAACACAGACAAAGCTAGGTTTTCTATAAAAATAGCATTGATAAAAATATTTAAATAATTTTCTATCATGATGCTACCTTTGAAGAAGGAGTTGGCGGGGGGTTTGGCACAATTTCAGGGGAATTATGAGACATTCTAAATTCTGGTTCTTCTATTTGATCTTTTTGCCATGCCCTTAAAGCCCATATGATTAAACCAATTAATATGAAAGAAACTGGAGGAAGAAGAAAGAAGTTATTAGGCACATACCAACCCCCATTTTGTACCAAAGGAAAAATTTCATACTCCAAAATGGTCCCGGTACCAAATAATTCTCTGATTGTGCCAAGAATTATTAAAATCACACTATAACCTAACCCATTACCAAATCCGTCAAGAAAAGACACTCCTGGAGGATTTTGCATTGCAAAGGCTTCGGCTCTTCCCATGACAATACAATTGGTAATTATTAAACCTACAAATACAGATAAAGTTTTACTTGTTTCGTAGTCATAAGCTTTTAAAGCCTGATCAACAAGTATTACTAAAGAAGAAATAATTGTCATTTGTACGATAATTCTAATATTTGATGGAGTTATATTTCTTATCATCGAAATAAAGAAATTGGATAAGCTGACAGTAACTGTTAAAGCTACGCACATTATTAAAGTCGGATAAAGTTTGCTGGTGACAGCTAATGCGGAACAAATACCAAGCATTTGCAAAGCAATTGGATTCTCTTTGAATACTGGTCGAAATAATATTTCTGAATAATTAGACATCTACTTTTTGTAAATTATTAATAAAGTTTAAAAAACCATCATTACCCATCCAATAGGCTATGAGGTTAGTGACTCCATTACAGGTCAAGGTAGCTCCAGACAATCCATCAATTTCATAGCTAAAATTATCACTACTTTTCATAACACTTCCCTTGATCACTTTTAGAGAAACTTCACCATTTTCTTGATATATTTTTTTTCCCTTCCATAGAGCTTTCCATTTAGGATTATCAATCTCAGCACCAAGTCCAGGAGTTTCTTTGTGCTCATAGAATTCCAATCCAGCAACAGTATTAAAATCTCCTTCTATAGCCAGATAACCATAAAGGATTCCCCACAAGCCATATCCTCTTACTGGTAAAATTAAAGTATTTATTTCATTGTCTTTGTATTCGATATATACCTTTGAATATTTTTCTCTTTTTTTAATTGAAGCTACATCTTCTTCTGCAGATAAAAATTTATATTTTCCATCCTCTCTGAGTTCTTTCGACAGTTCATATGTATTAGGATTTATGTCTACAATTTGACCCTTATCTAAGTCAATGATTAGAGTTTTTATGTTTGACATCGCATTTTCTACTGAACCATAGACTTCGTCTAAACCGGCAGATGAAACAATCTTCTTTTGCATATCCAAAACAACGTTATTTTCCTGAACAGATCTCAGTTGAATTGCAATAAATGAAATAATAGCGCTGCATAATAAACATAGGCCAATTCCAACGAATGTTATATTTAAAGTGCTATCTTTATTAATCTTAGGCATTTTGAAGAGCTAGCCTTTTTTTAATGTTATTTTGAACCACAAAATGATCGATCAAAGGAGCTAGTAAGTTTCCAAATAAAATGGCGAGCATCATACCTTCAGGAAAAGCGGGATTTAAGACTCTAATTAAAATCACCATCACACCAATGACGACTCCATAAACCCATCTACCCGCATTGGTATGCGATCCAGAAACAGGTTCAGTTGCCATGAAGACTAAGCCAAAAGCATATCCACCAATTACCATGTGCCACCAAAAAGGCATAGAAAACATGGGATTGGTTTCACTTCCAACGATGTTGAATAAATAACTTGTAAAAATTGTACCTATGGCGACACCAAGAACTATTCTCCAAGAGGCAACTTTTGTATAAAGAAGAATAGCTAAGCCAACTAATATTGCTAAGGTTGAAGTTTCTCCAATGGAACCTGGGATAAAACCAAGAAAAGCGTTGTTCCAGGTATAGGCAAGATTTTGATAGCCATCTTGAGCTGCTGTTCCTAAGATAGTAGCTGCTGTGTAACCGTCGACTGCAACCCAGGACATATCACCTGACCAAGATGCTGGGTAAGCAAAATATAAAAACGCCCTACCCGTTAGAGCTGGATTCAAAAAATTCTTCCCGGTACCACCAAATATTTCTTTTCCTATGACTAAACCAACCGCAATACCCAATGCACACTGCCAGAGAGGTGCATTAGGAGGACAAGATAGCGAAAATAATACTGTTGTAACAAAAGCACCTTCGCTAACTTCATGCCTTCGTATCAGAGCAAAAATTAATTCGCAGCCTATTCCAACTGCAAAAACAACGACGTATATAGGGATGAAATAAATAGCCCCATAAACTAAGCAATCCATAAAACTATTTGGATTTAACGAAGTAAAGAAAGTAATTAGCGGCCAATGCCAATCTTTTTCAAAAGCAGTATTTGCAAGAGTAAGCTGTTCTATTGCATTAAGTGATTGATATCCAAGGTTATACATTCCTGCAAACATCGTCGGAAAAGTTGCAAGCCAAACCACAACCATAATCCTTTGGATATCCGAGCCATCTCTTACATGAGTTAAACCTTTAGTTCTTTTGTCGGACGAATAAAAAAGGTTTTCGATAACATCGAATATTGGAAAATAATAGGAAAGTCCCCCTTTTCCTTGAAAAGAAGGTTTAATTTTATCAAGAAAATTTCTTAACGGATCGTTCATCTCACAGATTTAGGAGCAATTTTAATGATTTCAGGGAGCGAATTTAGTTTTTATAAGATATTCTTCTATATTATGCCTTTATCCGTCTTTCTCTATTTTATCTAAAATACTTCTAAGGATTAACCCGTAATCATATTTGCTTGGACAACTGTAGGTGCAAAGAGCTAAATCTTCCTCATCCAATTCCAAAACACCAAGACTTTGAGCCAATTCTGTATCTTCAGTTACTATTGCTTTAAGAAGTTGAGTTATCATTAAATTCATTGGAAAAATATCTTCATAGACACCTACAGGAACAATTGCTCTAAAACCGCCGTTTAATGCAGAGGTAAGGTTATATTTATAATTTTTTATTGCCGATGTAAGAAACATTCTCAACGATGAATGTTTCTTTATTTCAGGCCTCAACCAATTTAAAAATTCACGATCACCTTGGTTAGCCTCTCTTATAACGGTGAGTTGATTTGAGAAACTTGATAGATAAGCAAGTGGCCCCTCACATATATGCCCACACAAAACAGACCCGGAAATCAATCTATTTTCTTCCTCTTTCAATTTTCCTGCTGTAAGTTCTTCAACACAAGCACCAAAATCAGTTAATAATATTTCTGGATTAAATACTTGAGGACCAGAAATAGAAATGTATTTGTCATTGGATACGTAACCCGTAAGCACAGTTTTTCCAATTTTTATTAATTCTTGATATCCAATAGTCCAAACCTGATTAGCTAATGTAGCAGGAGAAATTTTATGAATTTGTGTTCCTACAAGCCCTATAGGATGTGGTCCTGAAAAAATATGGTAATTGATCTTTTCAGATCTAAATAAATCTAAAGTGTTGTTTTCAGAAATTCCAACATTAATATTCTCTTTAGGAAGATGGGAAATAACTTCCAATCCTTTATTGAATGCTTCAAGGTTTTCTCCAATGACCAATGTTGGATCAAAGGATAATGGATTTGAATCTATCATAGAAATAAAGATTTTATTAGGCAGAGAACCTACCAAAGGAACTTTAGAAAAAGGTCTAGTCCTAAAAAGACTAAGCAAACCAAATTTATTAAGAAAATTTAAAACTTGATCATCGGTTTTATCGAATGTTGTATCAATTTCAAAAGTAGCATCGTCATTACTCTTTTCTATGACCATCGAAAGAAAAGACCTTCTATCACCTCTATTAATTTCTGAAATCGTTCCATTTACGGGAGACAAGTGAAAGTACCCAGGATTTTTTTTATCTTCAAAGAGTTTTTCTCCTTGAGCGACTTGCTGTCCTTCAGACACTAACATTGTAGGTCGAATTCCATGAAAATCTTTTCCAAGGACAGCGACTCTTGAAGTTAAATTTGTAACTTCTGGTAAAACTTGATGGTTAATTCCTCCTTCAAGAGATAAGTTCAATCCCTTTGTAATTTTTATAGCCATATTATAAAAAAAGAGGTAATCGCAAGTATTTAATACCGGCCATTTTCTTTAAGACCCTAAGCAATTGGACGCAGTATCCAAGTTCATTATCGTACCAAGCATAAATGACCACATTCTTTCCGTTGCATATTGTTGCTTGGGAATCTACGACGCATCCAAATCTACTTCCAATAATATCGGATGAGACAATTTCTGGAGAATTTGTATAATCGATTTGATCTTTATAAATACTGTGAAAAGCGGTTTTTCTTAAAAAATCGTTAAGCATTTCGACGGTTGATTCTTTCTCAAGATAAAGGTTTAAAATTGCCAAAGAAACATTTGGGGTTGGAACCCTTATTGCGTTTGCTGATAATTTTCCTTCTAATTCAGGGAGGACTTGAGATACGGCTTTCGCTGCGCCAGTTTCAGTTAAAACCATATTTAGTGCAGCACTTCTTCCTCGTCTTGCTTTGTCATGATAATTATCAATTAGATTTTGATCATTAGTATATGAATGAACAGTTTCAACATGACCATTATCAATACCATACTCTTCGGATATCGCCCTTAATAAAGGAACAATTGCATTGGTAGTACAAGAAGCAGCACCTAAGATTTTATCTTTATCTGTAATATCTTTATGGTTTACACCATAAACTATGTTTTTTAATTCTCCTTTGGTAGGAGCAGTAAGCAATACTTTTGAAACCCCTTTAGATTTTAGATGTTTTGAGAGCCCTTTTTTATCACGATAAACTCCAGTATTGTCTATTAAAATTGCTTTATCGATACTATGCTTGGAGTAATCCACTTCGTCAGGATTGCTTGCATAGATAAATTTTACAGGGTTACCATTCATAACAAGAGTATTGGATTCTTCGTCAACTCTGATTGTCCCTTTAAAAGGACCATGAACAGAATCTCTTCTCATTAATTCAGCTCTTTTAAACAGATCTTCTGATTTAGATTTTCTTACAACTACTGCTTTAAGAGAAAAAGTTTCACCTGCGCCTGTATCCTCAAGAATTAATCTTGTAATTAATCTTCCAATCCTCCCAAAGCCAAATAGAACTACATCTTGAGGTTTTTTAAGTACCGGAGTGTGATTTCCTATGCCCTTCCTGACCTGATCATTTACGAATTCATCTATATTTTGTCCATGATCATCGAACATAAAAGCTGCAGCTAATATACCTATATCTATTTGCGCAGGACCTAGATCAAGTTTGTCTAGACTAGCTAAAATCATTGATGTTTCGTATTCACTTAGTTCATTTTCCTCGACTTCTCTTACAGCCCTGTGAGCTTGCATTATTTCTATTACTGAAAGAGAAATTAAAGGATTTCCATACAACAAAATTCGAACATTTTTATCTCTGTGAAACTTACCAATGATGGGAATCATTGATTCAACAAGCGACTGTCTTTCTATCCAGTTTTCTAGATAATTATCCGGTTTTGCTCTATCCCTCTTATCAGGGTTAGAGTCAGATTTTATTGCTGTCATGTATTACAAAGCAGAATATCTTTTCAGGTGATAATCAGTATTTCCAAAAATTGCTCTAATTGTTGTTAAACGCTTAAAGTAGTGACCAATATTTGTCTCGTCAGTTACACCCATTCCACCATGCAGCTGGACAGATTCTTCACCAACATGCTTAGCAGCGATACCAACTTGATATTTTAAGGCTGAAACAGCTTTTCTAGCATCGTCTGATTTATCGGTAAGTTTTGCGGCACACATTAAAAGCAAGGATTTAGTTTGTTCATATGCCATGAAAGTATCTACCATCCTGTGTTGTAGCGCTTGAAATGAACTAAGAGTCTCACCAAATTGTTCTCTTGTCTTAGTATATTCTAAGGTTATTTCATTCATTTTTTCCATAATACCGACTGCTTCAGCTGATATAGCTAATGTTGCTAAGTCAATGACTTCTTCCAATGCAGAAAAAGCATCGCCTTCATTTCCCAGTAGAGAAGATGCTGGCGTAGATACTTTTTCAAGCGTTATCTCTGAAGCTTTAGACCCGTCTACATTTGAATAGTTTCTTAAAGACACTCCTTTTGAAGAAGGATCAACAATAAACAATGAAAGGCCTTCTTTATCGAGCTGATTTCCAGATGTTCTTGCAACAACGATAATATTATTTGAAGAAGGACCATTCATGACTACAGCCTTGTAACCATCGAGAATGTAACTATCGCCTTCTTTTTTGGCAGATGTAATAACGTCGTTTAAATCGAACCTACTTTGAGGTTCAGAAAATGCTACCGACATTTGAATTTCGCCAGAAATTATTTTTGGCAAAAGTTCTGTTTTTTGTTCTTCTGAACCTAATCTGCTAACTAAGCCACCTGCTAGAACAACGTTTGGGATGTAGGGCTCAACGACAAGCCCTCTTCCAAGTGATTCCATGATAACCATAAGGTCAATTGGTCCACCATTATAGCCACCATCAGCTTCTGAAAATGGCATTCCTAACCATCCCAAATCAGCAAAAGTCTTCCAAAAATCTGAGCTATAACCCAACTCAGTTTTGATATTTTTTTGCCTTACATCAAAAAGATAATCTTTGTCTACAAAGGTAGTGATACTGTCTTTGAGCAATAATTGTTCTTCAGATAACGAGAAATCCATTTAAATACCCAAAACAGCCTTAGCAATTACATTTCTTTGGATTTCATTACTTCCACCGTAGATAGAAACTTTTCTATAGTTCAAGTAATGGGGCATGACATTGGCCGCAAAATCTGGACCAATTCTTCCTTCATTAGAAATTAAGTCATCTTCCGACATAAAAGGATGAGCATAATATCCAAGTGCTTCAACAAACAAGTCAGAAAGGCCTTGCTGTAAATCAGTACCTTTAATTTTAAGAATGGATGATTCTGGACCAGGATGACCACCTTTTGACATTGCTGCCAAAGTTCTTAATTCGCTATATTCCGCAGCTAACAAATCAATCTCAAGTTTATTAAGCTTATCCATAAATAACTCGTCATCCTTCAAGAAACCCTCGCCCAATGGAAGTTCTGAAGTAATTTCTCTCAGTCTTCGAATCTCTCTTTTAAGAGCAGGAATTCCACCAATACCAGTTCTTTCGTGAGCTAAAAGGAATTTTGCTATATTCCAACCAGCGCCTTCTTCTCCAATTAGGTTTTCAACAGGAACTTTGACATTATCTAGATAGACCATGTTTACTTCGTGAGATCCATCAATAGTAATGATAGGCTTCACCTCAACACCTGGAGTTTTCATATCAATCAACAGAAAACTTATTCCCTGCTGTTTAATATCAGTGGTTTCCGTTCTAACCAAACAGAAAATCCAATCTGCATGTTGCGCCATAGTTGTCCAAGTTTTAGTTCCGTTAACAATGTAGTGATCGCCATCTTTTACTGCTTTAGTCTTGAGCGATGCTAAATCAGAACCAGAACCAGGCTCTGAATAACCTTGACACCACCAAACATCGTTATTGATTATCCCAGGAAGAAATCTGTCTTTTTGTTCTTGAGTTCCAAAAGTATAAACTACTGGACCACACATACTTACTCCAAAAGGAACAAGAGTTGGAGTATTAGCGTCGGCTAATTCATTTTGAAAAATATGTTTTTGTGTAATAGACCAACCAGTTCCACCATATTCTTCAGGCCAATTAACTGCAAACCAACCCTTTTTGCTAAGGATTCTTTGCCAAGTTTGGATATCGTCTTTAGAAACAGGAATCCCATTATCCATTTTATTTTTGATATCAGCAGGATAATTCTCTGCAATAAATGATCTCACTTCATCTTGAAATTTAAGATCTTCTTCTGAGAAAGATAAATTCATTTAAAACCTCTTTATAGTCTTATTCTTAGAAGTCAGTATTATACACAAACATTTATCTGTTAATACGTAGTAAAAATCATTATGGAAATAACATTTGGTTATCAAAAGAACTTGGTAATTTGCAGTAATTCAGAGCTTCTGAAAAAAACTTGGTCTAATTCCACAAATGATGAAAAAATCTTAATTCCTGATTTAGAGGTTTTACCCTATGATAATTTTTCTCCACATTCTGAGGTTTCATCAAAAAGATTAATAGCTCTTAGGGATTTACTAAAAAAAGATTCAGTCACAGCTTTTTCTACAGTACCTGCACTTTTTCAACCTTTTTTTGATAAAGCCAGTATCAATACTTTGTATCTTGAATTCAAAGAAAACCAAAAAATTGATAGAAACGAGCTCATCTCAAATTTAGTAGAAAATGGATATGACCCTGCAGATTTAGTAACCAAACCCTCCAGCTATGCCCTAAGAGGTTCTGTGATAGATATATTTCCATCCAATAGCAAATATCCCGTAAGGATAGATTTAGATGACGATTTGATTTCAAGTATTTCTATTTTTGACACTGATACACAGAAAACTTTAAGGAAAATAAATTCATTCATTGTTAGACCATCACGAGGTTTTGTTTTAAATATAAATTCTATAAAAATATTTAAAAAAAATTGGCGTTCTAGGTTTAAAGACGATGGTGAGGTTTTTGAAAGCGTCAGTAAAGGAAAATTTATATCAGGAATAGAATTTTATTCTTCTCTTTTCTATGATGAAAAACCTTCTTTGAAGGATTATCTCAACGGCTTTAATATCTTTATCGTTGGTGACGTTAAATCAGAATCTAAAAATTATTGGGAATTGATAAATAATAGATACGAGGAGTTTTTAGGCGATGTAAATAGACCAATCCTGAGGCCTGCAGAAATCTTTAATTCGCTTGATGAAATTAATAACTTAATTTCAGATTCTGAAACAATAAACTTACCAGAAACTTCTTTTGATAAATCTTTAGATTTAGTTGTTAAAGACTCTTCTTCTAGTTCAGAACAATTAGAAAGAGATTTTGATTCGTTATTAAATTTTAAAAAAAATGAGCTTGTTGTTCATGCAAATCATGGAATAGGAAAATTCTTAGGTCTAAAAAATCTAAATAATACGGAATGCTTTTTAATAGAATATCAAAACAATGAGTTACTTTATGTTCCAGTAAATTCGATATCTCAAATTACCCCATATATTGGCGTAAAAGATATCCCTTTAGATTCTTTAAGCAAAAAGAAATGGAGTGAAAAATCACAAAAATCGAAATTAAAAGCTTTTGATATTGCATCAGAAATTTTGGAAGCTGAAGCTAAAAGAAATTTAGAAGAGTCACAAAAAGTATCGCTTAATGTAAGTGAATATGAAAAGTTTTGCGACACTTTCAAATTTACCGAGACTCCTGATCAAGAAAGAGTCATTAGAGAAGTAATTGATGATTTACTTTCAGACAAGCCACAGGATAGACTGATTTGCGGTGAGGTAGGATTTGGTAAAACTGAGGTAGCTTTGAGAGCCTCTTTCATAGTAGCTCAAAATGATTTCCAGGTTTGTATTCTTGCACCAACAACCGTATTGGCTAAACAGCATTTTGAGGTATTCAAAGAAAGATTCAGCGAATTTCCTTACAAGACTTGTCTCCTTACAAGAGAGCAAACAAAAGCAGAAAAAGCGGAAATATATAAAAAAATTAAAGAAAATTACTTTTCAATAATTATCGGTACTCATGCCCTTTTCAATAAAGAGATTTCTTTTAAGAATTTAAATCTACTTATTATCGATGAAGAGCATAAATTTGGTGTCAGACAAAAAGAACAAATAAGATCTTTGAAAAATGGCATCAATGTCATTTCCCTTTCTGCAACCCCAATTCCAAGGACCTTAAATCTATCTCTATCTAAAGTGAGAGATATTTCTTTAATCACCACTCCTCCGACAGGACGCAAAAGTGTCAAGACAATTGTCTCGAGATATTCAAAAAGTCTCGTTTTTGAAGCCATTCAAAGAGAATTTTATAGAGACGGTCAAGTTTTTTATCTCTTAAATAACGTGAGCATGTTAGAAGAAAAGAAAAAAGAAATTTCGGATAGATTTCCAGGTAAAAAAATTGCTTTTGCTCACGGCCAACTTAGACCAAAAGATTTAAGTAACGTCATGGAAAGTTTTATTAGGAAAGAAATTGATTTGCTTGTTTGCACAACGATTATTGAAAGTGGGATTGATATAGAGAACGCAAATACCTTAATTGTAGAGGAATCAGAAAATTATGGTTTGTCTCAACTTCACCAAATAAGAGGAAGGGTTGGAAGATCTAAAAGAGAGGCTTATGCCTATTTTTTCCTTAATGAAAATAAAAAATTAAAAAATAAGGCGTCAGAAAGAATTGAAGCTCTGCAAGAGAACGAATCACTTTTATCTGGATTTAGCTTAGCAATGAGAGATTTAGAAATTAGAGGAGCCGGTGAGTTGTTAGGAGAAAAGCAAAGCGGGCCAATAGATGTAGTAGGTTTAACTTTATTTTCAAAAATGATTGAAAGTGCTATTAAAATTTTAAAAGGAGAAAAGATTATAGATCAAGCCGATATTGACATTGATATTGGTATCTATGGATTCATTCCAGAAGAAATCATTCCTCAAGCAGAATTAAGACTTAGTATTTACAAAGAAATCTCATCTATAAAGGAAAATAAAAATCTAGAACAAAATAAAAAGGATTTTATTGATCGTTTTGGCGATGTAACTTCAGAAATCACTAATCTTTATGAATTATCAAAACTAAAAAATATTGCCAGAAAGCTAAATATTTTAGGCATCAAGTATCGAGATGAAAATTTTTCTTTAAAACTAGCAGATGATTCGAGACTTATTCCCCCATCCTCAAAAATAAGGGAGATCAAAGTAAGTGCCAAAGATATTAAAAGTAATCGTCTAACCTTTATAATGTCAAAGTTGGAAAGTTTTCTTGATAAGAATGAAATATAAATTATCTTTATTGCTAACGCTTCTTTCAATAAATTTATTTTCTGAAGAGCAGCTTTATTTGGTTGATTTAATTTTGATCAAATATCTTCCTGACTTTGAAACTAATGAAAAGTTTTTCCCTCCTGAACTCGATATCCCAGATAATATAACTTTTCTTACTGAGTTTCCTTATCCTAAATTAGAAATTAATTCATTACCGTTTAATCTTGAATATAAATTTCAGGATTTATTTATGTCAGTAAAAATTGAAGAAGACTCAGATTTATCTATTTCTGAAGATGAAACTCCAAGTGATATTGAATCTATTCCAACCTTAGAAGTAAATAAATCTGTATTTGAAATTGATTCTGCGAGAGAATTTTCTCTATCAGCTGAAGTTTCCAAAATTGCAAGAAGTAGAGACTTTAGGGTGATTTCCACAAAATCATGGTTCCAAAACATTAAGGATAAAGATGCAGCTGAGCTTATTTTTATCGATAGTGATTTTTTTAAAGGGACTAGGATATTTGGTTTTTTTCAACTCTACAAAGAACGTTTTTTACACTTCAATACAAAACTATATCTTTCTGAGTTAGATCCTTTATTCACACAAGATGAAAGATTAATGGTTGGAAAAAATGTTTTCAATGAAGAAAAAGAGCTAGATATATATGAAGAAAAAAACCAAAAAGTTCTTTACGAAGTTGTGCACTCAAAAAAATTTCGTAGTGGTGAACTTCATTATGTAGATCATCCAAAATTTGGGATGCTTATAATGCTTACTAAAGCTCAGAAAAAGATTTCTTCTCCTGATAATGATTTAACAAAGAATTAATAATTTCTAATTTCTCCTTCTCTTTATTTTCTTCTGCCTCAATTTTCAATGAGTTGGTTCTTGAAATTGCTTTCTCTAAAGTCATTTTCCAAGGACCATTTGTTAAAAGTCTTTCCTTTAAAAATTCATGATAATTATCCTGTTCTTTATTTGTGGAAAATTCCGGTTTTAAATAATTTATGAGCCTTTGAGAAAGCTCTCTATACCTTTCATCTTCAAACCCATTTAGGAGTTTTGCTTTTTCTGCCCAAGTAGATATTTCAAATCTTTCCATCCAAAGTTTGTCGCTATTTGAGGGAAATCTTTCATATACCCTTTGTTCTAAATATTTGTTGGGGGGGTATTCTCTTTGATTGATAGATAATAGTTCGCAAATTCTATTTTGAAAGTCTGTATTCTCATTAACTTGCTGAGCCCTCGATTCTAACAATTTTAGTGGTGAGTCAAGAAATTCTTCGATATTTGTTATTTTGTTTGCTGACATCAAAGGAATGCTTTTATTAATTGAAATTGTTTTAAGCCCTCCACCTGCTCCAAATTGTTCTGATAATTCATAATCCGACATATCAAACATTTTTTTTGGATCAAAATATAAATCCATCAACGCAACTTGATTGGTTTGATTGGGATTTTGTCCACACGAAATAACAGGATAGATGTATTTTTTCTTCCGATAGATTTCTCCCAAAATAGAAAAAGGACTGGACTTGGTCAGCTCAATATTTCCATTTTTTGAAGATCCTATTACAGCTGCATCTAATGCTTCAGGCGCATGCTTTTTAATTTTTTTCATCAAATTTACCATCAGCATGCAATCAACAATTGCATCGTGAGCATTTTCTACAGAAATATTATTCTCCTCAGCTAAATCAGTTAATTTCAAACTAATATTTTTATCCTCATCCTGAGGAACTTTTATTTTTGAACTATAAAAATTTCCAATTATCTGAAATAGACTCATGAGATCAAGTCTACGATTACCGTTTGTGTTGGTTATATAAGGTTCAAAAAGATTCCAATAAAACTGCCTTCTAACAAGTTCTTCGTCAAATCGATGACCGTTATATGAGACGAATATTAAATTTTTCTCTTTCCCCCATGACAACCATTTATCTCTCAATGATTTCATCATCTCAAAATGAGACTGGCCTGACTCTAGGCATTCGGTTTGTTTATGTACCAAAAATGCATCTGGGGAAGGGACTATCCATGGAAGAACTTTTGAACTCAAATTAAGCTCTTCGAGTACGTTGAAATTACTATCCGTTAATACACATCCAATTTGAATGATTTGAGAGAAATTTATATTCAGCCCAGTTGTTTCCGTATCATAGAAAACATATAGATCGTTTGACCCAACCATCTTTAAATTATAAGGGAAACAAACGTCAAAATAAGACGTTATTTGTAAAATGCGTTATCTTTAAAAGAATGATCTGTAGAATCAACTATTTCCGTTATCTCAGGAATGTTATCTTTTAGAGTCTTTTCAACACCATTTTTAAGAGTAAGGTCAACCATGCCGCAACCTTGACAGCCACCACCGAATCTCAAAACAGCTTTGCTTGAATCAATAACTTCTATGAGGCTTACTTCACCACCATGGGAAGCAAGGGAGGGATTTATCTCGCTATACAAGTAATAATTTATTTTTTCTTCTAAAGAACTATCTTCTTTCAAGCTCGGTATTTTTGCATTGGGAGCTCTAATTGTCAGTTGTCCGCCAAATTTATCAGGATGATAATCGACCTTACAGTCTTCTAAGAAAGGAAGACTCTCGCTTTCCAGATATATGGATATTTCATTTATGTCCATTAAAATATCATCGTCCTCTTCTTCGCCAACTTTGCAATAGACAATACAAGTTTCAGCATTCATTGTCCCTGGATCGGAGACAAAAATTTTTATGTTTGTTGGCTCTTCTTGACTACTTAAAAGATCTTTTAAGTAAGTAATTGCGGATTCTGAGACAACGACATTAGCCATAATTTAAATTTTAGATTCCATTTCTGGCAAAGCTGTAAATAAATCAGCTACCAGGCCATAATCAGCAACTTGGAAAATCGGCGCATCTTCATCTTTGTTTATAGCAACAATAACCTTACTGTCCTTCATTCCTGCTAGATGTTGAATTGCTCCTGAAATACCTACTGCAATATAGAGGTTTGGAGCTACAATTTTTCCTGTTTGACCCACTTGGTAGTCATTAGGAACAAAGCCCGAATCTACTGCCGCTCTTGAGGCGCCTATTGCAGCGCCTAGTTTATCGGCAATTCCTTCTAAAAGATTAAAGTTTTCACCATTTTGCATCCCTCTTCCACCTGAAATTATTACATCAGCGGCTGTGAGCTCTGGTCTATCTGATTCCGCAAGTTCATCTTTGATAAATTGGGATATACCAGCATCATTTACTTCTTCAAGTTTCAAAATTTCAGCTGATCCTGATTCAGATGAAACTGGATCAAAAGCTGTCGTTCTCACTGTAATAACTTTAACTTCATCGGCTGACTTAACAGTAGCAATACAATTTCCAGCATATATTGGTCTTTGAAATGTGTCTTTAGACTCAACTGCACTAATATCTGAAATTTGTGCAACATCTAAAAGAGCTGCAACTCTTGGCATGAAGTTTTTACCATTAGTAGTTGCAGGAGCCAAAATACTAGAATAATCATTACTGATATTTTTTATCAACAGAGATATGTTTTCTGCAAGGAAATTTTCATATTCTGGTGAATCTACATAGAGAACTTTAGAAACTCCTTCTATTGTCGCAGCAGATTCTGCAACACTGTTACAATTAGATCCAGCCACTAAAAGATGAATTTCATCATCAAGTTTTTGAGCTGCGCTGACTGTATTTAAGGTGGCCCCTTTTAATTCTGAATTATCGTGTTCTGAAATTACTAATGCTGTCATGATATTACTTTTGCCTCGTTTTTAAGTTTGTCTACTAGTTGATCAATACTCTCTACAATTATACCAGCCTCTCTTTCAGGGGGAGGAGATACTTTAACTGTAGAAATTCTTGGATTTAAATCAATACCTAATTCATCAGAACTTATAGTTTCAAGAGGTTTTTGTTTGGCTTTCATAATATTAGGTAACGAAGCATATCTCGGTTCATTCAGCCTCAAGTCCGAAGTAACAATTGCAGGTAAATTAATAGAAATAGTTTGTAATCCACCATCAACCTCTCTTGTAACTTCTGCTTTGCCATCCGAAACCTTTAGTTCTGAAGCAAAAGTTGCTTGAGGATATCCGAGTAACGCAGCAAGCATTTGACCAGTCTGATTGTTATCTCCATCAATAGCTTGCTTTCCCATTATGATTAAATCTGGATTTTCTCTTTCAACTATTGATTTTAAAGCTTTTGATATTCCTAAGGGTTGAGGTTCTTGATCTGTTTCAATGAGAATGGCCTTATCAGCACCTAGTGCAAGAGCAGTTCTAAGTTGTTCTTGAGCAACACTTTCACCAACAGTTATGGCAATAATTTCATCAGCTGAACCAGCTTCCTTAAGTCTAACTGCTTCTTCAACAGCTATTTCACAAAATGGATTAATAGCCATTTTGACATTATTCAAATCAACATCAGATTCGTCTGCTTTAGGCCTTACTTTTACGTTATAATCAACTACTCTTTTAATCGGAACTAAAATCTTCATAATTTACCTTTATAATTTATACTGGAATATCACAAGAAGCATATATTCTATAGGATGTTCAATATCTATCAAAGTATTAAAATATAGGCTAATAAAGGGTTATAAATTAATAATTTCAATAACCTATGAGATGAAAAATGTTTAAAACGACTTTAAATGCTTTCTTTTTCGGCAAAAATGTTGATTATTTCTTATTTGCCCCAATTTTAAGTATATAAAACAGAAAAATGAACGAACAAGTAGAAAGAGATTGCATGGAATATGATGTAGTCGTTGTTGGAGGAGGTCCTTCAGGCTTATCTACGGCCATTAAAATAAAACAATTGGCAGCTGAAAATAATCAAGATGTATCAGTTTGTTTAATTGAAAAAGGCTCAGAAATCGGAGCTCACATTCTTTCTGGAAACGTATTTGAACCCACTGCGTTGAATGAATTAATTCCAGATTGGAAAGAAAAAGGAGCTCCTTTAAACACACCAGCTAAAAAAGATATAGTTAGATTTATCATTTCAGAAAAACTTTCTTTTAATATACCTTTTCCAAGTATCTTAATTCCAACTTTCAATAATCATGGAAATTACGTTATGAGTTTAGCCAATTTCTGTAGATGGCTAGCTTCTCAAGCAGAAAGCTTAGGAGTCGAAATTTTCCCTGGATTTACAGCCTCAGAAGTAATCTTTGAAGGAGATACTGTTAAAGGTATTCTTACTGGTGAAATGGGCATTACTAAGGAAGGAGAAAAGAAACCTTCCTATCAACCCTCAATGGAGTTGAGAGGAAAGTATACTATTTTTGCTGAAGGTTGCAGAGGCCATTTAGGCAAGCAACTGATAAATAAATTTAATCTCGACGATAATAGAGATCCTCAACACTACGGTATAGGGTTTAAAGAAATTTGGGACATTTCTCCTGAAGATCACCAAGAAGGTACTGTGATGCATACAATGGGATGGCCAAGCAACGGAACTATATCTGGATCCTATTTTTATCATGGTGAAAATAATCAAGTTTATTTAGGATATGTTGTTCCTTTAGACTATGAAAATCCTCATTTAAGTCCTTTTGATGAATTTCAACAGTGGAAACAACAAAAGGAAATCAAGAAGATTTTGGAAAAAGGTAAAAGAGTTGCATACGGAGCAAGAGCATTGATAAAAGGCGGTTATCAATCAAGACCAAAAATGTCATTCCCTGGTGGACTGCTTGTTGGAGATAATGCCGGCACTTTAAATTTTCCTAAAATTAAAGGTACTCACACAGCAATGAAGTCTGGAATGATAGCTGCAGAAGTAGTAGTTGATGCTATTAAAAATCAAGTTAATGATGCTGATTTAACAAACTATGAAATAGAATTCGAAAAATCTTGGGCTAATAAAGAATTACATAAAGCCAGAAATTGGGGACCTTTTTTACACAATGGTTTGAAGTGGGGTTTCAAAGGATTATTAGGAGTTGCTCTAGCTGCGATAGATCAGCTTATATTTAGAGGAAAGCTTCCTTTTACTCTCAACCACCCTACCCCGGACTATGCTTGTTTAAAAAAAGTTTCTGAAAGCAAACCAATAAACTATCCTAAACCCGATGGAGTTGTGAGTTTTGATAAACTATCTTCTGTATTTCTCTCCAATACTAATCATGAAGAAGATCAACCTTGTCATTTAACCCTGAAGGATTCTTCAATTCCTATTTCTGTAAATCTTCCAGATTATGATGAACCTGCACAAAGATATTGCCCTGCAGGCGTATACGAAGTTGTTGAAAAGGAAGGTGAAAAAAAATTCCAAATAAATGCTCAAAATTGCGTGCATTGCAAAACTTGTGACATTAAGGATCCAAGTCAAAATATTGTTTGGGTTACTCCTGAGGGAATGGGTGGACCTAACTACCCAAACATGTAGTTAGCCAAAAAAAGTTATTAAAATTAATAGATTTTTCCCAAAGAAAATAAATCTCCCTTCGACTTAATCTCTAGTTCTTGAGTTTTATGATTTAATTCAGCCTCTTCAACTAACTGGTAGAAAACATTTCGGTTAATTAAAGCTTCTAGGTTTTTTCTCACTAAAATATAGGGTGAAGGTTCTTGAGTCTTTTTATCAATTTCAACTCTCAAAGGATTTTCATTATTTAGAGTAACAATGTCATCTACATTTGTTTGAAATAAATAAACTTCTTTACCATCGATTACTTCCTTATTAAAAGTTTTTATTACGAAAGGTTTGTCTTCAACCTTAAGTTTAATTTTTTCAACTGGTGTTACTAGATAATAAAAACCATCATCATCAAATCTGATTACAGTACTGAAAAGCTTAACCATTTTTTCTCTTCCTATCGGAGAGTTTTTAAAAAACCATTTTCCATCTCTTGCAATTTTCATATCCACATTTTCGCAAAGAGGCGGATCCCATTTTTCTACTGGAGGTAATTCATTATTTTTTTGTGCCTCTAAAATGGATTGAAACAAAGAAGTTGTATTTATCTCTTTAGTCATTAAATAATTGTAGGCTCTTCTTCCAACCTAATATTGTATTTATTCGAAACTATAGTCTTTACTTTATTCTTTAGCTTTAAGATTGAATTTGGTGATTTATCTTCATTAATTAACACTAGAGAATGTTTGTTTGAGACTCGTGCTTTATTAAATCGCATTCCTTTAAGATTACACCTTTCAATGAGCCATGCAGCTGAAATTTTTATTAATGAATCATGTTTATAAAATTTTAAATCAGCTTCTTTAGAAATAAGTATTTTTAAATCTTTTTTCTTGATCAATGGATTTTTAAAGAAACTCCCCACATTTGGTCTTGTCATATAATTTTCTAATTTCTTGTTACGAATTTTCAAAATACTTTTTCTTAAATCTGAGGCTTTCTTAAACCTATAAACTTTTAAATCTTGATATGAATTATTTGCAATAAATTTATTTTTTAATTTAAAAAAGATATTTTTAATAAACAAATGTTTATTTTTTTTAAAAAGTGAATCTCTATAACCAAAATTACAATTCATATTATTTAGAATTTCAACATTTCCCGTCTTAAAGTTAAAAACTTCAATGTGTTCTATGTAATCGGAAATTTCTTCTCCGTAAGCGCCAATATTTTGAATTGGGCCTGCTCCGACAGTTCCTGGTATACCAGATAAATTTTCTAAACCATATAGAGAATTTTTAATACAAAATGTCACAAATCTATCCCAATTGTAACCACTAGAAATCTTTACTTTATTTTTATAAATCTTTTTTTCTTTTTTAAATAAATTTTTGATGATGAGCCCTACATAGGGTTTTGTAAAAACAACATTAGTTCCCTCCCCTAATATTAGGAATTTAATTTTATTTTTCTTTATAAATCGAAAAGCTTCTCCTATGTCAGAATCTGTTTTGCACTCTATGTAGTATTTTGCATTTACAGCTATCTGAAGAGAATTAAACTCACTAAGATCTTTATTTGTAACTATCATCTTTTGCAATTTCATTAGCTTTTTTTAGATCGTCTTCTGTATCTACTCCCAAATGAATTTTTGATACCGACTTGATTGCATTTATCTTAATTCCATTATCTAAGGCTCTAAACTGTTCAAGCTTAAATTTCTTTTCATTATCGCTAGGCTTCCAAGATACAAACCTTTTTAAAGTCATATATTTGAATGCATAAACTCCTTGGTGAATGAATATATTATTCTCAAGGGATGTTTTTCTATAAAAATTTGTTGCAATTCCATTATTAACTAATATCTTTACTTTATTTAAATCTTCTAATTCTTCTGAAGATTTAAGTTCGCTGTAAAGCGTTGCCATCTCAATTTTATCTTTGGAAACCAAATCAAAAAGATTATTTATATCATTTGGATTAATAAAAGGTTCGTCGCCTTGAACATTAATGATTACATCATTGTTTCTCAAGCCAATCTTTGAAACAGCTTCATTCACTCTATCAGTGCCAGAAAGATGACTCGAAGAAGTCATTACTACATTATCCTTTGAAAATAAGTCATAAATTTTCTTTGAATCTGTAGCTACTTGAACTATATCTGCTGATGTTTGCAATCCAGCTCCAAAAGTCCATTTAATCATCGGCTTGTCCAATATCAACCTCAAGGGCTTCTCAGGCAATCTTTCAGATTGAATTCTTGCAGGAATTATGACAATTTTTTTCAAATTATTTTTTTAAACAAATCAGTTTTAAAATCTTCATTAATGACAGGTTCAATTTTCAAATACCAACAATTAGGATTTTTTAAAAACTTACATTTAATCGCATCCTTTTCTGTCATTACGATGGGCAAATCATTCATCTCAAAGAAATCTGTATCTATGAATTCATGATGATCAGGAAATACTTTTTCAACTACTTGAAAATCAAGACTTCTCAAAAGAGAAAAGAAACTACTGGGATTTCCAATACCAGCAATCCCATAAACAATTCTATCCTTGCTCCAATCATTTACATCAATTGACTCTTGAGTAACTAAGTTAACCCAAGATATAGGTTTGTAGGTCATCAAAAAATTATTACCTTTGGATTCAGCCTCCTTCGAATAAAAAGTATTGGTATTAATAACAAAATCGACCTGATCTAACTTTTTAATTGGTTCTCTTAGGGGACCGGCAGGAAGCAAAAGATTATTACCAAATTTCCTCATTCCATCAATCATGGCAATTTCTATGTCTCTTCCTAGTTTAAAGTGTTGAAGACCATCATCGCTTATTAAAACGTTGCATTGTCTGTTTTGTATTAAATACTTTGCAGCTCTCACTCTATTGGTTCCTACCACCACTGGACAATTCGTATTATTAAAGATGATCAATGGCTCATCTCCCACATCACTAGGATTTGATGATTGAGTAATTAATACTGGATTGTTATTAGCTGTACTCTTATACCCTCTTGAAACAATACCAGGGTACAAACCTTCTTTTTTTAGTTCATTGGCAAGCCAAATAACTAAAGGAGTTTTTCCTGTGCCTCCAACTGTAAGATTCCCAATCACAATTGTCTTAAAATCAGGCTTCCATGATGAAGCTAAGTCTCTTTTTCGAAGAAATTTAAATAAAAACCTATAAATCCAAGATAATGGCAACAGGATTTTTATCCAATTTTTATTTTCGTACCAGGCTTCTTCGATAAAGTTGCTAGTCTTTTGTTCTGATAAAGCAAATTGAGATTTTAGAACAGGAAGTTTTTTCTTAACTGGCTCAACTTCGTCTTTAAATTGATTCCTATAAAGTTCAAAATAAGCTTTTTCTAAGCTCATTAAATCATTATGAGTACCGCTTTCTACAATTTTACCATCCTTTAAAACAATAATTTTTTCAGCATTCTCCACAGTAGAAAGCCTGTGAGCGATAACGATAGTAGTCTTACCAATTTTCAAGTTATCTATTGCTTGTTGAATTTGATTTTCTGATTCTGAATCCAATGCTGAAGTTGCTTCATCTAAAATGATAATCGGCGCATCTTTTAATAAAGCTCTAGCAATTGCAATCCTTTGTTTTTGGCCACCAGAAAGCAGAGTTCCATCATCACCCACAACCGTTTCATACCCATTTGGCAGGCTCTCTATAAACTGATGTGCATTTGCATTTCTTGCTGCTTCAAAAATTTCTTCATCAGACGCCGTCGGTTTGGCATAGCTAATATTATTCTTAATCGAATCATTAAATAAGACGGTATTTTGACTCACTGTTGAAATTAAAGCCCTAAGATTATCAAGTTTTATTTCCTTTATATTGCAACCATCTATTTCAATTCGTCCTTCTAAAATTTCGTAAAATCTAGGTATAAGATTCACGATTGTACTTTTTCCTGAACCTGATTGACCAACAATAGCTAAGGTATTCCCTTTTGAGATTGCAAAAGAAACATCGTCAAGAATCTTTTCGTTGTCACCATAGGAAAAGTTAACATTTTCAAAAGAAATATCTCCCTTAACTTCGGATATTTCTTTAGTGCCGTCATCTATTTCGGGTTTTACATCCATTTGATTGAAAATTACCTCTGCAGCTGCGAGACCCTTTTGAATCATTGAATTTGTCATTGAGAGCTGTCTGATCGGTCTTGGTAACATTGCCGCTGCACCAAAAAAAGCAATAAATGTTCCAGGAGACATTCTTTCAAAAAAAGAAGAATCCAATGCAACCCAAGTAATAATTGCCAATGCTATAGCTAAAAATATTTGAATTATCGGAGATTGTAGTGAATTTGTTGTTTCTAATTTTAAATTCTGGATCTTATTATTTGAATTTACTGAGTTAAATTTATCGATTTCACTTTTTTGTTGACCAAATATTTTAACTTCCTTGTTGGCATTAATTGATTCGGAACTTACTTGAGTAACATCCCCCATAGAGTTTTGAATTCTTGTACTTACTCTTTTCATTCTCTTGCCTGCGACGGAGACAACTAAAAGAATAAATGGCGATGCAAGAAATAATAAAGCCGTAAGTTGCCAATTAAGATAAATTAAATAACCAAGTAATCCCAAAACGATAAGGCCTTCTCTTACTAAAATTGTTATTGCGGCTGTACCCGCTTCGTTAATTTGTGCAACGTTAAAGGTAATTCTAGAAAGTAGATGACCGCTATTATTAGAATCATAAAAACTAGATGGCAGATAAATTAAAGACTTAAACAAATCTTTTCTTAAATCAAAAACTAATCTAGTTGAGACAAGTGCCATAAAAAAATTTCCAACAAAATAACCTACACCTCTACCAAATGCCAAAATAAATAAAAGGATTGGCAGATAGAGATTTAAAGATGAATCGGGCTTAGAGATATAATCAACAATTTGTCTAAACCAGTCAGCAATTCCAACTTGAGATATAGCAAAAAGAAAGTAACCCAAGGAACTTAAAACAAAGAATCCTAAATTTGGAAGGACATAAGCTAGAATCCTTGAATAGGGGCTCATTTTCATTGAAAGCTTATTTTAAACGAAAACGCCCGAATCCATGGTAAGAATTTTATCGCTAAAATTTCTAAACTCAGGATCATGAGTAGCAACTATTATTGAAGATTTGAACTCATCGGCTAATTGATTTAAATAACTTATTACTTCTTTGGAGGTATCTTTGTCTAAGTTTCCAGTTGGTTCATCTAAAAAGATAAGATCAGGTTTGTTGATTAGAGCTCTCGCCATTGCAACTCTTTGCTTTTCTCCTCCCGACAGCTGGCTGGGAAAATGATTTAATCTTTCAGACAAACCAAATTTATCAAGAATATCAGAAGCTTTTTCCAAAGATCTTTTTTTATTCTCTCCTAAGATCATTGATCCTAATGCAACATTTTCAATGGAAGTAAATTCTTTCAGTAAGTGGTGAAATTGATATACAAAACCCATACTCTCTTTCCTCAATTGGGTTAGCTGTTTATGTTGATTATCGTACTTATAATTTTTATAAGAAATTTCACCATCAGAAAAAGTATCCAAACCACTCAGTAAATTAAGTAACGTGGACTTTCCAGAACCTGATCTTCCATAAATTACTATTTTTTCATTTTCTTGAATAGAAAAATCTATATTGTTTACAGCTTTAATTTCTTCATTACCCTCTTTAAAAAATTTGGATAAACTTTTTGCTTCCAATAAATTATTCATTTCTTAAAATTTCAATTGGATGGAGCTTACTAGCAGTTCTAGCTGGGAAAATTACTGAAAGTATTGTAATAAGTAAACTTACTGCCGTGATTATCAAAACTGTATTTAGACGGATATCATATGGAAAGTAAGATATAAAATAAGTACCAAAGTATTCCATCAATGAAGAAAGTTGAGCCTCAAAAATTGAAGATCCAATTAGAAAAGTAATAGTTAATCCAAATATCAAACCTAAAAACGTTCCAATGAAAGCAATCAAAGCACCTAAATATAAAAATATTTTAAAAATTTCATTACTGCCCATACCCATAGTTTGAAGAATGGCAATTGCCCCTCTTTTTTCGTTAATCATCGTCATGAGCATAGAAACTATATTGAATGCTGCAACGACAATTATTAATGTCAGTAATAAAAAGACCAAACTCTTTTCCATCATGATTGCTTCAAACAAAGGACCGTATGTATAAGACCAATCTTCCGCATTAAGTAAGACTTTTGAATTTTTTTCTGCAAATATCAATGATTGCCAAACCAAATAAGGAGCTTCAAATAAATCATCAAACTTCAATCGAAACCCATGTACTTGATTTTTTAAACCAGTAAGAATGGATGCATTTTCAAGAGAAATGTAAGCTAAAGTCTCATCGATATCTTTAGAACCTATATTGAAAATACCGGAAATGTTAAAAACTTTTGATCTAGGAAAATATCCGGCAAATGATGAGCTAGTATCAGGTAGCATTAAAGAAATTTTGTCGCCTACATCGACATTTAATTTTCTTGCAAGCAGTCTTCCTATTACAATATTGTTATCTGTTTGAATTTTTTCAAAATTTCCAGTCTGCATAAATTCATGAATGACTGAAACGGATTTGTCTTTAGAAGCAATAACACCATTAACCAATACTCCAGCAACAGCAGATTTACTTTTTATAAGGGCCTCAGTTTCAATATAAGGAGAGATACCTCTTATATTGATATCGTCTCTTAAATTAATTTCTACACTCTTCCAATCATCTATTGGATTTAAGCCATAAATAGAAGCATGTGGAATAACATTTAAAACTCTGTCTTTTAGTTCTTGCTCAAAGCCATTCATGACAGATGAAACAATAATTAATACTGCAACACCGAGCGATGTAGAAATAAATGCAAGTGCAGAGATGAAAGAGAGAAAGCCAGACTTTCTCCCTTTCAAATATCTCAAAGCTATATAAAAAGACGTATAGTTTTGAGACATTTTTTAAGTTTCAAAACTATTTTTTAATTTGATTCTTCATGGATTCAAACATTTTGCCTTTATAAGGAGGCATCATTTGAGCCATAAGATCTGCTGAAAATTGTTTATAAACTGCTTTGGCATGACTGAATTCTTTAAACCCATCGTGACCATGATATGAACCTGTTCCGCTGGGACCAACTCCTCCAAAAGGAAGCTCTTCTTGCCCAATGTGCCAGATAACATCATTTAAAGTAACTCCACCGGAAGTAGTATTATTAAGAACTTTCTTTTCCTTATTTTTATCCTTACTAAAAAGGTAAAGTCCTAAAGGTCTATCTTTGGAGTTGACGTAATTTACTGTCTCGTCAAAGTCTTCATATTCTTTGACAGGTAATACCGGGCCGAAAATTTCTTCCTGCATAATTTTCATTTCCTCAGTCGGATTTAAAACCAATGTAGGAGGAATTTTATGCAGCTCCTGTTGTTCAAAATCTTCATCTGCAGGATTTATTTGGATGACTTCTGCCCCTTTATCTTTTGCATCTGAAACCAGTTCATTGATTCTTTCATAATGCCTTTCATTAATTACTGAGGTATAGTCTTCGTTATACTTTAGGTCTGCAAACATTTCGCTTACTGCTTCATTTGAAGCCTTTGCAAATTCTTCACTTTTACCTTTAGGCAGCATCAAATAATCAGGAGCTAAACAAATTTGTCCAGCATTCATAGTTTTTCCTCGCATAACTTTCTTGGCAACTTCTGATAAATCTGCATTTTCATCAACAATAACTGGAGATTTACCGCCAAGTTCTAAAGTTACTGGAACTAGGTTATCGGAAGCAGCTTTCATGACTTTTTTACCTATTTGTGTTCCGCCGGTGAAAAGCAAGTGATCAAATGGAAGAGCACTAAAAGCAGCACCGACTTCAGCATCTCCAGTAAATACAGCAGCCTCAGATTTATCAAAATAAGCTTCGAACATTTTTTTGGTGACATCGCTTGTTGCTGGAGTCAACTCAGAAGGTTTAATCATGGCTCTGTTTCCAGCAGCAAAGATTCCTCCCAAAGGAGCCAAAATTAAATTAACTGGAAAGTTCCAAGGACTTATTACGCCAACTGTGCCCAAGGGTTGATACTTAATATAAGATTTTGAACCCAAAAAACTCATTAACATTCTAATAAAAAATGGTCTATCAACATTTGATGGTCTTTTTTCATCCTTTGTCCACTTATCTACATTTTTTATAGCATGTTCTAAAACACCTATGGTTGACGCTATTTCCGTTAAAAAACTTGATTTTGGATCTCTGTTACCGAAATCTTTTTGAAGAGCATCAATTATCTCATCGCTGTATTCTTTGATCATCTGAATGCAACGATTTAATCGATCTTTTCTAAGTTCTATGCTTGCAGGACCTTCTTCAATATGAAGCTTTTTTTGCAGCTTCAGAACACTTTCCATTTCTTGTAATGTTTCTGTACTCATAATATTTTCTCCCTTTTTAATTAAACTGATCTTTGTTTTTTATCTTTCTCGTTAGATTTTTTAATTGTATTTCTAATGTTATCCCAATCTTCATCTGAAAGGCTATTCAGATTAGCAAAAGTTCCAGAAGAAGATAAATATTGAGCTCCGTCAATTGCTATAGTCTGTCCTGTTAGGTATTCACAACCATCAGCCATTAAAAACGTAGCAAGATTACCAAGTTCTTCCATTTCTCCAGCTCTCTGCAGAGGAATATTCATATACTGTCCCGTAACTTTTTCATCTTTTTTACTATCTCCGGTTTGGGGCATTAATCTTGACCAAGCTCCCTCTGTAGGAAAAGGACCAGGGGCAATTGCATTCAATCTGATTCCATATTGACCCCATTCCACTGCTAAAGACTTTGTCATGGCGTTTATCCCCGATTTAGACATTGCCGATGGTATTACAAATGGAGAACCAGTCCATACCCAAGTAGCAAGAATTGAAACAATACTTCCTTTTTGTTTATTTTCAATCCATCTTTTTCCAACTGCATTTGTAATATAGAAAGTTCCGTGAAAAACAATACTTGCGATCGCATTGAATCCATTTGGAGATAAATCTTTTGTTCTACTTATAAAGTTACCAGCAGCATTATTAATTAAGCCTGTTAAAGGTTTCTCAGCAAATAGTTCCTCTACAGATGATTCAATTGCAAGAGAGTCTCTTATATCTAGGGCAAAACAAGAAATATCCCCCCCAGTTTCATCAGTTAATTCTTTTACCGTATCCTCTAAAACTGATTCTCTTCTTCCGCAGATAATCACTTCTGATCCATGTTTTAAAAAATGCCTAGACATTTCTTTTCCCAATCCAGAACCTCCACCAGTTACAAGAATTCTCTGTCCTTTTAATGCGTCTTTACTAAACATCTTCTCTGACCTCTGTTTTTATAAAATTAAAAAATACTCTTTGATTATAGAACATATATAAGACTAGAAATAACCCCATAATTGAAATTAATAAGTATGGATAACTTGGGTCAAGCATATAAAGGGGCATTATTGAAAATGGTGTAAGTAAGTGCCCCAATGGAAAAACAGTACCCATAAGACCTGATGCAGAACCCTGTTCATTTTTATTAATTGATAAGGAAAGAATAGAAACGTTTCCTGGTCTAGCAAGCCCTCCTCCAAAACCATAAATAGCTAATAATATATAAAAAGAAAATATTTGATTTACATTTGATAAAAGATAAAAGACTGATGACATTAAAAATAATCCGATAAAAACCAAACCTTTTGGATTTAACGAATACTTATCTACGATAAAAAGTTGTGTGATTAATCCCGAAAAGGCGACTATTGCAAAGCCGATTGAAACAAAAAAATACAAATCTTCAGTTGATTTCAAAATTACATCATTTACAAAAAGCGATGACGTTAGAACAATGCAAGCATTTGATATCCCTAAAAATGCAGCAATTACTAAGGAAGGAAAAACTCTTCTATCAGTAAACTTTAGAGGAGATATTTCTTCATTATTCAAAAATAAAGAATCATCTTTTTTTAGCAACTTAAAATTTAAAAATCCTATCAAAAGGCCTAATAAACTTAAAAAGATAAAAGGCATCAATATATTATTTCCAGATAACAACATGATAAATCCCACTGCCACTGGCCCTAAAACCACACCAAATTGCCAGCCCGCATCTAATCTTGCAAATCCGGATGTCCTATTTGTTGTATCTGTAATATCCGCAATCCTTCCCCCTGCTGAAGGTCTAACTGCACTTCCTAGAAGACCGTTAATGAGTCTTGCACCAATTAGTAATACAAATAAAAAAGAGAACGAAATTGGGTGAAGTTGGGCAAATTTTATGATCGCTGCAAAAAGAAACAAGGAAATAGCAAATCCAATGATTCCAAGCATAAACACCTTACTTCTTCCAACACGATCACTTAATCTTCCCCAAAATGGACTAAAAAAAATCCAAGCCAAGGCCGAGATAGAAAATATTAAACCAACTTGAAATTCATTAAAGCCCAAAGATCTTATTTCTTGAGGAACTAAAATAAATATTGTGGATTGTCCTGCCCCAATACATGCCAACGCTGCAGATAAAACCCATATTGAACTGGGGGTCTTATTTTTTTTAGTCATACGCTAGAAAGAGACAAAAAATATTATTAGATGAATAGTTAAGTATGAGAAATTCATGGTATTCCGTTAATGCGTGACTCCACTCATGTTCAAATTTTTTGGGTTCGTTTAATAATTCTTTTCTTAAAATATAAAAATCTGTTTCTTTTTTAGTCATTAATTCTATTTTCTCCATAAAAGTATTTTTACGATCATCTGCAATGTTTGGCGTATCTTTCCTCTCCTGTGAAATAATCCTATTAATTGATTCAAAGAAATTATGTTCATCAATTTTGTTAAAGTCTGTATCTTTAATAAGCTTGCTTTTGAAAGGTCCATGAAAACCTTTTGCTCTATTGAACATGAAATCAGTTAATTGAAAATCAAGCATTCCTTTCTCTAAAATATGCTTGATAAGAAATGAACTATGTATGGAGTTTAGTTTTTCATCAAAAGTTAAATGAACAAAAATTGCCTGACCATGTTCATGCAAGCGCATGGTATCAATGCCAGAAAGCTTTACATTCAAATTATCTGGAAAGGTAATAATATTTTTTTTATTTGTCATAAAGTTTTAATACCTACCAAAGATCTTATATTCCTAAGATTTTTGGAAGCAATCTCAAAAGCTTTAGATTCTCCTTCCAATAAAATCTTTTCCACCTTTTTTGGATTGTTAATTAAATCGAAATACTTTTCTCTTGATGGAGTTAATTCTGTATTAATTAATTCAAAGAGTATTTTTTTTAAATCTCCCCAGCCCATTCCTTCATTAAAATAGTCATCAATCTTTTTGATCTCATTATTACCAACAAAACACTTAAAATATTTATACAAAATGGAGTCTTGCGATTTTTTTTCTCCTGGTTCTAAAGAGTCAGTTTTAATTTGATTTATTTGTTTTTTAAGTTTTTTTTCATCTGCAAAAAGGTCAATATAATTTGAATAACTTTTTGACATCTTGTTGCCATCTAAACCTGGAAGATATGAGGTTGTTTTGTCAATTAATGGCTCAGGTAAATTAAAGAAAGATCCGTAAGTTAAATTAAATTTATTAGCAATGTCTCGAGTCATTTCGATATGCTGTTTTTGATCACTACCCACCGGAATTAAATCTGCATTAAACATCAAAATATCGGATGACATCAAAATTGGGTAATTGAACAAACCCATTTGTACGTTTTTATCTTTATCTTTTCCATTTGTTGCATCTTGTATTGCTTTGTAAGCATGAGCTCTATTCATCAATCCCTTGGGTGTTATAGAAGTAAGTATCCAATTTAATTCCATAATTTGTGGAATGCTAGATTGTCTGTAGAAAATTGTATTTTCTAGGTCTAGACCACATGCAATCCATGCAGCCGCTATCGAAAGAGTAGATTGATGTGTTAGTTCAGGATCCTGTTGCTTTATCAAGGAATGATAATCAGCTAAAAAAATGAACGATTTTGATTTTTTTGACAATTCTATAGCTGGGCGCATAGCTCCAACATAGTTTCCTAAATGAGGCGGACCGTTAGTTGTAATACCAGTTAAAACAGAAGACATTTGATTAGTATAAAAAAAAACACCAACGAAGTGGTGTTTTTTACCGAAGTTAAAGGGGTCTAGTGGGTTGACTAGCACAGGCGAAAAACCCTTCTCCCTGCAGGTGGCGTAATTTCTTACGTCTTCTCACCCTTCTCCTTCTATTCTTTAGCTTCCCTTTTACCGTCTCGAGTTAGTAAATCTTTCACTAAAGCTTAAAAATTATTTTATGTAATTCAGGCTTATTTGCAATAGCCAAAATCACTGTTTTTAGACTATGTTTTCATAAGAAAAAAATCTCTTATCTCTTGAGATTATGAAAAAATTTTTTGTATTTTTTTTTGGCGGAGGGGGTGGGATTCGAACCCACGAGGCCATTGCTGACCTGCCGGTTTTCAAGACCGGTGCATTCAACCAAGCTCTGCCACCCCTCCGTGCATAAAAGTGTTTCAGAACATTCTTAGAAATATTAAAAAATTTGTTACCAAAAAACAGTCAAAATATTTTACAAAGTGTTAGAACGAACGACCAAGAAATTAACTTATGCAAAAAATTTCGAAAACTTTTGAAATTTAACTCAATCTTTCAATGATCATTGCATTAGCAGTTCCGCCTCCTTCACAGATTGCTTGAAGGCCATATTTTCCCTCTCTTCTTTCTAGTTCGTGAAGTAAAGTAGTCATTAACTTAGCTCCTGTGCCTCCTAGCGGATGCCCAAGTGCCATGGCCCCACCGTTTACATTAAGTTTTTCTTTATCTGCTTTTAATTCATGAGCCCAAGCTAATGGGACAGGGGCGAAAGCTTCGTTGACTTCGTAAATATCGATGTCTTTGATTGATAAATTCGCTTTATCTAAAACTGTTTTAGAAGCAGGGATCGGTCCAGTAAGCATTATGACAGGATCATCTCCTGCTAACGCTAAAGAAACTATTTTTGCTCTAGGTTTAATATTTAATTTTTTTAATCCGGCATCATTTACTATCATGATAGCTGCTGCACCATCACAAATTTGACTTGAGCTACCTGCTGTTAATACACCATCTTCAGATAGTGTTTTTAAACCTGATAAACTTTCTAAAGAGGCATCAAAACGGATGCCTTCATCTACTGATACCATTTCTTTTTCTCCAGAAGGTAAATCACCCTCAACTGGAACAATTTCTCTATCAAAGAAACCTGATTCAGTAGCAGCAATTGCTTTTCTGTGACTTTCATAAGCAAATGAATCTAGATCTCTTCGAGAGAAATTCCATTTCTTTGCCATCATTTCTGCTCCAGCGAATTGACTGAATTGAACTCCTGGATATCTTTCAGTCATTCCTTTCCCATTGAATGGTTGACCATGCCCTTCTTTAAAACTGTCGATAATATTCGACCCAATAGGTACCTGACTCATTACTTCAACGCCTCCGGCAATAACAATATCTTGTGTTTCAGACATTACGGCTTGTGCTGCAAAGTGAATTGCTTGTTGCGATGAGCCACATTGTCTATCGACAGATGTGCCGGGAACGGATTCTGGAAGTTTTGAGCTCAGAACTGCATTTCTGGCAATATTTCCTGCCTGAGCTCCTGATTGACTTACACATCCAAAAATAACATCATCAATCATTTCTCCTTTCGACCCTGTTCTCTCTACTAGCTCATCTAAAACTAAAGCGCCTAAATCTGAAGGATGCCAGTTTTTTAATTTTCCATCTTTTTTTCCACCTGGCGTTCTAACAGCACCAACAATATAAGCATTACCCATTTATTTCTCCTAAAAATATTATCTATTCAATTTTAAAATTTATAGAAGTTATTCTATCAATTTTTTTTAGATTTTTGCTTTGCCCAGATATTTTTTCTTTATTTAGATTGAAATAGGAAATAATTTTTATAAAATCTTTGCTATTTCATCAAAAGAATATCTTCGCTCTCTCGGTTTTGTCTGGGTCTCATCTCCATAACCTATATTACATATGAAGTTTGTCTTCCAATCTGTGTTTGCAAAGAATTCTCTATCAACTCCTTCATTGTCAAAACCGCTCATTGGTCCAGTACCTAAACCCAAACAATGTGCAGCTTTTATAAAATAACCTCCCTGCAGAGAGGAGTTTCTAAAAGCTGTTAGGTGGGTAAATTCAGGATTTCCTTTAAATAAAAAACTTACGTCCATGGAAGAGAAATTCTTAGGTAAATCTTCATAGAAAGACAAATCCATAGCCAAAATTGCGGTAACAGGAGCATCAAAAGTTTTTTTCTTATTATTCTCAAGCATATAAGGATTAAGTCTTTTTTTTGCGTTGATGGATTTTATAAAAATTATTCTCAAGGGTTGGCAATTAAATGATGTTGCATTGTTTTTAACCATTTCGTATAAGTCAACTAATGTTTCGTCTTCTACTTCTTTATCTTGAAACCCATAAAATGTTTTGCTTTCAGTAAAAATTTTTTTCATTTTGCTTCCTCATTAACTTTTTATAATTCCAAGATAAATATATGATTTAGTAGATTATTTTGAATGGATTGTCACTTATTTCAATTGGCAAATCATAGACTTCTTCTAAAATTTCTTTATTTAAAACATCAAAAGTTTTCCCAAAGTTTTTCATTATTCCCGAATCCAGTATTAAAATTTTATCCGAGTATTTAGCGGCTAGATTTATATCATGTAAAATTACAATGACCCCAATCCCATCTTCAGCTTTTTTCTTTACAATTTTCATTAATCTTTGTTCATGTTTTATGTCTAGATTTGCTGTTGGTTCGTCAAGTAAAAGATATTTTGGTTCAACAGAATTAGACGGTCTCCATGACTGTAGTAATGTTCTAGCGAAATGTACTCTTCTTTGTTCTCCTCCAGAAAGAATATTAAATTTCTTATCAACCAAATCCTCAATTGCAGCTTCATTTACAGCTTTAGAAAAAGCCTGTTCAAAATTTTGAGAAAAATTTATCAATCCTCTTTGAAGCCATCCCATTTCAACAATTTCTCTTACGGTAAAGTCAAAAACAATGGCTTGAGACTGTGACATGACACTTCTTATAAATGCTCTTTCCTCTATAGAGATATTTTTAATATTTTGCCCTTCTATGTAAATATCACCTTTTGTTGGAGACAAATTTCCCGAAATTAAGTTAAGTAGTGTAGATTTTCCTGACCCATTTGGACCTAGGATGCAAAGAATTTCTCCCGATTCAATTTCAAAAGAAATTTCATCGAGAATAAGCTTTTTATTTTTTAAATATGAGACTGATGAAACTTCAATTGTCATATCTGTCTTGACCTATAAATAAGCCATAAAAAGAAGGGAGCGCCTAGAGCACTTGTGATTAATCCAACTGGAACTTCTGCAGGAGAAATTAATAATCTTGATAATAAGTCAGCTATCATCATCAGCGAAGCTCCTAAAAATGCCGATGTGGGCAGTAAGTAGCTATGATTTACCCCGCCCATTAATCTTGCTAAATGAGGAACAACCAAGCCTACAAAGCCAATCATTCCAGACAGTGAAACGCTAATTCCTACAGTAATAGCAGAAGAAATGATCACTTTAAACTTCAATCTTTGTACGTCTATACCTAGCCTATATGCTTCAGGCTCACCTAGTTGAAGTAAATCTAACTTTCTTGCTGCAGGAATCATCCACAAAATAGAACAGCTTATGATGAATAAAGCGGGAAGAATAATTTGCCACGACGCTCCTCCGAAACTTCCCATAGTCCAAAAGGTTAAACCTCTAAGTTCTGAATCCGAACTAATAAAAGTCAATACTCCAATACCAACTGAAGCAAGGGCATTTACAGCAATACCAATCAAAAGCATATAAGTGATACCTTGGTAACCGAAGCCTCTAGTAAAAAAATAAAGCATTGTTATAACAACTGCTGCACCAGAAACTGCGGCAATTGGAAGAGCAAAAGTATTAAATATAAATTCAGGAATTAAGCTCGATCCTAAAACTATAAGTAATGCTGCTCCTAATGCAGCGCCTGCAGAAACACCTATTAGCCCAGGATCGGCAAGAGGATTACGAAATAATCCTTGAAGAGATGCTCCGGATAATCCCAAACTTGCTCCAACAAAACCTGCTAGTAAAACTCTGGGTATTCTAATCTCATAAAGGACAACTTTATTAAGTGACTCTTCTAAACTAAATAAACTTATTAAAGAAAAACTAAAACTACCGTTCGAAATGGAAACAAGAAAAAAACATAAAGTTAAAACTATCAAAGAAGAAAGTATTACTCCTTGAAATCTATTTATAAACTTTAAAAAAAAGAAATAAGAAAATATAAAATTCAATTACTCACCGTAAATTTTTTTGCTAACTTCAATAGCAGTCTCTAAAGTTCTAGGTCCAAAACCTAACATTGACATTCCATCTAAAGAAAATATATTTTTGTTAAGAGCTGCACTAGTATATTTTAAGGCAGGATGATTTGATAAAGAATCCATACTTTTAAAAGAAGTCATTCCTCTTGAAGTAATGATTATGTAATCTGGATCCTCTTTCAAAATTGATTCGGTGCTTATCGGTTTCCATCCTTCAACACTTTGCATTGTATTTTTAGCACCTAAAAGATTAATGAAACCATGACCAGAAGTAGAATGACCAGCGACTATAGGTGAAGTTCCTTGGAAGCTCAAAATTAATAAGATAGATTTTTTTCTTCTATTTTTTTTACTATTTTGATCTAAGAATTTTTTATTAGTTACCAATCTTTGAATTAGAGCATCGGTATTTTTCTTTTTTGCGTTTATTATTTTAGAAATACATGAAACTTTTGCAATAATTCCCGAAGAAGAGAAATCATCTTCGATTATTCTAACGTCAACCCCCACTATTTCTAATTGACTTAGCACCAATGGTGGCCCCATATCTTCTTCTCCTAATACAAGTGATGGATTTAAAGATAACAAGCCTTCTGTAGAAAGTGCCCTCACATAACCCACTGAGGGTAATTTTTTTGCTTTAAGAGGGTAATTAGATGTTATATCAACAGCTAAGATTTTTTCTTCTTCATTTAAATCATAAATAATCTCTGTGATTGATCCTCCAGCAATAACTATTTTTTTTGGATTATTCGATTCAACACAATCAGAATATAAGTAAATTGGTAATGATAAAAAGATTAGGAAAATTTTTTTCATTGTATTATGCAATGCTTAGATATTTAGAAGCCATATTTTGAATTTCCTCTCAAGGCAAAATATAAACCTCCTACATACAAACTAACATGCAGGTAATCTCTAGTAATTACATCAATTAAACTTGTTGGCATCATCAGCCAGATTATGCCTGTAACTACGCAAGTCATCGTGATGCCACTAAATCTTGTCAATAAGTCCGCCAACTCACTTATGATGCCCGATGTAAATAGAATTCCCACTATTCCACCAACAATGAGACCTATAGCAGATCCCACTTCTCCATATGCAACAAACCACCAAACAATAAAAGGTAAACCAAATACCTCTGCATTAGCTTCAGTGACAGGAAACTTACTTAATCCTTGTTGAAAAAACATAATAGACAAAGGTATTCTTAAAAGAAAAGTCGCTAATGGAGCCGGTAATTTTGGAATTTCCATATGGAAATTTTACAAATTAATTTTTACTAAATCTTTAAAGAATCCTAACGAATATTAGCTTAGTAAAAGAAGAATAAGTTACTATTTAATACGTTTTATTTTTATTTAATCTTATGAGTTAGTAATGAAAATTTGTTTAATTTTTGGTCACTTTGATACGAAAAATTCATTTAATGCTGCGGTGAGAGATAACTTCATTTTAGAAGCAGAAAAATTAGGTCATAAAATAGATTTGATAAATTTATATGACGAAAAAGAACAATTACCTTTTTATAGAAGCGACATCAACCCACCACCAAAACTTGTAATTGACTACAGAAAAAGACTTGAAGCTGCGGACGCAATGTTTCTTATGGGTGCATGTCACAACTTAAGGATGAATGTAATAGTTGAAAACTGGATTGACTGGGTTCTACACCCTACTTGGTTTTTTTCTTACAAATCGATACTACCAAATAGTAAATTTTTTAAAAACTATGGATTTCCAATCCCCGGAGCTATGAAAAATAAGTTAGGTATTGTGTCAATAACATATGGTGGTCCTAAGGTTAGCTACTTTAATTTTTCATTTTTTAAAAATATTCCTTACAGAAGATTAAAAAAAACTGTCTTTCAGCTAGGCGGTATGAAAACAAAATACCTAAGATTTTTTTCTATTTTGCCAAATATGAATGAAAGAGAATTTAACAGCCATATGAAACAAGTTAAAAAATTCGCAAGATCTCTATAAATTAGAAAATCAAAAGCCCCCCTAAGAGGGCTTTGATTATCTGAACATAAAGATGAGGATTCAAATAGAGAATCCAAAAACTTTAATTCATAGAAGACCCATTATGAGTAGATATAAGTTTTGCAACATTTGGCGATACAGAAGCAACGAATTTATTCCATTTATCACTTGTACCTAATGCAGCGAAACCTTCTGAAAGCTTTGTCCAGTTGTCTGCAGAAACAACGTAATGCATTTTTCCATTACCTCCAGCAGTTTCCTGATAGATTTCAACTTGCAAACCAAGAGATTCGATTATTTTTTCTGCCTCTTGAAAATTAGCAATGACTTCTAAAGTCTTACCCGGAGCGACTTCCCATACCTGCACCTGAAAAGCCATTGGCTTATCGAATAAATCAGCTTTTGCAGACTGGTCTAGATTAGCTCCTGAGATAGTAGCTACTAGCGTGCCTGTAGGATTTTGGGAAGCTTTAGCAAAAAAAGCTTGCATCTCTTGTGATTGAGCCATTTTGTCTTTCGATTTGCCCCAGTCCAAAAGGTTATCCCATCTCATACAATATTGAATTTCTTGCCCGATTCCACCAACATTCATAGCATAAACACCTATATTGGCTCCTAATTTACTATGTATTACTGCAGCCTCTTGAACAGTATTCATAAATTGAGCGCTTTTGCCTGGATTAGCATTCCAGCTATAACATTCAGCAACTTCTGTAAATGAACTAACAGAAAAGCTAGTCATTAATAAAGTTAATAAGATTTTAACTTTCATATTTTCTCTCCTTAAAATATTTAATAAAAAAATCCATTATGAATTATTTTTTTTGATAATAATAATTAAAAATAAGGTAATAAGTTTACTTAACCCACCCTTTTGGAATTAGCTCATTATTTACAAAATCTCCTGGAACATTCTCTATTTGAGTTCCAAAAGTATCATTCCATCGATTCAAGAAACCAAATAAAGATATTACTGAAACAATTATCGTTATTTGAGAGAGAGTGAAGTGTTTTTTTAATTTATCAAAATGCTCTTTTTTTGCTTCATTAGGAACTTTTCCTGAAGCAAAAGCCAAATCTAAAACGCATTTCTCTTTCTTAGAAAAATGATCGCTATTTTGATAGTCAAGAATAGAAAGTATTTTATCTACTGACACTCCTGCTCTTTCTGCGCCATGAGAAGTATGTGACTGACAATATTTACATCCAGAGCTTAAGCTTGACGCAAGAGCGATAAGTTGTTTGGTTTGGTTATCTATTTCATCAGAAGAAAAAATTTCGTTAGATAATCCTGAAAATGCATTTAGTAAATTAGGATTATCTGCCATCAATAAAAATGCATGAGGAAGATATCCCATAAAATTTTCTATAAGACTAAATAACTCCTTGTATTCTGGAAAATCTTTCGGATCTTTTGTTTCTATAAAAGAAATTGACATTAGCAGTAAAATTTAATTTCCAGAAACCCTTCTATCTATGCCTTCCCAATAAGGATCTCTTAATTCTCGTCTAAGAATTTTGCCCGAAGGATTTCGGGGAAGCTCATTGATAAACTTAATAGATTTAGGACATTTATAAGCAGCAATTTGAGTTCTCACGTAACTAATAATTTCATCTTCGGATAAGGTTGTACTTTCTCCAACAACCACGAACGCTATAACAGACTCACCCCATTTATCATCAGGAATACCGACAACTGCTGCATCTAGAATCTCTTCGTGACTCATCAAAGCATTTTCCACTTCCGCTGGATAAATATTCTCTCCGCCGGAAACGATCATATCTTTCACTCTGTCGTGAATGAATAAATAACCTTCATCATCGAAAAAACCTGCATCTCCAGAATAAAACCATCCATCAACAATCGACTCTTTAGTAGCGTCTGGCTTATTCCAATATCCTTTCATATTAAGATCAGATTTAGAAATAACTTCTCCAATTTCGCCTGTTTTTAAGTCATTACCATTTTCATCTACTACTTTAAGTTCAACTCCTTTGAGGGCTTTTCCACATGATCTTAGTTTTCCTTTTTTCGGATCATGATCTTCAGGCATCATAATCGTTATCGCACCAGTGGTTTCTGTCAATCCATAAACTTGATACAAATCACACTGCATGATTTCTTTAGCTTTTAAGATTGTGTCATCTGCAATGGGTGAAGCACCATAAAGAACAAAATTTAAAGATGAAAAATCTGTAGTCAAAGCATCAGGATGACTGATGAGAAAAAGGATAACTGCAGGAACAAAGAGCGTAGATCTGATTTTTTCCTGCTCAATCAGTTCTAAAATTAATCCAGGATCTATATCTGCAATGATTATGTTTCTACAACCGAATATATATCCCCAAATTCCCCAGTTTGTTCCAGCAACATGATAGCCAGGCATACAAACTAAATTTGTTGTCCCCTCTACAAAGGGAACAATTCCATCAATAGATTCATTGGCAGCAGCAAAATTTCTGTTAGTTAGCTGAACACCTTTAGGATGACCTGTGGTTCCCGATGTATACAATTGAAGAATATCATCTTGGTCCGACGACTTTAGTCCGGTACTTAATGAATCTTGAGAGTTTCTCCAAGATATAAAATCCTCATATTTAGCGTGATTACCATCAACAGCAATTACTTTTTTTACATTAGGCAAATCTTCCAAAATTTGATCAATTATTGGATAAAACTCTTCGCCGACAAACAAAACTTCGCTTTTTGAATCATTGAGAACATAACTTACTTCCGGTGGAGCCAATCTCCAATTTACACCTACTGCGACAGTGCTAGATTTTAAAGTTCCAATTAAAAACTCAAAGAAATAATCAGAATTTTTACCATAATAAGCAATCCTTGAATCAGGTTTGCAGCCTAAAGTGATTAAACCATTAGCTATTTGATTTGAATAAATATTCAAATCTTCATAAGTAGTCTCACGATCAAGAAACTTGTGTGCAATCGCTTTTGGAGTTCTCTCGAAACGCCATTCAAATAATTCTTGTATTGTTTGATTTTCGGGAATTTTCATTTTTTACTTGTTTTATTTTATATTTTAATAATGCTATCAAAGATAGATTTGACAGAAATTGTCTTAGATAGTAGCTAAAAAATTTTAAAAATTGAAGGGCTAATTACCCTGTGGTTCTATTAGATTGCTAAATCACATATATATGGGGAGGTACCTTATGGATAAAGCGTTCGATATGATTAGAGACTTAGTTTCTGGATTAACTGGAATCTTAGTTGGTGTAATCGGTCTAGGTGTTGTTGCCGGTATTGTTTTTGATAACAATGCTTGGTTCTTCGGCGGAGTTCTTGGCAATCTTTTGGGAGTTATCCAACAATTGGGTGACGCAGGGATTGTAGGTCTTTTAGCTGCAGCACTGCTTTATAAATTACTTAAGTAATTTTAGCTTTGAGCCGGAGTTTTACTTCGGCTCAATTTATGAAAATATGGATATATTTAAATTTAAAAAAACAAGAAAATTCCTATATAAATCCACAGAGGTTCTAGGGCTTTTCATTGCAATATCTCTTCTGATAGGACTAATTTTTGGGCCTGAAACTCCAGTTTTTGGAAATGTTTTGAATAACTTTTCAGAAGTAATGAATCTATTTGGAGAGAATGGTCTTTTAGCTCTTGTATCTCTGATAATTATATTTGCCATTTTAAAAAAATAAAAAAGAATGACATTTTTTAAAAATGTCTGTCCTCTAAATCTTTTCTAATATCTTCATGGTCTCCGACCATGATGTGATTTTTACTTTTTATCAAATACTTATCCAATAGAGGAATAAATAGTAATGGAATGATGCCTCCCAAAACAATGCCAAAAGTCATTGGTCTAATTGTTGGGTCAATTAAAGCAGCAATTAAATCAGCAATAACATGTGCTAATGCAGCTCCAATAATTCCCGCGATATATCCATTTGAAACTATTTTAAGAAAACGATTTATGCTCCAACCTGAGTAATAGCCAATTACTACTAACAGCACATGAACAAATCCAAATGTAAATCCTCTGAGAGAAGCATTTTCAATGCCAAGCAGAAGTATTAAGTCTTCCATTAATAAAGAAATTATCGATATTTGTTCTTATCGAAAAAAGTTTCTAAAGATGATATCAATCTAGTTGCAGTTGTTGTAATGAAAAAACTTAATTTATCTTGAAAATTTTGTTTTGTGATAAATGAAATTTCAAAAATTTCATGTTTTTTTGAAAGATTTAAAAGATACTCATCGCTTGTCGAAATCTCATCAACCAAACCTACCTCAAGAGCTTTAATACCCTCCCAAGTTTCACCAGTAGCTATTTTTTTTATATCCAAAGAAGGTCTAAATTTCTTAATGTGATCTTTGAAAAGAACATGAATATCTTCCAAGTGCTCTTTAAATTTTTTCCTTCCTGCTGGAGTAGTTTCTCCAAACATTGTGATTGTTCTTTTATATTCACCAGCTGTATGTAATTCGTAATCAACGTTATTTTTTTTAAGTACTTTATGAAAATTTGGAATAGCTGCAACTACCCCAATGGATCCAATAATTGCAAAAGGAGATGAGACTATTTTATTGCATACGCAAGCCATCATATAGCCACCTGAAGCAGCTACTTTATCCACACAGGCAGTAACTTTAATACCTGCATCTCTTAGCCTTTGAAGTTGAGCAGCACATAAGCCATAACCAATGACAGTACCGCCAGGACTTTCTAATCTCAAAACTAGTTCTTGGCACTTAGTCTCGCTTTTCAATATTGCAGTTATTTCTTCTTTAAGATTTTCAACACTTGAGGCTTCAATATCGCCATTAAAATTCAAAACAAAAACGGGTTTTGGAATAGATTTATTTTTTTTAGCCTTTAAATTCTTTTTCTTTTCTTTTTGAAGTTTTTTTCTTTCGCTTTTATTCAAGGTTAAAGACTTTACGGCCCCAGCCATGTTGTCTAATTTATCGGATAAATTTGTAATTTTTAATGTACCAGATGGTGAAGCGTCTTTTCCCTTTGACGAGAACAAAATCAGAAAAGGTATAGAGATAATGATGATAAGAGAAATGGTTTTTAATAAAAAAGAGCCATAATCAATTAAAAATTCCATAAGGCAAAAGAGTTTATCAGGAAAAATATATTTATCTAGACAGATTCAATTCTTTTGTTCCACCCATATAATCAACTAACACCTCAGGAATAGTGACTGATCCATGCTCAGTTTGATTATTCTCTAAAATAGCAGCTAGTGTTCTGCCAATTGCTAGACCTGAACCATTGATGGTATGACAAAAAATATTTTCTTTAGATTGCTTGATTCTAATTTTCATTCTCCTGCACTGAAAATCTCTAAAGTTTGAGCAGGACGATATTTCTCGGTATGTTTTTTGGCTTGGAAACCAGACTTCTAAATCAAATGTTTTAGATGATGCAAAACCTGTATCACCACTACACAAAATCACTTTTCGGTAAGGTAAATTTAAGTTATTCAAAATACTTTCAGCATCATTAGTTAGTTTATCAAGTTCATTTTCAGAATCTTCAGGATGAACAAATTTAACCAGTTCAACTTTGTCAAATTGATGTTGACGAATTATTCCTTTTGTATCTTTTCCATAACTACCGGCTTCACTTCTAAAACATGGAGTATGAGCAACGAATTTTATAGGTAATTCCTCTGAATTTAGGATTTTATTTCTATAAATATTTGAAACAGGCACCTCAGCAGTTGGGATTAAATACATTTCCTCATTAGAAATTTTAAATAGATCTTCTTCAAATTTTGGTAATTGTCCAGTTCCCACTAACGAATTTTTATTAACAAGATAAGGGACATAAATTTCTTCATAACCGTTTTCTACATGAATATCCAACATGTATTGAACTAACGATCTATGCAACTTTGCAATTTCTTTTCTTAGTACTACAAATCTAGATTTTGCAATAGTTACCGATTCTTCAAAATTAATTCCATTAGAAAGCTCTCCTAATTCCTGATGGTCTTTTATTTTGAAAGAAAATTCTGGAATGGCTCCTTTTTCATAAATAATTTGATTATTTTCTTCAGATTTACCAACAGGCACGTCTTCTGATAAAACGTTGGGTATTTCCAATAAAAAGTTATTCAATTCCTCCAGAGTACTATCAAGTTTTGTCTTAACTTCTTTTAAATCAGTTGATATTTTTTTTGCTTCTTTCAGTCTTTGATCTTTTAAAGCCTGATTTTTTTCTTGAGCAATTTCCTTAGCGAGTAAATTAGATTTTTCTTGAAGGGATTCGGTATCTATTTGTAGTTTTTTTCTATCTGAATCAAGTTTTTCAAAAGACTTTTCGTCAAAATCAAAACCCTTTTTTTGAAGATTATTTTTTATTTCTTCGAGATTATTTCTTAAAAGATTAATATCCAGCATGTCAGTTGAGAATAACGAGAATTGTCTCCTTATTATAGTTAAATATCTTCTTATCTAGTTCATCATTTAATTTAATATTAATGAAGTCTATTTGGGTATCAGTCCCAAACTGATCTTTGTATGAAATAATTTTTAAGCTCCCATTGTCACTAATGATATTTAAATCAGAAATAAATTCTGATGACTTAGAATTATTTAAAAAACTACAAATTTTTTTCTTGGATTTCAATAACAATAAAGCAGGAATCTGTGATTCAATATTTGCAAGTTTATATTTGATTGTTTCGTTGAGATCGTAATCTGTTCTGTAAACATCTTGGTTATTTACAATTAATTCGGTTTTAGAAGGTTTTATAGTTTCTATTTTAAATAAATTTGGTTTTTCAAAATAAACTTGTCCTTGGATATTGGATTTGTTTATTCCTTCATAAGATTGAATATATTTTAACGATATTGTCTTAGTATCTTTGCTATAAATATTAAGATTATTTAACTCTGCACAAGTAAAAACATTAAATGAGATGAACGATAATATTAAGAAAAACTTATTCAGCATTTGCGTTTGGTGCTAAGACTTCTCTATTGCCATTGGAGTTCATTTCGCTTACCAAACCAGCATCTTCCATTGCCTCTATTAATCTAGCAGCCCTGTTGTAACCAATTCTGAATTTTCTTTGTACAGCAGAAATAGATGCTCTTCTTGTTTCAAGAACGAAGGCAACGGCTTGATCGTAAAATTCATCTTTTTCGGAATCTACTTCTCCGCCAGAGGTGATATCTAATGTTTCTGGTGCTTTAGTTACTTCTTCTAAATAATTAACATCCTCTTTATTTTTCCAATCTTCTACTACACGTAAAATTTCTTCTTCACCAACATATGCGCCGTGAACCCTCAAAGGAATTGAAGTGCCTGAGCCTACATAAAGCATGTCTCCCTTGCCCAGAAGTTGTTCTGCTCCTACTTGATCTAAGACAACTCTTGAATCCATTGACGAGGCAACATTAAACGCCATTCTTGCTGAAATATTCGCTTTTATAAGTCCTGTTATTACGTCAACAGATGGTCTTTGTGTTGCTAGCAGCATGTGGATACCCGCAGCCCTTGCTTTTTGCGCTAACCTTGCAATTAAGTGTTCAACTTTCTTTCCAACTACCATCATTAGATCTGCTAACTCATCAACGGCAATTACAATAAGAGGTAACTCAGATAACAAAGGAATTTCCGATTCAATAACCTCTTCACCTTCTTTAGGTTTCCAAAGAGGATCTTTTAAAGGAGTGCCATTTTTAGCTGCTAGAGAAACTTTGGTATTAAAACCATTCAAATTTCTGACTGATAGAGCTGCCATTAATTTATATCTTCTTTCCATTTCATTTACGCACCATCTTAAGCCGTGAGCAGCTTCTGACATATCAGTTATAACAGGCGTTAAAAGATGAGGAAGATCTTCATAAACAGATAATTCAAGCATTTTCGGATCAATTAAAACCAATTTCACGTTTTGAGGAGTAGCCTTATATAAGATACTCATTAACATTGAGTTTAGTGCAACCGATTTACCAGAACCTGTAGTACCTGCAATTAATAAATGAGGCAGGCTAGCTAAATCTTCTAAAATAGGTTTTCCTTCGATGTCTTTTCCATAGGCCAATGTTATAGGACTTTTAGATTCCTCAAATGCCTTAGAAGCAATAACCTCACCGAGTAAAACATCTTCTCGATCTGCATTTGGAATTTCTATTCCAATAGTCTCTCTTCCTTGTATTACTTCAACTATTCTTAAGCTACCTACACCAAGGGATCTAGCTAAATCTTTATTTAAACTAGAAACTTGAGAAACTTTAATTCCTTTGGGTAATTCAACTTCAAATCTGGTTACCACAGGCCCACGCATAGTTTCCTTTACTACTGCATACTCATTTTCTGGTCCAGTTATTTTAAATTCAGCAAGTTTAGTAATTAACGCATTCTTAAGAATGTCTAACTCATAAGCTTGCTGAGAAGTGAATTCTTTTGATTCAGAAATCTTTTCTTGCAATAAAGATATTTTTGGCATTTCTCCTGGAAGAGATTTGTCAAATAGTTCTTTTTGTTTTTCTAAATGAACTTTTTTTCCTTGTGGAACTTCTTTAACTATTTTTTTAATTTCTGTCTTAGGCATTTCGTTCATCTTTTTTTTATGCTCATCCAAAAAAGATTGCCTATTTTTTTTATCCAACCTTTCTTTATTTTTATTTTTAAAAAAAGCAAAACCATCTTTTAAAACTTTTGAAAGTTGATAAGAAAGATTCACTAATGCATCTTGAAAATTTGATATTAGATTCTTCCAAGATAAGTTTACTGTTAGAGTGAAGCTTACTAAAAAAAGAAAGATGGTCACTATTGTTGATCCAATTGTCGCTAAATAAGGAATTAAAAAGTTTTTAATGGAAAGTCCTATGAAACCAGATGAACTTTCTGGATAAAAATTATTATAAGGATCTAAGTGAATGGAAATTAATGTTGATAAAGAAAAAGAAGTGAGAATAAAACCTATTAAAAAAAATATAATTTTTTTTAATTTAAAATCTGACTTTTCTGTTCTTTCACTAAAAAGATATTTAATTGGCATCCAAAAACATGGAATTAATATTAACCAGGCAGTGATTCCCAATAACCAATAACTTATAAAGGATAAATAAGCACCAATTAAACCTATACTATTTGTGAAATCACCTGAGGAAAATGTATCAAATTCTTTTTGATCTGAAGGATTATAAGTCCACAATGAGATAAGAAAAATTATTCCTATTAATAAAAGAAACAAAATTGAAATGTCCGTGATTATTCTTTTGGCGGCAGAAGAAATACTCAATGAGTTAATGAGGTTTGAAAATGATGAAGATACTCGTTTGTCTGCCACGTTATCTTTGTATAATGTCGTCATTATAACTTCTACAACGATGACAGATACAAAAAATTTAATAATTCTTGGTTCTGGACCTGCTGGATATAGTGCAGGAATTTATGCAGCTAGAGCAGGACTTGATCCAGTTCTGATAACGGGTCTAGAAATAGGAGGCCAACTTACAACAACTACTGAAGTAGAAAACTGGCCTGGTGATGCTCATGGATTAATGGGTCCTGACTTAATGGAAAGAATGAAAACACATGCAGAAACTTTTGGAGTGAAAATAATAAATGATCATATTGATGAAGTTTCCTTGTCATCTAAGCCTTTTTTACTTAAAGGTAATAATGAATATCTTGCTAATTCTCTTATCATTGCTACAGGAGCATCGGCTTTATATTTAGGCCTAGATTCTGAACAAAAATATTTGGGACGAGGAGTAAGTGCCTGTGCCACGTGTGATGGTTTCTTCTACAAAGATAAAGAAGTTTGTGTCATAGGGGGAGGAAACACAGCTGCCGAAGAAGCTTTATACTTATCAAATATTTGTTCTAAAGTTCATCTTGTACACAGAAGAGATAAATTGAGAGCAGAACAAATCTTGCAAGATAGAATATTTGAAAAAGAAAAAGAAGGAAAAATAGAAATTTCATGGAACTCTCAATTAAAAGAAGTATTGGGAGATGGAAATTTAGTTACAGGAATATCTCTTGATTCAGGAAAAGAGATTAAATTAGAAGGAGTTTTTATTGCCATTGGTCATAAACCAAATACAGATATTTTTAATTCTCAGCTGGATATGAAAAATGGCTATATAACAATTAATTCGGGATTGAATGGAAATGCTACGCAAACAAGTATTGAAGGAGTTTTTGCATCTGGTGACGTAGCAGATTCAATTTATCGTCAAGCTGTTACTTCTGCCGGATCGGGCTGTATGGCTGCACTTGATGCGCAGAAATATCTTGAAGAAAACTTTTAATTCTTAATCTCGTAGAAAATATAAATTTATGAAATTTCTTAAACTAGAAAAAAGAAATAAAATTTCTTATGTTTCTTTTACAAGAACTAAATCCCTTAATGCTTTAAATAGCCAAACACTTAGAGAGTTAATTAATTTAAATAAAGAACTTGATAATGATGCAAATACAAAAGTTATTGTGTATCGTTCTGAAGGAAAAAATTTCTCCGCAGGAGCAGATATCAAAGAACAACAAAAAAAATTATCTAAGTTACAAATTTGGAAATCAAATTTAGGCAAAGAAGCCATAGAATCAATTTTAAAATTAAATCAAATTACAATAGCTTCTTTAAGAGGATACTGTTTGGGTGGAGCAGCATGTATTGCTACAGCTTGTGATTTCAGAGTTGCCTCTGAAACCTCTTTAGTTGCATATCCTGAAATTGATCTAGGGATGAATCTTAATTGGTTTGGTCTCCCTTTACTTTTAAGGCTTATAGGTCCTTCAAAAACAAAAAAAATGGTTATTAGCGGAGAAACAGAAAATGCAAACGATCTCTTTAGATGGGGATTTATTGATGAATTATATAAAGATGAAGATTTAGATAATAGAACAGCTTCTTTTGCAAAAAAATATGCATCTAAGCCAACGTTACCTGCGCAAATGATTAAAAGAAGTGTTAACGCTTTAACCTACCAAAGTGATCAAGCAATAATGCATATGGACTATGATCAATTTCTCCTATCCAGAGAATTTCATGGAAAATAAATTAAATTATTTTATCTAGTCTTTGTTTTGAAGATTGATATTCAGTGACTAGCTTATCAACAGTGTCCTTTACAGAAGTAATTTTCTTAATTGATCCAATACCTTGACCTGATCCCCAAATATCTTTCCAAGCTTTTTTTGAGTTGTCGCCAGAAAGACCAGAACTTCCAAAATTCATATCGTTTTTATCTGCATGAGGAAGATTGTCTGGATCCAATCCTGCATTAACAACACTTGGTTTTAAATAATTTCCGTGCACTCCAGTGAAAGTTGGACTGTACATGATATCGTTAGCAGCACTATCTACTATCATTTGTTTATAGCCCGGAGAAGCATTAGCTTCTTTGGTTGCTATAAATCTTGTTCCAATGTAAGCATAATCGGCACCCAAAGCTTGTGCGGACAATACCGAAGAGCCTTCTGAAATACTTCCTGATAAAGCTATTGGCCCATCAAAAAATTCTCTTACCTCTCTTACCAAGGCAAAAGGACTTAATGTTCCTGCATGACCTCCTGCTCCAGCACAAACCAAAATCAAACCATCTGCACCCTCATCAACTGCTTTCTTTGCATGTCTTACATTTATTACATCATGCATAACAACTCCCCCATAACTATGAATCGAATCAACAACGAATTTAGGAGCTCGCAAACTAGTAATAACCATTGGTACTTTATACTTAACACATACATCTACATCATGTTCAAGTCTGTCATTGGAGCTATGACAGATTTGATTTACGGCAAATGGAGAAACGATTTCATCTGGATTGTCTTTTTTGTATTGTTCTAACTCAGAAGATATTTTAACAATCCATTTTTCAAGTTCTTCGGCAGGTCTTGCATTTAGAGCTGGAAATGAACCTATTACACCAGCTTTGCATTGAGCTATTACAAGCTCAGGATAGGAAATAATGAAAAGCGGAGCAGCCAGAACCGGCAACCTGGTATTTTTAAATAATTCTGAAACCGACATTATTGCGTAGCTACCCAAAAAACTATGATTCCTGTAACTGCAAGAATAATTAAAACAGACATCAAAGAATCCAATTTACTATCTTCATTAGCTATTTTTTCATTAAAATTATTTTCTTCAGTCATATACAACCCTCACTCTACCTATCTGTTTTCCTTCAAGAATCTTATCAATCTCAATTGGGAGATCATCTAGAGAAATATCTTTAATATTTCTATCTATATTTTCAAGCTTCCAATCAGAAGAGAAATTATTCCAAACTTCATCTTTAACTTGCAATAAAGATTCTGCAGAGTCTATACCGAATAAAGATAATCCTCTAAGAATAAATGGAAATATGCTTGTATCTAGAGAAAGGCCTCCAACCATACCGCAACATGCTATTGCGGCTCTTTGAGATGTTGAGCAAATAAGGTTAGATAATATTTTCCCTCCAACCGCATCAATTCCTCCAGAATAAATAGGCTTTTGTAACGGAGACAAGAGATCTACATCTAATTCATTTCTGTCAATAACCTCATCAGCTCCAAGATCCATCAAGAGGTCTTTTTCATTCATTTTTCCTGTTATAGCAGTAACTTCAAAACCAAGTTTATTGAAAAGCATTAGACTTATAATGCCTACACCACCAGTTACTCCAGTAACAAATACTTTTCCATCAGCTGGCTTAAGGCCATGTTGTAATAATTTTCTTAGACACAATCCTGCCGTTAAACCAGCAGTTCCAAATGCCATTGATTCAGACAGAGAAAAGTTATTAGGTTTTTTGATAATCCATTCTTCTGGAACTTTAATAAATTCACCAAAACCTCCAGCTGTGTTCATTCCCATGTCATATCCTGTAACAATAACTTCGTCACCTTTTTTAAATTTTTTACTTTTAGTTTCTTCAATAATTCCAGCTGCATCAATTCCAGGAGTATGTGGATATTTTCTAGTAACACCTTTATTACCAGAAGCAGAAAGAGCATCCTTATAATTTAAAGAGGAATATTTTACTTTTATCAAGGAATTATGGTCAGGCAAGAAGTCTAATTCTTTTTCTTGGATAGAATTAACAAATTTTTTATTTTCTTCTGTTGTGACTAATGCACGATATTTCATAGTCTTTTTTTTCTTATTAAACCATATAGAGATAGTCATAAGAAGACTCCGAAAGATATCAATAAGAATTTGTTATTCAGTGCACTATAAAATAACAAAGTTTTTTTTAATTTATTAAAAAAGCTCTCAAATGAATCATTTTTAGATTTTAAAGTTAAAAAATTCGGAAAATTGTCATTTTTTTGCACTTGTATAATTATTTTTTTTAAATTTAACCAATTAAGGAGAATTCATGAATATTTTAAAAAAAATTATTTTAAGTTTTACTCTCTCTTTGAGTAGTCTAATATTTGCTGACGTTTCTTTTTCAGGAAATGTAGGGCTTACTACGGACTACATATGGAGAGGTATGACTCAAAATGCTGGTGATCCATCGATAAGTGGTGGCTTTGATCTGGAAGATGATAGTGGTTTTTACTTAGGCATTTGGTCAGCGAATGTATCTGCAGATGACGATGATACAGTAGCTGGTTCAGGCTCAATAGAACTAGATGGTTATTTAGGTTATTCAGGTTCATTTAATGAAGATGCTGGTTACGATATAGGATACATAGCATATACATATCCAAACTACGATACTTGGGATTTTGAAGAAGTTTATATCACTTTTGATTTCTATGGTGCTTATGTAATGTATGCGGCTGGAATGGAATCAGCTAATGATTATAGTGAAATAGGCTATAGCATTGACGCTGGTCCAGGAGCTTTCTCAATTTCATATGGTGAATATGACAATATGGGATCCAATTATCTTATTGGATATGATTGGAGTGTAGGTGACTTTACGTTAGGTTTTTATTTTACTGATTTTGACTCAGATGCAGGAGCAGCATCTGATCAAGATGGTGGCTACTTTAGTATCAGTTACTAATTCAATTCCTCCCAGTTAAACACTGGGAGGTACCAATTAAACCGTATTTCTTTAATCCCCTTTCTTGGAGCTTATACGGTTTACAAACCCCTTAAGTTCTGTAAATTCTACTGGGGTTTGTTTGTTTTTTTTCTTATTTTGTGTTCCTGTTTTTTATGTTTTTAAAAAAAACTCTTTATCCAATGTTTCTTTTAATGTTTAATGCACCTAACTTTTATAAATTTATAAATGGAGATGATATGAAAAGTATAAAAATTGCTTTAACAAGCATGTTTTTAATTTTAAGTTCTTATGCATCTGCTGTAGAAATTTCAAGCAATGTAGGCTTAAGTAGTGACTACATTTGGCGTGGAATGTCACAGACCAACGGAGATATGGCTGTTAATGGTGGATTTGATTTATCTGCTGATAACGGTTTTTATTTTGGAACTTGGGCGTCAAATGCTAATTACACTGGTACTTCCATGGAATTAGACATTTACATTGGATTCTCTGGAGAAATGGCTGAAAACATGACTTATAACATAGGTTATATTTCAGTAATATATCCAGGAAATGATTCGCTTGATTTCGAAGAAGCTTACGTAGGTTTTAATATTTATGGCTTAAGCATCCTATATTCAGATGGTCAAAATGATGGTCCATCTTATAGTGAAATTGGTTACTCCGTAGACGCAGGACCAGGATCTTTTAACATCTCATATGGTGAATATGAAGATACTGGTGACAACAGTCTAGTCGGTTATGATTGGAACATTGGAGATTACAGTTTAGGATTCTATTATTACGATTTCGAAGCTAATTCTGCAGGTTCTATGACTGATGATGATGGTGCTTATGTTTCTTTAAGTAGATCATTCTAAGAACTTGAATCGAGTTAAAATAAGCCTCTCAGAAATGAGAGGCTTTTTTTATGAATAACTTCTATAAAATTCTTATATTCTTCCTCTTTCACTTACCTGCATTTAGTGAAAATGAAATTAATATATCGCTAAATAGTGATTCTGTTTGGCGAGGAATTACACAAAATAATGGCGAGCCAACTATAGGTGCAGATGTAAATTTTTCTGTTAATAATGGTTTTTTTTCTGGCGCCTGGATAGAAAGTTGTTGCTCTGAAACTTCTTCTTATCCAACAAGAGAGATTGGCTTTTATGCGGGATACGAAAAAAGTTTTAGTGAAGACTTAGCAATTTCTCTTAATTATGTTGCAACAAATTATCCGAATTCTAAAATTGATAATTACGATGAAATAGAACTCAATTTTTCATTTTATAATTTTGAAGTATCTTATTTTAAAGGTTTAGATAATTTTCCAGATTATTATGAACTTTCTTATAACTATGATTTTTTTAATAACTCTTTCTATTTGACCTATGGAGATTTTGATTCGTTTAAAAATGATGAAGCATCCAATGGTTCGAATTATTCTTTTGGAATAGACACTCTGATGAAGGATTTCACATTCAGTTTTTTTTATTATTATTTTAATGCAAACGGTTTGAATGACTTAGATGATGACGGAATTGTATTCTCTTTATCTAAGAAGACATCTTTTTAAAAATTTTTTCACTTCCATAAGGTATCAGAATAAAAGTAAGGATATTTTCTTCAATATCACTTAAATCTTTAATTTTTAATTTACTGCAGTATTGTTTGAGATTTTCTTTAAAGTCTTCAAATTTTTCTTTAAGTAAGTCCGCAGGACGTTCGGTGATATTGCTTTTTTGCTCTAAAGCTTTTTTAAATAAATTTGTATTAATTTCCCCTGGAAGTTTTCCATAATAACCTAGAATAAGATCAATTATTTCTATTGATAATGTTTCATATCGTTCATTAAGAATATTTGAAAGAGCCTGTGCTCCTATGATTTGCGATGCTGGAGTTACAAGTGGGACAAAGCCAACATCTTTACGAACTTCATAAATCTCAGTTACTACGTCATCTAGAAGTTCCTCCTTACCAAGATTTTTTAATTGAGTTTCTAAATTAGATAGCATTCCTCCTGGAACTTGATTGATGAGCATTTGCAAGTCAACTCCTTTCATACTTCCTTCAAATTCTCTGTATTTATCTCTTATCGCCTTGAAATATTCTGAGATTTTTAACAATTCATTCAAATTGATATCTACATCAATATTTTTTTCATTTAGTAAATAAATCATGGTCTCTGTAGCCGAATGTCCATAACCCATACTCATTGACGAAATAGAGGTATCAATATTATCCACCCCTGCTTCCACTGCTCTCATATTTGTTAAATTAGACATTCCGGTCGTAGCATGAGTATGAAGATGAACAGGAATTGATATTTCTTTTTTTAGTTTAGAAATTAAATCATAAGCAAATTCAGGGCTTAAAATTCCCGACATATCCTTTATACAAAGAGAATTACAATCTAAATCCTCTATTTCTTTAGCTAAATCAATCCAAGTTTGAAGAGTGTGTACAGGACTTATTGTATAAGCAATTGTCCCTTGCGCATGTTTACCGTTTTTTTTAACTATTTCTACACTATGTTTTATATTTCTAAGATCATTCAATGCATCAAAAATTCTAAAAATATCTATTCCATTAAGAACAGACTTTTCAATAAATTTAGAGACTATCTCATCGCTGTAATGTTTATAACCAACTAAATTTTGACCTCTTAAAAGCATTTGTTGTTTTGTTTTTGGCATAGCTTTTTTCAATTCTCTCAATCTTTCCCAAGGATCCTCATCCAAATATCGTACACAAGAATCAAAAATAGCTCCTCCCCAGCTTTCAATAGAAGAATAACCTATATCGTCCAATTTAGAAGCAATAGGAATTATGTCTTCTAGCTTTAAACGAGTAGATAGCAAAGATTGATTTCCGTCTCTAAGAACTACCTCAGTTATACCTACTTTTTTATTCACTGCTTGAAAAACTTATTAGTTGTTCAGATAAAAACTTACCAACAATAGTTGGTAATGCATAAGTTAAATCATGATGTCCATTTTCAATTACTTTAAATCTAATATTAGGATAATCTAATTTAAGGTGACTCAAACCATCAAAAGGCACAACCTCATCTACATCACCCCAAATAACTGAAGCATTTATATTTTTCTTTCCCAATTCTTGATACATCTTTTGAGTATTAAATAAATTAAAATGTTTTGCAGTTGAAATTAGTGATCTTGTAAAACCTTCATACTTCATCTGCTCTTTATAAACCCTATTTAATTCATCTTGCGATAACCTATTCTTATCTTCTTCAGTAGTCAGTTCAATGGATGAATTACCCCCATACATTAATGATGGAAATACAATCGAAATATATTTACTGACAAATGGAAAATTAAGGATTTTTAGGTAAAAATTTGATTGAGATTTTCTCTTAAACATATATCCAGCAGGAGCTATAAAATTTACAGACTTAACTTTGTTCGGATTTTCGTTAGCAAAATATCCTACAATTGGACCTCCCATTGAATAACCTATGAGATGAATCTTCTG
>CACOBG010000005.1 GCA_902625415.1 uncultured SAR86 cluster bacterium
TAGAGGCTATAAATCTTCATGGTATTTTAAAAGGGTTAAGTCTAGGATTTAAAAGGATTTCTAAGTGTCATCCTTTGGGGTCAAAAGGATATGATCCGGTTCCTCGAAAAGAAGAGTAATGGAAAATTTTCAAAGATATTTTCTAATAGCTTGTGTATTCATTATGAGCTATTTTCTAATTATAAGATGGGATCCACCATCTAACATACCAGTAAATCAAGGTATTAAAACCGAAGTAAGTACTTACTCACCGATAGAAGACTTCGGCTTTATTGATGAAAGCATAAAAAATGAGTCAAAAGAACTTATTACAAACTCCGCATCAACAACTTGTGCTTCGGGTGGAGACTACGAAATAGATTCCGAAAATTGGAAAATTTCTTTCGACTTAATGGACGGTTCTTTAAAAAAAGCTGAACTAAAAAATTATCCAGACGAAATAGGCTCGAATAACAACAAACTAATGTTTGATGCTTGTGGTAGAAATGAATACTCCCAATTATCTGGATTCGTATTTGGAAATAATGTTAACCAAGATTTTTCTTCCTTCAAGATTGAAGATATAAAAAGGAGTTCCGATACAAATAGCTACACGTTTGTGAGAGAGTCTGCTTCTGTTAAAGAATCAAAGATTATATCTTTTCAACCTGAAAATTATTTCGTAGAAGTTAAACACATCATTAGAAACTTATCTTCAGAAGTTATAAATTCTTCGTCTTATTCAAAAATAGAAAGAAACTCCCTTAAACCTCCTGGAACTGAAGGCGTATTTTTTGGAGACCCTGCAAACTTTGCTTACCTTGGTCCGGTATTTTCTACCGAGTCTGATAATTATCAAAAAGTTAATCTGGGAGAGCTAGAGGAAAACGATTTTAAAGAAAATTCTATTAAAGGCTGGACTGCTTTTTTAGAACACTATTTCATAACAGCAATTATTCCTGACCAAGAAAACATAAATGTTTTCGTCGGGAAAAAAAACAAGACAAACGAGAAGTTTTCGGTTGGAGTTGTTGGAAGGCCAATAAAAATTCAGCCATTTGAAGAGACTTCTTTTAGTTATTCACTGTATTTTGGTCCAAAAGTTCAGTCAGAGTTATCCAAGGCGAACCAAGACCTCCCTTTGGCGGTAGATTATGGGTTTTTATACTGGATTGGGCAGCCAATGTTTCTGGCTATGCAATTCTTCTATGATATGGTCGGAAATTGGGGATGGGCTATTGTTTTAGTTACTTTGCTAATTAAAGTGATTTTATGGCCACTATCTTACGTTTCATACAAATCTATGGGCAAAATGAGGCAAATTCAGCCTCAACTAAAAGATCTTCAGGAAAGACATTCTGGGGACCGTCAGGCAATGTCACAAGCAATGATGAAGCTTTATAAGGATGAGAAAGTTAATCCGGCGCTTGGATGTCTGCCGATGTTGCTTCAAATGCCCTTTTTTCTTGCTTTTTATTGGGTTCTAATTGAAACCGTTGAGCTAAGATATGCTCCTTTTTTGATTTGGATCACAGATTTATCATCAAGAGACCCCCTTTTTATACTGCCTATTCTCAATATTGGGGCCATGTGGGCTATGCAAATGCTTCAACCACAGCCTGCTGGGATATACCCAATGCAAGCCAGGATATTTAAGTTCATGCCGCTAATTTTTGGTGTAATGTTTGCTTTCTTCCCTGCGGGCCTAGTTCTTTATTGGCTCATTAACTCTCTGGTGTCTGCAATACAAATGCTTATGCATTCTCCTAGAAGTGCTTAGTGAAAAAGATACTATAGTAGCTTGTTCATCTCCGCCTGGTAGAGGGGCTATTTCCTTAGTAAGAATGTCAGGCGACAAAGCCTTATCTATTATTCAAAAAATAACTAAAAATAAGCTTAAAAAACAGATATCTGTGGTTAAGTTTCCTTTAAATGATGATCTAATTGAGAAGTGTGTACTTACTATCTTTAGGGCTCCGAATTCTTACACAGGAGAAGATATTGTAGAAATTTCAACTCACGGAAATCCTTACATTGTGGAAAAAGTAATCAAGAAATGCTTGGATTCAGGGGCAAAAATAGCTAAGCCAGGGGAATTTACTTTAAGAGCTTTTTTAAACAACAAACTATCCCTTGATCAGTCTGAGGCCGTAAAAGAGGTTATAAATGCCAATTCAAAGGCTTCTTTGAAGGCGGCACAGAACAGCCTTGAAGGCGGGCTAAGAGTAAAAATTTCAGAGGTTCAAGACAAGCTGAGAGAGACGCGGGTTCTAGTTGAAACATTAATTGACTTCTCGGATGAAGATGTAAATGTTTATATCGAAGATGTTGTAAGCAAAATCAATGATTTTAAACATTTTTTTGCGTCATTTAGTGAGGATATGAAAGCATATAGCTCAATCTCAAACGATGTAAAAGTTGTTGTTATTGGCCCTCCAAACTCAGGAAAATCCACTCTAATTAACGCTATAATCGGCAAAAAAGTATCTATTGTTAACGAAAAGCAAGGAACCACCAGAGACGTGGTTACTGCTTCCTGCTTAATTGATGGAATTAGGTTTGTTTTCAACGATACTGCCGGAATTAGAAAAACTTCAAATAAAATCGAAAAAGAAGGCATCAATTTGTCAAAAAAAGCACTTAAAAGCGCTGACATGGTGATTTACTTAGCTGATAAAGAAAATGATTTTGTTAAATTGCCAATTTCAAAGAATAAAAAAAATATTTTTGTATTAAACAAGATTGATCTTACTAGTAAGAAGGCTCCTGTTGGGGGGTTTGCAATTTCTGCAAAAACTAAAAAAAACCTTAAGTTGCTAAAAAAGGCCCTTGCTCATAATTTTTTGAAAATTGACCAAGAAGAACTCTTGTCAGTAAATATTAGACATATAGATTTAATAAAAAGGGCACACAAGAATATAGCTTTAATTTCTCCTGGTCTGGTTAGTTCTAATTTAGAGCTAGTGGCTGAAAATCTAAGAAACTGCGATGAGCTTTTGGGAAAAATATACGATCCTATTTCTTCTGATGACATGCTAGGAAAGATATTTAATAAATTTTGCATTGGCAAATAATGCTGTTGATAAGAATGTATAAATTGTTAAAAGTTTCAAAGCTAATTTTTTAGTCTGTCTTTACTCACAAGAAATACAGCACTGTTCCCAAAATATAAACAGGCTATTTAAGAAGATGTTATTAGCTCTAATGCTTTTGGCATCTAACATAGCTTGGTTATCAACAGAATATACGCTGCCCTATAACAATAACAATATAAACTAATTAATATAAATAATTTATATAATATTTGTTTATGAGTGTGGATATCATTGTAATTGGAGGAGGACATGCCGGATGTGAGGCTGCCTATGCTGCCTCTAGATTTAAAAAGAAAGTTTTGCTTGTTACTCACGATGTTTCAACAATAGGACAGATGTCTTGTAACCCTGCCATTGGAGGCTTGGGCAAAAGCCATCTTGTTCGAGAAATAGATGCCATGGGAGGGCTGATGGGAGTTTGTGCTGACAAAGCTGGTATTCACTTCAAAGTATTGAATGCTTCTAAAGGACCAGCTGTCAGGGCCACAAGATCCCAGTCAGATAGAATTTTGTATAGCAAGGCAGTTAAGTCTTTAATTGATAGTGAGGACTTACTAACATCTGTGTCTGAAGAGGTGGTTGATATAGAAGTAAAAAATGGCAAGGCCGTTGGGGTAAAGCTAAAAAATGGAGAAGTAATAAGCGCAAAAAAAATAATTTTAACCGCTGGAACTTTTTTAAATGGAAAATTGTTCACTGGAGAAGAGGAAGAAGAAGGAGGAAGAAAGAGATCAAAATCATCAAAGATACTTGCAAACTGTTTGAGGTCTTTAGAATTAGGAGATGCTAGATTAAAAACAGGAACCCCTCCCAGGATACTTAAATCTTCAATAGATTTTTCAGCATTAGAAGCTCAACCTGGCGATTCGCCAAGACCATGTATGTCTTTCATAGGTTCGTCTGATTGGCACCCCAAACAAATGAATTGCTTTATCACACGTACGAACAAAAAAACTCATGATTTTATAAGATCTGGACTCGATAGATCTCCGATGTTTTCAGGAAGAATTGATGGAGTTGGGCCAAGATATTGTCCTTCAATAGAAGATAAGATTCATAGATTTGCTGACAAAGAATCACACCAAATATTTATAGAGCCCGAAGGCCTTACATCTGATGAAGTTTATCCAAACGGCATATCAACAAGCATGCCAAAAGATATTCAAGAAAAAATGGTTAAAAGCATTTTGGGATTTGAAAAGGCTAAGATCAGTCAATTTGGGTATGCGGTAGAATATGATTTTTTTGATCCGAGAAACCTTTCTCAAACCTTGGAGACTAAGAGTATCGAAAATCTTTACTTTGCTGGACAAATAAACGGCACTACTGGTTATGAAGAGGCAGCAGCGCAAGGGCTGGTAGCCGGAATAAATGCTGCGCTGAGTATAGACGACAAAGATCCCTGGATAGAATCTAGAGGTAATAGTTACATAGGAGTTTTGGTAGACGATCTAATAACTCTTGGCACAAAAGAACCATACAGGATGTTTACAAGTAGAGCAGAGCACAGGCTTCTTCTCAGGGAAGATAACGCCGATCAAAGAATGACGCCTTATGCACATGCTTTGGGAATTATAAGTAACGACAGGTGGGATATTTTTCAAAAGAAAATGTCCAGAATAGACGCAGAAACACAAGAACTAGAAAAAATTAAAATTGACCCTTCTGCATTCGGAGGAAAAAACAAATCAAAACAACCTGTTCTTTCTGTTTTAAAAAGGCCGGAAGCAAAGTTAGAGGATATTTACAACCTAATAAAAAGACCGCTTCCAGACAAAGGCGTGCTCTTAGATATAGAGACGACAAAAAAATATGCTGGTTATATTGAAAGACAAAACAAAGAAATAAAAAAAATAAAGAAATACGAAAACGCAAAAATTCCAAGAGAAATTATTTTTTCTGAAATAACAGGGCTGTCTAATGAGGTAAAGCAAAAGCTGGAAAAGGTTTTGCCCAAAACCATAGCTCATGCTCAGAGAATCCCAGGAATTACGCCTGCTGCCATTTCTCTTTTATTAGTCCATATCAAAAAAGAACAAAGCCTGCTCAAAGAAAAAATTGGATCTTAAAGAGCTGGTTGCTGCATCAAGCCTAAATCTAACTGACACTCAAGTCAGTCTAGCCGACAAGTATTTGAACCAAATTTTGAAATGGAACAAAACACGAAATTTAGTATCCAGAAATTTGAAAAAGAATGATTTAGCAGAGCATTTTCTGGACTGTGCTGTTTTGCAAAAACATCTTTTGCCTGGATCGGTAATAGACCTGGGCACGGGATCGGGCTTCCCGGGAATGTGCCTGGGGATTATAGATCCCAATAGAGATCTAACCTTGGTAGATTCAAACAGAAAAAAAACTTCCTTTTTAATAAATATAAAAAACGAGCTTGGGTTGAATTCAGTCTCTATAAAGAATGCGAGGGTGGAGGAAATTAAACAGATAAACGAAATAAATATCGTATGCAGGGCATTCAAAGAGCCGGCTGCCTTGTTAAAAACCTTGGAAAAAAAAATCTCGAAGGAGAACAAAATAATTTTAATGGTTTCTGAGAAGAAACCCCTTTCTGCTACAGGTTTTGATATTGTTTATAAAGAGTCAGAAGCATCTAAAATTCTTGGAAAAAAAAGAGGTTTCTTGGAAATTCAAATGTCCTAAAACTGCTATAGTAAGCTTGTGAAAATTCTTGTTGTAGCAAACCAAAAAGGGGGCGTAGGAAAAACCACTACAACTTTAAATCTGGCTGCAAGCTTGGCAGCCGCAGGAAGAAAAATTCTTTTATTGGACATAGATTCACAGGCCAACTTAACGACCGGGCTCGGCGGAAAGAAGACATACGAAGAAACTACCATCACCGATGTGCTGCTTGAAGATGTTTCTTTAGAAAGCTTAATTCAAAGAAAGCCTGAGTTTAATTTTGACGTAATTCCAGGCAGTCCAGATCTTATATCTGCAGAGCTAGAAATGGCAAGGGTTCCAGACCCAACTTCAATTTTGAAAGGAAAACTTAACTCATTGGCACACAAATATGATTATTGCCTGATAGATAGTCCGCCATCATTAGGTATGCTGTCAGTTAGCGCTTTGAGAGCAGCAGACAAAATAATTATCCCATTGCAATGTGAGCACTTTTCAATTGAGGGCTTGGCTGCAATGCAGAGGACAATAATCGAGATAAATGAAGCCACAGGCAGCAACCTAAAGATTGATGGAATTTTAAGAACCATGTTTGATCAAGAAAAAGAAAGGGCCAGAGAAATATCTGAAAAGCTGGAAAAGTCTCTTTCTCAAGAGGTATTTAGCACCATAATCCCTAGATGCGACTTGCTTGCCGAAGCTCCTTCCGAGGGAAAACCAATTATGTACATTGACCCAGATGCCAAAGGAACATTGGCATATTTTGCGCTTGCTGGAGAAATAATAATGAAGTTTGAGGATAAAGATGTCGCCTGAAAAAAAGAAAAGAGGGCTCTCAGCTTTTTTGTCGCCTGAGCAAGAAAAGAAAAAAAACAGGGGCATGAGCGCCTTTGTTGGCTCTGAAGAAACCTTGCCTAGCAAAAAAGCCGAGGCAACCAACAGACCCAGCCTTGGCATTACTCAAGCTGAAATTAACAGCATTAAACCAAGCAGGTTCCAAGCAAGAAAAAACATTCCGCCAGAAAGCATTAAAGAGCTCTCCGACTCAATAAAAACTCAAGGCGTAATTCAGCCCCTAATTGTCAGAAAGCTTGCTAAGGGGTATGAGCTGGTTGCAGGAGAAAGAAGGCTAAGAGCATCAAAACTAGCCGGCTTGAACTCTGTTCCAGTTCTCATAAGAGAAGACTCTGAGGAATCGGCTTTGACTGTAGGCTTGATAGAAAACTTGCAAAGAGAGGATTTGAATCCGCTTGAAGAGGCAGAAGGAATTTTGAGGTTACAAAGGGAATTTGGTCTGACTCAACAATCCATGGGAGAGGCATTAGGAAAGTCAAGATCGGCTATTGCAAACTCTTTGCGGCTTTTGCAGCTTTCAAAACCAATTCAAAAGATGCTTTTTGATGGCCAGTTAACCATGGGACACGCTAGAGCCTTGTTGCCTCTACCCCCGGTTTATCAAGAACAAATAGGGAAGAAAATAATTTCTTCTGGTCTTTCTGTTAGGCAAGCCGAAAAGTTAGCGAGCTCGTACTTAAACAAAAAAACTGGTAGAGCAAGAAGCTCTTCCAAAGACCCAAACATTGTGGCCTTAGAGAATTCGCTTAGCGATGCAGTTAATTCGCAAGTAATAATTTCTCACAAAAAGAACGGCAGTGGAAAAATTTCTTTTTCTTATAAGGATCTCGATCAGCTCGAACAAATCATCAAGCCTTTTAAAAAAGAATAACGGCAAATAAATTGCATCTAAGCCTTGAGAATTGGGCGGGGTAATCACTATAATGCACTGCCCAAAAAAACATGGCTAAAGAGAACGCACAAAATTTAATCGAAACTTCAGATTACATAGGTCACCACTTAGTAAATCTAACCTTTGGCTGGTGTGAAAAAACTTCTTCTTGGGGCTTTGCTAATCACCAGCAAGAATTTTTCAAAGGACTAGACTCGGCATGTAAGGTTTCGGAAATGGGCTTTTGGTCCTTTCACCTAGACACAATCTTTATGTCCATTCTTCTTGGTGCTGTCGTCTTCGGTTTTTTTGGTTTAGTTAATAGAGCAGCTAAAAAGGGCGTCCCCAGTAAGTTACAAAATTTTGCTGAATTTGTTCACGAGTTTATTGCAAGCGCAGTCAATTCGGGTTACCACGGCACTTCTAAAATAGTTGGCCCCTTGGCTTTTGCAAGCTGTCTTTGGATTATTTCATGGAACTTAATGGATTTATTGCCGGTAGAAATGGCTAGTTTCTTTGGACATTTTGGAGGCGGATTCAACTATTTCAAAATTTTACCAACGGCTGATTTAAACGCCCCCCTTGCGCTTGCAATCGTGGTGATGATTCTTGTTACTTATTACAGTGTAAAAACTCATGGGGCAGGAGGATTCCTGAAAGAACTTTTCATCGTGCCGCTCGGACCATTAGAATTTATAAGCTATGTTTCTAAACATGTTGCACTGGCTTTAAGACTTTACGGAAATTTATTTGCAGGAGAAATGATCTTTATCCTGATTGCCATTATGTTTGGTCAATTTGCAATGTCTTTTTCCCAAACTTTGTGGTTTTTGCCTGGATTGATTTTGAATTTATCCTGGGCGTTATTTCACATTTTAATTGTTGCTTTGCAGGCATACATTTTCATGATGCTTACAATAGCTTATTTAAACTTGGCTAGTACCAAACACTAGCTAAAAAATTAGGAGACTAGTATGGAAGTAGAAGTAGGTAGATTAATAGCAGGAGCACTGCTTACCGGTCTTGGTGCCTTAGGTGCCGGGATAGGTATCGGAAGTCTAACTTCAAAATATATTGAAGCTGTGGCAAGACAGCCCGAGCTTCAAGGTCAATTGTTTGCGCAGGTTTTGATTGCTCTTGGGCTTACAGATGCATTGCCAATTATTTCTTTGGCTGTAGGGCTACTATTCTTGTTCACCTAAAAACATGAATATAAACGCTACTTTTTTTGCAGAGCTTCTGGCTTTTTGTATCTTTGTGTTCATCACTTACAGATACATCTGGCCTAGTATGGAAAACCTTCTTGAGGACAGAAGGAAAGAAATTTCTGATGGTCTCGAGGCCGCCAGCCAATCTCAAAGAAAACTCGAAGAAGCAAATAAGGAGTCGGCTGTGATATTAGACGGAGCGAAGGCGGAAGCCTCCTCCCTAATTAATCAGGCAAACTCCAGAGCAGATCAAATTGTAGATGAAGCGAAAGATCAAGCCGTGGAAGAAGCAAAGAAAATAAAACTCTCAGCAGAAGCGGATATTGAGCAAAGCACTAATAAGGCTAAGGATGGCTTAAGAGACGAAGTTGCTGCACTTGTAATTGCCGGTGCTCAGAAGATCTTAGATAAAGAGATAAACGCCAAGGCTAATAAAGACATCATCGATTCGTTGATTAAAAAGATTTAATGTCAGAAGTAAGAACACAATCTAGACCTTATGCCGAAGCAGCCTTTGAAGTTGCTTTAGCGGATGAAACTCTGGATGCGTGGACAGCAGATTTTTCATTGATAGAGCTTGCTCTTGAAGATCAAAAAATATCTCAACTAGTAGAAACCCCAAGCATTTCACAAAGCGAAAAAACAAATATTTTTTGTGATTTATTCAGAGACGAAGTTCAGGACAAATTTGTAAATTTTCTTTTTGTCGCGGGAAGCGCTAACAGGCTGAGGCTTTTGACTGATATAAGCAAAAACTTTAAGGAACTTGTCGCCAAAGAAAAAAATCTAAAAAACATTACTGTTGCCTCCTCTTACAGAATTGACAAAGAACAATTGAAACAAATCGAAGCAGCATTAAAGAAAAGAATGAAAGCTGAAGTAAGCATTGTTACAGAAATAGACAAAAGCCTTATCGGCGGCCTAAAGATTTCTTATGACGATCAAGTAATTGATTTGTCGATAAAAAACAAACTAGAAAAGTTGAAAACTCAACTTAGAACTTAAGAGGTTACAAATGGAAGATTTAAACCCATCAGAAATTAGCAAGATTATAAAAGACCGAATTAATAAATTGGATGTTTCTGCTGAAGAATCTAATGAAGGTACGATTGTATTTCTAGCTGATGGAATTGCCAGAGTCCACGGACTAAGTGAAGCTATGTATGGAGAGCTAATCGAATTCACCGGCGGAGTATTTGGCATGGCTCTGAACTTGGAACGCGACTCTGTAGGAGTAGTAATTTTTGGTGATTACAAACTGCTTTCTGAAGGAGATACCGCAAAATGTACTGGTAGAATTCTAGAAGTCCCAGTAGGTGATGAGCTTGTCGGTAGAGTAGTAGATGCGCTAGGAAATCCAATCGATGGTAAAGGCGACATTGGTTCAAAGTTAACTTCGCCAGTTGAGAAAGTTGCTCCCGGAGTAATGTTTAGAAAGCCAGTTGATCAGCCAGTTCAAATCGGACTGAAGGCGGTAGATAGCATGGTGCCTATTGGGCGTGGTCAAAGAGAGTTGATTATTGGCGACAGACAGACAGGAAAAACTGCTATCGCCATTGACGCGATCATCAACCAAAAAGGCAAGAACATGACTTGCATTTATGTCGCAATTGGCCAGAAACAATCCTCAATAGCTGCAACAGTAAGAAAGTTGGAAGAATTTGGCGCAATGGATCACACTATTGTTGTAGCTGCAGCATCAGCTGACCCAGCGCCTATGCAATTCTTGGCTCCATATTCTGCTTGTTCAATGGGAGAGTACTTTAGAGATAGAGGCGAAGATGCTTTGATCATTTATGATGACTTATCTAAACAAGCGGTTGCTTACAGACAAATTTCATTGCTTTTAAAAAGACCGCCAGGAAGAGAGGCATATCCAGGTGATATTTTTTATCTTCACTCAAGATTGCTTGAAAGAGCCTCACGAGTTAACGAAGAATATGTTGAACAAGAAACCGGTGGAAAAGTAAAAGGCAAAACGGGTTCTTTGACTGCGCTTCCTATTATTGAAACTCAGGCAGGAGACGTATCGGCCTTCGTGCCCACGAATGTGATCTCAATTACTGACGGACAAATTTTCTTGGATACGTCTTATTTCAACAAAGGTATTTTGCCTGCTATGGATCCAGGTATTTCAGTATCAAGAGTAGGTGGGGCAGCTCAATTGCCATCGATTAGAAAGCTTGGCGGAGGAGTAAGAATAGCTTTGGCCCAATTTAGAGAGCTCGAAGCATTTGCGCAATTTGCCTCAGACTTGGATGACGCTTCTCGAGAACAGCTGGAACAAGGACAAAAAGTAACCGAAGTTATGAAACAAAAACAGTATTCACCAATGTCAGTTGGGGAAATGTCTGTAATGCTTTTTGCCGTTAACGAAGGTTATATCAAGGATGTAGACCTCAACAAAGTAGCTGATTTTGAGTCTGCCTTGTTATCTTTCATGGCTTCTGAATATAAGGAACTTATGGCCAACTTAGATGAAACCGGAGAATATTCCGATGAAGTACTAACTAGTTTCAAAGAAGCACTGGAAAAATTCAAATCAACACAAACCTGGTAGCATGGCAAATACAAAAGAAATAAGAAAACAAATTTCCAGTATTTCGAATACGCAAAAAATTACGAGCGCCATGGAAATGGTCGCTTCTAGTAAGATGCGCAAAACCCAAGACAGAATGGAAATGGGTAGACCCTATGCAGATCGCATGCTCTCCGTTATCGGTCACTTGGCTAATTCAAATCCTGAATATAAGCCTCTATATATGACTGAAAGAGAAACTAAGAACATTGGCATCATTGTCGTGAGTTCCGACAAAGGCTTGTGTGGCGGTTTAAACATAAACTTGTTTAGAAGTCTGGTCGGCTTTTTAAAAGAACAAGCTGATCAAGGAATTGGTCAACAGTTTTGTTCGGTTGGCACCAAGGCAAAGGTATTCTTTAACTCTTATGGCGGTAACGTTGTTGCGGCTGCTGAAAAGCTTGGAGACGTTCCAGCTTTAGAGGACTTGATTGGCTCAATAAAAATCTTGCTGGAAAAATTCGAAGCAGGAGAGATAGACAAGGTTTATCTAGCTAGCAATAAGTTTGAAAACACGATGACTCAACAGCCAGAAATCAAACAACTTCTGCCGCTTTTAGCAGAAGACACACCTGAACTAAAACACAGATGGGACTACATCTATGAGCCAGATGCGAAAGAATTGTTAGATGGTTTAATGCAGCGTTATATTGAATCTCTGGTCTATCAAGCCGTGATTGAAAATATAGCCTGTGAGCAAGCGGCAAAAATGATTGCGATGAAAAATGCTACCGAGAATGCCGGCACTTTAATCGACGAATTACAACTTATTTACAACAATGCCAGACAAGCGGCAATTACTCAGGAACTTTCTGAAATTGTCGGTGGAGCTGCAGCACTATAATAATTTTTGAGGTAAAAAAATGAGCAAAGGAACAGTAGTACAGGTTATCGGAGCGGTAATCGACGTAGAGTTTTCTAAAGAGGAGCTTCCTAAGATTTATGACGCGCTCGTCGTAAAAGAGGCAGACCTTATTTTAGAGGTACAGCAACAGCTTGGAGATGGAGTTGTTAGAACCATCGCCATGGGAATAACTGAAGGGCTGAAGAGAGGAGCCGAGGCAGAAAACACTGGTGAACCTGTAACAGTACCTGTCGGCGAAAAAACCTTAGGAAGAATCTTAAACGTGTTGGGCAAGCCAATAGATGGTAAAGGCGAAGTTGGCGAGAAAGAAAGAATGCCAATACATAGAAACCCTCCTTCTTATGAAGAACAGGCAGAATCATCTGAATTATTGGAAACAGGAATCAAGGTAATCGACCTTATGTGTCCTTTTGCTAAAGGAGGAAAGGTTGGTTTGTTTGGCGGAGCTGGTGTTGGGAAAACCGTGAACATGATGGAGCTCATTAGAAACATTGCTTACGAAACAAGCGGTTATTCAGTTTTCGCGGGAGTAGGTGAAAGAACTAGAGAAGGAAATGATTTTTACCTGGAAATGACCGAGTCACAAGTATTGGACAAAGTGGCCCTAGTCTATGGCCAGATGAACGAACCTCCTGGAAACAGAATGAGGGTTGCTCTTTCTGGTTTAACCATCGCAGAAAAATTCAGAGACGAAGGTCGAGACGTTTTGTTGTTTATTGATAATATCTATCGTTATACCTTAGCTGGAGTAGAGTGTTCTTCATTGTTGGGCCGAATGCCTTCGGCAGTAGGTTATCAACCTACGCTAGCAGAAGAAATGGGGGTCTTACAGGAAAGAATTACTTCCACCAAAACAGGTTCGATTACTTCAGTGCAGGCAATTTATGTTCCGGCAGATGACCTAACAGACCCATCTCCAGCAACAACATTCGCTCACCTTGACGCGACTGTTGTTTTGTCACGTCAAATCGCAGCTCTTGGAATTTATCCTGCAGTAGATCCGCTTGAGTCTTCCAGTCGTCAATTGGATCCAAATATTGTGGGCCAAGAACATTACGATACTGCAATGGGTGTTCAGCAAGTGCTGCAAAGATATCAAGAACTAAAAGACATCATTGCTATTCTTGGAATGGATGAACTTTCCGAAGAGGATAAGCAAACAGTAGATAGGGCCAGAAAAGTTGAAAAATATTTGTCACAGCCTTTCTTTGTCGCAGAAATTTTCACCAACTCACCAGGAAAATTTGTTTCTATCAAAGATACTGTGAGAGGCTTTAAAGGAATTCTTGATGGCGAGTATGATGACATTCCTGAGCAAGCATTCTTGATGGCAGGCCCTATTGAGGAAGTGGTAGAAAACGCAAAAGCTCTTTAAGCATGTCGACAATTCTTTGCAACATCGTAAGTGCTGAGTCAGAAATTTTTTCTGGCCAAGTTGAAATGGTGGTTGCAACTGGAACACTGGGAGAACTTGGCATAACGCCAGGACACTCACAACTCCTAACGGGAATTAAAGCAGGTCCGGTGAAGGTAATTTTAGAGGGCGGCGAAGAAAAAGTGTTTTTTCTGTCTGGCGGATTCATTGAAGTTCAGCCAGATGCAGTAACCTTGCTTTCTGATGTTGCTGAAAGAGCGGAAGATATTGATGAGGCAGAGGCAGAGAGAGCCAGAGAGTTAGCAGAAAGGGCAAGAGATAATGCTAGTTCGGATGTGGATTTTTCCAAAGCCAAAGCTGAGCTTGCTGAAGTTGCTGCGAGATTGCAAACGCTTCGCAAAATGCGAAAGAAATAGTCAAAAGCTCCTTAAAAATCTAGAATACGCTCTAATCTGGGCTGTTCATGAAAATCGACGCAATTATTTTAGCTGCCGGCAAAGGCAAGAGAATGCAATCTGCATCGCCAAAAGTATTGCAACAAGTTGCCGGAAAAGCTTTGCTGCAGCATGTTTTAGATACTTCTCTCGAATTAAAAAGTTGCCAGCCTCACATTGTTGTTGGCGATCAAGCTTCTTTGGTAAAAGCTTCTGTATCTGCTCCTAAAAACAGCAAATGGTCCAAACAAGCAAAACAATTGGGCACAGGGCATGCGGTAAAACAATCCTTAAAAAGCTTAAGAGCGGGATCGATAGCCCTTATTCTTTATGGCGATGTTCCATTAGTGAAAAGCTCCACAATGAATAACTTAGTTAAGGCAGCCGGAAAAAGCAGTCTCGCCCTGCTTTCTTTTGAGCAACAAACACCAAAAGGCTATGGCAGAATCATTAGAAGTCCCAGAGGCAAAGTACTTGGAATTGTTGAAGAGAAAGATGCAACGTCAGAGCAAAAGAAAATCACTGAAGTAAACTCTGGAATTATGGCGGTTCCTTCTAATAAGCTTGATAAGCTTCTCAAGGGCTTGAAAAATAAAAATGCTGCAAAAGAATATTATTTAACCGATATTGTAAGCCTAGCAAATGAGAACAAAATACCAGTAAAAGCTGTCAAACTTGATAGTAAGGAGGAAGTTTTGGGAGCAAACAATCTAGAAGAGCTCAATCAACTTGAGCGAAACTATCAACTTTTGAAAGCCAAGGAGTTTTTAAAAAAAGGAGTAATTATCTCTGATCCGGCTAGAGTGGATTTTAGAGGCGAGGTCAAAATTCAAAAAGGCACAAGTATAGACATCAATTGTATATTTGAGGGAAAAGTTGAGATTGGAAAAAATGTCATCATTGGTCCAGGCGCGATCGTAAGAAACTCCAAGATAGGGAATGGCTCAAGAATTGAACCTTACACCCTTATTGAAAACGCGATTTTAGAAAAAAATGTCTCTGCTGGTCCTTACGCGCACATCGGACCCGAAGCTCACCTTGAAGAAAATTCCGAGATTGGAAACTTTGTTGAAGTAAAACGCAGCAAAATTGGCAAAGGCACGAAAGCCAAGCACTTGGCTTATATTGGCGATGGGCAAGTTGCAGAAAAGGTAAATGTTGGAGCGGGGACCATTTTTGTAAATTACGACGGTAAAAATAAAAACAAAACTAAAGTGGGCAAAGGCGCTTTTATTGGCTCTAATAGTTCTTTGATAGCTCCAATAAGGATTGGACAAAATAGTATGATTGGTGCTGGATCCGTTGTGACGAGCGACGTTCCAGCCGAAAGACTAGCTTTGGGTAGATCAAGACAAAGGAATATAAAGAAAAAGTAATGTGCGGAATAATTGCAGCAGCTACTGAAAAAAGCGTTGGCAAACTCTTAGTGCAGGGTTTGTACAAGATGGAATATCGGGGCTATGACTCTGCAGGTCTGGCCTTGCATCAAATAGACGATATTGCACACCTTAGATCTTTGGGCAAAGTCAAAAAGCTCGAATCCAAAATGGATAAAGAAAAGCCTAAGGGTAAAATTGGCATTGCCCATACTAGGTGGGCCACTCATGGAAAACCTTCAGAAGAAAATGCCCACCCACATGTTTCTAATAATAGGGTGTTTATCGTGCACAACGGCATAATTGAAAATTATGTTGCCCTGAAAAAACAACTCGAAAAAAAAGGCTACCAGTTTAATTCACAAACCGACTCTGAATTAATCGCTCACCAACTTGATTTTTTCTTGGATCAAGGAAGTGAAATGTTAGAAGCTATGTCTCTTCTGAAAGAAAAGCTAGAAGGCGCTTACGCAGTTGCTGCCATAGATTTAAAAAAAGAATCGCATTTTTATTTGATTCGAAACAAATCCCCCTTGCTTTTGGGCAAATCCGACTCGGGCATGTTTGCTGCATCCGATCCTTTGGCACTTGCAGATCTCACTAATGAATTTGTCTTTTTAGAAGATGGAGATGTTGCTGAGGTATCTGCAAAAGAGTTTAAGATTTTAGATAAAAACCAAAAAAGGGCCATTAGAAAAATTACCACTATCGATGTTTCAAGTGAGGCGATGGGAAAAAACGGCTATCGCCATTTCATGGAAAAAGAAATTTATGAGCAGCCAACTGCAATCTTAAATACTTTAGACGGCAGGATTGGAGGCGAAGACGTACTTGAAAATATTTTTGGCGAAGGCTCCAATAAACTGCTTTCAAAAGTAGAAAGAATTCAAATCGTTGCTGCAGGCACAAGTTTGCATGCTGGCAGAGTCGCTGCAAATTGGTTTTCAGCAATTGCGAATCTGCCAACGCAAATAGATTACGCGAGCGAATACCGTTACAAAAATCCGTATGTTGATAAAAACACTTTGTTATTAACCATCTCTCAATCAGGAGAGACTGCCGATACCTTAGGCGCTTTACGATATGCGAAAGAAAGAGACTATTTGGGTTCGCTCACTATTTGCAACGTTCCCACAAGTTCGCTTGCCAGAGAATCTGATTTTGTTTTATTGACCAACGCGGGCCCTGAAATAGGCGTTGCCTCCACCAAAGCTTTTACGACGCAATTAACTGCCTTGATGTTACTTACTTTGTCTTTGGCGAAAGCCAGAAACCTTAATCCAAGACTAAGAGGTAGGGTTGTTGGTGCTTTACGAGCTCTGCCGGAGAAAATAACTGAGTCGTTAGAGCTGAAGCCTAAGATCATTAAAATCGCTAAAGAAATAGCTAAAAAAGACAATGCTTTATTTCTAGGGAGAGGTATTTTTTATCCGATAGCTAAAGAAGGCTCTTTAAAACTCAAAGAAATTTCTTATATTCATGCCGAAGCATATCCTGCAGGGGAGCTAAAACATGGGCCACTTGCTCTCATCGACAAGAATATGCCTGTTATTGCCTTGGCACCAGAAAACGAATTAGCAGAAAAACTAATTTCAAATTTGGAAGAAGTGAAAGCAAGAGGCGGCAAATTGTTTGTCGTAGGAAATGCTGCTGGCAATATGAAATTGAAGGCAAAAAATCTTATCAATCTGCCAGAGTGCGATTTCTTACTGACACCGATTCTATATACCGTACCCTTGCAAATTCTTTCATACGAAGTGGCTTTGCTCAGAGGTACAGACATCGATCAGCCAAGAAACTTAGCTAAGTCTGTCACGGTTGAATAGGTCTACAGGTGGGGTTTAGTTTTCAAAAAAAATCTCAATACTCAAGACACTACATATATCAGACCGTAACAGGGACTGACAATCCTCCAAATTTTGACATGGGTCAAACAGGATATGGAAGGATTGATAACAACCTTTTTATCTTCATGAATGTAGGCATACCTGGAGTTGATGGTATGGATTATAAGAATCATTATGATCCCAGAACCGAGTCAGTCAGTTGGTGCGCAAAAAAGAAAACACATTCTGGTCAAGAACAGATGCAGAAGATAATAAATGGGGATCTAGATCTTTATTTATTTGCAAGATGGGAACGAAATGAAGATTGGACATATTTAGGGGAGGCACATGTTCTTTCGTATGAAGACAATGTGGTAGTGGCAGACCCAGAGGGCAATGAAACCTTCTGCATGGAATACCAGTTAACTTGTAAGGGCATTGAAGAAGACCTCGGTAAAGAGGAAATAGAATCAGGGACACTCACTCTTACAGATAGTCGACCAAAAAGAAAAGTAAGAAAGAAAACAAAAAGAAAATTTAAGGGTAGAGGGAAAAAGGACTATCTTTTGAAAGCAAAAAGAGACAAAAAAATAGGAGACCTTGGAGAAGAACTCGTTATGAAATACGAGAAAAAAAGGTTGATTGATTTAGGGAAGAAAGACTTAGCAGATTCCATAGAGCACGTATCTATGACACAGGGAGATGGAACTGGTTACGATATTAAGTCTTTTAATGAAGATGGAACAGATAGGTTTGTTGAGGTTAAAACTACAAAACAAGGTATTGATACTGAATTTTTTATGTCTCCTAATGAAATAGAGTTTTCAGAATTAAACCAAAAGAGTTATTACTTGTATCGGGTCTATAATCTAAAATTAAATCCACTAAATGGTTCTTTATATATTAATCCTGGTAATGTTCTCGATGAGTTTGATAAGGAACCAACAGAATTTGTTCTTAAATCAAAATAATCAAGAATACTCAATTAAAAGTCGAGAAACCTCTTTTGTTTTAAAAGGAACGTCATTACGATAATGAAAATGAAGTTGATTTGTAGTAACCGTAACAGTGAAGGTAAAGAAACCCCACCTGTTCTCTATATTCCGTAACGGTAGAGTAATTTTTGATTTTCTTTAGTTTTCCAAAATACAGACTTTACATTTTTATAATGTTTGGCTTTGTTTTAACTTCTCAAATCTATGCTAACGAATTTAAAGTCGGGTTTGCTGAGCTTTCAATTACCCCTGAGCTAATCGATGAATGGGAAGATATTAATAACGACGCTCAATTTGATTCGGACATTGATAGCTGGACTGATGTGAATGGCAATAATCAATTCGATGCTGTGTGGATGGCAGGGTTTCAAAATAAACGAGCCGCTCAAGGAGTTAAAGATGATCTCATGGCGGTAACTGCCGTGATTGATGATGGCCAGACTCGGATAGGAATTATTAGCGCTGACACTATTGGGCTGATGCGAAAATTTGTTCTTAATGTCCGTGAGGACGTTCCTGCAGAGTGGGGTCTGGATTACATCATGGTGCATGCAACGCATAATCATGAAGGTCCAGATACTCAAGGTCTTTGGGGGCCAGGTTTTTTAAAAAGCGGCGTAGATGATGTTTATATGGAGCAGCTCAAAACAGTTTTCATACGCTCATTAAAAATGGCTATAGATAACTTGGAGCCCGCAGAAATGAGCTTGGCTTTAATTCCGACTAATCCTCTCACGCCTATCAAAGACAAACGCAAACCCATCGTGATAGACGACGACATAAGAGCAATTTTGTTTAGTCGTACTGATGGTTCAATTATCGGCTCGTTAATCAACTTTGGAATTCATGTCGAGCTTACATGGGATAAAAATCTTGAATTAACTTCTGATGTTGCGGGCTACTTAAGAAAAGGCATCAGTGAAGGTATTTATTACAATGATCAGCTTGTTAAAGTTGGGCTTGGTGGAACCACGTTATGGTTAACGGGAAACATTGGAGGCTTGATGACATCAGGACCAACCGATCCAATTTATGATCCTGTTCTAAAAAAAACATTTACTAAACCGAGTCATGCCAAAGCACGCACATACGGATATAGCTTAGCAAGCAGTGTTATAGAAGCTTTTCAGGCAGGTGATTTCAAACAGTCTCCAAAGCCATCTATAACTGTCCACTCAACAGAAATAGAATTAGGCATAGAAAATTTCATGCTCTCATTAGGTACTTTGCTTGGTGTGATTGATACCGATCCTAAATTCAGTCTGGTGCCACCATTTATACGCTATCTCAGTGAAGTAGCGTTTATACAAATAGGAGACGCATCTATTACCGGCGTCCCTGGAGAACTCTATCCAGAAATTGCTGTCGGAGGTATAGAAAATCCTATCGGCGCTGATTACGACATAGCTCCGTTAGAAATTCCAAATTTACGAAGTCAATTTCCAAACAAACTTAATTTAATGGTGAATTTGGCAAACGATGCTATTGGGTACATCATTCCTAAAAGCGAATGGGATGAAGACGCACCTTGGATCTACGGAGAGAATGAAGAAACTTATGGAGAAGTAGTGTCTTTGGGTCCAAATACTGCAGTTATAATTCATGAAAATCTTATCAAGCTCATAGAAGAATCAAGAAATAAATAAAGAATGGATAATAATTGGAAACTTCTTGAAAAAACCTGCATCACAATCGGCAGAGTGCTGCTTGGGCTTTATTTTTTTCTACCAGGGATTTCTAAAATTCCGACCTATGAATTTACAGCCGAATACATGGCATTGCATTCTATACCCTTGGTGAGCATTCTTTTGCCTTTCACAATTGTCTTGCAATTAGTTTTGGGGATCACTCTTATAATAGGCTTTCGCATAAGAGAATCAGCTTTGATTCTTGCCGCATTGACCATTTTTATTAATATTGGTGTACATGATTTTTGGAATGAGTATCCAAATACAGATGCAGGGCACGAAACTCAGAACTTTGTTAAGAACCTGGGAATCTTTGCCGGTTTATTAGTGCTAAGCGCAACTCACAAAGTAAATCAATGGAGATTTTTTCCTAACGCCCTCGCAAAAAAGGACTGATCAAAACAATTTTTTAAAAAGTTTTTACTTATCCAAGCTTTTCCAATTCGAATTTTGCTCAAGCTGAAGACTAAGCTTAAGCAACATTCTATCTTCACCGATACGACTTGAAAGTTGAATGCCTATAGGCAATCCCTTTGTGTCTGTACCACATGGTAAAGTTATAGCAGGCGCGCCAGATATGTTTTGATACTTTGTGAACGGAAGAAATTCATTTATTCTTTCCCAGTGTTCCTCCCCGCTTACCTCCGGACCGAAAAACCCAAGCTCAGGAACGGTGGTGCCAAGTGTTGGAGTTAAGAGGATATCGAAGTTCTGCATAAAATTTTCATATTGAGATACAAAACGCCTAAGTCGCCAGAATGCTAAAGGAACTCTATGAATGTTTTTCCAATGACGTGCAATAAGATATTTAGGCCATTGTTCAAGTTGAGTATGATCAAATTTCGAGCTGAGTTCTTTACCAACCGAATACCTTATCAAGAAACCAAAGTGTGCCCACAGCAACCAAAAATCTTCGTCAAATTTTCTGTAAAAGGGATTAGATATCATTTCAATTTTATGGCCAAGAGAATCACAAAGTTTGGCAACATCGTGAGTTGCTTGAACTAACTCAGCAAAACTATCTTCGCCAAGACAGTTTTCTGTCAAAACTGCAATTTTTAATTTTTCGGGAAAAGATTCTGAAATGTTTCCTATTGCTGGATATTCTTTAGCGGGAATATTTTTTTCAATTTCAGCATGAAAGGCCCACGTGTCTCTAACAGATCTCGTCACCACACCATCATGTAAGATATTTGCAGGCAAATAAGCCGGCACTTCTTTGTCCTTAATCCGACCCCTAGATGCTTTAAGCCCGACCAATCCACAACAGGATGCCGGTATTCTTATGGAACCTGCTCCATCATTTGCATGAGCTATTGGCACTACTCCTGCAGCCACTAATGCCGAGCTTCCGCCAGAAGAGCCACCGGTGGAGAAAGCTGGATTCCATGGATTGCATGTAGCACCAAAACGCAAGCTTTCAGTTGTTCCTGTTAGACCAAACTCAGGAGTAGTAGTAGTTCCTATACAATTAAGCCCAGTGTTAATAATTTGTTTTGCAGCTTTAGAAAATTTTTCGGAGGGTTCACCAGGAAGACTTCTGCTTCCTAAATACAAAGGAAGTCCGGGCACCTCATCGGTATCTTTGATAAAAGTTGGGACGCCTTGGAAGCAGCCTGAAAAGGACTTTTCTGAATTTGCTCGAGCTTCATCAAAGTTCTCAACAGCAATTGCATTTAATTTTGGATTTACTAATTCGGCTCGCCTTATTGCATCTCGAGTAACCGTTTGGGAATCCAATTCACCTTTCTTTATTTTCTCAGCAATGACAATTGCATCATCGCTACTAAGCGAATCATCTTGAAAAGCACTTACCAAAACTTCAGAATCCATTTCTCTCTATACTAATTTAACTATACTTTAATATAATAGTGATTAGCTCTGTAAATTTAAACAAATCAAGAAATTTAAAGACCGAAACTTAAATATGAAATCTATCTTCATAATACTTCTGACTATTTTGTCTCTAAATATATATTCAGAAAAAGTTTATTTTATAAACCTTCAAAATGGAGATAAATTGGAATCTCCTTTTTTGGTGCAGTTCGGTCTTTCTGGTAAAGGAGTTGCTCCGGCTGGTGTGGAGGTAGCTAATACCGGACATCATCATTTGCTAATCAATGTCGATGAATTAAATTTCAAAATGCCCATTCCTTCTTCAAAACAACATATACATTTCGGGATGGGGCAAACTGAAACTGTCCTCGATCTTCCAGCAGGGACACACAAACTTCAGCTTGTTTTAGGAGACAAATACCACATTCCTCATAATCCTCCTTTGATATCTGAAGTAATCGAAGTAACCGTTATTGAGTAAAGCATCTTGGAAGTAACTCTTCTGTTCGCCATAATCCTATCTGCTTTCATGATAGTTCTTGCGGTAAGGGTTCTGGATTTAAGAGGTAGTCCAGTTACCAAGTCGTTTCATAAGCCCGACAGAAAAATCGATACACAAGATTTAGAAAGAGCCATTAGAGGGCATGGTAATTTGATCGAATACGCTCCTTTGTTTTTAATTTTAATGTCGGCACTTGAATTAAGCGATGCATCAAAAACATTACTTTACGCATGTGGGATCATTTTTACTTTGGGCAGGCTCATGCATGGGATAGCATTTTCATTTATGAAGAAAAATGGATACTTAAGAATTGGTGGAATGTCATTTACTTTTATTGGCTTTATCGGTTTGCTTATTCCAGCTCTAGAAATAATTATTTCGTAGTAAAAAAATGAATTTATTTGCAGGCTCTACAGGATTTCTTGGGAATAACATTCTTAAAGAACTAGGTTTTAACAAAAGCCCAACTTTAGCTTTGGCCAGAAGAGAAATACCCAACCTACCAGATACGTCACAAGAGTTATTAATTAATTTTGAAAATCTCGACCAACTGAGCCTTTCGAATATCAATCATGTTTATCTTTCTTTAGGATATCCTTTGATTTATTACAATGTTATGGGCCTCATGAGCGCCAGCCTTAAAAAAGAATTTTTCTTGGTAGATTTCACTTATCAGCTAGAAATAGCCAAAATTGCTAAAAAAGCAGGCGCCAAAAATATTTCTCTTATTTCGGCAGTAGCAGCCGACTCCAATTCTTGGAATTATTATCTTAAAACCAAGGGCATGCTTGAAGAAGAAATCATCAAACTTGGATTCGAAAGCACAAATATTTTTCAGCCAGGCCACCTCACAGGAAATAAGTTTAGGTTGGATATACTTTTTGCCGACGCTGTATCTATCGTTCTTGATCCTTTTTTGCTCGGTCCACTTAAAAAATTTAGGAGCATTTCCGCAAAAAAATTATCTTTAGCAGTGGTTAAAATTTCTTTGAAGGCAAAAGCCGGAATTAATTATTTTGATTATAAAGACTTTATATAAAGATTTAGATTAAGTTATTGCACATATTTTTTCCAATTGATAACCTCTTCTTAGGAGAGTAATTATGGAAAAAACTTTTGATTATGTTGTTGTTGGAGCTGGCAGCTCCGGTTGTGTGATGGCCAATAGGCTTTCAGAGAACGGAAAAAATTCAGTTTTAATATTAGAAGCGGGAGGGAAAGATAGAAATTTCTTCATTCACATGCCATCAGGCTATTCTCAGATTGTTCCTACAAAAAGCAATTTGAATTACGGATTTGAAACTGAACCTGAGCCCACAACAAATAATAGGAAATTGTACTGGCCTAGAGGAAGAGGCTGGGGAGGCTCTTCTTCGATTAATGCGATGATTTACATAAGAGGACATGCTCATGATTATGATTTGTGGAGGCAAATGGGAAATGATGGCTGGTCTTACGATGATGTTCTTCCATATTTTAAAAAAGCCGAGTCTTTCAATGGAGAAGGAGACAAAGACTTTCATGGTTATGATGGACCTTTACACGTAAAAAAATCTGAGAGAAAGGATGACGAATTACTTGATGTTTTTGTTGAAGCAGGAGGACAGGCTGGCTTTCCTTTGACAAATGATTTCAACGGAAAAAATCAAGAAGGTTTTTCAAGGTATGAGCATACTATGCATGATACTAAATGGGGTCCAAGACGATGGAGCTCTGCTAGAGCGTATTTGCATCCTGCTTTAAAAAGAAAAAATCTAAATACAGAAACTAACGTACAAGTTAATAAAGTTTTGTTCCAAGGAAAAAAAGCTATAGGAGTTGAATATTCGCATAAAGGAGTGACACAAAGTGTCAAAGTAAATAAAGAAGTTATTCTTTCTGCTGGAGCCATAAATTCACCCCAGATCTTAATGAATAGCGGCATTGGCGATTCTCAAGAATTAGCTAAGCATGGCATTGGCATGGTTCATGAACTAAAAGGAGTTGGTAAAAACTTACAAGATCATTATGCTGTTATAAATTCTTTTAATTGCACCAAGCCTGTAACCCTGCATAGATCTGCAAGTTTTTTAAGAACACAATTGTCAGGCTTGCAATATTTACTCCTTGGGACTGGAGATGCAGCAAATCCTCCTTCCAGCGGTGGAGCATTTATCAAGTCAAGTCCTGAAAAAGATATTCCAGACACTCAAATTCATTACGCTTCCTATCAAACATCAGATCTGCATGGTCGAGATGGGATAGATTTAAACCATGGATTTAGTTCGGTTATATGTATTCTTAGACCACAGAGTAGGGGGCATATTGAGTTGAAGAGTGCTGATCCGAGTGAAGCACCTCTTATGTATCCAAATTATCTTTCAGAAGAGCAGGATGTTATAGATACAAGAAATGCTTTTAGAGAATCCAGAAAAGTCTTTCTTCAGCCTGCCTTTGATGAATACCGAGGAGAAGAATCCAAACCCGGTCCGGATGTGAATATTGAAAACGACGATGAAGTAGACCAATGGATTCGTGACACTGGAGAAACTTTGTATCACCCTGTTGGCACTTGTAAGATGGGCGATGACGATATGGCTGTTGTCGATGATCACTTAAGAGTAAAAGGTGTTGATAACCTAAGAGTTGTCGACGCATCTATAATGCCTACCTTAATCGGAGGAAATACCAATGCTCCATCTATTATGATTGCTGAAAAAGCTTCTGATTTAATCAATCGAGCTTCTGTTTCTTAAAAAAAATGAGAAGAATAATCACCGGTCATAATGAAAAAGGCAAATCTGTAATTTCTATTGATGGCCCCCCAGCAAGATCAATTGGCGAGGATGCAGGTGGTTTATATGAAATTTGGAATACTGATGGTTCTGGGTTCGATACCAAATCAAAAACGGATAGAGCAGATATAGACATTATTCTTTCCCCTGCAAAAGGTGGAACAAAGTTTAGATATTTTCAGATAAACCCTATTCCAGATGGAATACCACAAGAGACTATCGAGGCAGCTACTGCAGAGGCTTTTAAAAAAATGGGTGCTGCACACCACAGAGTGGATACTTCAAGAAATGCCGCGATGCATGAAACAAATACTATTGATTACATCATTCTTTTGAAAGGCGACGTTAGTTTGATACTTGATGAAGAAGAGGTGCAACTTAAACCTCATGATGTTGTCGTGCAAAGAGGTACCAATCATGCCTGGGTAAATAATGGTACTGAGCCAGCTTTATTGATTGCTGTTTTAATAGATAGAAATCTAGTTTAATTTTTAAGAGTTATGTTTTTAGCAATGAATAGATTCAAAATTGTCTCAGGAAAAGAAGAAGTTTTTGAGAAAATATGGAGAGAAAGAGACTCTCATCTTGAAGGCGTTGATGGTTTTATCGAATTTAATTTATTAAAAGGAAAATCATCTGAATCTTTTACCTTTTATGCCTCCCATTCGGTTTGGAAATCCAAAAAACATTTTGAAGATTGGACTAAATCAGAATCTTTTAAGTTGGCACACAAAAATGCAGGAAAACATAGAGATATTTATTTGGGCCCACCAGAACTAGAAATTTTAGAAAAAGTTCTTTGACTTCAGACATACTAAAGAATTTTCGGGTTAAAAAAATTTGTGACTTTAAATAATTTGCACTAAAGTAGTTTCACTTATTTTTTAGCATGATATTTTCTCAAGAGACATTCGATAAGCTAGCGATTAGCTTGTCAGCAATTTGTACTTTGAACTGCTTGTTTTTGCCGTCCTTAATCGTGTTATCTTCAGGCTATATTTCCAGCCAAATTGATAGCGAGGCTTTACATGGCTTTCTTTTATCATTTGCTCTCCCACTATCAATCTTTGCCTTATCTAGAGGATATAAAAACCATCAAAAGCCTTCAGTATTGATTTTAGGTTTTTCTGGATTAGTAACGATGATTTTAGCCTACTTTTTTGGCGAATCAGTTTCAGGAAAATCTGCCGAACAATTCTTTACAGTCGCTGGTTCTCTTTTAGTTGTTTATGCTCATTACATAAATTTCAGAACATGTAACGATCTCAATTGTGATTGTCATAACTAAAAAAGTTTTTAATTCTTAACTTTATTTTTGAAAATCAAAATGAAAGTCTTCTTTTCTCTACTTCTCTTTTTCGGATCGTTTCTCTCTTCTGATGATCTATTAAATGCTGTAAAAAACGAACTTAGAGATCCTAATAACTTCTCAAGAGATAGCTATCGAAATCCTTACGAAACTTTGTCTTTTTTTGAAATCAAGCCATCAATGACTGTGGTCGAGCTTTCACCAGGAGGAGGCTGGTATACAGAAATTTTGGCAGGCTATTTGACTAATTCTGGCACTCTTATTGCTGCACATTTTGATAAAAACTCGTCAAACAATTATCTAAAAAAAAGTAGATTAAGCTTTGAAAAAAAAATCAATTCCAATCCGCTTTACAAAAATATCAAAGTCGTTAATTTAACGTCTGAACTCTCTAGACCAGAGTCAGTTGATGCCGTTTTAACATTTAGAAATCTTCATAATTGGTTGGGACCAATGATGGATAAAATCTTTTCTAATGCTTTCAACGCTTTAAAGCCTGGGGGCATTTTTGGCGTTGTTGAACATAGAGCGAATAAAGAAACTTCAATTAAAAATATGAAGAAAAGCGGATATGTTACAGAAGACTATGCAATTCAATTTGCAGAAAAACATGGATTTACTTTAATTTCTAAATCTGAAATTAATGCTAATCCTAAAGATACTAAAAACCATCCCAAAGGAGTTTGGACTCTGCCTCCCACCTTAAGACTGAAAGAAAAAGACAAAGAAAAATATGTTGCAATTGGAGAGAGCGATAGGATGACTTTGTTATTTAAAAAACCTAAACGCTAATTATTCTGTTCTTGCTTTTAATTTGGCAAATCAAAAAAAAATTATTAATATTTTAAGGTGTTAGAAAAAGAACAAAAAAGGCTTCTGAAAGGATTATTGTCCCATTTGGATTCAAAAACAAATGTTGATGCAGGAGGAATCATGAAAACTCCAGCAGATACCTATACTTCAAAAGAAAGATTTGACTTGGAATGGAATTCTTTCTTTAAGGATTATCCACAAATTATTGGCATGTCAGGTGATCTCGCAGAGCCAAACAGCTTTCTTACCATTGAAGATTTCGGTTCGCCAATTATTGCCACAAGAGATGCTGATGGTGAATTTAAAGCTTTCGCTAATGTTTGTTCTCACAGAGGCGCTCAAATAGAAACTGAAAAAAATGGCATAAAGTCAAAGTTTTCATGCCCATTCCATGGTTGGACATTTGATAACAATGGCTCATTAGTGGGATACCCTAAAAGTGATCACTTTGGCAAAATAGATAAAGATTGTTATGGCTTAACAGAATTACCGAGTCTAGAAAAGTATGGGTTCTTGTGGGTTCATCCTAAGGCCAATGGCAAAATAAATTTAAAAAATTTGCTCGGCGACAAACTTGAAAAAGAACTTGCCGCTTGGGACTTTGATAAGTTGGTTCTTTCAAATGAGGAAGAATATAAAACAGAGATGAATTGGAAACTAGCAATCGACACTTTTGGTGAAACTTATCATTTTTCTGTCTTACACAAAGATTCTCTTTTTCAATCTTTTCATGGAAATTGTCAATTGTTTGATAGTTTCAAAAGGAATGGCAGATTGATACTTTGCAAAAGAGACATAGACGAAATGAGAAAACTCCCCGAAAAAGATTGGCATATTACCGCTGGAACTTTACCCGTATACTACTTGTTTCCCAATATAATCTTCATGCCAACGCCAGAGGGAGCTTTTCTTGTTAAGGAATATCCTTTGGAAAATTCGCCTCATAAAAGCATTTCAAAGATTTCATTTTATTTTTATCCGAAAGCCATAGAAATGGCAGATAAGATGGGAGTTTCTCCAGAAACTGGCCAAAATCCCCTTGAAGAACTATATAGTGCTTTTGGTAGCGTCATCAGAGACGAAGATTATGTTGTTGCTGCTTCATCTCATAAAGGATTGAGATCTGGCAACATTGATTTTCTAACTTTTGGAAGAAATGAACCGGCTCTGCATCATTACCATAATACATACAGGGAAGCTTTAGGTTTGCAAAAACTTCCAATAATCGAATCTTAAGATGATAGATTTGTATTATGCGCCAACCCCAAATGGCTGGAAAATATCCATTATGCTCGAAGAGTGTGAGATGGATTATCAGGTCATACCAGTGAATCTTGGCAAAGGCGATCAATTTACCCCAGAATTTTTAAAAATTAGTCCAAACAACAGAATGCCTGTGATCGTAGATCACGAAAATATTATTGATGGAGGGCCAATAAGCATTTTTGAGTCTGGAGCAATATTGATGTATTTGGGAGAAAAGGCTGGAAAATTTTTCCCCCAAAAATATCCAGAGAGAGAAAAGGTTTTAGAGTGGTTATTTTGGCAAGTGGGCGGGTTAGGACCCATGGCTGGCCAAGTAAGTCATTTCGTTAACTACGCACCAAATTTTCCAGGCGATCATTCTTATTCAGAAGAGCGATATAAAAATGAATACGATAGATTGCTTGGTGTAATGGATAGAATTCTTAATGAGCGAGAATACTTAGCGGGAGATTATTCCATTGCAGACATGGCATCTTTTCCTTGGGTAACTGCCTACAAGAGGTATGAAGTAAATTTAGATCTATTTGAGAATGTTCGAAGATGGTTTGATGCAATAAAATCTAGACCCGCAGTTCGAAAAGGAATTGATGTAGGTAAGGAAGCAAGAAATTTTGGTGAAGGCATTTCTAAAGAAAGTTTAAAAACCATGTTTAAACAAGATGCCAAAAGCATCGCAGAAATGGCCAAGAAAAAAGAAAAAGAATAAATCCTATAATTTTTTTTCGATGAGCTGGATTCTGTCATTACCGAAATACATGTCTTCTTTATCCAAAAAGAAAGTGGGGGAACCAAAACCCTTACGATCCATTAACTCTTGAGTGCTCTCTATAAGTCTTTGCTTGGTTTCCGGCATTGCAATGAACTCCATAAAATCATCAGCAGGAACTGAAAGAGAAGTGACAATATTTTTTAAACAATCATCACTAGAAATATCCTTACCGTCCGTCCAATAAGCTTTAAAAACTTTTTCAAGGTATCTTTCTATATCTTTGTTTTTGTCAATAAAGTAAAAAACACCGCGCATAGACTTTACGCTATTGATAGGAAAGATTTTTGGCCAATTAAACTCGATGTTCCTTTGTTTTGCCCAATCGTCCATATCTTTTTGAGAATATTCCAATTTTTCTTTAACTGGATTTTTTCTGCTCTCATAGACGCTAGGATTAGTTGAATTGAAAATTCCCCCAACCAGTATGGGCTTCCAAATAATTTCAAATTCTTTATTTTTTTTAAGTTCTAAAATTCCCCTAAACGAAAGGTAGGTCCAAGGACTGCTACAATCTAGGTAATACTCAATTTTTTTCATCTGCAATCTAATTTTTACTTATTATTACTTTATAATCTTACCTCTTAAGGATTCAAGCTGCTCACTTTAGGGGGAAAAATGGAAGACGACCAAAAAAGACTTGCCGATGCTCTGGAAGAGTTAAAAGAACACAATTTTATGAAAATCCACGAATCTGCATGGAAGTTCATGTACTACAACCTGTTAAGAGGTTTGGCGATTGGTCTTGGCTCTGTGGTTGGTGCCACTGTGCTAGTAACTATCTTTATTCAAATACTTGCTCAATTTGAGTTTATTCCCATCATTGGAAATTGGGCGCATGAAGTTATAGAAATCATTGAAAAACTAGATAAGTCTGGATGACTATTCCTCAAAATAATGTCATCTGTATGAAGTGGGGAGATAAATACTCAGCAGATTACGTAAACATATTGTTTAATATGGTTTCAAGAAATTTAAGCATTCCTTTTAGGTTTGCATGCTTCACTGACGATCCAAAAGGCATAAACGAACAAGTCGAAGTTTTTGATCTCCCTAGTTTAAATTTACCAAATAACATTCCTGAAAGAGGCTGGCTTAAACTTACTACTTTTTCAAAAAATTTAGGAGATTTAGAGGGAAAAGCTCTTTTTTTAGATTTAGATCTGATTATTACGGGAAGCCTGGACGAGCTTTTTAAAATTGATGGTGATTTTATAATAGTAAAAGATTTCATTAGAAAGGATGTAACTGGTAACAGTTCAGTTTATAGGTTTGAGATAGGTCAACACGAAGACGTAATCGAAAATTTCAAAAATAATTTTACTGATATAAAGAATAAACACAGAAACGAACAAGAATATTTATCCGCATTTATGGATAAAAAAGAAAAACTAAGCTATTGGCCTGAGGATTGGTGTAAGAGTTTTAAAAAGCATTGCATTCACAAAGGATTTAAACAGTTCTTTTATCCGCCTGAATTACCGAAAAATACAAGAATTGTTATCTTTCATGGAAAACCAAATCCACCAGAGGCTATTGAAGGCAAAAGCGGTAAGTGGTACCGGAAGGTATTACCTACTCCTTGGGTAAAAGATTTTTGGAGATAAAAGACAAAATATTTTTAAACTTGGAAGGAACGAACTTTCAAAAAAAAGTTTGGCAAGAATTGCTTAAGATCCCGAAAGGGCAAACAAAGTCATATAAAGAATTAGCTATTGCAATAGGCAATCCTAAAGCTGCAAGAGCCGTTGCAAATGCCTGTGGAAAAAATCCTCATCCTATAAAAATACCCTGTCACAGAGCAATAAGATCAGACGGTTCAATAGGAGGCTATAGTGGGGCAGGAGGCTCAACTACCAAGCTTGAATTATTAATTGAAGAGCAAAAAAATAACTAGGTTCTTTAGCTTCATACTTTTTCAAAGCTTCTGTGTATTCTTTTTCTGAAAGTTTATGCTAACCGATTCATTTGCCTATAGGACATCTTCCAAAGTCACAATCCATATTTCTTCTCTTAATAGAGAGAAACTTTTTTTAATTGTCCAGGCTTTAAAATTTCAAAAAAGGTGTTGGGAAGTCCTTTTTTTGTCAAGGCTTGTCGCAATAATGTTGGCGGCTCTAGCGTTTCTTCATCGGTTAATGTGAAGGTACCCCAATGCATGGCATAGTTTTTTTTAGATCCCAAATCTAAGGCGACCTGCAAAGCCTCTTCAGGGTTCACATGATTTGCTTTCATAAACCACCTTGGCGCATAGGCTCCTATTGGTATCAAAGACAGGTCGGGCTTGCCAAGTTTTGCTTGAGTATCTAGGAAATCTTTGGAGTAACCCGAATCTCCTGCATGAAAACTTTTAAAATTTGGAAAGGACATGAACCATCCACCCCAGAGGCTTTTGTTTCTATCTGCTAAACCTCTAGCCGACCAATGTTGAGTAGGAGTAAACGTAAATCTTGCTCCTTTAATTTCAATATCTTCCCACCACAAAAACTCTCTCGTATTTTTAATGCCTTTTCGATTTAACAATTTTTGATCTCCTTTTGGCACTAGAAACAAAGTTTTTGGGTTTTTTGCCGCAAGTTTTTTTAATGAAGAGATATCCAAGTGATCATAATGATTATGACTTACTGTAACGACATCTATTTCTGGCAAGTCTACAATTTGCATAGCTGGAGGGATAATTCTTTTTGGACCTGCTATCTTCACGGGAGAAGCTCGATCAGAAAAAACTGGATCAGTTAAGACAATCATACCTTCTATATTGATCAAAAAAGTAGAGTGTCCGATCCAAATTAAGTAGTTTTCCTCGAAATCAGAAAAGTTTTTCCATTCGTTTGAGGATTCTATTTTTATTGGGGTCGGTCTTTCTCTATTTAAGCTCCACTTCAAAAAGTCTCCAAAACTTTTTAAATTTGGCATATTGTTAGTATTTTTAAATCTCTCGTCAGACATAAGCAGACTGGAAAATAAGATAAAGAATATTAATTTTTTTCGCATGGAAATCTATTTGCATTTTGAAGCGCTATTGTAATCTTAATGAATCCAAAACAAAGAGAAATTTATTTAAAACATTTTAGATATGTATAATTCTTCACCGATGAGAATTTTAAGAAATCTATTGATGTTTTTTGGACTGTTTTTTGTTGCTGCTGGTGCGATCTCAAGCTTAGTAGGCGAGCTAATCGGATTGATAGCTTTTTCTGGTTTACAAAACCTTTTGATTTCTTTTATGGGGGTAGTTATTTTTTGGCTATCTCTCGAGCGAGTTCACCCTGAAGGTTATAAGTTTTTTTTGGTGTTTATTTTACTTTCTTCTTTGTTAAGCGTTTTTTATTTTCCTTTGGGAATTCTAGGCTTCCTATTAACGGTTTTCGTTTTATGGTTTTTTAGAGATCCAGAAAGAGCGGTCCCTTCATCTGAAGCAGGCATTATTTCTCCTGCAGATGGCATCATCTGCAAAATAGAAAAAACCCTTCCGCCTAAAGAAGTAAAAAGCTCTGAAGAATTATTAAAAATTTCGGTTTTTATGAATGTTTTCAATGTCCATGTGAACAGAGCTCCAGTTGCAGGTAACATCAAAGACATAATCTATGTTCCTGGAAAATTTATAAATGCTAGCTTAGACAAAGCAAGCGAACACAATGAGCGTAATATCCTCATTTTAGAAAATAATAAAAACGAAGAAATTATTGTCGTGCAAATAGCAGGGCTGATTGCAAGAAGAATCCTCTCTTTTGTAAATCTTTTTGATTCTCTGAAGATTGGCGAAAGATTTGGTCTCATAAGGTTTGGATCGCGTGTTGATGTCTATCTCCCTTCAAATTACGATCCAAAAGTAGACCTAGGACAAAAGGTCATAGCTGGTGAGAGCATTATTGCGAGTTAATAATCATGTCTGAAAGAAGCATCAAGAATTTTATTCCAAACTTAATTACTTTAACCGGACTTTGTTTTGGTCTTAGCTCTATAAGGTTTGCAGTATTAGAAGATTTTAAAGCCGCAGTTGTGTGTATTCTTATTGCTGCAATTTGCGATGTCTTAGATGGATTATTTTCTAGGCTTTTAAAAACTCAATCAGATTTGGGAGCTGAACTCGATTCTTTGGCTGATTTTTTGAGTTTTGGAGTGGCTCCTGGAATTTTAGTGTATTTTGGAATCCTAGAAGAATTAGCCATTTGGGGATACCTTGCTGTTACTGCCTTTATTGTTTTTGCTTGTTTAAGGCTTGCTATATTCAATTTGAATTTACCGCCTACAGAGGATGCCCAAAAACAAGGATATTTTTTAGGAGTACCAACTCCATCTGGAGCAGGGCTGATTTTGCTCCCTTTGATTCATTCCTTTCTTGGTTTTAACTGGGGGATAGAAAACCCTGAGGCAGTTGCAATATATACTGGCTTGGTCGGCTTACTGATGGTCAGCAAAATCCCAACATTTTCATTAAAAGAATTAAACATCACTGTAAATAGGAAGTTTTTCCTTAGATTTTTTGTCGGTTTCGTAGTTTTAGTTTTACTTATGATAAATTTTTTATGGCAGTTTTTGTCAGTAGTTGGGATTATTTATATTGTGGGAATTCCTGTTGCAATATTTATCTTTCGCAAAAATCGTTATAAGAATGAAGAAGAAGCAGGTTAGTCAGAGAGCTCTTCAAATATTTTAAAGATTTCTTCAGCAGTAGAAATATCTCTTACGTTGCCTCCAAAAAAAGAACTATATTCCACGCTTGGAGATGCATAAATATGTCCGCCATTTATGAGAGTAAACAATGCTACAACATTTTTTCCCGCATTGATTTTTTTTACTACTCCATTGCTTTTGTCTCCATCTATATCTTCAATCTGTGAAACCATTTCCCTTCCAGTAGGGCTTAAACTTTTCCAATATTCGTATGTCTTCTCCGAGGATTGAACTATGCCACGACTTGTATTGCCAAAAAGCTCAACTAGTCCGCCATCATATGGCGCAATAGGGTCCTTGGTGCCGTTAAAGATTAATATGTTAACTCCCTCATTTTCTTTTTTACATTCGTTGTTATCGTCTATAGGAATCGTTGCAACCAGTGGAGCAAGAACAAAAATTGATTTAGGAGACTCGTAAGCCAAACGATAAATCATTTGACCGCCATTTGAGATCCCGGTCGCTATTATTTTTTTCTTATCAACTTTATAGTCTAAAGTTATTTTTTGAATGACTTTTTTTAAGAATCCTACATCGTCAATATTTTCTTGGTTGGCAGCATAATCGGCAGAGGCTCTGCAATCATTCCAAAAATTCTTATAGCCTTGGGGGTATACAACTACAAATCCATTCTTTTCCGCAAGATATTCAAAATCATACCCAGTAGCAATTCTCATATCTTCTGACTTGCCGTAAGAGCCATGTAACACAAAAAAAGCTCCAGAATTTTCTTTGAAATTTCTTGGAATATACAAATCGTATGTCCTTTCAATATTATCGTGATCAATAGTAAAAGTCTTATAAAGACCACCTGAGGGAGCGTTTCTTTCAGGATAGACATTAAGATAATTATAAAGAACCAAAAATGTAGCTAAGGCACCGACGAGAATGCTTATAAAGAATATTCGTAAATTAGATTTCATTAAAGCCCCCACCTAATAGATGAATATGAAGTAGTAGCCTCCAATAACAAGTCCGATTAATAAGCCAAGAAAGGAGATAAGAAAATTTTTAAGCATACAAATTAAAATTGATTTTATCCTATATTAAACTAGAGACTTTGTTTCAATAATTTTATTTTCTTTTGCAGAACGCTCTTTTCTATTGGTTCTGTCATTTACCTTTCCCACCAATTGACCACAAGCAGCCATGATGTCTTCTCCTCTAGTTGTCCTCACCGTTGTTATATACCCTTCTTTTTGAAGAATTTTTTTAAAAGTTTCGACCCGCATGTTGGAAGGTCTTTTATATTCTGTTCCTGGGAATGGATTGAAAGGAATCAAATTAATCTTGCTTGGAATATCTCTTAATATTTCTGCCAATTCTTTTGCATTATCTAAAGAGTCATTAACTTTATTGATTAAAATGTATTCCATGGTAGTTTTTCTTAGATCACCGCATTTATCAACGTAACGCTTTACTGCATCCAAGAGCTTTTTAATAGGATACTTTTTGTTTAAAGGCACTAAATCGTTGCGCAACTTATCATTGGGAGCGTGAAGGGAAATGGTTAATGCTGCATCGGTTACCTCCGAAAGCTTATCAATCATTGGTACCAATCCAGAAGTGCTCAAAGTAACCTTTCTTTTCGAAAGCCCATATGCTTTATCGTGCATCATCAAGTTCATAGCTTCTGTTACTGGTTCAAAATTTAGCAAAGGCTCTCCCATGCCCATCATCACAACATTTGTTACATTCTTTGAGCCATGATCTCTTGGAATTCCAAAAGAATTTTCTGCTACCCAAACCTGCCCTATAATTTCCGCTGTGGATAGGTTTCTTGAAAAGCCCTGTTTTCCGGTAGCACAAAAACTACAGTTAACAGCACAACCCACTTGTGAAGAAACGCATAAAGTGGCTCTTTTACCCTCAGGAATTAAGACCATCTCTACTAAATCACCTTCTCCAACGCTTAAAACCCATTTACGAGTGCCATCTATGGAATCTTTCTCATAAACAATTTCAGGTGGTTTAATTTCTGTTTTTTCATCCAAAATACACCTTAGGCCCTTGGATAGATTGCTCATCTCATTAAAGTTTGAGATTCCTTTTTGATGAATCCATTGAAAAACTTGTCTCGCTCGATAGGGTTTTTCTCCTAAAGATAAGAAAAATTTTTCCATGTCATCTAAAGACATACCAAGAAGATTTTCTTTCATTGTTTAAAGTTCAAATAGATTTTTTATTGGTTTGCCATCTTTTAAATTAGCAACATTTTCAAGAAAAAGATTAAACGATCTTGGCAAAGACATTAAAGAGTGAGCTGAATCGTGAGGAGTAATGTAACAATTCTTTGCTTCCCAAAGAGGAGAGTCTTTTTCTAGAGGTTCTTTTTTTGTAGTATCCAAAGCTGCAGCTGCAATTTCACCAGTATTTAATGCTTCTGCAAGGTCTTGTTCATTTACAGCACTGCCTCGGCCGACATTAATTAACATACTTTGAGGATTCATTTGTTTTAAAACTTTTTTATCAATTACATTTCTTGTGTGTTCGCTATCCGGTAAAACCGTGACTAGAAAATCCGCAAAAGGCAACATATCCATTAAATTTTCTGGAGTTTTAACTTCATCAGCAAATTCACAAGAAACAGGCGATCTTCTAATTCCAGTTACATTCATTTCAAATGACTTTGCAATTCGAGCAATTTCTTTTCCTATGCCTCCATATCCGTAAATGAGTAAATTCTTATTGGTTAATTCACCATCTCCTCCATTTGGCATCCAGTTTTTTTCTTTTTGAAGCTGAATATGAAGATCAATTCTTTTGTTCCATCTCAACATTTGCGCTAAAACATAATTAGCCATGGGTTTGCCATATATGCTGCTTGCATTTGCAACAATTGCGCTCGTTTCTTTCAAAACTGCTTGTAAAAAAGGATCATCCATTCCCGAATATCCGCTTTGGATGAATTTAGCTTTTTTAGCAAGTCTCAACATAGGCTCAAAAAGATGTTTGTGGTCTCTTACCGCAAAGAGAAATTGGTAAGATAAAAATAAGGCATCGACTTCTGGAACGTTTTCCCATGAAGGGTTGGTGTGATCCTCAGGGTTCAGCACAATGATCTCTATATTAGGATCAAGCTTAAGAATTTCTGATTCATAAAGGTTGCTTATCAGGCTATCAACTACTATTTTCATTAGGTTCCTTTTTTTGATGTGGCAATTTAAACCAGAAGTTTTTAGAAAACAAGAATATTGATTTAACTGGCTATATAATGTTCCAAAAAAATGACAGAACTCACCATCACCGACGTTTATGCCTTTGGCGTGCCTATCATATTGGCCCTTATTTTATTTGAGGTCTTGATTTCTAATTCGCAAAGTAAGAGATACTATAAGTCCGGCGATACTTGGTGTACCTCAGGACTTCTCTTTGGAAATATCTTAATGGGATTTGCCATCAAAGGATCCATTGTCGGGTTTCATTTCTTTTTATATAAGTTTCGAATTGTTGATTTGGTAACCATTTTTCCAAGTTGGGTTTTATGGATTTTAACTTTCGTTTTAATAGACTTAGTATTTTATATTTACCATAGGCTCTCTCATCGGGTTAGATTTCTTTGGGCAATTCATATGAGTCATCATTCCAGCGAAGAAATGAATTTTGCAGTTTCCTTCAGACAAGCATGGTTTGGCCCAATTTCAAAAGTACCTTTTTTTATGGTGTTACCAATTTTAGGCTTAGACCCCTTAATGATCGCAGTAGCAGGAGTCATGAGTACTTTGTGGGGGGTAGTGGGGCATACCCAAATTATTGGTAAATTAGGACCTTTGGAGTGGATTTTTAATACGCCTTCTCATCATAGAGTCCATCATGGCGCAAACCCAGAATACATAGATAAAAATTATGGAAACTTACTCATTATTTGGGACCGCTTGTTTGGTACTTTTCAGCCTGAGGAGAGACCCGTGAATTACGGTCTTGTAAATAATGTAAATACCTTTAATCCAATTAAAATAACATTTATGGGCTGGAATAAAATATTTCTTGATATAAAAAAAGCTTCAAGCTTGAGACAAGCTATAGACCATTTTTTTGGCCCACCAACCACTCACGAAAAAGAAGCTTTGAATTAGTTCAAATAAAGCTTAGGTAATCATGAAGACAACAATTATCAATTGGCTGCTAGTTTTATTTGTTAGTTTTAGCTGGGGAGCTTCTTTTATGTTTACACGCTTAGTAGTAGAAGAAATTTCTCCTTCCCACTTAGTATCAATAAGGCTTTTACTTGCCGCTCTTCTACTAGGACCTTTGTTCATCAATAAAGAAGAATTTTTAAAGATGTCTAAAGTGATCCCTTCTTTGATTCTGCTTGGAATTATAAATGCCGCCTTGCCATTCTTTCTTTTTGCTTGGTCTGCTCAAGAACTTACAGCTGGTATGCTCTCTATTTTAAATGGAACTTCACCTTTATTTGCATTAATTATTGCGATCTTGCTTTTTAGACAAAATACTACCTTCCTGCAAGTGGTTGGTCTTCTAGCAGGTTTTATTGGACTTTTGATTTTTATAGGACTTGATGAAATTAGAGTAGTTTTTTTTCCAGTAACTTTATGCCTAATTGGAGCTTTTTGTTACGCATATTCAAACAATGTCTTATTTAAATTAAACCATATAAATTCGTCAGCTCTTGCTTCTGCAACTATGCTATCAGGTTTTGTTTTTTCAATTCCATTATTTCTGTCCGAGCCACAATCTTTTTCATTTGATCTGTCACTAAAAACTTATTTAGCAACCTTATTCCTTGGGCTGGTTTCAACAGGTATCTCATTTATTGCTTACGTTGTTTTGTTACAAAGATCCTCCCCAGTTCAAGCCTCTTCGATAATTTTCTTGGTACCCATTACTGGAATTTTCTGGGGTGCAATATTTTTAAATGAAGCTATTGATCAAAAGGTCATATTAGGCTCTTTGTGTATTTTAATTGGAATAGGACTAACAAATATTTTTAAACCTAAAAAACTTTTAAGAGATTAGTTAAATAATCTTTAGAACATTTTCTGGCGGCCTGCCAACTATCGCTTTAGACGCTTTTACATAAATTGGTCTTTCAATGAGCTTGGGATATTCAATCATTAAATTAATGATTTCTTCATCTGAAATATTAGAATCTTTTAAATTATTCTCTTTATATATGGATTCTCCTGTTCTCAACAGATCTCTAGGGCTAATACCAAGTTTTTGAATAATTTCTTTCAAAAAATCTCTTTCGAGCTTCTCATCCAGGTACATGAAAACCTCAAAATTTTCTTTTTCTTGCTCAAGGAGACTCAGGGCTTGTCTAGACTTGCTACATCTAGGGTTGTGAAAAAGAAAAGCTTTGGCCATAGTTACAAATTATCTTATGAAAAGAGTCATTTTAAGCAGAAAAGGATTTGATTCAAAATATGGAGGAAGACCTTCGCCGATATTTAAAAACGGTGATATTTTCTCTCTTCCTATTCCTCAAAATGGAAAATCTCCAAAAAAATATCATGAGCTTAAATTCAATGGCATCAATGGAACTCAAGCTTTGGAGGAAGTTTCAGCCACAAAGGTTACTTCTGGAGATTTCTGCCATTATGATCCCGCTCTTAATGACAAAATTGGACTTTTTGGTCAGGCGGGGAGTGCACAATCTGAACTTAAAAATAATGGCGTAAGTATAGGGGATCTTTTTTTATTTTTTGGGTGGTTTAAAAAAGCGGATAATCCAAAAATTAATATCCATAAAATTTTTGGATGGTTACAAATTGAAGAGATCTTGGAAGGTGATTATCAGATTTCAAATTTTTTAAAAAAATATAATGTTTCACATCCACACGATCCAAAATATCGAGAATATAAAAACAATACAATCTATGTATCAAGAAAAAACTTTGGCTTATTTAAAAAATTTTCAAAAAAACTAGTTCTTAGCGCTCCTAACCATACGAAATCTATGTGGCAGTTTCCCAAGAAATATTTTGCCAATCCTGCCAAGAAGAAGAGTAAAATTTTTTTAAACCGTCTAAAATGGAAGGACAGCAAAAACTTATTAGTCGATACAAATATTGGTCCTGGCCAAGAATTTATTTTCGACGCCCAAAAAGTTCCAGATGTTTCTTTATGGGCAAAATCACTAATAGAAGAGTAATTTTATGAACAACTTATATCTTTTTCTTGCAGGACTAATGGCCGGAATGATTTTATTTCAAGCAGCTTTGAATGCTCCTACTATTTTTAAAGTGTACTCTGAAGAACAAGCCGGACCCTTTTTAAGAGCTATTTTTCCAAAATTATTTTTAAATGTGGCAGTTCTTAGTCTTATAGGCATCGTCTTATCAGTAATTGGTGATCGTCTTTCGCTTCAATTACTTTTTTTCTTTTCTTTTTTATTAATGAGTATTTCTTATTTGATCGTTCCGGCAACAAACAAAGCAAGGGACGAAGGTAGAGATAAAAGTTTTAAGTATCTGCATTTATTGAGTGTAATACTTACTTTATCCACTTTATTACTCTGCCTTATAATTTTGGTGATCACCTAAAATGGAAAAGCAATTCAATGTTTTTGAAGAAGAAATAGAGGAATGCTGTTCAAATCCTATTACTGGGTTTTTTCGCGATGGATTTTGTCACACCGATAATTTGGATCAGGGCTTGCATGTTGTTTGTGCATACATAACAGATGATTTTCTAGAATTTTCTAAATCAAGAGGTAACGATCTTTCTACGCCAAGAAAAGAATTTAATTTTCCAGGTCTAAAGGAGGGTGATCACTGGTGCGTCTGTGCAGAACGTTGGAAAGAAGCTTATGAGAACGATAAGGCTCCTAAAATCTTTTTGAGAAGAACAAATAGAAAGTCTATAAAAATTATTGATTTAGAGATTCTTAAGAAATATGCGATTGACTTAGACTAAAGGCTAAGCTCTTCTGAGTCTGCTGCCGTGTTTCAGGTAAACGTCTTTAGCAATTTTCTTGAAGTCAGAACCTTTTCTTATCGACCAAATTGTTTCTCGAGCTTTTTTTGCCGAAGCTTTCAGGTCTACTATTTTTTCATGATAGATTTCGTTTAATTCTGCTTCGTGAATGTTTTTCGGTTCTATATTTTTTAAAGAATTAATTTGGCCTTTAATCCACATTGCAGATGGATCTTGGTCGCTACTTTGTTTTAAAACCGAGTATATTCTTGGGAGATTGATACCCGTTACGCCGCTTTGCATTTGCACTTGGCATATGTGAATGCCTGGTTCGTAATCTACAAAAAGTTCAGCAAGACGAGGTGAAGTTTTTTGCCAGGGCTGCCATAAGTTATAAGAGGCAAAAGACATGATCATTGCTCGCATTCTGAAATTAATCCAACCTTTTTCTTTCAAGAAAACCATGCAGGCGTCCAAGAACGGAAAACCTGTTTCTCCTGCAATCCATTTCTCAATAAGTTCATCATTCTCTTCCTCTCTCAAAGAGTCACACATTGGATGCATAGATTTAAATTCCAATTCAGGCTCGGTTTCAAGCTTTTGAATAAAGTGACAATGCCAGTGAAGTCTTTTTTTAAATGAGTAAAGATCTTTCCTGAAAACGGAGCTATTTATATTTTTTTGAACTTCTTGAAAAATAGTTTTTAATGATATTGTTCCGAATGATATGTGTGGAGATAATCTAGAACAAGAATGTTCAGCCTCAACGGGACTAGACATTTTTATAGAATATCCATCCATACGCTTTTCAAAAAAAGATGTAAGAAGTTTTTTTGCTTTATCTTCGCCACCAAGCTGAAAACTATTATTTTTTGAATCTGTAAGAGATAGCTTTTTTTTAAATGCTCTAAAATTTAATAAATCTTTGGGCTTAACTTTTGAGGAATGATTAATTTTTGGAGGCGGTAATATCTTCTGAGACATTATTCTATGCCAATTAGAAGACCAATCATCTCTATTATGATTTTTTGTTTGAATTCCAAAATCTTCAAATTCATACAATCTACCGGAACCTTCAAACTTGCTAATGAACTTCGCTTTAAGATTTCTGTGATAATGAATGTCGGTTGCTTGATTTAAAAAAATCTTAGACTGAGGAAAGTTTTTGTCTATCCACAAAGCAAGCTCATTAAGATCGCCCTCAAAGATGAACAAATCTCTATTGAGTTTATTGAGTTTTTCATCTAACTCACCTAAACAGTCAAGACAAAATTGAAATTGTCTCTCGGATCTTCCGTTGTTGCTCCAATAACTTTTATCGTAAGCGTATATGACTAAAGATTTGTCAGATTCACAACCATGATACAAAGCAGAATTATCAGAAATTCTTAAATTTTTATGAAGCAAAACTATATTCACTGGACTAGAATACTTCAAAAGATCTCAACGCATTCTCATATGAATATAAGAAGATTTATTGCTTGATAATTTATGACTATCGATTATTTAAAGACACAGAAAATAATTCATTGGCTTATGGCAATTATTATCATGTTGGATCTTAATGTCGCCCAAAAGTTTGGTGGCAATATGGAACCGTGGGACAGACTTGAGTCACGATCCGATCATGCAACAGCCGGTATGATCGTAACTTTCTTATTTGTATTGAGAATTACATTACGATATTTTTATGGAGCCCCAAAACTTCCATCAACGATGCCTGCCTGGCAGGTAGTTTCTGCAAAATTAGGACATTATTCTTTATATTTTCTTATGGCAGGTCTCATAGTAACAGGAATAGCAATGGCAAGCTTTGCGTCAGACCCAATAATAGTTTTTGGCATAGATTTGGCTTTTGCAGCGCATAACCAAAATACATTTTTTATAATAAGGGGATTCCACGAATTTTGTACCAACGCAATCATTGCCTTGATTGCCATTCACATTCTTGCAGCACTTTATCATCACTTTTTTGCAAAAGACGATACAACCAAAAAGATGCTTTTGTTTTGGAAATCTCAACAGCAATAAATATGAATATTTTTAAAAGATTTATTGTATTTAAAGCCCTGGATTCAGCCTCAAAGGAAAAGACTCAAAATAACTTTTCCATCGTAGGTTTTTTGAATGACCATATTTCACTAAAAATAATTATTGACGGCTGGTTTGAAAGGAGAGAATTAAATGCTTTGAAATCTTTTTTCTCTCAAAAACATATTTCTAAAGATTTGTGTCTCGACATAGGAGCGAACATAGGAAATCATTCATTATTTTTTTCAACAATTTTCGATGAAGTTATAGCATTTGAGCCCTATGACAAAGCTTTCGATCTTTTAAAAATAAATTCTTCTCAAGCAGATAACATACAAGTGAATAATTTTGGTTTTTCCGATGCTTCAAAAGAATTACCTGCGCAGATAGTTTTTGGCAATATTGGCGCCACTTCCATTGTTTCTTCTTCGGAGCAATCCAATACTATTTTAAAAGTTGAAGCTCTAGATTTATTTGCAAATGAAAATAGCCTGGAGGGAATTTCTTTCATAAAGATAGATGTTGAAGGGCATGAACACTCAGTTTTGGTTGGTGCAGAAGATACTCTAAAAAAGGAAAATGCAGTTGTTTCTTTGGAGCTAGAAATGACTAATTATTATGAGAACTGCATCAAATCTATAAATTTCCTTCAATCATGTGGGTACTCAGAGGCTTATTTTTTAAAAAATTCTTTTTCTGGAGCAATTTCATCAAACTTTAAAAAAACTTCCATCGATAATTTTTTAAAGTTACCTAGAAAAAGACATAAAATGGTCTTATTCACTAAATAAAAAATGAAAAAGAGTTTAAAAATCTGGATCCCACTAATAGTTACATACTTAATTTTCTTCGCTTGGTATACAAATTTATCCGGTCCTCTCACAGAGCAAGAAATAGAAACTTACAAAAAAATCTTTGAAGAAAGTAATTCAGTAAGAAGAGATTCTGGGCAATGGGAAAAAGCATTCAAGTTCATGAATGAGGATGATGGCAAAGACTTTTATATGGTGAACTTTCTTGATAGGAACGAATCACCGCGAACTATGGAAGCTACTGGAGAAGGAGCAACTTCATTAGACTTGCAGATGCACTACATGGAATACATGTGGCCACAACAGTTTAAAAGAGCCTCACATCCCGTTTTCTTTGCTTTTGTTTTGAATCCTGCTCTGGACATTGTTGCCGCTCAAGGAATGGAAGACTGGGACATTGTTGCAATATTTAGATACAGAAGCAGAAGAGATTTGTTTGAAATCGGTCTGAATCCTATTTTTGATGAAAGGCATCCATACAAAGTTGAGGCATTAGATAAAACGATAGCCATTCCTGTAGAAACTCCTTTCATTACCGATTTAAGATTTGCCTTGTTTGTACTTTTATTACTCATTGGCCTAATAATTGAAAGAATCAGAGGAAAATAAAATTCTTATAAGCTTTTTCTCAAAGCTATCAAAAATTAAAAAATGACGAACAGAATAAAAGCAGCTTGGGAAGGAAGGATTTCAGGTTGCTTGCTTGGTAAACCCATAGAAATTTTATCAATGAGGGAAGGAAAAGACTCTTTAGAAAATTACCTTAAAGAAGCAAAGTCTTTCCCCTTGAGGGACTATATAAATTATGTCGAGCATCCTTTAATAAAAGGCTTATCAATTAATTGCTGCAAGGGAAAAATTAATAGAGCTGAACAAGATGACGATATCACTTACACAGTTTTAGCTTTAATGATGCTCGAAGAACATGGCTTAAAACTTGATACAGATGACATTGCAAGGACATGGATCAATAAACTGCCAGCTGGCGCTACTTTTACGGCAGAAAGAGAGGCCTACAGCAAATTATTAAAAAATATGAACTTTGATTATCAATGGGGTGGGGAAAGAAAATTTGATATCGATGCTCTCAGCGACAATGAGTTTAACGATTGGATCGGAGCACAAATAAGGATCGATATGTATGGTTGGGTCCTGCCTGGCAACCCGGCAATAGCTGCAGATCTAGCAAGGAAAGATGCACGCCTTTCTCATAGAGGTTGTGCCGTAGAATGTTCTGCATATATTGCTGCTCTTGCAGCTCTAATACCAGTTAATGAAAAGAGAAAGGATGCGGTTGAAGAAGCTTTAAAATATATAGATAAAAATTCAGATGCCTATAAAGCAGTGGAAATAGGGAAAAAAAATATCGGCAAACCTTGCAACAAAATCATAGACAAATATAAAGATCTTTCCCCAGTCCATAGCCTTAATAATTTAGCTATAGTTGTGTGGGCTTTTTTAAGTTTTCAAGATTCTTTTGATGAAGCAGTAGGCGAAGCAGTTTCAGCGGGATGGGATACCGATTGTAATGGAGCAACTGTTGGCGGATTATTTGGTCTTGCTAATGGTGAGATTCCATCAAAGTGGACTGATCCTTGGAGTGGAAAAGTAAACACTACCATTTCTGGTATAGGAGAATTAAGTTTAGAAAACCTCATTCAAAGAACAGAGAATCTCCGAGAAAATATAAGTTCGCAATTAAGAAAATCATAAAAAATGTCTGACTTTATTGTTTTTGGCGGTATTAATATGGACCTTTTTGCTTATCTTCCTAGGTCTCCTGAAGAAGGCGAAACAATTGAAGCAAACTCAATAGAATTCTTTTTGGGAGGAAAGGGCGCCAATCAGGCAGTAGCTTTGGCGAGACTAGGCGCAAAAGTCAATTTTGTTGGAACCGTTGGCAAAGATTTATTTGGTAAGGACCTGGAGTCTTTGATCAAAAGAGAAAAAGTGAATATAAAGAACTTGAGCAGAAAGAAAGGACAATCTGGTGTTGCATTGATAAATGTATCAAGAGATGGCAGAAATGAAGTCGTGGCTTTTCCAGGCATAAATAAGAATTCCAAAAGCAAACAAGTAAGCAATCAGGAGTTAGAAGCTTGCTCAATTGTAATTGGTACGATGGAGTTGGAAGAGGTTGAGACTTCAGATTTATTCAAGCGCGCGAAACAAAAAAATTGTTTAACGATACTCAATTTAGCTCCCTACAAAGAACCATCAAAATTATTATTGGAGCAAACAGATATTTTAGTTGTTAATGAGACTGAATTTTTAGGACTTCTTAACAAAGCTTCCCACTCAGTTGATATAGACTTCATCGATAAGAATATTTCCTCTTTAAATACTCCCTCGCATGTAAATGTTGTTATCACTCTGGGAGATTTGGGAGTAATTGCATATGCAAATGGAAAAAGAAAATATTACAAATCAAAAAAAGTTAAAGCTATTGATACAGTTGGTGCAGGTGATTGTTTCGTAGGCGCCCTAGGATTTTCTCTTTCTGAAAATCCAGATATATTCTCTGCGGTTAAATTTGCAAATTGTGCAGCAGCATTATCAGTAACCAAAAAAGGTGCTGCTAAATCAATGCCATCCTATGATGAGGTTGTAAATAAACTTTAAATTTTTTAATCTATTTAAATGAAAAGTTTGGATTTTAAAAATTTTGAAAAATTAGATTTACCTTTCAAAGTTAATAGATTGTCCACAAATATTGGAGCAGAGCTTCTGGAAATTGATCTAAGAGAAGATTTTAATAAGGAAACTTATAAATTGATCTACCAAGCTCTACTCATTTATAAAGTAATTTTTTTCCGCAAGCAGAATCTTAGTACTGAAGATCATTTGAGATTTGCAAAAAAATTTGGTGAACTGGAAGTTCATCCTTTTGCGCCACACAAAGAAGGTTACCCAGAGGTTCTCAGCATAACTCATAACGAAAAGAGCAAAGGTAGAGAAAACACTTGGCACTCTGATGTTACTTGGAGAGAAGAACCTTCCCTGGGATCTATTTTGCGCATGATCGAGGGCCCTCAAGTTGGAGGTGATACTTTATTTTCTGACATGTATATGGCCTATGACGGTCTGCCTGAGGAAGTGAAGAAAAAGCTAGAAGGAGCAATTGCTGTACATGATTTTGCTGGTTTTAGACAAAGATTGATCAAACAAGGCAAAAGTGAAGCAGAAATAGAGGCTTTTAATCAAAAGTATCCAAGTCCTGAACATCCTGTGATTCGCACGCATCCGGATACAAAACAAAAAGTTATATACGTAAACAAAGCTTTTACTCAATATATAAAAGACTGGGATGCTACAGAATCTTCCATTATGCTAGATTTTTTATATGCCCAAGCTGCAATACCTGAGTATCAGTGTCGATTTATCTGGGAAAAGGATTCGATTGCTTTTTGGGATAATAGAGCGTGCCAACACTATGCCGTATCAGATTATTGGCCGCAAGTGAGAAAAGTTGAAAGGGTTACAGTCGTAGGCGACAGACCCTACTAAAAATTGTAAATAAATTACAGGGGAAATTATGTTTAGTCATATTATGGTTGGAGCAAATGATATTGAGGAATCTAAAACTTTTTACGACAATGTTTTAGGAGTTTTAGGTGCAAAACCAGGACTCATGGTTCCGAATCTTACAGGTCAAACTCGTTACTTTTATTTTTTAGAGGGAATGACTTTCTGTATTTCAGAGCCCATTGACGGGGAGCCAGCTTCTTCAGGAAATGGCTCAACTATTGGATTCAATATAGAAGATGAAGCTCAAGGAGATAAATGGCATGCAGCAGGCCTTGAATCTGGTGGAGTTTCCATTGAAGATGCGCCCGGTGTTAGAGAATTTGAAGGTATGAAAATGTACTTAGCTTATTTGAGAGATCCCTCTGGCAACAAGCTTTGTGCAATTAAACAACTGTAGAATTTATGGATTATGTTCCTTATGCAGTTCCGTTTTTCTTATTAGCCATCCTAATAGAGCTTTCTTATGGTTGGTTAAAAAATAATAATACCTATCGAGCCAATGATGCTTTTTCTAGTATGTTTATGGGAGCTCTTCGGTCTACTAGTTCGGCATTGAAAATAGGTTTAGGAGGAGCAGTTTTCTTCTTTGTGGAAACACATTTCTCATTGCCAAGATGGAATTCAAGTTCAATTCTTACTTGGATTGTTGCCTTTTTTGCCTATGACTTCTTTTATTATTGGTTTCATAGAATTAGTCATGAGAGACAAATTTTTTGGGCATCGCATGTGGCTCATCACCAAAGCGAGGATTACAATTTATCTACAGCACTAAGACAGACTGGCACAGGTTTCTTTTTGACCTGGGTATTTTATATTCCGCTTTTCATTATCGGGGTGCCTTCTTATGTTTTTGTTTCGGTAGCTTCCATAAATTTGATTTATCAATTTTGGGTGCATACCGAGCACGTTCCAAAACTGGGATGGTTCGAGTTATTTTTCGTTTCTCCCTCCAATCACAGAGTTCATCATGCTCAAAATGAAGAATACATAGATAAGAATTATGGTGGGGTATTTATTATTTGGGATAGATTGTTCGGAACTTTCAAGGAGGAGGAAGACAATGTATCTCCTGTCTATGGCATAAGAGGCCCTTTAAAAACCTTTAATCCTCTTTGGGCAAATCTTCATATTTACGTGAAGATGCTAAGAGAAATATTTCATACAAAAAATCTTAAAGATAAGCTTTATGTCTTGGTTGCACCAACTAGGTGGATTCCAATCGATTCAGGTCATTTATCTCCTAAAGAAGATTTTGATGTTCACAATTTTGAAAAATACAATCCCAATTCCTCTTTTGCTTCTAAAAGCTATGCTTTTTTTCAACTGATATTCGTATCTCTTATCAGCACAGTCTTTATTGAATTAGGCGAAATGAGCCTAGCGCAAGGCATTGTTGTTGCTTTAGCAATGGTTTCAACTGCTTATTGTGTTTCCTTATGGCTGGACTGCAAGAGAGCTTTATTGGCAGATACTTTCAGAATAGTTTTCCTAACAGGAGTTTTCCTAACTTCTTTCTTCCTGCCTGAAGCGAACAAATACATTCTTCCTTTGGCAGGATACTTATCCATAAACCTATTATTCCTCTTTTTCTTGCATAATTCTTTTCAGAAAAACAACCTTTTGACACGAGGAATGTCATAAGTTATATTTTTTTTTACATTTATAAAGGTAATTCAATATGGCAGCAAATATAGAAAAATTTGATTTTGATCCGGAAAAACTTAGACAAAAGTACAGAGAGGAAAGAGATAAACGTCTTCGCCCTGATGGCAATGACCAATATCAGGAAGTAAAAGGTGATTTCTCATATTTTGTAGAAGATCCATATGTTGAAGAAAAGACAGAAAGGGAATCTTTAAAACTTCATACTGAAATTGCAATTATCGGCGGTGGTTTTGGCGGAATGCTGGCTGCTGCAAGAATTAGAGAAGCAGGATTTGATGATTTTAAAATAATTGAAAAAGGAGGAGATTTTGGTGGGACTTGGTACTGGAATAGATATCCGGGAGCCTCATGTGATATTGAATCTTATATTTATTTTCCTTTGCTTGAAGAAACTGGATTTGTACCTAAAAGAAAATATACCAATGCTCCTGAGACTCTAGAGTATTGTGGAGTTATTGCTGAAAAGTTTAAGCTTTACGAAAACTCAATTTTGCAAACAGAAGTCACTGAGACGAAGTGGTCGGATGATTCTGGATTATGGACAATCAAAACCAACAAAGGCGATGAAATAACTGCAAATTTTGTTGTTCATTCAAATGGACCTTTAAACAGACCAAAGTTGCCCGCAATAGACGGAATTAATGACTACAAAGGACATACTTTTCATACAAGTCGTTGGGACTACGAATATACTGGAGGTAGTTCTCACGGAGATCTGACAAATCTTTCTGATAAAAGAGTTGCCATCATCGGTACAGGAGCAACAGCTGTGCAGTGTATTCCGCATTTGGGAGCATCTGCAAAAGAGCTTTATGTTTTTCAAAGAACTCCTTCGTCGATAGACGTTAGAGCAAATAGAGAAACCGACGAAACCTGGTTTAATTCTATGAAGCCTGGGTGGCATGAAAAAAGAAGAGCTAACTTTGAAGGATTTCTAGCAGGAGAATTTAGCGGAGAAGATTTAGTAAATGACGGTTGGACTGAAATTTTCAGAACCATATTGTCAGCATTCAGGGCATCAGGACCATCTAAACTCAGAATGGCTTTGTGGGCATTACTTGCGCCATTCAATAAAGATTTTTATAAAAAAGGCCTTAAGCCATATATGGCTGATAAGTTCATGAACTTTGTTGGGAAAGAAAATATCTCGAATAAAGTTGAAATGGTAGATTTTGCCAAAATGGAGCAAATAAGAGCCAGAGCTGAAGATATAGTAAAAGATCCAAACGTAGCAGAATCCTTAAAGCCCTATTACCGACAATTTTGTAAACGCCCATGTTTCCACGATGAATACCTAGATACTTACAATCGTGAAAATGTGACTTTGGTTGATACTCAAGGTAAAGGCCTAGATAAAATCACTGAAAAGGGCATTTTCTTCGATGGTAAAGAATATGAAGTTGATTGCATCATATTTGCTACAGGCTTTGAGGTAGGAACTGATTACACCAGAAGAAGTGGTTATGAAATTTATGGAAGAAAAGGCCTTTCAATAATGGATAAATGGAAAGATGGTCTTTCTACTATGCACGGTATGCATAGCCGTGGATTTCCAAATAGTTTTTTCTTTGGTCCTCAACAAGCTGGCTTCACAGCAAACTATACTCATTCACTCGATGAACAGAGTATCCACCTTGCATATATTTTAAAATCCATGAGAGAACAGAACATGTCTCTAGTTGAGGCTTCAAAAGAAGGTGAGGAAAATTGGGTAAAAACTATTATAGATAACTCCAGAGACATGTTGAGTTTTCAAGAAAGTTGCACCCCGGGTTATTATAATAATGAAGGTAAGCCCATGCAGGCTCCACAGAACAATCCTTACGGCGGAGGAGCCCTGAATTTTTTCAAACTTATGAAAAAATGGCGTGATAAAGGAGATCTAAAAGGTCTTGAGCTCAGTAGCAATAATTACAATTAATTTTTAAATGATAAGTTTATTTTATGCAGGAGCGTTTGGCTTCTTTGCAATAATCTTGTCTCTACTTACCGTCAGACAAAGACTCATAACTCAAATTAGCCTGGGTACTGGAGATAGCGAAGAATTACTTTCTGCTCAAAGAGCACATGGAAATTTTATTGAGTATGCTCTTCTTTTTTTGGCTTTATCATTTGCTCTTGAAATCATCGGGCAAATACCTGATTTAGCAGTTGTAATTCTAGGAGACGTGTTTCTTTTAGCTAGAATTTCTCATGCTTACACTTTGATTGGAGGGGGAAACATAATTTTTAGACAGATGGGAATTTTATTTTCTTGGATAGTAATATTAATTCAGGCTGTTTGGGCAATGATTATTTCAAGCCAATGGCTGATTTCTAACAATTTCGGCTTAAATATTTGACTTAAAAGATGAGTTCTACCGAGCTTTTTGAACTAACTCTTGCCTTAAAGATAGTTCTTTGGGTTGAAGCAATAGTTTATTTAGGCCTAGGTATCTTTGAAATTTTTGATGATTTTTTTAGAAAACTTCCTTCTTGGACAAACCTCAATGGAAAATTAAACGCGTATTTATTCATGGAAGACAAAATGCAACATAAATTTCATGCCATTGTTTGTTTTTTTCTTGGTTTCATTGCTTTAAACGGCATCATAGAAGGAGCTGTCACAAGATTTGAAATTGAACTCCTATTTATCGGTCTGGCGCTAGTTATGATGCTTTTATGGATGATCATGCCTCCTGGAAAAATGGGTATAGCTATGTTTTTAACTAAGCCTGAGACATATCTTTCAATCGCCATGTTTTTATTATTTTCCGATCTGATCAGAGTAGAAGTTTTTATCATTTGTATTTTATTTAACCTTTGGGGAATAGCAGTTTTTCTCTTTAATACAAGAAAACTTATTATTCCCTATACTTACGAAAGATTTCGTGGCGATGTAATCGAAGCTGGTATTTCAGAAAATAAAATCAAAGCTTGGGATAAGATGTCAGGATATAAAAAAAATTAAATGACAATGAATGAAGCACTAAATAATATTCTTAATAGAAATTCCCCAAGAGAATTGTCTGAACCCCATCCTTCTGAAAAAGAAATGGAACTAATTTATCAGGCAGCGCTTAGGGCACCCGATCATGCTTGGCAGAGACCCTCAAGATTTATTCAAGTAACAGGCAAGGGTCTAGAAAAACTTTCATCTATTTTTGTAGATTTTGCTAAGGACAACATTGATGATGTTACCGATGAGACATTGCAAAAATATAGAGAAGCACCTTTTCGTGCTCCAATGATTGTCATTCTAATTTCAGAAATCAAGACACACCCAAAAGTCCCTGAAATAGAGCAAATGCTTTCTACTGCGGCCGCTGCGGAAAATATATTACTTGCATTAAATGCCCTCAATTATGCTGGTATGTGGAGAACTGGAGTTTTTGCTCTCAATGAAAAAATTTCTAAGTACCTTGAATTACAGGGAAATCAAAAAGTCATAGGATATCTTTATGTAGGCACAGCTTCTGGAAAACAAAAAAAAATTCCTGAAATGGATACATCTGAATTTGTAACTCAGTGGATCTAACTCATAGATGTTTAAAGTTTTCAAAAATTTTGATGGTAACGATATTGCCGGCTCCATCTATGGTGAAGAATCTGATTCTCTAGTAATTTTTTTGCATGGCGGTGGTCAGACTAGATTCGCTTGGGACAATGCAGCAGAAAATATTTCAAAAAAAGGCTTTCAAGTTATTACTTATGATCTAAGAGGGCATGGAGATAGTTTTTGGTCAGAAACAGGAGACTACAAGATTCATGATCATAAAAAAGATTTGATCTCGATTATTAAACATTATGATAAGCCTGCAAATTTGGTTGGCGCTTCCCTTGGAGGAATGACGTCCTTATCTTTGGCCGGAGATCCGGATTATTCAAGTTTATGCAAAACGCTCACGATGGTAGATATAGGCATTTATCCTAATCAAGATGGTTCGGATAGAATTGTAGAATTTATGAGATCTGCCGAAAATGGATTTTCGTCTTTAGAGGAAGCTGCGGACTATATATCTGATTTTTTACCACACAGAGAAAAACCAAAAGACTTAAGCGGATTGCATAAAAACCTTAGAAAAAAGGATGACAAGTATTACTGGCATTGGGATCCAAAATTCCTTCAAGGCAGACATGGCCAAGATATAAAAGAATATTTTGGCCATTTGGAAAAAGCTGCAAATTTTTTAAATATTCCTACTTTGTTAATAAGAGGGGGACTTAGTGACGTTTTAACAGAGGAAGATAAAGATTATTTCTTAAAAGTAGTTTCTCACGCAGAATTTGAAGAAATTAGCAATGCAGCGCATATGGTAGCAGGCGATAAAAACGATATTTTTTCAAAGGCCGTTGAAAGGTTTTTAGTAAAAAACAACTAATAAAGGATATTTGATAACATTATTTTTGGAGAACAAACATGTTATGGCTAAAAACTTTCTTTGGGATACTTTTTCAAACCGGATTGTTGGGTATTTTTTTATATTTACCTGCTTTAACACTAAATTGGCCCGAAGCTCTTTTGTTTCTCTGTATTCATTTTTCGATAACAATCTTGGCCTCCTGCTACTTGCTTATTCGAAAGCCTGAAAGTATCCAAGCACGTTTAAATTATGATTCTAAAGCTCAACCTAAAGAAGATAAGTTGGCGACAACCCTAATGTTTAGCGCAATTATTTTTGGACTATGTTTGGCTCCAATTGATATTTTTCATTTTAACTTATCTCCTTCTTTTGAAGGCATGGTAAAAAATATTGGCCTTTGCATTTATATTTTTGGATTATTTTTGTTTATGGCCGCAATGAATTCAAATGAATTTGCAGAAACTACTGTCAATATTCAAGAAGAAAGAGGTCAGAAAGTTATAGATACAGGCATTTATTCCTTGGTGAGACACCCAATGTACACCGGTTTTATTTTTTTTATAACTGGAGTAAATGTTTGGTTAGGTACTTATCTATCACTTTTTCTAAGTCTGATTTTTTTAGCAATAGCTTTGAGATTCAGAATAAACATTGAAGAAAAAACTCTTCTTGATGATTTAGAAGGATATGAAGATTACTGTAAAAAGGTTAGAGCTAGACTCATCCCTTTTTTATTTTAAAAAATCGTTTAAATAAACGAGCAAAACAATTAAGCTTATCATTCTCAGTTTTTGGAATAAAACATGAATTTTTTTATTGAGTACTTTAATAGCATTGTTGGCGCATTGGCAGCAATTGGAGCTGTAGCTTCAATTTATTATTTAATACAAGAAATGAGAGAGCAAAATAGAGTAGCAAGAGCAAATGCTAGGCAGAATGTCGCTGATAGTCATCAAGAAATTGCTTTAGAAGGTATGAAAAAAAGCATGGTTAAGATTAAGTTAAAACTACGAAACGATGAGGAACTTACTCCTGAAGAAGACGCCAAATACATGTCATATTTCAGCATAATGTTACGGTCTAGAGAAAACCAACATTATCAATACACAATTGGAATGATCGATAAAGGAGAATGGGATAATTATAAAAGATCTTTCAAAACACTTTTTAAATCAAAATATCATTTGAAATTATGGTCTTTCATGAAAAATACATTTAATGATAGCTTCGTTGAAGTTGTTGAGGAACTTATAGAAGATGACAATAATTGAAGATCAACAGGCAAAATACCTGATTAAATCTCTGCAACATCACCCAAGCCCCTATTTAATTTTTTGTAAAGGTGACGGGGTGGAATGGATGAACCAATCTGCTCAATACGTTTTTGATACAACTGAAATAGGAGATATTGGTATCGCTCCAATAATATCTCACGGTACGTCGAAGAAAATAGAAGCAATAGGATCTTCATTTCAATCCGATCTTGAACTCTCATTAAGAAAAATAAAATTTTTTTTGAGATCTCGAGTTCATGAAATTCCCTTAGACAAAGAAGAATCTTTCTTTTTGATAGAGGTGTTGGCTCAGTCAGAGGCAGCTTTAGATGCTTTGAAAAATACCATTTCCTGTTTAGAAAATGATCGCATAGACATGGCTTACCAAAAACAATATGACCTTGATACAGGAGACTTAGTTAGTGTGGAAACATTACTAAGATTAAGAGATGAAAAAGGAGATATCATCCCAAATGATAAATTAATACCACTGGTTGAAGGAGAAAGCTTATTTTCTCTTGTAGTGCTTGCTTCCATGCAGAAGTTAAAAGAGATTTTTAAATTCAAGAAAAAGAAAAAATTAGATTTTACCGTTTATCTTAATGTTTCAGCTTATACAGCTATGCAAGAAAACTTTTGTAGTCTCATTTTGGATTTTGTAAAAGAAAATAATCTTAATCCGGGGGACTTGGGGCTTGAAATCACCGAAACCGCAGAGCTTGAAGATAGGTCTAGAGCAGCAGAATATTTTGAAAAGCTTAAAAAACACGGAATACCTCTCGCACTAGATGATTTTGGAGCGGGTTACTCTTCGTTAAGCTACTTGAGAGACTTGCCGATTACTTTAGTTAAGCTTGATAAGGATTTTGCTCGAACTGTTTCTGAACAAGATACACAAGAGCTTGTTAGATTTGTGGTAACAATTTGCAATAACATGGAGTTAGGTATGCTAGCTGAAGGGATTGAAACTGAGGAACAACAGAAAACATTTTTAGAACTTGGTTGCCACAAAGGCCAAGGATACTTTCATCACAGACCTCAGTTTTTAAAAGATTTCAAGGAGGAATTTTAATGGCTATTTCGGAAAAACCCTCCAAAGGTGCGGAAAAAATATTACTGGCACAAATTAAACAAGAGTTTGCAGCTCCTGCAGAAGCTATCGAGCAATACATTGATTTGGTAGAAGAGTTTGGCGTAAAAAATAACCTCAATATCAGTTCAGAAATAAGCCAAATAAAAGAAGCTGAAGATAAGCTTTTAAGCCAGTATGAGGATGCTTTTAGAGAAAATACAGCCGCAGACAAACAAGCCAAAACATCACAAGAATACTCAGAGCTTAGACATAATCTTCGTACTCCTTTGAATGCAATAATTGGATATAGCGAAATATTAATGGAAGACTTTGAAGATGATTTATCTGAGGAGTGTCTTAAAGATTTAAATACAATTTTAACTTTATCGAGAGAAACAGAAACGGCCATAGAAAGATTTGTGGATTTTATTAAAGGTGACTTAAATGAAAAAGCTGCTGAAGATTCTGAACAAGGCCAAATTCAGAATGCTGAATCTTTATTTAGATCTTTAGGAGACATAGATTACAGTTTAGATATAGATGATTATCTCAAAGGATCCGATGTGTTAATTGTCGATGATAACAAGACAAACTGTGAAGTTTTGGAAAGGAGACTAACTCAAAATGGGCTTTCTTGCAGAGTAGCTCTAGATGGGACAACTGCAATTAAAGAAGTGGATGCTAAGACGCCCGATCTTATTTTGCTAGATGTAATGTTGCCGGATATAAACGGACTAGAGCTCCTAAAAAGATTTAGGAAGAATCATGATAGAGATGAGTTGCCAATCATTATGGTATCGGCATTCAATGATGTTGATAGCACAGCTAAATGTATAAAGTTAGGTGCCTCAGACTATCTTCCTAAACCATTGAATGGAACCATTTTAATGGCGAAATCAATTGCCAGCTTGGAAGCAAAATATTTCAGAGCAAGAGAACAAGAACTTTTGAAGGAATTGAATCTCAGAGCAACAACTTGCCCATTAACTGGAATTTATAACAGACAGGTTGTTTTTGACAAAATCGAGGAATGTTTCGAGAAATTGAAGCAAGAAAAAGATTATGAATTTTCTTTACTCTCCATGGATATAGATTTTTTCAAATCTATAAATGACACTTATGGACACCCTGGAGGCGATGAGGTCTTAAAAGCAGTTGCTAACGGCCTGAGAGATGCATGTGGTGAAAATGTTATCGGCAGAGTAGGTGGAGAGGAATTTATTGCAGTTTTAGAGAATAAAGAAGGAAAGAGTTTAAACGATTACTGTGAAAATATTAGAAAGGCTGTGGTTGAACTATCAATTCCCTTCCAAGATGTTGAAATAAATATTACTATAAGTGGAGGAGTCATTAATTCATCTGAGGTTAAGAATCAAGAAGAACTTGTTAATCTTGCAGATGAAAGGCTCTATAAAGCAAAAGAGGGGGGAAGAGATCAGTTTATTTATAGCTGAAGGAGAGAGTTATGAAAAAGATTCTTTACGTTGAAGATAATGAAATGAATCGCGATATGTTAGGCAGAAGATTAACAAGAAGAGAATATGATGTCATTTTTGCTTTTGATGGTCAGGAAGGGCTTGATAAAATGAAATCGGAAAGCCCAGACTTAGTATTAATGGATATGGGTCTTCCTGTCTTGGACGGTTGGGAAGCTACTACTCAGGCAAAAGCTGATCCAGAAATTTCTAATATTCCAATCATTGCTTTAACTGCTCATGCAATGGAGCACGATAGACAAAAAGCCTTGGAATGCGGAGCTGACGACTTTGATACAAAGCCCGTTGATTTTAAGAGGCTTTTAGAAAAAATCGAGTCAAATTTAGGCGCTTAGCTCTTAGCTCCTAATAATTTAGTAACCATACCCGGAAGCTGATTAATAGATACCTCATCTTTTTTAACCAGCCCAGCAACATTTTTTCTTAAAAGTTCTTCTTGTACTTCTGATAGATCTTTCCCTGAATAAACAAGAATATTAGGTTTATCTTCAAAATCCATCTCAACAAAGTTTTCTAAAAATTCAAAACCATCCATGCGAGGCATTTCTAGATCTAGGACAATAAGCGCTGGATTTTTGTCCAAATTTTCAAGTCCTTCCTTTCCATCTCTAGCTAAGAAAGCTTCGTAACCGGCATCATTTAAAGCTCTCCCCAAAATGTCTCTTGTATTTGAATCATCATCAACAACTAAGATTTTTTTATTTGTTGAGCTACCAAGCAAGTTCGTTACCATCTTAAGAAATTTATCTCGGTCAATTGGCTTGGTGAGATAGTCATCTGCTCCCAAAGAAAATGCTAAAGTTTCTTGCGACATTTGGGAAACCATTATTACCGGAATGTTTTTTATAGATTCATCAGATTTGCATTCTTTCAAGATAGACCAACCATCTCTTCCCGGCATTAAAACATCTAATAGAATGAGTTTTGGTTTTGACTCTCTTATCATATTAAGGCCTTGTTCACCATTAGTTGCTCCAATTAATGTCATGCCTGCTTTTTTTACTGTCCTTTTTATCAAGTCATGCATTGCTATATCATCATCAATGAGCACACATAAGTTTTCTCCCTCTAAGGACGATATCTCTTCATTTTCGAGTTCTTCAGATTCATCGCAGATTCTGGGAATAAAAATTGAAAATACAGATCCAACTCCTTTTTCACTAGATACTGTTACGCCACCACCCATTAATTCAGCAAATCTTTTACTAATAGGCAGACCCAAGCCAGTTCCACCATGAGTTGCCGATGTAGATCTTTCAGCTTGCTCATATTCTTCGAAGACTTTCGCTACTCCTTCTTCGCTCATACCTTCACCATCATCAGTTACCTTGAATTCAATCATCTCAACTTCATCCTTCATGAAAGAATTAACATCCAAGGTTACAAGGCCATTATTTGTAAATTTGAAGGCATTGCTTAGGAAATTTGTCACACACTGCCTTAGCTTCGTTTCGTCTTGTGACATTGATCCTATAGCTTCTTGAATATTTATCTTGAAGCCATTGTCGTTTTTCGCTGCCAAAGGTGCATTTATATCCCTTAGAGTTTCAACCACTTTTTCAATTTCAAAGCTAGTGATGAAAAGCTCCATTTTTCCAGACTCTATTTTTGAAAGGTCCAAAATATTATTAATGAGAGACAAGAGATGTGTTCCAGAAGTGGTAATCTTCTTAAGATCAGGCATTAAATCTTCATAACCTAAATCTTCGCACTCTTCATAAAGCATTTCTCCGTATCCTAAAATTGCATTCAATGGGGTTCTGAGTTCGTGACTCATATTGGCAAAAAATTTACTCCTCTGTTCATTGGCCTCGAGCGCTTCATCTCGAGACTCCTCCATCTCTTTGGTTCTTGTGTCTATAAGAACTTGTACTTCATCTGCCATTCTTGTGAATGCAACTGTCATTAATTCAACTGAAGCTTCTTCTCCTTTATCCTGGGAGCTTTCTTGAGCTAGATTTTGCATTTTATTAATATCGTTAAGAATTAACGTTCTTGAATCTCCTTCAAGCTCATCGGCAAGAATACTCATTTTTTCTATGATCGCAGTATCCCTTTCTTTTCTTCTGCGTGCCTGTTCAGTTCTGATATTTTCCATCTCATTTAGATGGCCTCTGTAAATTTCTAGAGCCTTTGCAAGCTCACCAACCTCATCATTTTCAGATCTTAAAAGACCTTTTCTCTGCGGCATGGTTTTAGATAAGTCTCCACTGGTGAGAGCCTGTAAAACTTCAATTGCTTTATTTACCGATCCAAAAACATTAGCAAGAATTCCTGAAGTTAAAGCAATCACCAGAAAAATTACAATTGTAATTATTATGTAGATTGAATTTAAGATAGCATTCTCTTGAGCGATACTTTCGCTTTCATCTCTGAAAATAAATAATTGTGCTTTATCTGATGAAAGGTATGAACTCAATGGAAGAAGTGTGATGAGGGATCCTAAGTCTGAATCTCTTGTAGAAGTTCTATTGCCAAACTCTTCTAAGTTTGAATTTGCCTTATCAACATGACCTTTAATGTTGGTAATTCCAAAATTAGAAGTTTCGTCTAACTCCAAGCCCGACTCATATCTAGCATAATCATCGCCCAATGAAATGATTCCTTCTTCTGTTTGCACTGCAGTAACAAGTTCAAATTCATCACCAAAGGTCTCCATAGACTTTCTTACATCTATTCCCATGACAATAATTGCTTCAGCATTTCTGCTAAAAGCTTTTATCGGGAAAGCCATCATTTGGTTTAGGGTAGAAATTTTTTCTCCAGACGAGTCTACGATTTTTTGTAAAAATCTCCTTGGCCTCTTGCCTGCATCAATAAGAAATTCGTCAAGATTATTATCGTATTCATTTTTCGCTTGAGGACTACATGCATCTATTCCAGATAAGTCCAGTGCGCTAGAACAATAAAACCTTTGCCCATTTGGATAATAAGCTTTAATAAAACTTAAATTCCCTTCATCCAAATCAAATTCAAACATCAGATCCAGGAGATATCCTGCTTCCCCAATGTTTTTATCCGTGATGAATTGGATTAACGGATTGGCATAATCGTCATCAGGCGAGGAAAGTTCCTCTTCAGGATATATAGGATTTTCGGGATCCCAAAAATTGCCTCTTTCTCCAGTTATTGGAAGCCAGGCAGAAATTGCGTCAATTGAAGTTTCGAGAGTCTGAAACCATGCAGCCTCATACGTTGAAACCAAAGACTCATTAGCAAAACTTTTCTGTGTAGTATCCCTATAGTTGAACAAAAAAAATAAGGAAAGGGCTAGCAGTAAGTTTCCTGCTAGGCCAATCCCAATTAATACTGTTCTGATACGCATTTACGCGTAAAAATTTAAGATCTTATTGAACTCGAAAAGATAATTTAACTTGCACATCATTTACTTGGACAGGTACGCCTTCATATATTGGCGGCTGGTAAATCCACTTTCTAATAGATTTCATTGCTGCTCTATCAAAAAGTCCTGCAGGTTCTCCTTCTAAAACAAAAGGATCTATGACATCGCCATCAGCGCTGACATCGAATTCAACTATTACATAACCTTCTTTAGCAAGTCTCAAAGCTTTTCTTGGATAGCTTGCAGGTGCTTGATATTGTCTTTCAACATCCATTTCGATGTTTTTTCCGTCGACAGTAATAAAGCCCTTATCAGCATGCATTAGGGAACTTAATCCCAAAAAAAGAATAGATAGAGACAATAATTTAATTCCTTTTTTAAATATCATTTTTAAATCTCCTAAGATTTGAAGTATTATAAACAAAAAACTCCATAAATCATCTCACTTAATGTCTGAAAACATCGAATCATTGCTTTTAAACCAAAGATATTGGGACATATTTGCTGTTGCCAGGAACTCCTCTATCGATGAAGCTTGCAGAATAATGGATAAAAACAGAATTGGAGCTTTATTAGTTTATTGTTCCGATACAAATGACCCTCAAGACCTTGAGGGTATCATTACTGAAAGAGATGTAATCGAGCTTATTTCCAGAAAAGGAAAAGAAGCCTTAAATAACGAGGTCAAAGAAATAATGTCTAAAAACATTGTTAGCGTTACGCCACAATGTACAAAACTCGATGCTCTAGATCTGATGATGGAAAACCAAATTCGCCATCTTGCCGTGATGGACAAAGAAAAACTTGTTGGAGTTCTTTCCATGCGAGACTTAATCAAGCAACTTTAAGTTCTTTTTTTGAAATTATTGAAGAGGATCCTCTTCTAACTTTATTTGGAAAATCTATGTTGTAGTGCAAACCTCTGCTTTCTTTTCTCAAAATAGCACTTTCAATAATCAACCTCGCAACAAGAACCAAATTTCTCAACTCAATGAAATCTGAATTCAACTCAAAGTTTTTGTAAAAACTCTCTACTTCATTTTGAATGATTTTTATTTTTTCTTTAGCTTTTAACAATCGATCATTTGATCTAACCACGCCAACATAGTCCCACATCAATCTTCTGGTTTCATCCCAATTATGAGAGATAAGAACGTTCTCTCCTGATCTAATAACTTTAGAGGAATCCCACTCCTTAAGTTTTTTATTATTCAGACTAAAATTTTCTACAATGTGTAGAGCTGCAGACTTTGCGAATACAACACATTCTAATAGAGAGTTGCTTGCCATTCTGTTGGCACCATGCAGTCCAGTACACGCTGTTTCTCCAATAGCATAGAGATTCTTTATATTTGTCTCACCTGACAAGCCCGTCTTAACACCGCCACATGAGTAGTGAGCTGCGGGAACAATGGGTATTTTGTCTTTTGTGATATCAAATCCATAACTCAAACATTTTTTATGAATTGCAGGAAATGATTTTAAAATCATATTTTTTGGTTTATGGCTAATGTCCAGAAACATAAAGTCTTTACCTGTTTTTTTCATTTCTTCGTCTATGGATCTAGCTACAACATCTCGTGGAGCTAACTCATTTTTTTTATGATACTTTTTCATGAATCTTTCGTCTTCATGATTTAGTAAATAAGCTCCTTCGCCTCTTAGAGCTTCACTAATTAAGAAAGATTTTGCTTTTGGGTGATAAAGACAAGTTGGGTGAAACTGGTTAAATTCCATATTGGATAATTCGCAGCCTGCTCGCCAAGCCAGCGCCATACCATCGCCACTAGTTCCATCTGGATTACTAGTATATAAATAAACTTTACTCGCTCCTCCAGATGCCAGAATTGTTACATTTGATTTAAAAGTTATGACTTTTTCTTTTTTCTTATCGAATACGTAAGCCCCCAGACATGAGCTATTGCTTGTTATCAAATCAACTGCAAGATGGTTTTCGTAAATTGTTATGTTTTTTATTTTTCTTGCTCTAGCTATTAAAGAATTTGATACTTCTTTGCCAGTGGTATCCTTTGAATGCGCAACGCGCCTTTTTGAATGACCACCTTCTTGCGTAAGATGTAATTTTTCTCCATCTTGCGTCATTGTAAAGTTAACTCCCATCTCAATAAGCCAATCAATTGCTGATTTACTATTTTTTACGCAGTGGGCAACAGCATCTTTGTCACAAATCCCATCTCCAACTTCCAAGGTATCAGCAATATGCTCTTCGACCGTATCTTTTTCTCCCATAACTGCAGCTATTCCACCTTGAGCATACCAAGTAGAGCTGTCTACAATAGTTTCTTTAGAAATAACAGATACCCTATGCTTATGACTGAGCTCAATTGCTGCAGTTAACCCGGCAGCACCACCCCCAATTATTAAAATTTCGGTATCAATCATTAAAACTATTCTAGGCGAAAGTTCTGATCAAAAACGCTATACCTATCGCCAAAAAAAGAATAAGCAGAAAGTATTTCAGAAAATCATATCTTCTGTTGGACCAATCGATCCGATCTCCTCTATTTAGTTGTTTTTCTGATGCTCTAAAGCGACCAAAAAAAAAGAATACTGCAAGGGAGACAACTGTGAGGAGTAAAAAAAAGATATTTGTCAGTGACACGCTATCTGCTTCTAAGCTTTGCAAGCAGTCTAAGCATTTCCAAGTAAAGCCAAATCAGGGTGACCATTAAGGCAAATGCACCGAACCACTCCATATATTTTGGAGCGTTTTTCTCAGATCCTTCCTCAATGAAGTCAAAGTCTAGAACCAAATTCAAAGCCGCAATGCCCACAACAAAAAGGCTAAATCCAATACCAAAAATACCATTGTCATGAATAAAACCGATACCTGTTCCAAACATACTCATAATGAAGCTAACCACATAGAGCAATGCAATCCCCATAGTGGCTGATACCACCATTAGTCTGAAATTTTCTGTAGGCTTAATTACCCCTGTTTTATAAAGTACCAATAAAGAAGCCAAAGTCCCAAAAGTCAATCCAGTTGCTTGAATCACAATTCCTGGATATTGGCTTTCAAAAATGGCAGAAATTCCACCTAAAAAGAGACCTTCTAATATGGCATAAACGGGCGCAGTGTACATCGCCCAGTTTTTTTTGAAGATGGTAATAAGAGCAAAAATCATACCCCCAAAAAGTCCAATTGGCATCAATGCTCCAGGACTGCCGGTGACAAAATAAACATTCCAAGTGTAAGCGGCACTTAACACTACAAGAGCTAAAAGAATACCAACCTTATTTACAGTTCCCTGTAAAGTCATGGTTTTTTGATCTGCGTTTTCAAAATCAGCAAAAGTCGCATCACTCAATGTAGGATTCCCAGATCTGCCGAACATGTCCAAAGCTTTATGTTTACTCATGAGTTAATTTTAACTTGAAATATAAAAAATTGAATAGCCTAACTTTCCGAGATAGTTTTTTATTTTTTGATTACAATCTAAAAAAGAATTATGGTTTTACCTTACACCTTTCTCTTTTTAGCAATCGTCTTAGAAGTTGTTGGCACTCTTTTTTTAAGAGATACAGAAGGCTTCACAAAAATGATCCCTAACCTTGTTGTCGTCTTTAGCTATGCTGCAAGTTTCTATTTTTTATCTTTAACTTTTCAACATATATCGGTTTCAGTTGCATATGCAATTTGGTCTGGAGTAGGAATTGTCTTAATAGCAATTTTGGGAGCAATCAAATATCAAGAGTTTCCGTCTTTGCTTGTTTCTTTTGGAATCCTTTTAATCGTAACTGGCGTTATTTTAGTTTTAGCTAATACCGTAAATTAAGGTATCAACCAGTTCTTTTTTATATCATTATTAAGCCATTCAAAAATTGCTCTTCTATGACCTGCTCTTTTTAAATATAAGATTTCTAGGCTTTGAAAGGTAAAAAGATTTACTGCAAAATTTTCATAACCCATTTCCCTATCAATTTGGGTTTTATCAATATCGAACTCAATAGGATTGTCTATCTTTTTGCTGGGAGAGTCTTTTACTGAGTAACATTCTTTGGACATTTCTCTAGTATTTTCCCATGCCTTTTCAGTAACGGAATCTTGATGATGAACTTCAATAATTCCTTTTAATCTAATCTGAATTTTTTCCTCTTGATCATAAGCATGAACCGTAGCACTGTTATTTTCTTTAATTTGGGAAATTTTTGGCGACCTTTGATCGGTATGAAACCTTAAAACTCTTTCTTGTTCGTTAAAATCCCTGAGTACAACAGTTCTTGCTGATATATCTTGACCTTCAAAAGTACAAACTGTTGGCGTATGAAAGTAACTTTTAGCATCATCAACTCCGTTAGATATAGTCAAAAAAGCTTTTTCAAGCATTGTATCCAAAGAATTTTCAAAATCTTTCATAAATGTTATTAATATAAAGAATCTACTTTAGCTTAAAATAATAATATATGGATGTATCTTATATTTTGGATGATCTAAATTCTCCTCAGAGAGAAGCCGTATCAGACGAGTCTCAATTCTCTTTGATTCTAGCAGGAGCTGGTTCAGGAAAAACCCGAGTTATCACGCATAAGGTTGCTTGGTTGTGTAAGGTTCACAACGTAAATCCCATGTCTTTATTAACTGTTACCTTCACCAATAAAGCAGCAAAAGAAATGAGAGGCCGAATAGAAAACATTCTTGGCGAACAACTTAATCAGATGTGGTGTGGCACTTTTCATTCTTTATTTCATCGGATGTTAAGAAGACATTGGGAAGAAGCTGGCTTACCAAAAAGCTTTTCTATTTTAGATTCGGAAGATCAGAATAGAGTGATAAAGAGAGTCATAAAATCTCTAGAATTAGATGATGCAACCTGGCAGCCCTCCCAAGCACAATGGTTTATTAATAATCAAAAAGAAGAAGGCAGAAGAAAAGCAAAAATAAAGTCCAGTGCTTCTTTTGTTGAAGAAAAAATGGCCGACATCATGAACGAGTACCAAAAAGTTTGTGACCAAGAAGGACTAGTCGATTTTGCTGAAATTCTCTTGCGGTCTTTTGAATTGCTATCCAATAATAAAGCAATTTTAGAGCACTATCAGAATAGGTTTGAACATATTTTGGTTGATGAATTTCAAGATACTAATGAAATTCAATATCTTTTATTAAAAAAACTCTTAGGTAAAAAAAGTTTTATGACAGTTGTTGGAGATGATGATCAATCAATTTACAGCTGGAGAGGGGCAAAAAGCGCAAACATCAAAAGGTTTCAAAAAGATTTTAAGAAAGTGAAAACTATTAAGCTTGAGCAAAACTATAGATCCACAAAAAATATTCTTTCCTCTGCTAATGCAGTTATTGCAAATAATCCCGAAAGATTAGGCAAAAAACTTTGGTCGGAGAACAAAGAAGGCGAGCCTTTAAAAATTTACCGCGCATTCAACGAAAGAGATGAGGCTAGTTTTATTGTCGATATTATAAAAAACTGGATCGACGAGGGAAGGTCTCTTAATGATGTAGCAATTTTGTACAGATCAAATGCCCAATCCCGTGTTTTGGAAGATAGTATTTTGCGGGCTGAGTTGCCTTATAGAATTTATGGCGGCGTAAGGTTCTATGAAAGAATGGAGATTAAAAATGCACTGAGTTACTCAAAATTACTCGTAGATTTTGATAATGACGCAGCTTTTGAACGAATAGTAAATGTACCTACAAGAGGCATTGGTGCAAAAACCTTAGATGGCGTGCGGGAGCATGCCAGAGATGAAAACATATCTTTATGGAAAGCAGCAGAATCTATTTCTAAAGATAATTTAAAGAAATCTTCCAGAGCCTTATCTCATTTCATTGAAACAGTTTCTCAGCTAAAAACTGATACTGAACACAAAGGTCTTGGAGAAATTTTTGATGAAATTATCAATAAAACTGGTTTGAAAGATTTTCACGCAAAAGAACCTGGTGAGAAAGGCAGATCAAGAAAAGAGAATTTAGAGGAACTTGTTTCTGCTGCTTCTGGTTTCAATCCTATAGGCGAAGATGCTGATGATGATAGAAACGAATTGGAGATATTTCTCGATCAGGCTTCTTTAGATGCTGGCGAAAATCAGGCAGATATTGATGAAGATGCAATACAAATGATGACTCTTCATTCAGCGAAGGGTTTAGAATTCCCTCTTGTTTTTATGGCTGGATGCGAAGAAGGCCTATTCCCTCACAAAAGATCTTTAGAAGACCCAAGGCAGTTGGCAGAAGAAAGAAGGCTCTGTTACGTTGGTATCACCAGGGCAATGGAAAGACTCTATTTAACATACGCAGAAGTAAGAAATATGTATGGCATGGAAAGTTTCAGTCCGATATCTAGATTTTTAAAAGAAATTCCTGATGAGTTGAAGTATGAGATAAGAATGTCTTCAGAAACGCCAAGTTCAAAAGGGTTTGTCCCCAAAATTGTTGGCGGCACTGAGTTTAAAGGCGAAGAGTTTTCTTTGGGCGACCTGGTAACGCATGATGTTTTTGGTGAAGGAACTATTCTTAACTATGAAGGAGAGGGAGCCAATGCTAGAGTTGAAGTTAATTTCACTAAAGAAGGAATAAAATGGCTGGTTTTAAGTTTTGCAAATTTAAAAAAGGTTTAGTTTTAATTTTCGTATTAACTTTCTTCATTGCATGTGAACAGGAAGAAGCAAATACTGAGTTTAAAGCATCCGAAAAGACATTCACTTGGCGAATGGTAACCACTTGGCCAAAAAATTATCCTGGCGTAGGCTTAGCAGCTGAAAATATTTCAAAATTAGTCAATAAAATGTCAGCAGGCAGGCTGCAAATAAAAGTTTATGGCAGTGGGGAGCTCGTTCCTGCTTTAGAGGTTTTTGATGCTGTTTCAAGAGGCACGGTTGAGATGGGTCATGGAGCATCTTATTACTGGATTGGCAAAGCTCCTACGGCACAATTTTTTACTGCTTTACCATTTGGCTTAAACGCTCAAGAGATGAATGCTTGGCTTCATTATGGAGGTGGTTTAGAACTTTGGGAGGAAGCTTATGATAAATTCAATTTGATTCCTCTGGCAGGCGGCAACACCGGCGTGCAAATGGCAGGCTGGTTTAATAAAGAAATAAATTCACTAGAGGATATAAAAGGAACCAGAATGAGAATTCCAGGTCTGGCTGGAAAAGTTTGGACAAAAGCTGGTGGGGAAGCAGTTTTAATGCCAGGAAGCGAAATCTTCACGAATCTCCAAACAGGAGTTATAGATGCTGCAGAATGGATTGGGCCATATAATGATCAGACCTTTGGATTACACCAAGCAGCAAAATATTATTACTATCCAGGCTGGCATGAACCCGGTCCCACTTTAGAAGTAATTATCAACAAAGAAGCTTTTGCTTCTTTGCCCTCTGATCTGCAAGAAATAGTTAGGACTGCAAGCAGGGCAGTGAACCAAGATATGTTGGATGAATACACTGCAAGGAACAATCAAGCTTTGGAAACATTGGTCAATACACACGGAGTGATACTGAAAAGACTTCCTGACGATGTGTTGAAAAGATTTAAAGAAATTACTTCAGAACTTTTAGGAGAGTTGATTGCTGAGGACTCGTTATCTAAAAGGATATTTGAGTCTCAAGAAAACTTCAAAAAGAATGTTTCTGAATATCACAAAATTTCAGAAAAAGCAGTTTATGAAATGAGGGAAATAAACTAACTATATTTTCTTACCAACCAAATACCTATTGAGGTTGAAATAAAATATCTAATAAAGAAAAGTAGTGCTGCCGGCCAGGTATAAATAATTCCCAACCACCAGTCAAAAAATCCTCCCCATGCTTTAATCCAATTAAATAAATACAAGGCTATCTGTAGATACTCAAAAAAATACATCTCAACAGTTATTGGACTTACAAATAAAGAATGAACAAAAAATATAACTAACAAAAAATCTCCCCAGATGAAGAAATACCCCAAGTTGACTAAATGTTTATTGTTCATAAATTTATTTAATTAGATCTTTTTTAACATATAAAATGTTTTCCTTGAACAAATACAAAATATTTATCCCTGAGCACTTGCGCGCACATAGACCAAAGCCTATCAGATGGATTGGTCAATTTTTAATGAAAATAACAGGCTGGAAAACTATTGGCAACTTTCCTGCAGATCAGCGCGTGGTAATAGTTGCTGGACCACATACTTCAAATTGGGATTTTGTTCTTGCTATGTCACTTATTTTAAGTCTTGATGTCAACATTCACTGGATAGGTAAACATTCAATTTTCAAAAAAGGTTTTCGTAGGTTGCTTCGAAAAATGGGCGGCATTCCTGTCAATAGAGCAAACCCAGAAACATTAAAAAGTGAAATTCATTATATTACCGAGAAGTTCAAAGGCTTTATTATTGCCATATCTCCGGAAGGTACTAGAAAAAAAGTAGATAGACTCAAATCCGGCTTTTTAAGAATTGCTAATGAAACAAACAGCAAAATTATGATGGTTGGAGTTGATTTCTCTAAAAAAACTATTGAGCTGGGAGATTTCTATAGCCCTTCCGGGGATGTAGAGAAAGATCTTAAATTCATTAAGGAGTATTTTGCCAACTTTACCGGGAAGCATTCAAAACTAAAATAGTATCCATTACAGAATTTTATTGCCGCTTGATAGGCATTTCGCTTAAAAAATATTTATCTGATATATTAAAAAAAAGGGAGGGGTTTCATGAATCAAATAGCACTATTAACACCAGTTTTCGTCTTAATTCTTTGGACTTTTACAATTTTCTTGATTATGTCTTATGGCAGAACAAGATTTATGAAAGATCCACAAGATGCAGCTCATACAAAAGACTTAAAAGGAATTTTACCTGCCTGGGTGGAAAGAACTGGTGATAACTATAATCATCTTTTTGAACAACCAGTCGCATTTTATGCTGTTACTTTAGCCATAGCTTTAATCAATAGCGTTGATCCTTTAATGATGCAGTTAGCTTGGGCATTTGTGATTTTAAGAATTATTCATTCTTTGATTCAGCTTACATTCAACTTAGTATTAGTAAGATTTATGATCTTTCTTATTGGCTGGTTGATAATTGCCTATATGGCAATCTCTCAATTGATTTAATTTTCTTTTTTAAAGAATTAAATATCTACAAATAATTAGGTAAAAAACTAACAATTGAAGGGAAAATAGCTAATAAAACTAAAAGACTCAGCTGAATTGCTATAAATGGAATCACTCCTTTGTATAAAGAAATTGTCTTGATGTTTTCTGGCGCGACCCCTCTTAAATAAAATAAAGCAAAACCAAATGGCGGGGTTAAGAAAGAAGTTTGTAAATTGATTGCAATCATAATACCAAGCCAAATTGGATCTGCCCCCATTGCCATCAATACTGGCCCTACAATTGGTACTATAACAAAACTTATTTCGATGAAATCCAGGATAAAACCCAACAGAAAGATTAAAACCATAACTAAAACCATAGAACCGAAAAGGCCTCCTGGAATAGAGTTAAATATTTGCTCGATGAGTTCTTCTCCTCCCAAGCCTCTAAAAACCAAAGAAAAAACAGAAGCACCAATTAAAATGATAAAGACCATAGAAGTTATGGCGGCTGATTGTTTTACAGTTTCAGTTAAAGTTTGAAAATTTAATTTATTATTTAGTATTGCAATCAGAATTGCTCCCAAAGCACCTAAACCGGAAGCCTCTGTAGGAGAAGCAATTCCAAAAATAATGCTGCCCAAAACAGTTATGATCAAAATAAAAGGCGGGGCAATGATTTTTAATAAATCAAAAGCTTTGATTGAGCTTTGTCTATCATTTGAGATAAGTTCTAAGTTTCTCGATTTGAAAAGAAAATAAATTGAATAAAAACACAGCAACATTAATCCGGGAACAATAGCTGCTAAGAATAGATCTCCCACCGAAATTGTTTTGGCTGTAAAAATACCCTGACTAAGTTGCGATTGTTGATAAGCCGAAGACAACACATCTCCTAAAATAACCAAGGCAATAGAAGGAGGGATGATTTGTCCCAAAGTACCGGTAGCAGAAATTAAGCCAGTAGAAAGATCGTGTGGATATCCTTGTTTTAAAAATGCGGGTAAAGAAATCAAACCCATCGCAATAACTGTAGCTCCAACAATACCTGTACTAGCTGCAAGTAAAGCTCCAACAAAAATTACCGAAAGACCTAGCCCGCCTCTAAAGCCAGAAAAAAAGTCAGACATTTTAAGCAGAAGTTCTTCTGCAACTTTCGATTTTTCCAACAATACCCCCATAAAAATAAACAAAGGAACTGCTATCAAAGTAGAATTTGTCATCACGCCGAAAATCCTATTTGGTAGAGTTTCTAAAAGAAACAAATCAAAAACACCTAAAAAACTTGTTATCAAAGCAAAAATTATTGAAACCCCAGCCAAAGTAAAAGCAACAGGGAAACCAAAAAGTAAAAAGATACAAACTAAGGCAAAAAGGATTAGTGGCAGAAAATCAATCATTTTTGAAAACCAATTTAATCAGCTCTGAAAAGCTCTGAAGGATCAAAAGAACAGGAAAAATAATTAAGCTTGTTTTGAAAAGATACACAAAAGGAAGACCACCTGGTTCTGGAGAAATTTCGTTAATGGACCAAGCAAAGTAAACGTATTCAAATGAAAATATTAAAATTACCCAAGCCAAGGGTTGTAAAAAAAACAGATTTCCAAAAATATTTACCATTCTTTTTCTTTTATCCGACAATTCTCTGTAGAAAATGTCTACTCTGACATGCGCATCATCTTTAAGAGCTAATGCGGCATAAAATAGAAAAAGCATCCCATGTGAATAGACGAGCAGTTCTTGCATTGCAACTACTCCGATTTCAAAAACGTATCTTAAGATGACAATCATCGAGCTTAGAAAAATCATTAATAAAATGAGCCAAGAAGAAATATTTCCGAAAAAGAAAGGAAATAAATTAAGTATATTCTCAATGGTTTTGGTAATTTTTTTGAGCATTGAAATATGATTTAATAATACTGTAATGATTATAGTTCTATCTCCAGCTAAGACGTTAGATTATTCTTTTTCAGAAAAGGGACTGGATTTTTCAGTACCGCCTTTTTTGCCTAAATCTAAAAATTTAGTGTCTACTATGAAGAAATTCAATAAATCTGAGTTGTCTTCTTTAATGGGAGTCAGTGAAAAAATTTCTGCTTTAAACCATGATAGATTCCAGAATTGGTCTCAAGCAACCAAACCTTCAGCTTATGCGAAACAAGCTGGATTTGTTTTTAAAGGAGATGTCTATCAAGGACTGGAGTTTGAAAAACTTTCAAAACAAGACATAAATTTTGCACAAAAACACCTCAGGATCCTTTCCGGACTTTATGGAGTTTTAAAACCATTAGATATTATTTTGCCTTACCGTCTTGAGATGGGTACTAAAATTTCTATTGCAAAAAACAAGGATTTGTATGAGTTTTGGAAAGAAGAAATTACCAATCATTTAAACAAAGATCTCAAAGCAACTTCTATTTTGGTGAATCTTGCTTCTATTGAATATTTTTCATCTGTTGATACTGAAAAGTTGAAAAGCCGAGTCATCAGTCCGGTCTTCAAAGATTTCAAAAACGGCCAATTCAAGATAATTAGCTTTTACGCGAAAAAGGCTAGAGGATTAATGGCCAAGTATTTGATTGAAAGTCGAGCTAAAACTTCTGAAGATCTTCAAAAATTCAACCTAGACGGCTATAAATTTTCTAAAAAAGATTCGACTGAAGATAGCCCAGTTTTTCTAAGAAAATAATCTACCCCTGATATCCACCATCAAGATATTTTTTTCCAGTTCTTGGAATTAAATCATCAAACTCTGGATCTTTATTATTTGCTTTTGCTTCAAAGGCTACAGACATCTCATCACTAATTCCCATTGCAGCATTCCACAAAGCAACATGATTTAAAGACTCTTCAATTGTATGATCTCGTCCATAATTAAGAATTTCTTTTGTTCCCGCAACTGCCAATGGACCCTTGGAAGCAATTTCTTCTGCAATAATTTTCACCGCTGACATCATTTCTTCATGGGAATCAAAAACTTTGTTTACCAAGCCATGAGCTTTTGCTTCATCAGCAAAAAACCTTCTGCCTGTGTAGGCTAATTCTCTTACTACTCCTTCTGGAATCAATCTTGGAATTCTTTGCAAAGTTCCAACATCTGCTGCCATCCCAATATTAATTTCCTGAATACAAAAGAATGCTTCTTTAGTACAGAATCTCATATCTGTTGCTGTTGCCAGGTCTAAACCACCACCTATACAACCTCCTTGAATAGCTGAAATAACTGGAATTCTTGCTTTTTCAAGAGAAGTGATTGTATGTTGAAGGTCTAGAGTGATTCTAAAACCTGCTTCCTTTTTCATTCCATTATGGGTATTAGAAGATTTTGGCTCAGTGGGATTGTCGCTCAATGAAAAGTTAGCTAAATCCATTCCGGCACAAAAATGTTTTCCTGTAGAAGATAGGACTATTACCCTTGCACTGGCATCATCAGATATTTTTTCAACAAGATGAGGCAATTCTGACCAAAATGCTTTATTCATTGTATTGTACTCATCTGGTCGACACATGGTTACATACGCCACTTTGTTTTTTATTTCTAAATCAAAACAAGTATATTTATTTGTCATTTCAACTCCTTTTTACTTTTTAAGTTTTTCAATCAAATCTATTGAAAGCTCTTCAAGTTCCTCAATTAACTCAAACTCTTTATGATGAGGCATAACAACCTTTCTATTTTTCAAACTAAGTCTCTTTAGACCGGAATGAATGTCTTCAGCTTGTTTCAATAAATCTTCTTTATCAATCATAATATGTTCTCTAATTAGAGTGTTATTGTAATTTATAAATAGTATTTATAAAAATAATGATGAATAAAGTGAATCAAACTCATATCTCAGAAAAGTTAATTAAAATATTCAAAAGCGCAAAAAAGTTTTTTGTTAATTTTGACTCAATAGATCTTAAGGTAAGTTATAAAAAAGATAACTCTCCTCTGACAATCTTAGATACCGAGGTAGACCAATTCATAAGAAAAGAGCTAAAAAAAATTAATCAAGATTTTGCACTTATCTCTGAAGAGACTAGCCAAGAACAAGCAAATTCTGAATACGCTTGGATCATAGATCCTATAGATGGTACAAAAGAATTAATAAATGGCAGTGATGAATTTACTTTAAACATTGCCCTAATTAACAAACAAAAACCAATACTTGGCGCTATCTATCAACCCATGAAAGATAGCATCTTTTTAGGCGGTACCGATTTACCACCAAAAAAAATTATTGATGAAAAAATGGTGTCTCTTTCTAATAAGAACAATCAAATCTGCAATGTTTTAATTAGTAAATCTCACAGCAGTGAAGAAGAAATGGATTTTTGTACAAAAGTAATGTCTAAATTTAAGGGATCTAAAGTTATTAGAATGGGAAGTTCGATAAAGTTTTGTAGGATTTGTGAAGGAATAGCAGACCTTTATCCTAGATTTGGAGATATTTATTCCTGGGATATCGCAGCTGGACACGCTATTTTAAAAGCTTTTGGAGGAGATGTATTGGATACAGACCTTCAAGAGATTTCTTATGATATGAACGAAAAACAGTTAATTAAGGGATTTTTTGCTTTTTCTAATAAAAAAAGGTTAGATTTTCTGAGGCAAATAGATTCTTAAACTATTTTTATAACTTTTTTAGTAAATTATTTCTAAAAAGATGAAAAAAAGGTATAAAATCCGCAATTATGGGTAAAGAACTACAACCTATGGATATTTCTTCTCCGGGACAAAACCTGGAGTCCTATCTTAATTCTATTCAAAATATCTCTATTTTGACTCCCGAAGAGGAGAAAAAACTTGCCGAAGAGCTTTACTATAATAATGACTTGGAAGCGGCTAGAAAGCTTGTAATGGCACATTTGAGGTTTGTCGCCCATGTGGCCAGAGGCTATTCCGGATATGGCCTTCCTCAAGCAGATCTTATTCAAGAAGGGAACGTTGGCCTTATGAAAGCTGTAAGGAAATTCAATCCGGAAGTTGGCGTCAGGCTCATATCCTTTGCGATTCATTGGATAAAATCTGAAATTCATGAATACATTTTAAAAAATTGGAAAATCGTCAAAGTAGCAACTACCAAAGCTCAAAGAAAGCTTTTCTTTAATCTTAGAAGTAAAAGAAAAGAGTTAAATTGGCTCTCTTCTGATGAAGTAAAAATGATTTCCTCCGAATTAGGTGTAGATGAAAAATCTGTAAAAGAAATGGAATCCAGAATGAATTCTTCAGATGTTTCTTTTGACCCACCTACAGAAGCCAATGACGATCAGGCATCTTACAGTCCCGCTAATTACATTTCTGATTCAAGCATGGATCCAGCAGAGCTCATTGAAAAAAATGATTTAGAAAATCACAACAATAGCGAACTTCTTTCTGCCATTTCTGAATTAGATCAAAGAAGCAAAGAAATTTTAATGGATCGTTGGCTTAGTGACATGAAACCCACTCTTCACGAACTATCTGATAAATATGGAGTTAGCGCAGAACGAATAAGGCAAATTGAAAAATCTGCCATGGACGTGATTAAGGAAAAATTGAGCTAAATTTTGGTAAGCTCTCCAATAAAAATCTTCATAAACGGCGATTTAAAAAAATTTCCTCAAGAAACAAATATCGTCACTGTCTTAAAGTCTCTAAATATATCTTCCAAACACATTGCTATTGAAATAAATGAAAATTTGGTTTTTAGATCGGATTGGCAGGAAACCAATCTTAAAGATGGAGATAAAGTAGAAATTGTAAAAGCGATAGGTGGTGGCTAATTGACTCAGGACAGCTTAGTCATTGCGGGAAAAAACTACTCATCAAGACTTCTAGTAGGTACAGGTAAATATAAAGATGAAACTGAAGCAATCGCATCTATTGAAGCTTCGGGAGCAGAAATTGTTACCGTTGCTATTAGAAGAATAGACCTTCAAAACGATAAAGATTCTTCAATTCTTGATTATATATCTCCGGATAAATACACAATTCTTCCTAATACTGCTGGTGCCTATTCAACAAAAGATGCAGTGCGGATGGCAAAATTAGGTAGAGAGATTTTGGGCGGTAAAAACTTACTAAAGTTAGAAGTACTTGATGATCCAAAAACGTTACTACCAAATATGGATTTGACCATAGAGGCAGCAGAAATTTTAGTAAGAGACGGTTTTGAGCTAATGGTTTATTGCACGGCTGATTATGAAAGTTGCATGAAACTTGAAGATATTGGATGTGTTTCCATAATGCCATTAGCTGCACCCATTGGTTCTGGCCAGGGTATTGCAGAGCCTCAAAAAATTCAAAAAATTATTGATTCAGTTTCTGTGCCAGTCATTATTGATGCTGGTATTGGTACTGCTTCAGATGCTTCAATAGCAATGGAAATGGGGGCTGATGCAGTTTTATTAAACACCGCCATTGCAAAATCTGAAAATCCTACTCAGATGGCCTTAGCAATGAAATTAGCAGTTGAATCAGGAAGGCTTGCCCACAAATCAGGAAGAATTCCTAAATCCCAACCTAGTCCTAGCTCTCCAGAAAAAGGCATCATTGAGTCTTGAAAAGAGAGGTTAAATCTTTTGTGCATGTTCGCAGCAGAACATCCAAAAAAGATCTAGAAATTTTCGAGAAATTTAAAAATAAGAATTTTTTTGATTCAAAAGAAGTTAGCCATATATCAAAATTACTTCCGGAAAAACAATTTAATATTCTTGAAATAGGCTTTGGAGATGGTAACAACTTAATTGAAAAGGCAATGGCCAACTCTAATATGAACTTTTATGGGATCGAAGTTTTTAAGTCTGGTATTGCCTCCGTTTTGAAACATGTGCAAATTCATGATTTAAAAAACATATGTTTGTTTTATGGCGATGCAAAAGATTTTTTAGTAAAAATTGAAAAACCTTTTTTTGATTTTATTTTTATTTTATTTCCAGATCCTTGGCCGAAAAAAAAACATTGGAAAAGAAGGTTGATAGACCAAAATTTTCTAAATCTCATAAAACAAAATCTAAAAGAAAAGGGACGCTTAATCGTCAAGACAGACTGGCAAGATTATGCCGATGATATAAAAAAAGACTTTGCAGAATTCAAAGTATTGCATGATTCAAATGTTTTGCAGTCACTCAAACCCATACAAACAAAATATGAGGGGAAAGCGATAGAAGAGGGTAGAGAAGTTTTTACTTATATAACTGATTTAAATGCTTAAGCATTTCTTGAGTAGATTTTGCTCTGTGACTTATTTTCATTCTCTCTTCAAATGAGACCTCTGCCAAAGTTTGACAAGAATTTTTAATTTTAAAAATTGGGTCATAACCAAATCCTTCATCACCTTTTTTTTCTTTGATGATTTCTCCTTCTAATTCGCCAAAAGAAAAAAGCTCAAGATTCCTTTGTGGATCGTAAAACGCTAATGTGGAAACAAATTTTGCTTTAGTATTTTCTAAATTTTTAACTGCTTTGAGCAATTTTTTTATATTTGTCTCATCAGTTGCATGTTTTCCTGAATATCTAGCAGAAAAAAGCCCGGGATCGTTATTTAGTAATTTAACTTCAAGGCCTGAGTCATCTCCAAGTGAGGGATGATTACTAAGCTCACTCGCTTTTTTAGCTTTTAACATCGCATTTTCTTCATAAGAGCTTCCGGTCTCATCAATGTCTCCAGTTGTGAAGTCTTTTAAAGAAAGAATCTCAAAACTGGAGTTGCTAAATAAGTCTTTGAATTCTTTTAATTTACCTTTGTTAAAAGTTGCAATAACTATCTTCAATTTTCTTTGACAAGCTTATAAAGAGCCACTTCTGAAAATAGATTTGGTAAAAGTTTCATTAGAATGCTTTCTTCACCATTTATTTTTGAAAGTTTTCTCTCAACAATTTTGATATTAGATTTCTTACAAAGTTCCTCGAAATCCTCCAAAGAGCAAAGATGTAAATTTGGCGTTGAGTACCAATCGTAAGGCAAAGCACTCGAAATTGGCATTTGTCCCTTAAAAAAAAGTTGAAGCCTGCATTTGATATTTGCAAAATTTGGAATAGAAACAATACATTCTTTTCCAATTCGAACAATCTCTTCTAATGCTACTTCCGGTTTTTTAAGAGCCTGGATAGATTGACTCATCACAACATAATCAAAAGATTGGTTGCTAAAATTTTCCAAACCACTATCGATATCTTGTTCGATAACTGAGATTCCTTTTTTTAAACAGCTTTTTATTTTTTCGGCATCTATTTCAATACCTAAACCGGAAGCAGACTTTTCTTTCCTTAAATCGTTAAGAAGAGACCCGTCTCCACAACCAAGATCTAGAACTTTGGAGTCTCGAGAAATCCAATCATTTATCTTAAACATCTGCTTCTAAAAAACTATTAATAGCATTTTCATATCTATCGTTTTTCATTAAAAAACTATCATGGCCTTGAATGGAATCAATATCCAAGTAACTTACTTTTTTTTCTGCATGAATTAAGGCATCTACGATTTCTTTAGATCTTTCTGAGGGAAATCTCCAATCAGATTTAAAAGACACAACCAAGAACTGACATGATGCCTTTGAAAGGGTTTCAGATAGATTCCCGTCATCCTTTTTTGCAGGATCGAAATAATCTAAAGCTTTCGTCATCAGTAAGTACGTATGTGCATTAAAACTTTTTGAAAAATTTGCCCCTTGATATCTTAAATAACTTTCTATTTCAAATTCAACATCATAGCCGTATGCAATTTTTTCCTTCTTCAACTCTCTGCCAAATTTATTTTTCATTGATTCTTCAGAAAGATATGTAATATGCCCCAACATTCTTGCAAGTCCCAATCCCTTTTCAGGGTGCGCATCTCCTTTTGTAAAATCAGGATCTGAAATAATTGATTGTCTTGCAACTTCATTGAAAGCGATATTTTGAGTACTTAGCTTTGGAGCAGCTGCAATGATGATAGCCTTTGATAATTTATTAGGAAATTCAATCGCCCATTGCAAGGCTTGCATCCCTCCAAGACTACCTCCAGCAACACTAAGCCATTTTTCAATATTGAGCTCTTCTCTTAAAAGATTTTGGCTGTTAACCCAATCGGAAACTGTAACGATTGGAAAATTAGCACCAAATTCTTTACCGGTTTGATCGTCAATTGAACCTGGTCCGGTAGAGCCATGACATCCGCCAAGGTTATTCAAAGAAACAATAAAGTATTTGTTCGTGTCAAAGGCTTTTTCTGGACCAATAAGTTCATCCCACCATCCAGGTTTCTTGTCTTCCTTTGAATAAACACCAGCGGCATGATGATTACCACTTAGAGCGTGACATATCAAAATGGCATTAGATTTTTCTTTATTTAACTCTCCATAAGTTTCATAAATGAGTTCAAAACCATTCAAACTCTCCCCAGATTCAAGGCGAAAACTTTGGGGGTGTTTAAACTTTCGTGGCTCAACAATGAGGTGATTATCTTCTGACATTTATATTAGACTGGTTAAACCTAAAGAAAATTTTGCGTTATACAAAATTCTATCAATTTGTATCAAAAGAAAAAAAACAATTATGGGTGAGAAGTCCATTCCGCCAAAAATAGTAAATTTTTGAAATGGCTTTAATAAGACATTGGTGATGGAGTTACAAAGAGATAAAAACTGATTAGTTGATGCAGGAAAAGCCCAGCTACCGATGATGGATATGAATAACCCATATCTTAAGATTTGACTAAACATCAACAACACACTAATTGCTGTCCAGGCCAAAGCCTCATTCAAGTTAAAATCTATTTCACTCCCTGAAAGAAAGATATAAAAACCTAAAGCTTTAAAGAAAAAGATTAGAGCCAAACAGGATAAATCTATTCGATATATCACTGGAAGAATCATGCGAAAGGGTCTTAAAAAAGGCTCTATAAAAGAGTAAGAACGATTAACAATAATGTTGTTGAAATTTACTTCAAAGATCCTAAAAAAAAAGTAAATAGAAAGAACAATCGATATCAAATTAATGAATGTGAATATCACAAAGTTTGGATTCATATTTATTTACCTAAATCTTTAGATCTTTCTATTGCCTTTTTTATAGCATCAGAAACTATTGTCTTGAAGCCATTTTCTTTCATTGTTTCTAATGCCTTTTCAGTAACTCCGCCTTTTGAGGCCACCATGGACATGATGCTCACAAAACCAATTTCTTTCTCTTCATCATATATTTTTGATGTTCCCAACATGAGAGTATTTACCCAGGATTCAGGTTTTTCAAAACCTTCCTTCTGAGCAATCTCAACTAAAGTTTCTGCCAAAAGGGCAAAGTATGCAGGTCCGGCTCCAACTATGGCAGTAAAAGCATCAAAATGTTCTTCTTTCATTTCAATTACTGAGCCAAGATTGGAAAGCATATTCTTAACCTCTTCAGATATGGAAAAGTTTGATGTAATGGCAATGGTACTGTCTCCTGTTCCAATGCCAACAGTTGGCATACCTCTGATGAGGTTTGTTTTTTTCCCTATTAGCGCATGAATTTTATCAAGACTTAATCCTGCCATAAATGAGATAAAGGTTTTATCTTGCAAGTTAAAGTCATTTTTAGAAAATAACTCCCCAATCATATTAGGTTTAATAGTAAAAAAGATTACATCAGAAGAATTTATTGTCTCCTCTAAAGAAAAATAACCATTTGTAACTTTTTTGAGTTCGTCTTTTTCAATTGGATCAGACAAAAATAGATCATAATCTTTAGAAAGCTTTGTAACTGCTTTTTCTCCAAGATTCCCGACACCGATAAAACCTATTTTCATTTAATTTCTTGCCCCAAATATAGTCTCACCCAATCTTACTATAGTAGAACCTTCTTTGATTGCTAATTCGAAATCTCTAGACATTCCCATAGAGATCTCAGTTAGATTCTCATAATTTTCAATTAGCCTATCTGCAAGCATCTTAATTTCCTTAAAGGTTTGTTGAAGATCTGACAATGCTACATTTGGATTGGGAATAATCATTAATCCACAAATTTTGATTTTTTTTAAGTCAGATAACTCATTTAAAAAATTTTCTACTTCTTCCACTCTTATGCCGGATTTTGATTCTTCATTATCTATATTTATTTGTATCAGGCACTTTATACACTTGTCATCTGGGCAATACTTATCAATTAACTTAGCAATTTTTAATCTATCAATCGTATGAACCCAGTCGAAATTTTTAGCTATTTCTTCGCATTTATTTGATTGAATATTCCCAATAAAATGCCAATTAATTTTTAAATCTTTCAGTTTAGAAATCTTTTCCAAAGACTCTTGCAAATAATTTTCTCCAAAATCAGAAATTCCATTTTCATAAGCCTCTGAAATTTCTTGCCATGACTTTTTTTTACTAACTGCAACAAGTTTTACATTTTTATCTGTTTTCGAGGCATCTATCTTGGATTGGACTATTTTTATTTTTTCTTTGATGCTTTCCATTACATTTTTTCCGGACAGCCAATTCCCAAAATATTAAGACCATTATTTATTATTTCTTTTATTGCAATAGAAAGCGCAATCTTGGCATCTGAATAATCTTTATCATCAGAAATAATCTTTTCAGCATTGTAAAAGCTATGAAATTTAGAACTTAAATCCCTTAGGTAAAAACATAACGGATGAAGCTCATTATTTTTATAGCATTGCTCAAGTATTTCAGGATAGCCATTAACCAACGATATGATTTCTTTTTCAGTCTCTTTTAATATACTTAACTTTTCTAATGATTCTTTAAGGTTGAAATCTATTTTTCTTTTTTTTAGCTCTTTTTTTAAACTGCAAATCCTCGCATGAGCATACTGGATATAATAAACGTGATTATCTTTGTTTGTTTTTTTAGCTAAATCTATATCAAATTCTAGGGCTTGCTCAGGCTTTCTCGCCAAGAAATAATATCTAGCCGAATCGATACCAACTTCATCTACCAGATCAGATAACTCAACAAATTCTCCAGATCTTGTAGACATTTGGACCTTTTGCCCTTTCTCTTTGAGAGAAACAAACTGTATGAGCAGAGTTTTAAGCTTTTTAGCGTCTAAACCTAAGGATTCAATGGATGCCTTTACTCTGGGAATATAACCATGATGGTCTGCTCCCCAAATATTTATGATTTCATCAAAATCCCTATCATACTTATCCTTGTGATAAGCAATATCCGATGCAAAATATGTGGGCTCTTCATTGTCTCTTATTAGGACTCTGTCCTTTTCATCACCATAATTAGTAGATTTGAACCATAAAGCGCCATCTTTTTTTTCTACTTCATTATTTTTTAAATTTTTTATGCTTTTTTGAATCAGATCTTTTTCATACAAGCTTGATTCATTGAACCAGTTGTCATATTCAACTTGAAAAACCTCCAAATCCTTTTTTATTTCATCTGTCTGAAGCTCAATGACGTAGTTTGCTAATTCTAAAAAATTTTCATACGTTGCATCTACATACTCAAACCATTCGTTGAGCGTTTCAAAGAAAAGATTGTCATCCTTTTTGACAAGATATTTTCCTTTAAAATGCTTTTTTGCTTTCGCAGCAAGATCTTTTATGTATTCTCCTGCATAACAACCTTCAGGTAATACAATCTTTTTATTATCCAATTCTTGCATTCTAATAAAGACACTCAAACCCAAAGTTTTGGCCTGAAGACCTCTATCGTTTACATAATATTCTTGGGTTACTTCATTTCCCGCTACTTTTAATAGATTTGCTAAAGCTGAACCAAAGGCTGCAGATCTTCCATGTCCGACATGGATGGGACCAGTTGGATTGCTGGAAACATATTCCAAAAGAATTTTTTTTGGTTCTTTTTCTATTAATAGGCCATTGAAATCTTTCAAGGCATAATTTTTTATTTGACTAAAAAATAAATCCTCCTTAAGAAAAATATTTATAAATCCAGCTCCGGCAACTTCTACCTTTTCTGAATAATCTAATCCTTCAAGAGCACTGATAATTTCAATCGCAATTTCACGCGGATTCTTTTTCATTTCTTTAGCCATAATCAAGGCTATATTTGAAGACCAATCTCCATGTAGTGCATCTTGAGGCTTTGTAACTTGAAAGTTTCCAGCGAACTCTGGAAAAATTTTTAAAGAGGCTTTTTGTAAAGAGCTAAAAATTTCATCCTTCATTTATTGACTCTTCCCTGATATTCCATACTTCTTGTATCGACTGAAATGAAATCTCCCGGAGAAATGAATAGGGGAACTTTTATTTCAATTCCATTTTCTAAAATAGCTGGTTTGAATGTATTTGTTGCTGTATCTCCTTTTAATCCGGGATCTGTATTTTTTACAGAAATATCAACAAAATTTTCAATTTCAACTGTGATTAAAGTATCTTCCCAAAAAATAATTTCGTAGTTAGCTCCTTCTTTCATCCAAACTACTTGCTTTTCAATTTTTGATTGATCGCATTCAAACTGTTCGTAATTTACTGTATCCATAAAAACAATTTTATTATCTTGTTGATAAAGGAATTGCATTTCCTTGCTTGAAATTTCTGCTTTTTCAACAGATTCTCCAGTTTTAAAAGTTTTTTCTAAAACTCTATTAGATAAGAGATCTCTGTATTTTATTCTCATCACTGCCTGTCCTTTTCCTGGCTTATGAAACTCATGTTCAATGATTTCACATGGAGATTTATCTAGAATTATTTTTAACCCTTGTTTAAATTCATTTGTACTAATTTGAGTCATTTTGTTATTTCTAAGTCTTACCTTTTTAAAAAGAATAATACAAGTTGCAAATATCTTGTTTTAGCCATAAAGTTTCTGTCTTATGGTCGAAACATTGGTAGTTTTAGACCATTTTTTTTGCTTTAATCTTAAAATAATCAGGGGATTAATAATGTTTACAACTAAGTTAAATAGGGCAATTTTAACGTTTTTTTTATTAACTGCATCATTATATTTAAGTGCTCAACTTGAGCCTATATTAGAGGTTAATAGTGAAAGGGCGCTTCTTGCTCAAGCTTCTCAACAAAAAATAGATTCTTTTCAAGAAAAAACGGACAGAGATTCTGCTGAATACAAAAGTGTAAGTAAGCAAATCGAAGGATTGAAAGTCTACAACGCTCAGAAAAGAAAACAAATCAAACGTCAGGTTGAGAGGATGAAAGAGATTGAAAAAACTATGAAAGACTCAACTGTTTTGCAACGTCAAATTCCCCCGTTAGCAAGAAGAATGTTTGAAGGTTTAAAGCAATTTATAGCTCTTGATATCCCCTTTAGAGCAGGCGAAAGAACAGAAAGATTGTCCTTTATTCAAGCAGCTTTAGATAACCCAGTTGTATCTCCTGCCGAAAAACTTAGACAGGTTTTAGATGGCTATTCTGTTGAATCCGAATATGGAAGAAAAATAGATACTTATAAAGATACTATCCTGATAAATGATCAAGAGAGAGATGTAAATATTTTAAGAATTGGTAGATTGGTTCTTGCTTATCAAACATCTGATCTATCTGAAACAGGTATTTATAATAAAGAAACTCAGTCCTGGGAATCTTTACCAGGTAGATACAGAAATTCAATTAGAGACGGCATAGCAATGGCAAAAAAAGTTAAAACTGTTGATATTTTGGAGTTACCTATTCCAGCTGCGGAGGTGACTCAATGAAATCAAAGTTACTAATAATTGTTTTTGCACTATTTCTCCCCCTTTCATTTGCGCAGGAAGAAAAGCCTGACACAGCGCTGTCTTTAGAACAGCTTTTAGAACTTGTTCAACAAGGGAAATTTGCAGAATCTGAAGAAGCGACAGAAAGGGAACAAAAATTTGCTAGGGAAAGAAGTCGTCAGGCAACATTGCTTGCAAACGCAAAAGCAGAAAGGTCTAGGCTTGAGGGAATTGCTACAGAATTAGAGTCAAGATTTGAAGCTAATGATGCCAAACTTGTTGTTTTAGAAGAACAACTTAAAACTAGACTTGGATCTTTGTACGAAACTTTTGGTCACCTTCAAGGAGTAGCTTCAGATACACAACAACAATTTGAGTCAGCGGTAACTTCTGGACAATTTGGTCAGGATAGGGAAATTTTCTTGAAAGACCTTGCGAAAAGAATGGGCGAAGGTATTAGTTTGGCTTCTATCGAAGAACTTGAAAGACTTTGGTACGAGTTACAAAGAGAATTAATTGCTTCGGGGAATGTTCAAAAATTCCAAGCGACGGTTGTTGATAATGAAGGTCAAACATCTCAGCAAAACGTAGTAAGAGTAGGAAATTTTAATGCAGTTACAGAAGGACAATATCTTACTTATCTTCCAGCTCGAGGAGCTTATGAAACTCTTCCAAGACAGCCGGGTAGGTATCTTGGAGGAACATATGACGTGCATGACACTTCAACAGGTTTTGTTGAGTTTGCAGTAGATCCAACAGGGCCTCAAGGAGGAGCACTACTAACAAATTTAATTTCTTTACCAAGCTTTTTTGAGCAGATTCAGTATGGAAGAATCACAGGTTATACCATTATCCTTCTCTTTTTATTAGCTACAGGAATTTTTGGCTGGAGAACTTATATCTTGTTTAATCTTGACAAAAATGTAAAGAAAGAAGCTTCTGGCTCTAAACAAGGGAATAATCCTCTTTCAAGAATCTTTGATGTTGCCGAACAAAACAAAGGATCAGATGTTGAGACATTAGAATTAAAATTAGCAGAACAAATATTAGTTGAGAGAGCATCTATAGATACTGGTATTTGGTTAGTTAGATTAATCTCAGTTGTAGCTCCTTTATTGGGATTATTTGGAACCATTACTGGAATGATAAACACTTTCCAAGCTATTACTTTATTTGGAACTGGCGATCCAAAAACAATGGCAAATGGTATTTCTGAGGCTCTTGTTACAACTATGCTTGGCTTGATGACTGCTATTCCAGCAACTTTTATGGCTGCTATCATGGCTAATTATGCTAAGAACATACTTACTGTTCTTGAAGAACAAAGCACAGGAATGGTGGCTGCAGCATCTGAAGAAAACAAAGCTTAATAACTATGGCTTTCCTATTTGGATTACAAGATACTCTCCTAGATTTTTTTGAAAAGGGGGGTGGAGTTGTTGTCTTCATAGGCTTCTTAATTATCTTGATGTGGAGCTTTATTCTGGAGCGTTTTTGGTACTTCAAATACATCCATACAGATGTAGAAAAAGATATACAAAACGCCTGGAAAGAAACTCCAGATCGCAAATCATGGTCAGGACATCAAATTAGATCCATGTTGATTTCAAAAGCAAATGTGAAAATACAAAGTAACTTGGAGTACATTAGAGTAGCCATTGTATTAGCTCCATTATTGGGTTTGTTAGGAACTATTTTAGGAATGATAGAAGTTTTTCACATCTTAGCTGTTACTGGTGGGGGTGATGCAAAGGCAATGGCTGGCGGCGTGGCTAAATCTACTATCCCGGCAATGGCTGGTTTGATGGCTGCGATACCCGCAACCTTTGCTTCAAGAATATTGGAACAAAAAGCAAAAAAACAATCGGATTTATTACAGGAACATTTAACTTTTGAGTAAAAAAAAATGAGAAGATCACTAATCAGTCAAGCAGTAGAAGAAAAGGACGAGCCGAATATTACTCCTATGTTGGATGTTGTATTTATTCTTTTGATTTTCTTCATTGTTACTGCAAACTTTATAAAAGAACCTGGTTTAGAAATCAATAGACCGGACTCAGAGACAGCTGAGGTTACCGAAAATGCTGCGATCCTAATAGCAATTGGCTCCGCCGGTGAAATATATATGGACGGCAGAAGAATTGATGTAAGGCAGGTTAAAGCAAATGTCATAAGAATGATCGCAGAGAATCCTCAGGGAACAGTTGTCATTCAGGCTGACGAAAAATCGACAGCTGATACAATTATTGATGTTATGGATGAAGTAAGAGAAGCTGGAGTAATAGATATATCTATTGCCTCTGAACCTAATTTTTAATGAGACAATATCTAAGACAACTATTTTTAAACTTTTTAAACAAAGCTTTCACATTGCAGTTAAAGGATGAAAGTTCTTTTTCTTTGAAAAAACTTATGGTTGACGATAATCCTTACCAAAAGTACGGATTAGCTGCTGCAGGCGGGACTGTAGTTTCTTTTGCTTCAATACTACTGATGGCCTTGTTAATTGCTACTGGGGAAGTTTCTTTAGACGATTCAAATCTAAGAAAAATTGTAGATGTGGTAATGCCAGTGAGAGACCCTGAATTAATTGACTCTGTTGAAAGACCAGAAGAAGCTGAGCCTGAACCTGACCAACTGCCTCCAGAAGTAGATATTGAAAACATAGAAGAGCTACTTGATCAATCAGTTAATCCAAATTTAAACTTCAAAAGAAGAAGATCCGGAGTTTTTATGGATGGCTCTTATGTGCCTATCTTTCAAGTACCACCGCAATATCCTAGAAGAGCTGCAGAAAGAGGCATAGAAGGGTGTGTTGTACTTAAATATGTTGTTACCGAGGTAGGGTCTGTAAGAGATCCAGAAGTTGTTCAGTCTATTCCCCAAGGAATTTTTGATAGAGCTGCAATTAGAGCTGCGTTAAGATATAAATATAAACCTCTCATAAGAGATGGAAATGCAGTTGAAGTTGAAGGTGTAACTCAAAGGATAACTTTCGTTCTTGAGGGAGAAGGGAAAGGTCCTGGATATATTCCAGAAAACTGTAGAGGTATACAAGGTTAAGATATGATTAGAATAATTGTTTTACTTTTTTTATTTTCAAATTTTTCTTTTTCACAAAACAAAGATAATCCAGAACAAACAAAATTTGACTTTCCAGGTTACACCTTGAAAGGCTGTTTGGGTTCTGAATTATCGAAGCCAAAAAGACAAGTAGCTAAATTACCTAGCAAACAAGCTCAAAGGTACTTAAAAGAGCTTTTCCCTTTTTTACAAGCCGAGAACGAAGATCTTGTTAAAGCTAAAAACGTTCTTAATAAGATGTCATCAGATAATAGCCTCACAGAATCTGATAAGGCTCAAATGTATTACTATTTTGCCTACATAGATTCTGTAAACGATGATCTTAAATCTGCTAAGAAAAATTATATAAAATTCCTATCTATTGAAGATGCTGATCCAAGATTAAAATCAAACGTCATTTCTATGTTAGGACAACTTTCTTACTCAGAAGGCAGTTATAAAACTGCCATAGATTACATGGAACAATGGATTGCTATGGAAAGTAATCCTAGCTCACTGGGTTTTGACATAATTGCAGCGTCATATTGGCAATTAAAGGATAAAAAGAAAGCTCTAAAGTTTTCTGAAAGAGCTTTATGTGTTGCGAAGGCTAATAAATCAAAACCAAAAGAATCAACATACAACTTATTAGTAGCCCTTTACAATGAAAATGAAAGGATTGATGACATGCTCCCATTATTTGAAGAGTTGGTTAGGTTTTATCCTAAGAAAAGATATTGGACACAGCTTTCAGGGGTTTATGGAGAACTTAAAAAAGAGAAAAAACAACTTTCTTCATTAGAGGCAGCTCATGATCAGAGGCTTTTAGATAAAGAAACCGAGTACGTTTCTCTTTACCAGTTGCTTATGAGAGCGGAAGCACCTCTTAAGGCTGCAAGAGTCATGCAGTTCGGAATAGAAAAAGAATTTGTGAAAGAAAATGAAAAGCATCTTAAATACCTTGCTCAAGGTTGGCATATGGCTCAAGAGCTTGATAAAGCAGAACCAGTTTACGAAAAAGCAGCAATGAAATCAGAAGAAGGAGAATTGTATGTTTTTCTTGGTCAAATCTACCTAGCTACTGACAGATATAAGAAAGCAAAACAAGCACTTCAGTTAGGTCTTAAAAAAGGAAAATTAAAGGATCCAGTTACTGTAAATATTCTTTTAGGCCAAGTTGCTTATGAGCTTCAAGACTTTGAAGACGCGACAAAATTTTTCAGAACGGCAATCGATAGATTGTCAGATATCAAAATAAAAGATAAAGAAGCTCGAGAGAAAAAACAAGATAAACTGAGAACCCAAGCCTTAAATTGGCTTACCTATACTGAGAAAGAAAAGAAAAGAGTTGAAATGCTTCAACTCAGGATCAAAGACCTAGAAGAAAGTTAAATTCCTTCATAGTCTCTAAAATAAAAGTTAACTTCTTCTTTATCGTCATATCTAATGTCTTCGCTAATTAATTTCCATTTATTCCAATCTACTTTTGGGAAGAAAGCATCTCCTAAATATTCTTTATCTACATAGGTAATGTGTAGATATTCACAGTATTCAAAAAATAGTTCGTAAATATAAGTTCCTCCTATGACGTAGAGATCTTTTTGTTCGGAATTGTTTTTATAGAAATCAATTACATCTTGAGGCGAATTAAATACTTCTACAGAATCAATTTTAAGATTTTTATTTTTGCTCAAAACAATATTTTTTCTATTGGGAAGGGGCCTTCCAATAGAGTCAAATGTTTTTCTACCCATCACTATCCAATTATTTGAAGTAAGCTCTTTAAATCTTTTCAAATCTTCAGAAATATTCCAAGGTAGTTTGTTTTCATTACCAATGACATTATTCTTAGAAAGAGCACAAATTAGCTTGATCGACATTAAACTGAAATTGGCGCAGAAATACCTGGATGGCTTTCATAGTTTAAAATTTCGAAATCTTCATAAGTAAAATCTTCTAATTTATTTATCTCGGAATTGATTTTGATAGTCGGTAAATTAAAAGGTTTTCTTGATATTTGAAGCCTTGCCTGATCCAAATGATTTAAATACAAATGCGCATCGCCCAAAGTATGAACAAATTTACCAGGTTTCAAGTTACAGACTTGAGCAATCATCATCGTTAAGAGAGCATAAGAAGCAATATTAAAGGGCACTCCAAGGAAGACATCTGCACTTCTCTGATAAAGCTGACATGAGATTTTTGAATCCGCCACGAAAAATTGGAATAAAGCATGACAAGGCGGGAGAGCCATTTCATCAACCAGTGCAGGATTCCAAGCACTAACAATATGTCTTGTTGAATTTGGATTATTTTGAATACTTTCGACAAGGTTTTTAATCTGATCAACCTTTCCACCATTGGGATCTGGCCAAGATCGCCATTGTGCCCCGTAAACCGGACCTAAATCTCCATTTTCATCTGCCCACTCATCCCAAATTGAAACCCCGTTATCTTTGAGATATTTAATGTTTGTCGAACCAGCTAAGAACCATATTAGTTCGTGGATGATTGATTTTAGATGAACTTTTTTAGTAGTTACTAAGGGGAACCCTTTTTCTAGATCAAAATGCATTTGGTATCCAAAGATGCTTTTCCTTCCTGTTCCGGTTCTGTCGGATCTCTCTACACCTTCTTCAAGTATTTTTTCTACTAATTCAAGATACTGTTTCATTATTTTTTTTTAAACTTAAATATATTAAAACTATACCAAAAATTATCATTGGCAATGATAAGAGCTGTCCTCTAGTAAAAGTATCAAACAAATCAAATCCTATGTGAGAATCGGGGGTTCTAAAATTTTCTGTAATCGATCTAAAAGTGCCATATAAAAGCAAGAACATTCCCGATAAAAGCATTTTTGGCGGATTTTTCTTTGCGACTAAAAATAAAATAATAAACATTACAAGACCTTCAAAAAATGCTTGATAAAGTTGAGAGGGATGTCTTACAAGACTCAAAGGATCATTTGAATAAATAATTCCCCAAGGCATTTCAGTTGGTCTTCCAAGAAGCTCTCCTCCCAAAAAATTTCCAATTCTCACAGAACCCAAACCTAATGGTAGGTAAATAGCCATATGATCTGATAAATCAAAAAAAGAAATTTTCCGGTTTTCTGAAAAAATTAAAAAGCTTGTTAGTACGCCAAGCAACCCTCCGTGAAATGACAAACCTCCCTCCCAAATTCTAAAAAGAGCCATTGGATCCCTAATAAGGTTTTCAAATCCATAAAAGAACATATAGCCAATTCTTCCTCCAATTATTGCTCCCAAAACACCATAGAAAATAAAGTCGTCAATTAGCTTCTTATTAATATCTCCATCAGCAGGTGCATTAAGTCTAGCCATGTAATTAATTGACAAAATTGCCACTAACCAAGAAATTCCATACCAATAGATTGGCCACCAACCAAAAAATGGAAGAGGGATATAAAATGCTATGGGATCTATTTCTACAGTCATACGAAAGTAATGTAAAAGACTCTTAAAGCAGCAATTATGATGAGAACAGAAAATGCTTGCTTGAGGAATTTACTATCAGTTTTTGCAGAAAGATTGGCTCCAAGCCTAGCAAAGTAAATGCTTGATAATCCCGTAATTATTACTGCGGGCACGAATGCTGAACCTACAAAAAATTCAATTTCTTTTGAGGCAATGGGGGCAAATAATAATGCACCCAAGGCTCCGGATACTGCTAAAGCAAAACCCATCAAAGAAGAAGTACCAATTGCTTTGTGAGGATCTAATCCTTTATACAAAAAATAGGGAACCATAAGAATTCCTCCACCTATCCCAACGAAAGAAGTAACTAATCCTAATAATCCTGCAACAAAAATCAATTCAAAAGAACTTTTGTGAAGGTTTTTTGTTTTTGGTGCAAAGTCAAACGCTATTTGAAGGGCTGCCAAAATTAAGGAAACAGCAATGATAATCTGGAGAGTTGAGCTTTCAATAAACAAAGCTACATATCTACCAAATAAAGTCATGGCAAATGCCATCCAAAACATTTTTTTTACGATTTCAAGCTCGACATTGTTATTTTTAAAATGGATAAAGGCAGCCATTGGAATGGTTATAGCCATGGTCGTCATGGATGTACCAGTAGCTAATATGGGAATTATTTCAGGAGGTAGATCTAATAAATTAAATAAAAAAACATAAGCAGGAACTAAAATCACTCCACTACCAATTCCAAAGAATCCAGATAAAAGACCAGCCAAGATGCCTAATAAAACTAAGCCAAGAAAAAAATCAAACATGTAGAAGTATGATTATCCCTTATTAAAACAGTCTGATAAACTTTTTCCTTTTTTTATGTGCCTAATTGTTTTATCCCTAAACCCAAAAAGTGACTACAAATTAGTTCTTACTTCAAATCGAGATGAATTTTATGAAAGACCAACAGAGAGTATGCATTGGTGGGACTCAAGCCCAAGAGTTTTAGCTGGAAAAGATAAAAACTTTGATGGAACATGGATGGCTTTAAGCGAAAAAGGGAAGTTCGCAGCTGTTACAAATGTAAGAGAATTTACTTCGTTGAGTACTCAAAAAAAATCTTTAGAAAATTTAGCGAGCAGAGGTGATTTGGTAAAAGATTTTGTCTTATCAAACTATTCTGCATCAGAATATCTAAACGAAATTGATTGTTTAAATTATCAAGGCTTTAATTTGATTTTATTTGATGGTACTGATGGAGTGATTTGCTCAAATAGAGGCTTTGAGAAAAAACTCAATGAAGGAGAGACCTATGCAATAGGAAATAAACCTGTAGAAAATAAATCAGAAAAAATACTCAGCGCAGAAGAAGATTTTGTAAAAATCTTATCTTCTGAAATCTCTGGAAAAAATCTTTTTGAAATGATGCAAGCACCGGTCAACAAACCATTGGAATTCTCCGAAGCCTTCACTAAAGAAAATCATGGTAGGGAGTTCCCTTACAGATTTATAGCTACTGATATTTATGGAACAAGATCTACAACATCCATAATAATTGATAAAAATAACGAAGCCGTAATAGAGGAAACTTCTTTCAATGAAGTCAGAGAAATAGTTAAATCAAAAAAATTTAAACTTGAGATTAAATGACTTTAAAAATTAAGACTGGTTATCGATTGAATGTTGCAATGATAGTTCTTAACAAAGATAACAAGGTTTTATTTTGCAAAAGAAGAAATACAGAAAATTGGCAATTTCCTCAAGGAGGCGTAGATGAAAACGAAAATATTAAGGGTGCAATGTTTAGAGAGTTAAATGAAGAAGTAGGCTTAGAAGAGGATAATGTTGAAATAAAAGCCGTAAGTCAAAATTTTATTTACTACGATATTCCAAAAAACATTCGATCTAGAGTTCTCGGCGGAAAATTTAAAGGTCAAGCTCAAAAATATTTTCTACTTAAACTTATCTCCGGAGATGTAGATTTAAATATAGAAAATACTCCAGAATTTGATAAATACAGTTGGGTACCTTTTTGGTACCCATTAAATCAAGTTGTAGATTTTAAAAAAGAAGCTTACAGAAGTGCTTTAATAGAGTTTAAAAATCAAATAATTAAATGAATGAGCTGGTAATTTTTGACTTAGACGATACGCTGTTATGTGCTGATAGTGAATTTCATTTCACCAGATATATCGTTAAACAAGGAATGCTGGATAAGGATTTTTATTTAAAGAAGATCAAAGCTTTTGATAAAGACTATCGATCAGGAAATTTAAATTTTAAGGATTACATGCGATTCCTCTTGTATCCTTTAATAGGCAAGAGTGTAAGCGAAGTAAATTCATTGGTTACCAGCTTTATAAACTCCTCAAAGGATATCTTGATTGATGATTTAACCCTCGAATTATTAGAAAAACACAAAAAAGATGATGTGCTCATTGCTTCAGGAGCTTTGGATTTCATCGTTAAGGGTTTTGCAAATTATTTTGGAGTAGAAGAATTTTTAGGTACTAGAACAGAATTCGTAGGGGATAAAGTGACAGGGGAAACAATAGGAGAGCCAAATTTTGAAAAGGGTAAATTAGCTCACGTTTCAGAATGGTGTAGAAGAAAGAATGCAAATTTAGAGAAGGCTACTTTCTACACAGATTCAATTCATGATTTACCTTTAGTAGAAAAATGTAAAAATTCTATAGTAGTATCACCCGATGAAAGGCTTAAAAAGCATGCAGAAGATAACAATTTAGAAATAATCAATAGATAACTAAATCTTATGAATCAGGGCAAAGATAAATCTAAGTTAAAAGAAGAATACCAAAAATTTAAAAATTCAAAACAAGTCCTAGACTTAACTAGGGGCAGACCTTCTTCTGAACAACTAGACTTATCAGATAATTTAGAAACTGTAATGAAGGGAGACTTTATCCAAGACAAGGTCGACACAAGAAATTATGGACTTCTAGAAGGACTTCCTTCTGCAAGAAAATTAGCTGGTTGGGTTCTAAACTCTGATCCAAAAAATATTCTTGTAAACGGTACTAGTAGTTTGACTTTATTAGGGCATTATTTGCATAGCATGATCTTTCATGGCGATGGGCAAGCAGCCTGGAAAGATCTCGATAAAGTTACTTTCTTGTGTCCAGTTCCTGGATACGATCGTCATTTTGCTATGTTGGAAAAATTAGGAATAAAAATGATACCTGTCTCTCTAGAAGGAGATGGCCCTGATTTGGATTCAATAGAAAATCTATTAGAAACTGATGAAACCATAAAAGGAATCATCTGTGTGCCGAAACATTCAAATCCCACAGGTGAGATTTACTCTAAAGAAAAAATAAAAGCTTTAGCTAGTATCAATAGGGATGGGTTCAAAATTATCTTTGATAATGCCTATGCTATTCATGATTTTGATGATTCAAAAAAACTTCCCGATATAGAAAAAATATTCATTGATAAAAATTCACATGATTCTCTCATTATGCTTGGAAGTACCAGTAAGATCTCATTAGCGGGATCGGGTTTGGCGTTTATTTCTTTGTCGCCAAATAATATGGAAAACTTTGTTAATTATTTTTCCAAGTTTTCTCTGGGTTCTGACAAAGTAAATCAAGCAAGACATACTAGGATTTTTAATTCAAAGAAAGCACTTACAGAGCATATGCAAAAATTAGCAACCATAATCAGACCTAAGTTCGATCTCGTTCAAGAAAAGTTGAATCAATTACCGGATGGTTTAGCAAAGTGGACCAAGCCTAGTGGGGGTTATTTTGTCTCCTTTGATTCTTTAAACGGCAACGCTTCAAAAATACACAAGCTTTGCGAGGAAGCGGGCTTGAAACTCACTCCGTTGGGAGCAACCTTTCCTTATGGCAAAGACTTAGAAAATAAAAATATTCGTATAGCCCCCACCCAGGTAGAACTTGACGAGCTTTCAGACGCTATGGATTTATTTTGTATTTGCGTATTACTAGCCGAAGAAAGCTAGTTCCTGGTAACTTCTAAAATTTCGTATTTTTTCCCGTCAAATGGTCCGAAGTTTTCATGAACATCTGGATGAGCTACGGGCTCTAAAGAGTTATCAGCTAGTAAATTCTGTTGAGAAACATAGGCAGTGTAAAAGACTTCCTCGTTTTCAGCATAGACATGATAGAAGGGTTGATTTTTTTTTGGCCTTATTTGGGCTGGAATACTTTGATACCATTCTTCAGTATTGTTAAATTCAGGATCTACATCAAAAATAACACCTCTAAAGTCTAGGTGTTTATGTCTGACAACCTGTCCAATTGCAAAATTAGTTTCAACTACATCTTTCATAATTTAATGTTACCACTTATACCCTTTATATGGAGTCTATCCTTATATTTTCAAGCCAAATGAGCTTGAGAAAGGTAATCTTTAGACTGCATTTCGGTCATTCTGCTAATGGTTCTCTTAAATTTTTCTTTTAGTCTAGATTTGACATAAATTTTTTCAGGGAGTTCAGCTGCTGAAATGATTAATTTTACTTTTCTGTCATAACATTCATCTATAAAAGAAATAAAACGCCTAGCCTCATCATCGGAATTTATGATGGGCACATCGGACAGAATAACTGTATGAAACTCTTTTGAAATTTCAATATAATCTGCAGCGCTTCTTGGAGATGAACAGATTTGTAAAAAATTAACCCAAAGGACTCCTTTAGAAAACGCCAAGATATCAATTTTTCTATTATTTATTGTTATAAAACTGTCCTTAGCTTTTTTATTCTGGGTAATTTCATTGAAAATCTTTTCAATGATCTCAATATTCTTATCCGACGGAAAAAAGTAACTTCCACTTTTTTCTAAAGCTCTTAATCTAAAATCAACATTAGAATCTAAATGATATATTTCACAAGCAGTTTCAATAGCTTTAATAGCTGGTAGGAATAACTTTCTTTGTAACCCTCCTTCATATAGATTTATTGGAGCTATATTTGAAGTTGCAAAAAAAGATAAATCTGATTTGAAAAGTTCAGTCATAAATTTCCCCAGCAGCATGGCATCTGCAATATCCTCTACATAAAATTCATCGAAACAAAGACATTTGTATTTTTTTGATAAATCTTTAACTATTTTTTTTAAAGGATCTGTTGCTCCCTCATAGTTTTTAAGCTCCTCGTGAAGATTTTGCATGAAACGGTGAAAATGCAGTCGTATTTTTTTTTCATGATTAATTTCTTCAAAAAGCATATCCATGAGAAATGTCTTTCCCCGTCCTACGTCTCCGTGAATATAAATTCTTTGGGGTACTTTTTTAGTTAAAAAATTAAAAAAGCCTTTCTCAATATTTATTTCTTGCAAACAAGTATCCAAACGCTCAGCTAATTTAAGCTGAGCGTCATCTAGGGATATTTCTTGGCTTGATACAGCTCTTAAATAATTTTCTTTTAGGGCTATTTTATTTCCTCGTGAACAGTAATTTCTGGTGCTCCAGCAAGAAATGGTGCAAGTGCTCCACCTAATGTTTTAAAGTGTTCAGTTTGAGAATGATGAGCATGACTTTCGGCATCTTTATATATCTCTATCATTTGATAAGTTTGAGGGTTATCTGTTTTTAATAGACCATAGTAGAAAACACCAGGTTCATTTGCGTTAGTTGCTTCCACAAGTTTCAGCATATTTTCTTCGAAGTCTTTTTCACTTCCTTCTTTTATATTTAATTTAACAAGTACTCCTATCATGTTTTCTCCTATAATAAATGTTGTTTAAAAATTTAGTATATAAGGCTAAATCATATTGGGAGAAAAGAAAATGATTAAGATTTGGGGAACCGAAGCCTCAAGAGCAATGAGGCCAATTTGGACTGCTGAAGAAATGGGCATAGATTACGAGCTCGAAATGATGCCTTTTCCACCTAGGATGTTCATGAAAGAGTATTTGGATATCAATATGCTAGGAACAATTCCTTATTTGATAGACGGCGATGTGAAAATGACCGAATCTGTTGCTATGTCTCAATATTTAGTTGAAAAATATGGACCGACCGATTTAAGAGTAATGCCAGATGAGCCTGACTATCCAACTTATTTAAATTGGCTTTTCCACTCTGATGCAACATTAACTTTTCCACAGACAGTTGTTCTTAGATACAAACTTCAAGAGCCGGGTGTTGCAGATGCTGCTGTAGAAGGTTACAGCAGATGGTTTGTTTCAAGGTGTAAATTATTAGAGACAACTTTAAACGATAGAGAATACTTATGTTCAAATCGCTTTACGATTGCAGATATCTGTGTGAGTTATGCTTTTGTTGTCGCTGAATCACTTGGAATAGATCAAGCATTCAAACCTAACATTAAAAGATACACGGACATGCTTTTTGAAAGAGAGGCTTTTAAAAAATCTAAGTCTTATAAGTTTGAAGAAAAATAATTTAATTTTTTAATTTAGGAGATAAATATGATTACCCTTAAAGATGCACAAAAAGTAGTTGAAGGTTGTTTGAAAAAAGCCAGAGAAGAGAATATGAATCCTGTAACAATTGCAGTTCTCGATACTCGTGGAGTATTAGTAAGTTCAGCAATGGAGGATAATTCGGCTCTTATTAGGCCAGATATAGCATTTGCCAAAGCATGGGGCTGCGTTGGAATTGGTTTTTCTAGCAGAACAATGAGAGATCTATATGGCGCACAACCTGAACAAACTCATTTTTTCAATGCTGCCAGAGCTATATCTGGAAATAAAATAGCGCCGTCTCCTGGAGGGATAATGATTAAGAAAGGAGATGATGTGATTGGTTCGGTTGGCGTTTCAGGAGATTTACCCGATCGTGATGAGATTTGTGCAATAGCGGGAGTAGAAGCTGCTGGATTGACTTATCAAATTTAATGTTTTGATATTCTAAATAATGAAATTAATTCTTAATTTTTAGGGGGCAAGGGAATTAAAACCGAAGTATTTTTTATGTAGTTTTTGTATTCCTCATCATCTCCCCATTTCTTCTTTCCTCTAAGTTCTAGTAATCTCACTCCGCTTATTTGGGTTAAAAGGATGATAATAAAGATAGGAGAAATGAGTGTTATAAATTGCCAGCCCTGAAGAACTGGTAAAGCTATTACTGTGATCCCAATCCATAAAAGAATTTCACCAAAATAATTTGGATGCCTAGACCAGGACCAAATTCCTGTTGTAATAAATTTTTCTTTATTTTCTGGATTAGATCTAAATTTAGATTTTTGATTATCTGCAATAACTTCTATCGAGAAACCCAAAATCCAAATCAAGGTACCCAATACCAAGAAGATATCCGCCTCAATCTTATTTTGCGAAGTCATCGCAGCGAGTCCAGCTGCTAAAGATAAAAATACCCACATTCCTTGAATATTCCAGGTCATTAAAAACCACCAAAACTTGGTTTTCATGATGTCAAATCTTCCGTCGCCTCCATCTTTTCTGACTCGAAAAAACAAAAAGGAGCCTAGTCTGGTAGCCCACACAACAACTAACAACGTGATCATGATGTCCCTTAAATAAATTTCCGGGATTGCCATAAGAGTAAAAAGAGAAGCTGACATAAAAGTAAGCGAACCGGTTAAATCAAAAAAATGTTCTGTTCTATTAATGAAAGAAGGAATGAAGACAAGCCATTGAATGACAAAAATAAGTAATACTACAAATCCAAAAAGTGGGACGTTTGATATAGAAACACTTCCTTGATTGGCAGCAAAAGCTATAAGAGTTGATAATAATATGACAATGAAAGAGGCTGGGATAGTGGTTTTGTTCGGCATTAACAAATTTTAATACAAAAATCTTGATTTGAATTGAAATTTAGAAGATATTAATAACCAGAAATAAAGAGGTATAAAATGATGAATTCAAGAATTTGCGAAATGTTAGACATAGAGTTTCCTCTCGTGGCATTTACACATTGCAGAGATGTTGTAGTAGCAGTTTCCAAAGCAGGGGGTTGTGGAGTCTTAGGTGCCGTTGGCATGTCTCCAGAACAATTGGAAAAAGAGCTGAAATGGATCGACGAGCACATTGATGGCAAACCATATGGAGTAGACGTTTTGATTCCAAACAAAATGGTTGGCAAAGATGAAAAATTCGATGCTGACAAGCTTGCAAAAATGATCCCTCAAGAATATGCAGATTTCAGAACAGATGTTTTAGAGAATCACGGTATTGATGCTCCAGAATTAAGAGAAATAGATACTGGCGGATCAGGCTTTGCTCAAAACACACAATCTGATGGAGCTAAAGCCCTTTTAGATGTCGCCTTTAAACACCCAATTAAAATCATTGCCAATGCACTTGGCGTCCCGCCAGACTGGATGATTCAAATGGGTAAAGATAATGACTGCAAAGTTGCCGCATTATTAGGAACTGCAGAACATGCGATTAACCAAGTCAAAGCAGGAGTTGATATTTTAGTCGTTTCTGGAACCGAGGCAGGAGGACACTGCGGAAGTGTTTCTACCATGGTTTTAATTCCAGAGGTACATGAAGCTATTCAACCTTACGGTGATGTCCCAATTTTAGCTGCTGGTGGAATTGTAACTGGTAAGCAAATGGCGGCAGCCATGGCGATGGGAGCTTCAGGAGCTTGGTGTGGTTCAGTTTGGCTAACTACAATTGAGTCAGAAGTAGAGCCGGTTATTAAAGAAAAAATGGTTGCGGCAAATTCAAGCCAAACGGTTAGGTCAAGAAGTAGAACTGGTAAACATTCTAGACAATTAGTTACTCCATGGACTCAAGCTTGGGAGGCAGAAAGTGCTCCGGAACCTCTGCCAATGCCTTTACAACCAATGGTCGCAGAGCCAGCTTTGCAAAAAGTTAATAAGTTAGCTGCTGGAGGTCATGAAGGAGCAAAAGATCTTGCAACTTATTGGGTAGGACAGGGCGTCGGTCTTATGAACCAAAGCATCTCAGCAAGTGACGTTGTGCAAGAGTTCAAAGAAGATTTTGTTAACGCTTACGAGAGATTGAATAATTTTATAAGCTAAACTTATTTAATTTTAGAAATCTCTTCGCCAAGTTGCTCAGCAACTCTATCAAAACCTATCAGGTTACTTCGGAAATCTTTAGTGAATGGCTCTAAAGATTTCTTGAGTTTAGAATTTGCATTTCCTAAAACCTGAAAATTGCTTATTGAAAAGTTTTTGACAAACTCTTCTTCCCATTTACTTCCAAGAAAATTATTCATATGAATCAAGGCTGCTTCGTTATTTGGATAGATTTCTAAAAGAAAAACTTTATTTTCTTTTTTTGAAAAGTGATATTGATAAACAAGAGTTTGAGGTTCTTTATTTTCAACATTTTCAGTGATTCTTGAAACAAAGTTTCTCGCATTCTTTCTTTTGCTGTCGACAATTTCTAAATCAATAGCAAAAACTATTACATCTAATTTTTCATGATGCATTCCAAAAATAGAAGCGGATGTAACAAGTATAAGTAATGCAAGATATTTCATAAAAATCTCCTATAAATTAATGGTTCCACCAAGCTTGGTCTGAAAAAGCTCTAATATCGATTTCATGGGTCCAAGTTGATTTGGTTTGTTTTGCTAAGAACAGGTAAGTATCAGCCACATTTTCAGGCAAAATCATGCCATCAGCACCTTTTTGCTTTTTAAATTTTTCAAATAAATCAGAACCTAACATCTTTCCTAATGTATCGGGAGCATCCACCGCACCGTCAATAATGACATGTGCTACATGAATGCCTTCTTTAGCAAACTCAGCATTCAAAGACTGACATAGCATTCTTCTACCACCCATTGCAGCTGCATGAGAATGTTGTCCTTTATTTCCTCTAACTGCGGAGGTAGCAGAGGTCACAATGATATTTCCTCCTCGTCTTTCTTTCATTTTTGGAGTTAAAACTTGAGCAAGTCTAAACAAGCCGAACGTTGCCATACGCCAACCCATTTCAAATGCTTTATAACTGGTTTCGGCTAAGGCACGATCGCCTATTTGAGCACCTATGTTATAAATAACAGTATCAATGGCACCAATATCTGATTCAATTTTATTGACTAAATCTTCTATTGAGTTTTCTTCGATAACATTGAGTAAAGAACCAGAAGCTTTTCCGCCAGCATCAATAATTTCATTTATTAATCTATTAAGACCTTCTTCGTCTGTCCTTCTCGCAAGATATGCGTGGTACCCTTCTTTCGCAAATCTCTTTGCTACTGTTCCACCAATACCTGCTCCAGCTCCTATTACCAAACAAACTTTATCCATATTCAGTCATGCCTCAACGAAACTAATCCTAAAAGTTCTCCATTTTTCATCTCTTCGAGAGTTTTATTAGCCTCAGAAACATTTCTAGATTCAACTTCAACAGGTTCAATTTTTCCAGCTGCTACTAATTTCATTAACTCTTCCATTTCACCAAGACTGCCTACATAAGAACCCAAAATCTTTCTTTCAGTCAAAGTAATAAGGGGAAGAGGAATAGTTAGTTGTCCTCCAAATAATCCCACAACTACAATTGTTCCTCCTTTGGCAAGACACTGATAGCCAAGATTTACAGATTGTTCGGCTCCAACAAAATCAACTATTGCGTTTGCGCCACCGTTTGTAACTTCCATAAGTTTTTCGGAGGCTCCTTCTTTAGAAGAATTTATTACTTCTGAAGCACCTAAATCTTTTGCTACTTTTAATTTTTCGTCATCGATGTCAATAACTATTGGATTTATTCCATAAGCAGCTCTGGCTATTTTTAAGGCTAAAAGCCCCAATCCTCCTGCACTTACAATTACTAGAGAATTATCTTTAGTAAAAGGACCAGCTTTTTTTAAGGCACTAAATGCAGTTAATCCTCTACAAGCATAACTTCCTGCTAAGCTATCTGGAGTATCGCCAGCACTAAAAAGATATTGTTCTCCCGGCACTAAGACATGATCGCCATATCCACCGCTAACATTAATTCCTAAATTAGAATTGTTTAAACAATAGTGTGTCTTATCTGAATTACACAGTTCACAGTCTCCACAACCAATCCAAGGGTAAGCAACATATCTCTCTCCAATATTTACAGAAGTAACTTCTTCCCCTTTTGCAACTACTTCTCCAAAAATTTCATGACCCATAGTTAAAGGCTCAGCTAAAGGCATTGGTAACTTCATGTCACCGCCTAAATCAAAATAACCATCGTGAATATGAACATCTGAATGACAAACGCCACAAGATACTGTTTTAAGTAAAATTTCTTTCCCTAATGGTGTTGGCGTTTCTATCTCTTTTTCTTCTAATGGTTTTCCATTTTCAACTACCTGATAAGCTTTCATTTCATTTCTCCAAATTCAAAAATTAATATAACCATATTTAGTTTCTCGGGGAAAGTCTCATAAATTTTTTGTTACTTTGACAGAGAAAAAGCCGTATGGCACTTAGCACTATTTTAGTGCACAAATAGTTCTTTTCTTTGATAGAATCCCAATTTTAATTTAACACGACACCTAGTCACTTTTTAACTTCGGGGGAAAAATGATCAAATCCTTTTTTAAGTTTACAGCGATTTTATCGTTGCTATTAACCTCTACCATATCTTTAGCACAAGTTGCTCTTGAAGAGATGGTAGTTACTTCTCAAAAGAGAGAACAGAATTTATTAGATGTACCTTCCGCACTACAAGCATTTTCTGGAGATATGCTTGAAGATGCTGGTTTAAGGGACACGAACGACTTAATTAACATGGTTCCTGACATGCTTATGTCTGGGGAAGATAGTGGAAGAGCTAATATTTGGTTAAGAGGTATTGGTTCTACAAAATTCGATATTGGTTCTGAAGGCTCTAACGCTTTTTTTGTAGATGAAGTTTACATGTCTAGAAATCAATCAATCCTAACAGGTTTAGTTGATCTTGAAAGAATTGAGGTCTTGAAAGGCCCCCAAGGTACTTTATACGGAAGAAATGCCCTAGGTGGAGCGATAAGTGTTTACTACAAAAAACCAACGAGTGAATTTGAACAAAAAATCAAAGTAACAGCAGGAGACAGAGGACAAGAACAGATTAGTTACATGCTTTCTGGTGAATTAGGCCAAGATTTATATGGAAGAATAATTTTAGGTTACCAAGATCAAGAAGGTATGCATAAAGACAATACCTTTGGTGGTGATACCGGGACGAAAAATGAAAACATCAGATTTTCTTTATTTGGCGAAGGTACTAATCACGAGTGGTCTTTCACTGTCGACAACGCGCAATCAAAGGATCATGCTGCAGTATCTGAAGCCATTATTTGCAAAAGAGACTCAACCACATGTACTGCTGCACAAAAAGGTCTGATTCAACCTAGTTTATCTGCAACGACATCAGGATTAGATCTTTTCGTCACTGATTTTTCTAAAACTGCAGCTTATGTTGGTGCTTTTGCAGCTGCTGGAGGAAATCCTTTTGCAGCAGGCGCTGCCGCACAAATTGACGCTCTTGCAATGAAGCAAATTTCTGCTGACCGCTATTCATCAAATTTAAGTGAAGATACTTTCATAGAAAGAGAAGATACTCTTATCTCAGGAAGTTTTAAATCGTTCAGAGACGATTACGATTTAACAGTTCTTGTTTCGACCAATCAAAATGATGGTGGTGAGTTAAAGGATTTTGACTCAACAGCGGCAAAATCTTTTGTTCAAGGCAGTACTCAAAAAACTAATCAATCAAGTTTAGAAATAAGATGGAATTCTAAGCCTGAAGATGAAATACAATGGGTAGCCGGAATTTATTCTTACCTGGATTATGGAGATCGTTCAGATATTTTTAGAACAGGTCCTGATAGTGTATTTAACCAAGCAGCAGTAGCTGCTACAGCCTATTTGGAAAAAGGTTTGTTCAGCCTAGCTAACTTATCAGTTTTGCAAACTCTGGCAACTTATACTCCAGATCCAACAAAAGCACCTTTAGTTGCAACTTACAATGTTGCTACAGGGTCAACACTCGAAACTTATGGTACCGCTCAACTTGATTTAAGTATCAATAACAAATCCTCTGCAGCATTTGGTCAAGTAACAATCCCAATGGCTGATAGGTGGAGTATTACACTAGGAGCGAGATACACTTACGATAACAAAGGAATGAGATATCAAACCTTTTCAAATTCCACTGGAATTCCGCACAGTTTAATTTTGCCTGGATGTACTCCTAATACCGTAAACAATGACGGAACTAAAGGGTGTGCTGATTTTGTTCCTGGTGTTGGTTATAACGCTTCATTATATACTCAAGATCAACATGCGGCTCATGCTGCTATAATTGCCGGAGCCGTCGCTGCTGCACCAGAACTAGCAAGTGCTCCTACTTGGCAAGCAAGTTGTACTTTTGATAATACTAATGCAATAGGTTCTGCAGCTTGGGGAGCTGCAAATGCCGCCCTAATTGGAACCGAAGCATGTGGTGCAAATTTTGAAATAATTGCAAATGCTCAAGGGGTTGGAATAGCGCCAATTGCAGATGCATCACAACTTTTTACCATAAAACAAGAAAAGTCTTGGACTTCAACTGATCCTAAGATGACTATTGATTTCAAACCTAACGAAAGAAGTTTGGTTTGGTATACGTATGCAACTGGATTTAAAGCAGGTGGTTGGCAGTTTGCAAATTACTTTGAAGCTACTGCTAGACAAGGATTTGATCCGGAAGAGCTTGAAATGCATGAAATTGGTTACAAAGGTTCTTTTCTTAACGATTCACTTAGCTTAAGTGCAGTTGGATATACTTACGATTGGTCTGATAAACAAGTTATTAAAGTTTCTGTAATCAATGGATTACCAGTAGGATTAACCAGAAATGCTGCTGAATCTACTATCAACGGCTTGGACTTAAATTTAAGAGCTAGAGTAGCTGACCAAACAATAATCAATTTTAATTATTCATACATTGATGCTTCTTATGATAATTATTGTGATGACTCCAGAAACTGGTCAGAAGTACATGGAACTTTTACAACTTGTAAAACTGGTACTCCTGGAGCTTACAGCAGAGCGGGGGGCAAAATGCCATGGACTCCGGACAATGCAATGGTCTTGTCTGTTGAACATGTAGAACCAACTAGAATTGGTGATGTAGTGATAAGCACAAGTTACTCGCACAAAACTAATGTTGGTAATGCAGATGAACGCGTTCCAGGTCTTACATTACTGGATGAAATTGCACGTTTGAACTTCTCAACAGCTATTGAATTCAACAATGGCACAACTTTAAGAGGTTTTTGTACTAACTGTTTAGATGTGGATGACGATATTGGATTTACGCTTATTTATCCTGGAAGTCAGGGCGGAGGAGCTAGAATCAAATACTATGACGGCCTCAGAGCTGGACTAGAAGTTATACACAGATTCTAATACTTACAAAGCATAAAAAGAGGCGCCTTGGTGGCGCCTCTTTTTTAACTTGCTTTCAATTTGAGATTATCAAAACCTCGAAAAATTAAATTTCTTCCCCAAATTGGATTTTTATCCTCTAGCTCTAAGTTTTTAAACCGTTCAAATAGACACTCAAATGCAATTTTAGATTCAATTCTTGCAAGACTTGCGCCGATGCACATGTGAGGACCATAACCAAAAGAAATGTGTTTTATTTCTTCTCTTGAGATATCAAATTCATTGGGGTTTTTATTTGCTTCAGGATCTCTGTTCGCGCCTGCGATACTCACTGCAAAAGGAGTGCCTCTCTTATAAGTTTTTTCATTATAAATCATTTCATTCTCAGCAAATCTGACAGTTGCGTGCACTGGAGGCTCATACCTCAGCATTTCCTCTATAGCGTTAGGGATTAATTCAAAGTTATTTTGTAAGTGACTCATTTGATCTAAATGATTGAACAAAGTAAACATCCCATTTCCTATAAGCCTAGTGGTAGTCTCGTGTCCTGCAATTAATAAGAGCAAACAAGTTCCATACATTTCTTTGATATTAAGCTTATCTCCAGATTCCTCCGCTTGAATTAATTTTCCAATAAAGTCATCACCCGGAGAATTTTTACGACTCAAAATGATTTCCTCGAAATACCTTATAAGAGCCTCGTACGCATCTCCTGACTTTTTTATATCTTCTTTTGAAGTACCAATTCCACCTACACCAACCAATAGGTCTTCAGACCAAGCTTGAAATTGACCAAGGTCTTCATCAGGTAAGCCCATCATCTTTGCAATTACAATAGCTGGTAGGGGCTTTGCCAAATCTTCAATTAAATCAAAAGAATCTTGGTTGTGAACTTTATCTAAACAATCTTTAACAATTTTTTTTATTTCTGGTTCAAGCGAGGTTATATATCTATTGGTAAAGCCATATTGAACGAGCTTCCTTATTCTAGAATGATCAGGAGGATCAAGCTTTAACATACTGGGATTCTCAAATTGTTCTAACATGATTTCTCTACCGGCCTTTTTAAATTCTTTTCTGCGTTTGTCTGCAATAGGGTATTTTCGATCGTCCACACTAAATCTCTTATCCCTTAACATTTCTTGCGCAAACTCCATCTTCGTAACCCAATGCAATCTTGTTGTCTGTGAAAACAAAATTGGTTTGTGGGATCTCATCAAGTTGTAAGTCTTATAAGGATTGTCTATGTAATCCTTCGAAATGAAGTCTAAAGCAATTCCTTTGTTAGTGAGTTTTTCAAAAATCACTAAAGTTTTGTAAGCTCCAATTAGCAAAAAATTTTTAAACTTTGAAAAAAAGGATTTCATAATTAGTAAAAGAATTTTCTAACAGAGAAATAAATATTTCAAGATTTGGTTGGTTCAAACCAAATTGGTGAAGTCCAAGCCCTTTCTTGTATTGTTGCTGGAATATCAGATCTCGGCTCAACTCCTTCTCTGATCGATTCCCAAGTTGACCATCGACAAACTGGATTCTCCAGAACTCTAACGTAATAAAAAGCTTTTTGATCCATCAAGAAATAAGGATCCAACCAAAAAGTTTTCAACTCTGAGGCTCCGGAATTTTTACTTACAGAACAGCTTTCAATATCAACTTTAGCACCATTGTCAGGACAACGATGAGTGGATGAATTGACAACTAATCCATCTGAACACACAACGTCATATACCTTTTCTCGGTGTTCTCCATTTTCTAACCAACCTTTTATAATTTGAATTCTTTGAAGCGGCGCACCCAATGGGTCTGCAGAAGCCCATACCAAAAATTTTGGTTCCTTCTCTTTTTCTATACTAATGGTGGAACCCATTGATAAATTACCCTCATAAGCTTTTTTAACAAGATCCAAGTCATCAATATCAGAATCTTCAAAACCATATCCTGAAAAAAAGCGTACTTTTATTCTTGGACCACTTGTTGCGAAGGTTTCTTTTTTTCTAAAGGCGTCATAAATTTCCTCGCGAGTATTTTCTTTCGCCCATACTCCAGTCAGGCCTGAAGCTGAGAAACCTATCAGTCTGTTTGTTACAGCGAAATAATCTTTATCATTAATTTCAGCGAAGGATTCCGGTCTGAAGATTTTAGCAACTTTAGCAATAGCCCAATTGAAGGGGACTGAACCTCTTAATTCTGGAGTTCCGTCAAGCAAACCAATTTTTGAAAAGAAAGCTTCTTCAGTATAGGAACCAGCAGCAACATGAGTGTCACTTGCGCCTGCAAGGCCAAATTTGTAAGGGTTTGTTAAGCCTTGTTCAGCTAGAGTCAGCCCCCTTAAGTAAGCATCACGAACATAGCTCCCTTTTGCATTTTCTAAAACCTTAGCTTGCTTTTCTACCGGTATTTCAAATGCAGCCCATTCATCATTTTTTGACAGCAAAGGATGTGTTTCGGAAGAACCTTTTGCTTGAGTAACCTCTACCAAAGGCTCGTTTCTTATCCTTTGTGAAGCATATGCTTCATCTATGAGTTTGTCGTCATAGTAAGTCATTTTAAAAGCAGCACCCCCTGAAATATTTGAATTATGAGGAATTGCTAAACTCTCTACTCCTTTGCGCCTAAGTCCATCCATCCATTTCCAAAGGTCTTCTGGATTTAAGCTGTCAGCTCTGGTAAAAATTCTTTTTGGTAAGTTTTTTGTGTCTTTAAAAATTACATTTCTATGCAAATAAGTATCGTAAATCTCAACCGATGAAGAATATTCATAGGCAGCAAAGGTTGTAAATGAACCCGGAACGTAAGCTTGATCTGCAGCTTCAATTGTTTTGAGCCAAACATCACTGCTCACTTTCTCTAAAAGTTTTATGTCTACACTTCCATTTCGGATGTTATTTGCTAATTCTTGAGCAAATGGCCTAAAAAGATTTGTTCTTCTTATTATTGAGATAAGACTGTTATTTACGTTTTCATTGAGATTGTGTAGTGGCTTAGTAAGTTCATATTGTCCAATTTCACTATTTGGATCAGCAGCTTCTTTCATCAAGCCCAGAAATACACCATGGTCGGTAACAGCATAAAAATCCAAAGGCCTAGATAATTGGACTTGATAACCCGTAGGGTGTTTTATTGCTTCACCTCTGGCGTATTTATATGCATCAGCAGGAGAAGCAGTAGTTCCAAAGGCATAGGCATCAAAAGAATTTTCTGTATGAACATGCAAGTCGCCAAAATAGGCATTTTTGTCTGGATTAGGACTAGGCTTGTATTCGACTAAAGAGATATCTTCGAATTTTTCTTGAGCTAATTCTTTTTCTGTTTTTCTCTCAAATTCTGAACAAGAGATAAAAAGATTAATCACAAATAAGAAAAAAAATAGATTTTTAAACATCGGAAATGACAGTATAACTGCCATATTTTAACATTCTCAAAAATCTTGAATTAAACTTTTTCCTATTGGACAAACATATAAAATGTAAGAAAGTAATGAATATCTATACTCTCTTAAAGATTCTGGGTTTTATCATAATTGTTTTGACCTCAATCATATTACCCTTGTCATTACTTGAGTCATCGATAGCTGACTTAACAGATCAATTTATTGAATGGAGTGGAAACAATCAATTTTTAAACTCTATTTTGGTTATTTTCGCATTGGCAGCTGATGTTTTTTTGCCTATTCCAAATGGGGTTACCAATACCTTTGCCGGTGCTATTCTAGGTTTTTATTTATCCATACCTATTATATGGATAGGACTTACTTTGGGATCGATTATTGGGTTTACTATTGGAAAGTATGCTGCAAAGCCTTTAGCAAAAAAAATACTCAGTCTAGAAGATTTAGAAAGATCAGAAGAGGCGGCAAAAAAATTTGGTGTCAGTATTTTATTAATCGCAAGACCCGCTCCAGCTCTAGCAGAAATTTCAACTGTGGCTGCTGGTCTAGCTGGCATGAGATGGATTACTTTTCTAGCCGTAATGATTGTTAGTAATTTGTTGGTTTCAATAGTTTACGCCTTCATAGGAACTGCAGCCCTTACTAGTCAATCTGCCTCAATAGCATTCATGGGTATTGCGGTAATACCTTTCTTTTTTTGGCTTTTAGCAAAAAAATATTTTTAAAATTTAATGTTTGCTGCTTCGATGGGCTACATAATCCATCATCGCTAAAAGCAATCCAGAGATTATGAAAATAATATGAATTATCACCATCCACTTAATCTCTACTTCGCTCACCGCAACATCGCCCGAACCAGCTATTTTAAGAAAGGTTTCAAGCAGTCCAATACCAGATATAGCCAAAATTGAGGCAACCAGTTTAATTTTTAGATCACTAAAATCAACTGAGCCCATCCAATCCGGTCTATCTCTGTCATCTTTTGCTACATCAATTTTAGAAATAAAGTTTTCGTATCCAGAAAAAATAATCATCACAACAAGGTTAGCGATCAAAGCTAGATCCACTACTTGCAAGACAAACAAAAGGACTTCTTTTAATTTCATGCTCATTAAACCTGGAGCGTATTGAATGAAGTGTTGAATTGTAGTTATGGCGATCAGTGCCAAGCAAAGACACAAAATCATATAAATAGGTGCTAAAAGCCATCTGCTGGCATAGATTAAGCCCTCTAATAGATTTTCTATTGTTCTCATGATTTCCCCTGTTTTGAATATTATATTCTAGTTTTTTAAAGTATCTTTCTCTATTGTTTAAAAATCTATAACCCCATCTTCTTTGAGCTTGTCTAGTTCTTTTGAATCTATACCAATACCAGAAAGAATTTCTTTGGAATGTTCTCCTAAGTCTGGACCTCTAGAAGGAGTTTTTTTAGGCTCATCTTTAAGAAATACTGGACTATTAACGGTTAAGTTTTCTGTTTCAAAACTTTCCTTCGAAAAGTTAACCAATACCTCACTTTTGAGAAATTGTTCGTCTTTTTTATGATCCGTAGATTTGCTAAGGACACCAAAGGTAACTTCAGAGAATCTTAATTTTTCAACTATTTCACTCAAGTCGTATTGCTTAAAGATTTTTTCAAGTTCCTCATAAAGTTTTTGATGATTTTCGTTCATTTTTTGAAAGGATGAAAATCTTACATCGCCACTTAAATATTCTATATCGAGAGCTTTTAATAATTTTGGCCATTCTTTAGCCGCATCGATGATTGCTAGTAAAAGATATCTGCCATCTTTAGTTTCATAACGTCCACCAAAAGGGTGAGGAGTAACTTCAGTCTTTTTCTCTGGAAAATTAGCATCGAAAAGTGCTGCTTGAATAAACGAACCATTTGACCATGCACCATTGGCCATCAAAGAGGTGTTCACCTCGCCACCTTTGCCTGTTTTCTCTCTTCTATAAAGTGCTGTCATTATACTCGCAAATAAAGACACTCCAGTAGGCTGATCTCCCATGCCTATAGGCGGCATCCCTGGAGTAGAATTATCCGATGGCCTTACGATATCCATCAAACCACTTCTTGCCCACCAAGCCATCGTATCAAAGGCAGTTCTGTGCGAGTCTGGACCATCTTCACCATAGCCTGTCAAAGATCCATAGATAAGTCTCTCGTTCAAAGGGAGTAAGTCTGAGGCATTAATTTTCAATTTATCCCTTATTCTCTTAGGCATATTAGTTACAAATACGTCAGAAACCTTTACTAATTCTTGTAAAATTTTTTGTCCTTTTGGGTTGCCAAGATTTAAAGCTAAACTTTTTTTATTTCTTGAGGTTAAATGCCAACAGTAGTCTTTATCGGAAACCGGATTTACTCTTTTTGTTCGAGAAATTAAATGTCTTAAGCTATCACCGATTTTCGGCGGTTCAATCTTGATGACTTCTGCGCCAAAATCAGAAAGGATTGTAGTTGATACAGGTCCTGCAATAAAACTTCCCGCATCAATAACCTTTAAACCTTCCAAAAGTAATTTGTCAGACATGGATAAATATTACACAAGGATGCGCACACATTGCAGAAAAGTTTTATTATTAATTTTGAAACTATAGTAATTATTAAAAATTCAACGTAAAAGGGTAAACATGACTAAAGAATCGTATTTTTTGTTATTTATTTCTGTCGGAGTGTTTCCAGCGGCTTTGGGGTACGGATTAAATCCAAAAGAGTTTTTACCAGTTCTTTATGGAATTGAAGTAGCAGACAATAATTTATCCAACATCTTTAGAGCAGTTATGGGTCTATATATTGGCTGTGTGCTGTTATGGATTTCGGGAGCTTTTAATAAAAATCTTACGGTCCCAGCTTTATGGTGTATGTTTGTCTTTATGCTTGGTATCGGCCTGGGAAGAGCACTCAGTTTAATTCTAGACGGAATGCCAGATACGATTTTTGTATTCTTTATGATTTTTGAGTTCATTGCTGCAGGAATTACTTTTAATTTACTCAAGGCAAAAGCATAAAGCATTTTTTTTGATGGTGCCCAGAGGTGGAATCGAACCACCGACACAAGGATTTTCAGTCCTTTGCTCTACCGACTGAGCTATCTGGGCAAAAAGAAAATCAAATTCTATAGATATTTAGCTAGCTAATAAAGTTATTTATCTAAAGGGACAAAACCATCAGCTTTATCAAATGATTCGTTATTTAAAAAGTTTTCGAGCTGCTGGCTGAGGTAGTCTCTGGACTCTTTTTTTGATAAATCTAACTGCTTTTCGTTCACTAGCATTGTTTGATGCTGAAGCCATTCCATCCAAGCTTGTTTTGAAACGTTAGATAAAAGTTCCTCTCCTTTTTCTCCTGGAAAAGGAGCTCTATCCATTTTAGGAAGGTCTTTTTTATATTTTCTACAAAAAACAGTTTTCACAAGTAGTTATTAATAATTTCTTTAATAGGTTTTGGCATTCCCATTTTAACTGAATCGGATTTGCTTACCC
>CACOBG010000006.1 GCA_902625415.1 uncultured SAR86 cluster bacterium
AGTTAAAAATGTATTTAAGTCAGATAAGAAAAAGTAAGATATATGAGAAGACAAAAAGATAACAAAAGAAGAAATCAGAATCAGGATAACTTTCTAAAGCCTAAAAGGGCTTGTCAATTCACCGCAGCAGGCGTTGATGAAATTGATTATAAAGATGTTGAGCTTTTAAAAAAATTCGTAACGGAAACAGGAAAGATCATTCCAGCACGAATGACCGGTACAAGTGCAAAGTATCAACGCCAACTTACCAGAGCCATCAAAAGAGCAAGACTTTTGGCATTATTACCTTTTACAGATAGTCACTAGAAGTATGAAGTTAATTTTACAAGAGAGCATCACTGGATTAGGAAATCCTGGAGACCTGGTCCAAGTTAAATCAGGTTATGGTAGAAATTATCTTTTACCCTCTGGCAAAGCGATTATTGCCAATGAAGAAAATATGAAAGTTTATGAAGCTAAACAAGAAGAATTGAAACTTCAAGAAGAAAAAAGGCTCAAAAGTGCAAAAGAGATTTTTGAAAAAATAAATGAATTTTCCGTCTCCCAAAATGTAGCAATTTCTGAGGAAGGCACAATGTATGGCTCAGTTGGAACGAAAGAGATTTCAGAACTTTTAGAGGCAAATGATTTCCAAATTGAAAGAAGTGCAGTCAGACTCCCTGAAGGTTCGCTCAAAGAACTTGGAAATTATGCGATTAATATCGAATTGCATCCTGAAGTTGTAGCTAAAATCAATCTCGAACTTATACCCGAAGAATCTTAAAATCTAATTGTCTTCACTCTTTAGTAGTGGGAGAATATTAATCCCGCTATGAGAAAAGAAAACGACTTACCATCATCTATTGAGGCCGAAAAAGCTGTTCTTGGAAGCATTATTTTAGAACCAACACTCTGGGATTCATTGTCTGTAGAAGTTGATGAAAGTGATTTTGTTGCAAACGAACACAAGTTAATTTATCGAGGTATCAAAAAATTGATTGACCTTGGATCTGATATAGATACTGTTACTTTGATTGAATCTCTTTCAAATGATAGCGATCTTTCATCTCTTTCTAATTTTGATCGAGTGAGTTATGTGAAAAATTTGGTGTCTGAAACACCAGGTACAGCTAACTTTGTTAATTATACAAACATCATTAAACAGTCTTCTTCGCTTAGGAAATTAATATCAACTGCAGCTGATATCTCTTCTTTGGCAAAGGAAGCAGATACTTTTGAAAGCGAAAGTGCTTTAAGTGAGGCTGAAGATAAATTAATAAAACTTAGAGACTCAATTCAAAGAAGTTCTGGTCCAATGCTGGCTAAAGATTTGATAAAACCTGTCTACGACAAGATTGATGAGACTATAAGATCTGATAGAGATTTGGTAGGAATCAGCACTGGCTTTAGAGATTTGGATAAGCTCACAATGGGCTTACAGCAAGGAGATTTATTCATTATTGCAGGTCGACCCAGTATGGGAAAGACTGCTTTTGCCCTCAGCATTGCAGGTCAATTGGTAAACGATGGCATACCATCAGTGCTTTTTAGTTTGGAAATGTCAGCAAGATCTATTATGTATAGGCTGATATCCTTGCTAGGAAAAATAGAATTAAAAAAACTATTCGAGGCAAAAAATCTTTCTGATAGCGATTTTAATGAGATAGAGAACTCGCTTTCTTTACTGAGTAGATCTAAATTTTTTATCGATGACACATCTTCATTATCTCCTTCAGAAATTCTATCTAGATCAAGAAAACTCAAAAGAGAAAATCCAGATTTAGGTCTGATCATCATTGATTACATGCAGCTGATGAAAGCTGACACTAAAAATGATAATCGTGTTTCAGAAATGAGTGAAATTTCAAGATCTTTAAAAGCTCTTGCAAAAGAAATTGATGTTCCGGTAATGGCTTTATCACAATTAAATAGAGCTCCTGAAACTAGGACAGGAAAAAGACCTGTTCTTGCTGATTTAAAAGATTCCGGGGCGATTGAGCAAGATGCTGATATTGTGACTTTTGTTTTTCGTGCAGAAAAATACGAACAAGATCTCGAAAATAAAGGACTTGCAATAATTGACGTAGCTAAACACAGAAATGGACCTACAGGTTCAGTGAAATTGCATTTTTCAGATAAATATACAAAGTTCCAAGATCTTGCCCCAGACGACCCAGCATTAAGAAATCCAGATTTTTCAGAAGAAGATTGAATTGAATCGTCCAACATTTGTAGAGATTGATCTGAAGGCTTTGGATTTTAATCTAAAAGGTCTTAAGAAATCTGTTCAATCGGCTGGATTTTTTCCTGTCGTTAAAGCTGATGCATATGGACACGGCATAGATAAAATTACGAAACACATCCAAAGTAAAGTTGATGGATTTTGTGTTGCAACGTCTGAAGAGGCCATAAATCTTCGCTCAAAATCAAAAAAACCTATTTTGGATCTGGAGGGGCCTTACGATTTAGCTGATATGAAGGCTCTTCTCAAAAATGATATAGAGTTTGTTATTCACTCCAGCAGGCAGCTTAATTTTTTAAAGCAAATTAAGAATCTCAAAGAAAGTTATCCAATATGGCTAAAATTTGACTCAGGAATGAATAGACTTGGCTTTTCGATTGAAGATTCATCAATAATTTTTGAAGAAGTTTCTAAAAAAACAAACCAAATAGTTTTGATGAGTCATTTTTATACATTTAAAGGTAATGCAAAACAAGTAAAGGAATTTAAGGAATTAGAGAAAAGATGCGCATCAGAGAAAATTTCTGTAAAGAAAAGCCTATGCAATTCTGGAGGTATGATAAATTATCCTGCTTCGCAGAAAGATATTGTAAGACCTGGAATAAGCATGTTTGGCAGTAGATCAAACTTAAAAGAAAAAAACATTAAGCTTGAACCTGTGATGACTTTGAAATCGAAGTTCATATCTTTAAAAGAAATTGAAAAAGGACAAAAGGTTGGTTACGAAGGGACTTGGCAGGCCAAAAAGCGCACTAAAATAGGCATTTTGCCAGTAGGGTATGGCGACGGGTATCCAATAAACTTGAGCAATTGCGGGAAAGTGTTGATTAAAGGAAAATTAGCGCCAGTAATTGGCAAAATCTCAATGGATATGGTTGCAATAGATTTATCCAATATAAGTAAAATTAGTTATAAGGATGAAGTTATTTTATGGGGTAAAGGCCATGAAGTAGACACAGTTGCAAAATATGCTGATAATAGTGCTTATTCTTTAATGACAGGAATAACGAATCGAGTAAAAAAGGTATATAAGATATGAAGATTAAAGTTTTAGATGAAACCCCAAGGAAAATTAAAGAATTTCCTGTAGAGAACGAATACAATCTAACTAAAGAAGAAGTTACTGACGTAGCCGAGATTTTTAGCACTCCTTTAACAGGTTCCTACAATTGGGACTACACGGTTCAAGATAACAGAATTAAAAGACTATACGAGTTAGGAAAAGATTTAAATTGGAATGCAGAAAAAGATATAGACTGGGATAGACCTTTACCTGAAAGAGGCGATACACCTCCACCCATATTTTGGGATGATTATGAGCCTTATCAAAAGCTTTCAACCGAAGAAAAGTTCAGATTTATGAGTCACAGAGGGGCTTGGTCCCTCAGCCAATTTCTGCATGGAGAACAAGGTGCATTATTAGTTGCTTCTCAGCTTGTTTCATGTGCTCCAACTTTTAATGCCAAACTCTATGCTGCATCTCAAACTTTTGATGAGGCAAGACATGTAGAAGCTTTCAATAAATATATTCAGTCTAGAGTTGGAATTATGTATCCTGTTGGTACGGGTCTTAAATCCTTATTGGATAAAATTCTAACAGATCCAAGATGGGATCTTAAATTCATCGGAATGCAAATAATTATAGAGGGTCTTGCACTTGCAGCCTTTAATTTGGCAAGACAGGGAACTTTTGATCCTGTATTTAAAGACATGCTCTATTTAATCATCAGAGATGAAGCGAGACATGTGACTTTTGGGGTTAATTATTTAGAGGAATTCGTTAAAACTTTATCTGATGAAGAAAGAGAAGAAAGAGCACAATTTGCATATGAAGCATGTGTTGTAATGAGAGGGAGATTAATGTCATCCGAAGTATATGAACATTTTGGATGGGATGCAGAGGATGCTATTGCTTTTCAAAGTAAATCAGACGTAACAAATAACTTTCAGCACTTATTGTTCACAAGGGTAGTTCCCAACCTATCGAAAATTGGTCTTCTTACTGAAAAAGTTAAACCTTTATATGATGAGTTAGGTGTTTTAGATTATCAAGATTGGCCAACAGATGGGGAAATCGATTGGGCCTCTCTTTCCAGGCCCCTAGATCAATCGGAAGAAGAAGTAGAAGGAAAAATTATTTCCATCTAAATACCTTCTTTAAGTTTTCTGAATAGCTTAAGACTATTCTGATATACTTGTGAACCATCTTGTATGAAAAAGATGGCTTCAAAAAATCCTAAATTTTTATTTGTAACTGGTGGAGTCGTCTCTTCTATCGGTAAAGGTATTCTTTCAGCATCACTAGGCTCTCTTTTGGAGAGTAGAGGGTTAAAAGTTACAGTGATGAAGCTCGATCCATACATAAACCTTGATCCGGGTACAATGAGTCCTTTTCAACATGGGGAGGTTTTTGTTACAGAAGATGGTTCTGAAACCGATCTCGATCTTGGACATTATGAAAGATATTTGAACTCCAAAATGTCGCATAAAAATAATTTTACTGCTGGTCAAGTGTATGAAGATGTTCTTAAAAGAGAAAGAAAGGGAGAATTTTTAGGCTCAACCGTGCAGGTAATCCCTCATATCACGGATGAGATTAAAAAAAGAATTACCTATGGTGCAGGCGAAAATGATATTGCAATCATAGAAATTGGTGGAACCGTTGGCGATATTGAGTCACAACCTTTTTTAGAAGCAATAAGGCAAATGAAACTTGAGTTGGGATCTGAAAGGACACTATTTACACACTTAACTTTCGTTCCTTATTTAGCATCATCAGGAGAAACCAAAACAAAACCAACTCAGCATTCCGTGAAAAGTCTGTTATCTCATGGTCTGCAAGCAGATATTTTGATTTGTAGATCTGAACAAAATCTTTCAAAAGCAGATTGTAGAAAAATTGCTTTATTTACTAACGTAAATGAAGATTGTGTTTTTACATTACCTGATGTGCCATCAATATACGCAATTCCCGTAATGATGAATAGACAAGGCTTAGATCAGCAAATAGTAGAAAAACTAAAATTAAAGTGTTCTAAGCCAAAACTTAATGATTGGAAAAGGGTTACTAAACTCGAATCAGAGCAAAAAGGAGAGACTAAAATCGCGATGGTAGGTAAATATACTGAATTGGTAGATTCATATAAATCGGTAAATGAAGCTTTAATTCATGCGGGCATCCACAATAAGACAAACGTAAAAATTGAGCATATAGATTCTGAAAGATTCAATAAGGGAGTAGAAAATTTAGAAGCTGATGGTATTTTAATTCCAGGAGGATTTGGAAATAGAGGCGTCAAAGGAATGCTTAACGTAGCAAAGTTTGCCAGAGAAAATAACATCCCTTATTTCGGGATATGCTTAGGGATGCAAGTTGCTGTCATAGAATTTGCAAGAAATGTATTGAAATTGGATGCTGACAGTACTGAGTTTAAGAAGAATACTCAGCATCCAGTAATAGGATTGATTACAGAATGGCTTGATGAAGATGGACTTATTCAGTATCGGTCGGAAGACTCTGACAAGGGAGGTACTATGCGTTTAGGAAGTCAGGTATGCCATTTAAAGAAAAATAGTAAGATGGCAAAGCTTTACAAAAAACTCAAAATTTTCGAACGTCACAGACATAGATATGAATTTAATGGCAATTATGAGTCAGCATTTAATAAAAATGGTATGACTGTAGTTGGAAAATCTGAAGACGATACCTTGGTCGAAGCAATTGAAATTAAGAACCACAAATGGTTCATTGGTTGTCAGTTTCATCCTGAATTCACATCCGATCCAATAAATGCGCATCCGCTTTTCAAAGGATTTATTAAAGCTGCTAAGTTAAACTCTAAATAAAAAATGAGTGATTTAGTAAAAATAGCAAAAACAGAGATTTCAAATTCCAACAAACTTTGCGTCATTGCTGGTTTAAATGTTTTAGAAGACGATCAGCTTACTTTCAAGGTTGCTGAAAGATTAAAAAAAATTACTGAGGCTCAAGGGAATTCATTCATTTTTAAAGCTTCATTTGATAAAGCCAATCGCTCGTCTGTAGATTCATATCGAGGACCGGGTCTTGAAAAAGGCTTAGAAATTTTTAGAGAATTAAAAAAAAGCGACTATCAACTCATTACCGACATTCATGAAAAAAGCCAAGTCGAACAAATATCAGAGGTTGTTGATATTATCCAAATACCTGCTTTTTTATGCAGACAAACAGATCTCATCAAAGAAGCTTGCCTGTCTGGAAAGCCGTTAAACATAAAAAAAGGACAATTTTTATCTCCTGATCAAATGAAAAATATCATTGAAAAATGCAACAATTTTGGCAATGATCAAGTCATGCTTTGTGAAAGGGGCACTTCTTTTGGTTATGACAATTTAGTTGTAGACATGCTGGGTATGTCTAAATTAAAAACTTTTAATTACCCAATTATTTTCGATGTTACTCACTCTCTTCAACTTCCCGGTCAAGGAAAAACTGCTGCAGGCGGAAGAGGAGATCAAGCCGAAGACTTAGCCAAAGCTGGAGTATCCTTGGGCATAGCTGGCCTATTTATAGAAGTTCATCCCAATCCTAAAGAAGCTCTTTGTGATGGTCCATCGGCAACGCCTTTAGATCAATTTGAAACCCTTTTAAATAAAGTCAATGCTGTTGATCAGGCCGTAAAAGGTTTATAGGAAAATGAAAATCAAAGCAATTAAAGCATTTGAAATCCTTGATTCCAGAGGAACTCCAACAATTGCGGCTTTGATAGAGGCAGATGATGATTTTAAAGAAATTGGTTTCGTTCCATCTGGCGCATCTACCGGTTCCAGAGAAGCCATAGAAAAAAGGGATGGCGGTAACAATTTTAATGGTAAAGGTGTTGCACAGGTTATTAAAAATGCAGAGGAGAATTTATTTCCAGAGCTTATTGGTATGAGAATAGGCTCTCAAGTTGAATTCGATTCAAAACTAATAGAGCTAGATGGGACAAAAAATAAAAAAAATTTTGGTGCAAATATTATCCTTTCTCTGTCATTGGCTTACTGTAAGTTGTCAGCAAGTGCAGAAAAAAAGCCTTTATACGAATATATTCATTATTACTTTAGGGAAAATTTTTTTTCAGAAGTAAAAATGAAGATGCCTCTTCCTATGATGAACATTCTAAACGGGGGAGCACATGCTAATAATCAGTTAGACTTTCAGGAATTTATGATTCAGCCAGTTGGGTTCTCTTCCTTTAAAGAAGGTCTCATATGCGGCGTGGAAGTATTTAATTTTTTAAAAAAAACATTGAATAAAAAAGGCTTTTCTACAGCAGTTGGCGATGAAGGTGGATTTGCTCCTGGAATAGATTCAGCTGAAGAAGCACTAGATTTAATATCCAGCTCCATCCAAGAAGCAGGATATGAAGTTGATAAAGATGTAACCTTTGCGCTGGATTGCGCGGCAACAGAATTGTTAAAAAATAAAGAATATGTTTTTTCAAATAAAGAAAAGTTATCGTCAGAAGAATTAATCGAGTATCTTTCCATTTTAGCTAATAAATATTCTATTACTTCAGTAGAAGACGGACTCGATGAAAACGATTGGGTTGGATGGGAGAGTCTCACTAAAAAACTTGGTAAGAAAACTCAGTTGGTTGGCGATGATTTATTTGTAACTAATAAAGATATTCTTCAAGAGGGCATTGACAGAAATATTGCCAACTCAGTCTTGGTAAAAATTAACCAAATAGGAACAATTTCTGAAACTTTTGAAACTATATGTTTGGCTTATCAACATAACTATAAGTGTGTAATCTCTCATCGTTCTGGTGAAACAGAAGACAATTTTATTGCCGATTTAGCAGTTGGTACTGGAGCTGGACAAATAAAAACTGGCGCACCATCAAGGTCAGACAGAACTTCAAAATACAATAGATTGTTAATGATTGATGCTATGGAAGATTTAGAATTTCTTGGTAGGCAGGAGTTAGTAAATTGATAAACAAAATTAGAAATTATTTGTTTCCCATTGTATTAGTGATACTTATTTTTTTAATTTTATTTTATATTATAGGAATCTTCTATGGGGAAAATAGCATTGATCGGCTAGACAAAATGGCACAAGAAAAAATTATCTTAAAAAATAAAATCGTTAAATTGAAGGAAGACAATAAAATTGCCAGAATGGAATTGGATAGCTTTACAAATGATCCTGAAGCTTTGGAAGGTTACGCCCGAAGTAAGTTAAATTTGATTAAAAAAGGGGAAGTTCTCATTGAACTAGTTCCAAATGAGTGATTACGTCGCTTTAATTCCTGCTGCTGGGGTTGGTGCTAGAGCCCAACTCAAACTTGCCAAGCAATTCAATTTAGTAGGAAAAAAAACCATTATTGAATTTGCCATAGATCCTTTTTTGAAAGATGAAAATTGTAAAACTATTTATGTAGTTGTCGCAGAAGATACTGAAGCTTGGGAAGCCCTGTCTATTTCGCAACATAATAAAGTCAAGACTTGCATTGGCGCATCTACTAGGATGCTATCCGTTTTGAATGGCTTGCAAGAAATTAAAGAAGACGAAGATAAATCAATTCTAGTTGCGGTGCATGATGCAGCAAGACCTTGCTTGGACCTCAAAGATCTTTTGGGTTTAATGGGTAAAGCTCAGGATGAAATTAAAGAAGATGGAGAAGGGTGCTATCTTTCTTATCAACCAACAGAAAGCGTTAACTTGGTAAAAAATGAAAAAGTACAAAAATCCTTAGATCGAAATAACGTTTGGTTGTCAGCAACACCTCAAGTTTTTTGTTTGGAAGATCTATTGTCAGCTTTAACCAAAGCCAATGACGAAGAAAAAGTATTTACCGATGAAGTAAGCGCCATGCTGCATTATTATAAAAAAGACATATCCATTTACCCCTGTAATAAAACAAATATTAAGGTGACCAAAAAAGAGGATTTGGAAACAGTAGAACAATATTTAAAACTTGCTGGCAGAATTTAGTGAGTAAACTGAGAATTGGGCAAGGATTTGACGCTCATAAAATCATCAAAGGTTCTAAAGATTTCATCTTAGGAGGTATCTCAATCGACTCTGAGTATGAGGTAGTTGCTCATTCAGACGGTGATATCATCAGTCACGCAATCACCGATGCTCTTTTAGGTGCTTGCAAGATGGGTGATATTGGTAAACTTGCACCGTCCAATGAAGAAAACAAGGGTATTTCCAGCATCCATCTCTTAAAAAAAGTTTCCACAATGCTTTCAGAATCAGGTTATCAAATCGTAAATATTGATGTTACTTATGTTGGAGAAGAGCCTAGGCTTGAGAAATTCAAAAAAAAAATTGAAGAAAATTTAGCTAAAGAATTGAAAGTAAATCTAAACGATATATCTTGCAAAGCAACAACTACAGATGGTTTGGGTTATGAGGGCGCTCGAGAAGGCATAAGCACACAAGCAATTGCTCTTGTTAAGAAAAACTAATTTACATGAAAATAATACTTACCAATGATGACGGATTTGACCATCCCGGTATCAAAGCTCTTTTTAAGGAATTGCATGACAAACACGAAGTATTTCTTATAGGCCCAGATCAAAATCGTAGTGGATTTAGCAGCGCGATAACTTTTTTGACTCCCTTAAGACACAAAAAATATGCAGATAATATATTCAGTCTAAACGGTACGCCCGTTGATTGTGTAAAAGTGGCTAGAAACATGCTGTGCCCCTTCGAACCGGAAATAGTCGTTTCTGGGATAAACCCAGGTCCAAATTTAGGCTCCGATGCCATTTTATCTGGTACAGTTGGCGCTGCTTTAGATGGTAGGAATTTGAAGTATCCTTCAATTGCAGTGTCTGTAGCATCTTTTGAAATCAATGATTTTTCTTTCGCTGCAAAGTTTGTTGCCAAAGTCTTGGATAATCTGGATAACTTGGAAATGGAAGACTTTCAAATTTTAAACATCAATGTACCTGATCATAACGAATTTCCCGATCCTGAAATTAAAATCACTAAAACTTTCCTTAATGAGGAAGAAGGTGAGAAGAATCTTGATTTATCCGATCGAAAGAATTTGGAAGATGGATTCATTTCAATTTCTCCAATTAAGATAGACATGCATTCCAACTCTCAACAACAGGTAGTTGCAGATTGGGCAAAAAATTTATAGATCAATTGAATTTTGAATTTGCCAGAAAAGAATTAACGAAAGAACTATCTCAAAAGGGCATTAAAGATCCGAGAGTGCTAGAAGCCATCTACCAAATTCCGCGACATGAATTTGTCGATGCAACATTTACTTCTAGAGCTTACCAGGATATGTCCTTGCCAATTGGTCATCAACAAACCATTTCACAACCCTTTGTTGTAGCAAAAATGACAGAACTTTTAATTCAAGGAAATGTCTTAGACCAAAAACCTTTAGGAGCAGTTTTGGAGATCGGCACTGGCTGTGGTTACCAAACAGCAATACTTGCAAGATTTTGCAGAAAAGTATTTTCTTTAGAAAGAATTGAAGCCCTATCACTTCGTGCAGACAATAATTTGAAGAAAATTGGTGTAGACAATTGCCAATTACGTTGGTCTGACGGTACTTTAGGCTGGCCAACCCCAAAAAAATTTGATGCCATCATTTGCACAGCAGCAATTTCACAAATTCCAAAAAAATTAAAAACTCAACTTGAGTTGCACGGTAAACTTATTTGCCCTGTTGGTGATGGAAAGAAACAACATCTACTACTTTTAGAAAAAAAATCGAAAGATGAATTTCATGAAACCATTTTAGATTCTGTGTTATTTGTTCCTATGCTTGAAGGAAAGGTTTCTGAATAGCTTTATTCAAGAATTAATACATCAATTTTATTCGTTTTTTCTCTCCATTCCTCGTGATCTGGCAAAGGATCTTTTGCCTCAGTAATGTTTGGCCAAATCTTCGAATATTTTTCATTTATTTCAATAAACTCAATCTGATCTGCGGGAACTTCATCCTCTGCATAAATGGCTTCAATGGGGCACTCAGGCTCACACAAACCGCAATCGATGCATTCGTCTGGATTGATGACTAAAGTATTTTCTCCTTCATAAAAACAATCTACAGGACAAACTTCCACACAATCGGTGTGCTTACAATTGATGCATCCTTGGCCAACAATAAAAGTCATTATTCAATTATAATTTAAATTGATGATTTCCAATGATGAACTACAAGATTTAGCTATAAAGATAGGTCAGCTCTTAACAGAGACTAAGAAAAGTGTTTCTACAGCAGAATCTTGTACAGGAGGCTGGATCGGGAAGGAATTTACAGGCATACCAGGCAGTTCGAAATGGTATGGTTTTGGGTTTATCACATACTCCAATAAGGCAAAGCTAAAAACTCTTGGTGTTAACAAAGATGTTCTCTTAGAGGAGGGAGCTGTAAGTGAAAAAGTTGTGAAGGAAATGGCAGAAGGAGCTTTAAAAAATAGTGGTTCGGATTTTTCAATATCAATAAGCGGTATTGCAGGACCTACTGGAGGAACAGATGACAAGCCGGTTGGTACGGTATGCTTTGGAATTGGTACTAAAACTGAAATAATTTGCTTCACCAAACTTTTTGAAGGAAATCGTGACGAAGTCAGAAAACAGAGTGTAGCTTTTGCTTTAAAAGAATTATTAAAATGTTTGCAATAATTTTTAATATATTGTTAAATACTGTATAAATATACAGTTTTATTATGCCTACAAGAAAAACAAAAAAAGACGATACATCGTCACCAGAAAAAGGAAAATCCCTAGAAACAGCCATCTCTCAGATTGAGACCCAATTTGGTCCTGGAACTATCATGAGGATGGGCGAAAGAGAGGTTCAGAGTATTCCAAGCATTTCTACAGGTTCATTAGGATTGGATTTGGCACTTGGCATAATGGGCTTGCCAAAAGGAAGAGTAGTTGAGATTTTTGGTCCCGAATCTTCAGGAAAAACAACTTTGACTTTGCAAGTTATAGCCGAGTGCCAGAAACAAGGAGGAACCGCAGCATTTATTGATGCAGAGCATGCTTTAGATCCAATCTATGCAGAAAAAATTGGAGTAAAAATAGATGATTTGCTTCTTTCTCAGCCTGATACAGGCGAACAAGCTCTAGAAGTTGCCGACATAATGGTTAAATCTGGTGGGATAGATGTTTTGGTCATTGATTCTGTAGCCGCATTGGTACCCCGAGCCGAAATTGAAGGCGAAATGGGCGATCATCATGTTGGTCTTCAAGCTAGACTCATGTCACAAGCACTAAGAAAAATAACTGGGAGTATAAAGAAATCAAATACTCTTGTTATATTTATTAATCAAATTCGAATGAAGATAGGCGTAATGTTTGGCAGTCCTGAGACTACCTCTGGTGGTAATGCTTTGAAGTTTTATTCTTCAGTAAGATTGGATATCAGAAGAATCGGTACTGTTAAAGACGGTGACGAAGTTGCAGGTAATGAAACTAGAGTTAAGGTTGTTAAAAATAAAGTTTCGCCTCCATTCAGACAAGCTGAATTTCAAATTCTTTACAACAAAGGAATCAACCGCGCAGGAGAAATTCTTGATATTGGAGTTGAAAGAAAAATCGTTGAGAAGGCAGGTGCCTGGTACGCTTACGATGGTGAAAAAATTGGCCAGGGTAAGATTAATGCTAGTCAGTGGTTAAAAGATAATCCAAATATAGCTAAGAGAATAGAAAAACAGATTACAGACTCAATCAAAGAGACCCAATAAGTCTTTTTCTGTTATTTCAGATTTAGCTTGATCTCTTCTGTTTATTATTTCGATTAAGCCTTTTTCTACGTTTTTCTCGCTAATGACTATTTGATAGGGGTTACCCATTAAATTGGAATCAGAAAATTTATTACCTGGAGATGCATCTCTATCGTCATAAAAGACATCTACATTGTTATTTATTAGGTAAGAGTAAATTTCCTTAGATTTCTTTTTCACTATTTCCGATTTCTTTTCATTGATTGAAATTAAGGAACAATCAAAAGCAGAAATATTTTTTGGAAAAACAATGCCTTCACTATCATGATTTTGCTCAATAGCAGCTGCAACAATTCTCGAAACTCCAATTCCATAACAGCCCATTTCTAAAGTTTTTTGACTATTATCATGTTGGACACCAAGACCCATAGCCTTGCTGTATTTATTACCTAGTTCAAATATATGTCCTACCTCAATTCCTTTTTTAATTGAAAGTTTGCCATGCTCACTATCAATATCAGACAAATCATTATTTTCAATTTTTTTCTCAATTTCTGTTTTTAAAGAATCATCCAATAATTCAATGTTCGATGAAAAATCCTTATCGTTAAATACCAAAGTATCTTCACCGGAATCAGCTAAGACATGAAATTCTTCAGACATATTTCCACCTATTGCTCCAGAATCAGCTTTTACAATCTTGTAATCAAAGCCAATCTCATCAAATATCTTTTGGTAACACTCTTTCATAGCTTGATAGCTTTTACTCATCCCATCTTCGTCAAGATCAAACGAATAAGCATCTTTCATTAAGAATTCTCTACCTCGCATTACTCCAAATCTAGGTCTAATTTCATCTCTGAATTTCGTTTGTATTTGATAAAAAGTTTTAGGCAGATCTTTATGACTTTGCAGCTCTTGACGGCATATATCGGTAATGACTTCTTCATGAGTAGGTCCAAGGTAAAATGCTCGTTCATTTCGATCCAAAAAACCCAAAAGTTCTGGACCCATTTGCTCTGACCTTTTTGTCTCGTCCCACAGTGATTTTGGCTGAACCATTGGCATTAAGACTTCTAAGCAACCATATTCATTCATATTCTTTCTAATTATTGATTCAACCTTATTTAGAATCTTTAATCCCAGAGGCATCCACGAATAAATGCCAGAAGCTAATAGCTTTATCATATTGCTTCTGATCATAAGTTTGTGGCTTATGAGTTCTGCGTCTTTTGGGGCTTCTTTTTGAGTTTTATAGTGAAATGAGGAAGCTTTCATTTAAAATATAAATTAATATTCGGCTTTAAAAATTAATAATACTAAAAAAAGATGCTTACAGTGAGGAATAATGCCTATTTATGAGTACCAATGCAGTAAATGCGGCAAAATATCTGAAAGAATTGTTTCTGTAGCAGATTCCACAAAAACTGTTTCTTGTGATTGCTCGCCAAAAGCAAAGGCAAAAAAAATTATCTCAGCGCCGTCATTTCGTTTAGAAGGATCAGGTTGGTACGAAACTGACTTTAAGACAGGTAATAAAAAAAATCTTGTACAATCAGACGATAAAAGTAAAAAAACATCTAAGGAACCAAAAAAAACAGAAAACTCAAAACCTGCTAAAAAAGATTAAATAATCTTTCTATTATGGAACGTACTCAAATACAAAATATTTCTAATAAAGAAATCGATTCTTCCTTTCTCATTTCTGGATGGGTTGAAAAGGTCAGGGATCATGGCGGTGTCATATTTTTAGATATCAGAGACGTATCTGGATTAATGCAAGTTGTTGTTGAGCCAGAAGATAAAGAGTTATTCAAAAAGTCGGAATCAATCAGAATGTCTTTTGTTCTTGAAGTTACAGGAATTCTTAGAGAAAGGCCTAAAGGCACAATTAACGAGTCATTGGTGTCTGGAGAACTGGAACTTGTTTCAAAAGAAATTAATATCCTTTCCAAAAGCAAACCATTGCCTTTTCAGCTAGATGAACATGCGAAAGTCGGTGAAGAGGTTAGGCTCAAATACCGTTACTTGGATTTGCGAAGACCGGAAATGCAATCAAATCTGAAAATCAGATCGCAAGTAAATCACATCGTTAGAAGTCATCTCATTGAAGATCAGTTTATTGAAATTGAAACTCCAATGATGGCTAGGGCTACTCCGGAAGGAGCTAGAGATTTTCTTGTCCCAAGCAGACTTTATAATAAAAAGTTTTATGCGCTCACTCAGTCACCACAGCTTTTCAAACAAATGTTGATGATTGGGGGTTTTGAAAAATATTTTCAAATTGTCAGATGCTTTCGGGATGAGGATACAAGAAAAGATAGACAGCCAGAATTCACTCAATTGGATATCGAATTGTCTTTTATTTCAGAAGAAGAAATTCTTAATATCTCTGAAAACCTCATTAAAAGAATTTTTTTTGAAACTTTAAATATTGAGTTTGATGATTTCCAAAGAATTAAATATCAAGAAGCAATAAAGGATTACGGCTCAGATAAACCTGACTTAAGAAACCCTTTAAAGTTTGTTGATGTAAAAGATATTTTTGAAAAGTCTTCATTTAAGGTTTTTTCCGATCCGGCTAAGAATGAAAAGGCAAGAATTGTTGCTCTTAAAATTGAACAAGAAATAAGCAGGAATAAAATAGATGAGTACACTAAATTTGTAGGTAATTTTGGAGCAAAAGGACTAGCTTATATAAAAGTAAATGATTCTGCTGATCTAGAAAATGGGCTTCAATCTCCAATTCTTAAGTTCTTTTCTAAAGAAGAGATTTCTAGTTTGGCTGAAAGGCTTGAACTGAGTTCTGGAGACACTGTTTTTTTTGGTGCCGATCACAGAAATGTTGTTAATGATTCAATGGGCTCATTGAGAGAAAAATTAGGTGAAGACCTTAACTTAATTGATAAAGAGGCTTTTAAATTTGGATGGATAACAGACTTTCCCTTATTTGAAGAGGATATTCAAGGAAACTTATCTCCATCACATCACCCCTTTACTGCTACTCAAGGGGGGCTCAAAGAACTTAAGAAAGATCCGGTAAATGCAGTTGCAAAGGCATATGATCTTATTTTAAACGGAAGTGAAATTGGCGGTGGCTCTTTAAGAATTAATGATTTAGATGAACAATTAGAAGTATTATCCATTTTAGGAATAGATAAAAAAGAAGCGGATGAAAAATTTGGTTTCTTTTTGGAAGCTCTGTCCTACGGATGTCCTCCACATGGCGGAATTGCTTTTGGATTAGATCGTTTGATCATGTTGCTTTGTAAACAAGAATCCATCAGAGATGTAATTGCTTTTCCAAAGACCCAATCGGCAACCTGTCTGCTTTCCGATGCTCCGAGTTTAGTCGATCAAGATCAATTAGATATGTTTTCCATAAAAGTTCTTGAAGAGGATAAATAGTGGCGGGACATTCTAAGTGGGCCAACATAAAGCATCGCAAAGGTCGTCAAGATGAAAAAAGACAAAAAGTCTTTTCGAAACTTATTAGAGAGCTTACGGTTGCTGCTAAATTGGGAGGACCTGAGCCAGGAGATAATCCCAGATTAAGACTGGCTCTTGATAAAGCCCTTGGGGCCAACATGCCAAAAGATACAATAGAAAGAGCCATAGCAAGAGGTTCTGGAGATCAGGAGGCAGAAAATTTAGAAGAAACCATTTATGAAGGTTATGGTCCCAATGGGGTTGCCATTATAGTTGAAACTTTGACGGACAATAAAAACAGAACGGTTGCTGAAGTTAGACATGCTTTTTCTAAGTACGGAGGAAGTTTAGGTACCGATGGGTCTGTAGCTTATCTATTTACTAAAGTTGGTCAAATAGTCGTTGAAAATTCCGATGAGGAAAAAATATTTGATGTCTCTGTATCCAATGGTGCAGATGAAGTAGAACAGGGTGATGAAGATAATCTTATTATTTCTGTTCAAGCCGAAGAATTTCATAATCTTAAAAATGTCCTCGAAGAGAATGAAATCAAAATAAACCAATACGAGTTGACTATGAAAGCATCAAATAGCGTTGAGCTTGATAATGAAGCTTCTGAAAAAGTCATCAATCTTCTTGAAAGTCTTGAAGATTTGGATGATGTGCAAAATGTTCATTCCAATGCTGAGTTTTCTGAAGGGAGCTTTGCTTGATGACGAATTCAAGGAATAAGGGAGCATCATTTGAAAGAGAAATTGCAAATGCTTTGAATGATTCTTTGGAATTAAAAAAACCATTAAAAAGAATATTGGAGCAAACTCGAGAAAAATATCTTCCCGACCTTATTCTTGGTAATTGGTACATAGAATGTAAGAGATATGGGCAAGGCGCGGAACCTCTTGAAGGTTGGTGGAATCAAGTGATTGCTGCAACTCCAGAAGATAGCCATCCAGCTTTGATTTATAAATTTAATCACAGACCCATCAAGGTGAGAATTCCACTCCACACTGTAAACAACAATCTTCCTAAAGATTTTAACAATACATGCGATTTTTCTTTAGAGGTCTTCATAGTTTTACTTAAATCTCTTTTTGAGGAAGATATAAAAAGTCATCTTTAATGTTAGATACCTTAGAGCTTAGAATTTACTATGAAGATACAGATGCCCAAGGTGTAGTTTTTTACGCAAATTATCTTAAATATTTCGAAAGGGGTAGAACTGAATTTCTAAGAAAGTGTGGCTACCTGCAAAACGAGCTATTAGCCAAAAACATTATTTTCATTGTTAATAAATTAGACATTCATTACAAAAAACCTGTCCTGTTAGATCAATTAATAAAAATAGAATCTTCTCTTTCAGAATTAAAGAGAGCTAGTTTTAGTTTTAATCAAAGAGTTGTTATAAACTCAGAAACAGTGTGTGAAGCTAATGTATTATGCGGCTGTGTTGATCTTAAAACTAAAAAACCCACTGCTCTCCCAGAGGAACTAAGAAAAAAGATGTTGGATAAAAAAAATGCAAGCTGAATTAAGTTTTATAGATTTATTTCTAGGAGCAAGTTTAGTTGTTCAACTGGTGATGATCATTTTGTTTGTTTTAGCCGGAACCTCCTGGTGGTTTATTTTTGATAAGTGGCTCACCTTGAGCAGAGCAAGAAAGGATATTTATGAATTTGAAACTGATTTTTGGAATTCTAAAAATATTGAAAAAATTTTTAATGAACTTAATCGTAAAGAAGATAATTTTGGGCTATCTCAAATTTTTGTTATATCTCATGAAGAATTTTTAAAGGCAGAAAATTTTGAAAAAGCTGAAGACCGCATCAATAAGTCAACGGAAATAATAATAAATAGGCAAGAAGAACAATTGGAAGAAGGATTATCTTTCCTGTCTACTGTTGCGTCTGTAAGTCCATTTATAGGTCTATTTGGAACTGTCTGGGGAGTTATGAATGCTTTTAGCGGTTTAGCACAACTTTCTCAAGTATCAATAAATGCCGTTGCGCCCGGGATATCTGAAGCTCTGGTAGCAACTGCCTTGGGGCTCTTTGCGGCTATTCCTGCTCTTATTTCTTATAATTGGAGTGTTAAGACTATTGATATAATTATTAAAAGTTACGAAAACTTTACATCTGAACTTTTAATAACTTACCAAGAATTTAATGTCCAAAAGACGACTAAAAAATAGAAAACTTTTAACAGAAATCAATGTTATCCCATATGTGGATATTTCATTAGTTTTGTTGGTTATTTTTATGGTCGCAACGCCATTTATGATTCAAGGAATTGATCTTGATTTACCAAAAACCGAAGCACAAGCTCTTAATAAATCCAAAGACGATAATTTAACTATTTCAATCAGCAAAGAGGGTTTTTACTCTCTTGACTTAGGTGAAAAAAATGAAATTTACAAAAGTTTTAAGTCATTTGCAGAACAGTTTGAAAAAATTTTAAAAAATAATCCCAAAGTTGAAATATTTTTGAGAGCCGACAAAGAAACGCTATATGACAATATTGCTAAAACAATGTCTTTGATCAAAAAATTTAAAACAGATTCCATCAATCTCATAACCGAACCCATTAAGAATGAATAAGGCTTTGACAAGTTTAAATACTTTTTTTTTGATTCTTTTATTTCTATCTTTGATTTTTTCTATGTTTTCTGTTCCCAACCTCAATATTGATGAGGCTCAATCAATAAAAATAAATTTTTACGAATTAATTCAACAAGATGAAAAACTATTCGATTCTTCCGCGCCCAATACCTCTGTTGAAAAAGAGACAAAAAAAACCTCCGCGATTAATAAAAAAACAAATACTGATGAAACTTCAATTATTTCAAAATTTAAAATAAATAAATTAGGTATAAAAAATGAAATTACTAAAATTAAACTTTCGAAGGAGAGAGAAGACATCTTAAGAGTTTCGGCTATTATCCAAGAAAGAATTTCTTCAATTTGGATAAAGCCAAATTCTTTAAGCGAATCTTTGATAGCAAAAGTTTTAATTAACCTTGCTCCTTCTGGTGAAATATTAAATTTTAGTCTAATTGAGCCAAGTTCAAATACTTCTTTCAATGAATCGATTTTGACTGCTATGAATAAGATGACTTTTTTTGAAGAAGTTTTATCTCTTGAAAGAAAACTTTTTGAACAAAATTTTAGAAATTTTAATTTAGTTTTTAAATCATCTGGTGAGATACAGTGATTAAGTTTTTATCTTTATTATTTTTTTTAGTTTCAAATAGTATTTTTCCTGTTTTAGAAATAGAAATCCTTAAGGGTAGTGATAATTTATCAAAAGTTGCATTTGTTCCCTTTGGCATTGAGAGCGGCATTGAAGAAAATTATGGCAGTCAGATATCTAAAAATATAGAAAAGAACATGCTTTTGTTTGGCGAATTTGAAAATCTAGCTGTAAATGAAATGCTTTCATATCCATCCTCGGAAAATGATTTTTATTATAGGGACTGGAAAGTGCTTGGCGTGGATTATTCTTTAATTGGAAAAGTAAATTCTGTTAACGCTTTAGGAAATCTTAATATTTCGTATTCTTTATTCAACATAAATAGAAGAATTAAAATTTTAGAAGGTGAAATTGTTGGCAGTGAAGATAACATTGAGGGGATTTCAAAAATTATCAGCAATAGAATCTATGAAGAAATTACTGGGTTGAGAGGGATATTTGATACGAAAATAGCATATGTAATTAATTCTGATGCCGACACTTATCAAATGTGCATTTCAGATATCGATGGTAAAAATGAACAAATTCTTTTTACCTCCAAAGCACCAATAATGTCTCCTGATTGGTCTCCTGATAGAAAAAAAATTGCGTATGTATCTTTTGAAAATGGCTTAGCTGAAATTTTTATTCAAGATTTACAATCTGGAGAGAGAGATTCCATTCAGGCTTTAGGAATGACAAATAGTGCGCCAGTTTGGTCTCCAGATGGAAAGAGCTTAGCTTTGGTCGTTTCTTTTTCAGGAAATCCCGATATTTTTTTGTACTCAATGAATAACAAAAGATTAATGAGGCTTACAAATCATTATGGTATCGATACAGAACCATCGTGGTCTCCAGATTCAAAAAAAATTATCTTTACATCTGATAGGTCAGGTTCTCCTCAGCTCTATGAGATTAATACCAAATCTAAAAGAAAAAAAAGATTAACTAGGGACGGAAATTACAATGCAAGAGGGAGATATTTTCCCGATGGAAAATCTATTTTTTTTGTTCATGGAAATGATGGAAATTTTCAGATCGCAACAAAAAAACTTTCCAGTAGATACATTGAGACCTTAACCTCCACTTCTTTAGATGAATCACCTACTATTTCTCCTAATGGAAATATCATTATTTATGCGACAAAAGATGGGTCAAATGGTTATTTGGGAGGAATTACTTTAGATGGAAAATCAAGGTTTTCTTTACCTGTTAAAAGTGGATCGGTAAGAGAACCAGCTTGGTCACCATTACTAAATTAAACAAACTAAATATAAAATTTCTTGTCTAATGGAAAAGTATTATAATCACTATAAGTGAAGGAGCTTTATTTATGAGGAGGCTATTTATGGAACCAATTGGAATATTTATTTTAGCTATGATTTGTCAGGTTTATTCTTGTGCAGCGAATGTTTCGGATTCAGTTGAACGTATGCAATATGCCTCTGTAGCCGGAGAAGAGTACCTTCAGGGAGATAGGCTTGAAACTAATTTGGACGACAAAGTTTATTTTGATTTTGATAAATCCATTCTAGATGCTGAAGACAAGAGTTTATTGGAACAGTATTTACCTGAAATCAAAAAGGCAAAAATAGTTAGACTAGAAGGTCATTGCGATGAAAGAGGAACTAGAGAATATAACTTAGCACTTGGAGAAAGAAGAGCGCTCGAGGTGAGAGACTTTCTTATAGTTAAGGGAGTATCCGGTAAAAAAATTAGGGTGGTTAGTTTTGGAGAAGAAAAGCCACTTAAAAGCGCATCAAATGAAAAAGCTTGGGCTGAAAATAGAAGGGTAGAAATCTCTCTTTACTAGATTGAAAATTCTAAAAAGCTTTCTCTTTTTTATTTTTTTGGGTTTTTCTAATTTTGTAGTTTTGCAAAATGATGAATCCTTAGAACTTCTTCTCGAAAAAATAAATCTTCTAAAAAAAGAGATAGAATTTCTTACTGCTTCAATAGAAACGAATAACTTAACAATTTCCAGGTTGGAAGAAGCAAACCAAATAAGATATGTTGACCTGGATAAAAGAATTCATCTTTTGGAAACAAAGTTATTATTTGAAGAAACTCAAGCCGAAGACTCAATGGAACAATCTATGAATCCATTATCAGGACTCGTTGAAGAAGACATTGACTCAGGAGAATTTGGTCTTTGGTCAAATTCTATGAAGTTGCTTGATAATTCTAGATATTCAGAAGCAGCAGAAAACTTAAGACTCTTAATTCTATCTTATCCTGACGGTACCTATACAGGCGATGCTTACTTTTGGCTAGGTGAAATATATTTAGTCCAAGAAATGTTTGAAGATTCCTCCGAAATCTTGAATGCCTTTATAGCTAAATTTGATGATCATCCCAGGAAGGCAGATGGCCTGTACAAACTTGCTCTTGCCAAAGTTAATTTAGAAGAATTGGACTCTGCCGAGACACTCTTACAAGAAGTTATAAGTAATTATCCAAACTCTGGAGCTGCTTTACTTGCAGAACAAGATTTAATTAAATTAAATTCTCAATAAATGTATAATCTTTTCTTTTTGGGTCGTTAGCTCAGTTGGTAGAGCAGTTGGCTTTTAATCAATTGGTCATAGGTTCGAATCCTATACGACCCACCAAGAGTTATGGTTTATGTACTAATTGGAATTGGAGCTTTTTTTGGAGCAATTTCAAGATTCCTTTTAAGCTCATTTCTTTCAAAAATAATTTTTCTAGGATTTCCTCTAGGCACTCTAACAGTGAACTTAATCGGCTGTTTTTTTATCGGGATTTTTTTAGCTATGAATCTCTCAAATAAAGAGCTTATCAGTCCATTAATAATTATTGGTTTTTTAGGTTCTTTCACAACATTTTCGGCTTTTACCAAAGAAGTTTTATTATTTTCAACTTCAAATGGAATTTTTATGGCATATTTTTTAGCTCTAATAATTACATCTATCTGTTTACTCTCAACTTTTATTGGATATAAGATATTTGCTTAAAATGACTAAAACAATTTTTGAAAAAATTATTGATAGAGAGCTTCCCTCGGAAATTGTTCATGAGGATGACAAATGTATTGCAATTGAAGATATTGCACCAAAGGCTCCAATTCATATTCTAATAATCCCAAAAAAACCTATTCAAAAGCTTTCTGAAGTTAAAAAAGATGATGAAGATTTATTGGGACATTTAATGATGGTGGTTAAAAAAGTTGCTGAACAACTGGATGTGCAAGATGCATTCAATGTTGTCATAAATAATGGTGAAAAAGCCGGGCAGACAGTTTTTCATCTCCACATTCATCTTTTAGCTGGAAAAAATTTTGCTGATTTGTTTCCAGGTTAGGATAATTCTGTCAAAGCCCTTTTTGCAGCAAAAATCTCTTCTAAGCGTCTAATGATACTTTCTCTTACTTCAAAAAGATTTTGTGATAACGATAATGCTTCTTTAAGTTGAAAAACTGCCGCATCATGTCTACCAGTAAGGATGAAGTACTCTGCTCTGGATCTGTGCAACTCAAGAATATTTCCTGATAGACCTTGTGCCTCAGCAAGCCTAAACCATACATTAGGATCTGTTTCTCTATTTTTTGCTAAGTCTTTTAGAATTTTTTCAGCTACTTCGGACTGATTATTTTCAATGTAGGCATCAGCTAGAAGGATGGATGCAGCGTAATTATTATCATGAATTTCTAATATATTTTTTCCAAGTGAAATAGCTTCATAGTAATTTTTTGCCGATAGATGAATCTCCATAAGGCTAGATTCTAATACAAGGTTGTTTGGGTTTTCCTTAATGAGCTCTCTTAAAATTTTAAAGCTTTCCTCATATTTTTTATCTTTTTTCAGAGCTAAAGCCAAGCCATATCTGCTTGAAAGAGAAATATTTTTTTGATCAGATTTTAGATCCTTTCTATATTTTTTTGTCAGTTTTTTTGTATCTTTTTCTGCCCAGATTTCAGATCTCTTTTGCATAAAATAAAAGTCAAGATTATCTCGAAATGACCCTTCAAATGGCTTTGATATATTAGCAGCCCTAATTCTCATATCGGTTAATCTTTCACTTGGAAGAGGATGGGTCATTAGATAAGAGAATTGTTCAGAGTCTTCTCTCTGATATTTATCTTGCATTCTTTGAAACATCATTGTCATATCATTAGGATCAAATCCTGCTTTAACCAAATTATTGAAGCCTATTCTGTCTGCTTCTTTTTCATTGCTTCTCGTGTAGTTTATTGACATCTGTTGCATTGCTGCTGGAGCAATCACTATTGCCTCTGGATTTCTAGACGCTGCTGCAACTGCAATGCTTGCTAAAATCATTAACGCATTGGCCAAAGGAGAACTTCTATTTTGAGACCTTGCGTAATGCCTTTGGCTTAAATGAGCCAACTCATGACACATAACTGATGCAAGCTCACCTTCTCGTTTGGTGTTTAAAAACATTCCTAGGTTTATACCAATTATCCCACCAGGAGCAGCAAAAGCATTTATAGACTCATCTTCTAGTATGATAAATTCAAATCTCCTGTCTCTTACTTCGCTTGTTTCAGAAAGACGATATATCAGATCTTCCAAATAAGTTCTCATCAACGGATCTGAATGTTCCCTTGAAGATCCTCTATACATTGCAAGCCATAGCCTTCCCAATTCGTATTCTCCTGATAAAGATATTGAAGCTGATGAGTAATCACCTAAAGCAGGAAGAGGATCTTCTTCAACGATCGAGTAAAAATATGAAGAAAGAAACAATGTAATAAGTAATAAATATAATTTATTTACCATTTAGAAAGTATAATTGATTAAAAGTATAGGAAACAAATGTTAAATTTTTTAAAAAGTTTTTTTGATAGGTATTTTTATGATGACGAGCATTATGCTGCTTTATTTATTCTATCAATTGGAATAGCTATTCTTTATTTTATCGGAGGAATAATTGCTCCTGTACTGGTAAGCATTTTAATTGCCTACATTTTAAATGGATTAATGAGCTTTCTGGAAGAAAAGGGCAATAGCAGATTATTAGCTTTAACAGTAACACTCATCGTTTTTAGTCTTTTTTATTTATCAATATTTATATTTTTACCTTTTTTATCCAGACAGATTTTGCTTTTGGTATCTGACATTCCGCAAATCTATGATTCAGTAAATGTTTTTATTTCAAACCAACTAGCAGATTATACAATTCAATCAAACCAATTGGAGGAGATTGTAATTAATGCGTTTTCATACATACCTAGTTTATTTCAAAATGCTTTGCTGCAGCTTAATTCAGGTTTTTCGGCAGTAATGAACGCGTTGCTTTACTTAATTATTGTTCCTTTTTTAGTTTTTTTTCTTCTGAAAGATAGGGATATTTTTTTGAGCTACATAAAACTTTTAATGCCAAATAAAAAGGATTTATTGTCTAAAATCTGGAAAGATGTGAATATCCAGTTATACGGATACTTGAGAGGCAAAGGCCTAGAAATGATAATTGTCTCTCTTGTGACAGGAGTTGTATTTTCCTTACAAGATGTAAATTATTCAATTATTTTAGCTATCTTAGTAGGACTATCTGTTCTGATACCCTACGTTGGGGCAATATTAGTAACTATTCCAGTTATATTAATTGGCCTTTTTCAGTGGGGATTAGATTCAAATTTTTATATTTTCTTAACTAGTTATTTAATAATTCAAGCTTTAGATGGTAATGTTCTCATGCCTTTATTACTGGGAAGAGAAGTCAAATTACATCCAGTATTAATTATTACCGCTGTACTGATTTTTGGAGGTATATGGGGATTTTGGGGGCTACTTTTGGCAATTCCTATTGCAACTTTTCTTAGAGCTATTTTAGTTGCATGGCCTACAAAAGAAGATCTAGTAAACTAGTCTATACTCGTTAGGACATCTTCAACGTGTCCTTTTACTTTTACCTTTCTCCATTCTTTTAAAAGCTTTCCATCTGAATCTATCAAAAACGTACTTCTTTCAATACCCATATATTTTTTACCATACATACTTTTTTCTTTGATGACGTCAAAAATTTTACAAACTTTTTCATCAGGATCAGAAATTAATTCAAAAGGAAAATTAAACTTATTTTTAAAGCCCTCATGAGATTTTAAGGAATCTTTGGAAACTCCAAAAATTTTCGTGTTCTTTTTTTTAAATAGCTTGTAATTATCTCTAAAATCTTCGCCTTCAGAAGTACACCCTGGAGTATTATCCCTTGGGTAAAAATATATTACGATTTTTTGACCTTTATAATCAGCCAAATTAAAATCATTTTTTCCCGACATTTCAGCCTTAAAATTTTTTATTTTTGTTCCTATTTTCATTTTTTTAATTAAGATTTGTTAAGTTATGAAATAATACCATTTATTAAAATTTCATAAAAATTTCAATGCATATCAAAGGATCAATAACCGCTTTAGTTACTCCAATGAATGATAAAGGAGAGCTAGATTATGATTCTCTTGAAAAGCTAATTAACTATCAAATAAATTCAGGAATTTCTGGATTGGTTGCAGTTGGAACAACAGGAGAGTCTGCAACTATAGATTTTAAAGATCATATCAAGCTGATTGAATTTTTTGTAAAAATTAATAAAGGTAGAGTTCATATAATTGCAGGTACTGGAGCGAATTCTACTGAAGAGGCGCTTCATTTAACTAAAGAAGCAAAAAGTGCAGGTGCCGATGCAGCTTTGTTGGTCTCTCCATATTACAACAAACCTCCTCAAGAAGGTATCTTTCATCATCATATGAAGATCGCAGATGAAGTAGATATCCCTCAAATTCTTTACAACGTCCCTTCTAGAACTGCTAGCTTTATTGAGCCTGAAACCGTTCAAAGGCTTTCATCACATAAAAATATCATTGGTATAAAAGATGCTACTGGAGACATGAAAAATCATTCTGAGGTTTTAAAATTATGTAAGGAGGAAATTGAAAACAACAACTTTTTATTATATTCAGGAGATGATTTTTCTTCATTAGAATTCTTGAAAAATGGGGGTCATGGAACAATTTCAGTTACCTCAAACGTTGTACCTGATATTGTTTCAGAAATATGTAAGGTTGTTGATACTGATTATTCAAAAGCTAAAGAACTTGACGATAGTTTAGAGGTTCTTAATAAGAACTTATTCTGCGAATCTAACCCAATTCCTGTAAAATGGGCACTTTACAAAATGGGATTAATAAAAAGGGGTATTAGATTGCCTTTGTTAGAACTTAATGGTGCCTTTAAGGAGCCTTTAGAAAACTCTCTAAAAAAGCTTAATTTGATTTAGTTTAATAAATGAGAATATTAATTAGTTTATCGCTTTCTTTTTTCACATTTTCATGTGCAATTGAAAAATCAGAAAATACTCTAGATAAGAACAGGTTCGTTGATCCTTCAAAGAATGAAGATATTCTGCTTGATAATGAAGTTTTACGAGACTCTTCCTTTATCATCGACAAGTACCCTATTACCGGGGAAGTCGAAGTCTTTGACAATCAAGAAAAAATACCAACACCAAGACCGAAACAACTCTTTTCCGCTGCCTCTCCAAATGAAATTAGACTTCATAAGCTTGGTGAAATCAGGTGGGTTTACTTAGGCCAAGAACCAAGTGCTGCCTGGCCAATGACAATAGGGTTTTTGGAAAATAACGATGATTTGGGTATAGATTCTTTTGACGCTAACTCAGGAACCATTAACTCAAAAACTTTTAGACATGAAAATGTAGATTCAAAATTTGTCTTCAAAATTGAAAGAGGATTGCAACAATCGAGTTCTGAAATTTTTGTTTCTCAATTGAAAAGAATTAATAATTCTTGGCAAATTATTCCATCAGACGAAGGTAAGTTAGATGAATTAACTAACGAATTCTATGAGTACTTATCGTCTTCTGGCCCATCTACAGGTACTTCGTTAGTTGCTTTAAATTTAAATGCAACTAACAAAACCGAAGTAATTACAGACGAAATAACCGGTTTATCAAAAATAAAATTAAAAATAAATTTTCCTCGAGCCTGGGCTGCACTGAGAAGGTCTTTACTGCTTGCTGGCTACAAAATAATTGATGAAGATAGAAATCAAGGTAAATTTTATTTAGAATATTCTGTAAAGAGATCTTTGCTTGATAGAAGGGCTGATATAACAAGCGTAGAGATCATTGTTAAAGAACTAAGCTCTAAAGAGTGTCTAATCTCTACCAGTTTGGATACAGAAAACCTGGACCTATCAGAAGAGATTATTTCTCAAATTAATCAATCATTGTCTTAATTATATGGAAAAGAAAGAATTACTAACAAAAGGAAAAGCTAAAGAACTTTATAAGACAGCAGATGAATCTAAGCTTGTAATGGATTTTACTGATGATACTTCTGCATTTGATGGAAAAAAAATAGAACAATTAGCTGGAAAGGGCACTGTCAATAATAGATTTAATAATTTTATTATGAATCATCTAGACTCCAAGGGCATAGCTTGCCATCTTCTAGAAGAACTAAATGATCACGAGAGTTTGGTTTTATCTTTAGACATGTTTCCAATTGAATGTGTCGTGAGGAATTATGCTGCAGGGAGTATTTGTAAGCGCCTGGGTCTTGAAGAAGGGATGAAGTTTGAAAACCCTATTTTCGAATTTTTTTATAAAGATGACGACCTAGGTGATCCAATGATAAATGATAATCACATAATATCTTTTGGCTGGGCAGAAGCAGATGATATAGATGCTTTAAAAAAACTCACATTAGAAATTAATGATCATTTAGTAGATTTATTTCTTAAAGCGGACTTAATTCTCGTTGATTTTAAATTAGAGTTTGGAAAAAACTCAGGAAAAATATATCTTGGAGATGAATTCACTCCAGATGGTTGTAGAGTTTGGGATAAGGAAACTAAAAAGAAACTAGATAAAGATAGATTCAGACTCGGTCTGGGCGACGTAGTAGAGTCATATCAGGAAATAGCTCACAGAATTGGTATTGATCTTAAATAGCTTTTGATGAGTTTTTTACAGAATAAAAAGAAAATTAAAGGAGCTGAGCTTTTTATTCGATGTCTAGAAGAAGAAGGCGTAGAGTACATTTTTGGTTTACCCGGAGAGGAAAATCTCGATTTTCTTGAATGTCTTTGTAAATCAAACAAAATCAAACTTATTTTAACAAGGCACGAACAAGGAGCAGGATTTATGGCAGCTACCTATGGAAGGTTAACTGGAAAAGCTGGTGTGTGTTTGACAACTTTAGGCCCAGGTGCAACCAATTTAGTCACTTCTGCAGCTTATGCCCAACTTGGAGGAATGCCGTTAGTGATGATAACTGGTCAAAAACCAATAAAGAATACTAAGCAAGGTAAATTCCAAATTTTGGATGTTGTAGATTTAATGCAGCCAATAACTAAATATACCCATCAAATATCTTCAGCTAATATGATCGCCTCAGAAGTGAGAGAAGCTTTTAGGCTTGCCGAAGAAGAAAGACCAGGCGCAGTTCATCTTGAATTACCTGAAGACATTGCAGTTGAAGAAACAAGGAGAAGACCTTTGCTAAAAAGTGTCGTACGACGTCCTGTACCAGATGAAAAGTCTATAAATCAAGCTGTAAAGTTGATTGAAGACTCGAAAAGACCACTTCTGGTTCTAGGAGGCGGAGCGAACAGAACTAGCACAAGTAAAATGCTTCTGGAATTTGTTGAGAAAACAAAAATTCCTTTCATCACAACTCAACTAGGTAAAGGTGCTTTAAATGAGAGACATGAAAATTTTCTTGGGTGCGCTGCTCTGACTGATGGAGATTTCGTTCACAGAGCTATTGAAGAATCAGATCAAATTATTACAGTCGGTCAAGATAACTTTGAAAAGCCTCCCTTTATTATGCAAGAAAAAAAAGGAACCAAGGTCATACATATTGATCACATAACAGCAAGTGTCAATGGTATCTACTTTCCGCAATTGATGGTCACTGGAGACATAGCGAATGCTATTTGGCAAATCAAAGAAAAAATAAAAATAAACCCCCAATGGGATTTTTCAAAAATGCTTCAAACGAGAAAAGCTCATTTAGAACATTCTGAAAAAATCAGAGAGGATAGTAGATTTCCTATTTTTCCTCCGTACTTAGTTCGACAAATAAGAAATGCAATGCCAGAGGATGGAATAATTACGATGGATAACGGCGTATATAAACTATGGTTTGCTAGAGGTTATCCTGCACTCAATCAAAATACCGTTATTTTAGACAACGCCCTTGCAAGTATGGGGGCCGGGCTACCATCTGCAATTACAGCCGCAATGATATTTCCAGATAAAAAAGTTATTTCTGTATGCGGAGATGGAGGCTTCATGATGAATAGCCAGGAGTTAGAAACTGCAGTAAGGCTAGGAGTGAATCTTACAGTAGTAATTCTAAATGATAAGGCTTACGGAATGGTTAAATGGAAACAAGAAAATATGAAGTTTTCCGATTTTGGTTTAAGTTTCGAAAACCCTGATTTTGTAAAATATGCTGAGGCCTATGGTGCCAAAGGTCATCGAATTAATAATGCTGAAAACCTAATAAAAACCTTAAAAGCTTGCTTAGATTCTCCCGGCGTTCATGTTATAGATTGTCCTGTTGATTATAGCGAGAATGATAAGATTCTAAATAAAGATTTAAAAAAAATTAGTTCAGCTTTATAAAAACATTCAAACTTATAAATCATTATTAGATAACTACCTTCTTATTCTTAAGTTCACAAAAAATTATTCAATTTTTATCAAGAGAAATTTATAAGATATAATTGTCACTAAATGTTCCCAAAAAGGAGTAAACAATGCAGGAAATAGATACTTCTAAAGTAAAAGAAAGTTCAATTAATGATCTTGTAGAAAGAGCGCGTATCGCTCAGGCCAAGTATGAATCATTCTCACAACAACAAGTTGATGCAGTTGTTCGAGATATTGGAAAATTTGTTTACGACAATGCTGAGTCATTAGCAAAAATGGCCGTTGAGGAGACCGAAATGGGATCCTATGAAGATAAAATACTCAAAAATAAGGGAAAAGCCCGAGTTATTTGGAATAATTTGAAGGACAAAAAGTCTAGAGGTGTGATCGGCGAAGATAATGAAACTAACCTAGTCTTTGTCGCAAAACCAATGGGAGTTGTAGCTGCTGTAACTCCTGTTACTAATCCAATTGTAACTCCAATGTGTAATGGCATGTTTGCTCTTAAAACCGGTAACGCAGTTATTTTTGCATCTCATCCTAAGGCTCAAAAATGTGCAGAGTACTTAACCTCTGAATTTATGAAAATAGTTAAGTCTCATGATGGTCCAGATAATCTCATTCAAGTTGTTACTAATGGGTCAGTAGAAAAGACTCAACAACTCATGCAATCTGCTGATGTAGTTGTTGCTACAGGAGGCGGAGCGATGGTTAAATCAGCCTATTCTTCAGGTAAACCATCCTTTGGAGTAGGAGCTGGGAATGTACCAGTTATAATAGATAGAAATGTAAATTTAAAAGAAGCTGTTGAAAAAATTGTAGACGGGGCGTCTTTCGATCATGGCATCATTTGCTCTCATGAGCAATTTGTAATAGCTCCTGAAGAAAATTTCGATCAAACAATAGAATTATTCACAAATACAGGAAAGGTATGGTTTACGGATGATAAATCACAAATACAAAAGCTTCGCGAAGTCGTATTCCTCGATGGCCACTTGAATAAGGATGTGGTGGGAAAATCGGCAAGCGATGTTGGTAAAATGGCAGGCATTGAAGTCCCCGACTCCGCAAAATTGATTTTGCTTCCAGCAGATGGATCGGGAAATGAAGATGTTCTTGCTAAAGAAAAGCTCTGTCCAGTGATAGCAATAGTACCTTATTCAACTTTTGACAATGCAGTTGCTATGGCAAAAGCAAATCTTTTAGTAGAAGGCGCAGGTCATTCGGCAGCTTTACACTCAAATGATGATAAAAACATCAAAATGGCAGGCATTGAGCTTCCCATCAGTCGCCTTGTTGTCAACCAACCAAGCTCTACTACTGCTGGGGGCTCTTTAACAAATGGTTTTGCACCGACTACTACTTTAGGTTGTGGTTCATGGGGAGGTAATTCAATTTCTGAAAATCTTGATTACAAGCACTTAATGAATGTTTCTAGAATTGGAAAAGTTATAACTGATAAAGAAGTTCCATCAGATGAAGAAATCTGGGCTTAATCATTTAATTTTTTAGAGTTATCCTAAATTTAGCTTTTTTGAGCTCTTATAATTTTTTTGCATAAAATAAATAATAAGTTTATACAATTAATTATAAAAAATTGCTGTACCTTATTTTTTTATATAAATGTGGTACAATAAATTTGAGATGGACAAGAAATATTTATTCAAAAGAAACAACGTATGGTGGGTGAAACTAGCTGTACCTGTGTACCTTAGAGACAAGTTAGGTTTTGATTTAAGAAAATCTACAGGAGAAAAAGATTTGGAAAAGGCGCTTCTTGTGAGAGATAGCATTTTAAGTGAATTTAAAGCTAAGTTTTCTTCAGACATAGATCGTAAACCTTCTTCAGAGACAAACTTTTCAAACAAAACAACATATCTTGATTATGCATCAACTACTCCAGTTGATGAAAGAGTCATTGAAAAAATGAAAGAATGCTTATCTTTTGAAGGGGCTTTTGGAAATTCAGGTTCTAGATCGCATGTGTATGGTTGGAAAGCAGAAGAACTCGTTGAGGAAGCTCGTCTTAACGTATCGAATTTATTAAGTTGTGATCCAAGAGAAATTATTTGGACTTCTGGAGCTACTGAATCCGATAATTTAGCAATTAAAGGTGCAGCTTATTTTTATCAATCAAAAGGCAGACACATAATAACATCCAAAATTGAGCATAAAGCTGTACTCGATGTGTGTAGGCAGCTTGAGAAAGAAAACTTTGAAGTCACGTATTTGGATCCTGATGAGAGCGGTGTTATTTCTCCTCAAGCAGTCAAAGATGCAATTAGAGAAGACACAGTTTTAGTTTCGCTTATGCAGATTAACAATGAAATTGGAGTTCTCAACGATATTGATCAAATAGGATTAATTACTAGGGAAAACGGCACCATCTTTCATGTTGATGCAGCTCAAAGTGCAGGAAAAATTCCCATAAATCTAAGTAAACTTAATGTAGATTTAATGTCTTTTTCCGCTCACAAAATATATGGACCTAAAGGAATTGGAGCTTTGTATATTCGAAGAAAACCAAGAGTCAGATTGCAACCGCTTTTCCATGGCGGAGGTCAGGAAAGAGGAATCAGAGCAGGAACTTTACCCACTCATCAGATAGTAGGAATGGGAGAGGCTTTTAGAATCGCTCAAGAACAAATGGAGATTGACCACAAAAGGCTTACCAACTTTAGATCCATTCTATGGAATGGTCTAAAAGATATGGAAGAAGTTTATATAAACGGATCTATAGAAAATGGTTTTCCCGGCATATTCAACATGTCGTTTAACTTTGTAGAAGGCGAATCTCTAATTATGGCTCTTAAAAATATTGCTGTTTCATCTGGATCAGCATGTACATCAGCTAGTCTCGAACCTTCCTATGTTTTAAGGGCACTTGGTAGGCCTGATGAGCTGGCACACAGTTCAATTAGATTTTCTTTCGGAAGATTCACAAAGAAAGAAGAAGTTGAGAACACCGTAGATCTTGTAAAAAATTCTGTATCTCAATTAAGAGAAATTTCACCTCTTTGGGAAATGTACCAAGATGGTATTGATTTAGATAAGATTGAATGGGCATAAAAATTTTTAAGTGAGGTAAATATGGCATATTCACAAAAAGTAGTTGATAAATTTGAAGAAACTTTAAAGAATCCAGAAGGCGCAAGCGTCGGAAGATGGAAGCCGGGGGATAAAGATTTCCACAGGGTTGGAACTGGTATTGTAGGAGCTCCAGCATGCGGCGATGTCATGAAATTACAAATTAAGTGTGAGAATATCGAGGGCGAAAATAGAATTGTTGATGCTAGATTTAAAACTTATGGCTGTGGGTCTGCAATTGCGTCTAGCGGCCAATTAATTGATATGCTAAAAGGTAAGACTCTAGAAGAGGCTCAGAATATTTCTAACCAAGAAATCGTAGATATTTTAGAATTACCTGCAATCAAAATTCACTGTAGTGTTCTTGCAGAAGAAGCTATTCACAGAGCTATAGATGACTTTAAAAGTTTAAGAAATAATGACTAATGCCAAAAATAAAAGTTTTACCTCATGAAGAGCTTTGTCCAGAAGGGATTGAGTTTGAAGCAGAAGAAGGCAAGTCTGTCTGTGAAAACTTATTAAATCATTCCGTTGATATAGAACATGCTTGTGAACTTTCTTGTGCATGCACAACTTGTCATGTAATTTTTGTTGAAGGATTTAACTCTCTTAATGAGTCATCAGATGACGAAGAGGATCTTCTAGATAAAGCTTGGGGCTTAGAACAAAGATCAAGATTGAGTTGCCAAACAATTGTTTCTAATTCAGACTTAACCATCGAAATTCCGAAATATACAATAAATATGGTTTCTGAGAATCACCCAAAGCCTAAGAATGATTTAAGTAGAGAAATATCATCAGCTGACTTTAATATTTCTAACTCTGCCGCTAAACACCTTAATTCTATGGTTGCATCTGAAAATTCTTCTGGGGTTAGAATTTCCCTTAAGGATTCGGGATGTTCTGGCTTTGCCTACCAAATTGATCTAGTAGAAAAAATTGAAGAAAATGACTTTAATGGATTAATAAATGGAGTTAATTTATTCATACAAGATAAAAGTTTTATTTTCCTGAAAGGAACAAAAATAGATTTTGTGAAAAAAGACTTAAACGAAGAATTAGTTTTCTTAAATCCAAATGTTTCTGCGGAATGCGGATGCGGAGAGAGTTTTAACTTTGATTCTAGTTTGATAAAAGATTTGTCTACAAGATAGTGTCTATGAACTGGTCAGATACTTTCGAGATCGTAGATATTCTTTGCGAACAATTTCCAGATGTAGATCCTGAAAAAATTCTTTTTATTGATCTTATGAATTTGGTTCTGTCTCTGGAAGGTTTCGAGGGCAAAAAAGAAAACTGTAATGAAAGAATCCTAGAGGCTATACAATCTCTATGGATAGAGGAGAGCAATTAATGTCTGAAAAAACCTTGTGCATCATAAAACCAGATGCAGTTGCAAATAATTTTGTAGATCAAATTAATGAGATGATTGAATCAAAGGGACTGTCTATTTTAAAAAGTAAAAAAACAGACATTTCTCCGAAAATTGCTAAGCAGTTTTATGCAGAGCATTCAGAAAAACCTTTTTTTAATGAACTTGTGAATTTTATTACTTCGGGACCTGCAGTGGTTCAAATTCTTGAAGGAGATTCGTGCATCTTGAACTACAGAAGTTTAATGGGAGCAACCAATCCGGAAGAAGCTGAAGAGGGAACCATCAGAAAGAAATTTGCTGAATCAATTTCTAAAAATGCGGTGCACGGTTCAGATTCACCAGAATCTGCAGACAGAGAAATTGAAATAATGTCTGCTTTGTTTTAGTTTAATGTTATGGAAAGCTGGAACGAACAGCTAAAAACTAAAATTCTTGAATCAGAATTTTCTGTTAAAGAAATATCAGATAAGACAAAAATTCCTTCAAAATTCATTGAAGCAATTGAGAGAGCTGACTTTAAAAAACTACCGGCTGAAATTTTTGCAAAATCTCAAATAGAGCGACTTTTTAAATTTTTAGGAATTGATCCAAGTGAAGCGCTTAAAGACTATGAAGAATTCATATCACCACCAGTAATATTATCTGAAGATGAGCCATCAGCAGACACAAACTTTTATTTTCAGAATTTTTTAAATAATCTAAATTTACCGAGCGTAAGAAATTCCTACCTTAAATATGGAGGTATTTTTCTTATTTCTATCATTTTACTTGTTTTAATGTTTTCTATTACTGACGATGAGGAAATAGATTTATTAGAGAATAAAGAAAAAGGGAGCTCATTAGAATCATTAGAAATTGAAAATCAAGACTTATTTATCAGTCCTTCTGAGGAAGAATTTTTAGATGAGAATCTAGTTAACAACGATTTATCTCTAAATGGCAGGATCATAGGCGATTTGAGCCAAAAAGATTTGGCAAGAAAGATTGAAATTGTTATTGAAGGTGAAAGTTGGGTAGTAGTTTTTGATAAAAATGAAAGGCTTTTATACGAATTAATGCAAACTGGAAGTTATGAACTTTCAGGAATCTCTCCATTAAGGTTTAAAATAGGCTATGCTCCTGCAACAAATTTATACATTGATGATCAAAGGATTAGTTTTTCTAGAGCAATTAAAGGAGCTACTAACTATGCTCATTTTTGGGTAAACGAGGAAAATAAAGTTGAATCAATTAGAGATTAAAAGAAGAAAAAGCAGACTGATTCACGTCGGAAATGTTCCCGTAGGAGGAGACTCTTTGATATCAGTTCAAAGTATGACCAATACATTAACAACGGACATAAAAAAAACTGTTGCACAAATTAAAGAATTGGAAAAAGTTGGAGCAGATTTAATTAGAGTTTCTGTTCCAGATGAAGATTCTGTAAAAGCCTTCAAAAAAATAAAAGAGCAAGCAAAGGTTCCTTTAATTGCTGATATTCATTTTGATTACAAAATAGCCATTCAGGTTGCAGAACAAGGTGCAGATTGTTTGAGAATAAATCCTGGAAACATTGGTAACGAAAAAAAAGTAAAAGAAGTTATTGCTTGTGCATCTCATCACAATATTCCGATTAGGATCGGAGTAAATGCAGGCTCTCTTGAAAAAAAATTGCAAAAAAAATATGGAGAGCCTAATTCCGATGCATTAGTAGAATCCGCCATGAATCATGTAAATATTTTAAAGAAACAAAATTTTGAAAATTTTAAACTTAGTATAAAGGCTTCTGATATCTTTATGATGACAGAAAGTTACAGAAAAATTAGCTCTTTGATTGACCAACCCCTTCATTTAGGGCTGACAGAAGCTGGCGGCCAAAGAAGTGGAACTATCAAATCATCTATAGCAATTGGACAACTTCTTTCAGAGGGCATAGGCGACACTATAAGAGTATCTTTAGCTTCAGACCCATGCGAAGAAATCAAGGTTGGATTTGATATTTTACGGTCACTAAAATTAAGAAAGAAGGGTATCAATTTCATCGCATGTCCAAGTTGCGCAAGACAAAATTTTGATGTCATTAAAACCATGAACGAACTTGAATCTAGGCTTGAAGATGTTACAGAAAATATAGATGTTGCGGTTATTGGCTGTTATGTAAATGGACCCGGAGAATCTAAAGCAGCGGACGTTGGCTTAACTGGAGCTTCACCAAATAATCTTGTATACATAGATGGAAAGGCAGACCATAAACTTTCAAACAAAGAACTTATCGACTCTCTTGAGAAATTAATTAGGAAGAAAGCAAAAAAAGTTATGCAATCCAAAAGTAAGCTTTCCATTAAAGAGGTCTAACAATCATGAAAAAAATTTCAAAGTTGCGAGGAATGCAAGATACAGATCCTTTTCAAACAACTAAAATTAATTTTGTGGAAAACAGCTTTAATGAAATTTCCAAAAGTTATGGCTATCAAGAGGTAAGATTCCCAATCATAGAAAGCACAGATTTATTCAAAAGATCCGTTGGCGATCAATCCGACATAGTGAATAAAGAAATGTTTACTTTCGAAAGCAAAAGTGGGAAATCGATGACGCTTAGGCCAGAAGGTACAGCAGGTTGCATGCGCATGGCTATAGAAACCGGATTGCTTGATGCTGGCCAACAAAGATTGTCTTATAAAGGCCCAATGTTTCGATACGAACGTCCTCAAAAAGGGCGATCTCGTCAATTTCAACAACTTAGTTTGGAGGCATATGGTTTTAATGATTGCGCCATTGATTTAGAAATGCTAGAGATATCAAATTTTCTTTTTGAAGAACTCTCAGTAAAACAACAAATGACTCTAGAAATTAACTCTATTGGTTCACAAAAGGATCAACAAGAATACTCCCGAAAACTAAAAGATTATTTTTCAAAATATAAAAAAGACCTAGATAAGGATAGTTTAAAAAGATTAGAAAAAAATCCTTTGAGAATTTTAGATTCAAAAAATCAAGATTTAGAAAATCTTATTAAAGAAGCTCCAAAGATAGATCAATCAATTTCAAAAGAATCTCAAGATAAATTTTCTTCAATAAAAAACTTTCTAGAGGATTTAGAAATTCAATACAAAGAAAATCCCCTGTTGGTCAGAGGATTGGATTATTACAACGATTTAGTTTTTGAATGGAAATCAAACTCAATCGGGTCTCAAGATACCATTTGTGGAGGAGGAAGATATGATTCTTTATCTAGAATTATTGGCGGAAGAGAAACCAATGCAATTGGCCTATCAATAGGCCTTGAAAGACTATGTTTGTTAATTGAAGATTCAATAATAAAAGATACAAAATCTTTACTAATAGTTTCTCTTGAAGATTCTTTTTTTCTAGATGGAATGAAACTAGCTTCGTCTCTAAGAAAGAAATTAAAAAACCTATCAATACAATTTTCTGGGAAAGAAAAAAATTTAAAAACTCTCTTAAAAAAAGCAAACAAAAAAAATACCGATTTCATGGTTATAATTGGTCGTGAAGAGATTAAAAAAAATTCCTTTACCTTAAAAAAACTTTCAATGAATCAAGAAATTAAAATCGATAATTTTGATTCTTTATTAAAAAATCTGAAATAAATTAAATGAATTTTCTTAATAAAATCTATGCCTGGATTCTTAAAAATTATATTAAGGTAATTTCATTTATCATTATCATAGGATTGGCTTATGGAGCTATTCTTTATTATCATTTTCAAGCTCAAAAAAAAGATCAAGAAGCAGGAGATTTATTTCTAAGTTTTTATAATTTTTATTCAGCTTCAGACTTCGATGAAGAAGAATATAAAATTGTTATAAATGCAATTTCTCAAATAGATGATGCTTCAATTTATCTTGCAATGCTTAAGTCTATCAATGCAGCTGAGTCAGTAAAAGGTAATGATCTTCAAAAAGCTTTAGCTGAACTTATGAGTGCAAAAGAAATATTAAGCTCAAAAAGCAATAATTTTAATTTCCTTAAGGAAATAATTGATTTAAGAACGGCAAATATTTTTATTGATTTAGAGGATTTAGAAAGAGCCAAAAAAATTCTTGGTAATAATTTTTCAATCTATCAAACTAACAAACTTATCCTTCAAGGAGATATCTTTGCAATAGAGAAAAAGTTCAAAGATGCTAAGAAAAAATATGTTGATGCCCTAGCAAGAGCTGAAAATGAAACTCAAAAGAGCCTTATTAACTTAAAAATCTCTACCTTAACTGAATAATGAATTTCAAATCTTTAATATATATATTTTTGTTTTTTCTGTTGGTTGCTTGTGAAACAGGAGCAAAAGACGAAGAAATGCCAAATGAATTGAAAAAAGAAATTAACGAAAGATTTCTTTTTAAAAAGCAATGGTCTGCAAATGTTTTTAAAAATCCCCCGCTAGGCAAAATCAAAATATCATTTGATGAGGAAAATATTTTTGTTTTTGATTCCATAGGAGAAATTAAATCTTATTCATATGAAGGGAAAAAAAATTGGACTATTAAACTAGATTCAGACATTTCAACAGGCATTAACTTGGCTTTTGGAAAACTTCTTCTTAGTTCTTCTAATGGAGATATATTTTGCTTGTCTAAAGCAACTGGTAATACCATCTGGAAATATAGCTCTTCTGGTGAGGTGCTAGCGCCTCCATCAACTAATGGCGACATAGTAGCGGTACAAACTATTGATGGGAGGGTAACAGCTTTAGACTTAGAAAACGGAGAATTTAGGTGGGATTATAGAAGCGTAATACCAAATTTGACGATCAGAGGTACATCTGAACCTTCTTTTCATGAAAGTTTTTTGTATGCAGGGTTTGCCAACGGAAATTTAGCAAAAATTGAACCTAGATCTGGAGTAGTTCAATGGGAGATTCCAGTCACCATTTCCAAAGAAACATCCGAAATTGCAAGATTAGTCGATATTGATGGAAATTTTGTATTTTCGAAAAACGTTGTATTTGTTGCAACATATCAAGGAGACATAGCTGCAATTGATACTAGATCAGGAAGAACTTTTTGGAGAGAGAAGACTTCAACAGTTAATGATCTTTTGTACTCAAGAGGGAAGATAATTCTTGTTGATGAAAGTGATAATGCAATTGCTTATTCTCAAAATTCAGGCAATTTAGAATGGTTCAACAAAGATTTTTTTTTGAGAGATCTAACTTCTCCTAAAAAAATTAAATCGTTAATTGCTTTTGGTGATTTTCAAGGATATCTCCATGCTTTAAACATTAGCAATGGTGAACAAGTTGCTAGAAAAAGAGTTTCAAGGTCCGAGATTATTTCATTATCTTCTTTCGAAGATAATGTCTTAACATTAGACGCAAAAGGAAGACTTTCACTCTTTACTTTGCAATGATATTGTCCCCACCATGGGACCAATAGTAGCAATAATAGGCAGACCAAATGTCGGCAAATCCTCTCTTTTTAATAAAATAATCGGAGAAGATAAAGCCTTAATTGCTGATTTTTCAGGATTAACTAGAGATAGGCTTTATGGAAATTTTTCTTTTAAATCTCGAAATTTCTCAATAATTGATACGGGAGGGATTTCAGACGTAAGAGAAGAAATGAATCTTCTCATACTCAAGGAAATAGATAAGGCCATTGAAGAAGCTGACGGGTTTATTTTTTTAGTAGATGCTGACTATGGTTTAAGCCAAGATGATTATAAGATTCACGAAATTCTCAGAAAATCTGGAAAAAAATATATTCTTGCCCTAAATAAAGCTGAACTAAAGTCTTCAGAAAAAAATATAAATGACTTTTATCAGCTTGGAGTTAAAAGCTTCATCAAAGTATCAGCTAAAAACGGTCTAGGAATAAAAAATCTCAAAGAGGAAGTCTTGAATCAATTTCAAATTGAAACAAGTTCCAGCCTTGATGACGAAATTGTTAGTCAAAGTATCAAGGTGAGTATTCTTGGAAAGCCCAATGCTGGGAAATCTACTTTTTTTAATTCTTTAGTTAAAGAAAATCGTTCTATTGTTTCACGCAGGGCAGGCACAACAAGAGATGCCGTTTCTAAATCAATTGTCTTTAAAAATGACAAGATAGAACTTTTTGACACAGCGGGCTTGAGAAAAAAATCAAAAATAGATCAAGAAATAGAAGGTTTTTCAGTTTCTAAAGCTATTTCAAGCATGAGATCTTCATCTGGAGTACTTTATTTAATTGATGGAAAAGAAAATATTACTGATCAAGATTTACATCTCATTTCTTTAATCGTATCTTCTGGAAAACCTATGATTTTAGGAATCAACAAATCCGATAAATTATCTCAATATGATAAATCAAATTTAACCAGATCTATTAATAAAAAATTAGTTTTCATATCTGGTATATCCATCCATTACATTTCCGCAAAACAAAATAAAGGCACTGCTAAGGTATTTAAAGAGCTTATAAAGCTCATAAAAAAAAGCGTTAAGAAAATCGATACTTCGAAGCTGAATGACTTGGTTGAAGAAGCATCAAAGTTAAATCCCCCTCAGATGTCCGGCAGGTTTAGGCCAAAAATTAAATACGCAAATTTACTTTCATCCCAACCTACAATTATCAGGATTCAGGGTAACAACTTAGATAAGCTAACAAAACAATATCAAAAATACTTGGAAAATTTTTTAAGAAAAAAAATGAATTTTGAGGGAATTCCAATTAAGTTGGTTTTTAAAAATAATACTAATCCTTATGGGGATAAGAAAAACAAACTTACAAAAAAGCAATTAGCTAAGAGAAAAAGGATATCTAGGCGCTGATTATATTAATTATGCAATATAATGCAGATTTTTGAGATGAATGCGCCGAGATATTTAAATTTATTTAAGATTGCCTTGCCTTTGCCAGGAGTCTCATCTATTTTGCATAGATTATCCGCCGTAGCAATTTTTGTTCTATCTTTGCCGATGTTTGGTTTGCTGGTTTTCTCTTTAAGTTCAAGGAGTAATTTCGATATAGTTCTCTTAATTTTTGAAAATTTATTTTTTAGAACTTTATTCACTGCTTTTGTTACAGCAATTTTCTATCATTACATTTCCGGAATAAGGCACTTGGTAATGGATTTTGGATATTGGGAGACTCTAAGGGCTGGAAGGATGTCCGCTCTAGCAACTTTTATTTCAACTGGTTTTTTCTTTTTAAGTTTCATATTCTTAACATGGTTATAAAACTTTTAAAATTAAGGAAAACAGGTGTATTTGATTACATCTTTGTTAGAGTAACTGCAGTCATTCAGGCAGTATATTTTTCAGTTATAACCTTCTATTGGTTAGTGAATAGAGACTTTAATTACCAACAATTCTCCGGCTTTTTTGATATTCTCCTCATAGAAATTTTTACGATAGTAGTAGCGATGTCAATTGCTTATCACTCGATAAAAGGAATTTGGAACGTAGCTACAGATTATCTTACTCAAGCGCAAATTGGCGCCTCTGCTAAAGTTCTCAGACCAATGGTCATAGGCTTTAGCTGGTTTCAAGCACTTGGACTCATTTTTTGTAGTTTTTTTATTCTAGGTTAGTAATTATGGCAATGAACGGAACAGGAACCTTATTAGACGCATCTACTTTGCCCGTCAAAGAATTCGATGGAATTATTGTTGGAGGAGGTGGATCTGGGATGATGGCCTCTCTCCAGTTGGCAAAATCTGGAATGACAACTGCCGTAGTATCTAAAGTATTTCCAACACGATCTCACACAGTTTCAGCACAAGGAGGAATAACTTGTTCTATACAAAGTGCTGATCCTGACGATGATTGGCGTTGGCATATGTTCGACACTGTCAAAGGATCAGATTTTATAGGAGATCAAGATTCAATAGAGTACATGTGCAAAGAAGGTCCTGAGGCTATATTTGAGTTGGAAAACATGGGTTTACCATTTTCTAGAACTGAAGAAGGTAAGATTTATCAAAGAGCTTTTGGAGGTCAGTCAAAAGACTATGGTAAAGGAGGCCAGGCAGAAAGGACATGTGCCGCCGCCGATAGAACCGGTCATGCTCTTTTACACACACTTTTTCAGGCTAATGTTAAAGCAGGAACAAATTTCCTCTCCGAATGGTTTGCAGTGGATCTTGTTAAAAATGAAAATGATCAAGTTGTAGGTGTCATAGCCTTCGAAATTGAAACTGGCGAACCATACTTTTTAAAGTCAAAAGCTACTGTTCTTGCAACTGGAGGCGCAGGAAGAATTTATCAAACAACTTCAAATGCTCTTATTAATACTGGAGATGGAACAGGCATGGCTCTCAGAGCGGGCTTTCCGGTTCAGGATATGGAGATGTGGCAATTTCATCCTACTGGAATTCATGGTCACGGAACTCTTGTAACGGAAGGCTGTAGAGGAGAGGGTGGCTATTTAGTAAATAAAGATGGTGAAAGATTTATGGAAAGATATGCTCCTAACTACAAAGACCTAGCTAGTAGAGATGTTGTAGCAAGATCGATGTTCACAGAAATTCTTGAAGGTAGAGGATGTGGTCCAGATGCAGATCATGTTTATCTAAAACTGGATCATTTAGGACCTGAGATTGTTCATAAGAGATTACCTGGCGTAACTGAGTTATCTAAAAGATTTGCTCATGTCGATCCTTCTGAGCACCCAATTCCTGTAGTCCCTACTTGCCATTATGCTATGGGCGGAATTCCTACAAACGTGCATGGTCAGGTTATTTCCCAAAATCCAGATGGAACAGATAAAATCATAGATGGTCTTTACGCCGCAGGAGAAGCAGCTTGCGTGTCTGTTCATGGCGGTAATCGCCTTGGTGGAAATTCTTTACTTGATTTAATTGTTTTTGGAAGGTCAGCGGGACTTCATATCGAAGAAAGTTTCAAGTCTGGAATAAAAATGGATGATCCCTCGTCTGATGATATTAATTATGCTCTAAGAAATCTAAACAGAGTGAATGTTAGCCAATCTGGGGAAAATTTTGTAAAAGTAAAAAAAGATTTGCAAAAAACCATGCAAATGAATTTTGGAGTATTCAGAACAGAAGAATTAATGGTGAATGGAATTAAGGAGGTTTCTGACCTCAGAGAAAAATCTCAAAATATTCACCTTGCCGATAAATCATCTCAGTTTAATACTGCTAGAGTTGAGGCGTTGGAACTTCTCAACTTAATTGAGGTTGCTGAAGCCACAGCAATTAGTGCAAATGAGCGAAAAGAAAGTAGAGGTGCTCACTCAAGAGAAGATTATCCTGAAAGAGATGATGATAATTGGCTCAAACACTCGATTTACTTTTCTGAAAATAAGCAAGTCTCAAAAAGAGATGTTAATTTTAGACCTAAGCAGGTTCAAGCTTTTCAGCCCATTGTGAGAACTTACTAATGAATTCTATTGCTGCCAGCGAGATTAAGACTCTTAAAGTAAGTATTTATAGATACGATCCTCTAAAAAAAGAAAAGCCTTATATGCAGGATTTTGACATCGATATACCTGCTGAAAAAGATCTCATGGTTTTAGATGTTTTGATGCTTGCTAAAGAAGAGGATCCATCAATCTCTTTTAGAAGGTCTTGTCGTGAAGGAGTTTGTGGATCAGATGGTTTAAACATTAATGGTAAGAATGGTCTTGGATGTATAACGCCATTATCTGATGCTGTAAAATCCAATAAGCTTGCAATTAGACCACTGCCAGGACTACCTGTAATTAAAGATCTTACGGTCGATATGAAACAATTTGTAGATCAGTATAAGAAAGTAAAGCCATATCTCATTACCGACAAAAAAGTTGACACCAAACAAGCAATTCCTCAAACAATTCAGGAAAGAGAAAAACTTGATGGGCTTTACGAATGCATAATGTGTGGCTGTTGCTCTACCGCTTGCCCGTCTTTTTGGTGGAATCCTGATAAATTTTTAGGTCCAGCGGCTCTACTTCAAGCCTATAGGTTTATTGCCGATAGCAGAGACACAGCTACTGACGAAAGATTAGAACAACTGGAGGATGCCTTTAGTGTTTTCAGATGTCATGGAATTATGAACTGCGTTTCAGTCTGTCCTAAAGGCTTAAACCCTACAAAAGCAATCGGTGAAATTAAAAAAATGTTAGTAAAAAGGGCTTTATAATACTAACACTTTGAATTTACACGAATATCAATCTAAACAACTCCTTGAAGACTTTGGCCTACCCACAGCAAAGTCAGTTGTAGCCTTTTCTGTAAAAGAAGCTTCCGAATTACTCAGTGAATTGAGTGGCAAAGAATTTGTTGTCAAGGTTCAAGTTCATGCAGGCGGAAGAGGAAAAGTGGGGGGAGTCAAAATAACTGATAAGAAAGATGAAATTACAGAATTTGCAAAGGATTGGCTAGGAAAAAAATTTGTAAATCATCAAACTGGTGATGAGGGAAAACCAGTCTCTGCAATAATGATTGCAGAAAGTACGATTATCCAGAAAGAACTTTATCTTGGCGCTGTTATAGATAGGAGTTCGCAATCGTTGGTGGTGATGGCTTCACCAGAAGGCGGTATGGATATTGAAAAAGTTGCTGAAGAAAATCCTGAGAAGATTTTTAAGATCTATGTCAGCAAAAATAAAAAAGAAGATTTTGATATATCAACTCTAGTAAACGGTCTTGAGCTCTCTTCTTCACAAACCACTGAATTAAAAAAAGTAGTTACTGGGCTGATAAATTTATTTTTTGAAAAAGATCTTTCTTTGATAGAAATCAATCCCTTAGTTATAGATGAAAACGACTCTTTAAAGTGTTTAGACGTAAAAATAAATATCGATGAAAATGCATTGTTTAGACAAGAAGGTCTTTTGGAACTTAGAGATTCTTCTCAAGAAAATCAAAAAGAAATTGAAGCAGCAAAATGGGATCTCAACTATGTGGCTTTGGATGGAAATATAGGATGTATGGTGAATGGAGCTGGTCTTGCAATGGCAACTATGGATATTATTAAGCTTTCTGGTGGATTTCCAGCTAATTTTCTAGACGTTGGAGGCACTGTAGACAAAGAAAGAGTTGCCGAGGCTTTTAAGATCATCCTTTCTGATGAAAAAGTTAAATCGGTCTTAATAAATATTTTTGGTGGAATTGTAAGGTGCGATGTCGTTGCCTCTGGGATAGTTTCAGCAGTCTCAGAAGTAGGAGTTGATTTACCTGTAATAGTGAGACTGAAAGGTAATAATTCAGAAGAAGCAAAACAAATTCTTTCTGAAAGTGATCTAAATATTATTTCTGCAGATGACCTTTCAGAAGCTGCTGAATTGGCAGTTAAAAATTCATTATGAGTATCTTAATTAATAAAGATACTAAAGTAATTTGTCAGGGATTTACTGGGTCTCAAGGTACACTGCATTGCAGCCAAGCAATAGAGTATGGAACTAATATTTTGGGTGGAGTAACTCCCGGAAAGGGAGGGCAAACTCATTTAAATCTTCCAGTCTTTAACTCCGTTCAAGAAGCAAAACAAGCTACAAAGGCTAATGCCAGTATAATTTTTGTTCCTGCTAAATTTTGTAAACCTTCAATAATCGAGGCAATAGAAAGCGGTATCGAATTAATAATCTGTATAACTGAAGGCATTCCAACCCTTGATATGTTAGAAGTCAAAGAACTTGCAGACAAGGAAGGCACTAGAATTATTGGTCCAAATTGTCCGGGAATAATCACTCCAAGCGAATGCAAATTAGGAATTATGCCAGGCTTCATTCATAGTCCCGGCAAGGTTGGAATTGTTTCTAGGTCGGGAACTCTAACTTACGAAGCAGTTGATCAAACCACTAGAGTGGGCCTAGGACAGTCTACTTGTGTAGGTATTGGCGGAGATCCACTTCCTGGTACAAGCTTCATTGATGTTTTAAAACTATTTGAAGAGGACCCACAAACTGAGGGAATTGTTATGGTAGGGGAAATTGGGGGTTCAGCCGAAGAAGAAGCCGCAGAATACATCAAAGAAAATGTTTCAAAGCCTGTTGTAGGATATATTGCGGGAGTAAGTGCACCCCCAGGAAAAAGAATGGGCCATGCAGGCGCAATAATCTCTGGTGGGAAAGGAACAGCAGCGGATAAATTTTATGCTCTAGAAAATGCTGGGGTGAGGACTGTTCAAAGTCCGTCTGAAATAGGAAATTCTATTTTGGAAGAAATCTCTTCTTAAGATTGATGATCAAGAAGATTAAGATCTTCTTTTGATAAAAAACAAAAGCCATAAGAAGACAGTTTTAGTTTTTTAGTTTTTTGGCTGATATTCTGAGACGGAAGAAAAGGTATGATTTTTCCATAAGTATTATCTATAGCAATTTCTCTTTGCGATAAATTAAACATACAACAAATTTCTTTCTCATTTCCTCTATAAAAAATCAAAACTTCATTATTATTTTCAAAATAAATCTCTTCAGTAAAGAAGGATATTTTTTTTCTTAAAGAAATAAATTTCTTATAAAAATAATAGGTTGAGTTTCTGTTTTTTAATTGGTTTTTAACAGAGTTGATAATTTGTTCTTTTTTAATTGGAAGCCAGGGCTTTGCATTTGAAAAGCCAGCAAATTTTTTGCTTTCATCCCAAATCATGGGAGTTCTACAACCATCTCTACCAAAATCCATGGGCCAGAATTTTTTTCCAGGAGGATCTTTAATTTCATCAAACTCAATTTTGGTTTGAGTTTGACCAAGCTCTTCACCTTGGTAAATGCATGGCGTTCCTTTAAGTGACATGAGTAACGCACAGGTTAATTTTGCAAATTTTTGTCTATCTTTTTTTGTTTTATTCCACCTAGACAAATGCCTCACTACATCGTGATTGGAAAAACTCCAAGTCGGCCATCCATCTTTTGTTTCTTTAAAAAATTTAGAAACAGTATTCCTTATGTGTTTCGGAGAAAATTCATTTCTGAGAAGATCAAAACTGTAAGCCATATGCAGCTTGTCATTATTTGCGGTATATTTAGCTTGTAATTCAACATTTGAAATTTCTCCAATCATCGTAGTTTCTTTATATTCATCTGTTAGCTTCCTAAGCTTTTTTAGAAATGCATAATTATCCTTTTGGTTAATCGAATATTTCAAATTTTGGAAATAATAAGGATTTTTTCCAGAAGCTCTTGATTTGATAGCAGGATTATTTCTTAATTTTTTATCATGAAAATAATAATTTGCGGTATCAAGCCTAAAGCCATCAACACCTTTTTCTAACCAAAACTTAACAGTTGAAAGTAACCATTTCTGAACATCTTTATTATGAAAGTTAAAGTCCGGTTGTGACTTTAAAAAATTATGTAAGTAATATTGTTCTCTACTGGTATCCCATTCCCATGCAGAACCTCCAAAAACAGAAAGCCAATTATTTGGAGGAGAGCCATCAGGTTTAGCATCAGCCCAGACATACCAATCCGATTTCGAATTATTTTTACTTGATTTACTGATCTTAAAGAAAGGATGAGCATCAGAACTATGTGACAAAACTTGATCGATTATTATTTTAATTTTATTTTTTTTGGCTTTTTCTATGAGCTCTTCAAAGTCAAGAATATTTCCAAATAAGGGATCAATGTCAGTGTAATCTGAAACATCGTAGCCCATATCTTTCATAGGAGACGTAAAAATTGGAGAAAGCCATATTGCATCAACACCTAACGAAGATAAATAAGAAATTTTTTTGGATATTCCTTTGAGGTCACCGATACCATTTCCAGTAGTGTCATTGAAAGAACGTGGATAAATCTGGTAAATAACTCCTTTTTTCCACCAAGGGAGAACGGTTTCTGAAGAAAACTTTTTAGTCACTTACTTTAATAAGTTGCTTTCCGAAATTCTTACCGCTTAATACATCTCTTAACCCCTGCGGAGCATTCTCGATGCCTTCTAAGACAGTTTCCTTGTATTTTATTTTACCTTGACGCATCCACTCGGCTAACTCACGTGTTGCCTCATCCCACTTTTCATTAAATTCAGTGACAACAAAAAATCTATGCTCAGGTGCTGGATCCAAATTCCCAAAGACATCAAAGGGAGTTTCTGGCAACTCGCTGCTTTCTGAGATATTTGAATTAAAGTAATTATAGGCTGAGATAAAGCCACAAATTGGAACTCTCGCTCCGGGATTGAGAAGTTCAGCAACTGTTTTTGAAACTTCTCCACCAACGTTTTCAAAATAGATATCTATCCCATCTGAACAAGCCTCAGACAAGTCATCTCTAAATGTTTTTGATTTATAGTCAACGGCATAATCCAATCCCATTACATCCTTTACAAAATCACATTTTTTCTTTCCGCCTGCGATACCTATAGTTTTACAACCAATAAGTTTCGCCATTTGACCAACGACAGAACCCACTGCTCCAGAGGCTGCAGATACAACCACAGTATCACTTTCTTTTACCTTTCCTACTTCTTTAAGCCCAAAATAAGCTGTTCTTCCTGGCATGCCTGCCGGTCCTAAAAAAGATTGTATTGGGGCCAAGTCAGGATAAATTCTCATTAATGCAGGATTATCATCATTACATCTAATGAAAGACTGCCAACCCAAGTGAGCTGCGACGTAATCTCCAATTTGGAATTTCTCAGACCTAGATTGAATTACTTGCCCAACACTTTCACCAGTCATCACTTCTCCTATTGCAACAGGCTCGGTATAAGATTTCATATCATTCATTCTGCCTCGCATGTATGGATCAATAGAGAGATACATCACTTTAATTAAAATTTGATCCTCATCAAGATCATTTATAGAAGCCTCTTCTAATTTCCAACATTCATCATCCGGCATACCTTCAGGTCTTTTTGCTAATACCCATCTCTTATTAATTTTTTCCATTTTCCTTATTCTCCTTTTTTTACTTTAAATGTAATGATTCCATCTTCTTCGGAAAAAGAAATCAACGAATGATTAAGATATTCACAGAACTTTTTAACATCTTTAATTGCAGTAGGATCTGTGGCTATGAGAGTCACTTCGTCACCTTTTTTAGCTTCATGAATAGATTGATGAAGAAGCATTATTGGCTCAGGACATTTAAGACCTTTGGCATCTATTTCAATCATTCAAGAATTTAAGATAAATCTATTTCTACCTCTTCCAGTAGTATAATTAACTCTTGCAATAACAAAAGCTGCCGAAACAAAAAGACCAACGGTCAAACCGATCCACATACCTGGTGCTCCAATAGGATCGGAAAAGAAGTCAGTCATTGACAAGGTATATCCAATTGGCATTCCAATAATCCAATAAGCGATAAACATAAAAAAGAATAAAATCTGAGTATCTTTAAAACCTCTCAAAGCACCAACCCCAGCAAAGTTAAGCCCATCTGCAATTTGGAACATAGCCGCAATAATTAATAATGTAGCTGCTAAATTCACAATTTCGACATCTGGATTGAAAAAACTAGCAAGGTAATTGCCAAACTCTATGAGAACGAAGGTATTAATAATTGCCAAAAACAAAGCAAAAAACATAGCAAAAAAAGAAGAATATCTTGCTCTATCTAATGAGTTTGAACCCACTAAATTTCCAACTCTCACATTGGCTGCTAAGCCTATTGATAGTGGCAACATGAAAGTTAAAGTAGTTACTTGCATGGCAATTGCATGAGCAGAAATAACATTTTCGCCAAGCCTACTTAAAATCAAACCAGCTCCACTAAAAACAGCTATTTCTATGAATAAGGTACCTCCAATTGGTATTCCAAGCTTTATGATTTCAGAAATTTTTTGTGGATTAGGAGGTTCGAAACTCTCAAAAAAGCTAATCTCTTTAAAAAACTTTGAAAAATAAATGTATCCAAGAATGATTAGAAGAGAAGACCACGAAGAAATTAAAAATGCTATTCCACAGCCTTTACCGCCCAATTCAGGGAAGCCAAATTTACCAAAAATCAAAACATAATTCACCAGAGCATTTATTAAGACCATCACAACATTTATATAAGTAATGGGAAGTGGTTTTTTCATACCCTCACACATAGATCTCAAGGGTTGAAATAAAAACATTGCCGGAGCACCAATCATCAACCCAAATAAATAATCCTTCGTAATGATCTTTACTTCTTCGGGAGTGCCTAGAATATTAAGAAGTGAATCAGCATTTAAAGTGTAGACAACAAATAGAAGAATCAAGGGGATTGCGAGCCAATAAGATTGCTTTACGATGGGCCCAATTTGTGTGATTTGTTTTGCGCCATAAAATTGAGCAACAAAAGAAGTAACGATAAATAATACTCCTGCGATCCCAAAATAAGCTGGCCAAAAAAGCATATTACCTATGGCAACTGCAGCCTGATCAACAGTGTTGTAATTACCAGTCATTAAAGCAGAAATTATTCCAGTAGCGTGAGCTGCTAATTGAGTCAAAAGCATTGGAGTAGCCAATTTAAAATATTCCTTGGCTTCTTCTGAAGCCATTGAATTTTTTATAACGCTTTCTTCTGTAGAAGTGTTGAGGGTTTCTTTCATAGAATCGCTGTATCATACATGATGTAAAAATATCTGGAGATTAAAAATTAGAAAAGACAACAGACCTTTTTGGCTTAAAAGAATTCATTGGTGGTTTGATCAACAATATATAAAAAAAATTATCACTCCTCAATTTGATCACCTGGGAACCAGTCCTCTTATTTTGGGTGTCAAGTATCTTCATGTATCTGGTAAAAACATATCGGTTGGAGATTTTGCAACTTTTATAACATCCCCAGATGCTCATGTTCACATTACTACATGGAATGCAGACAAACACGATGGAAAAATAGAAGCAGGCAAGTTTTGTTTATTTAGTCCAGGAGTAAGAATTTCTGCAGCTACATCAATAAAAATTGGAGATTCATGTATGTTTGCCAATGGGGCATACATTTCTGACTCTGACTGGCATGGTATTTATGATAGAGCTTTGCCTGTTGGCAAGTCTTTAGAAGTAGTTTTAGAAGACAACGTTTGGATAGGAGATAGTGCAATTGTTAACAAAGGGGTGAGAATTGGAAAAAATAGCATTGTTGGTGCTGGATCGGTAGTAGTTAAAGATGTTCCTCCAAATGTAGTAGTTGCCGGCAATCCGGCTCAAGTAGTAAAAGAATTAGATGAGAATGAAAAAATGATTTCCAGGGCAGATATGTTTTCTTCCCCTAAAGAATTAGATGATTTATATCTCAAAATCGATCAAATCAGTCTTAAAAATAATTCTTTTTTTGGTTGGATAAAAAGTAAGTTGCTGCCTAACAAAAACAATTGATGAATATTATCATTAATAAAGACTTGCAAGAGTTAACTAAAACATTTGAAAGTAATTCAAAATTCAATGTTCGAAGCCTTGCGTCAAATGAAATCACAAATCAAACTATCAAAGATTCCGACGCTGTCTTTTTGAGATCTACAACGAAAATTAATGAAGAATTGTTAGAAAACACAAATGTAAAATTTGTTGCTTCTTTAACTTCAGGAGAAGATCACATAGCTCAAGATTACTTTGAAAACTCAAATATTCATCTTTCTACAGGAAAGGGTGGAAATGCATTAGCTGTCATTGAATATTTATTAAGTGTTTTATCCGTCTTGATTATTGGCAATAAAATTAAGCCCTTTAAGACAAAGTTTGGCATTATTGGCTATGGCAATATTGGTAAAAGATTCAAAAATATTTTGGATGCAATTAATTTTCCTTGTTGTATTTACGATCCATATTTTCCCGAAGTATCCTCTAGCTTTGATGAGGTTTTATCCTCAGAAGTAATTTCCTTAAACTGTTCTTATTCAAAAACTGGGAAATTTCCTTCTCATAATCTCTTGGATATGAATTTTCTGAATGAAATGAGAGATGACCAATTTTTAATTAATTCTTCAAGGGGCGAAGTTTTAAGTGATGAGTACTACTTATCAAAAAAATCGGATAATTTTGTTTTTGATGTATGGCCTAACGAACTCAATCTTAACCTAACAAAGTTTAAAAAGCCTTATATCGCGACTCCCCATATTGCTGGAAAAACAATGAGTGCAGAAAATAAATTCAATGAAAAAGCTTTAAATGAATTTAATAATTTCTTCGATGAAAATATAGAGGCAATAGAACCAAAGAAATTCATAGATTTTACAATAGATAATTCCATAGAAGAGGAAATGGATGTCTTTGGAATTCCGCCTTCTATTTTTTTAAAAATTTACGATGTTAAAAGAGATGACTTCGCCTTTAAAAGTTTTTTCAAAACAAAACAAGATCCAAGGGATTTTCAGGAGTTAAGAACTTCACTCAAAAGGCTAGGTTTCAATAATCATAAAATAGTTGGTGACTTGGGTACTGCAGTCAAAACAAAATTAGAGCTTTTTGGATTCAGACTTTAAGAAAGGCATGAAATGTCTAGTATAATAAATCTATGATTAACCCAAATACTCTTCTTTCTGAAGAAGAAATAGCCATTTTAAGAGATTCTAAGGATTGGAGAAATTATTTAGCTATTTTTAGTATTTGGACTCAAATTGCTCTTGGTTTTCTTATTTTTTCTTTTTCACCAAGTATCTTAACCTTCCTGGTTGCCGCTCTTATTATTGGAACTAGGCAATTTGCCTTGGTAGTAATGATGCACGATGGTGCACATAATTTGATTTCAAAAAATAAAAGGATTAACGATTTTATTTCTCAGTGGCTTTGCGCCTATCCGATGATGACAGAGACTAAGAGTTATAGAAAATTTCACTTAAAACACCACAAACATGCAGAAACTGATTTAGATCCTGATAAAAGTCTGACCGATCCTTTTCCAGTCTCAAAAAAAAGTTTTTCTCGAAAAGTATTAAGAGATTTAACTGGCATATCTGGTTTGAGGCGCTATTTTGGATATATGTATTCAGCATGGGGCGTAAAAGAAAATACTTTTTTTGGACACCTAAAACATTTTGTTTCTTCACTTTATGGTTTTTTAATTTGTCAGCTATTAATTTTTACGACATTAGCTTTTTTTAACGTGCCATGGCTGTATTTACTTTTGTGGTGGATACCTAAATTGACAATTTTCAGTTTATTTTACAGACTGAGAAGCATCTCAGAGCACGCTTGTACATCTGGACGAGATGACTTTACTCATACCAGAACAACTTTATCTTCAAATTTTGTAAGATATTTCATTGCACCTCTGAATGTAAATTACCATCTTGAGCATCATTTATTTATGTTTTGTCCATGGTATAACCTTCCTAAAGCTCACGAAATGCTGAAAGAGAAAGACTTCTACAATGATTTAGAAATTGAAAACGGTTACTTCAACGTTTTTAAAAAAGTAATTATCTAGAATGAATAAAGAAGATCTCAAAGGTAAGATTTCTAAAGCATCTTACATAGTCACACAAGAGCATGGAACTGAAGCACCTTTTTCTGGTGAACTCTTGGATACAAAAGAAGAAGGTATTTTTACTTGCGTTTGTTGTGGTAATGAGCTTTTTTCCTCCGATACAAAATATGATTCCGGAACGGGATGGCCAAGCTTTTGGGATGTTCTTAATGAAAATTCTGTTGGTGAAGAAATTGATAAAAGTCATGGGATGATTCGAACAGAAGTGCATTGCCAAAAGTGCGGTGCTCATTTAGGACATTTGTTTCCTGATGGGCCAATCCCCACAGGAAAAAGGTATTGTATGAATTCTGTTGCAATGCAGTTTAAAAAATCTGATAAATAAAGTTGGATTCCTCACAAAGTCAAAAGACTAAAACTTCCTTTAAGACTTTAGTTGTTTCATTTTGGACTTTTATTTCGAGAATATTTGGAGTTTTAAGAGATATAGCAACCACATACATTTTAGGTGCTGGAGTTGCTCACGATGTATTTGTGGTTATGCTAAAAATACCCAACTTATTCAGAAGGCTAGTTGCTGAAGGCGCTTTTAGCCAAGCTTTCATTCCTGTCTTTACAGAATACAAGAATAATCAATCTAGAGAAGAGCTAAAGAAGCTAATAGATTTAACTTTTACTGCAATTTCGTCATTGGTCTTATTCCTCTGTATTTTGTTCATGATTTTTGCTCCAATCGTGGTTTTTATTTTTGCTCCAGGATTTTATTTTGATCCGGCAAAAAAAATTCTTGCAATAGAAATCTTGAGAATTACTTTTCCTTACTTATTTTTTGTATCTTTGGTTGCTTTTTTTGGAGCTATACTGAATTCTTTTAGCTTCTTTTCCATCCCCGCTGCAACTCCTATCGCTTTTAATTTAAGCATTATTATTGGAGCAATATTTTTTACAGATTACTTTCAACTTCCGGTTTTGGCTATTGCTTGGGGAGTGTTTGCTGCGGGACTCATTCAATTTTTTATAAATATAATTCCCATCCTTAAACTCAAGCTGTTTCCAAAATTGAAACTGGATTTTAATCACCCTGGATTAAAAAAAATTTCAATATTGATGCTTCCAGGCATTTTAAGTGGTGGAATAATTCAAATTAATATCCTTATAGATACAATTTTTGCATCCCTACTTAAAACCGGAAGTCCAACTTGGCTATATCTTTCAGATAGATTAATTCAATTACCTTTAGGAATTTTTGCTATTGCTGCAGCTACAGTCATTTTGCCCGCTTTATCAAATGCTGCTGCTCTAAAAAATGATTTGGAATTCAATGAAAAATTTAATTGGGCTTTAAAATTCATATTTATTGTAGGTATTCCGTCATCAGTTGGGCTTTATTTTTTAAGCTTGGAAATCATTAGCATTTTATTCTTGCGAGGTGAGTTCTCAACTTCAGATGCTCTCATGACAAGTTATAGTCTAAGAGCATTTTGTTTTGGGTTAATTGCATTTATGGCTATAAAAATTCTTAATGTGGGTTTTTTTGCAAGACAAGATCCCAAAACTCCAATGTATGTTGCTCTGGTATCCTTGATCCTTAATGTATTTTTTAATTGGCTTTTTGCTTTTAAGTTTGGTTATGGTCATGTTGGTTTAGCAATTGGAAGTGTTATAGCTGCGATAGTTAGCTTTTTTATTTTGAGTTTTATACTTATAAAACGATCAATATTAACTCTAGAAGGAGATTCAGTGATTTTTCTTATGAAAATTATTATCAGTTCTTTAGGTCTATTTCTTGGACTTCTTGGCTTTCAAACATTATTTCCTAACTTTTCTGACTGGAGTTTGGTAGTTCAAATTTTTAATTTAATCTCCATCATTTTCTTTGGAGCATTTATATATTTTGGTTTAATGTTTGTACTCGGCTTAAGGATGAGTTTTTTTAAAAATTAAATGTATTTGATAAGAGGATTAAAAAACTTATCGCTATTCAATGAGAGATTTAGCGAAGAACAACTTGTAGTCACTATTGGGAACTTTGATGGCCTCCATCAAGGTCATAAAAAAATTATTCAGGAAATGAAAAATATTTCTCAAAATTCTAGTGCTAAAACAATGGTGATATTTACTGAACCTCATGCAGAGGAGTTCTTTTCTATGGATAAAGACATCATGGAGCAGCCTGCGAGAATCTCCCCTTGGCGTGATAAGTTAAAAAATTTGGAAAATGAAAATATCGATTTTGCCTTTTTCTTAAAATTTAATAAGTCTCTTCAAACAATGAGTCCAGAAATATTCATTGAGAAAGTTTTGGGATCATTAAATATTAGCAATTTAATGATAGGGGATGATTTCAGATTTGGACAGGATAGAAAAGGGGACTTTTTAATGCTTAAAGATTGGAGTAAAAGTCAGGGTATTTCATTATCAAAATTACCTACATTTTCAATTGATAACCGTCGTGTTAGTAGTACTTGGATTAGGGAGACACTATCTTTGAGCGATTTTTCTACAGCAAAGAAATTATTGGGCAGACCTTACTCATTTGAGGGTAAAGTTGTTCATGGAAACAGATTGGGGAGATCAATAGGGTTCCCAACCGCAAATATATGGCTTCCGAAAAATAATTTGCCTATAAAAGGAGTGTTCTCTGTAAAGATTTCAATAGATATGTCAGAATTTGATGGTATTGCCAATATTGGAATCAGACCTACGGTTGGAGGCACCTCTCCAGTACTAGAAGTAAATATTTTTGATTTTAAAAAAGAAATATATGGGAAGCGTATAAAAGTAGAATTCGTTAAGAAAATAAGAGATGAAAAAAAGTTCGATAGCCTTGATGATCTAAAAAAACAAATTGCAAAAGACGTAAATACTGCCAAAGAACAATTACTTGATGAAAAAAATTAAAGATACTTTAAATCTGCCTAAAACAGGATTTTCCATGAAAGCCAATTTGGCTCAAAAAGAGCCAGAGATGATTAAGTATTGGGAAGAAATTAAGCTTTATGACTTGCTGCAAAGTAAAAATAAAGATGGACCAAATTTTTTATTACACGATGGACCGCCTTATGCAAACGGTCCGATTCATCTTGGAACAACAAATAATAAGGTACTGAAAGATATCATTATTAAATTTAAACAACTTCAAGGGTTCAACTCTCCATACATTCCAGGTTGGGATTGTCATGGGCTTCCAATCGAATTGAATGTTGAAAAAAAGATTGGAAAGGTAAATATTGAAGTTCCCGCTGATAAATTTAGAGAAGAGTGTCGAGAATACGCAAATCAACAAATTGCCATTCAAAGGAATGATTTTAAAAGGCTTGGGATTCAAGCAGATTGGAAAAATCCTTACAAAACCATGTCATTTGATTATGAGGCGAATACCATCAGGGCGCTTGGCAAAATAATTGAAGCCAATCATTTAGTAAGAGGAGAAAAACCTGTCTATTGGTGTTCAGAATGCAAGTCTGCACTTGCTGAAGCTGAAGTTGAATACTACGACAAAGAATCCAAAGCGATAGATTTCCTCTTTCCAATGCAAAAGGAAGTTCTTGAAAAATTACTTTCTTTAGAAATTAATTCTCCGACTTTTGCTGCATCATGGACTACTACTCCATGGACAATTCCAAGCAACCAAGCAATCTCTTTCAATCCTGAGTTTGAATATGAATTAATAGAATTTGAACATGAAAATAATCAAATAGCTGTATTGGTTGCTTCAACTTTAAAGGAAAGAACTTTAGAAAGAATAGACGTTGGTTCACACAATGTTTTAGGTAAGTTACTTGGAAGTGCGTTAAACGATATCGAAGCAAATCATCCCTTATTAAAGAGACGATCTTTATTTATTTCTGGATCGCATGTAACCGATGAAATGGGAACAGGACTCGTTCATACCGCTCCTGCTCATGGTATGGATGATTATCATGCTTGCTTAGGTAAAGACTTAGATTTTCGGAGTCCAGTTGACGAAAAGGGTGAATTTATCAAAAGCCAAGAATTCGTTGGTGGACTAAATTTAGAGGAGGCAAATAATAAAATTATTGAATTATTAGCTGAAAAATCTTTATTGCTCAGTAAAAGCACTTACAGACACAGTTTTCCAAATTGTTGGCGTCATAAAATTCCTGTTTTTTTTAGAGCAACACCTCAATGGTTTATTTCCATGGAAAAGAACTTCCTTTTGCAAAACTCTGAAGAAAAAATAAATGAGATCAATTGGCTTCCAGAGTGGGGAAAATCAAGAATTGAAGGAATGATGCAAGAAAGGCCAGATTGGTGTATCTCAAGACAACGCTCATGGGGAGTGCCTCTTCCTTTGTTCACAAACAAGGAAACTGGAGAGCTACATCCCAAAACTCTAGAAATCATAGAAAAAGTTGCGCATGAGGTAGAAAAAATAGGTATCCAAGCTTGGTATGACATGGAACCAAGTTCGTTAATTGATGACCATGAGTTATATGAAAAATCTTCTGATATTTTAGATGTCTGGTTTGACTCTGGCGTCACTCATCATTGTGTTTTAGAACAAAGAGAAAACTTATCTTATCCTGCTGATCTATATTTAGAAGGTTCAGATCAACACAGGGGGTGGTTCCAGTCATCTTTATTAACTGGTATGGCTATTAATAACGAAGCTCCGTATAGATCAGTTCTCACACATGGATTTGTAGTTGATGGCGAAGGAAAAAAACAATCTAAATCTCTGGGTAACACTGTCTCACCTCAATCAGTCTGGAACAAGAAAGGAGCAGATATTCTGAGGGCATGGGTAGCTTCATCAGATTTTAGAAATGAAATTTATTTTTCAGATGAAATCCTCGATAGAACAGCGGATTCTTATAGAAGAATCAGAAATACGATTAGATTTTTGTTATCTAATTTATATGATTTTGATCATCAGCAAAAAGTTAGTTTAGATTCAAGAGTGGAAATAGACATGTGGATTCTTAAAGAGGCAGAAAAACTCCAAAACGAAATTATTGAAGATTATTCAAATTACGAGTTTCATTTGGTTTATCAAAAAGTTCTAAATTTTTGTACCAACGAATTGGGAAGTTTTTATCTAGATATTCTAAAAGACAGACTATATACCTCAAAAAAATCAGGTATTGCTAGAATTTCAGCCCAAGAGACAATAAAAAGCCTATTGGACAAATTGTTGTTATGGATTGCCCCAATCTTAAGTTTCACAGCAGAAGAGGCTTTCAGAGAGTTTTATAAAGACAAAAAGTCTATTTTTCTTGAAAGTTTTTCATCAGCTTCAGAAAATATATCTCTAACTTTAGACGAAGAATCTTGGAAAGTGCTAAATCAAATAAAAATTGAAGCAAATAAGCTTTTGGAAGATAAAAGAAATAATGGAATTATTGGTTCCTCTTTAGATGCTGAAGTAAAAATCTCATGTAACTCTGAGACCTTCTTAAGATTAAGTCCTTGTATTGATGAATTGAAATTTCTTTTAATTGTTTCAGATGCTTCCTTGGAGGTAACCGATGACGAAAGTCAATCTTCTATTTCAATTGAAGTAAAACCCTCTGATAAAGAAAAATGTGATCGTTGCTGGCACCATGTGGGAAATCTCAAAAAGATTTTAGATTCAAATCTATGCCCAAGGTGCATAGAAAACGTTGAGGGCGAGGGTGAAAAAAGGAAGTTTTTTTAAACCACAAAAATTATTCTTTCTGACTTCGTTGATTTTTTCTTTGGTATTTTTTGATCAATTCTCAAAATACCTAATTGAGGCAAATTTTAATCTTTATGAGTCTACAAAAATACTTCCATACCTAAACTTCACTTTTATAAAAAATTTTGGTGGCGCTTTTAATTTATTTAACGATGCTTCTCTTAACTTAGGATTGATATTTATTTTGTTAATTTCTTTAATTTGTTTTTATCTTCTTTTGGCAATTTTTACCAATCTTGTATTCAAAGAAATTCTTTTCAAAGAAAGAGTCTTTTGGAGCTTAATTCTTGCAGGAGGGTTAGGAAATCTTCTAGATAGAATTACAAGAGGCTATGTTGTAGATTTTATTGATATAACATTTAACCCCTATGTATTTAATTTAGCTGACTGCTTCGTGACATTAGGTATAATTTTATTAATTATTGACTCCTTTTTAGTTCAAAAACCTAATGCAAAGTAAGATCATCAAGTTAGCCAATCCTAGAGGCTTTTGTGCTGGAGTTGATAGAGCTATAGACATTGTAAATATTGCCTTGGATAAATTTGGACCGCCTGTTTATGTGAGACATGAAGTTGTACATAACCGAAAGGTAGTACAAGATTTAAAAATTCGTGGAGCTAGGTTTGTTGATAATCTCGAAGAAGTTCCTGAAGGATCTGTAACAATTTTTTCAGCGCATGGTGTATCCGAAAATGTGGAATCCCAAGCAAAGAAATATAATTTAAATTTCTTCGATGCTACTTGCCCTCTTGTAACTAAAGTACACATGGAAGTAATTAAATATGCTCAACAGGGAAAGGACGTTATTATGATAGGTCATAAAAATCATCCTGAAGTAGAGGGAACTCTTGGTAGATTTCCAAAAAAAAGTATAGGGAAAATATATCTCGTTGAAGATGAAAATGATGCTAAAAGCATAAATATTTCTCAGCCATCTAACTTAGCCTTAGTGACTCAAACAACACTCTCAGTTGATGACACAGAGCAAATTATAGATATTCTAAAAAAAAGATTTCCTGAAATTAAATCACCAAATGCAGATGATATCTGTTATGCAACACAAAATCGCCAAGATGCTGTGAAACAGCTTGCATTGGAAACAGATTTCATAATTGTTGTTGGTTCAGAAAATAGTTCAAATTCAAATAGACTGAAAGAACTTGCTGAGCTTATGGGTACTAAATCTTGTCTAGTAGATCATGTTTCTCAACTTTCTGAAAAATCATTAAAAAGTGCAACTAAATTAGGAATTACTTCGGGAGCTTCTGCTCCAGAAGAACTTGTCAAAGAGATAATTTCTTACTGTAAAGATTATGGATTTTCCGTAGTTGAAGAAATTGAAGGGCTTCAAGAAAATATATCTTTCAAATTACCAAAAGAACTTAGATGAAAAGTGATATTGCCATCATTGGTGCTGGTATCGCCGGAATAACAACTGCATATTCTCTTGCAAAAAAAGGTTACAAAGTCACTTTAATTGATTCTAGAAGGTATCCTGCCATGGCAACAAGCTATGCCAACGGAGGCCAGTTAAGCGCAAGTAATTCAGAAACTTGGAATACTACAAAAAACATACTTAATGGCATAAAGTGGATGTTCAAAAAAGACGCTCCACTTTTATTCAATCCTTCACCTAGCATTCAAAAGTACAAATGGATGATTGGTTTTTTGCTTGCTACATTTAATGGCAAACACAAATCTAATACTCAACAGACTATTGAGTTAGCAAAAAGGGCAAGAGAAATTTACTTCAATATTGCAGATGATGAGGGTATAAAGTTTGATCTTTTAAAGAAAGGTATCCTGCACTTTTATAACGATGAGAAAGAATTCAGCTCCGCAGCAGATAAAGCTTCATGGTTGGATCAGGAAGGTATGGAATGGGAAGCATTATCTTTAGACGAAATTGAAGATTTGGAACCTGCATTTAAATCTGCTAGCAACGAAAAGAAAATAGTCGGAGGGATTTATACAAAATCTGATGCGAGTGGCGATATTCATAAATTCTGTACAAATATGATCAAAACTCTAGAAGAAAAATATGGTGTTGAAACCTTTTTCAATACCGAAATAGAGACAATCTACAAAGATAAAGATAAAGTAATTTTATCTGCTACAGACCAAGCCAATTCAAAAGGTTATGTTTTTGATCAAGTTGCAGTTTGTGCCGGCGTTGAAACTCAAAAGTTTGCAGATATATTAGGTGATGGCATGAGAGTTTATCCCGTCAAAGGTTATAGTGTGACCATCTATCTCGATGATATGATTTCTCAACAAGCTGCCCCCCAAGTATCTTTATTGGATGATCCGGTAAAAATTGTTTCTAGTAGACTTGGTAACAGACTTAGGGTGGCAGGAACTGCAGAATTAGCAGGAAAGAATAAAGATATTAGACAAGATAGAATCCGTCCTTTGCTTAATTGGGTAAGAGAATATTTTCCTTCTGTAAGTACAGAAAACTATACGCCCTGGGCTGGTTTGAGACCTATGACACCTGACATGATGCCTTTAATATTTGAAAGTAAAGTTAAAGGGATATTTTACAATACAGGACACGGTCATTTAGGTTGGACTTTAGGCGCAGCTACAGGCGAAATATTGGCTGAAAAGATGGGTAATGATCAATAAAAAAGGTTGGCTCATAAAAGCTGAAAAACATATATCTCCAAACTTTGATCAAAGACCAAAAAATACTGATATAAAACTTATTGTCATTCACAATATTAGTTTGCCTCCAGAAAATTTTGAGCCTGAAAATGTTAAAAAATTCTTCATGAATGAACTTGATTTCGAGACTCACAAGTTTTTTCAAGAGATAAGAGGCCTAAAAGTATCTAGCCACTTTGTAATTGATCGAATTGGAAAGATTTATCAATTTGTATCGGTTTATGACAGAGCTTGGCATGCAGGCGTATCCTCTTTTAGAAATCAAGAGAATTGCAATGATTTTTCACTAGGCGTTGAACTCATCGGCAGTGACAATACTCCCTTTGAAGATAATCAATATATTTCTTTAAATGAGCTTATTGAAACTTTATGTAACTCTTTTCCAAAGATAAATAAAGAAAATATCGTAGGTCATTCTGAAATAGCACCAGGAAGAAAGAGTGATCCTGGACCCTTTTTTGATTGGTCGAAGATAAGATAAAATAGTTAAATGCCGTCTTTTGATATTGAATCCAAAATTGATAATCATGAGTTATCAAACGCAATAGATCAAACTAATAGAGTTATCACCAATAGATACGATCTCAAAGATGCAAATGCCAATGTTGCTTTGCAAGAGAACGAAATTAAAGTTTCTGCTAATGAGTCTTTTCAATTGGATCAAATTATCCCAATTCTCAAAGAAAATTTAAGTAAACGTAAAATTGATTTGAAAAGTTTAAAAATAGGTGATACTCATGAAGCCAACAATTCAGCCTCACTAAATATTGAACTTGTTCAAGGTATTTCTAGTGAAATAGGAAAAGAAATCAATGCACTAATAAAATCAAAAAAAATGAAAGTACAGAGCTCTATCCAAGGAGATTCCGTAAGAGTATCTGGGAAGAAAAGAGATGATCTTCAAGCTGTAATCACATTAATAAAAGAACAAAATTTCAATATTCCTCTGCAATTTCAAAATTTTAGAGACTAAAAATGACTTTTATAGATTCTTTGAGGAATTATTTAAGTCCTCAAATTTTAGTAATTTTATGTTTGGGTTTTATCTCAGGAGTGCCATATGGCGTATTAATGGACCCACTGAATTATTGGTTATCAGAAGAGGGTATTGAAAAATCTACTATTGGTCTGCTTTCTTTAGTTTTTTTAATTTATTCCTTTAAAGTATTTTGGGCTCCTTTAGTAGATCGTTTAAAAATTCCAGGACTTCATAGTTTAGGACAAAGAAAGTCATGGTTGTTTTTATCTCAGTTTGTAACCGGTTTAATCATATTATCAATTAGTTTTGTTGAGCCTAAAGAAAGTTTAAATATTTTTGTTTATTTAATTCTTGCAATTGGATTTTTTTCTGCCACACAAGATATATGTGCTGATGCATTAAGAATTGAACTTGTTGAAAAAAGAGAGTTAGGTGAGGCATCAGCAGTTTTTGTTATTGGCTGGAGAGTTGGAGCTATTTTGCTTTCTGGGGTAGCAACTTTTTACCTAGCTGAAATATTTGGGTGGAGCTTTGCTTACCAAATGATTGGCATAATTGTAATCTTTTTGTCTTTTATTTTTTTAATACTCATAAGAGAACCAACTAGAGAGATTAGACCGCCAAAAGATTTTTTTAAGGAACCTCTTGAATGGTTTGAAGATTCTTTTTTAGCTCCTTTAAAAGACCTTTATTTGAGATATAAGAACCATCTACTGCTTTTACTTCTTTTAATATTTACTTATCGACTGAGCGATATGTTTCTAGGTCCAATGGCTATGCCGTTTTACAGAGAAACAGGATTTACAAAAATTGAAGTTGCTGAAATAACTAATTTTTATGGACTTATCATGACTATCTTGGGAGGTCTATTTGCTGGAGCCTCAGTCTATCGTTTTGGCCTTTCAAAAAACTTGGTTGCAGGAGCTATTCTAACTCCTTTAACAAATCTTCCTTTTATATATCTGAACATGATCGGTCATGATGTAAATTTCTTGATAGTTACGATCACTTTAGATAACTTTACCCAGGGATTTGTAAATGTGATGGGCGTTACTATTCTCGGTACAATTGTTTCGAAAAGTTTTACCGCTACACAGTTTGCTTTTTTAGTGGCATTGGTTTCAGTGCCTCCAAGGATTGTTTCAGGAAGTTCAGGAATAATTGTCGATAACACGGGGTTTCACGAGTTTTTCATAATTTGCGCTTTACTTGGAATTCCGGCAATCATCTTTTCGATTATGGCCCATAAAAAAAGACAGGAACTGGGTTTTGAATAGAAGTCTATATTTAAATAGATGGTTAAATAGTTTTTATATTTTATTTTTAATTTCCTTGTATTTATTTTTTGCTCCTTTCGATGATGATGGTCCAGAAATTTTTCCTCACTCAGATAAAATTGCACATTTTTCCATTTTTTTCTTAATGACTATCTTTTTAGTAGTTGGCAGATTTAAAAGGAATTACGCGCTAATTTTTTGTATTTTGTATGCTTTGTTTACTGAAATTGTCCAAACTTTTTTAAACTATAGAACCGGCAGTATTTTTGATTTTGTTTCAGACATTCTAGGTATAACTTTTGCAATTTTTTTTATTTTTTTCCTTGAAAAAAGAGCTAAAGATCATAAATAAATAAGTGTTGTTAATTAAGCATTCGTTTAATAGAATGCGCATCTCATATTTGTTAAGTTATTTTTAAGGAGTGCTAATATGAAATTTAATCCATTAGGAGACAAACTTCTTGTAAGAAGAAGTGAAGAGGAAGAAACCACTTCAGGAGGTATTGTTTTGCCTGGTTCTGCAGCTGAAAAGCCTTCCCAAGGCGAAGTGTTAGCCATTGGACCAGGAAGAGTTCTTGATTCAGGAGAAAAAGTTGAAGTTCCAGTAAGTGTCGGAGACACAGTTGTTTTTGGCCAATACGCAGGAAGTAATACTATTAAAGTTGATGGTGAAGAATTATTAATTCTCAGTGAAAGCGATCTTCTTGGAACGGTTTCAAAGTAAACAATTACATATTTTTTTAATACGAGGTAAAAAATGGCAAAAGACGTAAAATTTAGTGATTCAGCTAGACAGTTGATGCTTGACGGGGTCAATGTACTTGCTGACGCAGTAAAAGTGACACTAGGCCCTAAAGGAAGAAACGTAGTTTTAGATAAATCTTTTGGAGCTCCTACAGTAACAAAAGATGGAGTTTCTGTAGCTAAAGAAGTCGAGCTTCAAGATAAATTTGAAAACATGGGTGCTCAAATGGTTAAAGAAGTTGCTTCGCAAACTTCAGATGCAGCCGGCGATGGAACTACCACAGCTACTGTTCTTGCCCAAGCAATTGTTAATGAAGGCTTAAAATCTGTTGCGGCTGGCTTCAATCCCATGGATCTCAAAAGAGGTATAGACAAGGCAGTAACAAAAGCTGTCGAAAGCATTCAAAGTATGTCTGAGCCTTGTGCCGACAGCACTGCTATAGCTCAAGTTGGAACTATTTCCGCCAATAGTGACGGCGAGGTTGGAGATATCATTGCTGAAGCTATGGAAAAAGTTGGAAAAGAAGGCGTTATAACTGTCGAAGAAGCTAGTGGTATTGAAAACGAATTAGAAGTTGTTGAAGGAATGCAGTTTGATCGTGGTTACCTTTCTCCATATTTTATAAACAACCAAGATAAAATGATTACCGAATTAGAAGATCCTATGATTCTTCTTCACGATAAGAAAATTTCCAATATCAGAGAACTCTTGCCTTTGTTAGAAGCTGTAGCAAAAGCTGGAAAATCCCTTCTTATTATTGCAGAAGATGTTGAAGGAGAAGCCTTGGCAACCTTAGTTGTTAATAACATGAGAGGTGTTGTAAAAGTTTCTGCCTGTAAAGCACCAGGTTTTGGAGACAGGAGAAAGGCTATGTTGGAAGATATTGCAATTCTTACCGGAGGCACAGTAATTTCTGAAGAAGTTGGTCTTAACTTAGAAGGAGCGACTATCGAGTCTTTAGGAACAGCCAAAAAAGTAGTTCTGTCAAAAGAAAATACTACAGTGATTGATGGTGCTGGTTCTCAAGACAACATTTCTGGCAGAGTTAACCAGATTAGAGCTCAAATTGAAGAAACTTCATCAGATTATGATAGAGAGAAACTTCAAGAGAGAGTAGCTAAGTTAGCTGGAGGAGTTGCTGTAATTAAAGTTGGCGCAGGTTCAGAGATTGAGATGAAAGAAAAGAAGGCTAGAGTTGAAGATGCTTTACATTCAACTAGAGCAGCTGTCGAGGAGGGCGTAGTTCCAGGTGGAGGAGTTGCCTTGATCAGAGCATTACAGTCATCGGAGGGTCTCAAAGGAGATAACGAAGACCAAAACATAGGTATCTCAATTGCCTTAAAAGCAATGGAAGCACCAATTAGACAAATCGTTCTCAACGCAGGTGAGGAAGCATCGGTTGTTGTTGATAAAATCAAATCAGAAAAAGGCAACCATGGTTTTAATGCAGCTACATCTGAATATGGTGATATGATTAAAATGGGTATTCTAGATCCTGCTAAAGTTACAAGGACTGCTCTTCAAGCAGCAGGTTCTGTAGCTGGTTTGATGATTACCACTGAAGCAATGGTTTCAGACATTCCTGAGGATAATGCCGGTGGAGGCATGCCTGGAGGAATGCCACCAGGAATGGGTGGTATGGATGGAATGATGTAATAATCAAATAAATATATAAAAATAGGGGCTTTTAGCCCCTATTTTTTTTACATGACCTATAATTAATCGATGAGAAAATTTTTTTACTTTTTTTTTAGCTTACCCAGTTTAAGCTTTGCACATTCTGGGGATAATTTAGTTCACTTCCACTTAGAAGGAACACTAATTTTAATATTTTTCACCTTTTTGTTGGTGAGAAGTTTATGGAGAAATAATAAATGAAAATTGAAGAAGCTTTAGCGCATTGTGATATTCCTTGTAAAATTTATGACCCAATAGTCATTCAAATTGCTGCTCTCACAGTTGTCAGGATCATTGACATAATAGAAGAAAAGAAACTCGACTCCTCAAAATCTGAAGATTGTGCTGAATTAGCAAGACTAACCCTTGAAAAAGAGAATCAAGCTCGAATAGTGAAAGACGAGACTAGAATCATTTGGGGAGATTATTTTAAGGACCCGCAAATTGAGGCTTTTCCAGATATACATTCTCTTGTTCATTCGATAATGCTTCAAGGTTCTAAATGCAAACAAAGTCTCGCAAGAGAAAATGCAGAAAAACTCGTCAGCTTGGTGAACGAATTCAGTGAAATATTTTGGAAAACTAAAGAAGTGGAGACCTCAAGAGTTACAGCTCCTTATCCACCAGCCTTAGAAATGGTGGTTCCAAATTTGTACTAATGTTTCAATATTTTAAGATTAAAGGCGAGAGTATGTCTCCTTCATTGCAAAGCGGTGACATAGTAATTACGTCTGATCTTGTAGAGATAAATAAAAACGATATAGTCGTTTTAAAAGACACTACTTATGGAACAGTCGTTAAAAGAGTAAGTTCTATAAGGAAAAATTACTTTAAAGTTAAAAGCGATAACTTAAAAACAGATTCTCCTGTTTGTTCAACATTGCATCCAAACGGAAATATAATTGGTAAGGTTATTTCAATTCTCTAAATTTCTATTTTTTCTTACAAAAATAAAAGATTTTATATTCCAATAGGAGAATATAAGACCGGTTATTAAGAGCATTAACTTAGATAAGTCTGCCCAAAAAGAGTCAAATAAAGTTGATAAGTTTCTAAATATATCGAGACCACCTAGAAAGATGATTATTCCAAGCAGCACAACTATGTGCATGAATATTTTCTTCTTTTCAGGAAACCTTAAAGTTAAATATCCAAACAAAAGAATAGGTAACCCCAAAAAAGAAGGTATGTATGAAGTTATTGAATCACTTTGAGAAACAAAAGAGATAATCACGCCCCAAGCGATCAAAAAAAGACCATAGAATACTGAGATTCTTTCCATTTCTAAATTAAATACTTTAAATTCGTTCTCTTGCATATTGTTTAATTCTCCTTTCTAAAAAATAGGCTTTGTTTGTAAAGCATAATCTAAAAAGTAATATATATCTTTTAGGAGATGAAATGGAAATATATTTATACAACGTATTATTTAGATGGGGACATATTGTTGTAGGTATTGCCTGGATAGGTTTGCTCTACTACTTTAATTTTGTTCAAACTGAATATGTAAAAGTAGCTGATCCAGATGCAAAATCTGATGTTATGAAAAAATTAGCGCCCAATGCGCTTTGGTGGTTTAGATGGGCTGCTTTTTTAACTTTTTTAACAGGTTTGTACCTTTTGTATGTTCAAGAACGAGCGATTACAACAGCTGTAACTTTAGGGTCATTAATGGGAATCATTATGATGTTGAACGTTTGGGGAATCATTTGGCGTAATCAAAAGATTGTTATCGGCCTTCAAGAAGGAGATGCAGCAGCTGCTGGAGCTAAAGCTGGTCTGGCTTCGAGAACAAATACTTTACTTTCTTTGCCAATGCTTTATTTCATGGTTTCTTCAGCTCATGGTGGAACAGCTTCCTACCCAAAATCCTATCTTTTAATTGATCAATCTGCTGCAGGGGGACCCATTGCAGGTTATTTAGGTTATGATTTTTGGATTGTTGTAGCTGCGGTACTATTCATTGAATTGAATGCAATTTATGGAAAAATGTTTCCTGTTATTGCATCTGTAAGATCAGTTATAACTTCAAGCTTTATCTTAACTATTATTTTTTCTGGCTTAGTTTTTTATATCTAAGTCAATCTTCGCTGAGTTCTTCATTTTCTTGTTTTATTTGAAGAACTCTTGCGATTTTTATCATATTATTTCTGATCAATACAGTTTCAACAGCGTAATTGTCTATTTCTATTTTGATATTGTTTTCAGGAATTGTTTCAACTTGATCAATAATCAATCCATTTAAGGTTTTAGCTCCATTTATCGGAAGCTGCCAATTTAGTTTTTTGTTTAGCTCTCTCAAGGGAATCGAAGCGTCAATTAAATAACTACCATCCTTTTGTTCCATAATTTCTAAAGTCTCTCTATCGATATCCGTAGCAAGCTCACCAACAATTTCTTCAAGTACATCTTTAATCGTAACCAACCCCTTAACAGAACCATATTCGTCAATAATTACAGCAACCGTCTTTTTATTTTTTTGAAAATTGAAAAGTTGTGTGCTTAAAGGAGTATTTTCTGGAATGAAATAAGCTTCATCTAAAGATTCAATTAAACTTTCAATTGATTTGTCTTCATTTGAAAGAAAAGAAGTGATTCCATAAAGATCTATTACTCCTCTTAGATCGTCGAGAGATTCGTTATAGACAGGCAAAAAATCTTTTTGATTATTTTGAAGGTTACTCAGAATCTTTTCTATTGGCTGATTTATATCAATACCAATTACTTCACTTCTTTGAGTCATGACCTCATCTACAGAAACTTTATCTAGCTCCAAAACACTGATTAACATGTCTTGATATTTCTTGGGAATTAGATCTCCAGAGTTTTCCAAAACACTCTTTAACTCTTCAGGTGATAAATCTTCATTGATTGTTGTTTCTTTTGTCCCCAATAGCCTCATAAAAAAGTTTGAAAAGAAATTAACAAATAACACCAAAGGCCTGAGTATTTTTTGCAGGTATTTAAGGATTAGAGATGCTGGAAGGGCAACTTTTTCTGAATTCAAAGCTGCAAAAGTCTTCGGAGTGATTTCAGCAAATACTAAAATTATTAATGTTAAGACGATAGAACCAATTAGAACGCCACTGTCTCCAAATACATTTAAACAAAGGACAGTCGTAAGTGAAGCTGCAAGAATATTTACAAAATTATTCCCTATGAGAATAACTCCAAGCAATCTATCAGGTCTTTTTAAAAGTTTGTCTGCTCTAATAGCTCCTTTATCATTTTCTTTAACCAAATGTTTAAGACGATACCTATTTAAGGACATCATAGCCGTTTCTACTCCAGAGAAAAAAGCAGAGAGAAATAGCAGAAAAACGATGCTTGAAAACAGCATCCAGGGATTAACGTCAGCCAATTGTAGGAATTATGAGAATAGTTTGCATTTTTTTATAATTATAGGAAGGTTTTACTTGAATACAAAATTAAATTACTTAGAATACGCATCTCAAAGAAATTTATGGTAACTATAAGACTAGCTAGAGGAGGCGCCAAAAAGCGTCCCTATTTTCATATTACAGTCGCGGATTCACGCAGAGCTAGAGATGGTAAATACATCGAAAGGGTGGGCTTTTTTAATCCTATTGCCTCTGCTCAAAATGACAGACTAAACATAGATCATGAAAGATTAGATTATTGGGTCAGTAAAGGCGCACAAGTTACCGAGAGAGTTAAGACTTTGATAAAAGAATCAAAACTTTCAACAGAAGATTTCAACCAATTAATTGCAAAGAAAGAAAAGCTCAGGTTAGTGAAACTTGAAAAGAAAAAATCTTCAGCCTCTGAAGCAGAAACTGAAGAAAGTTCTCTCGAAGGAGAAGAAGTCTCGGCTGAGACAGAAAATATAGAACCAAAAAGTACCAATAATAATAACCAATCAAATAATGAGGATAATCTAATGGAAAAAACCGAAGATATTATCGATAAGGTTGCAGAAGGGACAAAAGACGTAGCCGAAGGCGCTGCTGAAGCTGTAACAGATGTAGCTGAAGGCGCAGTTGATGTTGCTGAAGAAGTAGTAGAAACTGCAGAAGATGTTGTTGGAGACGCTGCCAAAGCAGTAACAGACGTAGCTGAAGGAGCTGCTAATGTAGCTGGGGATGTTGTAGAGACTGCTGAAGATGTTGTTGGAGATGCAGTTGATGCCGTTAAAGATGTTGCCGAAGGCGCAGCCGATGTAGCTGGCGATGTTGTTGACACTGCAAAAGAAGTGGCAGGCGATCTTGCTGAAGGCGATGTTGTTGAAGCAGTAAAAGACGTAGCTGAAGGCGCAGTCGATGTTGCCGAAGACGTTGTCGAAACTGCAGTTGATGTTGCTGAAGATGCAGTTGAAGCAGTAAAAGACGTAGCTGAAGGCGCAGCTGATGTAGTTGAAGACGTTGTCGAAACTGCTGAAGATGTTGTTGAAGATGCAGTTGATGCTGTGAAAGATGTAGCTGAAGGCGCAGTTGATGCAGTCGGTGATGCAGTTGATGCTGTCAAAGACGCATTCACATCTGACGACTCTAAAGACGATAAGTAAATTATCAAAATGACCTACCAAGATGATGATTTCATTTTGGTAGGAAATTTTGGCCGTCCAATTGGTCTTAAAGGAAGTATCAAATTAAATTCCTTCACAAGACCTTCTGAAAATATAAAATCTTACAACTCTTTCTTTATGAAAGAGGGTTCCGAATTTGTTGAATTGCAAGTAAAAAAAATAACTACTTCCGGCAAAAATTTAATTATTTTCTTGAATAACTGCAATTCTCTTGAGGAGGCTGAAGAAACTTTTAAAGGCAGGGAAATATTTATTCCTAAATCAGCTTTACCTGAAACAGAGGATAAGTTTTATTGGAATGATCTAATTGGTTTAGAAGTAATTATTCGAAGTTCAGAAAAAATCTTAGGCAAGGTCCATTCTCTTATGGAAACAGGCTCTAATGATGTGCTAATAATTAAAAATCCTTATCAAGAAGATATTTTGATTCCTTTTATCATGAAGCAAGTAATTCTGGAGGTAACAAAAACAAGCATTTATGTAGATTGGGATATTTAAATGAATTTTACTTTTATTTCCTTGTTTCCCGAAATCATAAGGTCTTCATTAAAAGAAAGCATAACCAAAAGAGCTATCGAAAAGTCTTTAATCTCTTTTGAAACGATAAATCCTAGAGATTATCTTAAGACCAAAGAAAGGGTTGATGACAAAGTTTATGGCGGTGGTCCGGGAATGCTTTTGAAGTCTGAACCTTTAATGAAAGCCATTGAGGATGCAACTTCTAAATTTGAAAGATCAGAAAGCAAAATTATTTATTTATCTCCAAAAGGCAAGCCATTTACTCAAGAAACTGCTGAAACTCTGGCTTTAGAGAAAAATATAATATTCATTTGTGGTCGTTATGAAGGAATTGATCAGAGAATCATTGATCATTATGTGGATGACGAGATTAGCATTGGTGATTATGTTCTCTCCGGTGGAGAGCTACCAGCTTTGGTAGTATTTGACGCTATCGCAAGGAATATTGAGGGAGTCTTAGGAGACGATGCATCTCTTGAGCAAGAATCTTTTTCCGGAGGACTATTAGAATATCCTCAATACACCAGGCCTGAAAAAATGAAATTAGGCGATGTGCCAAAAGAATTATTATCTGGAAATCATGCGGTTATAGAACAATGGCGAAAAAAACAGATGCTAGGAATTACCGCTTCGAGAAGAAAAGATCTTCTAGAAAAAATCAAATTATCATCTGAAGAAAAAGCTCTTTTGGAAGAATTTTTTGATGAACTTGAGTAATAATCTGATAGAATTCCTCTCCTTGTAGGTAAGCAGTAACAGTAATGAGCACTAAAAGAACATCTGTCCAAGTTGTAGAGGCAGCACAACTCAAAGATAACATCCCCGATTTTAACCAAGGGGATACTGTTTTGGTTGAGATTGTAGTTAAAGAAGGAGACCGAGAGAGAACCCAACCTTTTGAAGGTTTAGTAATTGGCATCAAAAACAGAGGTCTTAATTCCGCTTTTACAGTAAGAAAAATTTCCAGTGGCGTTGGCGTTGAGAGAACATTTCAAACTCACAGTCCATTAATAAAATCTATTAAAGTTAAAAGGAAAGGTAAGGTTAGGCAATCTAAACTTTATTACTTAAGAGAACGCTCTGGAAGATCCGCAAGAATAAAAGAAAAAGTATAATCTCATAATGAGTGATTCGGATAGGCAAATTCTTGATGCCTTTATCGATAATATCTGGATTGAAAAGGGATTGAGTCAAAATACATTAGACTCATATAGAAGTGATCTTGAGCAATTTTCCTCATGGCTTGAAAAAAATAACCTTAGTTATATAAAAACTTCTAAAAAAGAAATCCTATCTTATTTGTCTTTTCTTTTTCAAAAAGGGTTAGGAAGTAAAACAGTTGCCAGAAAACTTTCTTCATTAAAATCTTTCTTCCGCTATTTGGTCTTTAAATCCATTATTCCAAATGATCCCTCAAGCGAGGTAGAAACGCCAAAATTATTAAAGTCCATTCCCAAATCCATTTCAGAAAAAGAAGTAGAAGCATTGTTAGCTGCACCTGATGAAAAGACAGATATCGGACTTAGAGATAAAACTATGATTGAGACTTTATATTCTTGTGGGTTGAGAATATCAGAATTAACAAATTTAGAATTGTTAAATATTAACTTGCGCCAAGGAGTGATCAGAGTAATTGGAAAAGGCCAAAAAGAAAGATTAGTTCCAATGGGCGATCAGCTTATTGGTCTATTAGAAGTGTACATTTCCTCTTCAAGGAAAAATCTTCTCAATAAAAGACACTCTGACTTTTTATTTTTATCAACAAGAGGACAAAGAATGACTCGGCAATCCTTTTGGCATAGGATAAAACACTATTGTTTGGCCTCAGGTTTTGAGCCAGATAAAATTTCACCGCACGTACTTAGACATGCTTTTGCAACCCACCTTTTAAATAATGGAGCTGACTTAAGAGTGGTACAACTTTTACTCGGACATAGCGACTTAAATACAACGCAAATTTACACTGAGGTTGCTAGACAACGACTGAAAAGACTTCATACTGAGCACCACCCACGAGGCTAGGATATGATTTTTTTTAGGTTTATTGTTTTGTTATTTTCTTTGGAGAGTTTTGTTTTAGATAAAGACGAAATAAAAGCTAAATTAAATGAAATTGTTCCTGACCAGATATCGGTAGATACAGTTGAAGATACTTATTCCCCAAGCTTTTTTTCGGTCGAATTATCTGACGGATCTTTGTTTTATGTAACAGCAGATGGTGAATTCATCATCAATGGCGATCTTTATCAAATCGAAAAAAACTCTTTGATAAATTTTTCAGACATGCGAGATTCTAAGAAAAGAATTAATAGAATACTTGAAATAAATCCAAGTGAGTTTATTACTTTTGAGCCTAAGGAAAAGAAAACAGACATCTATGTTTTTACTGATGTTGATTGTGGATATTGTAGAAAATTGCATTCTGAAATCACAAACTATCTGGAAAAGGGCATACAAGTTAATTATTTAGCATATCCAAGAGAAGGTTTGGAAAGTGAGACTTATCAAAAAATGAAGACTGCCTGGTGTTCGAACGATCCTCAAGTAAGTTTGACGACTTTAAAACTTGGAAAAACTATCAAAAGCGATGATTGCACTAAAAAAATTGTTTCAAAACATTATAATTTAGCCAAAGAATTTAATGCCCGAGGAACTCCTACTATAATTCTTGAGAATGGTTTCTTATTAGCAGGTTATCACTCTGCTGAGGAGATATTGAATTTTTTAAAAAAATAACTATGGATAAAAACTTTTCTTCAATAGATCGACTACCTCCTTATGTTTTCGAGGAAATTGGCCAACTTAAAATGGCAGCTCGAAGAAGGGGCGAGGATATTATTGATTTTGGAATGGGAAATCCCGACGGCGCAACTCCTGATTTTATTGTCGAGAAGCTTAAAGAAGTTGTCATGCGACCCGATACCCATCGGTACTCTCAATCAAAAGGTATACCTAAATTAAGACAGGCTATAACCGATTGGTATGCTAGAAAATTTGATGTTGTATTGGATCCCGAAGAAGAGGCAATAGCCACTCTTGGTTCTAAAGAAGGCTTGAGTCATTTAGCCATTGCCACAATGGATAAAGGAGACGTAATTTTGGTACCAAATCCAGCTTATCCAATACATCCTTTTGGTTTTGTAATTGCTGGAGCGGATATTCACCATGTACCAATCGGACCAGGCATTGATTTCTTTAAAAGTTTAAAAGATGCAATAAAAAATTCTTTTCCAAAACCTAAAATGTTGCTAATTAATTTTCCAAGCAACCCAACAACGAGTTGTGTAGATTTAGATTTTTTTAAAGAAGTTATCGCCATTGCTAAAGAGCATAACATTTGGGTTGTTCATGACTTAGCTTATGCCGATCTTTGTTTTGATGGTTATGAAGCTCCTTCAATTCTTCAAGTAGAAGGGGCAAAAGATATAGCTGTTGAGTTTTATACTCTTTCAAAAAGCTACAATATGCCAGGATGGCGTTTAGGATTTTGTTGTGGCAACAAAGAACTTATAGCTGCATTAGCAAGATTAAAATCTTATTTTGATTACGGTCACTTCACACCCATTCAGGTAGCTGGAATAGAAGCTTTGAATAATGGCGATAAAGAAGTAGAAAAGATTTGCCAAACTTATAAATCTCGAAGGGATGTACTTTGTGATGGCTTAAATTCATTTGGTTGGAGCATTGAAAAACCCAAAGCAACTATGTTTGTTTGGGCAAGAATTCCTGAATCGTTTGAAATGAAGTCTATGGAATTTTCTAGATTCTTATTGGAAAAGGCTAAAGTTGCCGTTTCTCCAGGTCTGGGTTTTGGAGAGTATGGAGATGACTTTGTTAGATTTTCTTTGATTGAAAATGAACAAAGAACGAACCAGGCAGTCAGAGGTATAAAAAAAGCCTTCAAAGAGTATCTGTAATGAAAAATTTAAAAATAGGTTTATGCGGCACTGGAAATGTCGGTTCAGCTTTTATTGAAAGTATCCTTTCTTCGGAATCTCTTATAAATCAAAATTATGGTTTGAACATTTCAATATCTTTGATTGGCGCAAGAAAAGGCAAGGTAGCCGGTGTCTCTGATATTTCAGTTATTAGTGATATTCAAGAAGTATCCAAGTCAGATGATGTTGATGTTGTTGTGGAGTTGATTGGCGGAGTTGAAGATGCTTACAAACTAGCTATTTCAGCACTTAAAAACAAAAAACATTTTGTCACGGCAAATAAAGCTCTCATTGCTGCTCATTCAAAAGAACTTTTTGAATTGGCAAAGGAAAATAAGGTTCACATCGGTTTTGAGGCTTCCGTAGCTGGTGGTATCCCAATCATTAGAACCATTAGAGATGGATTAATTAGCAATCAGATAAATTCCTTTGCAGGAATATTAAACGGTACTTCCAATTTTATTTTTTCTAAAATGGCTGACGAAAAGTTTTCTTTTGATGCTGCATTGACTTTGGCTCAAAAGGAAGGGTTTGCTGAACCTGACCCTAGTTTTGATATTTCCGGTCAAGATGCTGCACAAAAAACAAGTATCCTAGCGACACTTTCCTTCTTTCAAAACTCCTCAATGGAAAATGTTTATTTCGAAGGAATCGAAAAAATTTCTCCCGATGACATAGATTATGGCAAGCAATTAAATTTTGTTTTGAAGCCTTTATCGGTTGGCATACAAAACAAAGACCAGATTACTCTTGGTAGTTTTCCTGCTTTTGTAAAAACAGATTCGCTTTTAGCTTCAATCCAAAATGAAAATAACGCAGTGCTTGTAAATGCTGAAAATGTTGGTGGCACAATGTACTCCGGACCAGGTGCAGGAGCCAAGCCAACTGCCAATTCGGTCTTATCAGATGTTATTGATATAGCACGAGGAAAAATTTTTGATTATGGAAAATTTGTAGAACAAAACCTTTCTTCGAGCTTTGATAATTTCTCCTGTGATCGTTACCTAAAACTTCAAGTAAATGACAAACCCGGAGTAGTCGCAAAAATTTCTACTTTGTTGGCGAACAACGATCTCTCAATTGATAATCTTATTCAAAAGGAATTAGAGAGAAGTGACGATCAAATACCCTTGGTTATTGTACTGAGTAACTCTGATGAAACTACTATCCAAGAGACCATCACAGAATTAGAAGCTTTAGATGAGGTTTCAGGACCATTAACTCATATTAGGATTCTAGATATCTAAAATGAAATACTTCAGCACTAGAGGAAATTCAGAAGCACTAAACTTTATTGATGTGCTTACATCAGGTACTGCAAAAGACGGTGGATTATATGTGCCAGAAAATTTTCCAAAGTTTTCTAAAGAAGAAATCGCTGATTTTGAAACTGCAAGCTATCAAGATCTGGCTTCGCATCTTTTGTATCCATACGTTGAAGGTTTTTTATCAAAAGATGACTTTGAGCAAGTTGTAAAAAATGCTTATGAGTCTTTTACTATTCCTGAAGTTGTAAAGTTAGTTGAAACAAAAAACATTGGCTATGTCCTTGAATTATTTCATGGTCCTACTTTTGCATTCAAAGATGTGGCTATGCAATTGTTGGCGGCTTTATTAGATAAAGCTGCTGAAAAAACAGACAAGAAAATCGTTGTTCTTGGGGCTACTTCGGGCGATACAGGCTCTGCTGCCATAGAAGCATGTAAAAAATTCGAAGACATAGATATTGCCATTTTATTTCCCCATCAGAAGATTTCTCCTGTGCAACAAAGACAAATGACAACTTCAAATGCAAAAAATGTATTTCCTTTGGCAGTGAAGGGCGATTTTGATGATTGTCAAAATTACGTAAAAAAAATGTTCATAGAAAACAATAATGAAGAGGTAAAGTTTGTATCAATCAATTCAATTAATTGGACAAGAATCATGGCACAAAGCGTCTATTTTTTTTCCACTAAACTTCAACTAAAAAAAGACTATATAGCTTCTATCCCTTCTGGAAACTTTGGACATGCGTATGCTGGTTGGACGGCAAAAAATATGGGTCTTTCATTTAAAGGAATCAATATTGCAACCAACAAGAATGACGTTTTACACAGACTTTTCTCTGACGATGTATATCAAAAAAAAGAAACATCTGCTTCTCTTGCCCCATCTATGGACATTTCTGTAGCGAGTAATTTTGAAAGATTATTATTTGAGATTTACAACAAAAATGGTACCAAGCTTAGCGATACTTTCTCATCATTTCCTGCAAAATCTATTGATTTCAATCAATCCGATGAAATCTGGCAAGAAGTGAAAGCTTTTTTTCAAAGCTCATCTTGTGATGATAAAAAAATTGTTGAAACAATTGTAAAAAGTTTTGAAACAGAAAATATTTTGTTTGACCCTCATACTGCAACAGCAATAAAGGGAAACAAAGATCTCAATCTTGACTTTTCAGAGGTTGTAACCTTTGCCACAGCACATCCAGCTAAATTTCCAGATGCAATAAATAAAGAATTAGATATTTTAGACGAAAATACTCCAAGCTCCTTGAAGGAAATTATGACTAAAGAAGAAACTTTTTCAGTGCTTGAAAATAATTTTGAGGACCTGAATAATTATCTTAATTCGGAGGTTCTTAATTAAATGGTTGAACTATCTTTAGGTGAAAGAATCAAAGTTGCTGCTAAGTCTCTAGCTGAGCTAAGGGGGTACCTTTGACTTTGAAGAAAAGAAAAAACGCTTAGACGAAATCAACACCAGACTTCAAGACCCTGAAGTTTGGTCCAATCAAGAAGAAAGTCAGAAATTAGGCAAGGAAAAAGCTTCCTTAGAAAAACTCGTTGATTTGGTTGAGGGATTAAATAACTCTGTAGAAGATCTGAATGAATTATTTGAGCTAAGCGAAGATGAATCAGAAGCAAACCAATTAAAAGAGGAGCTTTTTAATGTTGAAGAAAAAATTTCGGATTTGGAGTTCCGTAGAATGTTTTCAGGAAAGATGGATCAAGCAAACACTTATCTTGATATTCAGTCTGGTTCGGGGGGGACGGAAGCTCAGGATTGGGCAGAAATGCTTTTACGGATGTATTTGAGATGGGGCGAAAACAAGGGTTTTAAAACCGAATTAATTGAAGTCTCTCCAGGAGAGGTTGCGGGAATTAAAAGTGCTACGATTAAATTTGAAGGTGAGTTTGCTTATGGTTGGCTTAGAACAGAATCAGGCGTTCATCGACTAGTAAGAAAATCTCCTTTCGATTCTGGAAATCGTCGCCATACCTCTTTTGCATCAATTTTTGTTTCACCAGAAGTAGATGATGATATTCAAATAGATTTAAATCCCGCAGACATTCGAATCGATACCTACCGAGCTAGTGGTGCAGGAGGCCAACATGTCAATAAAACGGATTCGGCAGTGCGTTTGACTCATATGCCTTCAGGGGTCGTGGTGCAGTGCCAAACACAAAGATCGCAACATAAAAACAAAGATAGTGCGATGAAGCAGTTACGAGCAAAGCTCTTTGAGATAGAATTAAAAAAGCAACAGCAAGAAATGGAAAATTTAGAAGCATCAAAGGCAGATATTGGTTGGGGAAGTCAAATAAGGTCTTACGTATTAGATTCGGCAAGAATTAAAGACCTCAGAACAGGCATAGAGACAGGAAACTGCAATGATGTACTCGATGGAAATTTAGATTTATTTATTGAAGCCAGTTTAAAGCAGGGAATTGAATAATGTCTCAAGATAAAGAAGAAAATCATTTAATTGAGGAAAGGCGAAAAAAACTTGCTGAGCTAAGAGAAGTTAATAAGGCTTTTCCAAACGATTTTAAAAGAAAACATCTAGCTCAAGAATTAAAAAACGATTTTGATGAGTTTTCAAAAGAAGAATTAGAAAAGAAAAAGGCAAAAGGAGTAGTTGCTGGACGCATCATGCTTAGAAGAATGATGGGTAAAGCAAGTTTTACAACCATTCAAGATTTTTCTGGAAGAATTCAGCTTTACATCAGAGCTGATGAAATTTCGAACTACGATGAATTTAAAAATTATGACTTAGGAGATATTGTCGGCGCAGAAGGAACAGTATTTAAAACCAACACCGGTGAACTTTCAATACATGTCAAAAAATTACAACTCTTAACCAAATCCTTGCGACCATTACCTGAAAAACACTTAGGTTTAACTGATACCGAGATACGTTATCGCAAACGTTATCTAGATTTATTGACCAATCCAGAAAGTTTAGAAGTCTTCAAAACCAGAGCAGAAATAATAAGCAACATTAGAGGTTTCTTGCTGGATGATGACTTTATCGAAGTTGAGACTCCTATGATGCATCCCATTCCAGGCGGAGCAACAGCAAGGCCTTTTGTTACGCATCATAACTCTTTGAATATGGATTTATTTTTAAGAGTTGCACCAGAATTATATTTGAAGAGATTGGTTGTTGGTGGATTTGAAAAAGTGTTTGAGATCAATAGAAATTTTAGAAATGAAGGACTTTCAACAAGACATAATCCAGAATTCACTATGTTGGAATTTTATACCGCCTATGTTGATAGCGATTTTCAAATAAAATTCATAGAAAAGATGTTCAAAGCAATTACAAAATCGCTGTCTCATAAAACAAATATATTTAAAAAAGCTTTTCATAAATTGACTATGGATGAAGCAATATTGCAATTCACTTCTCTGAAGAAAAAAGACTTAAGTGATGCTAAGAAGCTCAAAGAATTTTGCAAGACAGAAAAAATAAAAACGGATACTAAGGCTTCATTAGCCATCATTAAAAATGAAATATTTGAAGCAAAGGTCGAAGAAAAACTTGTAGAGCCTACCTTTATTACTGAATATCCAATTGAAGTTTCACCTTTAGCGAGAGCTTCAACTGCAAATCCTGAAGTAGCAGAAAGATTTGAACTTTTTATAGACGGTAAAGAGATTGCTAATGGCTTTTCTGAGTTAAACGATCCTGAAGAACAAGCAGAACGTTTCAAAGATCAAGTCGCTAAAAAGGACTCAGGTGATAATGAAGCGATGCATTTTGATAAAGATTACATAGAAGCTCTAGAGCATGGGTTAGCACCATGTGCCGGAGTTGGTATTGGAATAGATCGATTAACCATGTTAATTACTGGTACCGAATCTATCCGAGATGTTTTATTATTTCCTCAACTAAAAAACAAATAAGAATTATGAGTAAAGATTGGACAAAAATAAGAGCAAAAGTAAAAGATTTCATTGAAAGTGAAATTTATCCTAAAGAAACTGAGTTAGCTAAGGGTACTCCCGAGGCACGAGAAATGCTTGTTTCGTTAATGCAATTGGCAAAGGACGAAAAAATCTGGGCACTAGGACACCCAGAAGATATCGGTGGAGGTGGAATGCCTTTTATGGAATACGTTTATGTAAATGAGGTCATTGGCAGATCTTCTTTTGCAATGGTGGCACTGGGTACACATTCTTTACAAGATTCAATAATGCTTCGAGAATTTGCTTCTCCACACTGGCGCGATCAATATCTCGAACCATTAGTTCAAGGAGAAATCTTTCCAAGTTTTGGTATGACTGAGCCCGATGTTGCAAGTTCTGATCCTACCCAATTACAAACCACAGCTATCCTTGATAACGGTACGTGGAAAATAAACGGCACAAAATGGTTTACCACTGGAGCTGCTAGAGCCGCCTACACTACAGTGATGTGTCGAACTGAATTGGATGCCCCTAGTCATGGCGCTTTCAGTATGATCATTGTGCCAACAGATAACCCGGGTTATAAAATTGTTCGAGAAACTCCTGTACTCGGCATTAATGGCGGGCACTACGAAGTTAAATACGACAACGTCGAAGTTCCTGAAGAAAATTTATTGGGTCCAAGGGGACAAGGCTTCATCATCGCGCAAAGACGACTTGGACCAGGTAGAATTTTTCATTGTATGCGTTGGTTAGGCCAAGCTCAAAGAGCCTTTGACCTGCTTTGTGAAAGAATGCATGAGAGAGAAACTTTTGGGACACCACTAACAAAAAAACAATTACTGCAAAAATTTGTTTTTGATAGTGCTTGTGAAATCCAAGCTTCTCGTCATTTGACCCTTGATGCTGCTAAAAGAATTGACCAGGGAGATGATGCGAGAATTGAAATCGGTTTGATTAAAGTGGTTGGGGCAGAGATGCTACACAATGTCATAGATCGAGCCATCCAAGTTCATGGCGCAAAAGGACTCACTGACGATACGCCATTAAGTTTGATGTATAGACATGCAAGAGAAGCGAGAATTTATGATGGTCCTGATGAAGTTCATGTGCAATCCGTTGCCAGACGTATTCTCAAAAACTACGAAAATAATGGTCCTGGATGGGATTTTGGCGAGCGAGATGCATCTCTAGTATCTTAAGATGTCAGACTTTCAGGAATTTTTAGAAAATTCTCTGCAGCAAAAAATTAAGCAACTTATTCCTCTCACTGGAGGAGCCTCTGCAGATATCAATCGTATTATTCTTGCTAATGAAGACGAACTGATCGTTAGAAGAACTCTGTCACAAGAAAAATCCGTGATGGCAATTCCAAAAATCTTAGAAGCAAAAATACAAAAAGTTGTTAAAAAAAATGGAGCTCCTGTACCAGCAATAATATTTGAGTTTTCTGAAGGCGAAGAAATAGGTGAGGGTTATGTGATGGAAGCAATTCCAGGAGAGACCATTCCTCGTAAAATTCTTAGGGATGAAAAATTTGCAACTGCTCGAGAAAAACTTCCTTTTGAAATTGGCAAGTCTCTAGCTAAGATACATCAAACACAATTAGATACTTTAAAAGCACTTGATCAAGTGACCTTTTCAGATTCTCTAAAAAAACTCTTTCAGGTATATCTAAGTTTTAACCAACCACAACCGGTCTTTGATTTAGCTTTCAAATGGCTAGAATCCCAGGAGATAACTGAATATGGAGATGTTTTAGTTCATGGCGATTTTCGCTTTGGTAACTTTATTATTTCCGAAGAAAATTTAGAATCAATTATTGACTGGGAGTTAGCTCACATAGGCAATCCTATGGAAGATTTGGGATGGCTCTGCGTTCGTTCTTGGCGCTTTGGCAATGTTGAAAAAAGAGTAGGCGGTCTAGGAGATATTAAAGATCTTATTGCCGGTTATGAATCCAATTCTGATATAAAAATTGACGAATCACAGCTAGATATTTGGCAGCTTTATGGTTCATTACGATGGGGAGTTATTTGTATGATGCAAACTTTTGCTCATCTAAGTGGAATGGTAAATTCAGTAGAAAAAGCAGCGATTGGTAGAAGAGTATCCGAAACGGAATTTGATTTAATGAATATGATTAAACATAAAAATTTCTTATGAGTGTTTTTGACAGACCAACCTCAGCAGAACTTTTGGAGGCGGTAATTGATTTTATCAACGCCGAAATAAAATCGGATTCTTATCCTGCAAATAAAAAGTTTAAATTTCAGATCGTTTTAAATGTTCTGAATATTGTTAAAAGGGAAGTTGAAACAGGAAAAGAAGTAAATGAAAAATTGACTAAATTAGGCTCTAAGTTATTCGGTGAGGAAAATTTCTCTATAGAAAAACTTTCTGAAAAAATAAGAAATAAAGAATTAGATTATGAAAATCAATCTTTGATAGATTTCCTATATGATCTAACCGAAGAAAAAATCAAAATAGACAATCCCAAGTATAAGTAATTTAATTTAAATGAACGAAGAAGATTTTCAACCAATCAGATTTCTTAATTATTTAAAACATAGAGCTGATCATCTGGAGGTTCCTTTAGCTTTAGATGAGGGTTTTATTATGGAATCCTTTCATGTTGGGGTAAGGTATTTTTTTGGAGTTACCATTGATGATAAGGGAATGCCAATTCATGATAGAGAACAGCCGTACGAAGGTTTTTTAGAAGAATGGATTGAAAGAAGTATTAACTAATGAATAAAACTTTAATATTTATAATCTTGGTTTTAGTTTTTGGCGGAGTTTTTCTCTACAACTTTTATCATGCTCAGTTAGAAAAAATGCAACATTCAGTTGAGCATATGATTCATAGACATTGAATCATTGAGGAATATACCCAGCTCCACGACAGCTTTTTCTCATTGCGGCTTCTTTCACAGCAACTAAATTTCCTCTTATTTGGGCCAATTCTTCAGCTTGCTCTTTATTAGGTTTCATCCCAGCAAGGAGCGGAAGAAAAAGAACAGCTCCGGTGGATATCCAAACATCATTATCTTTTTTAATCTTATCTATCTCATTTTCTAATTCTGGCGTTTTTGAGATTAATTCGGCAGCCTCTCTTTCTAATTCGTTACACGAAAGGTTCATGTATATAGCAGGAGATACATAAGCTGGCTTGATTGTGGTGGAAGAATTTGTAAATTGACCCCCTGCACAAGCTACCAGGGATGAAACAACGAGAAGAAAGCCTAAAAATTTTCTCATTTTTTTATTGAAAGCAATTACTAAATTTATCCTTTATTAAATTTTACAACAAGTCTTTAATATCGTTTTTCTCATCCAGAAGCTCTTGGGTAGTTAGATCAATTTTCTCCTGAGCATAATTGTTAATTGGTAAATCTTGAACAATTGAAACCTTACCATTGGCATCTGCCCTCAAAGGAAAACCAAAGATTAAACCTTCTGGAACATTGTAACTACCATCGCTCAAGACTGCCGCACTAAACCAATCATCTTGAGGAGTTTCTTTAATTGTTGCCTTTACGGTATCAATAGCAGCATTAGCAGCTGACGTCGCAGAAGAAGCTCCTCTGGCATCGATAATAGCCTTTCCACGTTGTTGAACGATTCTGAGAAAATCACTCTCAATCCAATTTTGATCATTGATCCAGCCGCTCGCCGATTCGCCTTTGATTTCTGCATTGTCCAAATCAGGATACATGGTTGGACTGTGGTTTCCCCATATAGTCATTTTCTTGATATCAGAAATTTCTAAATTGCATTTGTTTGCTACTTGAGCTTTAGCTCTGTTTGCATCTAAGGCAGTCATTGCCATCCATGTTTGAGATTCATTGTTGCCATGCGTACAGCCAATTAAAGCATTAGTGTTTGCCGGGTTCCCAACAACAAGTATTTTTGCATCTGCCTTGGCATTTTCTCCAAGGGCTTTTCCTTGTTCAGTAAAGATACCACCATTTATTTTTAATAAGTCCGCGCGTTCTTCAATTTTTTTTCCGTTGATAGTGATACCCCTTGGAATACTACCTACCAAGAGAGCCCAATCTATATCTCCTGAAGCTTCATTAATATCGGAAAAGTTTTTTACAGTCCCTAGGGTATTAAAACCACAATCTTCTAATTCCATGCGAGAACCTTCAAGCCTGGAAACAACTTGAGGTACTTCAACGAGGTTCAAATTAACTCTCACATCTGATCCAAAAGTTTCACCACTTGCCAATCTAGTCAGTAAGGCATAACCGATTTGACCGGCAGCTCCAGTTACTAAAACGTTTAGTTCTTTCATATATCTTTCCTTAAATTAAATTAAAAATATTCTTCCCTTCTTTTTGAAAAACGGATACTTTTGCATCCAACATCTCATTTTTAATCATGCTATTCAGAAGAATCTCATCTTTTTCGCTATTGGCAATAAATCTAGTTCCGTCTTCTAAAGATCCGACTATTAATGCAAATTCTAAACCTTTTCTTCCATTGATGACGGTATAAGTATCTATCTTTCCATTACCTGAAGGCGTTTCCGTGAAATTTTGAATGGCTTTTGAGTTGATATCCTTTTGAATAGAACTGTTATTTATTTTTTCAAAAGGTTTAGCTGGGATTGTCGACATGACAAGAGCTGCATGTTTGGTGATAAACCATGAATTTGCAGTAAGCAATCCATAAGTTTGAGGTTTTTTTCTGAGCTGTCTTACCATTTCTGTAGTTGAAAACATCGTGTATGAATTTCCAGGGCCTCCAAAGTAGGGTAAACCTCCCGTAACCGTTAAATCTTTCTTTTCTTCCGGAATACCCAATTCTTTTTTTGCAATTTGTACTGCTGAAGGGAAACAAGAATACAAATCAAAGTGTTTTATGTCGGAGAAAGAAATTTCAGCTTGATCTAAAGATTGATTTACACAAGTTTTGATTGCAGGGGAAGAATGAAAATCAGGTCTTTCAGTAACGTTCCAAATATCATTGAGAATAGAGCAACCATGAACATATACTCTTTTATTTTCTGCGACGTTTAGTTCATCAGCTTTACTTTGTGACATTAAGATAAAAGCAGATGCCATATTTACTCGAATGACCGAATTTAAATATTTTGTATAGGGAAAACCAACCATTCGATTGTTTGACGTTTCTTCTGCGATCTCTGATGCGCTGCGATAAGAAGGAAACCAAGAATAAGGGTTTTTAGATGCAATCTTGCTGAATTCGCTGAATAAGGCGCTACATTCACTAAGATGAGTAGCCGCTGTTTTTTTCTCTTCTTTTCTCAATGCTTGAGCAAAGAGAGGGTATACATTTGTTGGCAAGTCCATTCCATGTAATTTTTCGTGATCTGAAAAACCAATATCATTATTGCCTATCATCTCCGGTGAGCCTCCTGGCTCATCAAGCCAATCCAATGACATACCAGCTTTTAACTTCGCAATCATTGTTTGAAGAGCTTCACCACCACTAAGCAAAGCGCAATCTGTTTCTCCAGTGGAAATTTTAATTAGAGCATCCTCCAATAAGACTTGAGGGCTATTACCGCCCATCGGCGCATAAACTTCATTTTTTGCTGAGATATTTAGTTTATTAGCGAGGGTTCTTGGAAAATTTGAATATTGAAAATTTGATTGGTTGGTAGCGGTAAGAAAATCTACGGTAAATCTAACTACACCCATATAATCAATGTGCTTATTCAATTCTTTGATACCAGAGTCTTGAATCGCATGCTCACAGGCTTTTGCAAGTAGCTCTTGAGGGTTTAGCCCATCTTCCTTGGATCTATCAACCAAGTCACCGACACCAACGATGACAGGAGCTCTTTTATCAATTTTTTTATTTTGCTTACGTTCTGACAAGATGTAATATTACCGACTTGAATTAATCAAACGCATATTAAATAACAAGGAGAACTAAATGACTATTAATTTTGATGGAAAAGTTGCCATTGTAACTGGAGCTGGTGGCGGATTAGGAAGATGTCATGCTTTAGATTTAGCAAAGAGAGGGGCTAAGGTCGTTGTGAACGATCTTGGTGGAAACGTAGATGGTTCTGATGATGGTTCTTTATCGGCAGCAGAAAAGGTTGTAGAAGAAATTAAAGCAGCAGGTGGAGAAGCAATGGCGAATGGAGCAAGTGTTACTGATGTTGCTCAAGTCGAGGAAATGGTTAAACAAACTATGGATGCTTACGGCAGAATAGATATCTTAATCAATAATGCTGGAATTCTTAGAGATAAATCTTTTTCAAAAGTTACTGATGAGGATTTTCGTATGGTCTTAGAAGTTCATTTAATGGGAACAGTAAACTGTACAAAAGCTGTTTGGGAAATTATGAAAGAACAGAATTATGGCAGAATTGTTGTGACTTCATCATCCAGCGGTTTGTATGGGAATTTTGGACAAACGAATTACGGTGCAGCAAAAATGGGCGTTGTTGGTTTAATCAATACCCTTAAACTAGAAGGTGCTAAATACAACATCAAATGTAATGCTCTTGCTCCTGTTGCAGGAACTCGAATGACCGAAGATTTGATGCCTGGAGAAGTTTTAGATCAGATACAACCTGATCATGTAACCCCAGCAGTAACCTACATGGTCTCTGAAGATGCGCCGACAGGAGTTATTATGTCAGCTGGCGCTGGAGTTTTTGCAAGAGTTTTTCTGCATGAAACTATGGGCGTTAACTTAGGTACTGGTGAAGACATGACCGCAGAAAATGTTGCAGAGAAATGGGACGAAATCTCTGATATGAAAGATGCAAGACCTTGTTACCAGGGCGGTGAACAATCGCAAAAAATCTTTGAATTGATAATGAAAGGCTAAGGCTCACCAGCTCTTTCATAATCAACTTCAACTTTATAAATCTCTCCAGTTTTGTTTTCTTTGCAAAACTGGGGATTCGAAGATTCGGCAGTCAAAATATAAAGTTCTTTTTCGTCTTTGCCCCCTAACATGCATGCATAAGCAGGCTGAGGAGTTGCAATTCGATCAGTAATTTTTCCTCCTTTCTTGTATCTAATCACTTCTGCAGTTGTCGGAGAAGCAACCCAAATTCCATTATCTGAATCCAAACATATGCCATCTGGTATAGGAAAAGGGGTACGGTTTGATTCCTTTAGAGGAATATTCAGAAACCTAATAATGCTCGTTATTATTTTAAAGTGAAGGGGCATGACTCTAGCCCAAATGGTTCTATGAGACAATCCGCCAGATTCATTAATTTTAAAGGAAGTTAAATTTCCTCCAAACGTCTCTCCAACAATTAATTCTTTACCATCTGATGAAATGACCGTTCCATTTGGAAAGAGTAGGCCATCAGCACATATTTTTGTCTCTCCTTCTTGTGTTACAGAGATCAAGCAAGTTTTATGAATTTTGCCTTCAACACTATCTGTCCCAAAGTTTCCTACATAAGCAGTTCCATCTTTGGCAACGACCATATCATTACATTGGTAAGGAGTAAGATGTGACATATCGGCATGAACGGAAAGTTCTCCGTCTTTAAGTTTCATGAGTTTTCGATCAAGCATAGAAACAATAATCAAACTCCCATCCGGCAACCAACCAAGCCCAGAGGGTTGTTCTGGTATTTCTGCGAGAGTAGATAGATTTCCAGAGGCATCAAGATTATGGACTTTATAACCATGCATATCTGAAAACCATAACTTATTTTCATGCCATCTTGGACCTTCTAAAAAATGAAAACCGTCTGCAACTTTTACCAAATTATCCATTTCTTTTTTCTTTTATTACTTTCATCAATTTTTTAGGATTATCAGTGATAATTGCATCTACACCAAGCTCTGTTAAATCTCGCATGTATTTCTTGTTATTCACAGTCCATGCGATGCAGTACTTACCTTCCTCCTTAAATTTTTTTATTAAATTCATACTTTTTTTTGAATCGATATGCTGACTGATACCAAACGATTTACTTTTTTCTAAAAAAGAGCTTATCTTTTTATAATCGTAATCAAAAAAAGCAGGGATGATGCTCAGTGTTGCAGGGATATCAAATCTCTTGATTAAACTCTTCACAATGTTTGGGTAAAAACCCAAAAAATGAGTATTCAGTTTTGAAATAGCACCGGTTTCAACCATCTCATTCAATTCATTAAAACTAATTTTACTTGGCTTTATTTCAACAAAAATTTTCGATTTTTCCGGTTTACAATCAAACGCTTCTTTAAGTTGAGGTATATATGTATTTGCAAACTTTTTTGAACGAGAGCTGCCTACGTCTACACTTTTTAAAGAAGCAAGAGTTTCTTGCGAGATTGTATATTCGCTTTCACTGACTCTTGCAAGACTATCATCATGAATACAGATCAACCGTTTGTCTTTTGTCTCTCTGACATCGAGCTCGACAGCATCAACTCCTTGTTCCCAAGCTTTGATATATGCTGGAAGTGTATTTTCGGGAGCTTCCATCGAAGCTCCACGATGCGCAACTATTAAAGGATAGTTCTTTTTTTTTAGTCCCAACTCAAAGCGCCACCAGTCTGGTATTCAATGACCCGAGTTTCAAAGAAATTCTTTTCTTTACGCAAGTCCATGATTTCAGACATCCAGGGAAAAGGATTAGTTGCATTAGGAAATTCTTCTTCAAGTCCAATTTGGGTAAGTCTTCGGTTTGCAATGAATTTTAGATAGTCAGCCATGCTTTCAGCATTCATTCCTAAAATACCACTTGGCATCGTATCTTGGGCATATTCAATTTCCAATTGTGTGCCTTGTAAAATCATATTTTTTGCCTCTGTTTGCATTTCTTCATCCCATAGTTGAGGATTTTCTAATTTGATCTGATTAATCATATCGATACCGAAATTAACATGCATAGACTCATCTCTTAAAATATACTGAAATTGTTCTGCAGTACCAGTCATTTTATTCCTATTGCCCATTGAGAGTATCTGCGTAAAACCACAGTAAAAGAAAATTCCTTCTAGTACACAATAAAAAGCAATAAGGTTTCTTAACAAGGTTTTGTCATCTTCTGTCGTTCCAGTTTTAAAGTTTTGGTCGGACAAGAATTGTGTGAAAGGAAGAGCCCAAGCAGCCTTTCGTGCAACTGAAGGAACTTCTTTATACATGTTGAATATTTCACCCTCATCCATTCCTAACGATTCAATAACATATTGATATGCATGAGTATGAATAGCCTCTTCAAGTGCTTGCCTAAGAAGATATTGTCTACACTCAGGGTTAGTAATGTGCCTGTAGATAGATAAAACAATATTATTTGCCACTAGAGAGTCTGCAGTTGAGAAGAAGCCAAGATTCCTCATAACTATTCTTCTTTCGTCTTCAGTTAGACCATTTGGATCTTTCCAAAGGGCAACATCTGCAGTCATATTAATTTCTTGAGGCATCCAATGATTGGCACTTCCATCAAGATATTTTTGCCATGCCCAATCATATTTAAAAGGCACTAATTGGTTTACGTCGGCTCTGCAATTTATCATTTGCTTTTGATCTACGTCTACTCTTCCAGCTGCTCCTTCTAGATCCTTCATACCAGCATCAATGTCTAGATTATCCAATGCTTGCGATACGTCAGAAATAAAATTTGTGCTTGGAGCAGTATTTTTCTCCTCTACCTGATTAGTTCTTACTTCAGGTTTTACCTCATGTTTCGTTACAGGTGGCGATACCGTCTTTTGTTTTTCTTCTGAATTAAAATCATCCCAAGTTAACATAATATTCCTCCTTATGGATTTACTGACATGCCTCGCAGTCAGGATCGTCAATGGAACATGCTTCTGGCTGATCATAGGTTTTAGGTTCAGTCTTTACAGCATTGAGCTCCATATTGGTTATTGTTGATTTTTCGGTTGTTGTGGCACTTCTTGATCTTAGATAGTAAGTCGTTTTCAAACCTCGTAACCATGCCATTCGGTACATAACATCAAGTTTCTTACCGTTAGGCTCTGAAACATAGAGATTCAATGACTGACTCTGATCTATCCATTTTTGTCTTCTGCTTGCTGCTTCAATTAACCACTTGGGCTCTACCTCAAAGGAAGTGGCAAACAGCTTCTTAATGTCTTCTGGTACTCTGGCTATACTTTCTAAGCTTCCGTTGAGGTTTTTAAGATCGTATACCATAACCTCATCCCACATATCTATTTCTTTAAGCGCATCAACTAGATGCATGTTTATGACAGTAAACTCTCCAGAGAGATTTGATTTCACAAACAGGTTTGAATAGGTAGGTTCGATTGATTGAGTCAAACCTGTGATATTGGCAATCGTTGCTGTTGGTGCTATTGCCATAGTGTTTGAGTTTCTCATCCCTTGAGTTTTGACTTTTTCTCTAAGAGCATCCCAGTCAAGACGAGTTGTTTTATCAACTTCGATGTAGTCTTTTCCTCTTTGTTTTTCAAGAATTTCAATTGAGTCAAGTGGCAATACTCCTTGACTCCAAAGAGAACCCTCATAAGAAGAGTAAGAACCCCTTTCTTTGGCTAAATCAGAAGATGCGTTAATTGCCATATAGCTCACTAATTCCATTGACTCATCTGCAAAATCAACTGCTGCTTCTGACGCGTAAGGTATTTTCTTAATGTAAAGCGCATCTTGGAAACCCATGATTCCCATGCCTATAGGCCTGTGCTTAAAGTTAGAGTTTTCTGCCTGAGGCACTGCGTAGTAATTTATGTCTATCACGTTATCGAGCATCCTTATTGCAGTGGTTACGTTCTTTTCCAGTTTGTCTTTGTCTAGATTTCCTTCTGCATCAAGATGATTAGGAATGTTAATTGAACCTAAGTTACAAACTGCAATTTCATCATTTGAAGTGTTAAGGGTAATTTCTGTACACAGATTTGATGAATGAATTACCCCAGTATGTTGTTGTGGTGATCTGAGGTTACAAGCGTCTTTGAATGTTATCCAAGGATGACCAGTTTCAAAAAGCATGGACAAGATTTTTCGCCATAATTCTTCCGCTTCCACTTCCTTATATGCTTTAAGCTTTCCTTCCTGAGCAAGCTTTTCATATTCCTCGTACTTTTCTCTGAAGGCTTCCCCAGAAAGATCGTGCAATTCAGGTGTTTCATTTGGAGTGAAGAGGGTCCACTTTTTCCCTTCGAACACTCTTTCCATGAAAAGATCTGGAACCCAATTGGCAGTATTCATATCGTGTGTTCTTCTTCTATCGTCCCCAGTATTTTTTCTTAGCTCAACAAATTCTTCGATATCCAGATGCCAAGTTTCTAGATACGCACAAACTGCTCCCTTTCTTTTTCCGCCTTGATTTACAGCAACTGCTGTATCGTTGACTACTTTTAAAAACGGAACTACTCCTTGGGATTTCCCGTTTGTGCCTTTGATATGGGCTCCCATTCCTCTTACAGGTGTCCAGTCATTACCTAGACCGCCTGCCCATTTTGAAAGCATGGCATTATCTTGAAGTGCACCATAAATTCCATGCAGGTCATCAGGGACTGTAGTCAAATAACATGAAGACAATTGAGAATGCATAGTTCCTGCATTGAATAGGGTAGGCGTAGAACTCATATAATCAAATGAAGACAGTAACTCATAGAATTCTAGGGCTCGTTGTTCTCTGTTTTCCTCGTTAAGGGCCAAGCCCATTGCTACTCTCATAAAGAATACTTGAGGGAGTTCAAATCTTATTTCATTTGAGTGAATGAAATACCTATCGTAAAGAGTTTGAATCCCCAAGTAGGAAAAAAGTAAGTCATTTTCTGGAATCATCGCTTTACCGAGTAAATCCAGGTCATAGTTTGCTAGTTCTGGGTTAAGAAGTTCTAACTCGATTCCTTTTTTTACAAATGCTTTTAAAGCTTCAGGGTAGAGAGCTGACATTTCCTCATGAGTTGCATTCTCTGTTATCTCTAGAAAAGAAAGAGCCTCTGACCTTAGGCTGTCTAATAGAATTCGCGCTGTAGCAAAAGTATAGTTTGGCTCCACTTCAACGAGTGAACGCGCGGAGAGTACCAATGCCTCTTTTACTTCATGTTCTGGTGCTCCTTCATAGAGGTTTTTGTTTGCTTCTGAAATAATTTTTTCGCTGTCTGTTCCCTCTAGGCCATTGCATGCTTCTTTCGCAATGACCTCAATTCTCTCAGAAGTTTCAAGCTTCTCCTTTTCTGGACGATCGTGAATATGAGTTTCTATTGCTCTTTGGTTTGCCCTCTCAGCACGATATAAAACATATTCTCTTGCAACCTTATGTTCTTCAGAACGCATTAAAGCCAGTTCTACCTGATCTTGAATTTCTTCTATATGAATAGTTCCGCCAGATGGCATTCTCTTTCTAAAGATATCTTCAACTTGACTACTTAAAGCCGATACTCTGCTATGAACGCTTGAAGATGCTGCTGCAGCACTTGTGTGTACAGCAAGAAAAGCCTTTGTAATTGCAATTTCTATTTTAGAGCCATCGAAATCAACTACAGATCCATTTCTCTTTATAATCCTTAGCTGACCTGGTGAAACCATAGTTTTAGGTTCCGATTGAACAGATTCTTGCTTCTTCTCTTCTATTGTTCCTGTTGTTTCCAAAACAATTCCTTCTTAAAAAATTAACTAAAATGGGTATAAAAAACACAATATATTGTGTTTTTTAAATAATGAGGTACAAGATAAAGGGTTTTTAACAAAAAAGCAATACAACAATTTATGAAAATTTAGTGGATAGGCTGTGTATAAGTGTATATAAATGTGTTCATGTCAAAGTATTACATCTCAATAGATCAAGGCACCACGAGTTCAAGGGCAGTTCTATACGACAGCGCCTTTAACCAAATAACTCAAGAACAACAAGAATTTAAACAACATTATCCCGCAGAAGGATTGGTTGAGCATGACCCTGAAGAAATTTGGACTTCGGTACTTAATACAGTGAATTCCTTGATGAGCAAGAAAGGCATCAAGAGCTCCGATGTCATCTCTATTGGTATTACTAACCAAAGGGAAACGGTCATGCTTTGGGACAAAGATGGCAAAGTTTTAGATAAAGCCATTGTATGGCAAGATCGCAGAACAGCTGAATTTTGTGAAAAGCTCAAAGGTAAAGGTATTGAATCAGAAGTTACAAATAAAACCGGTCTTTTACTCGATCCTTACTTTTCAGCATCTAAGGCATATTGGTTATTGAAAGAACACAAAATTGATCCAAACAAATATTTTTTTGGCACCATTGATACATTTCTTGTTTGGAAGTTAACAGAAGGAAAAAGCTTCAAAACAGATGTAACCAATGCATCAAGGACATTATTATTGAATATTGATTCGGTCAAGTGGGATACAGACTTGATAGACATATTTGAGTTAGACGGCTTGAATTTACCTGAAGTTACAAAAAACACCGATGATTTTGGTTCAACCAAGCTTTTTGGTGGAGAAATAAAAATATCTGGCATTGCAGGGGATCAACAAGCTTCTCTAATAGGACAAGGTTGTTTTGCTAAAGGACAGTTAAAAAGTACCTACGGCACAGGATGTTTTTTAATGGCAAACACTGGTAAAAAAAGACAAAACTCCTCAAATAAGCTTCTATCAACGATAGCCTACCAAGTGGATGATTTATGCTATGCCCTAGAAGGAAGTATTTTTATGGGTGGAGCTAATTTTCAATGGCTGAGAGACAAAATGAATTTTTTCGAAGACGTCAGCGAATCTGAAGAACTAGCTAAAAGAGCAGATCCCAATACCAATGTTTTTCTCATTCCTGCTTTTGTGGGTTTAGGAGCTCCGCATTGGGTTCCTGATGCCAGGGGAGCTATCTTTGGACTTACGAGGGACTCCGGACGAGAAGAATTGAGTTTAGCTACCCATGAAGCAGTCGCTTTTCAAACCAAAGAAATCATATCTTCTTTAGAAAATGACGGCATAAAAGTAAATAGCGTAAGAATTGATGGCGGTTTAACGAGAAATGCTTTCTTTAATCAGATTTTATCCAGCATCATTGAATTGGAAGTTTTGTGTTCCAAAACGGTCGAATCTACTGCTTTGGGTGCTGCTTATCTTGCTGGTATCGGAGCTGGTGAAGTTTCTCTGCAAGATATTTCCAAGAATTGGTCTCCGAAGGAAGAGTATAATCCAGATTCCAGCTATGATTTAGGAAGGTACGATACCTGGAAAGAATTCTTAAATAGATTAATCAACTAACAAAAATTCAAGGAGGCTCTGCTGAGCATGCAATCTATTCTCTGCTTGGTCCCAGACCATACTTTGAGCATGGTCTAGCATTGTGAAGCTTATTTCTTCGCCTCTGTGAGCAGGTAAGCAATGCAAAAAGATCGCATTGTCATCGGCAAGACTCATGTCTTCTTCTTCAACAAAGAAATTTTTAAAAGTTTTTCTTCTCTCTGTTGAAGAAGATTCGTTGTTCATTGAAGTCCACACATCGGTCGTGACAATTTGAGCTTTTTCAAGGGCTTCACTTTTTGATGATGCTAATGTGATGAAATCTCTAGCACTATTTAGCAATGGTTGATATGGCTCACAACCTTTAGGACAAAAAATACTGATTTCAAAATCAAAAATGGAGGCAGCTTCAATATAAGAATTGCAAACATTGTTTCCATCTCCAATCCAACATACTTTTTTAAGAATTTCCCCCTCGTTTTTTTCCTTGAAAGTCATCAGGTCAGCAAGAATTTGACAGGGATGAAATAAATCAGTTAAGCCGTTAATAACAGGAACAAAGGAATTCTCTGAAAAAAGCTTCAACTCTTCATGACTGTCGTTTCTAATTACAATGGCATCAACCATTGAAGACAATACTTTAGAAGTATCTGGAATTGGCTCGCCCCTAGACATTTGTAACTCTGATGAGCTTAGGAAAATTGTGTTACCCCCTAATTTGTTCATAGCTACTTCAAAGGAAACTCTTGTTCTAGTTGAGGGTTTTTGAAAAATTAAACCAAGAGTTTTTTTATCAAAAATATTTGATGTTTCTGACTTTGATTTTATTTCTATTGCTCTATCAATGATATGAACAAGGTCTTGTTTAGAAAAATTTTCAAAATTTAAGAAATGCTTTGGTCTCATTTAATTTAAGTTATAGAATTGCAGATTCAAAAAACTAATACTAATAGACTTCATTAAATAAATAAAATTCATATGACGCAAAAAATTAAAACCTTCAATGCAATCGCTGAGAAAGGCTTAAATATCCTCCAAGAAAAAAAATTTGAGGTATCTGATGGTCTTTCTGATCCTGATGCAATTATTTTGAGAAGCCATAAACTCAAAAAGGAAGACTTTGGAAACAATCTAAAAGCCATAGCCAGAGCTGGAGCAGGAGTAAATAACATTCCTGTCGAAGAATGTTCTGAGCTTGGAATTCCTGTATTTAATACTCCAGGAGCGAATGCTAATGCAGTTAAAGAAATAGTTTTAGCAGCGCTTTTAATGTCTTCCAGAGGCCTTTTTCAAGGAGCCAATTTTGTGAATTCAATAGAAAAGTCAAATCAAGAAGAATTAAAACCTTTAATTGAGTCTGGAAAAAAAAGTTTCAAGGGTAGAGAATTAATCGGCGGAACTTTAGGCGTTGTTGGTATGGGGGCTATAGGCTCTAAAGTTGCTGATATGGGAGTAATGTTAGGTATGAATGTTATTGGCTACGATCCAGCTATAACGGTTGAAGCTGCTTGGAAATTGCCTAATAAAGTTGAACGAAAAGAAAGTATTGAAGATGTTTTCAAAGAATCTGACTACATCTCTTTACATGTACCTGCAAATGAAAAAACTAAGGGTCTTATAAATTCTGATTTACTTAAAAACGCTAAAAACGGCTTAAGACTTATAAATTTTGCAAGAGATGAAATAGTTGTCTCAAAAGACATCATAGAAAGCTTGGATAAAAACATCCTAAGTAAGTACATCACTGATTTTGCTGATTTAGAACTAATTTCTAGAGCTAAAACAGCTAACGATGTCATAATTTTGCCTCACATTGGAGCAAGTACAAGCCAAGCAGAAGAGAATTGCTCTGTCATGGCTGCTGAACAGCTTGATGATTTTTTGAATAATGGAAACATTAAAAATTCAGTAAATTTTCCTGAGTTAATTGAACCCAGACCTTCAGAATTTAGGATTACCCTTTCTAATAAGAACCATCCTGGAATGATAGGAAAAATTACTACTGTGCTGGCCGATAACAAATTGAATATCATAGATATGGTTAACAAAAGTAGAGGTGATATTGCTTACAACGTAATTGATCTAGAAACCAAACCGCCAGAAAGGGTTTTGCTTGAGTTATCTGCTCTAGATGATGTTATTTCCGTAAGAGAGGTATAAAAATGACTAAACCAGTTGCAATTGTTACAGGTGGAAGTAGAGGTGTTGGCGCTGAGGTTTCAAAACTCCTTGCAAGCAAGGGTTGGAACATTGCAATCACCTGCTCAAGCTCAATTGAAGCAGCAAATGAGGTAAGTAAAGAGTGTGAAACACTAGGAGCAGAGACAATTGTCTTAAAAGCAGATGTTTCACAGCCGGATTCTTGCGCTCAAACAGTTAAAGAAACCATAAAAAAATGGGGAAAACTGGATGCTTTGATAAATAATGCTGGTACCACAAAATTCAATGCGCATGATAATTTGGATGGCCTTTCCAAAGATGATTTTCTTGGATTGTATGCAACAAACACTGTAGGCCCTTATATGATGATCAAAGAAGCCAGAGAAAGCCTCCTTGAGTCTGATAATCCATCAGTTGTGAATGTTGCTTCCATAGCAGGAATTTTAGGAATAGGTAGTTCCGTAGCATATGCCGCATCAAAAGGTGCTTTGATAAATATGACTAAGTCTCTTGCTAGAGCCTTAGGGCCAATCAGAATTAACGCAATATGTCCTGGATTTATTCAAGGAGATTGGTTGAAAAATGGCTTGGGTGTGGAAACTTATGAGTTTGTGAAAAAATCTACTGAAGAGAGTGTTCCGTTAAACTTAACTTGTACGGCAGAGCAAGTTGCAGAAACTATTTGTTATTTCATCGAATCAGGATCAACCATAACAGGAGAAACTTTATTGCTTGATGGTGGAATGCATTTGGGCAATTATTAAGCTCTAAAAATATTTTTCCACATATTCTTTTGTAAAACCTACAATCTCCTCTTCTCGGCCTTCTTTAACCTTCAAAACCCATTCTGGATCAGATAAAAGAGCTCTTCCTACGGCAACCATATCGAATTCTTCTCTGTCGAACATTTCTACTAAAGTTTTAATGGATGAAGTATTCGCTTTATCATTACCTACATATAATCCTATAAAATCTGAATCAAGCCCCACACTTCCCACCGTAATAGTAGGTTTATTGGTTATTTTTTTGGTCCAGCCTGCAAGGTTTAAATCAGATCCTTCGAATTCTGGTTCCCAGTATCTTCTTGTACTAGCATGAAAAACATCAACCCCAGAATCAGAGATAGGCCCTAAAAAAGTCTCCAAGTCTGAAGGAGTAGGAGCAAGTATCGCGTCGTAATCTTGTTGTTTCCACTGAGAAAATCTCAGCATTATTGGAAAATCATTTCCTACAAGTTTTCTAGCGCGTGAAACTATCTCGCAGACAAATTTTGTTCTTAAATCTTCTTCTTTGCCGTATTTATCTTTTCTTACATTAGTATCTCGCCAGAAAAATTGATCGATCATATATCCATGAGCTCCATGAAGCTCTACGCCATCAAAACCTAACATTTTTATAATTTCTATATCTTTTACATAGTTCTGAATGAGATCTTCAACATCATTATCCGTCATTTCATAAGCTACTTTTTTATCTTTTCTGACCAAACCTGAAGGCGTATACCCAGGTACTTCAGGATTTGGAGGTTGACCGGGTTTTCTTATTCCACCCACATGCCATAGTTGACAAAATATTGTGGAACCTTCTTCCTGAACCGCTGAAATTAAATTCTTCCAGCCTACATGAGAATCTTGTCTTAAATTAGGAACATTAGGATAGCCACTCGATGCAGGATGACTTACCTCAACACCTTCGGTAATGATCATCCCAACCTCTGCAGCTGCTCTTCGTTTGTAATATTCTAAATTCTGATCTGTTGGAATACCGTTTGGAGACATGCTCCTGGTCATAGGCGCCATAGCTATTCTGTTGGGCACAACTAAGTTATTGATTTTTATTGGTTTAAATAATGCTTCCATTTTTACCTCTATTTCTATTCAGAATTGATAAGACCTTATTGGAATAAGAATTTTTTTATAGTAACTTTTATATGAGTTACACACAAAAGTTTATTTGTTTTTTTTAAATTCGAGTTATGTCTATCTTTTACTGCATTATCATGGTGCATACTTTATAAAATTGTAAACTATTGATTTTATTGATTAATTTTTAAGTGGTTAAAAATTAACCAATTTAGCTAAAACTCTTTTGTTTAAAGGTTCCAATCCATCTTCCTTATTTTATCCAAAGAGTTATCCACAATTTCTGTGGATAAAAAAAACTAAATATTTGTTAATATTTCTTACATGGTGAGGTCTTTAGAATCTTGGAAAGAAGTTGCTGCTGAATACGGTTTAAAAGACATTTTAAAACCAATAAGAAAAAAAATATCTGAAGCCTCTTCGAAAAAAAAGAAAATTTATCCAAGTAGTAAAGATATTTTTAAGGCATTTGAATTGACTTCTTTTGAAAACGTAAAAATTATAATACTCGGGCAAGATCCCTATCATGGTCCAAATCAAGCAAATGGCTTAGCCTTTTCTGTTAATTCCGATGTTAGATTTCCTCCATCTTTATTGAATATATTCAAAGAATATTCTTCAGATTTAAATTTACCAATTCCCACAAGCGGAAATTTGTCAGCTTGGGGAGAACGAGGAGTCCTATTATTGAATTCTATCCTAACTGTAGAGTCTGGATCACCAGGATGTCACAAAGACTTTGGGTGGGAAGAATTTACTGATCAGATTATTAAAGCTTTAAGCGATAAAAAATCAAATCTAGTTTTCATCTTATGGGGGTCATATGCTCAATCAAAGAAAATTCTTATAGATTCTTCGAAGCATTTAATTATTGCAACTCCTCATCCTTCACCATTATCAGCTCACAGAGGTTTTTTTGGATCAAAACCTTTCTCTAAGGCAAATGATTATCTTAGGAAAACCAAAAACGAAGAAATAGATTGGAGAATCTAATGACTACAAGATGTTTAAAATTTGTCCGTCTAGAAAAATAGACTCAGTTTGATCATCTTTATTTTTGAAAAAAACAAAGCCGTATTTACCCTCTTTAGATAAAACTTCTCCAACTTTTTTTCCTTCTTTGTTATAAATCAAAGAATCCTTTATCTCATCCTGTAAATTATCTGCAATTTTGAGAGCAAATTTCAACTTGCCTCTATATTCCATTCTGGCAATGACTTCTTGACCATTAAAGCAGCCCTTTGAAAAATCAATCAGTTCGTTATTCTGATAATTAAGCTCATGGGGAGTAAATTTTGAGGAAGTATTTTTATTTATTTCCACTATTCCCTTATTAATAAGAAATTTCATCCATTCTGTTGAGTCTAGCTCTTTTTTAAAGTGATCTTGATCATCATTTTTTAATTCAGCATCAAAGAAAGGGATGTATTTGTTCATATGTTCTTCAAATGAGGCGCTTAACTCTTCAAGGATGGCGATCTCAAATCCATTTTCTATCTTTTTAATCCAAAAAGTTGTGATAACTCTGCCTTTGTTGTTGCAAATGCAGGCAGGCTTAAAATCTTCATTGGAAATCTTTTCCACATCAATTGTAATTTGTCCTTGTAAGAATTCCGAAGCCTGAGATCCCTGAACTAAGAGACAAGTATGTTTTTCTGAAAAATTCATGCTTTTTTATATTTTCCTGATTATATAATTCTTTCTGTGAGTGACCTATTAAATAAAGCTAAATTTAAGGCAAGAAGAGGCTTAAATGAACTAGACAAAATCTTTGTACCGTTTGTAGAAAAAAGGTTCATATCTTTGAATAGTCCTCAAGTTGATCAACTTTTTGAGCTCTTTGAAATTGATGATGTTTCGCTAGCAGATATGATCATTTATAAAAAAATGGATTATCCAATTGAACTCAAAGAAATATTTGAAGAAATATTTGAATTTTATAGTGAAATTTAGCTGAACTTGTGGACAATACGCATGTCTATAAGGATTAGGACATGGAAAACGATATAAACATTATTAATCTTGTTAAAAAAGGGGATGTAAGAGCCTTCGATATCCTTGTGGTCAAATACCAAGATAGACTTGTTTATTCTGTTTTTAAGTTTTGCAAGGACTTTGAATTATCTCAAGATATTGCCCAAGAAGCTTTTGTTAAAGCTTTCAGAAATATTGATAAATTTAGAGGAGATAGTTCTTTTTATACCTGGATTTACAGAATTGCTATCAATACAGCAAAAAATTATTTTTCCAATAAATCCAGAGGAGCTGAAACTTACAATGAAGATGTCCTTGATGGCGCTTTATCTGATTTGTCTTTGAATTCGGACAATCCCGAAACTCTCTTAGCAGCAGAAGAAATGAAAGATGCTGTCAATCAGGCCTTTCAGAATTTACCTGATGAAATTAGATCAACCTTATCTCTTAGAGAGTATGATGGATTGAGTTATGAAGAAATAGCTAAAGTCCAAAACTGCCCAATTGGCACGGTAAGATCGAGAATCTTTAAAGGAAGAGAGCTCATTAACGAAACTTTTTCTAAATTAGGACTGTCTAAAACCTGGAGTAATTAGTATGGAATCAAGTGTAGATCAAAGATTGTCTTTACTTTTGGACGGCGAAGCCTCCGAATTCGAAACACGCAGGCTTGTTGAAGATATTTCTAAAAACCCTCATATTAAGAAGCGTTGGCTTGAGATAAATAAACAAAAATCAGCGCTTCGAAGAGAACTTTTAATGCCAAGTCTTGACCTTTCCTCCAAAATCCTTAACGAACTTCAAAAATCAAAAAAACCAAACAACCAAAAACATCACGAAAACCATTTTAGCTGGGGAAAAATTCCCTATGTGAGGACCTGTTCTTATTTATTTGGCCTCTGTTTTACTCTCACCTTTATATTTTTCGAATTCTCCTCCCAACCCAATCAATCTTTCCTCCAAGTCTCAGCTCCAAAAACATTAGTTTCCACAATAAACCCAGTTATCCTTGACGATTACGGTAGAAACTTTGACGGAAACCTTCGCAGTTATAAATTCATCTCCAATAACCAAGTAGAGGCTAATTACGGAATCAAAGGTTCAAATGCGAATCTAAAATTAAAATTTTTCCTTAAAGATGGCTCTAATACTGTGAAACTATCTTCTATTTCCAACGGCGTTACTATAAATACAAGGAAAGGTGATAAACCAATGATCATAAATCTATCCAGTGATAAATTATCCAACCAAAAATTGATAAGTATTTCTAATTTGATTTTAGAATAATAAAAAATCCGACTATGCAAAAAAAACTATTTGTATTTTTTACTCTTTTCCTCATTTCCAGCTCGGGCTGGAGCCAGTTGAACCAAAACGTATCAGATCTTCCCAATTTTGCCTCTTTAGCTGAGAAGGTAACACCTGCTGTTGTAAATGTAAGCGTCACAAAAGTTATTAAATCTCCAGCACAAAATGAAATGAGAAGGGGACCTTTCAATGATCCTTTCTTCGACGATTTTTTTGGCTCTCCATACAACCCTCCAAACCGTGACAGAAAAGTAGCATCAGGAGGTTCAGGATTCATTATTTCTGAGGACGGTTACATATTAACAAATCATCATGTAATTGAGGATGCCTCCGAAGTTGTAATCAGTCTTCAAGATAGAAGAGAATTTTCTGCAGAGATAATCGGCAGTGATAAAAAGTCAGACGTTGCTCTTTTGAAGGTAAAAACCAATGAAAACCTTCCTTTTTTGAATTTAGGAGATTCCGAAAAGGTTAGAGTTGGCGATTGGGTTATGGCAATCGGATCACCTTATAGGTTGAATGCGACAGTAACAGCAGGAATAGTGAGCGCAAAAGCCAGAAGCGTTCCAGGACAAAGCACCTCTTACATACCCTTTATTCAGTCAGATGTAGCTATTAATCCAGGAAACTCAGGGGGTCCATTATTCAATCTCAACGGAGATGTCATTGGCATTAACGCTATGATCTACTCAAATCGTGGCGGGTATATGGGCATATCCTTCACTATTCCCATCAACTATGCAGATGAAATAGTTAAACAAATAAAAGAAAACGGTTTTGTCTCTAGAGGCTGGTTGGGCGTAGCAGTCCAGGAAGTTACTAAGGATTTAGCGGATTCGTTTGGCTTAGATGTACCTCGCGGGGCACTAATTGGAAGTGTTTTAAAAGATTCTCCAGCAGAAAAAGCCGGACTAAAAAATGGCGATGTAATTATAGATTTTGATGGTCAACAAATAATTTATTCAGGTGATCTTCCTCTTATAGTAGGAAGAATCCCTCCTGAAAAAAAAGTAAATGCAACAATATTTAGAGATGGAAAGAAAGAAACGGTTTCTGTAACGACTGGTAAATTAGATGAAAAAGTTGCACAAGACACAACCGTTGATAAAAAAGAAGAGACCGGGAATATTTTGGGCATTGCCGTCAAAGATATCGCTTCCTTGACGGATCAAGAACAAAAACAATTGGGCCAAGTCAAAGGAGTCGTGGTATCAAGTGTTTTTCCAGGGCCGGCGTCTGAAGCTGGAATCAGAAGAGGAGACATAATCGATAAAATACAGTTTAAGGATGTAGGTAATATCAAAGATTATGAAAAAATTTCTAAAACTCTAAAAAAAGGCTCTACCATTGCTTTAAGAATTATCAGAGATAAAAACGGTTCTTTTCTCACCCTTAAAATTCCAAAATAGGACATAATGCCCGCATGTCGAGCCATGCTTCTATAAATCAGATAAGAAATTTTTGCATCATTGCGCATATCGATCACGGAAAATCCACGCTTGCAGACCGTCTCATCGAAATATGCGGAGGTTTAAGTGAACGTGAAATGCAAAATCAAGTGTTGGACTCTCTTGATTTAGAGAGAGAAAGAGGCATTACTATCAAAGCTCAGTCGGTATATCTGGAATATGAGCTGGATGAAGAAAAGTATCAAATCAATTTAATTGATACACCTGGACACGTGGACTTTGCTTATGAAGTATCAAGATCTTTAGCTGCCTGCGATGGAGCTATTTTACTTGTCGATGCTTCTCAAGGTGTTGAAGCACAAACTCTCTCTACATGTTATAACGCTATCGATCAAGGACTTACGATATTTCCCGTATTAAATAAAATTGACCTCAAACAATCAGACCCAGAAAGAGTCAAACAAGAAATTGAAGAAATAATTGGCATAGAAGCAAGCGAAGCACCAGCCATAAGCGCAAAGGATGGATTGGGCGTCAAAGATTTGTTGGAAAAAATCATTAGAGAAATACCTGCTCCAGAAGGCTCCATTGCAGAACCATTACAGGCTTTAATAATTGACTCTTGGTTTGATCAATACCTTGGGATTGTCTCTTTAGTGAGAGTTGTAAATGGCGAAATAAACCTTGGCGATAAAATTAAATTTTCTTCTAATAATAATGTTCATTTAGTAGAAAAATTAGGAGTCTTTACTCCTAAAAGGTTAGAAAAAACTAAACTAGTTGCGGGGGAGGTTGGTTTTATCTGTGCCGGAGTTAGAAGTATTAAAGGCGCTCCTGTTGGAGATACGATAGTTCTACCTGATAAAAAAAACTCTTTGCCAGGATTCAAGCCAATAAAACCTCAAGTTTTTGCTGCTCTTTATCCTTTAGACTCCGGTGAATTTGAATCATTTAGAGAATCCTTAGAAAAACTAGCGTTAAACGATGCTGCTCTGCAATTTGAACCGGAGCAATCTCAGGCTTTAGGCTCTGGTTTTAGATGTGGTTTTTTGGGAACGTTGCACATGGAAATTATCATAGAAAGACTCCAAAGAGAGCATGGAATAGAGCTTTTAGCTACAGCGCCCACCGTCGTGTATGAAATTCTATTGAAAAACAATGATGTGATTGAAATTGAAAATCCAAGTAAATATCCTGATCCAAGTTCAATAGAAGAGGTGAGGGAGCCAATAGCTCTTGCAACTATTCTTGTTCCTGAAGAATATGTCGGAAATGTTATTTCTCTTTGCGTGGAAAGGAGAGGAAGTCAAAAGTCTCTAAGATATGTAGGTGGACAAATAGAACTGGTTTATGAAATGCCTATGAATGAAATCGTTCTGGATTTCTTTGACAAATTGAAATCAACCAGCAAAGGATATGCATCTCTAGACTACGATTTTGTGAGATTCGACCAAAGTGATATTACTCGAATTGATATCTTGCTCAATGGCGAAAAAGTTGATGCTCTTAACTTCATGGTGCATCGCTCCAAAGCTGACTATAAAGGAAGAGAACTGACAAAAGCCCTTAGAGAGGTTATTCCCAGACAGATGTATGATGTTGCAATTCAAGCTGCCATTGGAAACAAAATTATTTCTAGAGAGACAGTCAAAGCCTACCGTAAAGATGTAACAGCTAAACTTTATGGTGGAGATGTAACGCGAAAGAAAAAACTTTTGGAAAAACAAAAAGCTGGTAAGAAAAAAATGCGTCAGATTGGAAAAATCGATGTTCCGCAAGAAGCATTTTTATCGGTTTTAAAAGTAAGCAAATAGTTATGTATGAATCAATTTTAATTATTTCAGTAATCATAATTTCTACCTTATTTGCAGCTTGGGTTTACTCGGAGAAAAAATTAGATGGTAAATTTTCCAAGACCATCAGTACCGTCTCTTTCCCTTTTCCTCTTTTAGCTTTGTATGCGATTTTTAAACTTAACATCAGCTTTGGTTATATTTTAGTTGGTTTAACTTTAGTTTCACTTGTAATTTGGATCATCTCTCGACGAACCGATTTAGTTAATTTGCAAAAAGAGGCAAGATCTTTTTTCCTAATCCTCCTTGGCATAACTATTTTTAGATCATTTATTTATGAACCTTTCCAAATTCCTACAGAGTCTATGATTCCCCAGATACAAGTAGGAGATTTTTTGGTAGTGGATAAATTTTCTTATGGCTTAAAAAATCCTGTAGGAAAATCAACTTGGTTTGAAACCAGAGAGCCAAAAAAAGGTGAGATGGTTGCATTCATCCCAGAGCATACCATTTGCAGCTCACCAATTAAGAATGCTTATCCTGAAAAAAACTTTGATAGCTCTCAGGAGTATCTCTGGCAACGTTACAGCGAAGCTTGTACTCCTTTGGGTCTTACTTTTGTAAAAAGATTGATAGCCAAAGAAGGAGATGAAGTTATTTATCGAAACAAAGAATTGATAGTTAATGGCGAAAAATTAAAAAGAGAGTTTTTATCTTCAAATGATGATGAAGTTTATTTAAAAGAGTTCTACCAAGATAAATCTTACACAATAAGACTAATAGAAAACTATAGGAATCAACTTACATACGGAGCTGAACGAAAATGGATAGTACCAAAAGATTATTATTTCGTAATGGGCGACAACAGAGATAACAGCGCTGACAGCAGAAGTTGGGGGTTTGTGCCAAAGCAAAACATCGTTGGTAAACCAGCTTTTATATGGATGCATTGGGAGTGCTTAACCTGTCTTCCATCTTTTTCAAGGAACAAATTTTTGAATTAAGAATGAGTCTTACCGAGTTAGAAAATTCTATTGGTTATAAATTTAAAAATAAGAAGCTCTTAGATGAAGCCATTACGCATAAAAGCATAAACTCTGACTTCAATAATGAAAGGTTAGAATTCCTTGGTGATTCAGTAATTTCACTTGTTGTTTCAGAGGCCTTGCATTTTGAAGAGAGTTCTCTCGACGAAGGTAAATTAAGTATTTACCGCTCTAGAATCGTCAGCAGATCTTCATTGAGCAAAGCAGGCCTGAAAATAAAATTAGATGAGTATTTGCATGCGGGTTCAGCGCTCAAGAATAATCAAAACCTAACAGAAACTATTGTCGGGAACACTTTAGAAGCTCTTATCGGAGCTATTTTTCTTGATTCAGATTTTTTAAAAGCAAAAGAAATCACCTTGTCTATTTTAGACATAGATTTTTCTAAACTTTTATTAAAAGAACAGAAAGATTCAAAAACTCTTCTACAGGAATTTTTACAGTCTTTAGATGAAGATTTGCCTGAATATGTAACTACTGAAAAAAAGCAAAACGGAGAAATTTATTTTGTCTCTAAGGTAACTTTGCCAATACATAATGTTTTTGGCGAAGGACAAGGAAAAAGTAAAAAATTAGCAGAACAAGAAGCCGCTTCTAACGTTTTAATCATGCTGAATAAAGATGGAAAATAAATTTGGTTTTGTTTCGCTATCAGGCCGAACAAATGTTGGTAAATCAACCTTGCTAAATGCTTTCTTTCAAAAAAAGATTGCCATTACTTCAAGAAAACCGCAGACCACACGCAATCGTATTTTAGGAATACTCACAGAAGAAAAATCTCAAATCGTTTTTCTGGATACTCCCGGAGTGCATCTTGGCTATAAAAGGCAGCTTAACAAAGTTATGAATAAAATCGCCTCTCACTGCTATGAAGAGGTAGATCTTGTTC
>CACOBG010000007.1 GCA_902625415.1 uncultured SAR86 cluster bacterium
GTCATCTTTTCCCACTAAAGGCTTATAAGACAACTTAAACTGTAAGAGATTTTCTTCCCTTACTTCTTCTGCTTTTTAAAACCTGTTTTCCTGAAACGCTAGAATTTCTCGCCCTGAAACCATGAGTTCTTTTTCTTTTTATCTTGCTGGGTTGATACGTTCTTTTCATTTTTAAAGATTTGATTGAGCAGAAGAATAATATAGATTGAAAAGATAAAAGCAAGAAAAAATAAACAGAAAAAAATAAAAAAAACTAAGAACTAACAGGTTATCCACAGAAAATTAATAGCATATCCTGTGGATAACTTTGTGTATAAGGTATATTATCTTTTTATCAGTCATGATGATCAAATCTTGGAAAAAATGTAAAAAAGCTCTTCAAAAGGAAATGTCCCAGGAAGAATTTAATGCTTGGATTAATCCTTTAGAGTTTACAGTAAATAAGTCTCCATCAGGAAGCAAAGATCTCTTTATACTGGCTCCCAATGCCTTCATTAAAGAACATGTGAGAGAAAATTACGACGAAATCATTAGAAAACACTTGCTTAAAGAAGATTTATCCGATATGCCGCTTGTGTATGAGCTCATATCTGTCCGTAAGCCACTGATTAGTAAGGAAAATAATAAAAATTTGAGTCTTTTTCTTAACAAAGATAATACGCTTAATGATGATTACACTTTCGACACATTTGTAGAGGGTAAATCCAATAACATAGCTCTTGCAGCTGCTAAACAGGTCTCAGAGTCTAAAAATGCAGCTTATAACCCACTATTTATATATGGGGGGGTTGGATTGGGGAAGACCCACCTAATGCATGCAGTCGGGAATAAGCTTAAAGAGCAGGATAAGTCAAAAAATATTGTTTATGTTCATTCAGAAAGGTTCGTAAGCGACATGGTTAAGTGCTTGCAGCTAGGATCAATAAACGATTTTAAAAATTTTTATAGGTCTGTTGACGCTCTTTTAATTGATGATATTCAATTTTTTGCTGGAAAAGAACAATCTCAGGAAGAGCTTTTTCACACTTTCAACACCTTGTTAGAGGGCGGTCAACAAATGATTCTAACTTGTGACAAATATCCTAAAGAAATAGACGGTTTAGAAGAGAGGCTCAAATCTAGGCTAGGATGGGGCCTCCCGGTAAGCATAGAGCCGCCCGAATTAGAAACAAGAGTCGCAATTTTGCTAACTAAAGCCTCAGAGATGGACTTAAACCTTTCAGAAGACTCAGCCTTTTATATTGCAGAAAAAATTAGATCTAATGTTAGAGAGCTTGAGGGGGCGTTAAGAAGAGTTGGCGCTAATGCAAAATTTACTAATAGAGAAATTGATGTAAATTTGATTAAAGAGTCGCTGAAAGATTTACTTGCCATTCAACAAAGACAAATAAGTATAGAGAACATACAAAAAACAGTATCTGATTACTACAACATAAGAGTTTCTGATCTTTTATCAAGCAAAAGAACGCGCTCTCTTGCAAGGCCCAGGCAAGTATCAATGTGTTTATCAAAAGAATTAACTAATCACAGTTTGCCAGAAATAGGAGATTCTTTTGGCGGCAGGGATCATACGACTGTATTGCATGCATGCAGACGAATTACAGCTCTTAGAGAAGAAGATGCTGATATAGCGGAAGATTACACTAAATTAATAAGAACATTGACAGCATGAAATTTTCGGCAAAAAAAGAGGCTTTAGCGGACAAACTTTCATTATGTTCGTCAATTGCAGAGAAAAGACAAACAATACCTATTCTTTCAAACGTTTTATTGAAGGCAAATAATGAGAATTTGACGATTGTTGCAACTGATTTAGAAAGACAGTTATCTCTTATTGTTTCAGATTGCTCGATAGCGGATGATGGAGAAACAACTGTATCAGCCAGAAAACTATTTGAGCTTATAAGATCTGTTCCAGATGATACAGAGTTAAATTTTGAAGTTATTGAAAACCAACTCGAAATCTCAGCATTAAGCTTTCAAGCAGACTTGGCAGTTTTACCTGTTCAGGATTTCCCATTCGTGGATTTGGAGGATCATAATTTTAATATTGCTTTGGATGGAAGTAAGTTTGGCAAGGTTCTTGAAAGCACAAGTTTTGCTATGGCATCAGCAGACGTTAGATATTATTTAAATGGATTGTTATTTGAGACTGCTCAAAAGAAAATAAATATGGTTGCCACTGATGGCCATAGACTTGCCTGGGGATCTTATTCACATTCTGAAGATTTGGAAGATAAAAAATTAATAATTCCCAGATCTACTGCTCTAGAGTTACAAAGAATTTTAAATTTATTTCCTGAAGAAATTTCTTTCTCTTCAAACAACTCTCAATTAAAAATTGAATCTGATAATTTCACTTTTATAAGCAAATTAATTGAAGGAGCATATCCAGATTATAAAAAAGTCTTTCCTTCTGGGGAGGAACAATCTCTTGTAACTTCAAAGTCACCCATTCTTACTGCGTTGTCGAGATCAGCTGTTCTCTCTAATGAAAAATTTAGAGGGGTTAAATTTGAACTTAGTAAAGATAAATTAAAAATCCTAGCTAATAATCCAAACAAAGAAAGTGCAGAAGAAGAGTTAGATGTAGATTATTCTGGACAAGATTTGGAAATAGGCTTCAACATAAATTATGTTCAAGAATCTTTAAATTATCTTCCAGGTGATGATATTGAATTTGTTTTTTTTGGCTCCGAAAATTCTTGTCTAGTTAAAAATTCTTCTAAAGATGATTTAGTACATGTAATCATGCCGATGAGGTTATGATGAAATGTCGCTATCAAAAATCAATTTAAACAATTTCAGATCTTTTAAAAACTCTTCCTTTGATCTTTCAAAAAAGAATTTAATTCTTGGAAAAAATGGGGCAGGGAAGTCTTCTTTTCTAGAGGCGATTTTTTTCATTCTATCTAAAAAGTCTTTCAGAACATCTTCTTCAAATGCAATGATTAATTTTGGATCAAATTTTTTTAAACTCGACGCGATCTTAGATGGAGAAAAATTTTCTTTAACAAAGGATTCATCATCCTCTGTTAAATCAAAAACTGGAAATATTCAAAACGACTTTTTACCTCTAGTGCTTAATAATTTTTCTTTGAGCCTTTTGGAAGCGCCAAAGGAGAATAGAAGGTCATTTATAGATTACCTAATGTTTCACGTGGAACACGATTATAAAGTAGATCACCTGAAGTTTAAAAAAGCTCTAGCTCAAAGAAATAGAGCACTGAAAAAAAGCTCTTCTTCTGAGCTCAAATCTTGGACAAAAGTTTTCATTGATTTGTCTCAAAAATTAACCAAAAAGAAGCTTCAGTTTATAGATTCTTTTTTAAAAAGCTTTCCGTCTTTCGTAGATTCCTTATCTTTACCGGAAAACCTAAAAGATAATTTTAAAGAGATCTCAATTACTTACGATAAAGGCTGGAAAGATAACTTATTAGTGGAGTTAAGGGAGTCTTTTGTTAAGGATCAGGCAAGGGGATTTACTTCTTTGGGGCCGCAAACTTCTGATTTAAGCGTGAAAATAAATAAACAAGATTCTGGAAATATTTTATCAAGAGGTGAGCAAAAGCTATTGATTTTATTGATTTATTTATTTTTTATCAAAGCTTATAATGATCTTAGGCCAAATAAAACAATTTTCTTAATTGACGACCTGCCTTCTGAGCTTGATGACAAAAATTTGGACTTAGCACTAAATCTTCTTCAAGATATCGATTGTCAATTATTTATAACTTCTTTGGAAAACTTAGAAAAATATGAGTTTGATTTTGTAATTGATTTATAATACTTGATGCCTAAAAAAGCACCCAAAAAAGAAGTTTATGACTCTTCGAACATAAAAGTTCTGAAGGGGCTAGAAGCCGTTAAAAAAAGGCCAGGAATGTACATCGGAGATACCGATGACGGTACTGGTTTACATCACATGATCTTCGAAATCGTAGACAACTCTATAGACGAAGCATTAGCGGGTTTTTGTGATGAAATTAAAGTAGTTATTCATTCCGACGCAAAAGTTAGTGTCAGTGACAATGGCAGAGGCATACCAGTAGACATTCATAAAGATGAAGGTATTTCTGCAGCTGAAGTAATAATGACAAAGTTACATGCCGGCGGAAAGTTTGACGATAATTCCTACAAAGTTTCTGGAGGACTTCATGGCGTTGGCGTTTCAGTGGTAAATGCTTTATCAGAAACTCTCGAGCTGGAAATCAAAAGAGAAGGAAATGTTTACAGGCAATCCTACAAGGATGGCGTTCCAAAAAATAAGATAAAAAAAAGTGGATCTACAAAAGATCAGGGCACGTCTTTGACGATCGTTCCATCAGAATCTACTTTTGGAAAGAACAGAGTATTTGATTACGAGATCGTTCAAAAAAAATTAAGAGAGCTATCTTTTTTAAATTCAGGAGTGCAAATAGAACTTATTGATGAGAGATCTTCAAAAAGTAACGTGTTTAAATCTACCGGCGGCTTAGAAGAATTTGTTTCTTATAAAAATAAAAATAAAACCGCGCTAAATAAAATCTTTTCTTTCAGCAAAGAAACAGGCAAGGGCATCTCTATAGAAATTGCTTTGCAGTGGAATGATTCTTATCAGGAAAACATTCAATGTTTCACCAATAACATTCCTCAACGCGACGGAGGAAGTCATTTAGTAGGTTTTAGAACTGCCCTAACCAGAACTCTAAATAATTTTATGGAGAAAGAAGGGTATTTAAAAAATGAAACATCTCCGCCAAGCGGTGAGGATGCCCGTGAAGGACTTACTGCAATTATTTCAACTAAACTTCCTGATCCCAAATTTTCATCTCAAACGAAAGACAAGTTGGTTTCTTCAGAAATAAAACCGGTTGTCGAGCAAGAAACCTATAAGCATCTTTCTGATTACTTATTAGAAAATCCAAACGAGGCAAAAATAATTGTCTCAAAAATATTAGAAGCTTCAAGAGCGAGAGAAGCTGCCAGAAAGGCAAGGGAAATGACTCGTAAACAAGGCAGATTGGATGGATCTGGTTTGCCTGGAAAACTTGCTGACTGTCAGGAAAAGAAACCGGAATTAAGTGAAATTTATCTCGTTGAGGGAGAATCAGCTGGTGGTTCAGCTAAACAGGGCAGAAATAGACAAAATCAAGCAATTTTGCCATTAAAAGGAAAAATCTTAAATGTAGAGAAAGCAAGACTGGACAAAGTATTAAGCAGTCAGGAAATAGTCATCTTGATTACCGCTCTGGGCTGTGGAATTAGAGACGAATTTACTCTAGAGAAACTTAGATATCACTCAATAGTTATCATGACGGATGCTGACGTAGATGGCTCTCACATTAGAACTCTTCTTTTAACTTTTTTCTACAGACAAATGCCTGAGTTAATAGAAGCTGGACATATCTTCATTGCTCAACCTCCCCTTTATAAAGTAAAGAAAGGAAAAAAAGATATCTATTTAAAAGATGAAGAAGCTCTCCAAGAATTTTTAGTGGACAAAGCAGTGGATGAAACTGAACTATTTGCAACACCATCTAAAAAAGTAGAAGCTGGAAAATTTAAAGAATTATTAAAACTCTTTAATAGTTTTCAATCTGCTATTTCAAATCCATCGGTTTCTTTAGATCAAGATATTCTCATTTCGATGTTGTATTCAGATGAATTTCCTTCTTCGCCATCTGCTGAAAATGTAAAAAAATGGATAAAAGCCTTTCTTAAAAATATCGAACGAAAAAAAGGTGTTGCATGGAAAGCTTCAATTGATGAGAAAAATAAGCAGTCTGTCTTGGTTGAAAGGTCTGAACACGGTCACTCTTCTTTTTCTATAATTCCTTTTTCATTTTTCAAATCTAATCAGACAACTCCTTATAAGATTATCAAGGCTTATAAAAAAGCACTTAAAGATCTCAAATTAAAAACAAGTTATCTTGTTATTTCTGAAGAAAAAATAAAAATAGAGGATTTTCTAAAACCATTCAATAAATTAATGGACTCTACAAGAAAAGGCTTATCTCTTCAGAGATACAAAGGCTTGGGCGAAATGAATCCAGAGCAGCTATGGGACACTACTATGAACCCTGTTGGTAGAAGATTGGTTCAAGTAAAGATTGAAGATGCCGATGAAGCCAGTGATATGTTTGAGCAACTTATGGGAGATAATGTCGAAAACAGAAGAGAGTTTATTGAAACCAATGCCTCTTTAATTGGTAACATAGATATTTAAATCAAAAAAGTTCTGAATATTTGTTTTCCGTCCATTCCCTTACTATTTTTGTTGTTTCAGAGGAGTTTTCTTTTGGCTGAATAGGGTCTCCAATAAAAAAAATTACATCACCGGGCGTTATAACAAAATCCCCGCCATACCAAGATTCTCCTGCGTTATGGACGATAGGGACAATTTCACTGTCTGTTTGCAGAGCTAATTCCGCACCCGTTTTTTTGTAGATGCCAAGGTCTCCCGGTTTTCTTCTAGTGCCTTCTGGGTAATAGATTAAAGAAAAACCAGAATCTAATAATTCCCCACCCACAGAAAAAATCTTTTTTACAGCCTCAGAGCCCTTGCCTCTATCAATTGGAATAGAGCTGAGAAGTTTCAAAGCCCAGCCGATAATCGGCCATGATAATAAAACATCTTTTAAGATGGTTGCTGTAGGAACAAATTTTTCATACAAAACCAAAGTTTCTATAAAACCTTGGTGGTTAGGAAAGTAGATTTTTTTTCTTGGAGAATTTATGACATCGACATTTCCCTTAAAAACAATCTTTACTCCGCAACAAATTCTTATCCACCAACGAAAGAAAGCAACCCAGGAAAGAATAATTCTCTGTCTGAATTTTCTATCAATAAATATACAGGCAGGAAAGGTTAAAGAAATGATGATCAAAGAAATTCCTAAAATCACATAAAAAAGAAAAGACCTTACATACGAAATCATTGGCAGATAAATTTTGTTGCTGACAATAGATTTTCAAAAACTCGAGCTTGAGAAGTATCATGATTTTTCAGCGTTATCTCTCCATAGCCTGTTTTAACCAATAAAGGTTTGCATTCATGTGCGAGAGCACACTGAACATCAGAAAATTTATCTCCAACAAAATAACTACCTTTAAGATCAATGCCCAGTGCCTTCTCTGCTCGGAGTAAAAGTCCGGTTTTTGGTTTTCTGCATTCACAATCATCTTCAGGTCTATGGGGACAAACTTCCACATGAAAAATATCAGATCCGTGTTCTTTAACTTTTTGTTTCATGTGAGAGTTGACTTTATCTATTTGATCTTTAGAAGCCATGCCGAGACTAATACAAGCCTGATTTGTAGCAACTATAATTTTAAAATTATTGTCGGATAATAAAGATAATGCTTCTAGGCTCCCATCCTCGAATTTAAAATTTGCTGGCTTTGTAACATAATCAAATAGATCCACGTTAATAACGCCGTCTCTATCAAGAATAATGTAACTCTGGTTTGACATTCTTAACCCTTAAATAGCTTTAGAATGCTTTTCTCTATATCGCTTAAGTCGATTACTTCCTGCTCCATAGTATCTCTATCTCTAAAAGTAACTTTGTTCTTTTCTATGGTGTCATAGTCAACTGTTATACAAATTGGGGTGCCAATTTCATCATGTTTGCGATAACTTTTTCCTATATTTCCAGTATTTTCAACCAAAACTCTTCCAATATTTAGCTTTAAAAGCCTGTTTTTTATTTCTAATGAAGCTCTTACTATTGCATCTACGTTCTTTTTAAGGGGAATTACAGCTACTTTTACAGGAGATAGGTGCTTTTTCAAAGACAATACTACTCTTTTCGTATCATTTTCAAGGCTTTCTTCTTTATATGCATCATTTAGAATAGCTAAAAATGCCCTTTCGACTCCAGCACTTGGCTCAATAACATAGGGTACAAGCCATTTATTTGATATTTTATCTTGGAAAGCAAGTTTTGCTTTTGAAGCTTTATTTTCCTTAGTTTTAGCTTGTATGTTGAATTCCTCTTGAGACTTAGTATGAGAGCCTAAATCAAAATCCGTTCTATTCGCAATGCCCTCCAGCTCTTCTGTTCCATGAGGAAATTTATACATAATATCAGCCGTTGCCTTGGAGTAATGGGATAATTCCTCTTTGGGGACATTGAAAATCTCTAAATTTTCTTCGTTTAGGCCCTGATCTAACCACCATTTCATTCTTTCTTTAATCCAATATTCATGAAATTTCTCATCGTCTTTAGGCTCTACAAAATACTCCATTTCCATTTGCTCAAACTCTCTTTTTCTGAAGATAAAATTCCTAGCTGTTATTTCATTTCTAAACGCTTTACCAATTTGGGCAATTCCAAAAGGTAGTGTTCTAGAAGTGCTGTCTAAAACATTCTTAAAATTAATAAAAATATGTTGAGCTGTTTCAGGACGAAGATAGGCAATGGAAGAGCCATCGTCTACAGGCCCGATATTTGTTTTAAACATCAGATTGAAATCTCTAGGCTCTGTTAAATTTGTTGACCCACAATTTGGACACTTCATTCCATCTAAAGTATCTGCTCGCATTCTGAATTTACAATCTTTGCAATCAATTAAAGGATCAGTGAAAGTGTCTTCATGACCTGACTGAGCAAAGATATTTTGGCTGCCCAAAATTGAAGAATCCAAACCCTCTATATCATCTCTTTGGTAAATCATAGATTCCCACCAAGCTCTCTTAATGTTGTTGGCAAGTTCAACGCCTAGCGGTCCATAATCATAGACGCCCTGCATTCCTCCATATATCTCTGCGGTTTGAAAAATAAAACCCCTTCTCTTACAAAGAGAAACAATTTTATCCATTTTATTTTCAGCCATGCTTGTATCTTATTAGAAGTAAGTACTTACTATTCTTTCCAAAAGAATGCTGTAAATAATACCAACAAAGTATAAATTTCTAATCTTCCAAGTATCATTACAAAAGCCAAAAGAACCTTCGTAAACGCATCCATTCCTGCGTAATTATAAGCTACTTCACCAAGTCCTGGACCTAAATTATTTAGACATGCTGCTATTGCAGAAAAAGCAGTTTCTGTATCTATCCCCTGCCCCATTAGAATAAAAGATCCAACTAAAAAAGTAAGCAGGTAAACTGTTAAAAATCCCCAAACTGAATCAGCAACTTCACTGTTGATTTTCTTTTTTCCAATTTTTAAAGGCAAGACAAGATTTGGGTGTATAAGTTTTTTAAGCTCTCTTCTAGCGTGATTCAAAAGCACCAAACCTCTTATCGCTTTAAATCCTCCAGCAGTTGATCCCGCACAAGCTCCTATCATGCCAATAAAAATTAGTAGTTGAGGGAGGTAAGTCGGAAATGCAGTATGATCCAGAACGGTAAACCCTGTAGTTGTCGCAAACGAAGTAACGGTAAATAGGGAAGATACAATTAGATTAAAAGAAATCTCAGAGCTGCTAAACCAGATAGATATTAAGAATACTACAAAAGCAAGAAAAAGCATTTTCCAATAAAACCCGAATTCAGGATCTTTTACATAGTTGAATAATTTAAAATTTGAAAAAGAAAGATAATGCAGAGAAAAACTTATGCCTGAAATGAACATAAAAACAACAGCCAAAATATAAATTGTGTTGTTGTTGAAGAAGGCAAAACTCTCGTTGTGATTAGAAAAACCCCCAATTGCAATCGTTGTAAAAGAGTGAACTACCGCGTCGAAATATCCCATGCCGGCTATAAAATATGAGATGAAACAAAGGAAGGTAAGAATAAGATATATGTACACCAAAACCATAGCGGTTTCAGCTATTTTCGGCCTTAACTTGCTTTGATTTATAGGTCCTTGCGTTTCGCCCCTATATAGCTGCATTCCACCAACCCCCAATAGAGGCATCAAGGCAATGGCTAATACAATAATACCAAGACCACCTATCCATTGGAGCAAGCCTCTATAAAACAGAATAGAGTAATATTCTCCGGATAGGTCAGAAAATATCGTTGCACCTGTAGTTGTTAAGCCAGAAGTTGCTTCAAAGTAAGCACTTACTATAGATAAATCGCTATTATTACCTAATATTAAGGGTAAAGTTGCGAAAATGGTAAAGAATAACCAAAGCAGAACGGTTAACAAAAAACCCTCTTTAACTCTTATCCCGTCATATTTTTTTTCAAAATTAACCAAATAAAGAAATGAGCCAAATGCAAGGGTAATCATGAAGGAATAGGCAAAAGCTATAATATTATCTTCGTTATAGATAATTGAAACTATAATTGGCGTTAGCTGTAAAAAAGAAAAGGCGATCAAACCTATTCCCAAAACCCTAGAAATTAATCTAAACTTCATTTAAATTTCTTAAAAAGCATCTAATGTCTTCTTAACTCATTAAACTTGTTTCTAGCGCCGGGAATAATTTTTTATCAGACAAGAAAATAATTATATGGTCATTTTCATGTATTTTAACGTCATGATGAGCTATTTTCACTTCTTTTCCTCGAATTACGGCACTTATTGTACATCCGTTTGGTAGTTTTATATCGTCTATTCCCTGACCAATTATCTTTGGAGTTATTTCAGGGCTTGCTATTAGCTCTAATGCTTCAGATTTACCTCTTTTAAAGGTATGAGCCCTTTCAATTTTTGCTTTTGTAATATTTTGCAAAACAACACCAATAGTAATTTCATTTGGCACTACAGTAATGTCAACTTCTCCTTGATGTATTAGATCTAGAAAAGATTGTTTATTCATCAAAGAGAGTACCTTTTTCGCTCCAAGTTTTTTTGCCAACAATGACGACATTACATTTGCCTCGTCACTGTCAGTTACCGAACAAAACATATCAATCGATTCAATACCTTCTTCTATCAGTAAGTCTTCTTCTGTGGCATCACCATTAAGCACAAGAGCAGAATCTAAAGTTTCAGATAAGTAATCTCCTCTCTTTTTACTTTTTTCTATAATCTTTACAACGCTAAATTTATCTTCAAGTATTTTTGCGAGCCTTCTTCCAATCTTTCCACCACCTGCAATCATTATGTTTTTATATTTAGAATCTCTCGGTCTTATCTCTGACATTACTTTTTTAATATTTCCTTTAGCAGATATAAAGAATACTTCATCACCATCTTTTATATAGTCTTCTCCGCTCGGAATAATAATTTCTTCTTCTCTGTAAATAGCTGCAACTCTAGTATCTGCATTAGGGATATGCTCTCTTAATTCGGAAACTTTATGGCCTGTTATGGGAGCGCCTTCTACGGCTTTTACACTAACCATTGAAGCTCTTCCATCACCAAAATCTAAAACTTGAAGTGCTCCGGGGAGTTGTACCAGTTTTGAAATGTATTCAGTAATGAGAGTTTCTGGCGAAATTAAAACATCTATTGAGTATTCCCCATTTTCAAAAATCTGACTACCCTTACCTTTAAGATATTCTCTTGCTCGAATCCGAGCCATAGTTTTAGTTTTTTTATTAAGATGTTTAATCATCTGACAAGCAACTAAATTGACCTCGTCTCTTTCGGTCATTGCAATAGCAAGTTCTGTATCTTGAATGTTGGCGTCTTCAAGAGTTTGTGGATAGCAACAATTTCCACAAACAATTTTTATATCGTGTTGTTCTGATTCTTTTTCGAGTTTTTCTTCGTTAAGATCGACGAGGGTTATGCTGTGACCATCTTCAGATAGAATTTCGGTTAATTCTGATCCAACTTGGCCTGCACCTAAAATTAAGATGTTCAATTATTACTCCAATAAAAATTATACTCTCAGAAGAATAATATTGTGAACTTGATTATCACTATTTAAAGCTTTCATCGGAGTTAAAAAAATCTTTTGATCCATTGTAGAAACTTCTGTATTCCATTCGTTTTTTATTCTGTCTAGCTAGCTCTTTAATTTCTACACACTGATCTATTCCAGAAACTAAAAATTCTTTTTTATCAGCCTTTATAACTTTTCCGGGATCCGAAGCGGGCAGGGCATATACTTTTGCACGGTGAAAAATAATTCTTTCATTTTTATATTCTGAAAAGGCACAAGGATTAGGACAAAGACCGTTAATTTTGCCAACTATTTCTTTCGCTGATTTTGTCCAATCTATTCTAGCTTCGTCTTTAGTTACTTTAGGAGCATAAGAAGATTCATTTTCATTTTGTTCTGTAAGTGAAAAATTATTTTCCTCAATAGAATCAATAACATGTAGTATATTTCTAGATGAAATATCGCTCATAATTTCCTCTAAATCTTCAGTATTCGTTCCTTCCTCAATAGGAAATTTTATGCTGTTTACAATTGGACCCGTATCGAGACCGGCATCCATTTTCATAAATGTAATCCCTGTTTCTCGGTCGCAGTTAATTATGCTTCTTTGAATTGGAGCTGCACCTCTGTACTTAGGTAATAAAGATGTGTGAATGTTAAAGCTTCCATGTTTTGCCACGTTCAAAAGATCTTCACTAATGATGTGTCCAAAAGCAAAGACAAGAAGAAGATCAATATTAAGTTTTTCCAAGGTAGGTCTGAACTTTCTATCTTTGATTTCATCGTAAGAAAAAATTTTAATTTTTTTCTCTTCTGCAAAAACTCTGATTGGACTTTTAACAAATTTTAAACCTCTGCCCGAACGCTTTTCTTCTGCACAAATCACTCCAACCAAATCGTGTTTGGACTCATAGATGGTTTCAAGAGTTTCAAGGGCAATCTTAGGCGTAGCAGCAAATAAGATATTCATTATTTCTGTTTGACAATTTTATTTCGGATTCTTCTTCTTTTCAGTTCAGAAATATGATCGACGAATAATCGGCCGTTGAGGTGATCAAGTTCATGCTGGACAACTTTCGTTAATAGTCCTTCGGGTTTAATTTCTTGTTTTTTTCCGTTTAGATCTTGATAAGAGAGTTTAATATCTGATGGTCTTGAAATTTTCTCAAAAAAACCCGGGACACTTAAGCAGCCTTCATCGTAATCTTCAGTTTTAGAAGGATCCAAAATTTGGATTGCAGGATTGACGATTACTAAAGGTTCATTTTTTTCTGGACTGATGTCGATAACAGCTACTTGTTTAGCAACGCCAATTTGAGTAGCTGCCAATCCAATTCCATTCACGGAGTGCATGGTTTCGAACATATCATCCGTTAAAGTTTTCAACTCTTCGTCAAAAGTTTCAACAGGTTTTGCTTTAATACGTAAATCTTGATCAGGAAATTTTAAAATTTTTCTTATTGCCACGATTGTTATTCAATTTATTTTTATCATCTGTAAAATAACATTTTAGTTAAGGAGATCAAAAATGAAAGTTTCAATTGTCATGGGTTCTAAATCAGATTTAGATTTAGCAAAAGCTGCTGGAGAAATTCTCGATACACTCGACGTTCCATACAAAATAAATATTTTAAGTGCGCACAGAACACCAGAGCTATTGCATGCTCATATAGATGAGGCCATTGCAGATGGAGTGAGAGTTTTTATCGGCATTGCAGGTTTGGCTGCTCACTTGGCAGGAAATGTTGCTTCCAAAACTACTTTGCCAGTCATCGGTGTGCCTGGAGACGGCGGACCTTTGAATGGTTTTGATGCTCTTCTTTCAACTGTACAGATGCCAAAAGGTGTACCTGTAGCAACAGTTGCTATAGGTAAGGCAGGAGCTATTAATGCTGGATATCTAGCTGCTCAAATGCTATCCACAGGCAATGATGAACTCGCTAAAAAGGTAAAAAACCTCAGAGAAGAGCAAAAAGAGGCCTTAAAAAAAGAAAACGAGGAGCTTCAAGGCTAAATTATCAAGGAAAATGATTTACGCATACCCAACTGAGGGAGTTTGGGGGTTGGGCTGTCTGCCTGATTCAGAAGAAGATGTAAAAAAAATTTGTTTCCTTAAACAAAGAACCTTGGACAAAGGATTAATTTTAGTTTCAGGACATTTTTCCCATTTTGATGCCTACCTATCTCACTTGTCTGAAGATCTGATAAACAAAACAAAAAGTAAATGGCCTGGAGCTCATACTTGGTTAGTTCCTGCAAACGATAATGTTCCTCCTTGGATAAAAGGCAACAGCGATTTTGTCGCTTTGAGGCAGAGCGTTCATCCTTCAATTATTGAGCTCTCTGAAAGGTTAAATAGTGTTATCACATCTACTTCAGCGAACATTTCGTCAGAACCTCCAGCAAAAAATGCTAAAGAAGTTAGGAACTTATTTGGTGATGAGGTATCTATATTGGAAGGAGAGCTTGGCGGAGCAGAGAAACCTACTCCAATACAAAATTTAATAACTGATGAATGGATAAGAAATTAAAACTCGCTGTAATTGGCAAGCCGATAACTCACTCAAAGTCTCCTTATATCCATCAAGACTTTGCCAATCAATTTAATGCAAAAATTGAATTCGGAAAAGATGAAGTTACACCAGATACCTTAGAAACATGGCTTACTGACTTTTTTAAGAATGGCGGTAAAGGAGTTTCCATAACACTTCCACTTAAAGAAGCAGCTTTAAATTATGCAGATGAAATTTCTGATCGAGCCAGACTTGCCTCAGCATGCAATGTCGTTTATGCGAAAGATAAAAAATTATTCGGGGATAATACAGATGGTCACGGTTTGATAACAGACTTAGAAAATAACCTAAAGGTCACTTTGAAAGATAAGAAAATATTGATTTTGGGAGCTGGAGGGGCTGCGCGTGGAATTATTCCCTCCATTATCGAAAAAAAACCAGCGAAGCTGAAAGTAGCTAACAGAACTGAAAGCAAAGTTCTATTACTAAAAAAAGACTTAGAAGGAAAAGTTGATCTAAAAGAAAAAAATACAATATTTGAAGTCGGAGACCTTTCGGATGACTTTTTGTTGGATGATTCCTACGATATTGTTATCAACTCAACTTCAATTTCAACGCAAACTGGAGAATCCATAGGGCTGCCAAAAGCCTTATTTAATGGGACAAAGCTTGCTTACGATCTCTTTTATGCTGCAGAAAAGACAGCTTTTATGCAGGAGGCCTTAGCAGGTGGAGCTGAAAAAGTATCGGATGGCTGGGGCATGTTGGTTGAGCAGGGCGCAGAGTCTTTTAAATTATGGACTAATCTTATTCCAGATACTTCTAGATTGCTGGAAAAGCCTATTGATTAAGGGTTATTCATATATAATTCTTGCACGTAACGCCCACAAAAAAACTTTTTGAGATGTATTTGAAAAAACTTATTCTGTGCCTCATGGCATTGTTCTTAGCGCCTCTGTCTTTTTCGGCCTGGGACGACATCAATATGACCCCTGGTGTTAACGCCATTGCCCAAGAAATCTTTGGCTTGCACATGACCATTTTTTGGATTTGTGTCGTCATCGGTACATTGGTTTTGGGCTTTATGGTTTTTCTGATCATTAAGTACCGCAAGAAAGAGGGCGTGGAACCTGCTGACTTTGATGATAATCCAAAACTAGAACTAACTTGGACAATATTGTTCGCTCTGATTCTCGTGGGTATGGCAATTCCTGCGACTTCAACCATGATAAAAGCTTACGATGATGAAGAAGGGGACATTAACATCCTGATCACTGGACATCAGTGGAAATGGCAGTATGAATATATGGAAGACGAAGTAAGTTTTTTCAGTAATTTAACAACATCTTTAGACGCCAGAAACAACATAGCCCCCAAAACAGAAACTTATCTGTTAGAGGTTGATGAGCCTCTCGTAATTCCTGTGAACAAAAGAGTAAGATTTTTAATTACTGCAAATGATGTTATTCATTCTTGGTGGGTACCAGACTTTGCCGTTAAGCAAGATGCCATTCCTGGTTTTATAAATACCGCTTGGACATTCGTTGATGAGCCGGGAGTTTATCGCGGACAATGTACCGAATTATGCGGTGTCTATCACGGTTACATGCCAATTGTTGTAAAGGCAGTTTCAGATTCAGATTATAAAGATTTCATTCAAGGCAAAAGAGATTTGAAAGCTCAACAAGCCTTGCTTACCGAGAAGCTTTGGGAAACAGATGAGCTTTTTGCAATCGGAGAAGAGGTTTATTTGAAAAATTGTGTCGCCTGTCACCAAGTTAATGGTGCAGGAATTCCACCGGTATTCCCAGCTTTAGCTGGAAGCGAGATTGTCATGAATGATAAAGGCAGACAAGTAGAAATTTTAATGGAAGGAGTTCAAGGTGCAGCAATGCAATCTTATGCGGAACAACTTTCCGAAGTAGAGATCGCAGCAGTTATTACCTATACCCGTAAGGCATGGGGCAATGATGCTGGAGGCGACGGCGAAATTGTCGTGCCTAAAGAAATTCTAGATTATAAAAACAACAAACTATAAGAGAAGGAGCTGTAAAACATGAGCGCAGTAATAGAAGGACATCACGACGACCATCATCACCATGGTCCAGCTAAAGGAATAAGCCGTTGGTTGTTTACTACCAATCATAAAGACATAGGTTCTTTATACTTATGGTTCAGTTTCATCATGTTATTTATTGGTGGAGCAATGGCTATGGTCATCAGAGCTGAGCTCTTTGAACCAGGTAGTCAAATTGTTTCTCCTGAGTTCTACAATCAAATGGTTACCAATCATGGATTGATTATGGTATTCGGTGTCATCATGCCAGCTTTCGTGGGCTTCGCAAATTGGTTGGTACCAATGCAAATTGGCGCTCCAGATATGGCTTTACCAAGATTAAACAATTTAAGTTTTTGGATATTGCCTGCAGCTTTTGGTGTTTTGATAGCAACTTTCTTCATGGAAGGCGGCGCTCCAAACTTTGGATGGACTTTCTATGCACCACTCTCAACAGAGTATGCGCCACCCACAGTAACTTACTTCATTTTTGCAGTGCACATTATGGGTGCTTCTTCCATTATGGGTTCAATCAACGTTATTACTACCATTTTAAATATGAGAGCTCCTGGCATGACTTTAATGAAAATGCCCCTCTTTGTATGGACTTGGCTGATTACTGCTTATCTATTGATCGCGGTAATGCCAGTTCTTGCTGGTGCTGTAACCATGATGCTTATGGACATCCATTTTGGAACGAGTTTCTTCAAAGCCGGAGGAGGGGGAGACCCTGTTTTATTCCAACATGTTTTCTGGTTTTTTGGACATCCTGAAGTTTACATAATGATTTTGCCTGCTTTTGGAATTGTGTCTCACATTATCGAGACTTTCTCGAGAAAGCCTATTTTTGGTTACGAATCTATGGTTTATGCAATAGCATCAATTGCATTGTTATCGTTCGTAGTTTGGGCTCACCACATGTTTACGGTTGGGATGCCAATTGCGGGCGAGTTGTTTTTCATGTATTCGACAATGTTAATTGCAATTCCAACAGGAGTTAAAGTCTTCAATTGGCTATCAACAATGTTCAAAGGCTCACTAACTTTTGAAACACCTATGTTGTTTGCCATTGCGTTTGTAGCGCTCTTCACTATTGGAGGGCTGTCAGGAATCATGCTTGCTATTGCTCCTGCTGATTTCCAATATCACGATACTTACTTTGTAGTTGCTCACTTTCACTATGTTTTGGTTCCAGGAGCTTTGTTCTCTATCATTGCTGGAGTTTATTACTGGCTTCCGAAGTGGACGGGTTACATGTATGACGAATTTATGGGCAAAACGCATTTTTGGCTTTCCTTTGTTTCAGTGAATTTAACTTTTTTCCCAATGCATTTTGTCGGCTTAGCTGGAATGCCAAGAAGAATTCCAGACTACGCTATGCAATTTGCGGATTACAACATGATCGTAAGTGTTGGGGCGTTCCTATTTGGGTTATCGCAATTACTCTTTTTATACGTAGTACTCAAAGCAATTTTCTACGGCAAGAAGGCTACCGGACAAGTTTGGGAAGGAGCCAAAGGTCTGGAGTGGACTTTAGATTCTCCGCCTGCTTATCACACCTTTGAAACACCTCCTAACTTGGAGTCAGGAGAAGCCAAAGCTTAAAAATGTCCAGCATAAGAAAAAGTGTTTCCAAACTGTTTCTTGCAACAGTAGGAATGTTTTTATTTGGTTTTGCTTTGGTGCCCTTATATGACGTTTTTTGCGAAATAACTGGTCTAAACGGAAAAGTTACAGGCCCAACATTCTCGGAGTACGAAAATGTCGGCAACAGAGAAATTAAAATAATTTTCACTACAACCAACAATGATGATATGCCGTGGTTTTTCGATTCTTCAAAATCTCAGATGAGAGTTAAGACTGGGGAGCAAAACCTTTTGAACTATGTTTTTACAAACACCACGAACAAGCCAATGATTGCTCAAGCAATTCCTAGCGTGTCTCCTGGAAAGGGAGCTCAGTATTTCCACAAGACGGAGTGTTTCTGTTTCGAGCAACAATTCTTAGAACCAGGGGAAAGCATAACGATTCCTTTAAAGTTTGTGATAGATCCAGACTTACCAAAAGACATTTCTTCACTAGCTTTAGGCTATACTCTTTTCGACATAACAAAAGACTTGGTACAAAAACAAGCAAGCAATTAATACAATGAGTTCTGAATCTTCTTATTACGTTCCAGATAGTAGTAAGTTGCCCATTTTTATGGCTTTTGGGCTTTTGCTTTTTGTCTTGGGAGCTGGTGGAACCATAAATGATTTAGGTAAGGAAAGCTCAAATTCGTATTTGTTGCTCATGGCCTCTTTCGCTGTAATTTGGGGCGTAATGTTTGTTTGGTTCAGTAATGTAATTAGCGAAAACAATCAAAAACTCTATAGCGATCAGTTAAACAGATCTTTCGTTCATGGCATGGCATGGTTCATATTTTCCGAAGTCATGTTTTTCTTTGCATTCTTCTTAGCTCTAGGATACGTGAGGCTCTTTGCAGTCCCTTGGCTTGGAGGCGATGGCGAGAAAGGAATTACAAATATCCTTTGGCCTGCTTTTGAATCGGCTTGGCCGGTTATGGAAACTCCAGATAATGAAAACTTTCCTGGAGCATATAAAAATATGAACATACCAGGGATTTCTAAACTTCACACTTGGCTACCTTTCTGGAATACGCTCTGTCTGGTTACTTCAAGCGGAACGATAGCATTAGCCGAATCAGCACTGAAAAAAGGCAACAGGACATCTTTTAAAAGTTGGATGGTCGTAACAATTTCTTTAGGCTTTATCTTTGTATTTTTGCAAGGTCTAGAATATTACGAAGCATACGCTCATATGGGTTTAACGCTTGGCGCTGGAATTTATGGTACAACATTCTTTTTATTGACGGGATTTCATGGTTTTCACGTATGTCTTGGGGCAATCATACTAACCATCATGACAATTAGAGGATTTAATGGAGCTTTTTCTAAACATGATCATTTTGGGCTTGCTGCTGGATCATGGTATTGGCACTTCGTAGATGTAGTTTGGATACTACTCGTTTTGGTCGTTTATGTATTTTAACCCCAAGGGGAATTTAGACCCAATTGTCCAGTGAACAATCCATATCCGATAGTAAGTAAGAGAAGCATCGCTATTGTTACTCTCACTCTCAAACTGTAAATAGCCCTGACCGTATTACCTTTATCTTTTAACAAGAAAAATGCACTCGAAAAAAGACTCACCAACATTGCTAGGGCAAGCACAGCGATTATAAATTTAAGCATTGGGTATGAATTTTTCTAAATATTTAATTGTTTCGATTTTCGTTCTCGTTTTTGTTGGCGCATTATCTCTTGGCGTATGGCAAATTGACAGAGGCTATGCCAAAAAAGCATTAGAAAATGCCTTTTCAGAAAGACAGTCTCTTCCAGTAGAAACAAATCCTGGAGAGCTGAATCAAGATTTATATTATAGGAATATACAAATTTCGGGAGTTTTCGGTAAAAAAACTTTTTTTGTGGATAATAAAACGTTTAACGGCAAGGCTGGCTACGTGGTTTTCAATCCATTTACTTTAGTAAGTAAAGAAAAAATTCTCGTTTCAAGGGGCTGGATAGAATCTGAACAAAGGGATTCTTTACCAGAACTTTCTTTGCCAAAAAAAAATTTAAAACTAGATGGAATGATAAGACCCTTTACCAAAGACTTTGTTCTTAAAGACCAAGCTAAAAAGTTTGGTGAGAACTTCATAATCCAAGGATTGGATAAAGATCTAATGGAAGAATTAAGCGGGAAAAAGTTTACGCCATATGTGTTCGAATTATCGGCTTTATCTAACTTAAGTTTTGAGCCAATTTGGCAGCCAACTTCATTAAAATCAACCAGACATTTTGGCTATGCTATTCAGTGGTTTGCTCTCGCCTTGGTTGTTTTGTTTGGTGGCCTCTACCTATTTAGAAAGAGGAAAGTAATATGAAAAACAAAGGCTTTCTTTTGGCTTTGATAATTTTTGGAACTCCTTTTTTGGTAATTTCCTTGTCTACTTTTTGGTATTACGCGGGGCTTGGTCCCAAAGCAACAGTCAATTATGGCACAATGATAGAACCGCCGGTTGATTTGGGTAGTTTAGAGCTTGAGTTGAATTATCAGCCTTTGAATATTGATTCAATGGAAAGAAAATGGATGATTATTCATTTTTTAGACGATAGATGTAACGAAGACTGTTTAGAGGCCTTTTATTTTTCTAGGCAAATTAATACTGCGATAGGAAGAGAAAAGGACAGAGTTAAACGCTTTTACGTCGCATCTTCCAAGACACAGGAAAAAGTAAAAAAACTATTTCAAAGTGAAAAAAATTTAACCGCAATATCTGCTAAAAATTTAAATTTATTAAGACAAAAAATGACTGAGGCCGGTATAAACCCCTTCATTCAACCAGGCTTTCTCTTAGCAGATCCGCTTGGGAATATCATTTTGTCCTATCAAGGAGATATCGATCCCAAAAAGATCCTATCTGATATAAAAAAATTATTAAGAGCATCGAAAATTGGCTAATTTAAAAAAAATTCAACTGATTGCATTGCTAGGAATATTTCTAGCTTTTACTGTAGTGGGGTTAGGTGCTTGGACAAGGCTTGTAGACGCAGGCCTAGGCTGTCCCGATTGGCCAGGCTGTTATGGCTTTGCTATTTGGCCAATGTCAGAATCTGAAATTTCACTGGCTAATGAACTTTATCCTGAGAGAAAATTTGAAATAGCCAAAGCAGTCCCAGAAGTAGTTCATAGATATTTTGCCGGGTCACTTGGCTTGCTTATCATTGGACTTTTTCTTTTTGCAGTTTTTTCTAAACCAAGAAATTCCTTTATTGTAAAAATTACCGCTACTATGACCGCTTTGGTTTTATTTCAATCACTTCTTGGTTATTTTACCGTTAGCTTGAAACTTTGGCCTCAGGTTGTAACTGCTCACCTGCTCGGTGGGTTTGCTACGACAACCCTAATTTTCCTGACGTATCTGAAATTAAAAGAAATTAACTTAGAGAATATTAATTATTTTTCAGTATCTAAAAATACATTAAGAGCTCTTAATATTGCTTTTCCAATTTTGATTGCTCAAATTATTATGGGGGTGTGGCTTAGTTCAAATTATGCGGCCTTAGCTTGTTCTGATTTTCCGCTATGCAAAGGACAAATTCTTCCAGATGCTGATTATGTGAAAGGTTTAAACTTTGCTCAAAGAATCGGGCCTGACTATTTAGGTGGTCAATTAGATCATCAATCAAGGGTGGCAATTCACCTTGTTCATAGATTCGGCGCATTGATTGTGACTTTATACTTTTTGTTTTTAACCTACTTGTTCGCAAAAGAAAAAAATTATTTTATTTCCGGTCTTATAGGAGCTTTGCTTTTTCTTCAACTTGCATTAGGCATATCAAACATTATTTATAGACTTCCACTTTATGTTGCAATAGCTCATAATCTTGGAGCTCTTTTCCTATTATTAGGTTTATCATATGCTAGATTAAGGTCCCGTGAATACTGAAGTCATAACTCAATCCCAAAGGTTTCCTTTTTCTGGTTATCTTAAGCTCACCAAACCGTCAATTATCTATTTACTTGTCCTTACTTCAGCTACAGCAATGTTTTTGGCTGATGGGTTTTCAGGAAATTTGATGAAAGTAGCATTTGGATTATTAGGCATAGGATTGATTGCCTCATCCAGCGCTGTAATTAATCAAATTCTTGATGTTGAAGTAGACAGCAAAATGGCAAGAACTAAAAACCGACCTATAGTTATAGGAGAAATTTCTGTAACAAATGCAAAGATTTTTGCAACAGCTCTATTAATTGTTGGAGCTATTATGTTGCTATTCTTTATAAACGTACTAACTCTTTTACTAACTCTTTTTACTTGGGCCTTCTATTCTTTTCTTTACACCAAAATACTCAAGTTTGCAGGCACTCAAAATATTGTTATTGGGGGGATAGCGGGAGCAATGCCGCCACTACTTGGTTGGACTGCAATTACTAACTCCATAGATGCCTTACCTTTGTTGATGGTCTTAATCATATTCATTTGGACGCCCCCTCATTTTTGGGCCTTATCAATAAATAGGAAAGAAGATTACGTAGCTGCAAAAATTCCCATGATGCCCGTTGTTAAAGGTACCGAGTACACAAAAATTCAAATTACTCTTTATTCTGTTTTATTAGCTGTATCGTCTCTTTTTCCTTTTGCGACTGGCTACTTAGGCGGTTTTTATTTTTTCAGCGCAATTACTTTAAATGCTATATTCATCGGATTATCTATAGCCTTAATTTTTGATAAAAAAAACAAATTAGCTTTACCATTATTTCTTTACTCCATTGTCTTCTTAACAATATTGTTTATTTGCATGGCCCTTGATAAGTTGATTCCAATTCAATTATGAGTAACAACAAATCTATAAGAATTACTGTTGCGTCATGCTTGCTCTTTGTCTCCATGGTTGCAGGGCTTTTTGTATATACAACAGTATCTCCTAAAGAATTGACTGCAGCAGAATACAAACAAATAGGTTTTTATAAACTGGTTCGAACTAGGCAAATAAATAATTTTGAGCTTATCGAAGGGAGCAATAAGTTTTCTAATAATGATCTCAAGGGAGCATGGGATATATTATTTCTTGGTTTTGCATCTTGTCCTGATATGTGCCCGATGACTATGAAGAAAATGGCAATGGCGAACAGTAGTCTTCCAGAAGAAATATCTTCAAAAGTAAATTTTAGAATGATCTCTGTTGATCCAGATCGCGATACTCCAAAAAAGATGCAGGAATATGCATCGGCATTTAATCCAAATTTCTCTGGAATTACCGGAGATATTGAAGTTATTTATAAGTTGGCCACAGATTTGACCTTACCTTTTGTTCCGGTGGTAGGCTCAGATAATTCCAATTACGATATGGATCATAGTATGAATCTTGCTGTTATCGACCCTAATGGTAATTATTTCGGATTTTTTAAGTCTCCTCATATGCCAGAAAAAATGGCAGAGGTTTTAGAAAGTATAGTTTCTTTCAATTAAAAATTTTTTATTTAAAAAAATTTAAAAATTATATATAGTTTCTTAATGAGAATAATTCTCATAAAAATTTAATTGGGAGAAAAAATATGACCGCAGAACAAATAATGTTCAATTTCCAAAGCGGAAGAATGGTAGACGCTTTGGCTTTTATAGGAACTATTATAGCCATTTGGTTGGCTTTAAGAGTTGCAAACATGACAGGAGAAAATCCTGCCTCAAATCTTGTTACCAAACTTGTATCAACTGGTTTTTGTGCCTGTATTATCGCTGGAAGCTGGCAAGCTTATACTTTCGCAGCTAATACTTTCATTATCACAGCTAGAAGAATTCAAGATAATATAGAAAATGCTCCAAATCCTGAAGCTGCTCAAAACTTCATTGACTATGTTGGGACGACTCAAACATCAGCGACCCCAACTCCTTTGGGAATAGCATTTTTAGCAATTGTAACCATCATGCTTCTTACTTTAATTTGGTTACCAAGAAATAACTAATAATAGGAGAAGAAAGATATGGATCAGTTTCAAATAGGAATGCTCTATAATGGGCTATTTACGTCAAATGCAATTTTTACAGGCGTCTTCATATTTCTTTTATGGATGATGTTTAGAGGTGCAAACCAATCTCACGAAAGAGGGGCAAACCTAATACAAAAAATTCTAGGTTCAGTAGTCTCGCTTTGTGTCATTGCTTTTAATTTAAATATGTTTAGCCAAGTTTTTGCGAATGTAAACAACTATGCATACAGCTTATCTCAGCTTGATGAAATTAGCGAAGCTGGACAGGCATTTGTAAACGCAACCGGCGCTACAGAGGTTATTACTCCATCAATTATACCTGGTGATCCAATAAGTATAGTTTTCTGGGCCATAATCACTCTGACTTTGTTAGCAACGATTTGGACGGCCCCGGAGCCAAAATCCTAAAAAAAATTTAAAAAGGGAGGATTAACCTCCCTTTTTTTTATTTCATTTTAAAAGTTTAAGGAGGAAAAAATGGAAGAAACACAAGTATGGAGCCTTTTTGCAATGCAGAACGTAGGCATCTCAATATATTTTGTTGGCATGATGTTTTTAGTATGGGTGGCATTTAGAGTTTCAAAAGGAATAAGTGAAGGTACAAACAACATTCTTACGAAAGTCGTCGGTTCGGTTTTTGGTTTAGGAGTAGTATTTTTTGGTCTTCAAATTAATGCAATCGGAGACTATGTTGGCGGATCTGCTGCATACTCACTCTCGCAACTTAAATCATCAGGCATAGAAGTATCGCCAATGGCAGAAAACTTTATTGCGATGAATGGAGCAGGATCTGCCCCTGAATTTTCTATATATCCTGGTGTAGTTGGAGTGATTTGGTGGTTGAGTGTTTTAATTATTATTCTTTTTCCAATCTGGGGACCGAAGTCTTCAAATTAAATTTGAATAAATAATTTAGAAAAAGGGAGGGAAACCTCCCTTTTTTATATTTCTATTACAACTTTTCCGGTAGCAGTTCTATCTTCTAAAGATTTTATTGCCTCGACCGCCTGATCTAAAGAATAGCTTTTTGTAATTTCTGGTTTCAGCTTGCCATCACTATGCAAGGCAAACAATTCTTCAAAATTTTTAGCATTCTCTTCGGGCTCCCTTCCAGTAAAGCTTCCCCAGAAGACTCCAACTATTGAGCAACCTTTTAGAAGGGCCAAGTTAGTTGGAACGCTAGGAATTCCCGCAGGAAAGCCAATAACCAGTACTCTGCCTTTCCAGTTTACACATCTCATGCATTGCAAAAAGATATCTCCACCTACAGCATCGTAAATAACGTCTGCTCCTAAGCCATCAGTTAATTCTTTCACCTTCTCTTTTAGTTCGCCATCGCCATAGTTAACCAACTCATCAGCACCCAACCTTTTAGCAATATCTAATTTTTCTTGGTTACTAGCAGCGGCTATAACTCTGGCACCCATTGCTTTACCAATTTCTATGGCAGTTGTACCGACTCCGCCTCCTGCTCCAGTTACTAATAGTGTTTCGCCTTTCTTTAATTCTCCTCTTTGCTTTAAAGCATAGTAAGTAGTTCCGTAATTTAGTGGGAAAGCTGCGCCATCTTTGAAATCCATTGATTCAGGTAATGGCATTAAAGTAGCAGCATAAGCAGATGTTTTTTCTGCTATCCCGCCATTACCGACCATTGCAATTACTCGATCTCCTTCTTCCCAATCAGCAACACCTTCACCTACTTCGGAAATAACTCCAGCAATCTCTCCTCCCGGAGAAAATGGAAAGGGCGGCTGAAACTGATATTTTCCTTGCACAATTAAGACATCTGGAAAACTCACTCCAGCAGCTTTGACATCAATCACAACCATACCTGGCTCTGCTCTTGGATCTTCTATTTCTTCTACTTTATGTGAATCTACTGGACCAAATTCTCTACAGACGTATGCTTTCATATTTCTCCTAAAACCAAATTAATTATTTTTTTAATAGAAACAAACCTTATATATCGTTTACGAATTTATCAAGATAAACCTCAAAATCTTCTTCTTCAAGCTTTTCTAGCTCTTTAAATTTCTTCAAGGAACTTTCTGCTTCTTCTGAGAGGTAATTTAAATCGGTATCAATATTTTTAAGTGAATTTGAATGTTTTTTGGATAATTCTAAATTCAGCTCCTCCCAAGTCTTATTTTTAGTTTTCAACTCTTTTATTATTTTTCCAGAGGGTGTTAAGGATGGATCGTTTAACTTTTTTTCTTGTTCATCAAAAGATTTAAAAACCTTGTCTCTAAAAAGATTCATTTCTTGTGGCATTTGCTCAAAAATAGATCTCAGAGAGTCAATGACTTTCATACCACAATCTTTGATAGTGATTCTTTCATTGTTTTTATGTAATTTAAGATCAGGATTTCTACCATTTTTTACAACGTTTTCCCAATTAAATAAAAGTTCTTTTATTTCAGACTGAGTAGCTTTTTTGTTTTCATCAAAAAAACAGCCTATCAAATAGGCCTCTAAAAAATAGCTTGTATTTTCATCAATGCCGGCAGGTAAAAAAGAATTATTATCCAATGCTCTTATTTCTAAGTAGTCTATACCCTGATCTCGCAAAACGTTTATAGGTCTTTCGCCAGGAGGCGTGACTCTTTTTGGTCTGATAGAACTGTAATATTCATTTTCAATTTGAATGATTGATGTATTTATTTGAATTCTCTTTCCATTATTAATCAGACCGACTTCACCGTACCTTTTGTGTTCTTTCGTAAGAGCATGCCTTAAATCTTTCAAGTATTCCTCAATATTATTGTAAGCAATATAAAGTTTATCTTGAGCTTCTGACATGTAACCTAATTCGCTCATTCGAAGGCAGGTTGCATGCTCCAAAAAGAGATCTTCGCTGTTTAGTTCACTGAGAAAGTTTTCTCTGTTCGTAATAAAAGTTTTTGGAACCACTGGACTTGATCCAAAAAGATAAAGAATCATCCAAGCATTACGTCTAAAATTTCTTATTAAACTCAGATAAGATTTATTTTTAAAGGTTTGGAGATCTTCTTCGCCTCTTAAATTTTCAAAGAAGGCATCTTTAAAGGAAAAATTATAATGAATGCCAGAGACTGTTTGCATCATCGAACCGTATCTATAGCTTAATCCTGATCTGTACAAAGTTTTTAGAAGTCCAGAATTTGAAGTTCCGTAATCAGCGAGCCGTATTGAATCTTCGTCCTCTATTTTGCAAGGGATGCTACTTGGCCAAATGGTCTCAGAAGTTTCTTCAACAACAAATTTACAGATTTCATTCAGATTTTTAAGGACACCTTCTACCGAGGAATGAGTAGGTGTTATCAATTCTAATAGGGCTTCAGAAAAATCTGTAGTTATGTATTTATTTGTAAGAGCTGAACCTAATGAGGAAGGGTGGTCAGCACTTGAAATGGTATTATCTTTTGAAACTCTAAGGGATTCTTTTTCAATTCCTCGAGAAATTGAATTTTCTAGGTTTATATCACCCTTATCGGCTAGAAGCGATAAGGCCTCTCCCAAAGACCTTGTCATAAATTTTTTTTAGATAATTGGCCCAGCCTGTCTAATTGCGTCTGAGATATCGAATTTATCTATATTTTCCTTAAATTTAGCTGCCAATTCTTTAGCAGCGTTGTCATAATCATCCTTACTAGACCATGTTTCAGCTGGGTTTAAAAGCTTCGTATCGACACCATTAAGCTTTGTAGGTACTTTCACATTCATTATTTCTAGTTTTTCAGTTCCAGCGTCATTTATAGAGCCATCTTGTATGGCTTTAATAACGGCTCTAGTTACAGGAATATCAAAGCGCTTACCAACCCCATAAGGGCCTCCAGTCCAGCCTGAATTAACGATAAAAACCTTACTACCAAACTCTTCTATTCTTTTCACAAGTAATTCCGCGTAAACCTTAGCGGGCCTTGGAAAAAAGGGTGCGCCGTAACAGTTTGAAAAAGTAGAGTCGATATCAGATGATGAACCTAGCTCTGTCGAACCTACTTTAGCTGTATAACCACTGAGAAAATGATAAGCGGCAGCCTCTTTAGATAAAATCGAGACTGGCGGCATGACGCCTGTTAAATCACAAGTAAGAAAAATTATGTTTTGAGGTTCTCCTCCATAATTTTTTTCTAGGTGCTGCTCAACATGACTTAAAGGATAAACCGCTCGAGTATTTTCAGTGAGAGTTTGATCGGTGTAGTCAATTTCCAAAGTAGAAGGATTGAAGATGACATTTTCAACAACTGAACCATGTTTTATGGCATTCCATATGACAGGTTCATTTTTTTGGGATAAATCAACCGTCTTAGCATAGCAACCACCTTCGATATTAAAGACGATTCCATTTCCCCAGCCATGTTCATCATCTCCAATGAGCCATCTTTCTGGATCAGCAGAAAGAGTAGTTTTGCCTGTACCCGATAAACCAAAAAATAAAGATACATCTCCATCAACTCCAGCATTGGCTGCACAATGCATCGGCAATACATCTGCATCTGGCAAGATAAAATTCATAACTCCGAACATAGACTTTTTCATTTCTCCGGCATATGCGATTCCAAGAATCAGAACTTTCTTATCACTGAAATTAACCATGATAGCTCCATCCGAGTTTGTGCCATGTAGTTCAGGCTTACACTCAAAGTTTGGTAGAGATCTCAAAGTCCATACCTCTTTTTTAGCAGGATTAAACGAACTTGGTTTTATGAATAAACTTTGACAAAAAACATTATGCCAAGCCAATTCATTTTCAACATGAACCGGCTGATAATGTTCATCACTTGCACCAACATGCATGTCGGCTATAAAAATATTTTTATCTTTTATGTAATCTTCAGATTCTTGCCAAAGCTTGGAAAACTTTTCAGGCTCTATTGGTTGGCTGTCAGCATTCCAATTGACAGTATCATGGGTAATTTCATCATCAACTATGAACTTATCTGCTGGACTTCTGCCCGTCCTTTTTCCTGTGGTAACAACTAGAGCACCATTACTCGCGATGACACCTTCTTTATTATCAACTGCAATTTTTATAAGGTCGTCAATTGGCAAGTTAGAATTCAAGTTTAGTCCAGATATAAAAATTAGTTAAAAAAGGTAGATTATTATGCCAAACTTCTTAAACACTTCTCAAGGGAGAAGGGAATTGTTCTTATTTTATAATGAATGAAACTATAGATTTAAAAAGCGGTCAGCAAGGGTATTTAGAATACAAATCATCTAATCCTTTTGAGTTCTATCATATTTTAAATGAGCTAGATAAAGCTCCTCAAATTGATGCACAGGGCTGGTTGATATTTCCTGAAAAGGGGAATGGCCCATTTCCAGTCATATTTTGTGTGCATGGTAGCGACAACTGGGCAGGGCACCATCATGAGCACATATTAAATTTTTTAGAAGCAGGGTTTGCGATTTTCAGGGTACATAGCTTTGACTCGCGAGGCGTTGCATCTACTGTTGAAGATCAGATGTCTGTCACTGCAGCCATGATGATGGTGGATACTTTCGAGGCTCTTAAAATTGTATCAAGACACCCCGATATTGACTCTTCAAGAATTGGCATTACCGGTTGGAGCTTAGGCGGAACAGTAAGTTTTTATTCATTTTGGGAGCCCTTAGCTGAAAAATTAGCTCCCAATGGCGAAAGATTTAAATGTTGTTTGCCCTTTTACCCAGCAACGTATATCAAACCTGAAGAGAATAGGTGGAACTCGGGACCAATCTTAAATCTTGTTGGCGAAAGTGATAATTACACTCCAGCGGCCTTGGTGCATCAAATGTCAGATATCGTAAACGCATCTGGCGGTAACAGCTCAGTAATATCTTATCCTGGAGGAGAGCACAGCTTTGATTCCATAAATCCAGTTACGCATTGGCCTGATGCTATTGCAGTATCTGAAAAATTTTGTTCTGTTGCCAAGGATGGCAACATGACTTATGAAACCGACTCAGGAGAAAAGTTGGGTATGAATCAACCGGAAGACAGAATGAAAATTTTCGAATCCGGAGAAATTCATTTTGGAGCTAGTACGGGAGGCGACTGGTCAATAAGACGTCAATGCCAAAAAGATGCTTTGAATTTTTTTAAAAAGAACCTTTAGCTTTTTTAAAAAATAAAATCTCTTTTCGTATAACGCCAGTATGCAATTACAAAAACAATAAATTCATTTGCAAAAGCAATTGCGGTCCCCGTACCAAAGCTGTTATCTAGAAAAAAGCTTAAAGTTCTCCCAATCAAAAAACTTCCCATTAAAATACCGAAAGTTAAATAAACTTTTTTTCTAAGCCTAACTCGATAGATGCTTATTAAAGACATTAAGCCTAAAATAGTGAAAAAGGAATACCAAGCTCTAGTTTCGCTTAAAAAGAAATCAGAAGATTGATTTACACCAATCATATTGGAAATAATTTCTGGAAAGAAAAGCCCTAAAATCCCAAAACCGAACCATTCGATCCCAAATATAAAAAGAAAAACTTTATCTAACATTGATTTTTAATTTTTTTGATAGCATATGTATTTATTTAAGCATATAAATAGCAGCATGACTAAAAGAGCCTCGTTTTACTTTATTGGCACTTTATTTATTCTTATTTTGGGAGGCTGGTTTGTAAATGGAAAATATTGGGAGTATTACGTTATAGATAGAGCAAAAGCACTTGGTCATGAACTTAACGATGAGGAGTTAAAATACTGGACAAAAAATATTCGAAGTTACAATTCACCAAATCGTTTTGATGCAGACATTGAGCAATTTGTTCAACAGGATAAGATTTCTTTCCCCCCAATAAATCAATTTCTATTTATAGGAAGTTCCTCAATCAGACTTTGGGACTCCTTGGAAGAAGACATGAAGCCGCTTAAGGTTATCAACAGAGGTTTCGTAGGGGCACATATTAAACATATAAACCGACATCTAGACAAAATTGTTTTTCCTTATAAGCCTAAGGCAATCGTATTTTTTTGCGGATCAAATGATATCAATGGATGGAATTCTCCTCAGGACGTTTTTGCTGAATTTGAAATTTTTTTTGATTCCGTAAAAAAAGAACTTCCTAAAACAAAGATCTTTGCAATAGGTATTCAGCCTTCACCTAGCAGGTTCGATCAAAGACCAAGACAGCTAGAATGGAACGATTTGGTAAATAATCTGTCAAAGACCGATCCTAATTTGGTTTTCGTCGATGTCTCCACTGCAATGTTATCTTCTGATAATAAACCAAGGCTTGAGCTCTATACTTACGATACCCTTCATATGAATAAAAAGGGCTATAAAATTTGGACCAAATTGGTCAGGGAAAATTTGAAAAAATATTTTCCAGATGACTTTCTATGAAATTAAAGCTGTATCACGCTAAATGGTCTTTGTGCAGCCAAATGGTTCGAGTTGCCATGGAAGAAAAAGGGCTTTCTTATGAAAGCAATTTGATAAAACTTTGCGATCAATATCCAGAGGCTGAGAATCTATCTCCTGAATATCTCGCAATAAATCCAAAAGGTATCGTGCCTTCATTAGACTTGGGTGGCGAAATAGTCACGGAAAGCACAAACATTATTAAAAAATTAAATTCTATTCCTGGTGAAAACGACATAGACTTGTGGCCAGCAGATGTAGACCAAGAGAAACTAAATGCTTGGGTAGAAGATACCACTCTAACTGATGGCGTTCCTTTAGGGAAAACTTTAGGTACAGCAATACCCCCTTTCTCGATAATTCTTATAAATTTCATGGTTAAAAAATATTTATCTATTTTTCAAGCCATTAAAGTCTTTTGGAAACATCCCTTGAGAGAAAGAGGGCGCTTTTTTTTAGTCATGAAATTTTTCAATATTCAGAAGCCAGTAGCAGCTAGGAGCTACAGAGTATTGGCAAAAAGCCTTCTTGATATTGAAAAACATTTAGAAAACTCTGACTCATACTTTCTAGGTAAATTTTCGCACATAGATATAAATTTAATGTGCTGCTTTCATAGGCTTATCGACGTAAGACTTGAAAAGATTCTAGAGACAGATGAACTGCCAAAAGTAAAAAGTTATTGGAAACTATTAAAAAGTAGAAAAAGTTACCAAAAATGCATTTTAGATTTCTACGGAGAAAAGGAAAATGGAGATATTGAAGAGGTGTTCGGATCAAATGTTTCTATGCACTTAGAGCCTCTTAAGAGCATGATCAAAAAATATAAAACCTAAGCCTTAAGCTTCTCTAATGAGCCAAAGGATGTTTTATATGGAATTTTCTTTTTTTGTGTCTCAACCTAACAAGATGGGCATATAAATTATCGCTTCTTTGCGAGAGCGTTTTCTTCAAACGAGCCCTTCTTTGTCTTGCATGGATTGATCGGCCTAACCGTTCATTTCTATCCATATATTTAAGATTAGCTATTCTTGACTGATATAGCTACTACTTTAAAATTATTAAAAAAAACTTTGTGATAATTAATGTTTATTAAAAAAATCATCTTTGCAATACTATTTCTTTTTAGTATTCATGGTCTAAGCGCCGAAGAAAAAAAGACTCCTCCTGTAGTAAAAGAAACCATTAAATTTAAAGAATTAACAGAGTTTGATGCGTGCTTTTTAATTTATAGAGCACCAATCAGCTTCAATTTAAAGGATATGTTAAGAGACTACATGAAGTTCAGAGAATTTGAGTGCGCAAAATACGACGAAATTTTAAAGCGTGCTTCAGTAATAAAAGGTTCTTCTTTTCCAAAAAATTCAAAAGCTTACGAAGTAAATAAAAAAAAATAATTTTCAGGCAATCTTATATACTTTAATTAATGAGCCAAAACTATAATCATCCTTTGAGTACTCTTAGCGCATCTGAAATAGAAGATGCAGTTTCTATTCTCAGAAAATCTAACAAAGAACATGAAAATTCTTTCTTTAGTTACATTTCCTTAGAAGAGCCAGACAAAAAATTACTCAAAGAAAGCACTAATTTAGACAGGTTTGTAAAAATTGTTGGAGTAGACCAAAAATCCATTGGTTTTGAAGCCGAAATAAATATCTCAAAAAAAGAGCTTTTGAAAGAAGAGAAAATTTCTAATAAGGCAGGACCAACTTATACCTTGGCTGAGATCTTTAAGGCGATTGAGCTAACTATGGGCGATGAGAATTATCAAAAGGCATTGGGAAAAAGAGGTATAAAAGATTTGAGTCTCATTCAAATAGACCCCTGGCCGGGTGGAGGGTTCGTCAATAAGAACATTAAAAATGGTAATAGAGCTCTCAAAGCAATATCGTTTTTAAAAGATAGTGAAAAGGACAATGCTTATGCTCGGCCTATTCAGGGCTTGATCGCGCATATTGATCTTACTGAGAGTAAGGTTGTGGAAGTAGAAGATCATGGTGTTGTTGAAGTTCCTAAAGCTCACGCTAGATATGATAAAGACGGCCAAGAGTCGTTAAGAGAAAATCCAAAGGAAATCGCCATAACTCAACCTGAAGGAGTAGGATTCTCTGTTGAAGATAACTTGATTTCGTGGGAGGGTTGGCAACTAAGAGCTTCTATTGATCCCATTGAAGGCTTAGCCTTACATCAGGTTTCTTTAAATGATAGACCAATTTTCTACCGAGCAGGATTATCGGACATGGTAGTCCCTTATGGCTCATCTGATCCAATGCACTGGTGGAAGGCAGTTCACGATGGTACTGAATATGGATTTGGCACTATGACAAATTCTTTAACTTTGGGATGTGATTGTCTCGGGGAAATTCACTACTTGGATGCACATAAGTTATCCTTTGATGGTTCCGTCGAAACAATCGAAAATGCGATATGCATTCATGAAGAAGATTTTGGCGTTCAGTGGAAACATAATGATTCCACCCAAATGGGATACAACGAAGTAAGGCGATCACGTCGTCTCGTAGTAAGTTCCTTTGCAACTATTGGTAACTACGATTACGGCATATTTTGGTATTTATATTTAGATGGCACGATTCAATTAGAGATTAAACTAACCGGTGTAGTTGGCATAAGCGCATTCCATGAAGATATCCATAAACAAGGACAAGATTTTAAAATTTCTCCAGAATTAGCTTCACCAATTCATCAACACCTTTTTAATGTAAGAATTGATTGGGATTTGGATGATGGCGACAATCAGTTATATGAAACTAATGTTGAGCCCTTACCTATTAATAACGCAAACCCAGAAGGCACTCAATTTCAAGCTGTTTCATCTCATTTAACAAAAGAGAGTGAAGCACAAAGGAATATTGCTCCAGAAAAAAGTCGCTCATGGAAAATCGTAAATCCCAAAAAGCTAAATAAAGTTGGCTTGCCAACAGCCTACAAGATACTTTATGGAAATACACCAACGCTGCTATCAAATCCCGATTCTCCGCCAGGAAAAAGAGCTTCATTTGCGAAACACAATATTTGGGCAACGCCGTTTCAGAACGAAGAAAGATCTGGAGGAGGCAGACATACTGTAATGCATTCTGGAGAAGGTGGTTTAGAAGAGGTTACCGCTAAAGACAGAAACATAAGCGAATGCGATTTGGTTACATGGCTTACTTTTGGGGTAACACATTTACCACGTCCGGAAGACTGGCCTGTAATGCCTGTAGAGTATTGTGGGGTTCACCTAATCCCGGTTGGTTTTTTTGATCAAAATCCTACAATTAATCTCCCTCCAAGTTGCTCGTCTAGGTCAAAAAGCAATAAGTAGTTTGGGCTTGAAATGAGCGTAGAAGATTCTTTCAAGCCTGGAGTTACTCAAACGGGCCCCAAGGGACAGTTGGCGCACCCTATAACTTTGGAACACAGTAAGCGTTTAGAAAAAAAGCTTTATAAAGTTGGTGAAAATTCTTGGTCTTTAATTGGTAATGGTCTTTCCAATCAATCTTTTGTAGAGGGGCCCGAAGGTTTGATTTGTATCGATACTGGAGAAAGTAATCAGGAAATGGCCGCAGCTTTGAAGGAAGTGAGAAAGGAAACCCAAGCTCCAGTTGTAGCATGTATCTACACGCATTTTCATTACGTTGGAGGCACGCAAACACTCGTTGACGAAAATAAAAAGTTAGCTATTTGGGGACATGATGGTATTCAAGCTAATTTAGATAGATTTGGCGGAGAGGTAGCACCCAGAGTAACGAGAGGATTGGCTCATCAGTTTGCGACTTCCATGCCACAAGAAGGACCCGATGGCATTGTCAATTTGGGGTTGGGGAACTTTTTTCGTAACCCAGAGCATGCTCCTTTTACTAATGGTTACATTCCACCGAAACATACATTTGTTGAGCCGACAAAAGCAAAAATTGCTGGCTTAAAAGTAGAGTTTTTTCCTGCTCCATCCGATGCAACCGATTCCATTACAATATGGTTTCCTGATTTAAAGCTGGCTATTAACAACCTTTTGTGGCCAGTTTTATTCAATGTATTTGCCATAAGAGGAGAAGAATATAGAGATCCAAGAATTATGATGAGGGGCCTTGATCATTTGTCTGATCTTAATGCAGAAAAGCTAATTGGCGCACATGGACCTCCTTTCGAGGGAAAAAAAGAAATAAAGAAAATTATTACTAATTATAGAGATTCACTTCAATTTTTATGGGATCAGACCGTTAGATGTGCGAACAAGGGTTTGACCTTAAATGAAACCATAAGCGCTATCAAATTGCCTTCTCATTTTAAAGAACACTATACTACTCAACAGTTGTACGGGGTTGTAGAACATCATGTCAGACAGATCTATACGGGACTATTCGGCTGGTTTGACGAAGACGAGGCTAATCTTTTTCCAATTCCCTCTCCTGAACGTTCTCAAAGACTCATTGCAGGATTTGGAGGAATAGAAAAAGTTAGAACTATAATCGATGATGCTTTACGAAATGACGATTATCGCTGGGCTTTAGAACTTTCATCATGGTTGGTTAGGTCAGAGCTAAATAATCACGGAATAGCTGATGCAGGAGAACCTAAAGACAGAAAACGTCTAGCAGCCGCTTTAAGAGGAATAGCTTATTCGACGTCTGCAGCTAATATCAGGAATTGGTGTATTACGAGAGCATTGGAACTTGATCAAGCTTTAAACCTGAGCCGTTTTAGGAGTCATCGTTTCAACAAAAGAGAGCTTGAAAGACGTAAAGCTTCTAATTCGCTAAAATTACTAAGAGTATTATTGGTTCCCGAGAGAACCTCTGAAATAGATTTGAATTTAAAAATAAGCTTTGACGATGGCGAGACCATAACTTATTCAATCAGAAATTCAATTGCATTAGTAAGGAAGGCTGAAGATTCAGATCTCAGCATTTCATTAAGTAAAGATTCATGGTTTGATGTTTTATGTGGCAAAAAAACTTTATCCGAATTGATGCTTGAGAAAACTACGAATACTAAACATGAAAAAGAAATTAAAAAATTCTTTTCATGTTTCGATTTACCAAGCCTTATGAGTTAAAAAGTGCCAAATAAAATTTTACTTTTTCTTCTTGTTATATTTTTTGTTCCGCTTTTCAGTGAAGAAATGATTATCGGTAAAAAAACTATTCAACCAGGTATTGAGTTAATTTTCGAGGGCGCACCTAAAGATACTATTTTTCCAAAAGACTCACATTTAGCTGAAAAGGATACTGATATACACATAGAAATGCTTGCTTATTGGACCGATGATAATAGCGCTTCTGCTCCAGCTAGAAGCTTTGTCGCCTATCTTAATGTATTGGCAGAAATTAAAAGTAAAAACGGATTTTCAAAAAAGGTTAAATTAACCCCACATCTTAATTTAATAGATAACCTGCATTATGCTCAAAATGTAAAGCTTCCAGGCAGAATAGATGATTTATACGACATTACTTTCACAATTTCACCTCCTAAAAAAGAAGATTTGGGTATTCACTACGATTGGAATTCAAAGTTTGGAGGGTTGATAAAAAAGACTTCTTTTACTTTTAGAAATCTAGATTTTGAAAAAATTGCCCTAAAATCCAGAAGATAATATGAAAAGATTAAATCCTGAAACAGGCAAACCTTTTGAAATTGGTGATGAAAGGCCTGCATCAGATATTCAAGACGGAAAAGTTTTTGGGGGATATTACACCTCAATGTACAAAGAAAGACCAAAAAAAGGTATTTTTTTTGAAGAGTTTTGGGTTGAAAAAACTAATTAAGATTCATGAAAATAGAACTACACGAAAAAAATAGATCTTTTGCTTGGCAAACAAAGAAACCACCATTTAGCTTCCTTTCTAAAGCTCAAGTTCAGCAATATGATGAACAAGGCTTTTTTCTACTAAAAGACGCTTTTACGCAGGAAGAAATTAATCAAGTTCTAAATGAAATAGATCCTTTTGAAGAAAAAGTAACAGAAGATTTGCGTCAATATGAAGATGGAAAGTTTTTAATTTCAAGAGCTGATGATATTACTTTTACTACGCATTTAGTTTTGTACTCAAAATTTCTCAAAGCATTTGCTAGTCACAGAGTTTTTAAAGGATTGTGTCAGGACTTAATTGGTGGTGACGTAAGATTATACTGGGATCAAGCAGTGTATAAGAAAGCGGATACACAAGAAGATTTTCCCTGGCATCAAGATAACGGCTACACTTTTGTCAACCCTCAAGCTTATTTAACTTGTTGGATTCCTTTAACTGACACTGACGAAACCAATGGTTGTCCATGGGTAATACCGAAGCTACATAAAATGGGAACACTTAAACATGAAATCACTGAATTAGGTTACAAAATAAAACTCGATGACTCAGAAGCTATTCCGATTCCAGCTAAAGCAGGAGATATTGTAGTCTTTTCCTCTTTGACTCCTCATTGCACTGGACCAAACAAAACAGAGTCAGTTAGAAAGTCTTACATTTTGCAATATGCTCCTAATGGCGCTGTTAGATATCCTCCTTTTTCTAATAAAGAAGAGGCAAACAATCCTGACAGACAGTTTTTTGTAAATAAAAAATCTTAGTTTTCTATTAGGCCAAACTCTTTGGCACTCTCAGCAGCAGATTTTACAGCCTCTTTAGCAGATCTTGGATTCCAGCCTAATAAATTTCTTGCCTGTGAAGAATCCATACTTCTTTCTTTGCCTAAGCCCTCAGCAATCATTTTTAAAGCAGGCAGGAAAAGCGCTAGAAACTTAATTAGCCAGTTAGGCGCTACTCTCTTTGGAATTTTGGAAGCAGATTCTGGAAAGATTTCTGAGAGATACTCATTTTGATCTTTCATGAACATGTTTTCTGCTGAGCAAACAAATCGTTTGCCTGCCGCTTCAGGCTTGGTCATCGCTAATAATTCAAGCGAAGCAACATCTCTTACGTCAACTACTCCCATATCCCAATTTGGGACAATCGGATATTTACCATTCATCATATCTAAAATTGCACCAACACTTACACCAAAGTCTTCCTCTAAAATTGGGCCAAAAACCATAGCCGGCAAGACCGTAGAGAGTTCCATGCCAGTGGTGTCTTTTTTTATAAAATCCCAAGCAGCCTGTTCAGCTAAAGTTTTTGATTTGGCATAAACATTTGTAGTTTTGCTTTCCGGATTAGTCCAATCCTCTTCATTGAAGACGCCTTGTTTATCTGTGCCATACATAATTGCAGCAACAGAGGAAGTAATAACAACTCTTTTTACTCCTGCTTTTGAAGCAGCTTCTAGAACTCTAAGAGTCCCTTCAACAGCAGGCTTAACCATTTCATCCTCATTTTTAGGTAGCTCCATACCAATTGGCGACGCAACATGCAAAACATAATCACATCCTTTGACTGCTTCATCCCAGCCTTCATCAGATGACAAATTTGCCACTTGCCAATCAACTGAAAGATCTGATTTTCCTTCATGTTTTTCTAAACCAGTTAATAGTATTTGGTTAAGTTTATTGGTTCTCGATAAATCTCTTACTGTAGCTTTCACGTTATAACCAGCTGCAGCAAGTTGAATAATGCAATGAGATCCAATAAATCCTGAACCACCTGTGACTAATACTGTTTCTTTATTTTCCATATCTAATCAATAATAAGTTTTAAAAAAATTTTTTGTTATTTAATCTAGAATAACCCATAAAGGAATTTTAAAAAATATATGACTGATAAAGAGTATTGGAAAGCAAATATAAAGCTATTAATTATTCTCTTGTCCATCTGGCTTATGATCTGGTTTGGATTTGGAATAGTTCTTTCGGATTTTTTAGATCAATTTTCAATAGGTGGATTCAAATTAGGCTTTTGGTTCGCTCAGCAAGGAAGTATCTATGGTTTTGTGATCCTTATTTTTGTTTATGTTTTTGCCATGAATCGCATTGAAAAAAAACTTAAGGATAACAAAGAGGATAAGAGTTGAGCGCCCAAGCATTAACTTATCTTTTTGTAGGACTTTCTTTTATGCTCTACATCGGCATTGCTATTTGGTCGCGCGCAGAATCTACTAACGATTTTTATGTTGCTGGGAAAGGGGTGAATCCAGTTGCAAATGGAATGGCGACTGCAGCCGATTGGATGTCAGCATCATCTTTTATTTCCATGGCAGGCCTGATTTCTTTTCTCGGGAAAGATGGAGCGGTATATTTGATGGGCTGGACTGGAGGATACGTTTTATTGGCCCTATTGCTAGCGCCTTACTTAAGAAAATTTGGCCAATATACTGTTCCAGATTTTATAGGCACGCGTTATTACTCAAAAACTGCCCGACTCGTTGCAGTACTTTGCTTAATTTTTATTTCTTTTACTTATGTTTCAGGACAAATGAGAGGGGTTGGAATAGTCTTTTCAAGATTTTTGGAAGTCGAGATAAACATTGGAGTTATTATTGGAATGATTGTAGTTTTTTTCTACGCAGTACTCGGTGGAATGAAAGGGATTACCTACACTCAAGTCGCTCAATATTGTGTGATGATTTTTGCCTACCTAGTACCAGCAATATTCATTTCCATTTTGATAACTGGAAATCCTGTACCTCAATTAGGTTTCGGAGATACTTTAGTTAATAGCTCCACCTATTTATTGGATAAATTAGATCAACTCTCTATTGATCTAGGTTTCAATGCATATACAGAAAGTACCAAGTCAAATATTGATATTTTTTGTATCACTGCTGCTTTGATGTTTGGCACCGCAGGATTGCCGCATGTAATTGTTAGATTTTTCACTGTGCCAAAAGTCAGTGATGCCAGAAAGTCAGCCGGATATGCTCTGATATGCATTGCTATTTTGTACACGACCGCACCTGCGGTAGCTGCTTTTTCAAGGGTAAACTTTATTGAATCCATTCAAGAAAAAAGCTATCTAGATTCACCAGATTGGTTTAAAAATTGGGAAAATATCGGCCTAATTGCTTGGAAGGATAAAAATGATGACGGATTGATAAATTATTCAGTAGGCAAAGCATTTGAAGAGGGTCGTCCAGATTTTCTTGACTCAAGAGGGTCACAAGGAGAGCGCGAAATAAAAAATCCTATTACAAAAGATAATGATAACGAGGTTTATATTGATCAAGACATTATGGTGTTAGCTAATCCTGAAATTGCAAAATTACCTGCGTGGGTAATGGCGTTAGTAGCTGCTGGAGGTTTAGCAGCTGCCTTATCTACAGCAGCTGGTTTGCTTTTAGTAATATCTTCATCGATATCTCATGATTTACTCAAGAAAACCTTTATGCCCAAAATCAATGAAAAACAGGAGCTATTTTATGCAAGGTGTTCTGCAGCAATTGCAATTTTCATAGCGGGACTTTTTGGAATCTATCCTCCAGGCTTTGTAGCACAAGTTGTTGCCTTCGCATTTGGCTTGGCAGCCTCCACAATATTTCCTGCAATATTTTTGGGTATCTTTCTCAAAAGATTAAATAAGGAAGGTGCTATCTTTGGTATGTTAGGCGGTTTGTTATTTACTTCTAGTTACATCATCTTTTTCAAATTCATATCTCCAGAATTAAATAATCCTGAAAATTGGCTTTTTGGCATCTCTCCTGAAGGAATTGGTTTTCTAGGTATGTTTGTGAATTTTATGATTGCTATTTTTGTTTCTGCTTTAACTGCCAAACCACCAATTAAAGTAGAGCAGATGGTTGATAAAATAAGACTGCCATGACTGTAATTAAATATTTTACTCTAATTTCTTTTTTACTAATTTCGCCCTTGTCTTTTTCTGAAAGTCAGGACAAAAATTATCAGGCACGTCTTCAAGATGTCATAAAGGCAAGAAAGCTCATGGATAGAAAAAGAGAAAGAGATGAGCTTAAAGATCTTGCTCAAGAATTAGCACAAGAGATTTTAATTATCGATACTCATATAGATACGCCGATTCAACTTTATATGCAGCAGGATAAAAATGGATCATATGAAGACATCACAAAGGCTTCTTCCTTGCATTTTGATTTCGATAGAGCTGTAAGTGGAGGGCTAAATGTACCTTTTTTTGTTATCTTTACACCGCCATCTGCAGAAGAAAAAGGTACATCCTTTGAAATGGCTGAAGAACTCATTCAGATTCTTGAAGATATAATGAATAAAAATCCTAAGAAATTTAGATTGGTGAAATCCCCGGAAGAAATTACAAACGATAAAGATATTATGCAGGTTGTTTACGGAATGGAAAATGGCGCTCCAATTGAAAGTAAGCTTTCAAATATAAAATTATTTTCCGATATGGGGATCAATTACATTACTTTGGCACATTCGAAAAGCAATCATATTTCAGATTCTTCTTATGATGAAAATAAAAATTGGGGAGGATTAAGCCCTTTCGGAAGAGAAGTTGTTGCTGAAATGAACAAGCAAGGAGTAATGATAGATATAAGTCATGTGTCTGATGCAGCCTTTTATGAAGTTCTAAGCCTTACAAAGACACCCGTTATTGCTTCTCATAGCTCATTGAGGCATTTCGTTCCTGGATTTGAGAGAAACGTTTCTGATGACATGTTGCGAGAATTAGCTAAAAACGAAGGCGTCATTCAAATTTGTTTTGGTTCTGAATTCATTGCTGAGAAACGAAAATACCCAAAACTTGTTGTCACCGTTCAGGATGTTGCTGACCATATAGATCGGGTAAAAAATTTAGTTGGTGTTGATCACGTTGGAATAGGCTCCGATTACGATGGTTGGCGAAATTTCCCCGTTGGCTTAGAAGACACTTCTACTTACCCAAATCTAATTGAAGAGCTTTTGAAAAGGAATTATTCAAAAGAGGAAATCAAACAGATCTTCGGAGGTAATTTATTAAGGGTTTGGCGAGAAGTAAAAAAATTCTCGGAGTCTTGATAGAAAAATCTCATTTGCTATATTAAATTTCCAAAATATTTTTTTTAAGGAGAGAAAAAATGAAAAAACTTTTAATTTTTATTGTAACTTTTGTTGCGAGTACCGCTTATGCAGTTCCAGCAATGAATGTTTTTACAATCAATACTTCTGACCCAATGGGTTACATGGAATGGGCGAGAAAAAGCGCTCCAATCACAGCACCTCCGTCAAACGCATCAGCCGCGGGCGTGTGTTTGTCTACAGCCGGAGCTGAAGAATTTGGTGATATGTACTTTTTCAATCTATTTGATAGCAATGTAGATTCTTTGAGTGGAGACTACTACAGCCCCGAGATTGCAGCTGAGATTGCGAAGATTGCAAACAAAAGAACTGTCAGAATGGTAGATCATTACACACCAATGGAGCCAGCTGGAGAAGGTTTTGAAGTAGGGTTAACTTATTCAAATTACAATTTGAATGTCTATACAAAAAATCCTCAAGCATATATGGAAGCTCTCAAAGACTATGAAGCTGCAGCACAAGCTAATGGTTTTGAAGATGTTACCTTAAGTGCTTTTCAAATAAATACAGGCGACTATTCAGGTCAAATTTTGGTTGTCACACAAGCACCCAATGCAAAAAGACTTGGGCAATTTCTGGATGCAAGAAATGAAGCTTGGTCTACTTCTCTAGGAAATAGATTTCCAAAATTAAGGAAACTAAAGAGAGGCATCATGATGAACTGTGAAGTTGTCTACGTAAGGTAATTTAAGGAGAAAAATTATGAAATTTATAAAAATATCTTTACTTGCTACTTTATTGATAAGTACTTCAGCAATTGCGCAACAATTTGCAGCGACAGGTATGCATGCGGGCTTTGGAGTTAATTCAGTTAATCCAATGGCTACTTTTCAAAATGTTAGCAAATATATGGAATCAGAAGATTTTAAAAAATTAGGCATTACTGCTGGCTTATATGCAAACAACGTTAATGGTGCTGATGATACAACTCACCTTATCGAGTTTTATTATCCAGATGCTGCGTCGTATCAAAAAGCTGTTGATATGGCCACTACTTCATCCGCAGTAGCTAATTTAGTATCAACCGCAGCGCAAAATGGTACGCAAAATACTTATGAATCTGTGTACATCAATGTTAGAGAAAAAATCACAGCAGCTGATGTAGAAAAAAATAAGGTTTTTTATGTATGGCGCGTGGAAACTACTGATCTTCCAAGATATCTCCGTGAGTGGGACAAAATGATTGAAGAAATAGAAGAAGAAGGCATAGCTGGCGATTCTTATGGCATGAAAGTTGCTTTTGCAGGAGCCGTTCACGGTGAAACTCTATTCGTTTGGGCGGGTTACGAAAATCAGCAACAAATGATTGAACAATTGGCAGTATTTAATGATTCAGAAAGCTTTGCTAATTTTAATAATAGAACTCAAGGCTTTTCTTCAATAGTTGCTAATGAAATATCAACTCAATTAGCTTTATGGAATGGAGCTCTATACACTGAGTAAATTTAAAAAGGCGGGGCGACTCGCCTTTTTAATTGGATTAATTTTTTTGCTGAACTCCTGCGGAGGAGGTGGTGGAGGTAGTAGTCCCGTAGAAGTAACTGAAACCACGCAAGCTGGTTTCTCCTACTCATCTTTTAGTGCTTGGATATCAGCTTTTAATAAGTTTGAAAGCGACTGTGAGTCGGAAAATGCAAATTGTACAGAACAACAGGCAAGGTCATTACTGGAAAGTGCAATTTCGTCATTATCAATTGAAACTGAAGCGATACATGTTTATTACACTTCACCAGGAGTAGGAGGGATAGGTTTCAATCCTGGCGAATCTTCCTATAGATATTTCATACAAGGAAATAGCTTATTTGAAACTTGGAAATTTGATTCAGCAACATTCGGATCTGTTGCATATCCTGGTTTTGAAGTAACTTCAGATTTTTTTAGCTACCCAACATTTTCATACAATTTTCCGGGCTCGCTTAGTGGCTTATTATCTTTAGAACATGAAAGAATAGGCGTGACAGATAGTTCTCTTAATGAAAAAGTCTTCAAAGGAATACATATAAGACCTCTAGAGAATTCAGGAATATTCTGGACTGGGACTCAGTATAACTGGGCTGAAATTGCAGAATTTGATTATGGGAATACTTGTGATTATTCAGGAGACCCTCGTTATTGTTTGAGAATTTCACTAGATAATAAAGTAGATATTTCTGTCACAGGAACAATCTTTGGGTTTAAAACTTTTAGTGGTGATATGCCTGCCTCAGGATCTTTTAGCTATAGATCTTATGCTGTTTCTAAAGGAGTTTATGAGAAAGGAGACCTAGACTTTCTCTATTCGGGAAACTCTATAGATGCTTATAATACTTCTAGTTGCAATGTCACAAATCCCTCTCACAAATCTTGTGCTTGGAAAACTTCAGTTGCCGTCTCGGCTGAACAATTTATTTCAGTAAACTTTTCAGAGAATACATTGACAGGCTCAATTGGTATGCAAAATTTTTATTATGAGTCTTCATCAGGAACCATGACACTTTTAGATAACGCTAGCTACGCTCCACATAAATCCACACTCGATAACCTCTCTATATCTGCAACTATCACTGGCAATAGTTTTTCTGGCACTGTATCTAACTCTCATTTCAGCGGATCAATATATGGAAATTTTTATGGACCTAGTGCCAGCGAAATTGGAGGAGTGATTGTCTTAAATACTCTTCCTAATACTTCTTACTATCTATCAGATGCAGCTTTTTCAGTGATAGTTATATCTGGAAAAAAATAACACTTAATTAATTTTTAGGTATTTTTTAATTGCTTTAATTTCATCTTCGTCATATGGAGAACCATCAATTCTATAAATATCGTGAAACCATTCTTTAGGCTCTGGCAACACATCTCCCTCATTTACGAATTCACCTTTCTTCTTTTTGTCTTGGAGCTCTAAAATTGTTGACCAACCAAAATGAGTCTGACTTTTACCCGCGACAAATCCCCAGTTGTAACAACCTACATTTTCTTTTTTAAAGATGGGCAGCGAAAATTCAAAAGTGGTACCAAATTCTCTTGCCATATACTCGGTACACAACAAAGGTCTTCCAAATTCTTTGAGTCTTTCAATAGTAGGCTCAAGTTTTTCTGCTTCATAAGTATGAAAAGTTATTACATCTGAATTTTCACCATTGAGCTTTAAGATTTCATCTCCAATTGCACCATCCAAACATGAAGTTAGAGGTTGAGAAGGTCTAACTTCGAAAGCCCATTCCCAAGTATATTGAAGTAATTTTAGAGCTTTATCACCAATTCCAAATTGACCAGGTTCGTTATAAATATCCCACATCAAAATTCTTTCATCGCTTGAGTAGTCTTTGAGGACGCCTTGGACAAATTCTTTTAATCTGCTTAATTCATTTGCATCAATTCTTTTCTCATCAACTTGATTGACTAATTCCATACCAGGACTTTGCTTCCAACCAGAGTTGTGAACTCCTTTAACTGGCAAGGGTTGTTTGCCTAATTTTGGATAGGGCCGGTGACAATCGTCAAAAAGAACAATAATTGGTCTGATATTTCTTTTTTCACAAATATCTAAAAATCTATCAAAAGTTTTTTTGAACTTATCTTTCTCTGACCAAAGCAAATCATGCAAGTAAACCCTTAAAGAATTGAAGCCAAGATCTTTTGCCCAATCTAACTCTCTTTCAATTGTTTTTTCATCAAAAGTATCTTCTTGAAACATTTCCAGTTGATTTATTGCTGAACTTGGCAAAAAGTTGCAACCAACAAGCCATGGTTGTTCTTTGTACCAACTATTTGCTTTTTCTTTTGACCACTTCATGTTTTAAAGTTTAATAAATCAGAATAACAATTGAAAACATATAACAACCACAAACTCCTGAGGTGAGATTTTTTCTTAGTTTTAAATAATCAGGATTAGTAAATTGAGGATTGACCTTGGACTCTAAGAGATAGAAAAGAAAAAATAAGAAAAACAACAAAGTCATCGCATAAATAAGATTTATCCAAGCCAATAGAATTGCTCCAAATCCCAAAAGAGAAAAAACAATGGCTAGAACAAGATTTTTCCTATTTGTTGCATCAATACCCCAAATAATTCCTGATAAAAAAGAGATTATTATGCCTCCATATACAACTAATAATTGAAAAGAAATCTCTTCGTAAGTTTCTCCAAAAATCCAAGGCAGGATTGTGAGAGCTGCAAAGGGTAGAAAGCCTAAATAACCAAGGGTAATTTTAGTTTGCATTTATCCATGAGCCATTTTGAGAAGAGTCATGAAAAGTATACCTGTTCCAATAACACCACTGATCAGTATTATTAGGTCAACAACAAACACCTGAAAAAGCTTCAGCCAAGATCTTTCTTTGCCTTCTTTGATATCTTGCAAAAGATACATAAAAGCACTTATCTTAAAAAGCACAAAAGCAGTTAAGAAAGTTATGCCGCCAAGAATAAAAATCCCAGAGTTCATCTTAGATTAGTTACATTTAAAGTTTGTAACCTGACTGGCCGTGTTCAGCCACATCCAGACCTTCTTCCTGAGAATCATCTGATACTCTCAATCCAAATATAGATCTTGTAATAAGTAATAAAATAATTGAGCCAACCAAAGTAAATAGTCCAACACTAACCGCACCAATAACTTGTGTAGTCATTAAATCACTAAAACTAGAACCTTCGTCGTATCCAATTCCACCATAACTTTCTGCAGTCAAAAACGGAATAAGCAAAATTCCCAACAGTCCACCAATACCATGAACAGCAAAAACATCTAAAGAATCATCAATATTAAAAGTTTCCTTAACGATATTGACCATGTAGTAGCAAACTCCACCGGCAATCAAACCAATGATCAAGCCACCCATTGGGCCAACTGAGCCACTTGCTGGAGTAATGGAAGCTAGACCTGCTATACAACCTGTAACAGCTCCAACCAAAGAAGATTTACCAAACTTAACTTTTTCAATGATGATCCAGACAATAGTCGCTGTAGCTGCTGATATGTGAGTCACCAAAATTGCCATTCCAGCATCACTATTTGCAGCCAATGCGCTACCGCCATTGAAGCCGAACCAACCAACCCATAACATACATGCTCCCATCATGGTTAAACCTGGGTTATGCGGAGGTTGTACAGAATTTGGGAAGCCATCTCTTGGGCCTAGAAAGTAGGCTATAACTAGAGCGGTTATACCTGCAGTAAGGTGTACCACAAGTCCACCGGCAAAATCTCTTACTCCCATTTCATAAAGCCAACCACCTTCTGCCCAAATCCAGTGAACCACGGGAGCATAAATTAAAATTACCCATAGTAAAGAAAAGGCGGCCACAAAACTGAATTTTATTCTTTCTGGGTATGCTCCAACAATCAAAGCAGGAGTTATGATGGCAAAGGTCATTTGGAACATAAAGAAAACACTTTCCGGAATGTCTCCAGACATGCTATCCCTCGATAAATTTGCTAGAAACAGATTTTCTAAATCTCCAACATAAGCTCCAGTTCCACTAAAAGCAATACTGTAGGCAATTACCAGCCAAGCGATTGAACTGATGCACGCAATGGTGAAACAATGCATCAAAACTGAAAGAATGTTACTAGCCCTTACAAGACCTGCATAAAATAATGCTAAGCCAGGCAAGGTCATAAATAAAACTAGGGCAGTGGATGTAATTATCCAAGCTGTATTTCCAGTATCCATAGTGTATTCCCCTTTAAGTGTAAGATAAAACTTTAACAAAAAGTTTTTTGGTAAATGAGTCTAAATTAGTGCAATAAATGCACTATCAAAGGGCAGTTAAGAACTTTCAGGATATTTTGAAAGAATTTGAGAAATTATTTCGTTAGCCATATCTTGATCATCAAGAGAATTGGTATTTATTCTCATATTTGCATACCAAACAACTTTATCTAATTCTTCATCAAAAAATTTTACTGATAAGTAGTTTAAAGGAGGAAAGTCATTGGTATAAAACTTGTGAGAAAAAGGATCATTTCTGTAACCATAAAAAAAATGCGAAGAATTTACTTGTCTATATCTCTCTTTCTCTTTTACTGAAAAGCTTATTTTTAAGGACGACTTGTTATTTTGGTTTAATCCAAGTTGAGTAAGAGATGAAGATAAGGCTTTAGCAATTCTATTTATCCTTATCGGGTTTTCTTCCTCATCGGATTCAACTCTGAAAGGGTCAGGTTTGAAAATTTTAAAATCTTTATATTTGGCAGCAGAGAAAGCTTCATCTGAATCGACTTTGACAACAAAGCCAGAAGCACAAGATGTGAGCAAAACTAAAATTATTAACCTAGCTATCACTCCAATATTATAACTTTGTTATAGTAATCAGAGTAAATTTTTTAAGGAGAGAAAAATGAAAAAAATGTTAATAGTTCTGATGTTACTAGCTCCCTCATTGAGTTTTGCATCACCTACTTGGGTTGAATACCTTATAAAAGTGGATAGTCCCGAAAGTGCAGCAAAAATTGTAGCTGCTACAGATAAATTTATGTCTTCTGAATTTGTTAAGAACAATTTTAAAGGATCTTTGCACTTAAATGCTTATATCGCTGGCGGCAAGGTAGAGGAAACTCATTCTTTTGCAATTCTTCAGCCAAGCTTAGCTGAACATGAGATTTGGCTAGCCAAAGTTAGTGATCCAAATAATGAAGAAGTGAGAAAATTTGGTTCCGTGCTTAATGCAAACTCTGAAGGAGTTGGCTCAAGAATCAATGTATTCATTCAAACATATGGAACACCTTCAAACAAAGATACTGTTTGGGCAATTTATCCATTTAGAACGAAGGCTTCAAATGTTGAAGATATAGTAGATGCTACTGAAGATTTAGATGAAGCAATTAAAGATTCATTTCCAGGACAGTTTGGTCTTTCAGAAAGAATGGCTGGCGGGGGCATGCAAACCCATTTGTACACGGTAGGTTATGAATCCCTAGCTGAAATGGAGCAATGGGAAGATTCCGCTTCTAGAGATACAGGCCTTTCTCCATTTGATAAAGAAATGGATAAGTTAGTAGAGTGGCATGAAAGAGAAATAGTGAGAAACATAAGGGTTTATGATTCTGCAATGACTCTTCAAGATTTCGTTGAATAAAATGAAAATTTTTACAGCCGCTTTGTCCACCCTTGTTTTAGTTGTAGCTTGTAGCTCAGCAGAAGATGAAATGGAAGTTTCGTTTTCAAACCTTGGTTCGGATGATTATCCGCAAATGTTTTATATGGAGTATGTTCCATGTCAGGAAGGCGTTTATTACACCGCAGAAAATTTCAGAAATGAAGTTCTTCCTGAGTGGCAAGATTTATTGGTGGAGGTTAATTCGCCATTGGTATCCTCATATGGTATTCAACATGTTCAAAGGCTATCTTCTGATAATGAAGACGGCTTTTGGCAGTTGATATGGAATACCAAAGCCGATGCTGAGGCTGCATGGAAAGTTTGGAACTCAAATGAAAATGTTGCTAGATGGACAGAGGATACAGCTGAGATTCTTTCTTGTGACGGTGAAAACAAATTTTCGTTTGATGCTTATATAGCAAGAGCAAATGATACTTTTGGGGAATTTGACACTACCAGCTTTACCTCTGAATATTTTCAGTGCTTGTACAAGGAAGGTAAAGAGGGAGCAGATCTTCGTGAAGTTATAGGAGAACTTGAAACGTTTCTAGAGGATGCTAATTCTCTTCCAGGACCTTTTAGTTATGTAATTTTGGGTCCCGATTATGAAACGAGCGAAGTTGACTTTTTCTGGGGAAATTTTTATCAATCGGAAGAAGCAAGGCAATCCTTTGATGCCGAGTGGCAAAAACTTGATCCTGATGTTGAGGAAAGTTGGAATATGGTTTCAGATTGTGAAGAGCCTAGATATTACAACTCAGGAATAGTCCCAACGAGCTAAATATTATTTAGTTTTAAATAAAGCTAAGCAACCGAAAATGCCTGGTTCGTCCTCCGTTAGGAGGTCGACCTGGGTTCTTTTTATTAATTCAGTATATTTTGGATTGATTTCTGTAGAAAAATATTTGAGTATTTTTTCTGTCATTAAAATTGGTTTTAGGGCATTTAAAATAGATCCTCCTAAAATTACTTTTTCACATGAAAAAGATAAAACCAAATCGTTGATGATTGAAACAAGTGTTTTGAGAAAATTCTCTATTATAAAGAGCTCATCTTTACTTCCACTTAAAGCAGAAGATATTATCTTTTCAGAAGAAAGTTTTCTCTCGAATTTTTCTTCATAAAGTTTCTCAATGCCTGGGCCACTTAAGATATTTTCAAGAGAAAAAAATTTTTCGTTATCTCTCAAGTTGAAATTTTCTAAGATGCCTCTAGTTGGACTCAAAGTATTTCCAAATTCTGTGGGAATAATTTGACTGTTAATAATTAGTGTCACTCCCAGACCAGTTCCTGGCCCTATTAATATGGTATTCTCGTTTGAGGGAATTCCATTTCTAATGGGCAAAAAACTTTCTTGATTAATTTCACTCAAAGACTGAGCTACTGCCTCCCAATCGTTTAAAAGCAAGCACTCTTTTAGGTTCAGTTTAGTCTTCAGTTCACTCGCATTAATTAACAAATCTCTATTCGTGAGACTTATAGAACTCTGATTATTAGGACCAGCTGCAGCAATAACGAGACAATCAATTTCGTTCTTTTCTTCTTCTAATAATTTTGCAAGAAAAGAAATAAAATCTTTATCGGTAATTTTTTCTTTTGATATTTCGGATAAGGTATTTTCTATGAAAAATGCATATCTGATATTTGTTCCACCGAGATCAATTAAAAGGGCGTTTCTCATTTTTTATCTTTGTAATACCTTCGGAATATATGACTACCGACGGCTACAAAGATAAACCACACAAATGAGAACGTAAAGAAGAATACGTTTGCTAAAAAAGTAGGGTTTTCCATAGAAAGGAATTATTAAGTCAAAATAATTTAAGGTTTAAAAGAGGGTAGTGATTTAAATTCTATTAATATTACAATGTAATTATGAAATTTTACCCACCACATTATTTATTGTTTCTCTCATTATGCATGCTACTCACTTGGTACTTTGGAGAATCTTCACCACAAAACCTGCTTCTAATAATCTTTGGGCTTGGTTTAATTGGATTTGGTTTTTTATTGGCTTTCAATTCAATTGCAAAATTTATAAGAGCGAAGACTGGCGTTGTACCTTTTAGCGAGTCTACTACCTTGATTACAGAGGGTTTTTATAAATACACAAGAAACCCAATGTATGTTGGTATGAATTCTTTTTTATTAGGATTATTGATCATCCTAAATAATCCAATTAATTTTATCTTTTTAATTATTTTCTTTTTTATCGTAAGAAATTTGTTTGTCATTAAAGAGGAGGTGCAGATGGAAGAGACTTTCGGAGAAGATTATTTAACTTATAAAGGAAAGGTAAGACGCTGGTTGTAAAAATCTAGTTGAGTGCTTCTTGAGTTACTATTGTCTTAATTTGAGCACCATCTCCCAGAAAACCACTTAATTCATCAAAGAAGTTATCGGGATCTAGTCCGCATGCTTCAGGAGCTAATACTCCAAATTTGGTAATCTTTTTCTCAAGTAACATTTTCAATCCGCACGCCAATGGATAGCCAGTTGCTGCACCCATAGACATATTTTCTTCAAAACCGTCTAGCGTAACAGCAACAATAGTTTCTGTTTCGTTTTTCAAACCCTGAGCCAGTCCATAAACCTCAGGCAGGGAATTTAAAATATCCTTGGGCTTACTCACCTGATTTTTTTCAAGTTGTTCCAATATATTTGTTGCTTGACTCTTCGAGAGCAGCTTTATTTCAATGAAGAATCTAATCATTTTGAAGACAAAAACATTAATTAATTCGTTACCATGCATTAAATTTAAGCTTGTTGATATGTCTGGATAGTGATGAGGGAAAGTTATTGCTTCAGGATGACCGAAAATTCTTGCTTTAAATTTACCTAACTGAGGATATTGAACATTTACTTTTGTTAAGGGCCTTACCATTTTAAATTTTTTATTCATATAAACTTTAACTTGTCCTATCATCTGTTCAACACCATGCTCCATTGCAGCATTGGCTCCCGTTTGAGAACTGTCTTCTTCTGGCTTTGCCTCAGAGACATCCCAGCCTGTATAAACATTTGAAACTTTATCCAACTCGTTCATAGCTTTCAAAGCAAGCATATTAGTTATGCCTGGACTGGCTCCTAATCCTAAAATAGCAATCTTGTTTTTTTCCTCAGCTAATTTGTTTAGGGAAAACATTTTTTCAGTTGGCTCCCAATCATCACATATATCTAAATAATGACAATTTTGCTCCAACGCAATCTCTAAGATTGGATAAGCAAGCTTAAAAAATGGACCTGTGAGATTAAGAACTACGTCTGTGGAAGCTGTAACTTTTCTAAGAGAATCTCTGTCTAAAACATCTAGGCCTATTCCGGTAACCCTGTCATCGTTAAAGGATTTAGCATAATCAGAAGCAGCAGTTTCGTTTATATCGGCGATAGTTATAGAATCAATTCCACCTATAGAGCTGACTGCTGAGGAAGCAAATCTTCCCATGCCACCACTACCTCCTAAAATCAAAACATTCATCAATAAGCATTAAACATGAGTAAAGGATATTTTCAAAATTTTTTAAAAATTGATAGATTTAGGATTAAATTTATCAAGAATAGATAATGGAGAAAACTACATGACTAATAAAATCACAGAAGATCCAAGAATAGATCCAAGAATCAAAGAACAATGGAAAGATATAAACTTTCCAGAGGTATCGTTTGAAAGCTCTTCTAGAGAAGAAATGCTAGCTAAGGTAAATTCTGAAGAGGGACAAGTGGAACTCATGTTGTATGAAGCTTTTTTTAACGATCCTAGGTTAGATGATGCTATCTCATTTGATGGACTTAAAAACGAAACTATTGAAATCGAGTCGCAGCCAGATGGCAATAAAATAAAACTTTTAAATATTCGTCCCGACAATGAGGATATTCTCCCTTGTGTTTATTACATACATGGAGGCGGTATGGAGATTGGCTCATGTTTTTATAAGCTATACCAAGCATTTGGCAGATTGATTGCACATCAAAATGTTTCAGTAATTATGGTGGATTTTAGAAATGCCAGAGTGCCATCATCAGTTCCAGAAGTAGCACCTTTTCCGGCAGGATTGAATGACTGCGTTTCAGGCTTTGATTACATCAAAACCAATGCAAAAAAACTCAATATTGATTCGGAAAGAATTGTTATTTCAGGAGAAAGTGGCGGGGGAAATTTAACTATTGCGACGGGACTGAAATTATCTCAAGCCGGTAGATCAAATGAAGTTAAAGGTCTTTATGCTTTATGTCCTTACATCGCTGGTATTTGGCCATTACCTGAAAATCCTTCTTCTACAGAAAATAATGGCATCATGCTTGATTTACATAATGATCATGGTGCTGTGGTTTATGGTATAGAAGAATGGGAAAAGCGAAATCCTCTCGCTTGGCCAGGTTTTGCAAAAGAGGAAGATGTAAAGGATCTCCCCAAAACTTTCATTAGCGTTAACGAATGTGACCCCTTGAGAGATGAGGGCATAAATTTTTATAGATTGCTCAGAAGGGCGAACGTTGAAGCTCAATGCAGGGTGCTATCTGGAACCATTCATGGAACAGATACCATGGTGCTCTCTTGTCCAGAAGTTAGCTTGGAAACGGCAAGAAGTATTGCTGCCTTTACGGGAGATTAATTAAAAAATATTAACTAGCCAGATAAGTAGATAGTGCCCTATGAATCCATAGAGGCCGATTGCAATAATTGGTTTGTTGGAAAGCCCAATTTCTTTATTAAATAAAATCGCATATACAAAAAGCGGAATATAGCAGAACAGAGAGCTTACCATTCCTGGACTAAAAATATTTTGCGCTGTTGATATACCAATATGGAAGCTTGCGTTTGCCATGGTGAGAGCATTATTAAAAAGAAAAAATATTCCAAATATTTTTTCCGATCTTGCTCTCGATATAACTAATGCTGGTAATAGAATCAGATAAGGCGTTAGGTTTAGTAAAGTAACTTCCAATGGTGAAATATCCATTCCATTTCTATATGCCCAATTTAAAAAATGGTAGTAATCTCCGAATAAAAGAGGGGATAAAACGTACTCTTCAAACTGATGAGCAGAAAGCGCTAACAAAGGTAGAAGGGCTAGCATATACTTGCTCTTAGCTCGATAAAGATAGATACAAATTCCTAAAAAAACGATAAAAGAAATTGTAAAAAAGTTTTGCATCAGCAAAACCAGAGGCGCATCAAAGGTTGGACTCATTAGGCCACAATACCCCAAATTCTTGTCATAAACCAAAAACAACCCATGCCGCCAATTCCATAAGTTACGAGACTTCGAAATACTTTTTTTAGATCTACTTTATTGAGTAAGAAAATAATTATTCCCACAACAGGAATTATCATAAGCTGACCAATTTCAATTCCTATATTGAAGAACAATAAAGATAGGAAAAGTTGATCATTGGCTATGCCGATCTCTGATAAAGCTCCAGCAAAACCAAATCCATGCAAGAGACCAAAGCCAAAAGCCATCAACCATGGTCTTTTTACATCAGTCTCTGCTTTAGTTAATTCATATGCCAAATATATGATCGTCAATGCGATCAAGGCTTCAGTACTTGCTGAAGGAAGTTTAAAAATATCCAAGACAGAAATTGCAAGGGTAATGCTATGTGCCAAAGTAAATGCTGTTATTGTTTTAAACAATGGAACAAATCCTGAAATTAAAAAAATAAGTCCCAAAACAAATACGATGTGGTCAATTCCACCGAGCAGGTGTTCTATTCCCAAGTAAAAATAACCAGTTGGATAAACTTGTTTGTCTTCGGGAATGACAATCTCCGGAGCTTTAAGATTCATCAAACCTTCAAATCTATCTCCATCGAAATGATTTACCGTCACCAGGGCATCGTTAAGAATACTCAGACCACTTACTTGAATCGCTTTACCTTTTAGAGATTCAGAACATTTCAAATTTATTTTTTCAGAGATGTATTTTCCTTGCCTAAAGGGAAGGTCTTTCTCGATTTCACAAATTTCAGGAAAAGTAAGCTCTGGAGAGGTACCAAGGTTTTTTATTGGCGTCATCCAAAGGGCTTCGTATTCAAGCTCTACGGTCTCATCTATTAATAAATGGGCAGGATTGAATTCATGGGCAAAAAAAGCGGATGAAAAAAAAACAAATAAAGAAAATAAAACTTTAGTCATTAAAGAGGTATTTTGGATTAATGATTACTTGATATTTATCTCTCAATTCGAACAGGTAGGAATCTAAAGTTTTTTGTTTTTCCTCCAAATAAAAATCAACTTCTACCTTTTCTTTTACTTGATTCAAACTGGGAGTAACGCTTTCAACTTTATTGAGTAGCTTAACAACATGGAAGCCATACGCTGATTCAACTGGACCAAGCCAAGTATCAAAAATGGGTTCTTCAAAAACTGTACTAAATTGATTACCAAAATCTCTTTGTATCTCAAATCTGGATTTTTCAACAAAATTTTTCCCTAGCATGAAAGGATCGCTTTTAGGCAAAGTATCCTCATTCTGTTGAATAGTCTTTAAAGCCTCTTCTGATCTTTGTTTGCCATTTCTTTCCGAAGAAAAGTAAAGATGAGTAAAAGTAAATCTTTCAGGAAAAATATATGACTCTAAATTTTTCTCAAAAAATTTCTGAAGTTCATCTAGTTTTGGAGGAGCAATAGAAGTTTCTTCTCTTAAAAAAGATATTTTTTGAGCAAGTCTTCTTTTAATTATCCGATCTTCTAGGTCAAGATTTAATCTCAAAGCTTCTCGGTATAAAATCTCTTCTTTGATTACGTCATCAATGATGTTTTTGATGTCAGTTCTGGTTGGCGATCTACCAACCTGGATTTCCCAAGCGTATATCAAGCTTTCAATTTCTTGATCGGAAATAAAAATATTAAGCTCATCCTCATCATAATTGAAAACTAAGTCAAATATTAAGATGACAACACCTATCCCAAAAAAAGCAAATATTTTCTTCATTTTATGTATCTGAAACTATTGAAAATTGGGCGGTATTTTAAATCCACCTCTCAAATCTCGAACGATTTTGGCAACTTCGATACAAGTTTTATCCTCTAAATAAGGACCTGTTATTTGCATGCCAATAGGTAGATTTTTTGAAGACATACCTATTGGAACATTCGTGCTTGGCAATCCAGCCGAAACCGCAGGACCAGCCCACAAAGTTGCTCTGAGATATTCATCATCTTTGCCGTTCACAGTGAGCTTTCTTTCATGAACTGGATTATGGTTATGTTTAAAAGCCGGAGTAATAGAGGTAGGACATAAAATTACATCATATTTTTTAAAGAATTCTCTCCATTTCTGACGCATATTTTGTCTCATGGCATTTACTACAACCCAGTCTGAGTATTTTAAAACAGATCCTCTAGCAACCTTCGCAAGTTCAGACTTGTCGTTTTGATCTAAACCTTCGTTTAACTTAGCGAGTGTTTCAAAAGTTTCTTGCGGGGAGCCAGCAAGCATCAGAGGATTTAAAAGTTGACTATAAATATTATCGATTTCTTCAAAACTTATTGGTAGGTTCGCTGTTTCAACTTGTGCACCAGCATGTTTTAAATCATCTGCTGTTTCAGTAATTAGATTTGTTATTTCATCATCTACCTCTGCATAGGGTTCATCAGGCCAGATTGCGATTTTCAGTTCTTTAATTTTTTTTGTTCTGGCTTTTGGCAATTTAATTTTCCAGGCTGGACTATCTTGCATTTGAGCTGCAACTAAAACATCCAGTGCAATTTCCAAGTCCTCGGGGGATCTTGCAAGCGGACCCGCTACAGATAATCCGTTACCAGTTAATACTGAACCTGGTGGAGGAGGCATATGTCCAACTTCAGAAATGATGTTGTAACTTGGCTTATGGCCAAAAAGACCGCAGAAGTGAGCAGGCACTCTAATGGATCCACCTATATCCGAGCCAAGCTCTAGTGGCGTCATACCTGAAGCTAAAGCAGCGGCAGACCCTCCAGAAGAACCGCCTGGAGTTCTTTCTAAATCCCAAGGATTATTGGTAGTGCCGTAGATTTTATTAAAGCTTTGCAAATCTGATGAAAGAAACGGCACGTTGGTTTTACCAAAAATAATTGCTCCGGCATCAATCAATCTTTGAACTGCCTCTGCATTTCGTTTTGGAATGTTGTCTTGCCAGGCAGGGTTTCCACCAGTCGATACAATGCCCTCCACCTCAAAAGCATCTTTTATGGTCATGGGCAAGCCATGCAAAGAACCTAGTTTAGATTTAGAAGCAGTTTTTTTGTCTGCCTGTTTTGCTTTTTCTAGTGCTCGTTCAATATCTAATGCAACTACTGCATTGATTTTTGGGTTTACAGCTTCAACTTGTTTTAAAAAGGACTCAAGGACCTCTTGAGCAGAAACCTCTTTTTGTTTTATCTTTTTAAGAATCTCATGAGCATTTTCAAATATCATTATGCTTAGTAATTCTCTGTTAAATACTAGTTAGTATTTAAAGGTTCTTCAGTTTCTTGAACGCTGTCCATTATCGATCTGATTGTAAAAACGCCACCTGGATTTGGAACATTTGGAATGTACCAGATTGGGCTTGACCAAGCACGTTCTTGAAAAGTTTTCGGTAAGTCTTCTCTGGGTTTCAATCCAGCTTTTATCGCATCCCAAGTAGTCCATGGGCAACTGGGGTTTTCCAAAACCCTCACATAGTAAAAAGCTTTTTCATTTTTATTGAAATCAGGATCTGTCCAAACAGTTTTAAGTTCAGCCGATCCCACATCATTCGATATTTCACAAGTTTCAGTATTTACCGTAGCGCCATTATCTGGACATCTATTTGTTATTGGATTTACTTTAGCTCCGTTGGAACAAACTACGTCATAAACTGTTTCTTTTGGCTCAGCATCAAATTGATTGATAGTGCCTTTAATAATTTGAACTCTTTGTAGCGGCGCTCCATTTTTTGCTCTTTGTGCCCAAACGAAAAAGTTAGGAATATTGCTACCTTTGGAAACTAAGTCTGAACCCATGGGAACACCGTTGCGATAAGCCTCACTGATGACGTTTTCACTATTAAGGTCTAATTCATTCAAACGATAGCCACCAAAGAAACGAACTGAAATCCTATTTCCACTAGTAGCAAAAGTCTCTTTTCTTCGCAAGGCGCTAAAAATTGATTCTCGCGTATTTTCTTCAGCCCAAACTGCAGCCAAACCCGATGCACCCCATTGAGTGAATCCGGACTCTAAATAATTTCCTTCTTGGCCTTCGTAAATTTCAATTGGCAAACCCGTATCACCAAAATTACCCTGACGTCCTAAAATCGTTTGTTGATAATCAGTTACAGGCACTGAACCTCTTCCTTCTGGAGTAGCATCAATGATTCCAATTTTTGACCAAAAATCAGATTCGTCATATGAAGAAGCCCCAGTATGCGTATCGGACGAGCCAATCAAACCAAATTTATAAGGATTTCCTCGATCTTCCCACTCAAGAACCATTCCTCTAAAAAAAGCATCTCTTACATAACCACCAGCAGGCAAAGAGTAAGTTCTAGGAAAGCTTCCTACTCTAGAATTCATGATACCAAAATCTGCCCATTCATCATTAGGTGACAAAAGAGGGTGGGTATCGCTTGTGCCTTTAACTTGAGTCATTTCTACAATAGGTTCATTCCTCATTCGTAATGCGGAATAAGTTTTATCAATAGGTGACCCATCAAATTGTTCCACTTCAAACATCTGTCCATTTGACCCATTTGAATTATGTGGCATAGCAATAGAATCTATGCCTTTATCCCTTAGCTTATCCATCCATGCCCACAAATCCTCTGGATTAATAGAATCGATTCTAGTCCAAGGTCTTTCAGGCGCTTTAGAACCTTCAAAAATTACATTTCTATGTAAATTACCATTTTCTACATCCGTAGAAGTTGTGAATTCATAACCAATGAAGGTTGTAAAATTCCCAGGATCATTGTGTTCGTTCGCAGCTCTTGCAACATCTGCCCAAGATGACTTGTGAGTTTCATCATCAAAAGAGCGTATCGCCAATGAAATATGATTTGATAGGAAAGCCTGAATAAATTTTGGATGATACCAAGGATAAGGATTTGCAATTGCTTCAACGGCACCTCTGAAGCTCCCTAATCGAAATGCAGAAGACTCTAAAGTTTGGTTCTCAGGAGCATTTATATTGTGATAAATCTCTGCGCCTGGAAGAGTGGAGGCATAGGTTGAGGTATCAGCCCAAGCTTGGATCATACCAAGAAAAAAACCATGATCAGTAACTGCATAAAAATCCAATGGCTCTCTAAGTTTCATATCGAAGCCCAAAGCATGCTTTATAGTGTCACCTTTTGCATATCTGTAAGCATCATCAGGAGAGGCAGTTGTGCCAAATACATATGCATCGAATGAATATCTCGTGTGAACATGAAGATCACCAAAGTAGGCATTTCTTAGTTCGTTAAAGTCTTTGCTGGGAGCAGGCGCAGGTTTCCCTTCAATAGAAAAATCCACTACTTCTAATGAAGTATCTGTACATCCAATAAAAATTAATGCCGTAAAAATTAAAGCGCTGATATTTTTTTTCATAATCTCCCCTAGTGATATTTATATTAATGCAATCAAAGTAAAACTTCTAATTTAAATCTGAAAGGTTTATTTCTTCCGTACCAACAGGTAAAACAACGAAAGTTCCATCTCTCGACAAGGTCCAGTCCGTTCTTATCTCATCAACGCCTCTTACAAAAACGTTCTCCATGATTCCATTTCGCGGAGCTGGGGTAAGGTGATAAAAGATTAGGTGTCCTACTTTTGCCATGTTTGCTAGTTTCGCTGCTTCTATAGGCGTCATATGATAAGTCTTTATGTCTTCAAGTACCTTTACTAAGGGCTGATTGGAATCTCTTTCTAAAATAGCTTTTTGCATTATATTAATGATGTGATTTGCTTGAGCTTCAGCAATCAAAACATCGGCATTTTCAGAATTAACAGCAATGTTTTCATCGTAAGACGTGTCTCCGGTTATGACCAACGATCTTCCTTTGTAGTCAAAACGATAACCAAGGGCAGGCTCAATTGGTTCGTGGGTCACTTTAAAGGCTGTAATTTTCAAACCGTTTTTGTTGTAAATGATAGGATTGTTTAGATCGACAATGGTTGTATCAAAGCCGACAGACTTAATTGGCGCAAGCGCCTCACCATGATGTTCATTTCTGAACCCATAGTCTAATTTATATGCCATTTCGAAGCCTGCGGTTACGATATCCGTGCCTTCAGGCCCATATACAGAAAGTGCTTTTGGACGACCTGGTAACCAAGTTGCCAAATGAAGATCTGCTAAATCTGAAATATGGTCAGAGTGGAGGTGAGTGAATAGCACCGCTTTAATTTTATTTGTTGGGACGCTGTATTTTCCTAAATTAACATTTGCTCCATCTCCTATATCAACTATAAAAATATCCTCCCCTGCTTTTACAGCAACACAGGTTTGTGCTCTTCCAGGCGATGGTAGCGGAGATCTTGATCCACAAATGAGAGCGCTCAACGCGTCTTCTTCAGGGAAAGGACTGTCAGCTGTAGCTAAATTTGAAACAGCTGTTTTTATTACCAAATCTTGTACAAATGGAACTCTTAAAGAAACAAAAACAATTAAGAAGAGAATAAAAATGACGCCTAAAATTTTCCAAATTCTCATAAATCCTCCATAATTTGGAATAGTAAATATACTAAAATAATCTAACTATTGACAGTATGCATGTCAAAATATACCTTATAAATTTAATAGAAATATGACAAAAATAAATGACCCATTAACTCTTCCTTGTGGACAAGTTATCAAAAATAGAGTTTGTAAAGCCGCTATGACAGAAAGAATTGCTCTGGGCAATAACTTTACTAACGAAAAGCATATAGAACTTTATAAAATGTGGGGTGCAGGCGACATCGGTATCTTACTTACAGGCAACGTCCAAGTGCACCGAGATAATTTAGAAGGTCCAGCTAATGTTGCAATTGAGGCGGATACTTATAAAGAACAAATGCCGATGTTAAAAAATTGGGCTGAAGCTGCAACTCTAGAAGGCAGTAGACTGTGGATGCAAATTTCACATGCCGGAAGACAAACTCCAGGTGAGATCAATATGAGCCCCATGTCACCCTCCGACGTACAATTGAAAATTCCTGGCAGGAAATATGGTAAACCAATTCCTATGACCGAGGAAGATATTCAAGATGTCATCAATCGATTTGTGTTTACGGCAAAAATTGCTCGAGAGTCAGGATTTGATGGCATTCAGCTGCATTCCGCTCATGGCTATCTACTCTCTCAATTTTTATCTCCTGATATCAATCAAAGAACTGATGCTTGGGGCGGATCATTGGAAAATCGAGCGAGAATTCATCTGGAAATCATCAAAAAATGCAGAGAGGAAGTGGGTGAAGATTTTGCAATTTCAATAAAAATGAACTCGGCAGATTTTCAAAAAGGGGGCTTTTCTCCAGAGGACTCCATTCTAGTAGCAAAATTATTTAGCGATTCAGGGATAGACAATATTGAAATTTCCGGTGGAACTTATGAGCAGCCAAGATTACTGGGTTTGGATAAGGTGAGCATCAATCCAAAGAGGAGCGAAAACAGAAAAGAAAGCACCATTGCTCGAGAGGCATATTTCCTTTCTTATGCAGAAGAAATAGCAAAAGTTGTAAATATTCCTTTGATGGTAACTGGAGGATTTCGGACTAAAGATGGTATGGAAGCAGCATTAGCAGACGGAGCTTGTGAAATAGTTGGAGTTGGCAGACCCCTTTGTGCAAACCCTTATGCGATTAAGGAACTATTGGCCGGACAGATTGATGAATTACCAAAATACGAAAAAACTTTGTCGATTGGCCCTTGGTGGCTCTCACCGACAAGCCCTTTCAGGTTAATTCAGGCAATTAATGCTTTTAGTGCCCAAGCTTGGTTTTACCAACAAATTAAAAAAATGGGTAAAGGGTTAATGCCAGACTTAAATCTCAAACCCTGGAAAGCATTTAGAGAGGATGCTAAGGCTGATCAAGAGGCTATAAAAGAATATCAAAATTTTTAATTCAAATTCAAAGGAGCTAAAAAAAATGAAAGTAGAAAACAAAGTAATGCCAAATGAAAAACAAATGGAAGAGTTTTTAGAGGAAGGTCATGATGAGCCTATCTTTATGGTCAACTTGTTAAAATTCAAAGAAAAGGCAGAGTATCCTGATAAAAGAAAAACTGACCTCACAGGTAAAGAAGCCTATGCAATCTATGGAAAAGAAGTTGTAAAACATCTCGAAAAAGTTGGAGGTAAACCAATTTTTGGCTCAGAAGTCACGAGACTCATGTTGGGCGAGGTAGAAGAGCTTTGGGATCAAGTGGCTATTGCTATGTACCCTAATAGAAAAGCGATGTTGAAAATGATTTCAGATCCTGATTATATTGAAAGTGCCCAACACAGAGTTGCTGGTTTAGCTGGTCAATTAAACATTGAAACAAAATTGAGAGATTAATGAAGACTTTAAAAATTTTAGGACTTTTAAGCCTTTTGGTTTTTTCCTTTTCACTTCTTGCGGCAAAATACGACAAAAAAGTTGATCCTTCTGAGCTGTATGATAAGGCTACTAATCATTTGAAAAATGAAGAATATCGTAAGGCTTTAAGGGTTTTAGGTAAATATACAAAATCCAAGCCGAAAGATGCTGATGGTTGGACGTTGTATGCTTTCACACAAAGAAAGTTAAAAAATTATAAGAAAGCAGAAGTTAATTACGAAAAAGCTTTGAAGTTAGATCCTGAAAATAAAATTGCTTTGGAATATCAAGGTGAATTATTTGTAGAAACCGAACGCTTAGGACTAGCTCAAACCAATCTTAACAAACTCAAAGAATTGTGTCCTACATCTTGTGATGAGCTTGAACAATTAAAAAAGTACATCAATCAAGAAGCTGATAAATCTCTGTGATTATTTTAGACGGTAGTATGGGCAACGAATTGCTCAAACGAACAAACAAGCCTTCTTCAGGTTTGTGGTCAGCGCAATTTCTCATAGACTCTCCGAATCTAGTAAAAGAAGTCCATCAGGCTTATGTCGATGTTGGTGCTCAAGTGATTACTACTAATACCTATTCAACTATTCCAAGTTATCTTCAAAAAGAAAATAAAACACATTTAATGCATGACTTGATTGTGAAGGCTGGAGAAATTGCTCGTGAAGTTGCAGATGAAAATGCTCAAGAAATTATAGTCGCCGGCAGTTTACCGCCTTTAGATGAGAGTTATCGTCCAGATCTAGTTCCAGATGAAGCCGATTCTATTCCTATTTATGAAGAATTAATCGATGGGCTAAATCCTTTTATCGATATTTTTCTTTGTGAAACGGTTTCTTCAATTCCAGAAACTTCAAATATTTTAAAAGCAGTCTCAAATGCAGCTGAGAAAGATAAAAAGATATGGCTTTCATGGACTCTACTTGAAGATAAAAGCACCAGACTAAGAAGCAAAGAAACCATTGAGGAAGCTTTTGAGCTTGCAGAAAGTTTTAATATTGACGCGTATTTATTTAATTGTACTGATCCAATTGCAATTACTGAGGGTATTAAAAAGCTATCCGATCTCACGGATAAACCAATTGGTTGCTATCCAAACATATTTGGAGTTCCTTTTGATTGGACTTTAGATAATAGTATCCAATTGGAACCCAGAAACTTATCCATTAAGCAATTCGTTGAGTATAAAAATTTATGGAAAGATTTAGGAGCATCTATCATTGGTGGATGCTGTGGGTTAGGACCCGATTATATTAAAGCCATCGCATAAAAAAATTCTCCAGAAGACAAACCGCTCTCTGGAGAATTTATTTTTTTAAGCTTTTTAAGCTACAAATTGCGAAAGTCTGCTTTTAATAATTTCTTCTGCATCAGAAACTATTCTTTCTACCAGCTCTTTACAAGTCGGGATGTCATGAATTAGTCCAGCAACCATTCCGCAACTCCAAGCACCGGCATCCATAGTACCTTCTTGCATGATTTTCGGATAGACGCCAGCTACTTCATCCATGATGTCGGTGATTTGAATTTCGTCGCCCAAGGCTTTTTCTTTTTCAAGGATCTTTTGCACTGCATCGTTTGCCAAAACTCTTTCGGTATTTCTTAAAGGTCTCATGATCAATTCGGTATCCAATTCAGATGCAGCAACCAAAGCTTCTTTAACGTTTTGGTGCACCGGAGCTTCCTTAGTTGCAATAAATCTTGTACCCATATTTATTCCATCTGCGCCCATGGAAAGAGCAGCAGCAAGTTGCTGGCCATTACCCATACCACCTGAAGCAACAAAAGGAATTGAAAGTTCTTCAGCAGCTCTTGGCAGAAGAATCATATTCGGTATGTCATCTTCTCCAGGGTGGCCACCGCACTCAAAACCATCAACACTGACTGCATCACAGCCAATTTTTTCTGCTTTTAAAGAATGTCTTACAGAAGTACATTTGTGAATGACCTTAATACCAGCACCTTTAAGGTCAGGCATGTAAGCTTCAGGACTTCTGCCCGCGGTCTCAACGATTTTTACTCCACCTTCAACAATAGCTTTGATGTAACCAGGATAATCAGGCTCTTGAAAACCAGGCAAAAAAGTTAAGTTTACGCCAAAAGGCTTATCGGTCATTTCATGACATTTTGCAATTTCTTTGGCCAGGTCATCAGGAGTTTTTTGGGTTAGACCGGTAATGATTCCTAGCCCACCTGCGTTGGCAACTGCAGCAGCCATTTCTGCGAAACCTACATAATGCATTCCTCCTTGAATAACTGGATGTTCAATATCGAACATTTCGGTGATTTTTGTTTTTATCATTTTTTCTCCCTAATAAATTGAAGGTTTAATTTAAAGCCCGTAAGGCTTTTTGTCTACCAAAAGGCTATTTTTTTAAGCCCAAGATGACTTAATCATATCAGCTGCTTTTTCTCCAATCATAATGGTTGGCGCATTTGTATTCCCTCCGACCAAGGTCGGCATGATGGAGGCATCAACAACTCGAACATTTTCCAGCGCATGAATCTTGAGCTCATGATTTACAACACTCATATCGTCAGAACCCATTTTGCAAGTTCCAACTGGATGGTAGACGGTGTCTGCTCGGGCACGCATAGCTTCTTCAATATCTGCATCGCTATTGATATCGACCGGATCTTGGACTTTTCTGGTAAAAGGTCTCAAAGGTTCAGAATCCATAATTTCCATCATTTTGCGATAACCCTTTATCATGACATCCATATCTTCTCGCTCGGAAAAAAACTTGGGATCAATTTTTGGCGAGTCAAAAGCATCATTTGAATTAAGTGTAACCTCACCAGTAGATTTGGGTCTCAACAAACAAACATGACAACCCAGACCATGACCAAATGCAATGGTTCTGCCATGATCAATGATTTTTGCCAGTACAAAGTGCAGTTGGATATCTGGAATATCCAAACTTTCCTCAGTTTTTATAAAGCCTCCAGCCTCAGCTACCGTAGAGGTCATCTGCCCCTTTCTAGTGAATAGATATTTCAAAAGTTCAAACGGCTGACGGTATAAAAGCGATTTAAATGAGAAACCCAATAAATCCGTATCATCCACCGGATGATTGGTAATGTAGTCGATGTGATCTTGAAGATTTTTCCCTACTCCCGGGATATTAAAGATGGTGTCTATCCCATGTCTGTTCAGTTCTTCTGTGGGACCTATGCCAGAGCGCATTAAGATTTGCGGTGAGCCGAAAGCTCCAGAAGACACAATAACCTCTCGGTGACATTTAAAATGAATTTTATTTTTTTGTTTATCAAAACAATCAACGCCAGTTGCTTTATTACCTTCAAACACAATTCTATCGACTTGGGTATCGGTTAAGACGGTAAGGTTGGGTCTATCTAAGTTTGGCGTAAGATAGGCTGCAGCGGCACTCCATCTTCTACCTTGTTTTTGTGTCGTGTGATAATAACCAATGCCCTCCTGATCAGCACCATTGAAGTCATGGTTTTCTTTGTAAAATTTTGTTCCTGCCTCAATAAAGTAGTCCTTGTATTTTGAATTATTCTCCACAGCAGTAACATTCAAAGGCCCTTCTTGACCATGAAATTCATTGTCTACCAATTCGTTGTGTTCCGCTTTTTTAAAGTAAGGTAAAACTTCATCATAAGACCAGCCAGAATTTCCAAGTTTTGACCAATGATCGTAATCCCAACGATGTCCTCTCACATAGAGCATGGCATTTATTGAACTCGAACCACCTAAAGTTTTTCCTCTGGGTTGATAGCCTTTACGATGTTCTTCGAGCTCTTCTTTCATCGTATGAGTTTGACCTGTTGGGTCAGCGACAACGACTTCTGTAGCAGGTAATTTTTCTTTAGCAAAACCTTTTTGAGGTTCGGTTTCAAAAGCCCAATTCATTTTACTTGTTGGTCCCATGTAAGCGAAAAGTGCAGGAACATGAATCCGAACGTCTTTATCTTTAGAACCAGCTTCTATTAAGCAAACTTTGTGATTGGGATTTTCTGACAGTCTTCCAGCAAGAACACAGCCTGCTGAGCCCGCTCCCAAAATAATATAATCGAATTCGTTCATTCTTCTTCTCCTTATAAAATTTATTCCATAGTGATGGAAATTTTTCCGAAATGCTTATTGTCAATTTGATGTTGGAAGGCGTTTGCTAATTCAGATAAATCAAACGAATCGCTTATGACGGGCTTAATTTTAGAATTCTCTAAATAATCAACCATAGCTTTTTGTGATTGATGATTAGCCATAGCGATACCACTGGTTCTTACCTGTTTAAGAAAAATTCTTGGCAAAACTAATTCGTTAGCCGCAGGCCCACTCAATACTCCGATTAACGCAATATGGCCTCCAAGTTTCACTGCTCTAATTGATTCATTGAAGGTTTCTCCTCCGCCAACTTCAACAACATGGTCCACCCCTTCATTGTCAGTAACTTCCAGAACCTTTTCTCCCCATTTGGGATGCTCTTTATAATTGATAACTTCATCTGCACCAAGTTCCTTTAGCTTTTCAGCTTTCTCTTCTGAAGAAGTAGTAGCAATGACTCTGGCTCCCATTTCTTTTGCAAATTGTAAAGCGATAATTGAAACACCCCCAGTTCCCTGTACCAAGACCGATTGCCCTGACTCAAGCCTCCCTTCGTCAACCAAAGCACGCCAAGCAGTTAATCCAGCACAGGGCAGAGTAGCTGCTTCTTGCAAAGACCATTTGGAAGGCATTTTTGTGACTGCAGTTTCTTTGATTGCAATGTATTCAGTAGCATATCCATCTTGATTGTCACCAATGAAACTGAGAAATTCGTATCGGGGTGGACCATCTATCCAATTAGGGAAGCAGGCACTCATTACTTGATCACCAACTTGCCAATTTTGCACAGCTGAACCTACTTCAGTAACTTCACCTGCAGCATCGCCGAGTAACACCCTCCCGTCGTCTGTGGGTATCAAACCCAATGCGCACATCAAATCATGATAATTGAGACTGCTTGCGTTTACTTTAATTAAAATTTCATCTTCTTTTGGTTGAGGAATATCTACTTCTGTAAGTTTAAATTTGTCCAATCCACCGGGTTTTTCAAGCTGCATTTGTCTCATCTATGTCTCCTCACTTTTTTTGTTTTTATTAGAACAAAAAAGCGTTGGGAAATGAATGAAAATCCATAATTTAAAAAGAATAAAAAAATATTTTTTTATAACCTAAATGAAAAATCTTATAATTTTTTATGAAATTTTTGAAAAAACAAGGTCTCGTGTCTGGTAAAAAAGCCTTGAAGTACTATACTTTCAGCGTTTTTAGTCGTTTGTATTTTATTGAATCACTTAATTTTCAATAAAAGTGCAAAAAGTGGCATTTTTGCTATTTTTCAGTCAATTTTGTCCTCTTTTTACAGTTGTATAATGCTTTCGATTTTGAAAGGTTGCTTAGTAAAAGTTTTAATTCATTAAATGAACTTTTAAGAAAATTTGTTCTCTACTAAGTATCTAAATTAACCATCAGCTTAAGGAGTTAGCGATGATAAATAGAGTGGTTACTGGAACTTTAGGATTTGGTTTTTGCCTCTCTTTTATACTTTATCTAGGAGTGATAGGAATTAATTTTTTCTAATCCTGTAAAGCAATAAATTTATAAAGTTCTCCCCCCTAATCCCCTCGTCGAGACGAGGGGATTTCTTTTTGAAAAACATTAATTTAGAGTGCTTATGACTAAACAATGCGAAGAGTGTCAAAAAGATTTACTGTTTAGCTATTTTTTAAAACAAAGAGGCGGTTTCATCGATCTAAGGAAAGTCTGTCGATCTTGTGAAAGAAAGAATTTTTGTTAATTTTTTAAGAAGAACAAGAGATTTCTAATTTTTTACCCCATTCAGGCGGAGCATTTGCAAAATCATCAAATTCTGAGTTTTCTTCATAAGGATTTTTAAGCACCTTAAGTAAATCTTTTAATTTTGTGAAGTCTGACTTTTCTGCATCTTGAATGGCTTCTTGTGCTAAATAATTTCTTAAAACAAACTTTGGATTTGCTCGTGTCATCATTTTTGATCTATCCTCGGAAGAGGTTTTTTCAAAACTCAAACGGTGTTGATATTTTTCATGCCAAGATTTACCTTCGTCATCTTCAAACAGAGAATCTTGTTCTTTTGCAAGGTTTCTGAAGGTCAAGGTATAGTCTTTTTTATTTTTTTGCATCCAAGAAAGAAACTCTTCAATCAATTTCAAATCGTCTGCTTGCTCAACCAGCAAACCTAATTTTCTTCTGAAAATTGCTGTAAGTTCATCATAAAAAAACCCCTCATAGGAATTTATTATTTCTTTGGTTCGTTCTATTTCAATATGATCTTTTAAAGCTGCAGCTAGTGCATGACAGTTCCAAAGACCTATTGAAGGTTGGTTATTGAATGCGTAACGACCGCTGTGATCTGAATGATTACAGATAAAACCAGGGTTGTAATCATCCAAAAAGCCAAAAGGCCCAAAATCAAAAGTTTCTCCTAGGATAGACATGTTATCGGTATTCATTACACCATGGGCAAAACCGAAAGCTTGCCATTTGGCAATAAGTCTTGCCGTCGAAGAAACTATTTTCTCGAATAAATCGGTATAGCCAGCTTTGGATGCTCTTAACTCAGGAAAATAATTTTCAATGACATGATTCAGCAAAATTGGAATTAATTCTGATTTTTTATTATGCATAAGATATTCAAAGTGCCCAAATCGAATATGAGTTTTTGCGACTCTTACCATCATTGCTCCAAATTCGGTCGTTTCCCTAAAGACCGGTTCATCGCTACCGATCATGATTAAAGACCTCGAACTTGGAATGCCAAGATGATGCATGGCCTCGCTACACAAATATTCTCTGATCGTTGATCTTAAAACTGCGCGGCCATCTCCAAATCTTGAGTAGGGTGTTTTGCCAGCACCTTTTATGTGTAAATCCATTAAGCCGTCTTCGGTTTGTATTTGGCCCAGCAAAATTCCTCTACCATCTCCCAATTGGGGGACCCAAGAACCAAATTGATGTCCGGCGTAGGCCATTGATAGAGGCACACTGTGTTTAAAAGCTTTATTGCCATTTATGAAGGGCACCAAATCTTCAGCATTAAGATCTTTAGGAAAGCCTAAAAGCTCTGCTAGCTCTTCATTAAAATGTATGAGTTTTGGGTTATCAAAAGGTGTCCAATTTTGCTTATGAAATAAATCTTCCGGTAAATCGGCGAAAGGATTTGAAAATTTAAAGCCTTCTAGTTCCTGCATATTAGTTAATTATATAGGTTAGAATTTGTCTAATGCTCAAAGATGAAAAACTAAATTTAGACTTATATCAAAACCTCAATTCCAATCGGGCACCAGAAGATTTTCATCATGTGGCCTTTAAAACCATTAATTACGAAGCCATGGTTGATTTTTATTCCAGACTTTTTGTTTGCGAACCTTTATATACCAGCGAAGAATTAACGTTTTTAGCTTTTGATGAAGAGCATCATCGAGTAGCTATTGCCAACACTGCTGGTGTTTTTAAAAATCTTGGATTTATTCCGAAAACCATTATGCGAATCAAAAATTGGATGAATCGCTCTTTACCTTCAATTGTTGGCTTGGATCATATTTCTTACAAATTAAATCCAATAGAAAAGTGGTTCGAGTTTTACCACAAAGCCAAAGAGCAGGGACTGGAACCTTATTGGACGATCAATCACGGATGGATTACTGGCATGTATTACAAAGATCCAGATGGCAATTTGGTGGAAATATTTTTTGAACATTGGCGTAACAAAGAAGAATTCAAAACCAATATTTCTCCAGATTTTTCCGATGAACCCATTGGAACCAACATGGATATCGATGTGCTTTATGATATGTTTAAACATGGCGCATCTTTTGAAGAGCTTATTCAAAAAGGCAATACTGTCCCAAAGGGGAAGAAACCAGTTGCTGGCATGGATGCGGTTATGAATATGCGAAAAAAATTCAAATAATTCAATTCCTGCAAATTAATCTTTTTTCTTTTAAAGATTCAACTATGATAAATCTTTAAATATTTTTAGGAGAAAACATGAAAAAAATAATTATTATTTTAATGACGTCTTTGATGTCGTTTGGTCTCTTTGGGTTGAAGGTGAGTGCTGATGAGAAATTTACTTTATCTGGAAAAGTCACTTCCATCTCTCTTACCGATCAGGGAGGAGTGATCAACGTGTCCAGTAAAGCTGGAAGATATGGCAAAGTCTTTTTGACCTATAACTTAAAGTTGGACAATCCAAATTACACATCGCAAGGATCTTTTATTGGTCGAGGCGTTGGTATCAACGATGACGGTAATCGAAATTCAGGTTCTCGTCAGGGAGTTTGGAAAAGAGAAGGCAATATCATTACCTTTCATTCTTTAGATGATGTTACTGATGGTAATCGAAATTTCTGTATTTCAAAGTTGAATCTAACGGAAGAAACTTTGGAGATGACTTTTTATCCATTTTAATTTTTTTGAGGGGGAAGGGATACTTTCCCTCTTAAAAAATCTTTTTGAAATCGTCGCAAATTCTCTTTAAAGCATAGTCGACCCCATCGACTAACATCATATTCACAAACCCGTGAATGTAACTGTCGTGGGTCCGATGATAAATCTCGACATTGGCCTGCCTTAAAGCTTGCGCGTACTGATCGCCTTCATCTCTCAAAGGATCAAACCCTGCAGTAACAACTACAGCAGGCGGATGACCTGAAAGATCATTTGCAAATAAAGGGGAAACCAATGGATCATTTACCAACTCTTTATCTTCTAAGTAATTGTCTCGAAAATATTCCATAGACGCTTTGGTAAGATAAAAGCCCTCTGCCATTTCATCCATGGAAGGGTGTTTCAAAGTAAGATCGGTAACCGGGTAAATAAGTAGTTGAGCTTTTGGTATTGAAAGTTCTTCTTGTTTGCGTTTAATACACAAGGAAGCAGATAAGTTTCCACCAGCACTATCGCCACCTACTGAAACTCGATTTGGGTTTATACCTAAATCCGAGGCATTGTCCTTAACCCAATTGAAAGCTGCTTCGCAATCAGCTAGAGGAATTGGGAAAGGATGTTCAGGTGCTAATCGATAATCCACTGAGAAAATTTTAGCTTTGAGCTCGTTTGCCAGAAATCCAGTGAAAGCCTCATGAGTTTCAATGCTACCAATGACCCAACCGCCTCCATGGAAGTAAACTACTGCAGGATAGATATTCCCGATAGATTCTGGAGCATATTCTCTGACCCTTATCTCTGCACCGTTAGATTTAACGATGTGATCAGTAGTTCTAATTCCTGAGGGTACTGGCAAAGAAACCAGACCTCTGCCTTCTTCAAAATCTTTTCGTAATTCTGCACCTGGTTTGGCGGTATCTAGCTTGACTCCCATGTCATCCATAAGCTTAAGCAAATATTGAAAACCAGGATCCAATTTCCGATAGCCTTTTTCAATTTGTTCTTTACCTGACCATCTGATCAGGATGCTTGCCGGTAATTTGAATAAGAGTTTAGTTAGAAAAGTACGCATCGGAAGCAACAGTTTAATTCATTTTTGTTTCCGCCACACCCAAGGCGCAATTGGATCTTTGGCTCGCCACAAGCCTAAATTTTCTGCTTTAGCTTGATCTTGATACTTATATAAAGAGGAATTTTTTGCGTACTCATCATAAACCCAGGCAAAACCAAACTTAACCATCAACATATTTACATTCAATTCATTGGAAAATAAGTTGCCAAGAACTCTTCCATAGCGATCTTCTCCTTGAGCAATCAGCGTCACATCTTTTTCATAAAGCAATCTATTTAAAAAATTTTTTGATTGCGCACCAAAGGGCTGATTCATTTCTGGGGCATCGATTTCTACCAAACGAATTTTTATTTCCTTCCCTTTGGCTTCCGCTCGAATGGTATCGCCATCGACCACTCGAATATTTTCTAAAGGAGTGTAAGCATTTAGAAAACCTACCGCGAGGCAAAATGCAAGCAGATAAAAAGCTTTAAGGACTTTAGTCAATTGGGACGAGCTTGTTTTTATAAAGCCTAGTCGCTACCAAAAGATCGCTGTTGTATTCGTGAATGGATAAAATTTTCCCATCTTTGAATTTATAAACGAATACATATTTATTGTCGTATTCGCCATTGATACCTTCAGCATCACCTTCCATGATGACAGCAACCCCATCGTCATCGGCAATCATATCGGTAGTTGTCAGAGTGATTCCGGTTGGGAGCAATTTACCCACCACTTCAGGTAACCAGTAATCGAAGTAAGCATCTCGGTCGTAAGGTATATTTGATATCTCAGTATTGCCCATAAAGACAAATTTAAAATCAGGATGCGTGAGTACTTGAGCATCCAAAGGATTAGCTGACAGCGCTAAGTCTAGAAAATCTCCTGCCATTTTTTTATTGGAATCCACTTTATTGCTACAGGCAGAAAATACAATGACAACAGCGAATAGATAAATTAATTGTCTCATTAAAGTCTCCTAAAGAATTTAGTGTACTTTATAAGAAGTCACGTCTTCAATGGAATCGATGGGTTCTTTGTCTCTGATCCAGTTTTCAAAATCTTCGATTTTACCGCCTTGCTGCATATGAAATTCTTCGTTAGAAAATAAGTGTCCATCGACTTCCCAAAGCCATACTTTGTTTTCTTGGTCATAATAAATAGCTTCTTCTAAAATTTCCTCGTCGGCATTATTGAGTTTTTTGGATTCGTATATGTAACGGAGAAAAATAATGCCCAAATAAAGGAGCCATAAGACCAGACCAACAATCAACATTTGTGCTTCATTAAAAAACATTATTTATAAATCAAAAATTATTTTAGGTTTCAATTGCTCCTCATCTGATTTATTAACTCCATTTAAAGGAATTTTTTCTCCTTTCTCCTCTTTTTTCACTTTTGACTTCTTTTTTGATTTCACAAGGCCTCCTCTAATTCCGGAATACAATATTCTTGGCCTTCTGAAAAGAAATCTCTTAAAGGTCCCCAAGCGTAGTATGAGTCTATGGGTACATATAAAAGCTCCGTCCAGACACGACAGAAATTTCGGGGATCCTTTTCCAAAAGTCCATGAGTGATGTTTGAATTTATCTCTCGATTGAATCTTGATGCCCACCACCAGCCATCGGTAATTAAAAATACGGAGAATTCTTGGTCCAATTGATGATACTGAGCAATTTCTCTGGGCCCTTCTTTAGAATCGAAGTTGATGAAATCATTTTGAGTTTTGTTATCTATCCCAGTCTTACAACCCGAGTAGCTCAATAAAACGGATTCACTATTATTAAGAACTTCAATGATGTCGTGCTTATCACGAATGCGTTTCTGTGTGATTCCAAAGAAAGGGCAGTCTTCATCGGCCATAATGCCCTGAAAAGATGTATGTGCTGAAATTTGATGTCGATAAAGAGCCCAACTTGCAATTGTTATCGAATTCTTTTTGGCGTCGCTATACAGCATGGTTGAGCCGTCCTCTTCCAAATAAATTAAATAGGACATGAATTCAGAAAAGTCCGGCCCAGGTTGGTCTTCGAAGAAGGGAGAATTTAGGTAGACTAAAGAGCTGCTAAAAGCCAAAACAACAAAAATTTTAAGAATGTTGTTTGAGTCATTGAATAAATTTCCCATTACAGATTAGTCATTATTTAGCGAGGAAAGTTCTCAGAATAAACTCTAAGCACGACGTGATTTGTCGCATCTGTGACTAAAAATCATTTTATGAGTGAAAAGGACCGACCACTTTCTGAACTTTCTGAGGAAGAATATCAAGAAACTTTGCGTGAAATTAGCGAACGATTGGGATTAAAAATGCTCCCTGAGGATCACCCCATCTATCAAGAACCGCCAACAATAATTCTAAATCCTTTTCCAAAAAACGATTCTAAGGAAGAGGTAGATGACGAACAGAATTCGGAATAACCGTTTTCTCCTATGGTTAAATTCCTCCCGGTCACAGACTGGGAGGTACCACATATCAAAAATTTAACTTATCCAAGCTTTCACATAGAAAAAATTCAGTTAACTATTATTTTTTGGTTATAGAGGTTACAAATTAGAATTGTTTTCAATAAATTCTATATCCTCATCTTTTAATTTATACAATTTATAAACAAGGGTATCGACCTCATGTTCTAACTCATTAGTGTCAATATTTGAGTTTTTATTTTCTATTATTTTATCGACTAACTCTTCAAATGGTTTTGTTTCATCTTGATTTGATATTTCTGGAAGTGGAAAAGGACTTAAATAGTTTTTTGTGTAGACATAGAAACTACCTTGCATTACAGAACTTGTATTTTTAATAAAAAACCACGTTAATTTAGAGTTTAAAATAGCAAGATAAAATTTATAGCTTTCTTTGTATTTTGGATATTTTATTAATCCCGAGCATTTTGTATTTAAATAGAATTCACCTTCTTTATCGTAAGTAAACTGACTGCCTTTGGATAAATAAGGCATAATTAGTTTCTCCTTACTTCCTCCCGTAAGCCCTGTCTTTCTTGCAAATTGAAACCATTCACCCTCTAAATTAAATCTACCTCTTTCACGACTGCGCAAAACATCCTCACAATCTTTAAGATATTTGTAACTATTGGGAAATTTATTTTTGATTGCGTTCTCAGAGATCAATTTAGCTTCATCAGTGCCATCACCTGAGGATATTTTATACGGGAAAATAACAGCTCTATCGCTATAAATTTTTTCATATCTATGAACACTATCTCCTTTCAAGAGAGGTTTTATAAATTCTTTTTCAATTGATACTTCCCGCTCTAGCACGTTAGAGTAAGCTTGTACAAAGTTTCCTTTATCAACAACATTGGTTAAAAAATAAACTTCATCCTTACCGGTAGCAATTCCTTGAAAAATTTTACTAAAAACATCACTTACCCTGAGCTTTTGTTGATTTAGTTTATCCAATATATTTTTAACTTTTTTATTTGTTAATACCCACGCATTAGATCCTAATGTTTCATTTTCTATAATTGCAAAATCTTTGTTTGAAAGATTTTTTAAAAATAGACTAAGCTCATCATTGGTAATCAAATCCCTCTCAAGTCCGATGTAATTAAATTCTGAGTTTTTAGATTTATCAAACCATACTAAGCTTGTGTAAGTTGAGGCATTAAAGACCTGATATTCTTCAAAAGAAATTAATTTTTTTATGTTTTCATTTGAAATAGCTCTTAAGCCCTTACCATAATCTGAGTTAACCCATTTGTTTGGCATTATGTAATTTAATAAACCATTATCAGAAAGAAGTTTCAGCCCCTTTTCAACAAACAATACATATAAGTCATAACTACCAGTTGCAGACTCATAAATTGATTTATAAGTATCTCTGATATCTTCATCAATTCCTTGATTTCTCAGATAAGGAGGATTGCCAATGACTATATCAAATCCATTATTTTTGGAAAATACTTCACTAAACTCAAGCTTCCAAATAAAAAAAGGTTTGATTCTATCCTTTCTCTGCTGTTTTACTTTGGTTAACTTTTCCGCTTCGCCTTTTTCTTGAAGTGTCAGCTCGATTAAATCCCATTTCAGGTTATCAATATCTAATTTTAAATCTTCCTTGGCCGCCTTACTATCCAAAGAAAAGAAGCTTGCTGCTTTATTTTGAAGAAGCTTTATTTTTTTTTGAGCTAATTCATAAGCTTCTTGATCATTAAAAAGGTCTTGAGTTTCTGAAGTATTTTCATACTTCTTGTCCAATCTGTTTTTTTTCTTATTTAATTTTATAAGCTTGCTGTCTAATTCGCTTTTTGATTGAAGGTCAAGTCCACCTGACTTTTGGAGGTCAAATATCTGAGATTGAATACTTTGAATTTCCTCGTTAATTATGCTTTTTTTATCCAAATGCCTCTCGGTCTCTTCTAAAAAGCCGGCATCAAAAAGTTCAATGCCTTCATATTGAGAAATAAGGCTATTACCTTGCATAATTTTATGCTCTAAGTTTGGCAAAGGTATGGGTTTATCTTCCTCAACTACTAGCGATAACCAAAATCTTAATTTTGCTATTTCAACCGCCCCTGGATCAAGATCAACACCATATAGCGATTCTGAAATTGTATGAAGCTTAAAATCATATAAAGAAATATGGTTATCAAGGTGTATGTTAAGAACTTTTCTTGCATCCACTATCTCATTTAGCATCCCTATTGGAAAAGCTCCTGAACCCACAGCGGGATCACAAACTAAAATATCTTTTAATAAGGCATCCAGCTCACTGGCTTTATCTATACAAGTTTGTGGAAGTAAAAAACTTTTTTCTTCAGTTTCATTTAAAGCAGAGAGATCATTTTGGTAGATCTCTGAACTATGTTTGATGAAAAAAATTAGATCTTGTCGAGAAATTAGTGGATTTATTTTGACATGAAGATATTCTATCAAGCTTTCTTGGCACATAAATTGAACAATTTCTCTTGGGGTATAAAAAGCGCCCTTGTCACCTCTTTCTTTCTTTTCAAGAAGGTTTTCAAATACCTTTCCTAGCATTTCTGGATCAACAGCTATTTCTTGGTCTAATGGATCTGACTCGTTCACAGTGAAGTTATAGCGATCAAATACATCTAATATTCCGTCTCCAATATCACCCTCAGGTGTAACAATTTCATTTGAAAAAAGTTCATCTTCTAGACGAATCTGAGTTGTCTCCCAGCTGTAATTATTCATCGGTTCAAATAAACCGCCATTTAGAAAAGGTATGCGAGCACCGTTTAATCTAGGATAAACATCATTGTCAGCGCTTCTATCCTGTGCCAATGCTTCGTAAAACATCGGTTCTAATACGTCATCAAAAAAATTATCTCCATATTCATGACGACGATTAAATACTTGACGCAAAAAATTTTTTACACCGGATCCCCATTCTTTCCCTGGAGCAACCCCAAACCATCCTTTTTTTTGTAAGAAATACAAAAATGAAATTTGACCAAGCGTCTTTTTAGCAAAATCAGAAGTATCAACCCCTTTTTTTTTAAAATCTTTCTTTAGGTATTGGTCATTTTCAATTAAGTTATCCAATGATTCTTTCATTCTAAAAAATAGATCAGAGTATTTATCAAAAAACTCCTTACTAACAGTTTCAATATCAAATGCTTGCTCTAATTCATATAACGAAGGGGCTTTTGTGTTATCAAGAAGAATTTCAATTAGCTGACTTTTAACCGTATGGCACCCTTCATTTTCTCCAACCAAAAACGACCAACGTTTAGAGGGGGTAAAGTTTTCTATAACGTTCGCTCCTTCAAAACTTAAATCCATTTTTATTAAAGAGAACCTCCATTGCGAGCTTTTAGGGTGAAAAAAAGCAACTAAAGCAGCCTCTTTGTAAGTATTTTTTAAATAATTCGCTACAAAGTTTCTTTGCATAGTTCTGGCTTTCTCTAAAGATGTATCTTTCAAAAGGGAGACAATTAATAAATCAAGTTTTTTGCCGTTAGGATCTTCGTATGTAGCTAAACGTTTGAGAGATTTTATGTGTTCTCTATAATTCTTAGAAATTGCTATGGAGCTAGGATCAAATTGAGCAGAGTGAAGAAGATCGTTTGCAAAATTTACAAATTTTTTCTCATTAAATTTATTACTAAAGAGGTCTTCTATTAATTGCTTAGCTTCAGTTATTTCCATCTTTAGAGCTTTCGAGATACATAGACAAAACAACTTCCCTTTTGTCATTAGATATTACCTTTTTCTCTGCCAAATGATCTTTAAGGAGGTTAGATGGAATTTCAGTACCTAAAACACCAATAACTTTTAGAGGATCGCTAATTTCTTCAGAAAGTGATTCTAGAGACTTAAGAACGGCAGAGACTGTTTTCTTTGGCAGTCCGCGCTCAGAAACTTGTTTTATAACATTTCTAAGATAATCAACTTGTTCTTCAGTACAGCGCTGAGGCTGTCTTCTTGTCGCCTCAAGTATCTTTAATAATTTAGCAGATTTATCTTTACCTTTTCCTAATGATAAATCGGGTAACTCTTCAAGTGTAACATCTTCGAAAGATTTTTTGTTTTTCTCCAGGAGCTCAGATATTCCAGTTGGGATACTTATCCTCTCCGTCTCTAAAGAACTTTCAAGTAAGGAAGCTGCATCAACGAAAAAACTAATTTCCTCTGGATCGCCATTTTTTTTTGTTGTGAAGAATTTTTCAAGATCTCCTTTTCTAAAATATGTTAACAAAGAGTCTTTTCGTTTAAGGCTTTTTTTAGCTGTTCTAGCTTTCTTAGGCAATCTCTTTATAGAATCAAATAAGTTTGGATCATTCTTTCGAATATCTTTGATCAACTTTAAATATTTTAGTTCTGAATTGCCTTCTTCTTCTTCTTCAATAGAATTCAATTTATCAAATAACGAATGAGATGCTATATCTTCTTGATCTGTTAACAATTTCGCATCAGCACCCAATAAAGAAATAAATCCAGCTATTTTAGATTCAGCAGCACTCTTTAAAGCAATAGCATCATTCCCTTTTTCGCTTGGGAAAAAGTTAAAGGTGTAGATTTCATTAAACTCTGTATCAATACGATTTACACGACCTATTCGCTGCATCATTCTTGTAGGGTTCCAAGGAATATCATAGTTAAAAACTACATTAGAGCGATGTAAGTTGACACCTTCTGATAAAACATCAGTAGAAATTAAAATACGAAATTCTTGTTCTTTTCTGTTAGAACTAGCATCAAAATTATCTATGACTTTTTGTTTTTCATATGAACCTGAGTCACCATCAAAACAGATTACCTCTCCGGAATAAATTTGGTCGAGTTCTCGAAAGAGGTAATTGGCAGTCTCTTTAGATTCTGAAAAAATTATTAGATGATTATCTTTTAAAGTAGGATTTGTCTCTAACTCCTTTTTGAACTCTTCAAGTTTGGGATCTGCATTTGTTTCAGCCCATAGCTCCTGTATCTCTTCAAGCAAATCTCTGTCAGCCTTTAAATCTCTTAAAAAACTAGGTTTGAAGTCTTTGCTATCATACTTTTGAACCTTGTCATTTTTTAAAAACTCTTTTATAAGCTCATCATTATCTCCATCAAGTAAATCAAAAATTTTGTTTGACTGATCTTTACTAATGTAAACACTTCCTTTTTCATAAGTTTCTATAAAGGTTTCATAAATATCTAAAAACCTTTTTATAGACTGTTTAAAAGCAAAAAAACTACTTTCCAACCTCTTGACAAGAAGTATCTTCATAAATGTTCCCAGATTTTTTTGCCCCTGTTTAAGCGATTCATTAAAGTCATCACCGATGTAATAAGTCATAGCGATATATCTTGAATAGGTAAGCTTGTTGGCCAGCATATCAATTGTTTTTTCAAATAATTCATTTTCTTTTTCGTTTAGCTGATAATAAAGTGGTCTTGGTTGTTGAACTTCAGGGAATTTAATGCCTTCTTTTTGAAGGTCTTTAGAAAAATACTTTTCTATATCTGAGCGTGTTCTCCTTACCATCAAATGTTTAAGAACTTTCTCTCTTACTTCTTTAGCGTTTCTTTTTGTTACCTCAAGATATGATTTTGGATCTTTTTTTCGGTTTACTTTCTTAATTCTCTTTTCTATTTCTTTAAAAAATACTTCTAAATTTCTTAAGCCAGGGAGAGTACTGTTATAGGGTTTTTGAAATAACTGAACCAAAGATAGGATATCCTTAGGAGAATTATTGTAAGGCGTTGCGGAGACCAAAATAACTCTCTTTCCGCGACAAATTTCTGCAAGTTTTTCATAGGTAGAAGTGTCAGCATTCCTCATTCGATGCGCTTCATCTATGAAAATATTTTTAAACTCATCAGCATTTCCACCCACTAAATCATCCAGCATCCCTATTGACTTATATTTTGCTACAACATCGAAATCAAAAAATGCATTCTTCCATGATCCAGGGTTATTTTCGTCTAGCAAGTTTGGAGGGGCGATTACTAGATGCCTGCCATCTAATTGTTTTGCTAACATAGAAGCTATAAAGGTTTTACCTAAGCCTACTACGTCGGAAATGAAAACACCCCCATACGCAAGTAAAATCTTTTTTGCATTAAGTACTGCCTGCTCTTGGTATTCTAATTTTACAAAATTAGCTGGAGTTCTTGGCAAAAAGACTTTATCGACATTTAAATCCTTTTTAAAGTGTTCGTAAAGAAATTTAAGATAAAGTTGGTAGGGAGTAATTTTATCGGAAAGCCAGGTTTTTTCCTCTACAGTTTCAACATACTTTTGGCTGACGTCTATAGAGTCTTTCCATAATTCTTCAAACTTATCCTTAGCAAATTCATAATCATTTCTGTCCTTTAACTCTACATTGAATTCTAGATTATTAATTAAGCCTGATTGTGTAAGGTTGCTAGACCCGGTAATGACAGTCCCTTTTTCTCTGTCTCCCTCTCTGAAAGTCCATATATAAAGTTTTGCGTGAATATTTTGTGAAGGATAGGCTTTAATGACTAATTTGCCGGATCTTATCCACTCTATAAATTTATGAACACCCATTTCTACCAATTTAGAATCGTCCGAGTTTTGCATTTCACTTTCCACTTGATCTTCAACTTTTTCTAAAATTTCTGGTTCATTTAAAATTTTGTCTTCTTGTAATTTGTTTCCTTGATTGATCAATGTAAAAGTTTCTTCGTTGGTTGAGATCCCAATGAGAATTCTTATAGAGTCGGTATCTTCTAGAGACTTATAAATTTGATAAAAACCACTAGAATAAAAAAAACCTGAAAGCACATCAAAAGACTTTGAGTATTTTGCAAGTTCATTAATTCTTGAGGCGAGGTCATCACCCTTTTGATTAGTAAAAAATTTAGAATCGTTACTCATTTTTTTATAAAAATTATATTAAATAAATCAAAAATTTAACTCGACTTCTCTAAACCTTTTCTGCTTAATATGCCAAAGCTCAATGTCAACTCCTTCAGAAGGTTTTTCTTTTGCATCGACTCCATCATGCCAATTGATAATGAAGCCTTCACTTACATCTTTCAAGGCTTTTGACTTATTTTTAGGCAATGACTCAAGATAGTTCTTCAATTGCAATCTTGCAGGATTTTTAATACCTGAAGATACTTTGGTTTCTATCACAACTGCTTTACTTAGATGAAAAGATTTGTTTTTTTGGGGTGGAATCAAAAAATCTAATCTAAAACCTCCTAAGGACTCATTTTTAAAAAAGATTTCTATATTAGTTTCTTTTAGATAATCAATATTTCTTTGCCTTAAGCAAATTGCTAATGCTTTTTGAAAGGTATCTTCTTTGAATCCTGATCCCAGCTCTTTGAATGCTTCATTTGATAAGTCTTTTAAAATCATTGCAAACTTTAGTAATTCTTTCGGATTATTCATATAAATTTAGGTCAATAAACTAATTTTTTATAAGTTTTTTTGTATTTAAGTATAAATAGTTATCTATTTTTCCAATAATAGATTTAATTCTTCCAAGATTTGAATCTGAAATTGATACATCAAATATTCCTTCCTTTGTAGCATCATATTCCTCAGGTGCTATATCATAAATATCATGATCTTCATCCTCACTACCACTGTGGTACTCAATTATGGTTTCTTCAATATTTTCCGGGCTAATTCCCAAAGGATAAAGAATAGGCACATTGTTTATCAATTGGTCTTTTAATTCTTTGCGAAAAGACTTCAACTCATCACTTCCCATTACTTTATCTGTTGTAATAAATTGATAAAGAAACTCTAAATCTTCTATTTTTATTTGCATTCCTTTATCGAAGACATAAGAAAGTTCTCTATAACCAATCCGCTTATTTTCTGCCGAAACCCAATTTCTAGCATCTTTCAATTTTAGGAGATAGAAGTCTTTTACGAATGATCTGCTTTTGCCACTTATTTTTTTTTCTTCATCTAAATACCAACTCGTTTCAGATCTAGATGCATTAATCTTTGATACTTCGTAACCACAGTCTTTATTTGCTAAGTTTTTTCTGAGTTCATTTGAGACTGTTCTTATGTTTTTTGCATCTATCACCCTACCTAAAGATTCATGATCAACCAACTCATCAATATCGTAATTCCATTGAAGAGCATTTCTACTTTCTAAAGATTTCAAAAGATAAGAAAGACTATTCAAAAAAAGGCTTGTTAAATTATTACCGAATTCATTTTTCCAAGATAGGCGGCCTTCAAAAGAAGATAGACTCTTCTCCAAAAAGTCATTGATTGAAGAGGTAGGACGCCATTCTGATTGATCAAAATTTTCCATAGTTTCGATGTCATTAAAAGAAGTTCCTTTGACGCTAAATTTTTTAATGAGGCTTATTAATTCCCGTAAATCAAAAATACATCTATTCAAATCTTCTTTGTAATCTATTGCGTCTTCCAAAGAATATTCGTCGATCTGCATCACTGCACCTTCAAAAAGAAATTCGTTGAGTTCAGTGTCACTTAAATTAGACAAATCCAAAGCAGGAACAAATTCTTCTCTATTTAAAGTCAAATTCTCATAATTTGATATTTCTCTTTTTGTTCCCTTTTTAACCAATCCCTCTTTCTCTAGCCTATTAATATCTGACTTTAAAATTTTTATAAACTGATCTTGATAAGCTCTCTCAGAGCTTGGTTTAATACCATGTATCAATAAAAAGGATTTAAAAATAGTATTTCTAAACTTTTCAGTAATTTTTTTTGTGTCAATTTCTCTTTCATCGATGGTTGCAATTGCTCCAGAATATCCTCCAAAAAGTTCAAGATTTGATTTCAGTTCAATGTGTCTTTTCGAAGAACTGGGGAGAATTCTATTTGCTCTTAAAAATTCTTTAAACTTTGTTTTTAAATCCTTGTTGTCTTTTAGTAGGCTTAATATTTCCGTAATATCTGAAATACTAAATGGATTATGAATTTTTGCATTACAAATGAAGGCCTCTCCAAAGGCTTTCCAAAATTTATAAGTTTCTGAATTCTCATTCAAAAGCTTTGCAATGAATTTTTTGTGAATAGGGCTAAAATCATCCTTTTCTTTTGCTACCTGGTGCCAAACTTCTTTTTCATTATCTTCAAAAATCTCAAAAGAAAGACCTATCATCCTAGACATAAGCAAGAGAGGCTGCTCTCTTAAGTGACTTTTTGATATGTAGTCATCATATTTTTCGTTGTCATACAAATCGTAAATTTCAATAAGTTCATCATTACACTTTTGAATAAGGCTCTTGATATTTTTAGGAACAACTTCTTTTACTTCGTTTTTTGACATACTTTTTATTCCTTTTCTGACTCCAAATGATTAGAAATAAGTCTTTCATCATCAATTTCCTGTCTGAGTTTTCTAAGTTTATCCAGTGCAGGGCTACTTAAGTTCAGCTCCCATGTTTTATTCGTTCTTAAGTTTGTGATCCTCTTTATTTCGGAAATTTCTGGAGTTTTAACAATTAAATCTA
>CACOBG010000008.1 GCA_902625415.1 uncultured SAR86 cluster bacterium
ACTCAGAAGATGGTGAGTTTAAGAAAAATGAAGACAAAAACAAGACAGAACCAATAAGAAAAAATAAAGCAACTAAATATACAAAAATGCTTTTCGGCATCAAATTATTTTTGCTGAAAGAATTTCATGCATTCTGATTAAACCGGTTATTTTTTTATTCGAATTCTTTACGATTAATGAATAGATTTTTTGATCTTCCATTATCCTTGAAACATCGAGGACAAGATCAACATCTTTAACAAATTTAAAATTTTTGGTCATGACTTCTTTTATAGGAGTTGATGTAAGATCTATACGATTGTTTATCATTCTTCTTAAATCTCCATCTGTAAAAATACCTTCCACGATACCTTGAATTTTTATTAAACCTAATCCAAATCCTTTTTTTGAAATTTTTTCCATTGCATCAATTATAGAAATATTTCCATTTATAAAAGGTAAGTCTTTTTCTTTTATCATAATTTCTTTTACCTTAATGAAACTTTTGCCAAGACTACCTCCTGGATGATTTGCACCAAAGTCAGATCTTTTTAAACCTTCATAGTTTGTTATAGCTACAGAAATAGCATCTCCAATCATCATCATGGCAGTCGTGCTAGATGTTGGGGCAAGATTCAGCATATCCGCCTCTTTTTCTAAATTTAAAGATATGTGCGCTTTAGATGACAATGCAATTGAGGAGTTTTTGTTTCCGGTAACAGAACAGATATTCACTTTTTTTTGCTTAAGATTTGGCAGAAGATCTACTAATTCCTCAGTTTCACCTGAGTAAGAGAAAATAACTAATGTATCTTTTTTAGTTATCGCACCGAGATCTCCATGACTAGCCTCAGCGGCATTTATATAAAAAGACGGTTTTCCTAGGCTAGAAAGAGTAGCCGATATCTTTTCAGATACCTTTCCTGACTTACCTATGCCCAAAAAAATTAAATTTCCTTTTGTTTCTAATAAAAAGTTACAAACCCCATTGAATTCATTTTTGGAAATACCCGAAGAAACTTCTTGAAGAGCATCAATTTCATTTGAAATAACTTTTTTACCAATTGCAAAAAAATTAATTTTTTTTGGTTTTTTCATCTGTGATTAATTATCCTGTAGTAGACTAGGCTCTTTAAATCCGATTATAAATGAAAAAGTACTTTTTCTTATTTTTTATCATTATTTTTTCTTTAAGCTCTTTCTTAGATACTGAGGTAGAGGATTTTGTGAATTCACAACATAATGAAATTTTTAATTTTCTTAATAACAATCAAGATTTGTTTGATTCCGATAAGGATAAGTTTCTTAATGAGTTTGAGATTAGGTTTTCAAGACTGATTCCCCCGGAAGAAATTTCAAAAAGAGTAATGGGTAAGAGGTTATTTACAGCAGCTACAAATAAACAAATTTTAAAATTTAATGAGAAGTTTAAAAGTACACTTTTAGACTCTTATTCAGGTGCACTAAGCAGTGTAGAAGCGGCTAATATATCAATAGAATCTCACTTTCATCCCAATGAACGAATGGATTTAGCAGTTGTCCAATTAAATACTGACTTTTCAGGAAGAAAATTTAAATTAATTTATAAGATGAAAAAAATTCAGGTTGAAGATACCAAGGATTGGCGAGTAGTTGGTATAGTTTTGGACGGTATAGACATAGTTTCACTTTACCGAAAACAATTTGCATCACTTGTTAAAGAAAATGATGATAATTTGGATCTAGCAATAGATTCTTGGAGTATCGAAGAAGATTCCCTAAACATAGAAAATTAATGGATAAACTTATTATTGAGGGAGGGCATTCTCTTAATGGAAGCTTAAAGGCCTCCGGTGCAAAAAATTCAGCTCTTCCAATCCTAGCTTCTTCTCTTTTATTAGAAGGAAAATTAACCTTAAGTAATATCCCACACTTAAAAGATGTCACTACTATGATTGAAGTTTTAGGATCAATGGGGGCAAATATAACACTTGATGAGGATATGAATCTTGAGATAGATACTTCAAATCTTATAAACCAAATAGCAAGATATGAGCTTGTAAAAACAATGAGAGCTTCTGTTTTAGTGCTTGGACCTCTTTTGGCAAAATTTGGACAGGCTGAAGTCGCTTTACCTGGAGGATGCGCTATAGGAAGTAGACCTGTAAATCTTCATCTTGATTGCATGAAAAAGTTAGGGGCAGAAGTTATTACTGAAGGAGGATATATAAAAGCGAAAGCAGAAAATGGCCTTAAAGGGGCTGAAATTCTGTTTGACACCATTAGCGTAACAGGAACAGAAAATGCGATTATGGCGGCTGTTTTAGCAGAAGGAGAGACCGTAATTAAAAATGCTGCGAGAGAACCTGAAGTTGGAGATTTGATTGATTGTTTGATATGTATGGGAGCTAAGATTCGCGGAAAAGGAACAAAAGAACTTATGGTTTTTGGGGTGAAAGAACTAAAACAAACTTCCTATGAAGTTATGCCAGATAGAATAGAAACTGCTACTTATTTAACAGCGGTTGCTATGACTGGAGGAGAGTTGACAATAAAAAACTCTATGCCGGAAACCCTGGATAGTGTTCTTAAAAAGTTGACCGAAGCAGGCGCAAAAATAAATATCAATGCAGATACCATTAATTTAAAAATGAATAAAAATCTTAAGCCAGTGGATATATCAACTGCCCCTTATCCTCTTTTTCCAACAGATATGCAGGCACAATTCATTTCACTAAACACCATTGCAGAGGGACAATCGTCTGTTGTAGAAACCATTTTTGAGAATAGATTTATGCATGTTCAAGAGCTTATTAGAATGGGAGGAGATATTTCTTTGGCAGGAAACACAGCAACAATAAATGGCAAAACAAATTCTCTTCACTCAGCGCCTGTTATGGCAACAGACCTTAGAGCATCAGCAAGTTTAGTTTTAGCTGGCTTGGTTGCAAAAGGAGAAACGAAAATTGATCGTATTTATCATATTGATAGGGGTTATGAAAGAATTGAAGAAAAATTGAACTCCCTAGGAGCGAATATAGAGCGGGTGACAGGGTAGTGTTAATTGTTTTACCAAAAGGAAGATTACTAAAAGAAATTAAAAATCTTTTGGAGCTGATTGGCATATATTTTGAAGATTCATCAAGAAAACTAGTTATGGATACTTCTATAAAAAATATCAAAGTAGCAATCTTAAGGTCCTGGGACATTCCTAAGTTTGTCAATAAAGGCATTGCAGACATGGGCTTTGTTGGGAAAGATGTTCTAAACGAGATCGAAGATGAAGAAAATTTTTATGAATCTTTAGATATGGGATTAGGAAAGTGTCGTCTTTCTTTAGCCTCATATAAGAAAGTAACTAATTCAAACAAACCGATAGTTGCTACTAAATATCCAGTGACTGCAAAAGCTTTTTTTGCTTCAAAAATGCAAAACGTAGAAATAATAAAATTAAAAGGCGCAATAGAAATAGCACCAATACTCGGGCTTTCAGATTATATTGTTGATCTTGTTCAAACAGGAAACACTCTTAAAGAAAATGGATTATCTGAATTGGAGGTGATCCAAGACATTTCAACTAGATTAATCATTAACAAATCCTCTTTCAAAACAAACAATCAAATGATAGAAACATTAATTATTTCCATGAAAAATGCTCTAAATGAAAACCTTAAAGATTAAGAAAATATCTTTTCCTGTCGCCAAAAAATACTTATCACAAAGTAAATTTAAAAATAAGGTTGTCCACATCAAAGAAACTGTTCAAAAAATAATACTTAATGTGAAAAAAAATGGTGATAAAGCTTTAATAAAGATTTCTAACAAAATTGATAAGACAGAATTTAAAACAATTACCGAAGCTTCTTTCAATAAATCCGATTTAAAAAAAAATTATGAAAAGTTAGATAATGCAATCAAGAAAAACTTGAATTTCATCAAGAAAAGAATAATAAATTTTCATAAAGCAATAAAGATAGGTGATTTAAAAACAAAGGATGGAATATTTAACTTATTAGGCCAAATCCATAAACCTATAGATAGGATTGGTCTTTACGCCCCCGGAGGCAAAGCTGTTTATCCATCATCGATTCTAATGACTGCATTGGTTGCAAGAGTGGCAGGTTCAAAAGAGATTAACCTATTTTTCCCAAGCTCTTCCGAGAAAGCAAAAACATTAATGCTTGGGACCGCTCATCTAGCAGGCATAACTAATGCTTATAATTTCGGCGGAGCACATGCAATAGCCGCTATGGCCTATGGAACAGAGACAATATCAAAGTCAGATAAAATCTTTGGTCCTGGGAATAACTATGTTGCAGAAGCAAAAAGACAGGTATTTGGAGATGTTGGCATAGATTCATTTGCCGGCCCATCTGAGGTATTAATCATTTCTGATAAGAAAAAAGGATTTGAACAATTAGCTGCTGATCTAATTGCCCAAGCCGAGCATGGAGAAGACTCCAAATGTATTTTTGTTCAAATTGGTAGAGGAGGATTAGAGGATTTGTTTAAAGAACTTGAACGACAAGTTTCTGAGGCTCCAAGAGGGAAAACAATAAAAACCGCTTTAGAAAAAAATTCAATGTTTATCCAGGTTAAAAATTTAGAAGAAGCAATTGAAATCAATAATCTTGTAGGACCAGAACATTTACAAATTATTTACAAAAATTTTAAAGAGTCATTATTAAAAAGGTTCATTGCTGGAGCCATTTTTGTTGGAGATAACAATACAGCTGTCCTAGGAGATTATGCTGCAGGACCTAGTCACGTAATTCCAACAAATTCTGCTGCTAGATTCAGTTCGCCTGTCAGTATTGAAGACTTTTTAGTGAGAACTTCTGTAACAGAAATTAAATCCGTTAAGAACAAGGCTAAATATAATGAACTGCTTGATCATTCAATATTTTTAGCAGAGCTTGAAGGCTTGCATGGGCATGCAAATGCTCTGAAGCTTAGGCGCAAATAGATACTATTTATCTACAATTGAATTGAAGACTTCAATTACTGTATCGACAGGAATTGCAAAATTTAACCCCTGATTTCCTCCAGAAGTAGATCTGATAACATTTACTACACCTAGTAATCTTCCTTTATCGTCAATTAACGCACCTCCAGAGTTTCCTGGATTTATTGATGCATCGGTTTGGATAAAATTTCCTTTTTTATCTTGGAAAGTTCTGTTTATCGCACTGACTATACCTCTACTGAATGATTGACCTAATCCTTGAGGATTACCAATTGCAATTACAGATTCTCCAACTTTAACCTGATCAATATTTTTCCTGATTTTAAAAGGTTTAAGATCTATCGAATCGATAATTCCTAAAACTGCAATATCTGCTTCTGAATCAAATCCTAAAATTTGGGTTTTAACTGTTTTACCTAAATGATTTTCTACTATTAATTCTTGGTTTTGATTAAAAGCATCACTAATAACGTGAAAGTTTGTAACTATCAGGTCTTTTTCAATAACTACTCCCGATCCATTTGGAAAAAGGCCAGTTTTTATAACTCGTCTGTTGTATTTAAAGCCAAATTCGTTAGATTGTTCTTGCCAAGCTTTCCACTTTTTTATTGTCCAAATATTTACAACCGAAGGGGAAGTTCTTTCAAGTACATTTGATATATCGTGATAGATAGGAATATAGATATTTGTTTTGCCATAAAAACTAGAAAAAACTAAAGCAGAAAGGGCACCTAAAACTACCCATAAAGATATGACAAAATAACTTTTTTTGATCATTGGCAATGGCAATTATAACCTCTCTGAGTTATCATTCTCGCCTTTCAGAACTTATTTATGGAAACTAAGAGTTACAAAAGCGTTAATGTCGAAAAAAATTGGCATCTAATTGATGCTGAAGATAAAGTTTTAGGTAGATTGGCTGTTAAAATAGCCTCTATTCTCTCAGGAAAAAACAAAGCTCAGTATTCTCCAAATGCTGACTTAGGTGACTTTGTAGTTGTTGTTAATGCTGAAAAAGTGAAGGTAACTGGTAATAAATTTTCTCAAAAAAACTATTATCATCACACAGGCTATCCAGGAGGACTTAAGACAAAATCTTTTGAAAAGATGCAAGAAGATTCTCCTGAAAAAATAATTGAAAAAGCTGTCAAAGGCATGCTACCCAAAAATAAACTCGCTAATCAAATAATTAAAAAATTAAAAGTTTATTCGGGATCAGCTCATCCTCATATTGGCCAACAACCTAAAGAACTTTCACTTTAAATTTAGAATATGTCAGAAGCAATATACGCAACAGGAAGACGAAAAAGCGCAACAGCAAGAGTTTACCTTTACGAAGGCTCAGGAAACATATTAATAAATGATCTACCTTTAGAAGAATACTTTGGAAGAGAAGTAGCTAAAATACTTGTTAAACAGCCTCTGAAGCTTTTGGATTGCGATCTCAAATATGATTTCAAAATTAAGGTTTCTGGCGGAGGCTCCTTTGGACAAGCTGGCGCTATTAGACACGGTATTTCTAGAGCGCTTGAAAAAAAGAACAGTGAGTTTCGAGGAGCATTAAAGTCTGCAGGCTACTTAACTAGAGATTCGAGAAAAGTAGAAAGAAAAAAAGTTGGATTAAGAAAAGCTAGAAAAGCTCCTCAATTCAGCAAAAGATAAAATATGCAACCCAAAAGTCCTCCTAATCCTGGTAGAAGGAAATTTCTTACTTATACGACTTCTTTCTTAGGAATTGTAGGAGCATTTTTTGCGGCCATACCTTTTGTGAGTGCTTTTAAACCGAGTGCTAAAGCTGAAGCTGCCGGAGCCCCAGTCAAAGTTGACCTTTCAAAGTTACTCCCAGGAGAAATGATGACGGTTGAGTGGAGAGGAAGACCAGTTTTTGTCGTTAATATTCCGAAAGAAAATACAAACTTCATAACAAAAAATTTAGAAAGACTAGCTGATCCGAACATGGAAGATCCTTCTCAACCAGATTATGCAAAAAACGATATTAGATCAAGAAAAGAGGGAATAGCTGTTTTAACAGGAGTTTGTACTCATTTGGGGTGTGCTCCAAAGTATTATCCAGAGGCAAAGCCAGAAGATTTTGATTCAAATTGGCAGGGAGGATTTTTTTGCCCTTGTCACGGTTCAAAATTTGACTTGGTTGGAAGGGTTTATGCAAATGTTCCTGCCCCTACGAATTTGGTTGTGCCTCCACATTTTTTTGAAAAAGATAACTTATTAGTTATTGGTTCAGACGGAGTAAGTTAATGAGCGAAAACACTATCGGAAAAAAAAGTCTTGAATGGGTAGATAGTAGATTTCCTGTTGTAGATCTATTCGAAAGGCATCTTTCAAAATATTATTCTCCTTCCAACATAAACGTTTGGTACTTATTTGGCTTCCTTTTATTAATCGTTCTAGTAATGCAGATTTTAACCGGTTTGTGGTTAATGATGAATTACACCAATACAGCAGAAGGAGCATTTTCTTCCATTGAATACATCATGAGGGATGTAGATTATGGCTGGCTTATTAGATACATGCATGCTGGAGGAGCATCAGCATTTTTTGCCTTGATTTATCTGCATATGTTTAGAGGCATGATGTATGGGTCATACCAGAAACCTAGAGAATTAATTTGGGTTGGTGGATGGTTTGTATATGTTCTCCTGTGTGCAGAAGGCTTTACAGGTTATGTCCTTCCTTGGGGGCAGATGTCATTCTGGGCAGCACAAGTAATTATCTCTCTAGTAGGTTCTATCCCTTACTTTGGCGAAGATCTTGCTATCTGGATCAGAGGTGATTACATAGTCTCAGGTATTACCTTATCGAGACTTTTTGCATTTCATGTAGTTTTATTACCTATTTTGATTATTGCTGTTGTTTTCTTTCATATTTTAGCGCTTCATGAAATCGGCTCCAATAATCCAGACGGTATTGATGTTAAAAAACATACAGATCAGGATGGAGTTCCGCTGGATGCTAAGCCTTTCTTTCCTTATGACATAACTCATGATTTTTATGCATTGGGAGTATTTTTATTAATCTTTTGCACAGTGATATTTTTCTTCCCAGAAGGAGGAGGATACATTATCGAGTACGTTAACTATGAGCCAGCTAATCCGCTATCTACTCCAGCTCATATTGTTCCATCTTGGTATTACACACCATTCTATGCCATGCTCAGAGCAATAGATTTCCCATTATTTGGATTAACTGCCAAGTTTTTAGGCTTCGTTGTGATGGCCGCAGGAATTGCAATTTTTGCTGCTCTACCTTGGTTAGATAGAAGCCCAGTCAAATCAATTAAATATAAAGGTATTTACAGTAAAGCTTTTTTAACTGGATTTGTAATAAGTTTTTTTGTTTTAGCTTACCTCGGTTCCGTTCCGCCAACCGAAACAAAAAACATGCTTGCTAAGGTATTTACCTTTATCTATTTTGCATATTTTTTGTTAATGCCTATTTACACAAAATTAGAGGAATGCAAACCTGTTCCAGAGCGTGTCGGAGACCCAGCTTGAAAAGCCTCTTTTATCTGATAGCCATATTTTCTTCTCTACTCATTTTTTCTGCCGGAGAATATCGTTGTGGTTCAATGGAATGTGATAACTTTAAGTCAGATGTTTCAGATAAAGCTTCATTACAAAGAGGATTATCTACTTATATGAATTACTGCTATGGTTGTCATTCTTTAAAATATTCAAGATACAAGAGAGTTGCAGAAGACTTACTCATTCCTCTAGAAATGTATGAGAACAATTTAATCTATGATGGTTCAAAAATAGGCGAACTTATGGAGATAAGTTTGACAAAAGAAGATGCAATAAATTGGCTTGGAGCTTATCCTCCTGACTTGACGCTAGAGGCTAGATTGAGAAGGCCGGATTGGATTTATACTTACTTAAGAAATTATTATCCTGACTCTTCTAGACCTTATGGAGTAAACAACAGAGTTTATCAGAATGTAAATATGCCTCATGTTCTAGAAGACATGCAAAATAATCTTTCCGAAAGCCAATATGATCAAGTCATATATGATTTAACAAACTTCATGACATATGTTGCAGATCCCTCTGCGGAGCAACGTAAAAGAATTGGGACTTATGTGTTACTTTTTTTGGTGATTTTTACTTCTTTTGCTTTTATGACATATAAAGAATTTAAAAAAGATTTAAAATAGTTTTATGAGCCTTCTAAGTAATAGGTCTGCCATGGTTTTATTCCATGATGATATTGGACATAGATCTCAAAAAGTTAGGATTGTAATTGCTGAAAAAGGAATAACTTGCAATCTGGAGGTACTCAATAAAGACGATCTTCCTAGGGAAATTTTAGAGATAAATCCTGATGGACATTTGCCTCTTTTAGTAGACAGAGAACTCTCCTTATATCACTCTGGTTTAATTGTTGAATATCTCGATGAAAGATTTCCCCATCCGCCTCTTTTACCTGTTTACCCAGTTTCTAGAGCTCAATTTAGATTAATTCTTCAAAGAATTGAAAAGGATTGGGCTGAAAATTTAGATGTCCTTGAAAATACAAATTCTTCAAAACCACAAATTACAAAAGCAAGAAACGACTTACAAAAAAATATCTCAAACTCTTTGGCAATGTTTGATAATAAAAAATTCTTCAGAAACGATGAGTTTTCGGTCTTGGATGCTGTAATTATTCCAATTCTTTTAAGACTTGATCATCATCAAATTAAAATTCCTAACAATAAAGCATCAAAACCTCTTCTTGATTATATTGAAAGGATGCAAGACTTACCCAGTGTCAAAGAAAGTTTTACTTCATTAGAAATAGAATTACTTTAGCCCTATTCAAAGCCAATTTTTTCTGGCGTGATAAAAATTCTATTTTCATTTTTCGTATATTCACCTAACAATCCATTAAACCTAGTGTTGATACCTTTGCCTAAAAATAATAGCGAATCAAATCCTAAAGCGTAAAAAAGCTTTTCTTGAATTTGTTTTTTTGAAAACTCATCATCAAATAAAAAGTTATTATTCAATAAGATAGGGTGTTCCAAGCCTTTTAAATTAGAATTAAATTCCTTTTTTGAAAATCTCCACAAATCGAGTTGACCAGGTAGGATATAAATTTCAGGGTCAAAAATTAAGTTGAAGTTAATTGCGGGGATTATTCTTTCAGCTGAAACTTCTTTTGTATTAATAATAATTTTTTTTAAATCTTTCCTGAATCTTGGAGTTTGATAAATTCTATTTTGAGTTATTCTTTCTAACTCTCTTTTTCTGTTTGAACTCTTGTTAATCTCGAAAAGGTTTGAAATTCTATTTTCAATGTTTGATTTATTTTCAATTAAAAAATAATTTTCTGCTTTTAATTCTTTATCAGTTAAAACTATTGATTCTTCTTCAAGAATCTCAAGATCTGAACTGTAAAGATAGTCTACATAGTCATAGAAAGGATCAATAAAATTTAAATTTAATTTAACTTTTTCTTTTAATCCGACGATAACCAAAATATTGTTATTATTTTTTAAATTACAACCATTCAAAATATCTACCAAGTTACTATTTAGGTAAATTAACTTTTTTGTTTTGGTTGATATTTTTGAACAATCAAAAGATTTTTCTTTGGAAAGATCTATAAAGTTGACTTGAAAATTTCTTTTCTGTCCTTCTCTCAGAATAAAGAAACCATTCGTTATTCCTTCCAAAAAGGATTTCTGAAGAGCGTTTTTGTCTTCAAAAAAAATAATGTCTATGTTTGAGTTTAATCGAGACGAACTCAGAACGAGATCTTTACTTTTAAACTCATCAATATCGTCTTCTTTTTTTGAGTATTCATTGCTAGATAAAGTGCAGCAAGTTAGGATGAAAACTAAGACAACATAAGAGATTATTTTTTTTAACATGACAGGAACATTATATTTAGTTGCTACACCAATTGGTAACTTAGAGGATATAACTTTAAGAGCAATTCGAATACTTAACGATTCAAGCATTGTTCTTGCAGAAGATACTAGAGTTTCAAAAAAACTTTTTTTAGCACATAAAATTGCAAGCGAGTTGGTTTCTTATAATGACTTTTCATCTCAAAAAAAAATTTCCTCGATAATAAAACATCTAAAAGACGGTAAAGCCGTTTCTTTGATCTCAGATGCTGGAACACCTCTAGTCTCAGATCCGGGTCATGAATTGGTTTCACAAGTCATCAGCGAGAAAATTAAAGTTGAAAGTATTCCAGGTCCTTCTTCAGTAATTTCGGGATTAATTACTTCAGGATTTAAAAATAATAAGTTTATTTTCGAAGGCTTTTTACCAAAAAAATCTAGCGAGTTAAAATCACTGCTTTCAAAATGTAATTATGAAACTAAGACAATTGTTTTCTTTGAATCCCCTTACAGAATTAAAAAAACTTTAAAAGTCATGAGAGATGTTCTTGGTGAAAATAGAAGAATAAGTATTGCTCGTGAAATGACTAAAATGCATGAAACAATTTTAAGAGGCACAATTGAGGAGTTGAACCACATTGCAGATGTGGATTTGAACCTTACTAGAGGAGAAATTGTTATTGTTTTAGAAGGATCTGATAAGAGAGATGATAAATTTGACAACAAATTGGATTATTTGTATTCAGCATTATCAAATGATCTTTCCTTGAAACAATTTTCAAAGGTTTTTTCTAAAATTTCAAAACAGAGCGCAAAAGAAATTTACAACAAATATAAAGAATAAGTATAATTCTCGCGAGCTGACCGAGTAATCGCTGCATTGCAGAGGAAAGTCCGGGCTCCATAGGAAAAAGTGCCAGGTAACTCCTGGAGGTAAGTTTTAAAAGCTTACTATGGAAAGTGCAACAGAAAATAAACCGCCTTAGGGTAAGGTTGAAAAGGTGAGGTAAGAGCTCACCGTGTTTTTTGGTAACAAAGAACAGCTAGGTAAACCCCACTTGGAGCAAGGCCAAATAGAGATTTTATAATGTTTTCCGCATTGAATCTGGGTAGGCCGCTAGAAATTCATGGCGACATGAGTTCGAGATGAATGATTACTTCAAACAGAACCCGGCTTATGAGTCAGCTCAATCCAATTTAGCAGCCTTAATTACAGAGTAAAAATCTGTTTTTTTAGAGTTTTAATATATTTACAATCCCTAAAAAGTGTGTAAAAGTGTGCAAAAGTATACTTTAGTGTAACTTTTTGGGACTACTTTATGGCTGGACTTTATGGGTTTAGCAGTCTTTCCTTGGACACAAAGGGAAGAATTGTTATACCTGCAAGATACAAAGACTTGTTGAAGGAAATGGCTTCAGGGTCGATTATTATCACTCGAGATCCTCAATATCCTTCACTCTTGATTTATCCAGGAGCATTGTGGAAGAAAATTTCCGATGCCTTTGAAAATCTATCTGGCCTAAATCCAAAAATTAGATCTTTACAGTGGAATTTCCTTGGAAATGCTCATGCTATTGATTTTGAAGTCTCTGAAAGAATGACCCTTCTTATTCCGCAGTCCCTAAGAAATTACAGTCAAATTAAAGAAAAAACTAAAGTTGTACTCATTGGTATGGGTCAAAAACTAGAACTATGGAGTGAAAAAAACTGGAAACTCAAAGAAGAAGGGAAAAACGTAAAAGGCGAAAGGCTGGAAATTGAACTTCCAAGTGAAGTTCAGGAGATCCCGTTTTGAATTATTCTCATGAACCAGTTTTATTGAAAGAGACTTTAAACAATCTCATTTATGATAAAAGCGGTTCATACCTTGACTGCACCTTTGGTTTAGGAGGGCACTCAAAAAAAATTCTAGAAAATCTTAATTCGGATGGCAGTCTTTATTCAATTGATAAAGATAAAGAGGTCAAACATTATGCGAATCTAATCAAGGATGAGAGATTTAATTTCCAAACATCAACTTTTTCAAATATCTCGAGCTTATTTTCAAAAAATACTATGAATGGTGTTCTTTTTGACTTAGGAGTCTCGTCCCTTCAATTAGATAAGCCTGAAAGGGGCTTTAGCTTTATGCGTGAGGGAGAACTGGATATGAGATTTGATAATAGTTCTGGAATGTCTGCTAAAGAATGGATAAATAGCGCATCAGAAAAAGAACTTGCAGACGTTTTTTATTTTCTTGGAGAGGAAAGAAAATCTAGGCAGTTTGCAAAAAAAATCATCAAAGCAAGGAAAGATACAAATATTTCTTCAACTAAAAATCTGGCAGAGCTTTTCAAACCAAAAGGTTTCCAAAAAAAACATCCAGCCACAAATATTTTTAGAGGCATAAGAATCTTAATTAATAATGAATTTGAGGAATTAAAGGAAGGCCTAATTTCAGCAATAAAAGTTTTAAAAGACAGGGGCATTTTAGCTGTCATAAGCTTCCATTCAGCCGAAGACAGAATAGTTAAAAACTTTTTTAAAAAAGATTACAAGAATTTTTTTGAGGGCATTAACTTAAAAAACGTAAATAAAATTAAACCATCGAAAGAGGAGAAATCAACTAATCCTCGATCTAGAAGCGCAATTTTAAGAATTGGGGAAATAGAGTATGTCTCTTAAATACATATCATTTCTTTCTCTTTTGTTTATCTTAACTTTTGTTTTGTTAATTTACTTACAGCTGGACTTTAATATAAAAAAAACAAATTCAGATATTTATAAACTGACAAAAGCATTTAATTATGAATTGGATGAGAATCTCTCCTTAAATAGCAGAATACAATTAAAAAAATCTCTAAAAGAAGCTTATGAGAATTCTTCGCAAAGCCTTTCCATGATCAGACCAGATGAGATATTGAAGATTGAGGTTGCAAATTGAATATAAAGCTTAATCCAAAGATATTTTTTCTTTTTTCATTTGTCTTACTCAGTGGTTTTGCAATAGCTTCCTCCATTGACGGTTTAAATTTTAAAGATAGCGAGTTAACAAAAATACCTTATTTTTATTTAAATGATGATGAAGTCATTTCTCAAAACGGCAAATCAACCCTACTTAATGATAATGATTCTTTATCTTTGGTTAATTTATCAACTGCTGGCAAAGAACCTTTAGGGCTGATTGGTAATTATTATGCAATTCAAGAGGTCCTACTTCTAAAAGATCTTCAAATTGAAGAAATGGAACATAAAAAATTTGGGCAAATAAAAATTCAAACGACCAATAAGAAATTTATTAAATTTCAAGATTTTCAACTCCCTGATCAACTTAGAACCCTGAAATTATTCTTCCAGAGCAAAGATTCACAAAATTTATTAAAAAACTTTAAAACCATAGACCTAAGACATAAAGATAAATTAGCAATTGGATATTATTAATGGCGAACAATAATAAAAATAATTTAAGAGTCGGAATAGATATAGGAACCTCTAAAGTTGTTTGCATAATTGCAGAGAATACCTCGGAGGGCATAAACGTATTGGGCTTAGGTATTCAAAATTCAATAGGTCTTCGAGATGGAGTTATTGTGGATATTGAATCTACGGTAGCAGCCGTCAAAGAAGCGGTTTCGAAAGCTGAGCTTATGTCAGGAAGGCAGGTTACAAAAGCTTTCGTAGGAATTTCTGGCGGGAGTGTTAACGGTTTGAATTCTTCAGGAGCCGTGCCAATAAAAGATAAAAAAGTAAAAATGAGCGAGGTTGAAAAGGTTATGTCTACAGCTCAAGCTCAAAGAATTCCAGAGGGCTACGAGCTTTTGCATGCTTTGCCAAGGGAATTCATCATTGATAATCAACCTGGAGTAAAGGCGCCATTAGGTATGGCAGGAGTAAGGCTCGAAGCCCATGTTCATTTGGTTTCTTGTCTTAAGAATTCAGCAACAAATATTGGATCTTGCATGAAAATATGTGGAATTGATGTTCAAAAATATGTCTTGGAACAACTTGCATCTAGCCATTCGGTTCTTACGGATGATCAGAAGAAATTAGGTGTTTGTCTTATTGATATTGGCGGTGGAACTTCTGACGTAGCAATTTTTTCAGATGGAGCAATTAGTCATACAGTAAATGTACCTATTGCAGGAACACATGTTACTAATGATATTGCTAGGGCAATTCAAACTTCGATTCAAAATGCGGAAGAGATTAAAAAGAAACATGGTTGTGCTTGGAGTGAATTAGCAGATTCCGACGAAATGATAACTACTCAATCAATAAATGGTAGAGAAAACCAATCATTCTCAAGACATGGCCTATCGACTGTTATCGAAGAACGATATCAAGAAATTTTTCAAATTATTAAGCAAAGAATGGGAAATATAAATCTTGCTCAAGCAATACCCGCAGGAATAGTGTTGACCGGGGGCGCATCAAGAATAGAGGGTATTTCTCAATTAGCGGAAGCAATATTTCAAGCTCCTGTCAGAGTCGGAAAACCTCAGGGATTGATTGGTTTAAGCGATATTTTATCTAATCCCATATATTCCACAGCAGTTGGATTAATTTTGTTTGCTCAAAAGGAACAGGAAGAAGATTACATGGACTTTGCGATGTTAAACGAAAAAGGCTTATTAAATAAAGCCTTTAGATGGATACAGAATACTTTTTAACTTTATTTTAGGAGGAGTTATGAAATATAAACTAGTAGATAATGGCAAGAGAAATCAAACCATAATAAAAGTAGTTGGCGTTGGTGGGTGTGGAGGCAATGCCATAGACCACATGGTAGCTAATGGAGTTGAAGGTGTGGAAACAATTTCCGCAAATACCGATTCGCAAGCATTAACTAAAAATAAAGCAGCTGAAAAAATAATTTTAGGAGAAATAAATAATCACGGGCAAGGAGCTGGAGGAAAGCCAGATGTAGGCAGAGACACTGCTTTAGATGATTATGAAAGATTAACGACTATGTTTGATGGTGCCGATATGGTCTTCATAGCAGCAGGAATGGGGGGAGGAACTGGAACTGGTGCAGCTCCAATAGTTGCTAGAGCTGCGAAAGAGGTTGGCGCTTTAGCAGTAGCAATTGTTACAAAACCAATGTCTTTAGAGTTTAAAGATGATTTGGCAGAAGCAGGAATTAAAGAGCTGAGGTCGGAAGTTGATTCTTTAATAACCATTCCAAATCAAAAACTAAGTGAAGTTTTTGGAGGCGACTGCACCATGTTAGAAGCTTTTGGCCATGCAAATGACGTTTTGTTAGGAGCTGTGAGAGGTATCGCTGACATCATCACCCAGACTGGTTACATAAATGTGGACTTTAACGATGTTAGAACTGTCATGGCTGAGCAAGGAGTTGCCATGATGGGAACAGGAGTTGCTAGTGGTCCTAGCAGAGCAAAAGATGCAGCAGCTCAAGCAGTAGGGAGTCCGCTTTTGGAGGATATAAATTTACAAAATGCAAAAGGAGTTCTAGTAAATATAACTGGAAAAGGCATTAAGGTTGGTGAGATAGAGGACGTTCTTCGACAAGTATCAGAATTTGCGAGCGATGGCGCTCAAATAATCCATGGTGCAGTAGAAGATAAAGACATGGAAGGAGATATAAAAGTCACAATCATAGCGACTGGCTTATCAGACAGCTCTCAACAAAATGATAGAGCTTCAGGATTTAAGGTTGCTAATGATCCATACGGTAGATTTCAAGAAGTACCAACTTTAGGAAAAGTTGAAAATGAAATTGCTAAGAATGAATCAACCAAAAAAAGTGATTATTTAGACATACCGTCATTTGTGAGAAAACAGATAGATTGATTTGAATGCAAGCGAGAATAATAAATACAGAGAACTTACTCTCTGGATTGTAATATTCTTTATCCTATTAGCTTTACCAACCAAGTTAGTCTTTTTTCAAAAAAACGATTTTAGTTTAGGAAAAGAATTTTCACAAAAGGCTTCAATCAGGCAATCTTCTATTGCTTCAAAAAGAGGAGTAATTTTTGACAGAAATAACAACGTTTTGGCTGAAGATATTCCATCTTATGAGATCGGCATCTCCCTAAAGGATTTTTCATTTGACCCAATTCATATAAATCTCATATCGACTAATTTAGATTTAGATATTGATAGGTTAAAAAAACGGTTAGCCAGAAAAAAAACCAAATATTTGGTTCTCAATCAAAAAGTAGCAAAACAAAAAAAAGAACTCATTCAGTCTTTAGAAATTCCTGGAATAGTCATTAGCAAGAGAACATTTAAAAGAAACTATCCTCAAGGAGAGATATTTTCTCAATTGATAGGACTTACTAATTATAAAAACGAAGGTGTTAATGGAATTGAGTTTGCTCTTGATGAAACTTTAAAGGCAGAAGACGGTTATCAAGAAAAAATTCTTTCTAGAAAATCAGGCGTTATTCAAAATAAAATAATTAAAGAGCCAATTAATGGCTCATCAGTAAACTTAACGGTTGACTCTAAAATTCAATTTGTCTTATTTGACAAGCTTAAAAAAGCTGTTGAATTTCATAATGCAGAATCTGCGTCAGGCATAATGATTGACTTGGATTCAAATGAAATTCTAGCAATGACAAATTTTCCGTCATTTGACCCCAACAATAGAAAAAAACTTAATAACATGGAATTATTGAAAAATAATTCAGTGATAGAGCTCTTCGAGCCAGGCTCTACAGTAAAACCCTTAGCTTTATCTGCCTTATTAAAAAACAATCCAGAGTTAATTGAGTCAGCAGTAAATACTTCCCCAGGGTGGATAGAGTTTGAAGGTTATAAAACTGAAGATGCCAGAAACTATGGGACATTATCTACAGAAGAAATAATTTCTAAATCCAGTAATGTCGGCATGGTAAAGCTATGCGCTGATTTTGATCCCAGTCAAATTCTTAGAACCTATTACTCTCTTGGTTTGGGGAAGTATATGAATGAAATTTTTATCTCAACCCGAGAAGGCTATCTCCCAGAATATAAAAATTTATCGCCTAGAGAAAAAGTTTCACTTTGTTATGGATATGGTCTTCAGACAACCCTGGTTCAATTAATCTCTGCTTACAGCACAATTTTTTCAGAAGGAATTTATCGCCCACTTAAATTAATAAGACACTCATCTCAATTTGAAGAAGAAAGAATCCTTAGCAAAGAAAATGCTAAACAAATAAAGAAAATATTGTACCAAGCAATAAAAAATGGCACCGGATTTCGGGCCAAAGTTAATGATCATGATGTTTTTGGCAAAACAGGAACGGCAAGAATTTTTAAGGATCAAAAGTATAATGAGGATTTGCATAATGCCTTATTCATAGGAATGACGAAAATAGAAGATAAAGAGTACTTGGTCGGACTATTTGTAAAAAATCCAAAGATTAACGGTGATGGAGGAGGCGATGTTGCTGCTCCAATATTTTCGGAGATCATTGAAACCATTCAAAAACTTTAATAATGCTTTCCTTAACAGAAAATCTTTCAAAATTAGAAGGTATAAAAATCACTGGATTTACCGATAATTCAAATTTTGTTGAGCAAGACTATGCTTTCATATCTCTTTCAAAAAATCCAAAGGAAGCACTTAAATATTCCAAAGATGCTATTGATAAAGGCGCCAAAATTGTCATTAGTCAGGTAAACCTCCATGAACATTTAAAAGATAAAAACTTATTTGATTCGAATTTAGTTAATCATAAAGATAAATATCTAGAGATTCTTTTTGCAAGATCAAAAAAAAGTATCAAGATTGTTGGAATTACCGGTACAAATGGAAAATCTTCAACCGCATTTTTTCTTCACCAGCTTTTATCTTTCAAGGATTCCAATGCAACTCTATTAACGAATACACCAGAAGTTTCAAATCTTAAAAATACACAATTCACTCCCTTAACTACACCAGATAATTTTTTACTTCATCATTTTTTAAAAAAATCTATCGATTTGAAGAGAAAGTACTTCCTTATGGAAGTTTCCTCACATGGCATAGATCAGAGCAGAATTTCTGGTTTAGATTTTTTTGCTAAGTCCCTCACAAGCTTTTCAAAAGACCATCTTGATTATCATAAAAATTTTAGTAGTTATAGAAATGCTAAAAAAAGCTTTTTCTCAACATCCGATGAAAACAACATCGTATCCATTGATAATGACTTAGGAAGGGAAATTCATTCTGAAAACAAGTCAACTTTGACTGTTTCAGTGAATGACAAAACTGCAAATTTACACTTAGAAAATAACTTAATAAAAACTCCTTGGGGTGATTTAACAAATTATCTTCCTTTTAAAAGTAAATTTATGATTTCAAATTTTTTATGTGCTTTGGGTCTCTACGGAAAGATATTCAATGAAATAGATTTTGAGGCAGAAATGCTTAAAAATTTGAAAAACCTTCCCGGCAGATTACAAAAAATTTCTTTATTTCAGGACAAAATTTGCTATGTAGACTATGCACACACCCCAGATGCATTGAAATCTGTTTTGGATTATTTGAGAAGTAGCTATAAAGGAAAAATCATAACTTTATTTGGATGTGGCGGGGAAAGAGATTCATCTAAAAGAGGGGATATGGGAAAAATCGCCCAAGAGAAATCGGATTTTCAAATTATTACAAACGACAATCCAAGAAATGAAGATCCAAAAAAAATAGTGGCTCAAATTGTCAAAGATATGCATTTAAAAAACTTTGACATTATTTTTGACAGAAAAGAAGCTATCTCTGAGGGCTTAAAAAAACTTAAGAAATTGGAACAAGAATCAGTTTTGCTTATTGCTGGAAAGGGCCATGAGAACTTTCAAATTTTAAAAGGCAAGGAAATAGAATTTAACGATTTAACAATTTTAAATGAATTGAAGGATGTTATTTAAAAAAAATATAGAAAATCTTGCGGCCTTTGGAGGAGGAAGAATTTATTGTCAAAATATTGATTTCAAAAAAATAGTTTTTAATTCAAAAGAAATCAAAGGAGGCGATGTATTTATACCCCTTAAAGGGCAAAATCATGATGCTCATAAATTTATTTCTGAAGCATATGATCTTGGGGCTGCATGTGTTGTTTCTGAAAAAAAAATTGATAATAAAAATTATATTCTTGTTAAGGATACGAACGTTTTTTTAGAAAATATCGCCAAAAAACAAAGAGAACTATTTGAGGGGCTGGTGGTTGGAATTACAGGGAGTAATGGAAAAACCACAACAAAAGAAACTCTGAGTAAATATTTCAAGGACAAATTTAAGCAAAATGATGTCTATAAAAGCTATGGAAATTTTAATAATTTTTATGGCCTTTGTTTTTCTCTTTTGGAATTAGGCCCGCATCATAAACTGGGTTTTTTTGAAATTGGAACAAATAATCCTGGAGAAATTTCAAAATTGGCAAATATTTTGAAAATGAATCTAAGCATAATTACGAATATTGGAAATGCTCATTTAGAAGGCCTAAAAAACATCGATGGTGTGGCAAATGAAAAAAGTGACATTTTTGTTTTTACCAAGGCTGGAGGATATTGTTTAGGGGACATTCCAAAAAAATATTTAAATCTAGTTAGAGATAAATCCTCTGGAAAAAAAAGAATTTTCACAAGCGACAATGATCCAAAAAAATTAATGAAAACTGCCATTATGAAAATTAATGATCTTCTAGAAGTTGAGTATCTGCCTAAAGAAATAGATAGCTTCTTAGATAAAAAAATTGATGTTCCTGGCAGGTTTGAAATAAGAAAATCAAAGTCAAAAGCCCTGATCATTGATGATTCTTACAATGCAAATCCAGATTCCTTTTTATACGCTTTTAAAAAAATAAAAAATTTAGATCTTTCAAAAATTTCTTTTATTGAAAAAGGTTCAAAATATAAAAAAAAAATATGTGTCATGGGGCAAATGGGAGAACTTGGAGAAAAATCTGAAGACTTACATAGATATATTCTCAAAGAGGCATCTTCAATATTTGATGTTGTTTTAGCAATAGACTTTAAGGTGAATTTGAAAGTATCAAATATATCTTTCTTAAAAAGAGAAGAAATTGATTCTTATTTGAAGGAATATCTTGAAGAAGATGTTTTAATTTTCTTCAAAGGTTCACGTTCGGTTAAAATGGAAAACATCATCAAGAATCTTACTTAAAATGTTTTTACCAATACTTGAATATTTAGCGGAAAGCTTTGGGCCTTTAAGGATCTTCAACTATTTCACCTTTAGAGCAATTCTTGCAACTTTGACCTCATTGGTTTTTATTCTTTTTTTTGGCAAGACCTTTATAAGATTTATAGCAAAACAAAAGTATGGCCAGATCATTAGAGATGAAGGCCCACTAAGTCATTTAGAAAAAAAAGGAACTCCCACGATGGGAGGGTTATTAATCTTATTTTCTATTGTATTTTCATGCCTTTGTTGGGGAGATTTAAGTAATAAATATCTTTTAGTTTCAATGGCAGTAACCTTTCTATTTGGTGTTATCGGATTAATTGATGACTATTTAAAACTGCGTTATTCAAATAGCAAAGGCCTTAGCGGTAGAAGTAGGCTCTTATGGGAAATTTTAGTAGCTTTATCTGCAAGTTCATTGATTTACTATTTTGCTACCATCTCAGAAGAAACTACTTTGTTTCTTCCTTTTTTTAAAGACTTTGCCCTGCAACTTGGAATTTGGTTCATTTTATTTAGTGCCTTGGTTCTTGTTGCAACTGCAAATGCTGTGAATTTAACTGATGGTCTTGATGGACTAGCAATAATGCCCTCTGTAATGGTGGCTGCAGGAATGGGGATAATTGCATACATTTCGGGTAATGCAATTCTCTCGGATTATCTTAATGTTCCCTATCTTTTTTATTCAACTGAAATAGTAATTTTTTGCGGAGCACTTGTTGGAGCTGGGATAGGATTTCTTTGGTTTAATACTTATCCAGCACAAATTTTCATGGGCGATGTAGGATCTCTATCTTTAGGAGCGGCATTAGGTATTATTGCAGTTAGTATAAGACAAGAGTTCATATTGATGCTGATGGGCGGAGTTTTTGTAATTGAAACTTTGTCTGTAATTCTTCAAGTTACTTCATTCAGACTAACTGGCAAAAGAATATTTAAGATGGCTCCCTTGCATCATCATTATGAGCTTTCAGGGCTTGCTGAACCAAAAATAATTGTGAGGTTTTGGATCGTTACTTTAATTCTTGTTCTTTTTGCTTTAGCTACTTTTAGACTTAGATAAAAATGAATTCATCCAAACCTGTCCTAATCCTTGGCAAAGGAATTACAGGAAAGTCTTTTAGACAACATTTTTCTAAAAAAAAACAGCCATTCGTTACTTACGATACGAGGGTAAAAAAGGAGTCATTCAATTTAAAAAAAAATTTAGATTTTAATTATATTCTCGAAGAAGAAATCGATTTTAACAATTTAAAATTTATAGCATGCAGTCCAGGATTTGACTTAAATCACAACATAATCAAAACAGCAAAAGAAAAAAACGTTGAAATTAAAAGTGATGTTAGTATTTTTTTAGAAGAAAACACATCAAAAAAAATTTTGATTTCTGGAACTAATGGAAAATCAACAGTTTGCTCATGGTTAGAAAAATTATTCAACTACAAAAACTTAGATGCTCTTGCCATTGGAAATATTGGTAGACCTGTGTTGGATTTTATAGAGGAAAAAAAAGATTTTTTTGTCGTAGAGGTTTCAAGTTTTCATTTAGATATAGCGCGATTACCTAATTTCAAATTATCAGTTTTATTAAACATTACTCCTGATCATATTGATCGACACGGAAGTTTTAAGGATTATACAAAAATAAAAAAGAAGATAAGTGACAGCAGTGAAATCTCAATTGTTAACGAAAATCTCAAAGAATTTATTCCTAATGCTGATTATTTTTTTAGCAATAAAGGCTCTATTAAAGACCAAAATTTAAACGCAATTAAAGAAATTTGCTTTAGCTTAAATCTTAATTTTTTAGAAGAAGATATTCTAAATTGTTTTGCTCAGCTTCCTCACAGAATGGAACTTTTTCATCAGTTAGATGGAAACATAACTTTCATAGATGATTCAAAAGCAACTAATGTAGCTTCATCATTAGAAGGCCTTAAAAGTTTAGATGAATCTAAGTCATTGATAGTGATTTGTGGAGGAAGATCAAAAAATCAGGATTTGATAAGTTTCACTGATTATCTAAATAAAAGGGCTAAGAAAATTTATTATTTTGGCGAGAGTGCAAAAATTTTAAAAAAGCTTCTTGATTCGTCAAAATCTCAAGAAGTTTCAAATCTTGAAGAGGCAGTTCATTCTGCATTAAAAATTATTGAAAGTGACACCGTTTTGATTCTTTCGCCGGCATGTTCTAGCTTAGATATGTTTCAAAGCTTCGAGGAAAGAGGAAAAAAATTTAAGGATTTAGTTTTAAATGCCAAAATTTAAAAACCAATCAATATTGCAAAGGATTTTTCTTGGCAAGCATGATCGCTCTCTTGGCTTTGCTGATATTGATATACCCATATTGTTTATTTCAACCTTCTTATTATTTTTTGGTATTGTCATGGTCACTTCCGTATCTCTCCCTCTCACTTCGGGGTCGCTCAATATGACTTTAAGTCATATTCAAAAAATTTTCATTGCGTTTGTTTTTGCATTATTTGCTTTCAGAATGCCAATGAGCTTTTGGCAAAAAAATTCAATTTATTTCCTATTGTTCTCTTTACTTTTATTGCTATTGGTTTTTGTCCCCTTCATAGGAAAAGAAGTAAACGGCGCATTTAGATGGATTCGAGTTCTGGGCTTTTCTTTTCAACCCTCAGAATTGATGAAGTTTTCGCTTATAATTTATATATCCTCATATTGTATTAGAAAATACGACGAATTTAGAGAAGAATGGCTAGGCTTCTTTAAACCAGTTTTTTTGATTTCGCTTTCCATATTGCTTATTTTACTTGAACCAGACTTAGGCTCATCGGCTGTAATTTTTATTGTATCTTTTTCTATACTTTTTATTGCTGGAGCCCCTTTAAAGCACCTTATGTCAATTTTTATAGTTGGATTATTTACATTTATTGGCTTGATATATACAGCGAGCTATAGAATCAAAAGAATTATGGGATATTTAGATCCTTGGAACAACGAATTTGCAGAACAGTTAAGAGCTTCTTTAAGTGCAATAAGTAATGGTCAATGGTTTGGAGTAGGCATTGGTAATAGTCAAATGAAAGAAGGATTTTTAGCTGATGCTCAAACCGACTTTATTTTTGCGATTATCACAGAAGAATTAGGCATTATTTTCGGCTTAATTTTAATTTTAGCTTTTTCATACTTAGTCTTCAGATGTTTTATGATAGGAAGATATGCTCGTCAAAATGATTATACTTTTGGTTGTTTAGTATCATATGGAACGGGAGTTTTAATTGCGCTGCATGTTTTTATAAATATTGGCGTTTCAACAGGATTGTTACCTACAAAAGGTATTACCCTACCTTTAATAAGTTTTGGAGGTTCTAACATGATGCTCATGTTTGTTTTGATTGCCTTAGTTCAGAAAATAAAGATTGAAGCAAACTTTTCAAATAAAGTTTCTGTCTGAAAAATATGTCAGATAAAAATAAAAAAATTATTATCTGTGCAGGGGGAACAGGAGGACACGTATATCCTGCAAAAAAATTAAGCGAAATGCTTTTAAAAGAGGGTATCAAAATAAGTTGGGTTGGCTCGTCTAGAGGACCGGAAGAACAAATATGCAAAGATTTAGGTATAAAATTTTACCGGTATCCTTTAACTGGTTTTAGAGGCAAACCTTTATTTTTTAAAATCTTAAGTCTCTTTTTTTTAATTTTCTCTTTCTTAAGATTTTTTCTAGAATTTCAGATTGGCAGTATTTTTTCCAAAAGATATACCCTAGTCTGTTTTGGAGGGTATGTATCTTTAGTAGGTTTGGCGCACTTTTCTGGGCCAATATATATTCAAGAACAAAATTCTATACCTGGTTCTGCAAATAGACTTTTAGCTAGATATAAAAAAATAGATAAGATTTTTTGCGGTTTTCCAAAAACTCAAGATTTTTTCGAAGAAAAAAAAGCAATATTCTCTGGTAATTTAATTAATCTTGATGCAGAAAAAGTTGAGAAAAAGAAACCATGTTTTAATGAGTTAGATATTAAGATCATGGGAGGAAGTCTGGGCGCTAGATTAATCAATAAAACTGCGCCTAAGGTTTTCAGCCAGCTATCACAAGATTTTCCTGATTTTAAATTCATCTTGTCGCACCAATGTGGCAAAGGAAACCTAGAAGAAACAAAATTGTATTATGACTCTTGTAAAAAAAATTTCGATTTAAAGCTTTTTGAATTTGTAGAGAATATGGAAAACTTTTACTCAAACGCAGACCTAGTAATTTCAAGAGCAGGTGCTTTATCCGTATCTGAAATTTGTGAAACCCAAAATGTTGCAATTTTCATTCCTTTGAAAAATTCAATTGATAATCATCAACATGAAAATGCTAAATTCCTAGCAGAGAAAAACTCCGCATTTATTTGTGACGAGGATCTTTTGGAAGAAAACTTAAAAAAAATCTTATTTGAAATAGTTAAAAATCCCGAGATTCTTGAAAGTATGAAAGAAAACATATCCAAGATTTCTCTTACCGACAAAAAAAATGTGATTGTCAAAAAAATTCTTTCAAATGAATGACATAAAAAAAATACATTTAATTGGAATAGGCGGCGCCGGTATGAGTGGCATTGCTGAAATACTAATTAATTTAGATTATGAAATTTCTGGTTCCGATTTGATTGATACCCCAATAACACAAAGACTTGAGTCTCTTGGAGCTGAGATTTTTTATGCTCATGATGCCTCAAATGTAGCAGAAAAGGATTTGGTTGTTATTTCATCAGCTATTTCACATGAAAACTCGGAAGTATCTGAAGCTGAAAAATTAAAAATTCCAGTTATCAAAAGAGCTGAAATGCTCGCAAATTTAATGATGCTTAAAGAAAGTGTTGCTATAGCTGGCAGTCATGGCAAAACCACAATAACTTGCATTCTTGCTCATATTTTTAGCAGTAATGAACTTGATCCAACATACATCATTGGTGGGAAAGTAGAATCTTTTGCATCAAATGCAAAGCTTGGCAAAGGCAAACATATTTTTACCGAAGCTGATGAAAGCGATGGCTCGTTCTTATTATTAAGACCCCATAAAGCAGTAATTGCGAATATAGATAACGATCATTTGGAGGCTTATGACAACAGTCTTGAAAAATTAAAACAATCCTTTAAGGACTTTTGTCTGAAAACTCCCTTTCAAGGTCGAATATTCGCTAATGGTGATTCTCCTGAAGTGGTAGAAGTCATTGAAAACCTCCCTCGCAACGTATCTTTATTTGGCTTTTCTGCAAACAATGATTTTCAAATATTAAATTTCATGCAAGACAAAGATGGTTCTAATTTTGTTTTATTTGATAAAGAAAATAACTATAAGATGAGCTTTAAAACAAATATGCTGGGAAAGCATAATATTTTAAACGCAGCAGCGGCCATCACTGTAGCTCTCGATGAAGGGATTTCTTATGAAGAAATAAAACAGGCTCTAGAAAAGTTCATTGTTATTGAAAGAAGGTTTCAACTCATTTCGGAAAAAGTTTTTGAAAAAGACATAATTCTTATCGATGATTACGGACATCATCCAAAAGAGCTAAGCGTTTCCATTAACACAGTAAAAGAAGTTTGGCCCAACAGAAAACTATTAGTTGTTTTTCAGCCCCACAGGTATTCACGTACAAAAGCTTTGTTTGACGACTTTGTAAGGCTTTTGTCTTCTTGCGAAAATTTGATTCTTTTAGAAATCTATCCAGCAAGTGAAAAACCGATTCCAAACTATGAAAGTGATGACCTTATTAGAGAGATACATAAGTTAAATCCATCGGCAAAATTGGTAAGAGGAATTGAGGCGGCATACGATGCAATGAAAGAAATTGCTGAGGATAATTTCATTTTTCTTACGCAAGGAGCTGGAAATACTTCGTTGCTAGCAAAGAAATTTAAAAATTAATGAAGATAGAAAATTTAACTATTGGTATTGTCTGTGGAGGCTTTTCAAATGAAAGAGAAATTTCTTTGAGAGGAGCCCAGTCAATTCATGAAACGTTGATTGCGAAAAACATAAATTCCAAACTCATTGATATCAGAGATAAAAACGAAATGCATGATAAAAAAATGTATGAGGGAATTGATTTTGCTCTTGTAATGATTCATGGAAAGGGTGGAGAAGACGGAGTAGTTCAAGAGTTTTTATCGTCAATGAATATTAAGTTTTCTGGAAGTGACGTTTTAGGTCTAAAAAATTCATATGATAAAGTTCTGACAAAACAAATTTGGCGTGAAAACAAAATAAATACTCCTCAATATGTCTCAGACATTTTTGACTGGTCTGATCTTCCTGACTTTTTAAAAAAAGCTTCAAAGTTGGTTATAAAACCTAGTAAGGAAGGTTCAAGTCTTGGAGTATCTATTATAAAAAATAATTCTGAAAATTTTTTAAAGGCTATTAAACATGCAGAAAAGTTTGAAGGCACTCCAATCATTGAAGAATTTATTCCTGGAAGAGAACTTACTATCTCAGTTTTAGGAGATTTAATCTGTGATCCAATAGAAATTGAAGCTCAAGAAGAGTTTTATAATTTTGAGGCAAAATACAATAGAACTGATACATCTTATAGCTTTCCAGTTTTTGCAGAAGACAAGCTAGCTAAGCTAAAAAAGCTTTCAAAAAATGCTTTTGACCTTCTAGGGTGTGATAAATGGGGAAGAGTAGATTTAATTGAATACGAAGATAAATTTTACTTCATTGAGGTGAATACCGTTCCAGGAATGACAGAGACCAGTTTAGTGCCTAAATCAGCGGAAAAAGAAGGTTTAAATTTTTTTGAACTCATAAAAAAAATAATAATAGATTCTATTGATAATTGAGTTCTTTTGACTTAGACTTCGCGTGTTTTCTTGAGTCTCACTACAAAAGATTCATACCCATAAGGAGGCAAATTGAACCATTACGAAATAGTCTACATTTTTAACCCCGATGAAAAAGAGTTGGGTAAATCTCTATTCAATAAAATATTAGAGACAACCAAATCCATTAAAGGTCAGATACATAGATCTGAGGAAATTGGTTCAAGAAGATTGGCATACCCAATAAAAGATTATTATCGAGGCGAGTACTTTTTAATTAACTTAGAGTGTAATTCCTCTGAGCTAGCATCAATAACCGATCTTTTTAAATTTAATGAAAATATTTTAAGAACATCGGTTTTAAAGAAAAAACAAGCTGAAACTTCTAAATCAGCCCTTATGGAACAAACCAAAGATTCTTTGTATGAGAAAGATTCAAAAGATGA
>CACOBG010000009.1 GCA_902625415.1 uncultured SAR86 cluster bacterium
TCAAAATGGGGTAAAGGCGATGAAATTGGAAATGCAAATCTGATTACCAATAAATCTGTTTTAAACGCAGCGAAACTAATAAAAACTGGGAAAGTTTACAGTCTTGGTTTAACTCTGGATTCAAATACACCGGCCTATCCCCCCAGAAGCTTGAGTCTTCAGGTGGTTCAGCCAACACAGCAATTTGGCGAAAAAGCTTTTCCGAATTCGACCTATAACGATGACATCTTCCAAGGTTGGTTTGGTATCGGCTCTCAACTTGATGGCTTGGGTCATATCGGTAGACCTGATGGGAAGTTTTATAACTGTTTTGATGGAAAAAAAATTGCTCCCATCACAGGTCTTACAAAGTTAGGAATCGAAAAAGTTCCTCCGATGGTGACACGCGGGGTGCTTTTTGATATGACAAAAGTTTTAGATGTCGAATTCCTTAAAGCTGGTCAAACTTTTTCAGTTAAAGATTTACAGTCAGCAGAAAAAATACAAGGCGTCAAAGTTCAAAAAGGCGATGTCGTGTTATTTCATACAGGTTGGACAGACGCAATGCTCGAAAAATTTCCAGAAAAATGGGGCGCAGAAATACCTGGCTTGACACCTGAGCTAGCTCAACACTTGGCGAACTTGGAGGTTATAGCTGTAGGTTCAGATACATATGGGCTTGATGTCATCCCTCCGGTAAATCCTGAAGAACCTTTTCAAGGTCACGTTATCTTGTTGCAAGAAAATGGAATTTATATTTTAGAGGCCATGAATACTGGACCACTTGCTAAAGATGAGACCTTCGAATTTCTATTTGTTTTGGGACAAGCTAAAGTAAGGGGTGCGGTTCAGATGTATATCAATCCGATCGCAATAAAATAGATTAGATTTGGTCAGCAAATTCGTGATTTTTATCACGATGACCAGCTTCGTCAGCTCTAACTGCTACGACTACATCTCTCAAGGTTGCATCAGAGCCAAGATCCCAATAATCAATGGCTATTTGCGGAGCAGGACGATTTAAAATCTTGCCACTGTCAATTTCAGCTAAATATTCAGAATAGGACATTACCGCTTCTTCTTCGAAATAACCAATCATCCTGTGAGCAGTCTTTTTGAAAAAAATGTACAAAAGGGTATAAAAAATCCCAAAAGAGATTTGTGCCAGAAGAATTAAAAACCTCTCAAACTTGGAAGGCTTAGCAATTTCAATGAAAGTCATCAGATGCATCCTTTCGTTTTCTGCCTCATCAAGAAGTTCTTTAATCATGCCATTGTCGTCTTTCATATTTCTAAGAGACCTCAGGTGATGTATTACACCGGCAACCATGCCAGGCACACCCGCGACGGTTTCCAATACAACGGCACGATGACCATATCTTTTGCGAAAAAGAGTGTCGGCAAAGAATCTTAAGGTTTTGGTTATGAAAAGCGCGAACGAATCACTGAAACCCTGAGGGGGAGTATGAAGTTGAGCTCCAATTGATTCGTTCGATACAAATTTGTTGTCATCTGTATTTAGCATGCATCTACTATATATATTTCAAAGTTATATTAAATATTCAAATGCTAATTATTAGATATATATAGCTTTTTTGCATAAGTGCTAAAGTTTGAATAAATATAGAGGTAAAGATGAATTCACTAAAAACTGAGATCAAAGAAAAGGGAGTCTTTGTGATTACTTTGAACAGACCTAAAGTCTTGAACAGTCTTAATAAAGAAATCATTGATGAATTGCTTGAAGCATTTGATAAAGCTTATGAAGACCAATCAATCAGAACTGTAGTTCTTATTGGAGAAGGTAGGGGATTTTGCAGCGGAGCTGATCTTGCTGGCGGAGGCTGGCCTAGCGATCCAAAATGGTCCCCTGGTGAATCAACAGCAAACGCCATGGAAATCGGTTTCAACCCTTTGGTTAGAAAGATTGTAAATTGCCCAAAACCCGTAGTGAACGCCATTAATGGTATTGCTGCTGGGGGCGGTGTAGGTTTGGCTCTTTGTGGAGATTTAATCTTAGCTGCTGATACTGCAAAATTTAAATTGGTTTTTGGTCCGCAACTAGGGATTATTTCTGATGTAGGAGCCTCTTGGCTGGTACCTAATCTTTTGGGTCGAGCCAAAGCTAATGGTATGGCTTTACTAGGTGAGGATATAAGTGCTTCTCAGGCAGAAGCTTGGGGATTGATTTGGAAAGTCATTCCTGAAAAAGACCTTTTAGATGAAGCTTGCAAGTTAGCAGGCCAAATGGCAGATGGCGCTATTACCGGCTTGAAAGCAATTGTAAAAGCCCACGATAATGCTCTTCAGGTATCTTTATCTGAACAATTAGATTATGAAAGAGACACGCAAAGAGTTTTATGTGACGGAGAGGTATTTAAAGAAGGTGTTAAAGCTTTTCTGGAAAAAAGAAAACCCAATTTCAGAGATATTGAAGAAGTTTAGCTTAGGTTAATTCGAATTGAGTCTTTCTAAAAGATTTGTGTAAATTCCTTTGAGCGTTTCCAAGTCTTGGAGACTGACATTCTCATCGGTTTTATGAATGGTTTCGTTTAGTGGACCGAGTTCAACAATTTCTGAACCCATAACTTGTAAGAAACGTCCATCAGAAGTACCACCCCCATTATTGATGATAGGTTCATAGCCAGTGATGGATTTAACCGAGTCCACAATTTGTTCGATGAAATATTTTTTTTCAGTTAAATAAGGTAGACCGCTTAACACCCATTCCACCTCGAATTTGAGATTCAGCTTTTTAAGAACAGCCTCAAAGGTTTCTTTTAAGTAAGCCTCATTGGATTCGGAACAAAATCTAAAATTAAACATCATTTCTAAAACTCCTGGCACGACATTGGTGGCTCCAGTTCCAGATTTGATATTGGAAATTTGAAAAGACGTAGGTTGAAAATGCTCGTTGCCTTTATCCCAAGTGATGCTTTCCAGTTCAGAGATTAACTTTGCACTGGTAAAAATAGGATTTTCTACTTTTTCAGGATAGGCAACATGACCTTGTTTACCTAAAACTTTTAACGTTCCGCTTAATGAACCGCGCCTACCTATTCTGATGGTATCGCCTACCTTTTTATTTGAAGAGGGCTCACCAACCAAACAAAAGTCAATGTGTTCGCCATCATCCATGAACTTTTGAATGATGACATCGATTTTGCCATCTTCAGGTTCTCCTTCCTCATTGGAAGTTAATAGCACTGCCAATCGATAATTCAAGGTCGGGTTGGTACTTAAGAAATCTTTTAAAGCCAAGAGATAGGCGGCAATGTTTCCTTTCATGTCCGCGGTACCGCGACCATACATATGTCCATCTATGGTCACTGCTGAAAAGGGTGGTTGGCTCCAATTTTCAACAGGCCCAGTTGGAACCACATCGGTATGGCCCAAAAAACACATCAGAGGGCCTTCATTGCCAAGAACTCCGTAAAGATTTTCGACATTGTCGTAATCAATGCGTTCGCATTTGAAGCCCAAATCTTTTAAAAATGGTTCAATGAGATCAAAACAACCTTCGTCCTTAGGCGTGATCGATTCAATTTTAATTAAGTCTTTTAATAAACTTTCTATTTCCATCGAGCGCTATTATAAGTCGATTAACAAACTAGTTTTAAATTTTATTACTACTGCTAAAATCATTATTTTATTAGAACTAAATCATAGGAATCAATATGACAAATCGTATCCAAAAAGGCGATCTTCAAGTAAGTGAAGAATTAGACAAATTAATCAGTGAAAAAGTTTGTGTGAATATCGATGTGGAGCCTGAGCAATTCTGGAATTCTTTTAACGAAATTGTCAAAGAATTTACACCTAGAAATAAGGCTTTACTAGCTGAAAGAGAAGAACTGCAAACCAAAATAGATAATTGGCATAAAGAAAATAAAGAATTCGATAAAGAAACATATAAGTCCTTTTTAAAAGAAATTGGCTACTGGGTCGATACCAATGAAGATTTTGAAATAGAAACTACTGACGTGGATGCTGAAATATCTACCATAGCAGGCGCGCAACTGGTAGTACCTGTCATGAATGCCAGATTTGCTCTGAATGCTGCTAATGCTAGATGGGGCAGTCTTTACGATGCACTTTACGGTACAGATATGATCTCCGAGGATGGTGGGGCTGAACGTGGGGGCGCTTATAACCCTGTCAGAGGAGATAGGGTTATTGAGTTTTCCAAAAACTTTATGAATGAAAACTTTCCTTTGAGTAATGGTACTTATCAAGAAATTGCTGCATTTCAAATTAATGACGGTAATTTGGAAATTACGCTCAAAGATCAAACCAAAGTGACTTTGGCAGATAATGATAAGTTTGTTGGTTATTCTGGAGATGTTGAAAATCCCTCAGGGATTTTAATGAAAAATAACAATCTTCATATTGAGGTGCAAATCGATCGTGAAGACTCTGTCGGTAAAGATGACTTAGCCGGGATTAAAGATATCCTAGTCGAGTCAGCAGTTACTACCATTCAAGATTGTGAAGATTCGGTTGCCGCTGTTGATGGTGAAGACAAAGCGACTGTTTACAGTAACTGGCTTGGCTTGATGCAAGGTAATCTTGAGGAAACTTTTGACAAAGGTGGCAAAGCCATGACTCGAAAGCTCAATCCTGATCGAGATTATTCTAATCCCGAAGGTGTTGGATTTACTTTACCAGGAAGAAGCACGATGTTGGTTAGAAATGTCGGACACTTAATGACTACTCCTGCCATTTTGGATGCTGAAGGCAATGAAATTTTTGAAGGCATCATGGATGCCATGTTTACCATCACCATTGCCAAACACGATTTGCTCAGCAACGGTACTTTCAAAAACAGTCGTACTGGAAGTATTTATATTGTTAAACCCAAAATGCATGGTCCAAAAGAGGTGCAATTGACTTGCGATTTATTTGCTGCGGTTGAGAAAGCAGTAGGCTTAGCGCCATTGACTGCAAAGATTGGCATCATGGATGAAGAGCGTCGTACGACAATTAATTTGAAAGAATGCATAAAAGTTGCCAAAGATCGAGTGATCTTTATTAACACTGGCTTTTTAGATCGTACGGGTGATGAGATTCATACTTCCATGGAAGCAGGTCCAATGATTAGAAAAGCGCAAATGAAGCAAGAGCCTTGGATCTTAGCTTACGAAGATTGGAACGTCGATAAAGGTCTGCAAACTGGCTTCAAAGGCAAAGCGCAAATTGGTAAAGGAATGTGGGCAATGCCAGATGAAATGCTTGGCATGTATGAAAACAAAACCGTACATCCAGAAGCAGGCGCTAATTGTGCTTGGGTACCTTCACCTACTGCTGCAACCCTACACGCGCTGCATTATCATCAAATCAGCGTGCCAAGCGTTCAGGAAGATTTGCAAAAAAGAAAAGAAGCAAACATGGACGAAATCTTGGAAATTCCTCTTTTAAAAGAAAAGTTGTCAGCTGAAGAAATCCAAGCTGAGTTGGATAACAATGCTCAGGGCATCTTGGGATATGTGGTTCGTTGGATTGACCAAGGTGTGGGATGTTCCAAAGTGCCGGATATCAATAATGTGGGCTTAATGGAAGACCGAGCAACTTGTCGAATTTCCAGTCAGCACATTGCTAATTGGCTGCATCATGGTTTGTGTAATGAATCGCAAGTTTTAGAGACCATGAAAAAAATGGCTGTCGTAGTTGATGACCAAAATTCTGGTGACCCAGAATACGAGAACATGGCACCTGGTTATGATGGGGATGCCTTTCAAGCAGCTTGTGACTTGGTTTTGAAAGGTCGGGTGCAACCCAGCGGATACACTGAGCCAATTCTCCACGCCCAACGATTGGTTAAAAAAGCTCACTAAAGCAAGATGAGCAATCTTTCTCAAGCAGAATGGTTGGCTCAAATATCTGAGGAGATCATTGATCCAAAACAAAGGATCATTGATCCGCATCATCATCTTTGGCCTGGTAGTACTGGAGGTAGTCAATATCTATTAAATGATCTTTGGGCTGATACTGGCTCGGGACATAACGTTACAAATACGGTTTTTATCGATTGCAGTCAGTGTTATTGGAATTTAGAAGATGCAGCATTGAATCCAGTAGGGGAGACGGAATTTGTCAAAGAATTGGCAGAAGCTTCTAAGGCAGATGAAAACCAAGCTACCATTTCAGGAATCGTCGGACATGTCGATATGTTGTTGGGTTTTGAAGCAGAGAGAGTCTTGGAAAAGCATTTGGAGATTGGGCAAGAATTGTTCAAAGGCATTCGTCATGCTGGGGGTTGGGACCCTCATTCCAATGTTCGCAATTCGCATCACGATGCATGCGAGGGCTTGTATCTTTTACCAAATTTTTTGGATGGCTTACAGACTCTTGCCAAATTAGGTTATGTTTTTGAAGCTTGGCAATACCACCATCAAATTCCGCAAATCACCGAGTTAGCCAAAAAATTTCCAGATCTCATTATTATCTTGAATCACTTTAGCGGCCCCTTGGGTATCGGACCTTATGAAAACAAACAAGCTGAAATCTTTCCTCAATGGCAAAAGGACTTGAAAGAACTTAGTCAACACGAAAATGTTTATGCCAAGCTCGGTGGACTCGCCATGCCGGTAAATGGTTTTGGTTTTCATTTGCAAGCGAAACCACCAACATCCGATGAATTTGTGAGCAAACAAAAAGCTTATTATGAAACAACGCTTGAGTATTTCACTCCTGCAAGATGCATGTTTGAAAGCAATTTTCCGGTAGACAAAGCTTCCATTTCTTATCCTGTACTATGGAATGCCTTCAAAAAAATTGCCAAAGACTATAGCTCAGCAGAAAAAGATCAGCTCTTTTTTCAAACCGCTGCAAAGGTTTATAGAATTACTGATTGAAGCCTTGAATTTCGGCTGCTTCTTCGCGAATCAGTTCTGGACCACCTAAAAGCTGACGGTTTAGACCGATTCTTTTGAACCAATAATGGAGTCCTAAAAGGTCGGTAAAGCCCATACCGCCATGCACTTCAGTAGCTTTTTTGGAAACCATTTTTGCAACTTCAGAAATATGCGATTTTGCCTGACAAGCTTGCAGACGGGCTTCATCTGGCTCATGATCGAAAGAATGTGCTGCTTGCCACAACATGGCATAACAAGGTTCCAAATCCGAAGCCATCTCAGCACACATATGTTTTACTGCCTGAAATGAGCCAATCACTCGGTTGAACTGTTTACGTTCTTTCGCATATGAAACTGCTTTTTCGATCATACTTTCCGAGGCTCCTAAACTATCAGCGGCAAAAATGATACGACCCGCGTCCAAGACTTTTTTTGCAATTTCAGAATCGCTTTCCGAGCCTGGTAGAACTTCAGCAGCGGCATTTTTCAGATTCAATTCCAAGTAAGATCTGGTTTTATCCACCGAAGTCAATTTGGTAATTTCGATTCCTTTATCTTTAGCGTCAACCAAAAATAAGACACCCCCTTTGTTGGCGAGTAAAAAATAATCCGCTGCATCACCATCAATGACAAACAATGCTTTGCCGTTTGCTTTACCATTAGACAAATCAATCCCAGCATCTTCTCTAGCTGCTACATATTCACTTAAACCCACTCCAAATTTATTCTCATTAGAGACAATTTGTGGCAAGTATTTAGCTTTTTGCTCATCGGAACCTGCGAGGTTAATAGCAATTGGCGCCATAACATAAGCACCTGCAAAGGGAATCGGTCCAACTCCGGAGCCTAAGCCTTGGGCAACTGCTACTGCAGACAATAAATCTGCTCCTAAACCGCCGTGTTCCTCAGGAACCAAGAGTGCATTGATGCCTAGATTGATGAGACCGCTATAGATTTCTTTAGCCAAAGCCTCATCTTCACCATTAGTAATTTTTCTAATTTCATCGACCGTAACGTTATCAGCCAAAAACTTTTTAACGTAATCTTGAAATTGTTCTTGCTCTTCCGATAAACCAAAAAACATTATGAGGCCTCTGTTACTTTAGGTTCTTTTGGCATTCCCAAACCACGCTCGGAAATAATGTTTTTTTGGATTTGATTGGTCCCCCCACCAATGATCAGACCAAGGAAGTACATGTATGTAAATTGGAAAGATCCATCTTCTTTTAAATAAGGACTGTCTTCATACAAAGTACCAATTTCCCCAAGCACATCAATAGCCAAACCCTCAAGCTCATGACGTAACTCAGTTCCGACTAATTTTTGTATCATTCCACCTAATTTAACGTTTTGCCCTGGGTTGATTTTCGAGGAGAGCAGTCTTAAGGAATGCGCTTGACTAGCCATAACTTTCCCTTGAACTTGCATGAGTCGATCTCTGTAAGAGGGAATATCTATCAATCTTCTACCATCAATGGTTTGTTCCTTCATCATGTTAATTAAGGTATTAAGTCTATTCATGGTGGCATTTGGATCAGCCAAGGAACCACGTTCATGACCCAAAACCGAGTTGGCAACCGACCAACCCTCACCACGTTTAGCTACGATATTCTCTTCTGGAACAGTGACATCGTCAAAGAACACTTCATTGAAGCCGGCCTTCAAAGTCATATCTACTAAAGGTCTGATCTCAATGCCAGGAGTATCCATTGGAATTAAAATAAAACTGATACCGGAATGCTTAGGCGCTTGTGGCTCAGTTCTGACCAAACAAAACATCATTTGAGAGTACTGCGCAGTACTGGTCCAAATTTTTTGCCCATTGATTACCCAATTGCCATCAATGAGTTCGCCTTTGGTTTGTAGGCTGGCTAAATCACTTCCAGCATTGGGTTCCGAGTAACCCTGACACCAAATCATCTCACCATGCAAAGTAGGGCGAATGTATTTTTGTTTTTGTTCTTCGCTGCCCCATTCAAGTAAGGTTGGCACCAACATATCAATCCCTTGACCACCCATGCCGCCTGGCACTTTGGCTTTGGAAAATTCGGTCGCGATGATTCGACTTTTGATGATATCGGTTTCGCCACCATAGCCGCCATATTCTTTAGGAATTGCTCTAGCGATGAAGCCTTTTTCAATTAAAATTTGCTGCCAATCAGAACGAGTGACTTCTTTTTTTGATTTTTTAGTAGCTGAAGAACCGCTCAAAGCATCTGACATGTTATTGTCATTGCTATCACTTTTGAAAGACACACCTTGATATTCCTTACAAAAAGCTTGTACCTCCCTACGGAAATCTTCGTATTCTGCACCATAGTTTAAATCCATTTGTTTCTCCTTAATTTTTATGAACGGCGTCTAATTATTCTAAGGCTAAAAAACACAAACGCCAACCGGAGAGCGGAAAAAGTATTGTTGGCGCTTAGAAAGCAAACTCGCTAAAATCAAAAATCATGACCCGCTGGTTTCTGATATTTTTCTCTTCTCTTCTGATTGTCTTAGGAGCCCGTTACGGTACTTATTCACCTCTACCAACAGCAGTTTTTAGCGATTGTAAAACTCCAGCTGCTGAAACAAAACTTCAAGGCCTTTGGGAATTGGATCGAATTGACAATTATGAAGCTTTTCACGAAGCGCTTGGCGAAAACTCAGGATTTTTAGGCTTTATAGAAGTACTTGCTTATCCTTTTGTTTTAGAGCGCAGTCAACTTTATCGTATCGAGCAGTGCGGTTCGACTATAGCGCTTTCAGTAAATTATTTAAGAACATGGCTTATCGCAACAGCCGAAATTGAAGAGCCGGACATTCAACTGGAAATGAAAGATTTTACAACCGAATTGAAAGAAACTCTTGAAGAGACTTTTGAAGAAGTATTAACGGACGTCAAAGATGCTCTTTCGATTGAAGCAAAGCCAGAGATCAATAAAGCTCTGAAATTTTTACGAAAATCCAATAATTTAAATCTTGTTGCTGAGTTAATACTCTCAAATGAAGAAATTACTTTATATGGCACCCTCAACGGCAAAAACTACAAAGAAAAAATTTATTACGATGCCGGTGAATTAGTAAGAGAAATTGCTTTTGTTAATTCTTCTTTGGGTTCAACTGACTTTATCTATCGACGTTATCCGTAATCTCCCACGGATGCTTTTCTTTTAGAATACGCTCTATCACTAAATCTCTTTGCTCATTTGGTATATCTACTACCACAATATTTTTAGCTAATTTTTTGAAAGCTTCTTTTTCCGATAATTCACCATCGACTATTTGTTGAATTGCACCCATTGCTGCCCACTGCACGTAATGGCGCGAAAGACGAAAGTCCATTAGATCCTCAATATCGGTATTTTTAATTTGTTTAGCTTTAACGGCATTGAGAAAGGTATTTTCCATATTTGGTTGAGTTATCTCTTTAAAAACTTGAACAACCATTTGAATATCATCCAACAACCACTTTATCGAAGGAGAATTCGATAACAAATTCAAAGCCCGCAACAAAGCCAAATATATGATGTATACATAATCTTTTTCGTTGATCACATTGAGTTTGAAGTCAATCAACATATCTTTAACAGTCTTGCTCAATGCCTCAAATTGAATATCCTCGATACTATCAAAGTGATTGTAAAAAGTTCCATAACCTACATCGGCTATTTTTATGAGTTTCTTGACACTCATTTTCGCCTTACCTTCGGAATTTAAGTAAGTTATTGCAGCATCTACTAACTTTGCTTTAGTTTTGCTCATTTCTGACACAGTGTACAGAAAATATGACAGACATCACAGATTTTGCTTTAATATTTGGCATATGAAGATAAAAATTCAATTTTTATCTCATCAAAGTACCAAAAACATTATTAAAAAACTTTTTGTAACCTTGGTGGGATTGTCTGCGGGACTCTCTGCCTATGCCCAAGAAGAGATTGGTGTAGCTGCTGCAGTAAATACTACGACAACCGATAACTTTTACGATCCATCGGGGATGTTCGCTGAACGTCGCCTGGTTGATGAGGGTTATAAGATCATCCAAAACCGAACCATCGAAACCGATGAAAAAGGTAAAGCACAAATGATTCTTATTGATGGAACAGCTTTTACCATCGGTCCCAATTCCAAAGTCATCCTAGATAAATTCGTTTACAACCCAGAGACCAACGATGGATTCTTAGAAATGCAAGCTACCGGATTGTTGCGTCTCGTTGGAGGAAAAGTAACTAAGAAAAATGCCGCAATGATCAATACCAGCGTTGCAACAGTAGGTATTCGAGGAGGGATTGTTATTGTTGACTCTGATAACGAAACCACTTCAGCAGCATTTGTTTATGGTCAAGAAATGGAAGTGATTCCTCTTGAAAATCAAGCAGGCAGAACACTTTTGACAGAAGATGGATTTGTTGTAGAAGTAAACGATCCATATGACGACATCGACACACCCGAACTTTTAACTGCTGAAGCTCTAGCAAGTTATTCGGCTGAATTTGAAGGAAGTGACGAAGATGAGGAAGAAGAGTCTGAAAGTGAATCGGAAGAAGAATCCGAAGAGGAAGAGTCAGAAGAAGAATCTGAAGAAGAATCCGAAGAGGAAGAGTCAGAAGAAGAATCTGAAGAAGAATCCTCAGAAGAAGAATCCTCAGAAGAAGAATCAGAAGAATCAGAAGAGTCAGAAGAATCCACAGAAGAAGAGTCTACTGAAGAAGAGTCCACTGAAGAAGAGTCCACTGAAGAAGAATCCGCTGAAGAAGATTCCACCGAAGAAGAATCCACAGAAGAGGGAGACTCTGCTGAAAGTGATGATTCCGGATCTGAGTCTTCAGAAGAACAAACTGATGAGACTCCAGCGGAAGATTCTTCCACCGATGAGCAAAATTCCGATGAAACTCCAAACGAGGAACAAACTGAAGAGAGCGCTCCAATTGAGCAAGATGAAAATGATCAGCCTGTAAGTTCCGATTCAAGTACTTCTGACGAAAGCACTCCTATCGACTCAGGCGATGATCAACCAGTTACAGACGCAGATACTCCAGAGGTTGGCTCTCAAGAAGACAGCGGTGAAGTTGATTTGAACAATGAATTCAATGAAGTTTCAGAACAAGAAGAGCCTGAAATTGTAATTGATGAAGACTCGCTTTTAACTGATTCAGGAATTACTGATAACAGTTCAAATGTAGCTCCTGACCAGTTGACTACTTCCGATGATATTGGAGGTGAATTAGGTGCAAGCGACTTGTTCGAAGTTGAACAGGAAGAAGAAGAGCCAGTTGAAGAGACTACTGAAGAAGTCCAAGACACTACTGCGGAGACTGTTCAACAGGAAGCTATTGAGGAGAAAATGTCAGCCAATGTTTCGGTAAGAGCAGAATCCTTTATCGAAAGTTCTCCAAAAAACACTTTAGTAGCTACTACTGCAGTTGAAGGACAGGGCATGACTTATGCTTTGGAAGATGATTTTGGAGTATTCAAAGTCAATAAACGAGGAAAGATAAAAACCAAAAGTTTCTTAGATTTTGAAACTAATCAAAAGTATGACCTTGTACTTTTAGTTACCAATAGAAAAGGGGAAACCATAAGAGTTCCTTTCACGATCAATATTGCCGATGTCTCTGAATTATCTGCTACATCATCGGTTAGAGCGACAAACTATCACGAAGGAACAACTTCTGTTAATACAATTGTTGCAGACATTAATCCTGTCTCAGATGAGACGCCAACTTATGAAATCACCGGTGAGGGTAAAGAGTATTTCCGAATCAATAAAAATGGAAAAATTAAACTGGACAAATCCTTTGATTCCACTGACCGCAAAGTATTCAACTTAGTTGTAAAAGTTACTTCTGGAACTGAAACAGTTGATGTGCCAGTTAACATTAACGTTCAAGAAAACTTAGCACCAGATTTTACTGTAGCTTGTCAAAGTTCTTGTTCCCTAGCAGAAAATGCCTCCACTGGAACAGTAATCATAAATGCTGCTAGAACCGATACCGATATCGATGATCTTACTTATTCTTTGGAAAACAATTTTGAAAACAAATTTAGTATCAACCAAGAAACCGGCCAGGTAACTTTGAATAATGCTCTAGATTATGAGACAACGAATTCTTACAATTTAAAAGTTATTGCTACTGACTCCAAAGGTATTACCAAAGAACGAAGCTCTACTTTCAACGTAACGGACGTATCAGTTGGATATAGTGGAAACTTGCTTTCTGCTAGCAAGGCGGAATCAACGGCTACTGGTACAGTGATTTTGAATTCTTCGGTTTCAAATTTCGCTAATCCAACTTATTCAATCTCTGGCGGTGATTCCAAATTCGCCATAGATGCTTCTACAGGGCAGGTAACTTTGGCCAATGCTTTGGATTTTGAAACAAAAGAATCGCATACTTTTACAGTAACGGCTACCGCAGGTGGTGAGACAGAAACTCAGAACTTTACCTTAAACGTCTCGGATGTAGGCGTTGGCTACAGCGGTACCTTGGTAGCAGACAGGCAATCGGAACACCTCGCTACCGGTTCAGTCATATTGAATTCCGCTCTGGGCGGTAGTTTCAGCAGTCCGACTTATTCCATTTCCGGTGGTAATGGCAAATTTGCGATAAATTCCTCCACCGGACAAGTAACTTTGGTCAATGCTCTAGATTATGAGACCAAAACATTTCACCAATTTAGCGTAACTGCTTCTGCTGGAGGCGAGAGCGAAACGCAATCTTTCACTATGCAAGTGATCGATGTCACAACGACTGCGAATATCTTTAGTAATAATGGCCTTAATGTGAGTGGCGGTTTTTCAGGCAGTTCGTTTAGGCTTGGCGAATTTTCTCCTGTCGGAACTGTAGTGAGTACCGCTAACTCTGGCGGTGCAACTGGGGTGACCTGGAGTATTTCTGGATCAGCAACTGACAAACTGCAAATTGATTCCAGTACTGGACAGGTGACTTTAAAATCTTCTTTGGACTTTGAAACTGCCAATACCCACTCATACCAAGTAACTGCGACAAAAAATGGTGAGAGTACAATTTCTGGAGTTATTACATTTCGCGTAGATGATGAAAATTATTCAGCACACGGAATGTTTCCGGAGAATGCCCGTGATGGAATACTTTTAAGTGTTAATGATGCTCAGCTAGGTGGCAGTACTAATGATAACAGGGTCGGTATATTTGCAGCTTATGATATCGGTGATAAATCTGCTAGTGAGAAAAAACTCTTCGCTTTAGATAATGGTTTACCGGCAGGCACAACTTTCAATTGTAGCTTAAATGCTATGACGAGCTTTTGTGGCGATCTCTCGATCGACGCTCAGGGTAACATGTCTGTGAGTAGCAGCTCTTTTTTCTCATACAATAATCCTTATCCTGGTGGTTTTGATCCTCGACAGCTCAAAACTAGTGTCAATGCAAGCGGCAAGACCACTGCTAATGAAAATAAATTTATTGGCTTTCTCACAGGAAAAGAGCAAGGGTATAAAAGTGTCACCAAGAAAATAATTGGACAAAGAACAGAAATTCCCAATGAGCCGTCGTACTTACAACAAACACAAATCTTACCCAAAGCTACAGAGTTAAATGAGAACGTGGTCATGCGTTTTTCCTCAAAAGTCAAAGATGGCAGCGTGGTTCATAATAAAACGGGTGCAAATCCATTTACTGCCACAGCCACTCGAGGACCCGGCCTAATAAGAAATATAAACGGTCATATTATTAATGGGAGCGGACTGGTAACCGAATCGGCGCTATCGACAATGGATTTGGAAAATTCTTCAAAAATCGAAGCGACAAATCGCCGAGCCAATGGTTCCCAAGCCCACATTACGCAATATGCAGGAGGCAAATCCTATTACCGAACCAACACCGTTGCCAATGGCAACAACGAAGCCGATATTTCCATTTTGGATTTTGAGTACAGATTCCCAATTGATAAAACTTCCGGAGACGATACTTTTCGTCAGTATGCACCACTTTCGGTAGCTAACGGACAATGGGATTCGGTCAATGCTGCCAATGGAGAAACTGGCGTGCAACCTTATTACCATTGTTACGATTCCGGTCAAGGCTGTGGCAGCGAAACCCATGGTCTAACCCTTTCCGGCAACATGGAAGTTGTCACAGCAAGTCAGTTCACCGGGTATAAAGTCATTCAATCCAATGCAACTTTAAACGACAATCTTTTTCTAAATGCTGATATAGACGGCGAAAATCCTGGAAACGGATCATATTCAGGAGCCGGAGCATACAACCACATGATTGGAAACGGACGTGTTGGGGGCTTTTCTGGATTTAAGTTAGGTGACGAAAATGATCAAAATTATTCTGAATTTGAAACCATAGAATTGCCTCAGACGTTCAACTATTTTGGCCAAAGCTTCACTCATATTTATGTCAATGAAAATGGTTTTTTGACTTTCGGCAACGGCGGGAGCAATGATAAAAAACCATGGCACAATTATGAATTCGATGGTCAAAGTAATTATGGAAGACCTTATCTTCATCAAGGAGGTGGTGTTCCTATCATGTATTTGGATGATAATGGCGGTAGCAACGGATCTAACCACGGTGCTTATAGCCCCAATTCTTCTTTCACCGGTACGCCGAATGATTTACAAGTCCCAGACGTATACGGGAAGCCAGGAACAGACTTTGAAGGCAATTTAAACAACACCATCTTTGCGCTTTGGGCAGACTATTTTAATGACAGTACCGATACGAGTTGTAACGATAACGGTTGTAATGAATTTCGAATCCAAAGACTTTGGAATCCTTCTACAGGCGTGATGACAATTGGTTGGTACAAAATGAAGTCGCACAATACCGATAAATCTGGTCGAGGAGCCAACTTTGAAATTCAATTGAAGTTTGATACCGGTGAGTTCAAAATCGTTCTTGGTGATCGTGGACCAAACTTCCCAGATACCGACAGCAACAACGTCTTTACCGGTTTTTCCAAAGACGTTACTTGTGCAACTGCAACAGAGGATATTTCAAGTTGCGAAGGTAAAGATTACGTTCAGCTTTACTATCATGATTCAACCAAGGGCGAATACGAAACACCTAGCATAGGTGGATCTGCTTCCTTCCAAGATCCCACGAGTACCAATAGAGCGGACCAAATCAATGTCTTGTATAACTCGTATTTCAGCGGAAATCAGACGGTTAACGGCACCGAATATTGTAATGCTTCCTCGGCAAGTAATGATTTTGGGGATAACCCGGCTTGTTCAAACTCGGTGTACTTCATCAATACAGCAAAAACAAGTGGTACCAATGGTGTCGATGCGCGTATCTATCGAGCGGTTCCTCAATACGCCGCAAGTGTGAATCGTCTTCTACCATCAGATGTTAATCAATCGTATCGTGCGGGTTTGGCACACGAATTCATGTGGATGCATTTGAACAATCCTGCTACGACCTTGAAATTCACGCCCCCGGCAGCAGGTTCCAGCTTTAGTGTTGGACCTAATCATTATCCGGGTATTGGCGGTGCTGGGGATTCTCCAACTGCTGGCAGCGAAGTTGATACTCGAACTTTCAACGACGAGATTGTCATTGGGGGAGAAGTCTATAAGACGGAAAAATTAATCGACTTCTTGCAGCAAACCAAAAAAGTCATCGCTTACGCACCAGTGCCTATTTTACATACCAATCAATACGAGTTGGCTGAGCTGGCAACCGAAAACAGTGGCAGTACGGATGCAAGACACAAAAGAGTCCACACCTTGATGCCACACTTCATTTCAACTGAATACATGGAAGACAAGGACAACGGTACCGATGCGTTGTTTGATTTTCATCAATTGGTTGATCACGATTACAGCAAATCGGGAGCGCATCTTCGCTACGATACCATTGGAAGTGGTGGTAATAATAATTTTGGCAATGCAAATCTTAATACAGAACACAACACTGAGACCGTCATCGACGGTACTTATGCCTATGCTGGCGATGTCCTAGATCACAACACACACGTCAGCTCTTTGAAGCATACAACAGGTGGGGTTGGCTCTGCTTATGATCTCGTACCTGAAGGCCAATCTTTATGGCAACAAATTTTCAATCCCGCGGGGCGTGGACCCGGGTTGTTTGTACAAATGAATTGGAGTTGTGGGCACATGGGAACTACCAAATGTGGTGGAAATGGCATGATTGGTTCTACGAACTTTGTGGCAGGCAAACCAAATGAACGACAACAAAGCTTATTTTCAGTCCTAATTGCTGAAGTAGGCGATAAGACCTTCTTCCCTGCAGACTATTTTGACTTGGCAACTGGACTGGTGATGCAAGGTGAACATTATTGGAGTTACAGCAGACGTTCTGGGAGAACCACAACCACCGATGGAGCATACGCGACAACCGATGCCGTTCCGCAAGTGACTTTTGGAATCAACCCTATCAGTTGTATTTCTGGACAAAACAATGGGTGTTTTTTTGGTGACGACCAAGGGTATGCCTCAAGCACCATAGGTGCGCCTTCAACAGCAATAATTTCCACCAGCGACCCTTGTGTGGGTACTTTTCAAGGAGGGTGTCGAGAGGAGAGTAACATGAAGTTGGGAGTGATGCATTCCATGGAAGCCACAACCAATCCAAACGATCCCCACTACAAAACTGGAACTTTCTACCAAGGCATCGTGCAACAACAACAACGTTTAGACGACACTTTTGTGGATGCCATCAATTTAAGTGGCACCAACAGTTGGCGAGAGGGACAGGCTACTCCTGCCAGTTTTTGGACAGGAAGAATGTCCGGATTATTTATAACGGATGATAGTGATACTTTTCGACGTCCGTTGTATTGGAGATCAGAGTCTCGTGTGACATTTGATGACGTCAACGACAGAGTCCAAGTAGAGGTACTTGACCCTGAAATGAAGTCAATTATAGCTAACAATTCTAATGGCGATAACGATTGGTATCGCGGTGAAGGCGCTTACAATTCTTTAAACAGTGCCAGCACAGATGTCTCAACTTTAGAGGATTTTATTTTTGGAAAGGCCGATAAAACTTCCAAGCCTTGTTACAACACCAATTGTGATGCTAGTTCTGGCTTAGTCCCTTGGACCAAATCCGCTTACTTAAATAAACAAGTTTTTGGCGCGATGTTAAGGAATGATAGCAAATCCATTAATTCGGCAGGTACCGGGTTTCAAACAGTTGGGGATAATGCTGGGGCCATTGTTACTTGGGAAGCAATCGACAATAAGGATCGCGATTTTATGATGGATAATACGACCGAACCATCATTGGAATATATGACCTGGGGAGTTTGGGGATTGGCCATGTCCGATAGTAGGGCTGCTGTAGCTGATGCTCAACCAGCTGCTGTCCACATGGGTGGTTGGTATGCTGGTGATCTCTTGGATCCTTCCGATTGGCCAGTGAGTAGAACTGCAACCTTAGCTGGTATGGCAATGTTCGATGTTTTTGCGAGATTCCATGAAGGAGGCAGTGACTATAGGAATTATCATTGGACAGAAGGTACCGGCGTAACCGGTCAAGTTGTCTTCGACGGAGTTGGTCGGTACACCGTTTCCATTACCGCCGCAAATCTGGGTAAATCAATAGGCTGTGGAGAGTCTACCGGTTGTGAGCATGGATTATCAAATATAGGTGGTAGAGGGGCTATCGGAACCGTGACTTGGACTAGTGGTACCGTTAATCAGGGTGTTCCACACTTTGTCCGAAATAATGTTGAAAACGAATTTATAAATAGTGGCCTTAGAATAACCACCAAGAAGTCGATGCAAGGACATTTATTTGGAACCTCTTCTCATGTTGAGGTTGGCGCAAATCTAGAATTTTCCAGAGAAACCAACAACCAAATGATTATGATGTCTGGAACAGCAATTTTATCGGAGTAATTATTGAATAGGGAGAAACAGAATTTGAATTGAGCATGAGAACGGAGATTAATAACCTTTCTTTTGGAACCTTCTTTGGTTCTTTGTTGTCTTTTTGGTACTTTGACAACAGAAAGGCTATTCATCACCCGATCTTGCTCGGCTGGGCTCGGTGGTTTCCACCGGGTTCAGTCCAAGTTATTGATTTTATTTGGAAAAAGCTAAGTAAAAAGATTGAAAAATGGGCATTTTTTGCTAATTTTCATCTTGGCTTTTTGCTAAAACCTCAAAAAATTCGTTTTTTTGGGGTTTTTGGCGTTGGTTATTGATATGTATATAAGACAAAAACATATGAATCTCTTGAAAACTGCACTCATTGCTGTGAGTTTCATCGTTTATCCGTTGTCTTATGCACAAGATGAAATCGGGGTGGCAGCAGCAGTAAACACCAAAACCGTTGATATGGTGGCCTATCCTGGGGGTAATATTGAAAACCGTAACGTAGATCCTGGTTATAAAATTATCTCAAATAGAACCATTCAAACAAACAAAAGCGGAAAAGCGCAAATGCTCCTGGTTGATGGAACAGCTTTTACCATTGGTCCTAATTCAACCGTAACTTTGGATAAATTTATCTACGATCCGGCAACAGCCTCTGGAAGCCTAGAAGTTTCAGCTAAAGGTTTAGTCAGATTAGTAGGAGGAAAAGTTACAAAAAAAAGACCCGCAATTATTAAAACCAGTACCGCAACTGTTGGAATTAGAGGAGGCATAGCAATTGTGGAGGCAACACCAGAAGAAACTAAAGCATCTTTTGTTTATGGAGTGGAAATGGAAGTAGCTCCAATAAAAAATCCTGACAATAGTTTAGTTCTTACACAAGTTGGTTTGAGTGTTGAAGTGGAGGCAGATTCTGATGAGGTTGAAGAGCCTGAAATAATAACTTCAGAAGAATTAGACGAGTATTCTGATGATTTTGAAGGTGAAGAAGAGCCAGAGAATAATGAATCAGATGATGATTCAAATTCAGAAGAATCTAGCGAGGATTCAGAATCCGATACGGAAGAGTCTGAATCAGAAGAGTCCGATAACGAAGAATCAGATGAATCTGAAGATTCTGAAAGTGAAGAGTCTGAATCAGAAGAATCTGATAGTGAAGAATCAGAAGAATCTGATAATGAAGAATCAGATGAGTCAGAAACAGAAGAATCTGAATCAGAAGAATCTGATAATGAAGAATCAGAAGAATCTGATAGTGAAGAATCAGATGAGTCAGAAACAGAAGAGTCTGATAACGAAGAATCAGATGAAACAGAAACTGAAGAATCAGAGGATTCAAATAATGATGAAACAGAAAGCGAAGAATTAGATGATTCTGAAGAAACTGAAGAATCGAATGATGGAGACGAATCTAACGAAGCAGATAAGGCGGAGACAGATCAAACAGACGGTGATGAGACAGATAATTCAGAAAATTCAAATGACGACTCTACAGAAGAAGAAAATTCAATAGAACAAGATTCTGAAGAATCCAATGATGCTGAGCCTTCAGACAGCGAAACTGAAACCCAATCAAGCGAAACAAATGATGAGTTGGATCAAGATTCTGAAGACGAACAAACTCCCCAAGTCGACGAAAGCACAGATAACGAAGAAACTTCCCCTGAGACATCAAGTCAAGATGATGAAATAGTTGAGACAGATTCTCCTGAGGAAGATTCGTCTTTAGACGAAAGTTCCGATGCTTCAAATAATCAGGTCACGGAACAAAATACGGATTCAGATTCTCTTGAAAGTTCAGATGATGTCTCTCAAGAGGATTCTTCATCACCAATAACAACAAACGATGCTAAGAAAGTAGATGAAGGAAATCCCTTAACAAATTCTTCAAATAACAATACAAGTGTAAATAATTCTTCTGGACAAGATAGTAATGAAAACCCCGATAGCCCATTGGTTGTAACTAGTTCTTCGTCCAGTGATGATTCACCACCTGTAATTCAGACTGATGATGAAAAATCCATAGAAGATAAACCAGTTATTCAACCTCCTGTAAGCACATCTTCATCTGATACTGTGACTCTTACTCAACCTCCTGTAAGCACATCTTCATCTGATACTGTGACTCTTACTCAACCACCCGTAAGTACTTCATCATCCGATTCGGTACCGCTCACTCAACCTCCTGTAAGCACGTCCTCATCGGATTTGATTACGTTAGAGCCTGCGAATGAAGAACCAGAACCAGTAATACCAGAAATTGATGAAAGTCTATTGGACAATTTTGATATTTCAAAAAATACTTCTGACACAGGTATTGATAATTTAACAACCGCATATGATCAAGGTGGAGAATTATTTATTGACGATACCCAAATTGAATCTCAAGAAGAAGAGTTTATCGAAGAAGCTACTGAGGCTAATGAAGAAGTTCAAATTGAAGAGGTCCAGCAAGAAACAAAAGTTGAAGCTGTAGTTGAAGCTCAGCTGTCTACAGAAACCTTTTTCTTATCGAGTGATATTGCCGAAAATACATCACCCGGCGCATCACTAGGAAGAATAGAAGCAGAGTATACAGGTGCCAGCGATCTAAGATTTGCAATAGCAGGCCCAGGCAGTGAAAACTTTCAAATTGATGAAACTGGGAATATTACCTTGGAAAAAGAATTAGATTATGAGAAAGAGAGAACCTATAACTTATTTATTTTTACTTTTTTAGGAGAGAAATCTATAACCAATAAGTTAGATTTAAATGTTATTGATGTTGACGAAGAACCTCTTGTGGATGTCGATATCATGACAACCTCCCTGAACGAAGATTTTGAAACAAGCAAAAAAATTGCTGAAATTGAAGTTCTTGATCCTGAAAACAACGGTATTCAGATATCTGTAACCGGAATAGATAGCGACAAAGTATCTGTCTCAAATTCTAATGAGATAATTTTAAATAAGAGTTTAGATTTTGAACAAAAAGAAGATCTTGAATTTATTGTAGAAGTATTTGATGGAAAAAATACAGTAAAAACTCCCCTAAAGTTTGAAGTAAATAATATTAATGACCTAGCTGCTTCGGTTAATTTTGCAGATGAAAGTGTTCATGAAGGCAGCCAATTAAATTCTAATATTGGTTCAATTATTTTGAATGATCCAAATTCAGAATATACATTCACTTTGAGCGGAAGCGATAGCGATGATTTTAAAATTTCTTCGAGTGGGACAATTTTAGTAAATAATGAACTTGATTTTACAACAAAAAGTTCTTACGACCTTTCTGTAAATATTTCAGGTAAAAATGACTCTACAAATATTCCTTTGAAGATTGAAATTGCAAAAAATATAGATCCAAATTTTATTGCAGCTTGTGAAGATTCATGTGCCTTCAAAGAAAATTCTTCTTTGGGAACTTCAGTCATTAAATCAACCAGAACTGATAATGATGTTGATACAACAACTTTTAGTCTGGAAAATAATTACAATGATCAGTTTGCTATTAACAGTAGTACTGGTGAAGTTACAATTAATACTGAATTGGATTATGAGCAAACAAATTCTTATGATCTCAAAATTATTGCAACAGATTCAAAAGGAGTAATCAAAGAAGTCAACCACACGCTTAATGTATTAGACGTTGCATATCTAGAAGAATCTATTCACCCGAATAAAAAAGTCAGCGCCAAATCGTCATCTTTTCTTGCATTGTCTGGCGATGAAAAGTTTTTGATGATTGATGAAGATCTTGCTTCGGAGACAGACTCAGCGAAAAGAAAAATCGTAACATTTGATACAACCATTTCAGGAACTACTTATTCTCTCTCTGGACCAGGTGCTAGTTATATGGAAATTGGTTCTGATGGAGTTTTAGCTCTTAAATCCGGAGCTAATTTTTCTGTTGCAGAATCAAGTGACATAACACCTGGCACAGGAATCCTTTTGAATGTAAATGCAAACATACCTAATGAGGGAGTAGAACAAAAACAATATAAATTGATTGCAAAAAATTTAGAAAGTCATGAGAACCTCGTTATCAAAGTTGCTTCTGATTTTCATAATGTTTCTCACGACAAATTGAACAATCCATTTTCTGCAAAGGCAATCCGTGGAGAATTAGGAAGTACGTCACAAGTGATAACAGAATCTACTCTAAAAGTAAGAGAGGTTGATAACAATGATCTTTTAAACTCTGTTGATGACAGAAACTACGTTGATATTAGTACAAAAACTGTTTACCTTGCTAACAGCGTAGACAACGGAAAAAACGAGAACAATTCTGAAATATTAGATTTTGAATATCAATTTCCAATAGATAAGACCAGTGGTGATGACACTTATAGATTATATGCTCCAATGTCCTCACCTAATGCAAAATGGGATACAGAAAGAAGTGGTAATGAAGAAATTGCTAAATACCAGTGTTACGATTCAGGACAAGGATGCGGGAGCGGCACTTCTCAATTAGTTCTTGATGGAAATTGGAGAGAAGGGATTCAAGGTGAATTTCTTGGTTACAACGTAAAAGAGTTTAATAGCGACACCAACTATTTACTTAATTCCAGTCTTGATGGCAGTTCTGCGGGTAATGGGCTAGGAATCGATACTCTCGTTCATAGTGATTCTTCGGTTTCATCTGATATAAATTCTCATGCAATGAATGGCGGAGAGTCAGAGTTTCAGGTTGTCTCTTTGCCCGGTTCTTTTAATTATTTTGGGACAGAATTTTCAAAGCTACATATTAATGAAAATGGATTTGTAACCCTGAGTAATTCACATACTCCGGCTTGGGATAATGCTCGCGCATCCAATCTCAGGCATGGTGGCGCAGTTCCTTTCATGTATTTAGATCAAGACAAGCATTTTCAAGGGGGTATAGACTCTGAATGGCCTCAGTGGCCAGAATCTTATCCAATTAATAGTCTTTATGGCATTCCTTCCTCTGATAAAGAAGGAATCTTGGATAACTCTATTTTTGCTTTATGGGCAGCCTACAATACCGAGCAATACAACGGATCGCCTAATTTCAATATAAGAACCTTATGGAATTCCTCTACACAGATCTTTACTGTAGGCTGGTATAACCACACCTCAGGGGAATCTATTAATGATCAAGAAGAAGCTAATTTTGAAATTCAATTTAACTTGAATAACGATAGTTTCAGAATAGTTCATGGCCAACTTGGCAGCAATTTTCTTCAGCCTCAAGCCAATAATGCAATGGTCGGATTTACAAAAGATATTAGTTGCCTAACTTTAGACGAGGACATTAGCAATTGTGAAGGGAAAGATTATGTTCAGCTATATTTTAATGATGGACATTTTGGGCCAATGAGTAACCCAACTAATGATGCAAATCCTTTTCAAAATCCAAGAGGAAATAATTTGCCTTATTTAATTAATCACATGTTTAATGAATATTTTAATAATAATCAAACAGTAAATAATTCTAATTACTGTTATGTGACAGCCATAAACGGAACGTGCCAGTCTTCTTATGGCTGGACTCAAGCAAAGGCAGATAATGATGGAAAGCTATGGATAGTTACTCCAAATAATATTTCGGATATTCCAGTTCTTGAGAAATCAGACATTAATCAAGCATATAGATCAGGCTTGGGTTCAGAATTTATTTGGATGCACTTAAATAAAAGTCCATCTATTATTTCTTACACTCCTCCAGAAGATAACGCTGATGGCTTTGTCGTTGGAGCCAACTCAAGGCCTAGTATAAATACAGGTACTCTATCCGCAGGAGATGAAGTTTCTTCAAGAACATTTAAAGATGAAATAATAATTGCAGGTGAAGTTTATAAGAATTCAGAATTGGATGGGTTTTTAGGAGATACAAAAAAAGTTGTTGCTTATGCACCAATACCAATTTTGCATTCAAACAAATATGTAAAGAATGAATATTCAGCTTTAAGTGATTTAAGATTTAGAAGAGTTCATACCATCATGCCAAATTTCATATCTATAGACTTCATGGAAGATAAAGATAATGGAACTGATAAGTTATTTGATTTTCATCAACTCAGAGATAACGATTATTGCAAACATGCTTTAAATTGTATTTCTTATAGAACTTCTGGCGGAACAACATTTGATACACAAGATTCAAATTTATCAAATAAAACTAATAGCCACGCAGCGGGTCTTTATGGATATGCTTCTAAAGTATTAGATGACAATGTTCATGTTTCATCACAAAGATTTGGTAACTTGACCTCATCACAGGATCATATTCCTTATGGTCAGTCACTTTGGTATCAAGTTTTTAATCCTAACGGAAGGGGAGTAGGACTTTATGCTCAACTAAATTGGAGTTGTGGAAATCTTGGTAAGTGTTCTACTGACGGGGCATCTCCACATGATAATCAACACAGTTTGTTTTCAGTACTAATTTCTGAATCAGGTGATAAATCTAATTTTTATGCTTTGGGCGAATATTCTCTTGCAAGCACAGGTCAAGTTGTTATGGGGGATCATTATTGGTCATACTTAAGACGTTCTGGGAAGAGCACTCAAAAAGATGGAATTTATGCAACAAATTCTCAGATACCTCAAATATCATTTGGAATAAATCCAATCGCTTGTATCTCTGGTCCAGATAATGGATGTTTTTTTGGAAATAATACTCAAGTTGAGTCTTTAGCACTTGGAGCCCCCTCTACGGCAATCATCTCTACTGATGATCCTTGTGGCAACTTTAATAATTCAATGAATTGTAATGCTTCTGCAAACAAAATCATGGACTTGGGCGTCATGTATTCTATGGAAGAGAATTCTTCAGAACAAGCTTCAAATTCGATCTATAAAACGGAAACTTTTTACCAAGGAATAGCTCAGCAAAAACAATTTAATGGCAGCAGTTTTGTAGACTCTATAAACCTTAATGGAACGGATAGCTGGCGTTCTGATGTTTCTTCTTCTGACAATCTCTGGATAGGGGCATTATCAGGTTTTTGGACAACAGATAGAGATCCATCA
>CACOBG010000010.1 GCA_902625415.1 uncultured SAR86 cluster bacterium
AATTTTATAATTTGGGAAAGCTAAGCAACTTTGCCACTATAGCCATTACCGCATCTATTTTTGGCTATAGCTTAAATCTCATAATCGAGAGATCTTTTTTAGTTTCCTAATTTTTCTAAGGTTTTGACGTGTTTTTCGGTAGTGGCAATTTTTTGGGAAATATCTTTCAAATTTCGTTTTCTTTCTCGAATAAGTGTTTTTGGAGCATTTAAAAGAAATTTCTTGTTATCCAGTTGATTTTTTAAACCTTGAAGAGATTTGTTGAATTTTTCTAGGTTTTTCTGATTTCTTTCAATTTCAGATTGGGGATCAATAAGACCTTGCAATGGAATGTGTATTTTCGTGCCGTCCACAAGAGAGATTGCAGAAGGCGGAATGTTTTTGTTTAAAAAACCAATCTTTTTAACTCTTGTTAAGTAAAGCAAGTAATTTTTATTTTGTTCCAGTAATTTTTTAATGCTTCTATTTTTTTCGACAATGATGGTGATATCTTTCTTAGGAGAGATGAGCATTTCAGATCTTATGTTCCTGATGCCTGAGATTACTGATCTCAAAGACTCAATATTTTTCAGGTTAGAAGTTCCAGAATATTTGGTAGGAAATTCGGAAATCATAATACTCTTTTTCTTTGCATTGAATATGTCTTTGAAAGATTGCCAAATTTCTTCTGTAATGAAAGGCATAATGGGATGGGCTAATTTGAGTGTCTTTTCAAAAACATCCAACAAGGAATTTTTAATTTGGGCTTTCTCCGCTTTACCAATACTTTGGTCATTGAGTCTAATTTTGCAAAACTCTATGTACCAATCGCATAATTTTTCCCAAATGAATTCGTAGAGAACTTGCGTAGCCAAGTCGAATCTGGAGTTATCGATATGATCAACGTAACCTTCTAAACTCTTATTAAATTCTGATCTGATCCATTTATCGATTGGGTCCTCACTTAGTTTCTTTGATTTTTTATATCCTTTGCATTGCAGCTTAATAAATCTTGAGGCATTCCATAACTTATTACAGAAGTTTCGGTAACCTTCAACTCGTTTGACATCAAAGTTTATGTCTCTACTTCCCGATGCCAGAGATGCAAAAGTAAGCCTAAGCGCATCTGTCCCAAAAGAAGGTATACCAGAGGGAAATTCTTTCTTTGTTGCTCTCTCAATTTTTTCTTTCAAACTTGGCACAATTAAATTTTCAGTTCTTTTTGCTATTAAGGTTTTCAGATGGATTCCATCAATAACATCAATTGGATCAATAATGTTTCCTTTTGACTTGGACATCTTTTGTCCTTCTGAATCTCTCACCAGTCCATGAATAAACACCTTTTTAAAAGGAGGCTCTTTAAGAAATTTTTGCGAAATCATAATCATTCTAGCTACCCAAAAAAATATGATGTCAAAACCCGTAACCAAAATAGAAGTAGGGTGGAATTTAGCAAGTTGTTTGGTTTTTTTTGGCCAACCTAAGGTAGCAAAAGTCCACAATTGCGAGGAAAACCAGGTGTCCAATACATCTTCATCTCTTATCAAAGCTCCAGAAATTTTGTTTTTCTTTCTTACTTCTGCTTCGGACTTTCCAACATAAACTTTTTTATTCTCATCGTACCAAGCTGGGATTCTATGTCCCCACCACAATTGACGACTGATGCACCAATCTTCAATATCCTTCATCCAATTGAAAAAAGTTTTTTCCCAATTTTTTGGCAAAAATTGAACTTTCCCATTTTTAACTAATTTCGAAGCCTCTTGAGCTAAATTTTTTGTTTTCAAATACCATTGTTCGGTCAAATAGGGCTCTAAAATTTCTCCGGTTCTTTCGCCGCGGGGAATAGCAAGTTTGTGCTTTTCACTGCCCGCCAGTAAATTTGCTTGATCTAAATCTTCGATGATGATTTTCCTTGCCTCTAGCATTTTTAAATTCTGATATTTCTTAGGTGCGTTTTCGTTCAACGTGCCGTCTTTGTTTAAAATATTTAGAAACTCAAGTTTGTGACGTTTGCCAATTTCAAAATCATTAAAGTCATGAGCTGGAGTTACTTTCAGACAACCGGTTCCAAACGACATGTCAACATAGTCATCAGAAATTATAGGTATCTCTCTATCCGTCAAAGGTAATTTAACTGTTTTGCCGATAAGTTTTTTATACCTTTTGTCTTTGGGATTTACAGCAACAGCCATATCTCCCAATAAAGTTTCTGGCCGAGTGGTTGCTACCGTTAGGTGACCTGCATCATGTTCGTACTTGATATTCCAGATGAAAGAACTTTCCTCTTCATTAGAAACCTCAAGATCTGATAATGCAGTTTGCAAAGAGGGATCCCAATTAACGAGTCTGTATCCTTTATAAATCAGACCCTCATCGTAGAGCTTACAAAATACTTCCGATACTGCATCGCTGAAGTCAGCATCCATGGTAAATTTTTCAGTAGACCAATCAACCGAAGAACCAAGTCTTCTAAGTTGTTTGGTAATGGTGTTGCCAGAGTACTTTTTCCATTTCCAGATTTCTTTTTCAAACTTACTTCTACCAAGAGATTCTTTTGTCTTACCTTCGCCTTCAAGTTTTCTTTCAACAACCAGCTGTGTTGCGATGCCCGCATGGTCCGTACCGACTTGCCATAAAACGTCATACTGCTGCATTCTTTTTAGCCGCGTCATAATATCCATTAAGGTATTTTGGAAGCCATGACCCATATGCAAGCTACCCGTTACATTGGGTGGCGGAATCATAATCGAAAATGTTTTTTTTGTTTTATAGGTGGGTTTAAAAAAACCAGATTTTTCCCAAAACCGATACCATTTTTTTTCTAAATTTTTTGGGTTGTAAGTCTTTTTCACTTTTAGTTGATGTAAGTGGGATCCAATCCATCAATTTTACATTGTTTGAAGCTTTCCCTTGCCTGATTTTGCAAAGAGGCATTATCTTTTATGACAATTTGAAACACAGTATCGTAGTCCTGATAGTCTGGAGGCAATTTTGGGTTTAGATTGATCAAAGTTGAAAAATCATTTTTAACCTTGATGCCTGGATAAGATATTTCGACAGGACAAGAGGGTATTTTTGAATCGTTAGAAATTTTATGAGCTAAAAAAACTTCGTTGAGATCTTCCCAAAGCTTTTGATCGAGTTCATTAGCCTGAGTAGCATCATTACACCTTAGATTAATTTTATTCTGAGGAGAGGAGCCGAGTTCTAGAAATTTTTCTTCAACAAATTTAAGTAAGAAACTTATGGCTTCTTTTTCATCTTCTCCTGCAGAAATAAAACTTATTTCTTGAGTCATGCAGTGAGTAAATATTCAGACAAGAGGGGGACAGGCCTACCTGAAGAAACTTTTTGTCCTCCAATTCCATAAGCCGTTCCCGCTATATCTAAATGTGCCCACTTATACTTTTCAGTGAATCTTGAAAGAAAACAGGCGGCCGTTATTGTGCCGGCTGAACCACCAATATTTGCGATATCAGCATATCTGCTTTTTAAACCACCTTGGTACTCATCCCAAAGAGGTAATTGCCAGGCTTTATCGCCACTGGCAATTCCCGAGCTAAGAATCTTATCAGCCAATTTTTGATCGTTTGACATGACGCCGGTAGCTTCGTGCCCAAGGGCAACGATCACAGCTCCTGTTAAGGTAGCGATATCAATAACACTTGCTGGCTTAAATCTTTCTACATAAGTAAGTGCATCACACAATACCAATCTACCTTCGGCATCTGTATTTAGTATTTCTACGGTTTGACCTGACATGGTGCTGACAACATCGCCTGGCTTAGTTGCAGTCCCACTTGGCATGTTTTCAGCTGAAGCAATGACACCGATAATATTTTTCTTAGGTTTTATTTCTGCTATCGCTCGCATCGTACCCAATACACTAGCAGCTCCGGACATGTCATATTTCATTTCGTCCATAGCACGCGAAGGTTTGATGCTTATCCCTCCGGTATCAAAGGTAATTCCTTTTCCAACAATTACATGCGGCTGTTCATCTTTTTTACCGCCCGCATAGTTCATAATGATTAGCTTTGATTCCTGTACGCTACCATTACCAACCGACAAGAGGCAGTCCATACCTAATTTTTTCATTTCTTTTTCACCAAGAACCTTGGTTTTTACAGTAGAAAAAGTTCTAGATAAGGCTCGTGCTTGATTCGCAAGGTGCGTCGGGGTGCAGATGTTTGCAGGAGTATTCGCAAGCTCTTTACTGAAATTGCTTCCCGCACCAATTATTTGACCTTTCTTAAGCGCTCCAGACAGACCTACTTTTTTTGAATCCATAAATATTTCTACTTTTTTTAAGACGTTTTTAGTTTGGTTTTTTTTGCCTTTAAAAAAGTATTGATAGCTTGAAGCTTCTAAATGTCTACCTAGAACCTCAACAGTCCAACTGGTATCTCTATTTTCTACAGAAACTTCAGGAATGATTATTTTTACCGAAGCGGATTTTGAAGCCAATGCAGCACTTGAAATTGATTGGCAAATTTTGAAATAGTCTACTTCTGAAATTTTTTTATTTTTTTTACCGGTTCCAACGAAATAAGATTTTTCGGCATTGACTCCATTGATGGCAGGCAAGTAAACGCTATTTCCAATTTTTCCAGTAATCTCTTCTCTGGAAATAAGTTTTTTTATTGTGCCATTACTGACTTCATTAATTACTTTTAAATCACCATTTAGAGTTTTAGCTTCGTTTACACCTACTATCAAAGTTTGAAATTTGTCTTTTTTAAAATTTAGCTTTTTATTTGATGATATTGATTGATTTAATAATTTCTTCATCTCTTCTCCATACAGAATTTACTGTTACATGTGGGATAATACCCTAATAATATAATAGCAATGCCAAGAATTATTACATTATATTTAATAGGCCAAGTAACTAAGATAAGTTTTTTAACTTTAATAGTTTTATTTAGTGTTTTTTTTCTAAATGAGTTTACGGTCTATCTTGAAAAAGTTTCAAGCGGTGAGCTTTATCCAGAACTCTTGATACTGGTTTCGATTTACAGCATGTCTGAGATCGTTGAGGTCGTGCTTCCACTGAGTGTCTTTATCGGGACCATCATTGCTGTTTATCGCCTCGATCAAAACAACGAGCTATTGGCTTTTTCCAAAATGGGTCTTGGCAAACGCAAGGTCGTTTTAATCTCTTGTATCCCAGCCGTATTTTTTGCGCTTTTTGTGGCTTTAGTGTCCTTTTATCTCACTCCGCTTTCAAATAACAAACTTGCTTTTTTAAATGATGTTGAAAGATTTTCAGACAGATTTAAATTAATGGGAGCTGAAAAGATCAATGTCCTTGATGATCTCAATGCAATTTTTTATGCTAAGGAAGCTTCAGATAGGGGCTTTCAGGATGTATTTTCGAGTTTTGAAACCAACGATTCGGAGTTTGTTTTAACTGCTGATGAATTGATTTCCAAACCCTTAAACGAAAAAGAAAACCGGATATCTTTTGAGTCGGGTAAATTTTCTATTTTGTCCGAAGCCATGCCGTTGGATTTTAGCTTTGATGAATTCTTTTTAATTCTCCCCAAAAAACCGATTCTCAATGTTGAAGACTTGAAGAGAAAGTATTTTCACGAATTGTTTTTTGCTAAAGATTTAGAGCGCATCGAATTACTAAAACGCTCTTCCATGCCGTTAATTATCATTATCTCAGCTTTGATAGCAGCATCCCTAACCATGCGATTGAAAGACTCTGGTCGTTTTTACATTTTTCTTTCCGGGCTAATCATATTTATGTCTTATTATGGACTTTCCCTTTCCCAGGAAGTCTTTAGTAATTTTTCTCTAAACTCGACGATCGTGTTTTTTAGCATTCACGGCATTTACTTGATTGCAGCCATCATCTTAGCACTCGACCAAAGCTATCAAAATTTCAGTCTCAATCTTGGCGGCTTAAAATATTCAAGAAACTTCATGATCAATCTCTTCGTGTTGTTTCTAATTGCTACGGTATTTTCTTATTTGGTGTTTTATGTCTTTTTATAGTCTTATTTTCGGCGATACTTTAGACAATCTTTTCACGAGATATGCCTGGCGTTTTCTTTTTCTGACGGTTGGGATATTTTTTTTATTGGATTTGATTCTCTCATTCTTGAATGAATTTGAAGATTTAACTGAATTTTATTCATTCAGTAAGATTTTGCTTTTTCTAGCTTTTACTTCGGTCGATGCGATTTTTGATATTTTTCCACTAAGCGCAATTGTTTCGACAATCATCTGTATGGGTGCAATTTCAGATTCAGGAGAATTGATAGCAGCAAGAGTTTCTGGAAAAAAATTATCTAGAATTATCTTCGCGGTTTTGAAGCCAGTTATTTTCGGAATCATATTAATGCTCGTTTCGTGGCAATTTTTTATCCCCAGTCTTCAAGATGCTGCCAACAATTTAAAATTTGAACCCACATCAAATCTCTCCAAACAAAAAGAGCAGTGGGTCTTTAAAAATGACCGATTCTCAAAAGTCACCGATAAAGGCACCAGCAAGGAAGTAAAAATTTATGATCTCGATGAAAAAGGAAATGTAAACAGTATTGTGGTTTCCAAAGATATTGAAATCGCTGAAAACGAATGGGTTATCAAAGAGGTAAGAGATTATAAGGAAGATATCAGTAAGTCAGATTTTGTCTGGGAGGATGCACCAAAGCTAGCAATGAATTATTCCATGAAAAGTTTGAAACACATGTCCTTAACGGATAACTATAATTACTGGCAATCCATCAATGAAGTCGCTGATCGAAACAAAGTAGGTTATGAATTTTGGAAGAAAATGCTTGAACCCATTTCTTTGCTCTGTCTCATAATTTTTGCTTTAGCAATTTCATTGAGAGCCATAGGCAGAAACAAAAGCGTGGATCGCTTTGTTTTGGGAATTTTAATTGCCTTCGGCTTTAATCTTTTAATAAAAATCTTTGGCAATATTTCTTTGATTCTCGGTTGGAGTGCTTTTTGGGGGATACTTCTATCTTCTTTGATTCTGCTTTACTTTGGTATAAGGATCATTAGACGCGTTTAGACTTTTACTAAAAACGTTTTTGACAAAATATCGTTTAAAGTTTTTTTGTCTTTGCGAAATAGCATCGGCAGATAATTCAATCCGAAAAGCAGGCTAAAGATTAACCCCAACAAGCATCGATAAATCATCCTCATTAAACTAATATCAGACTCATTATCTTGAGCTAAGCGAACCTTCCAAACTTGCATACCTAAGGTTTGACCTTTGTTCTGCTTCCAAAAGTAGCAATAAAAACCAACACTTAAAGCCAAAAAAGCCAAATACATCAATGGACTTACTACCTCAGTCTTGAATAAGTAGGTAATTAGTAAAGTGAGACCTATGCAGAGAGCTATAATTAAAATAACGTCGTAAAATAAGGCTGCCATTCTCCTGAAGAAGCCTGCTGGTTTATAATCTAAAGTAGAATTCATATTATGTCTGAACAAGAAGCTAATCTATCACAAAGCAATTTCTTCGGTCATCCCATTGGCTTAAGAACTTTATTCTTTACCGAGCTTTGGGAGCGAATGTCTTATTACGGCATGCGTGGTTTGCTGGTTCTTTACATGACCATTGGCGTGGTTGGTAATCCGGGACTAGGTTGGTCAAACGTTGAAGCCAATGCTATTTATGGCATTTATGCCGGAATGGTTTATTTCTTGGCTTTGCCAGGTGGTTGGCTTGCAGATAATTTATTAGGTTATCAAAAGGCCGTACTTTATGGAGCGCTCATCATCATGTTGGGTCACTTTACTTTGGCCATTCCCTTGGAAGAGACTTTTATCTTGGGCTTGGCTTTTGTTGCTATTGGTACCGGTCTTCTAAAACCCAATATCTCTTCCATCGTAGGTCAACTTTATGCGGATCACGACGAACGCAGAGATTCTGGATTCACCATTTTTTACATGTCGATCAATATCGGCAGCATGCTTGGGTTTGCCGTGTGCGGTTACTTGGGTGAGCGCATCGGTTGGCATTGGGGTTTTGGTGCCGCAGGCATCGGTATGCTTTTTGGCGTCATTCAATTTGTTTATTTTCGAAGTCAGCTTGGAACTGCTGGCTTAAATCCGAATGAAATGGCAGAAGGGCGCAGAAGCACTTTAAGACTTTGGACCATCATCACGGTTTTATTTTTTGCTGCAGTGGTCGTCTCAGGAGTCCTTGGACTTTGGAGCATTGACCCAGTATTTTTTGCAGAACGTTTTCGTGACTTTTTGGTTGTCATCTCATTTATCTATTTTGGTTACTTGTTTTTCTTTGCGGGGCTCACCAGTCATGAAAAGAAAAACGTTTTGATGCTTTTATTGTTATTTGTGGGAGCGGCTGCTTTTTGGTCTGGCTTTGATCAATCTGCAGGCTCGTTATCAATCTTTACCAGAGATTATGTGAATCTTACTTTTGGTTCTTTTCAAGCGCCTGTCAGTTGGACGCAATTTTTAAATCCGCTTTTTGTCGTAATGTTTGCGCCGTTCTTTGCTTATCTTTGGGTCTTTTTGGGCAAAAGAAATTTAAATCCCAATACACCCATTAAATTTGCCATTGGATTAATTTTTATGGGACTGGGTTTTATTGTGATGCTTTACGCTGTCCAATACGCCATGGTTGAAGCACCAGTAGGAGTTCAGTGGTTGCTATTAACTTATCTTCTTCATACCTTTGGGGAATTAGCCTTATCGCCAGTTGGTTTATCTGCTTTTTCCAGATATTCGCCTAAAAAATATCTCGGCCAAATGATGGGTTTGTGGTTCTTGGCTTCATCCTTAGGAGGAGTACTTGCTGGATTGTTTGGTGGAGAAGCAACCGAATCCGGTTTGAGTAGTATGACTCCAATATTTTCTGAGTTGATCTATTACTATTTGATCCTAGCAGCGGTTTTAATATTTCTCTCTTTCTTCATCAAAGGCAAAGTTAATTCATCATAATAATATTTAATAATTTAAAACTAATAACAAAGGAGAAAACTATGAAATACCTAATGATAAGCATGCTGATAACTTTATCTTTTAACAGCTTTACTAATGTTTTTGGCCCCGAAGACAAAAATTACGTAGTTTGTTATGAAAGGAGTCCATATGATGTTGCTGCCTGTGTAAATGAGTATATAGATAAAGGTTACAAACCTCTTTCAGGTTTACATGGAACACGAACAGCCGAAATGTCTGTCATGTTTTTTCAAGCTCTAATTAAAAATTAAAGAAGAAGATTATAATTCCATGCAAGGTTGGCTTAACCAATGAAGAACCTATTACTGATTCTGACTTTTTGGAGCAGAAGGAGTATTAAGAAAAGTTATTGCCCAGTGTAAAAGAATAACCGCGGTTAAATCTCCGGTTGTATCTAACATTCTGCTGAAGCCCATCCCGCCAAGAAAAGTGAAAATACAAGCATTAAGCTTCCAGCGCAGAGTGAAATAGTGAATGGTTGCAAAAAGAAAGTTGCTAATGAGAGCCCCAATCCAAAAGAAACTTATACCTGTAACATCTGATGAAATTAGAAGAGGTAGAGAAAGCCTGAATGCAATTTCTTCAACTACAGAAATCATGAAGAGATATCCAGTCCAGATTAATTGACGAAGATCTATTTCTCTTTTTGTATATTTAAGAAATCCTAAGATAAAAATAGCAACTATCAAACTCCAAAGAAGATATTTCAAAGGATTTCTGAATAAATTATCCAGTGAAGACAACAGGGCATTTTGTATGGATGGTAACAAAAGACAAATAATCGCAATCGAAGCCATGGTTAGACCATGTCTAGCAAGGACTTGACGAAACTTAGAGATGTAAGTCTCTTGAGTAAAGGCAGCTCTTTGCAGTCGACCCGCAGGAATTGGATTAGAAGTCTCCTTCATTGATAACTATTCGACTAAGTTAATCGTTGGAGTGTAATTCTTCGTTTAATTCTACGACTTTTTTATTCGGGCGACATTGAATGGAACCCGTCAAAGAATTTCTGATAAATAAAAGGTCAGATCTTGAAGCTAGTTTTGAAGCTTTTAAAGTCACCGAGAATTCTCCTTTATCATCTATGACTTCAACTTTTGATGAAGCCGTCAAATAAAGTCCAGCCTCTACTGTGCATCTGTCTCCCAAAGGGATTCCTAAACCGGAATTAGCTCCGAGTAGGCAATTTTTTCCAAGAGAGATTCTGACATCATTGCCACCAGATAAAGTACCCATAGTAGAAGCGCCACCACCAATATCGGTTTTATCGCCAATCACAACTCCTTGAGAGATTCTGCCTTCAATCATCGCTTCGCCTAGGGAACCGGCGTTGAAGTTAACAAAACCTTCATGCATTACTGTGGTACCCGAACCCAAGTAAGCTCCTAATCTAACTCTGTTGGCATCGGCAATTCTGACATCGGGCAAAGTCACGTAATCTGTCATACGTGGAAATTTATCAATGCTGTGCACCAGGATATGCCGGTTATCTTTTCTTGCCTCAAATTGTGCTTTTTTGAAATCAGCAATCGAGAAGGGACCTTCAGAAGTCCAAACGACATTTTGCAAAATCCCAAAAATACCATCCAAATTGGTTTCGTTTGGCTTAACCAAGCGATAAGAAAGCAAATGCAGTTTTAAATAAGCTTCGGGCAATGAAGAGGGTGCTTCGTCATCACTGACAGAGACTTTTTCAAAAGCAGCATCGGATGACTCAAGATCTCCTGCAGAAATATTTTCCTCAGCAAAAAACATTTCAATCCAGTCACCGTCACTGTTTTTTGTTCCAATTCCTAAGCCAGTCCAATTACTCATTATCTAAAACTTTTTTAATGCTTGTTAATGCTTTTATTGTTGATTCTATATCATGCACCAAAGCAATTCTTAAATATTGCTCTGCAGGATTTTGCCCATTGTCTTCGGCACCCAAATATTTACCTGGTAATACTATGACTTGCTCTTCGTCGTAAAGTTTTTTGGTAAAAGCTTCTGCATCTTTAACTTTCAACCAAAGATAGAAAGCTCCATCTGGGGTTAACGAGTCTTTGTCTAAAATTTCTTCAGCCAATTTAAATTTTTCTGCATAGGCGGCTCGATTGTCTTCAACGGTTTTGTCGTCTGCCCAAGCCAAAGTACTCGCATTTTGAATGGGCAAGGGGACGCTGACACCATGAAACATACGATATTTTGAAAAGGCAGCAATGATACTGGCATCTCCCGTAGCACAACCGGACCTAAAGCCAGGTAAGTTGGAACGCTTTGACAGACTATGAAGCGCTAAAACATTCTCCAAGCTGCCGTTAACTTCCATGGCAGCTTCCAAAAGAGAAGTGGGTTTTTCACCAAAATAGATATCTATGTAGCATTCATCGCTTAAAACTTTAAAACCAAATTCTTTGGAGAGATTTACCACCTTACAAAGTTCGTCTTTAGTCATTACTTTGCCGGTAGGATTGGAAGGCGAGCAGAGCACAAGCAACTGACATTTCTCCCAAACTTCTTCTGCGACATTTTCCAGATCCATTTGGAAATTATTTTCTTCAGTACAATTTAAAAAATGAGGTTTAGCTCCTGCAAACAAAGTTGCGCCACCGTAAATTTGATAATAAGGGTTCGGCATACAAACATAAGGTCTCTCACTAACTGCTTCTCTGTTGACCATGGTTTGAATCGCAGAGAACGTGCCTTCTCTGGTACCACCAACCAAAAAGATTTCTTCTTCTTCAACATCTTTTAATTCGAAATTGTTGGCTAGGTAATTTTGGTAGCTTTTTTTCAGTTCAGGCACCATCGCCATTGGAGGGTAGTGACTGAATAATTCCTTGTTCTGATTGATGGCATCCAAAATTTTTGGACTAGCCGGATGCTTTGGCTCGCCAATGGATAAATTTATCTCTGCTGGAGATTTTTTTGGACTAATGAGTTTTCTTAATCTTTCAAAGGGATAAGATTGAATTTCGGCAATTAAATTATTCATAGCCTAAAAACTTTCTTCACTTCTTTGGGTAAGAACTTCAAAACCGTCTTGAGTCACCAGGATGGTGTGTTCCCACTGGGCAGATAATCTGCCATCTGCAGTCTCGACCGTCCAACCATCGGTTTTGGAAAGTTTGGTTTTGTAGGTACCTAAATTGATCATGGGCTCGATGGTAAAGCACATGCCTTCTTGTAAAGACATCCCGGTATTGGGTTGGCCGTAATGCAAAACTTGTGGATCTTCATGGAAGACTTTGCCAATGCCATGTCCGCAGTACTCTCTTACGACCGAGTAATGATTCCCCTCAGCATGGACTTGAATGGCATGACCAATGTCACCCAATCTAGCTCCAGGTTTAACTTGTTCAATACCTCGATAAAGGCACTCTTGAGTGATATCAACCAGGCGTTGCGCATGCGGTTGAACTTTGCCAACCATGAACATTTTACTGGTATCGCCGTGATAACCATTTTTTATAACTGTGACATCGATATTTAGGATGTCATTGCTTTTTAGAATTCTATTTTCAGTTGGAATGCCATGACAAACCACTTGATTGATTGAGGTGCAAATCGATTTTGGAAAACCTTTATAGTTTAATGGCGCTGGGATGCAATCGATCTCATCCACGATGTACTCATGACAAATTTTATTCAATTCACCGGTGGAAATTCCTGACTTCACATGCTCACTGATCATCTCCAAAGTCTGAGCAGCAAGCTTGCCTGCAACTCTCATCCCTTTTATATCTTCCGAATTTTTAATCATAAGTTAAATTTTTAATGGACTTTACAGAGTTATTTCATTAGAGTCACATTCTAATGCAAACGGCATTAGATTTTAAAACGCGATCCATAGTTTCTACTTTGTTCGCGTTTTTTTTTACCCATTTGAAGCAGGTGTTTCATGAGAGCTAAGCCTGCTCAGCTCATCCTAAAATCAGGTGAAATCTTCGATGGCGAAGCATTTGGTTACACCAAAGAAAAAGTAGGTGAACTGGTTTTCAATACTTCAATGACCGGCTACCAAGAAATCATTACCGATTTGTCTTATACCGATCAACTCATTTGTTTTACCTATCCACATATCGGAAATGTTGGTACCAACATTGATGATCACGAATCAGTAGTTGGTGGTGCAAGCGGTGTGGTGATCAGAGACCTAACGAGAGTTGAGAGCAATTGGAGAAATGAACTTTCTTTGGCTGATTTTTTAAAGGCCAATAAAGTGCCAGGAATAAAAAATATAGATACTAGAAAGTTAACTAGAGTTTTAAGAAACAAAGGCTCTCAACCGGCCTTTATTTCTTATAAGAAGAAGACCAAAAAAGATATTGAAAAATTGTTTGAAAGATTCGGCAGCTTAAAGGGCAAAGATTTGGCTTCCAAGGTAACAACCGCGAAATCTTACTTATGGAAAAAGCCAAGTTACGGCATAAAGAAACCCAAACTAAAATACAAAATCATCGCTCTGGATTTTGGCGTCAAACATAACATTCTTCGTTTGTTGGTGGACCGCGGATGCGAGGTAGAAGTCTTGCCAGCCAATACCGACTTTGAGACGATTCTTGGCAAAAAACCAGATGGCGTGTTTTTATCCAATGGTCCAGGAGATCCAGAACCATGTCATCAACCAATAGAAACTATTTCAAGATTAATTAGAGAAACAAAAATACCTTTGTTTGGTATTTGTTTGGGTCACCAACTTTTAGGCTTAGCGTTGGGCATGAAAACTGAAAAAATGAAATTCGGTCATCACGGTGCTAATCATCCAGTAAAAAATCTCGTCACCAATGAAGTGGCAATAACCAGTCAAAACCATGGCTTTACGATTTCAGAAAAGTCCTTATCAAAAGATATCTCAATTACCCACCGATCTTTATTCGATGGCTCCATCCAAGGAATTTCTTTTCAAAAAAATCGCGTGTTTGGTTTTCAAGGTCATCCAGAAGCAAGTCCAGGACCGCAAGAGTTGCAATCGCTCTTTGACACTTTCATTACCCAGGTAAATAAATATGCCAAAAAGAACTGATATCAAATCCGTTTTGATCATTGGCGCAGGGCCGATCATCATTGGCCAAGCTTGTGAATTTGATTATTCTGGAGTTCAGGCTTGCAAAGCTTTAAGAGAAGAGGGTTACAAGGTCATCTTGGTCAATTCCAATCCAGCCACAATTATGACCGATCCTGGCTTGGCAGATGCTACCTACATTGAACCCATTACATGGCAATCTTTAGAAAAAATTATCAAGATCGAAAAACCTGATGCAATTTTACCTACCATGGGTGGTCAAACTGGACTCAACGTTGCACTGGATTTAAATAAAAAAGGAATTCTTAAAAAATACAACATCGAATTGATTGGTGCGACTAAGGAAGCGATCGATAAAGCCGAAGATCGAGAACTCTTTGCTGCTGCAATGGAAAAAATTGGCCTCAAAGTACCTTTAGCTAAACTGGCACATAACATTGAAGAGTGTTGGGAAGTTCAAAAATTGGTTGGCTATCCATGCATCATCAGACCCAACTTTACTTTGGGCGGTTCGGGTGGAGGAATTGCTTACAACAGTGATGAGTTTGAAGAGATTTGCCACAGAGGCTTGGATTTATCACCAACCTCGGAACTTTATATTGATAAATACCTTGCAGGCTGGAAAGAGTACGAGATGGAAGTCGTCAGAGATAAAGCTGATAACTGCATCATTATTTGTTCTATTGAAAATTTCGATCCCATGGGAGTGCATACTGGAGATTCGATTACTGTAGCTCCAGCACAAACTCTAACTGATAAGGAATACCAAATGATGCGAAATGCCTCAATGGCTATTTTAAGGGAAATCGGAGTTGAAACTGGTGGATCTAATGTTCAGTTTGCCATCAATCCAGAAGACGGAGAAATGGTGGTTATTGAAATGAATCCAAGAGTTTCAAGATCTTCTGCTTTGGCATCCAAAGCCACTGGTTTCCCGATTGCTAAGATAGCTGCAAAACTTGCCGTTGGTTTCACCTTGGATGAACTGCAAAACGATATCAGTAAAGAGTCCATACCAGCCTCTTTTGAGCCTACGATAGATTATGTTGTGACCAAAATTCCAAGATTTAATTTTGAAAAATTTGCCGGTGCTAATCCTACTCTTACTTCACAAATGAAATCGGTTGGAGAGGTTATGGCTATTGGCTCCAATTTCAAAGAATCATTACAAAAAGCCATGCGTGGTCTAGAAATAGGGTCTTCGGGTTTTGAGTCTCCTGAGATAGCAAAAAATGTTAAAGCCATTAAACCTAGATTGATAACCCCCACACCAGAGAGACTTTGGTTTATTGGAGAGGCTTTCAGAAAAGGAATGGATATCAATGATATTCAATCTTTTACCGGCATAGATCTTTGGTTTTTAAAAGAGGTCCAAGAAATCATTAATTATGAAAAAATCATCAAGTCCAAAAAATTTCTTTCTTCTCGAGATTTATTTCTTGAGGCCAAAAAAATTGGCTTTTCAGATAAAAGAATTGCCGATTTAACCAATAAATCTGAAAAAGATATTCGAGCAAAAAGAAGAAAGCTTAATATCAAACCAGTATTCAAAAGAGTAGATACCTGTGCCGCTGAGTTTGAAACTTCGACGGCATACATGTATTCAACTTATCAAGACGAGTGTGAATCCAACCCTACTAAGAAGAAAAAAATTATGGTTCTTGGCGGTGGCCCTAATAGAATTGGCCAAGGAATTGAATTTGACTACTGTTGTGTGCATGCTGCGCAGGTTTTAAAAGAGGAGGGTTTCGAAACCATTATGGTGAACTGTAATCCTGAGACTGTCTCCACGGATTACGATACCTCAGACAGACTCTATTTTGAGCCAATTACTCTTGAAGATGTTTTAGAGATTTACGAAATAGAAAAACCCAAAGGTCTTATTATTCAATATGGTGGCCAGACACCACTCAAACTTGCTAAAGATTTAGAAAAAAGTGGCGTTCCAATCCTTGGCACATCTCCTGATCAAATAGATTTATCAGAAGATCGTTCTAGATTTCAAAAATTTGTTAAGAAGCATAATTTGCTTCAGCCTGAAAATGGTATGGCATCAAATAATGCTCAAGCTATAAAAATTGCCAATCGAATTGGATATCCAGTAGTAGTCAGACCTTCTTATGTCCTTGGAGGAAGGGCGATGGAAATTGTCTATGACGATGAGGATCTAAAGAAATACTTAACGGAGGCTTTAGAAGTTGATAAGAAAAATCCTGTTTTAATTGATAAGTTTTTAGATTTGGCAATAGAGTTTGATGTAGAAGCTATCAGTGATGGCAAAAGTCATATAATTTGTGGAGTTCTTCAACATATCGAACAGGCAGGAGTTCACTCTGGAGATTCAGCGTGTTCAATACCGCCTTACAGTATAGATAAAAAACTTCTTTCTCAGATTGAAGCCACTGCAATAAAAGTTATAAAAAATATGAAAATCTCTGGTCTTGTAAACATTCAACTTGCCTATGCAAATTCAGAAATTTATCTTTTGGAAGTTAATCCCAGAGCTTCTCGAACAATACCTTTTGTTTCAAAAGCCATTGGTTCGCCTCTCGCAAAAATTGCGGCTCAAGTAATGTCTGGCAAAACCTTAAAAGCTCTCAAGATAACTAAATTCAAAAAACCTAAATTTTATTCAGTTAAAGAGGCAGTTCTTCCTTTTGAAAAATTTCAGGCAGTTGATCCGATTCTCGGTCCGGAAATGAGGTCTACTGGTGAGGTTATGGGAATAGCACCATCATTTGTGGAAGCATTTGAAAAAGCTGAAATAGCTGCGGGTATATCCATTCCATTAGAGGGATCTGCTTTTCTGAGTATCAGAAATACCGATAAAGCTTACTTGGAGGAACTTGCCAAAAGTTTAACAAAATCGGGCTTTAAACTGGTTGCTACTAGAGGTACCGCTCGAGACTTAGAAAAAATGGGTTTTAAGGTTGAGATAATCAATAAGGTTTTAGAAGGCAGACCGCACATTGTCGATTTGATGAAAAATAAGGAAATCAGTCTTGTTTTTAATACTACAGAAGGAAGAGAGTCAATTACCGATTCAGCGTCTATCCGAAGGACCGCCCTAGATCAGAAGATTTGTAGTTCTACAACCATTGAAGGTGCTAGAGCAATATGTAGGGTAATTGAAAATCAAGTTGATTGGAGGGTAAAAAAACTTCAAGATATCCATTGAGGATATGACCGATAAAGCTCCAATGACTGTGGAGGGCGAGAAAGCCTTACGCGCAGAACACGAACATCTTACAAAGAATGTAAGAATTCAATTATCCAAAGAAATCGCTGCAGCAAGAGAACTAGGCGATTTGAAAGAAAATGCTGAATACCATGCAGCTAAAGAACAGCAGGGGTTAACAGAAGCAAGAATTAGAGAGATAGAATCCAAATTGACTAATTCCCAAGTTATCGATGTATCTGCTATTCCTCCATCAGGTAAAGTTATTTTCGGCGTCACCTTAGATCTTTATGATTTAAAGAAAGACGAAGAAGTGGTTTTTAAAATAGTTGGTGAAGATGAAGCAAATGTGAGCGAGGGAAAAATCTCCTTTTCCTCTCCTTTGGCTAGAGCTCTTATAGGTAAAGGCGAAGGCGATGTTGCCAAGTTTGAAAGTCCTGCTGGCCCTCAAGAATATGAAATAGTAGCTATTAAGCACATTTAATTTGAGTAAAAATCCCAATTACACCGGTGGCGAAAGGTTTAATAAGCTTTCGAAAAAAGATGGCTATCGATCGAGAGCAGCCTATAAATTGAAGCAAATTAATAAGGCGCACAATTTAATCAAACAAAATCAAAATATTCTGGATATTGGCTGCGCTCCAGGAAGTTGGATTCAAGTTTTAAAAGAGCTCTCTAAAGGGAAAGCATCTATTACAGGTATAGATATACTTCCAATGGCCAAAATTGAAGGAATTACCTTTTTGCAAAAGGATTTATTAGAAATTAAAGATGAAGACCTAAATCAATTATTTGACCTTGTTTTATCAGATATTGCCCCCAACTTAAGTGGTATAGGTATTACCGATAGTGAAAATATGATTGAACTTTTGAATATAGAGATATATCTAATAAATAAATATCTTGTAAAAGGAGGTTCTTTTCTAGCAAAATGCTTTCAAGGAAGTTCTTTTGACTATTTAAAAAGATATATGAAAAAGAACTTTAAAGAGGTGATAAGAATTAAACCAGAAGCATCGAGAACAAGTTCAAAAGAATGCTATCTATTAGGAAAATTTAAAGAGTAAGAATTATGTCGCAATTAATGAGAAATATTTTAGTTTGGCTAGCAATTTCAGGTATCACCTTTGTTGCTATACAAAACATTTATAATCAAAGCCCCTCGCAGAATATGAATTATTCTGAATTCGTCTCTTTAGTTAACAAAGATCAAATTTCCCAAGTATCTTTTAAAGGTGATGGCTATACCATAGAAGGGATCACTCAAGAAGGAAATTCCTTCACAACAACTCGTCCCATTTACGTTCAAGACGATCAGTTAATGACGGATCTTTTTGAGCACAGAGTCGAAGTTTTAGGGGAAGAGCCTCAAAGAGAGAGTATTTGGACTCAACTTTTGGTAGCTAGTTTTCCGATTCTTATAATTTTAGCCATCTTCTTTTTCTTCATGCGTCAAATGCAAGGAGGCATGGGAGGCCGTGGTGGCCCAATGTCATTCGGAAAGAGTAAAGCAAGAATGTTGGAAGGCGGGAAGGTCAAAACAACATTTAGAGACGTAGCCGGAGTAGAAGAAGCAAAAGAAGAAGTCCAGGAACTGGTGGATTTTTTAAGAGATCCTTCAAAATTCCAAAAATTAGGTGGAAAGATTCCTCGAGGTATTTTAATGGTTGGTTCTCCTGGAACCGGTAAGACTTTACTTGCAAGAGCAATAGCTGGAGAAGCCAAAGTGCCATTTTTTACAATTTCAGGTTCTGATTTTGTAGAAATGTTTGTCGGTGTTGGTGCCTCTAGAGTAAGAGATATGTTCGAACAAGCTAAACGTCAAGCACCTTGTATTGTATTCATTGATGAAATTGATGCAGTAGGTCGTCATAGAGGAGCAGGCTTAGGCGGTGGTCATGACGAAAGAGAGCAAACACTTAACCAGCTCTTAGTAGAGATGGATGGATTTGAAGCTAATGAAGGAATCATTATTATTGCCGCTACAAATAGACCGGATGTTCTAGATCCTGCTTTATTGAGACCCGGAAGATTTGACCGCCAAGTCGTGGTACCACTTCCAGACATCAAAGGTAGGGAACAAATTCTTAACGTTCATGCTAGAAAAGTACCGATCGATAAAGATGTCGAAACCTCTTATATTGCTAGAGGGACGCCAGGTTTCTCAGGAGCAGATTTAGCAAATTTAATAAATGAGGCCGCCTTATTTGCCGCTCGATCCGGTAAAAAGAAAGTCTCTATGGAAGAGTTGGAGCTTGCCAAGGATAAAGTAATGATGGGTGCTGAAAGACGTAGCATGGTTATGAGCTTGGACGAAAAAACAAAAACCGCTTATCACGAGGCTGGTCACGCCATAGTTGGAAGGGTTTTGGAACATCACGATCCAGTTTATAAAGTTTCAATTATTCCACGTGGTAGAGCTCTTGGAGTGACCGTATTTCTTCCTGAAGAAGATAAATACAGTTATAGCAAAGAATCGATCCTAGACAGAATCTGTGGACTGTTCGGAGGAAGAATTGCCGAAGAACTAATTTATGGCGATGGCGGAGTAACAACTGGAGCGTCTAATGACATAGAACGAGCTACAGAACTTGCAAGAAACATGGTAACCAAATGGGGTTTATCTGAAAAGTTGGGCCCAATCAAATACGATGAAGAGGGTGATGAACCTTTCCTTGGAAGAAGTGCAGGTTCAAAATCAACATCTGTTTCAGACAAAACTGCAAACTTGATCGATGAAGAATCAAAAAAAATTATCGATACTTGTTATAAGAAAGCTACAAAGGTTTTAAAGGATAACCTAGACAAGCTTCACATGATGGCTGAATCTTTAGTTGAGCTTGAAACCATAACCAGCGATCAGATTGATGACATCATGGCCGGAGCTAAGCCAAGAAGTAATGATGACGATGATATTTCTTCTGATAAAAATAATAAAAAAGGAGAAGAACCTCCAATTAAGGATCCAGCAGAACAAGTCTAAAGCTTCTTAACATGCTCTTTCCAAAAAAAGAGTTAGATCTTTCTACCCCAAAAGTCATGGGAGTATTAAATCTAACACCTGACTCTTTTTTTGATGGAGGCAAATTTCTAAAAAAAGATAATACTTTTGATGAATCAAAGGTATGCAATTCAATTGAATCAATGATTGAGGATGGTGCTGATTTTATTGACATCGGAGCTCATAGTACAAAACCTGGATTTACTAAAATATCTCCTCAAGAAGAACTGGACCGAATAGGATTTATTTTTGAAAAATTAAAAGATTATCCGATACTTTTTTCAGTTGATTCATTTAATTTTGCAGTGATTAAAGAAGCTATCATGTATAAAATTGATTTAATCAATAATGTTTTTTCATTTGAAGACGAAGAAAGTTTTAATTTAGTCTGCAAAGAAAATATACCCGTCTGTATTTGCCATCAAGGCAATCCTGAAAACAAAAAAGATATATTTGATCAAATAGAAAATTTTTTCTCTGAAATCGAAGTCAAATTTAAGAAAGGAAACTTTAATATAAAAAATTTGATTTTTGATCCTGGTTTTGGATACGGAAAAACACCTTTTCAGAACTTAAAAATATTATCTAATTTAGAGAAAATAAAAAAAGATAGAGTTTTGTTGGCTGGCTTGTCGCAAAAGAAATTTTTGAAACTACTTTTTGAGACAAAAGAAAATCATCTAAACGAACAAAGCTTAACTGCTGGTATAATAGCTTCTCTAGGTGGGGCAAATATTTTAAGAGTTCATCAAGTTAAAGAAACCGTTAATTTATTGAGAACTATATGGCCAAAATAATAAACGCAAAAAAGAAATTCTTTGGTACTGATGGTATTAGGGGCCCAATTTCTTCTAAGACCAGTCCAGATTTCATTCTGAAGCTAGGTTGGGCAGCTGGAGAAGTCTTTAAGGAACAAGGAATCTCATCGTTTATCATTGGTAAAGATACAAGAATTTCAGGCTATATGCTGGAAGCTGCCCTGCAAGCAGGAATAATTTCTTCAGGCTTGAATGTGCGTTTAGTAGGCCCACTACCAACTCCTGCAATATCTTATTTAGTTAGTACTTTTAAAAGTCAGGCAGGAATCGTTATAAGCGCATCTCACAATTCTTACGAAGATAACGGAATTAAATTTTTTGACGATAAAGGACAAAAAATTTCAGACGAATTAGAAATTTTGATTGAACAAAAAATTTCAGAACCTATAAAAGTCGTTGATCCTGAAAACTTAGGAAAAGCAGCTAGATTATCTGATGCCAGCGGTCGTTATATCGAATATTGCAAAAACTCTTTATCTAAAGAAATTAGTTTGAATAATTTAAAAATTGTTATCGATACAGCTAACGGTGCAGCATATGATGTCGCCCCAAAAGTTTTTAGAGAATTAGGAGCTGAAGTAATTGCAATTTCAGACGATCCAAACGGCCTGAATATCAATCAAAATTGTGGATCAACGGATTTAAATGTTTTAAAAAAAGCCGTGCTAGACAATAACGCCGATTTTGGAATTGCCTTTGACGGCGATGGCGACAGGTTGATCATAGTCGACTCAGAGGCAAAAGCTTTGGATGGAGATGATATTTTATTTTTATTGGCAAAATTTAAATTTGAAAATCAGATTGTTCTAGGATCTAAAGGAGTTGTTGGAACAGACATGACAAATAAGGGTCTGGAAAATGCTTTATCTGAAATGGGTATTGAATTAGTAAGGTCTAAAGTTGGAGATAAGTATGTATTGGAAAAGCTCTTAGAACTTGGTTGGCAGCTTGGCGGAGAGCAGTCAGGACATATTATTTGTTTAGATAGCGTTGCAACTGGCGACGCAATTATTGCTGCCATCAAATTTTTTGAGGCTTTTCTTACCTTTGGAAAACCATTAAATGAAATTCTGGCTTCTTTTAAGAAATATCCGCAAATCCTTACAAATATTGAAGTTGCTAATGCAGAGAGCATTTTGGCAAATAAAAAATTTAAGAATTCTTGTGAAAAAGTCCAAAAAGAGATTTCAAAGTTTGACGGTAAAATTTTAGTGAGAAAATCAGGAACCGAGTCTTTATTAAGAATTTTAGTGGAGACCAAAGACTCTAAAGTAACGGAAATCCATAGCAAGGAACTCACTGATCTTGCAAAAGATTTAGCCTAACTATTCATGAAATATCTGATTGCTAACTGGAAAATGAATTCAGTTGATTTAGATGTTTGGGAACAAAAATTTATAAGTCTTGTCAGTTCTCAAAATAATTTTCCAAAATCTGATGAAGTGAAATTAATAGTTTGTTTAAATTTGTATGATTTCACTGTTTTTTCAGAAAAAATAAAAAATTCAAAAAACAAAATCTTTAATAAAATTTCACTTTTCACCCAAGATGTTTCCCAATATGATGAAGGTGCATTCACTGGACAGATCTCTTCTAAATTTTTAAAAAAAGTAGGTGTCGAAGGTTCTATCATTGGTCACTCTGAACTAAGAGAAAATGGAGATACAGAAAATGTTGTATTTGAAAAGGGTTTCAGATTAAACGAACAAGGGTTATCGAATATTTTTTGTATTGGAGAAGGGTTAGAGACTCTAGATAACAACAAAAAAAAATCTTTTTTATTAAATCAACTTCAGACTTTCTGTAAAGAAAATATATCACCCGATCTTTTAGCATATGAACCAATATGGGCTATTGGTACTGGAAAAGAAGCAGATTCAGAAAATATCTCTTCTGCGGTTTCAATTATTTTAGATTTTTTTGAAGAAAATAATATTGATTGTCCTGTTTTGTATGGTGGAAGTGTCTCGAAAAGTAATATTGAAGAAATAATTTCTATTCCTGGGATTGATGGTTGTCTCGTAGGAAATTCTTCGCTTGACGGCGAACAATTTGCTATTATCGCTTCGAAAATTAAATCATGATTACAGTATTTATAGTTTTACAGGTATTGATCGCTATTTCTCTAGTAGTAATAATTTTACTGCAACACGGAAAAGGTGCAGACATTGGTTCTGCCTTTGGAGGTGGAAACAACAATGCAATGTTTGCTCCTGCAGATGCTACAAATATCTTAACTAAAATAACTTGGGGTTTAGTTATTGCTTTTTTTTCAATTACTATTGCAATTTCAGGTTATCAAAAAACTTCTTTAGATTCTGAATTAGAAGTCTTTAAAAATTCACAGTCTCAGGAAATCATAGAAGAAAAGCCTTTAATTGAAGATCTCCCTGAGTAATTGCCGAAGTGGTGGAATTGGTAGACACGCTATCTTGAGGGGGTAGTGGACTTAGGTCCGTGGAGGTTCAAATCCTCTCTTCGGCACCATTAACTTGACCTATTTAGAACTTAATCCTATACTCGCCAAGCTTTTCGCGGGGTGGAGCAGTCTGGTAGCTCGTCGGGCTCATAACCCGAAGGTCGTAGGTTCAAATCCTGCCCCCGCTACCAATATAGACAACTATTGACCATTCTTCTCTATACTCCTATACTCGCTTTCAAATTATTGATTTGACTAACTTATTAGTTAAGAATTTTTAATAGGCCCTTGAGGGCCTATTTGTTATGTAAAAGAAAAATGCTAGAACAAAACATTGCTGACATTTTAAAAAAGGATATTGAGAGCCTGGGTTGTTTCATCTGGGGAATAGAAATTTCAGGCGGTTCCTTTTCAAAGCATATAGTTATTTACATCGATAAAAAGGATGATTTGATAACTTTAGAAGATTGCGAGAATGTGAATATTCAAGCACGAGAAGTTTTGGATAATTTCTCGGAATTGAATTTTAATTTTAGTTTGGAAATTTCCTCGCCTGGAATTGATCGAAAGTTTTTCAACATCAATCAGCTTAAAGACTATTTAGGCGAGACAATTAACTTGTCTTGTTTTCTAGATGGGAAAAAATGCAAATTAAAGGGAGAGCTTAAAGAGGTATCTGAGGAAGAAATCTCTTTAGTATCACAAGGACAGAGTTATCAAATCTTGAAAGGGGATTATTTATCCTCAAATTTATTAGGGGCTACCAATGAATGAAGAAATATTATTAGTTGCAGACTCAGTTTCAAACGAAAAGGATTTACCTAGGGAAACAATCTTTGAAGCCATAGAATTTGCTTTAGCTAGTGCCGCAAAGAAGAGATATAAAGAAGAAGTAAATATTCTTGTTGATATTGATCAATCCACTGGGGATTATCAAACTTTCAGATACAAAGATGTTGTTGATTTTGAAAATTATGAGGATAGCGAATTACATATCTTGGTTGACAGTGATTTCGCAGAAGAAAATGAACTTAAAGTTGGAGATAAATTCAAGGAGCAAGTTGAAAACGCTGAATTTGGAAGAATAGCCGCACAGGCCGCGAAACAAGTAATTGTCCAAAAAGTAAGGGATGCTGAAAGATTAGAAATCATTAAACGGTTTAGACCTTCCTTGGGTCAACTTGTATCAGGATCTGTAAAAAAGGTTACTCGAGAGTTTATTATTGTTGATCTTGGAGATAATGCAGAAGCGTCATTACCGAGAAAAGATCTAATCCAAGGAGAAATTTATCGAGTTGGAGACAGAATTAAAGGAATTCTTGAAGAAAGTGTTCGAGAGAATAGAGGCCCTCAATTAGTTTTAAGTAGAAGCTCTAAAGAAATGGTGTCAGAACTCTTTAAATTAGAGGTTCCGGAAATTGCGGAAGAAGTAATTGAGATCAGAGCTGTTGCTAGAGAGGCAGGAGCTAGAACAAAAATTGCTGTAAAAACTAATGACGCAAGAATTGATCCTGTAGGAGCTTGCGTAGGCATGAGAGGTTCTAGAGTTCAGGCAGTATCAAACGAGTTAGGTAATGAAAGGATTGATATTGTTGTTTGGGAAGATGATCAAGCTAAGTTGCTTGTAAATACTTTGGCCCCTGCAGAAATTCTATCCATCGTTATGGATGATGAAAATCAATCCATGGAAGTAGTAGTAAAAGATGAAAACCTAGCTCTAGCTATTGGTAAAAGTGGTCAGAACATCCGACTTACTTCGGAACTGTTAGGGTGGCAAATACAAATTAAAGGAGAGTCTTCAGGAGAAGAAGACACAGAAATTTCCAAGCTAATTGAATATCTTGGTGTTGACAGAAACTTAGCATCAAAACTAATAGAAAATAATCTTGATACTGTTCAAAAAATATCCGAATCTAAAATAGACGATTTTGATGGCATTGATGGTCTAGAAGAAGAGGTTATTTCAACTCTTATAGAAAGAGCAGAAGAGTCTCTTCTCGAAATTGCTTTATTGGAATTAGATGAAGACGAGACAGAAGAAACCAAGAAAGCTAGAAAATTAGAAATATCCGATGGTTTTTCCGAGGAAGAATTGGAGTTGCTGGTTAAAAATGAGATTCTTACTGTTGAGAACTTAGCGGATTTAGCTACAGATGAATTGACTGAAATTTTTGAAATTGATGAAGAAAGAGCAGCTAAACTTATTATGACAGCTCGAGAAGAATGGCTTGAAGATTAAATTATGGCAGA
>CACOBG010000011.1 GCA_902625415.1 uncultured SAR86 cluster bacterium
TTAGAAAATTAAACATTAGAAGTCATTCTTTCTTTATAGTGATAAAATGCAAATTTTAACAAAACAAATCTTATTTTTTTTGAATTTTACCTTGTAATATAGCCGGAGTGGCGGAATTGGTAGACGCGTTCGATTCAAAATCGAGTGCCCACAAGGCGTGAGAGTTCGAGTCTCTCCTCCGGCACCAAAGGAGAAGTTAATATGAAAGAAACCGAAATAGTCATGGCTCAACAAACTCCAAGTTTTTTTGGCCCGCAATTAATTTTATTAATTGGTTTTGTCGCCATTATGTATTTTTTAATTATCAGACCACAAAATAAAAGACTCAAAGCTCAAAAAGAAATGATTGAATCGCTTGCCGTAGGAGACGAGGTAATTGCGTCAGGTGGTATGGTTTGCGTTATTACAAAAATGAATGATGACTTTTTAACCGTACGGGCTAATGATACAGTTCTTACAATCCAGCGAGAATCTGTAAGTAACGTTCTGCCTAAAGGAACAATTAAATCTCTCTAAAAAGTGCTCAGATTTCAACTCTGGAAAATAGTAATCATATTGTTTGTCATAACCATTGGCATAACGTATGCGTTACCTAATTTTTATCCACCAAGTCCAGCAGTTCAAATCACCTTAGATAGTTCTTTAGGAAAAATATCTCCTAATATAGCAAAACGAATCGAACAACTAGCAAAAGAAACAAAAATAAGCTTCTCATCTAATTTTAATGAAGAGCTTGATGGTTATGACTCAATTTTATTTAAGGCAGAGAATTATCAAGATCAAGTCAAACTCAAAGAATATCTAGAACAAAACTTAGAGAGAGAATTTGTAATAGCTTTGAATTTAGCTCCAAATACTCCTGCTTGGCTATCTGATATTCAAGCTTCGCCAATGAAATTAGGCTTAGATCTAAGAGGAGGAGTTCATTTTTTAATGGAAGTAGATTCTGAATTACTCATTTCAACTCGCTTGGAATCCTATTTGGCTGATATAAAAAGAAAACTTCGAGAAGAACGAATTGGAATTAGTCGTTCTGAAATTTCTGATAATAGAATAATTTTCACTACCAGAACAGATGCTACAGATCAGTTAGACGACTATTTGAAAAGTAACATTGATCTTGAGTATAGAAATCAAGGTAATAACCAATTTATTGTCGAGTACAACGAGCAAGGCCTTGATGATTTAATCGATTACGCTGTTTCCCAAAATTTAGTGACTCTAAGAAATAGAGTCAACGAGCTCGGAATCTCCGAGCCTGTCGTAGTTCGTCAGGGAAAAAATAGAATTTCTGTTCAACTTCCTGGTGTTCAAGATACTGCTGAAGCTAAAAAAATTATCGGAAAAACTGCAAATTTAGAGTTTCGTCTCGAGGCTGAATCTAATAGTTTACTATCAAGAACAGATCAATTTGATTTTTCTGGACAACGCGTGAGATTATTGAAGCAGGTTATCATTACCGGTGACAAAGTAGCAGACGCCAGCGTTGGCTATGACGAAAGTGGGTTTCCACAAGTAAATATTTCTCTAGACGGCGAGGGTGGAACAAAAATGCATCGTTCGACCAGAAACAATGTGGGCAGAAAGATGGCAGTAATTTTTGTTGAACGCAAAATCAAAACATCCAAAATCAGTGATGAAATAGAAAGTTACTTTGACAAAAGAATCATCAGCTTAGCAACCATTCAATCCGCTCTTGCAAACCAATTTAGAATTACAGGCTTAGATAGTCCAAATGCCGCTTCTGAGTTGGCTTTGCTTCTGAGGGCAGGAGCTTTAGCTGCACCTATGAATTTTGTCGAAGAGGGTACTGTTGGCCCTTCTTTAGGGGCTGATAATATTCGAGTTGGAGTTCAATCTTTAGTACTTGGCTTATCTCTTGTTCTTATTTTTATGATTTTTTACTACAAAGTTTTTGGTGTCATTGCCAATATTGCAGTCGCGTTAAACATTGTTTTGATTAGCGCTATTATGTCAATTTTATCTGCAACTTTAACGTTACCTGGTATTGCTGGAATAGTTTTAACAATTGGTATGGCTGTGGATGCAAATGTCTTAATTTTCTCAAGAATCAAAGAGGAATTGAAAAATAGACTCAAGCCTTTGGATGCAATAAATGCAGGATACGATCGAGCATACATTACTATCGTAGATGCAAATTTAACAACTTTAATCGTAGCACTGATTCTTTACACGATTGGTACTGGCCCTGTGCAAGGCTTTGCAATAACCTTATCGGTTGGAATTTTAACTTCTATGTTTACTGCTATTTTGGTTACAAGATTTTTAGTATGGCTAATTTATAGGAATCGAAAGCACCTCGAAACATTATGGATTTAAAATGCAAATAAACTTCATGCGACCAAGAAAGATAGCATCGGCGTTATCTATTGCACTTGTTATTCTTTCAATTTTTTCGCTTTCTTTTAAAGGATTGAATGCCGGATTAGATTTTACCGGCGGCACTTTGATTGAGATCAAGTTATCACAATCGACTAATTTAGAAGAAATCAGAGAAGTACTTGGATCAAAATTAGAAGATGATTTCCAAGTTTCTTACTTTGGTTCTGAGCAAGATGTTCTTATTAAGATTCCAGGTGGCTCAGAAAATAATTTATCGGATGAGATAGTTGCTGCATTGAAAAGTTCATTTCAGTTTGATTTGAGACGTAAGGATTTTATTGGTCCGCAAATTGGAGAAGAATTAAGAGATCAAGGAGGTCTGGGGATATTAGCAGCTATGTTGGTAATGATGATCTACATCATGTTCAGATTTCAATTCAAGTTTGCTATTGGCGCTCTCTTAGCTTTGATTCATGACGTTTTGATTGTTTTAGGCTTTTTTTCGATATTTTATATTGGTTTTAATTTGACAGTCTTAGCAGCCATTCTCGCTGTGATTGGTTACTCTTTGAACGATACAATCGTAGTATCAGACAGAATAAGAGAGAATTATAGAAAAAAAAGAAAGTCAGATAACGTTGATGTGATCAACAGATCTCTAAATCAGATGTTGGGAAGAACCTTGATTACTTCTTTGACAACTTTGCTAGTTTTATTCGCACTGCTTATTTTGGGTGGTGATTTCATTCAAAATTTTGCTATTGCTTTGATTTGTGGCGTCATTATTGGTACTTATTCATCAATTTACGTTCTTTGTAATAATTTGATTTTAATGAATTTAAATTTTGAAGATCTCGCTATTAAAAAGAGCGAAACTTATGATGATGGCATGCCTTAAAAAAAGGGAGATCCGAAGACCTCCCTTTGTATTCTAAGACAAAAGTAAAATCAATACAGATGAGATTAAAAACAATCCAATTATTGCGTCGATTTTACCAAGCTTTTGATGTCTTGCTTTATACATCTCTGACACCACGATACCATTTAGGATAAACAGTAGTAGATGTTTTTCTGTTTTCAGAATCTATTGCATCATGCCTTATTCCACGGTAAATGCCTGAAGAAATAACTTTTTGTTCCTTCGCAACATTTTGTGGAGTTTGTTTGATACCTCTGTAGTACATCGGTTTGACCTCCAGTTTTCGTTTCGATTTCGTACATACGCTTCCCAGCGTACACCCTTCTCAACGCGTTCCTTCGGTAAAACTTTCGGTCTCGTTCCCCTTACGGGTACTTGCTTACCTATCTTTCCAGATAGAGGTTTTCAGGTTTTCCTACTTCCGTCCAATGCACTAAAAAAGGGCACTGAATGAACGATTATAGTGCATTTTAACAAAAATAGTATAAGTTTGTAAATATTCTAGATAAAAGATTTTTCTATTTCTTTATTGATTGCCTTCACACATGACATGTTACCGGCAACTATATTATGCGATGAGAAGACGTTTTCATCTCCGTTGAAATCATTTACAAAGCCTCCAGCTTCCATAACTAATAACGCACCAGCAGCAAAGTCCCAAGCTTTCATGCCATATCCTAAAAATGCATCAAGCTTCCCAGAAGCAACGAAAGCCAAATCTAGCGCTGTTGATCCAGTTCTCCTTAGCGTTAAAGAGTTTGAATAAAGATTTCTTATTAAAGTAAGTTGATCAAATTTTGGTTCAAGATTAGGTCCGCCATGAAAAGAATTACATATTAAAGAATTTTTTAAACCCTTAATTTCAGAAACTCTTATACGAGTTTTATTAAGAAAAGCTCCTTTTCCTCTCGAGGCATAATATTCATCATCTCTAGAAAGATCATAAATTAATCCATGTTCTATTGAGTCCTTATAAAAACACGCAATAGAAATTGAGTAAAAAGGAAAATTATGGATAAAATTTGTGGTTCCATCCAAAGGGTCTATAACCCAATGATAATCCGCATCCTTATTACCTTGATGTCCAGATTCCTCACCTTCAAAAGAATGGTCAGGAAAGGAGGTCTTCAGAGTATCAATGATTATATTTTCTGCAATAGTATCTACTTGAGTTACAAAATCAGTAGGTCCTTTCTCAAAAACATTAATTTTGTCTCTGCGTCGAGAAAATTTATGAATTTCCTTTGCTGCTAGTCTAGCGGCATTAATCGCAATAGTAACTTTTGGTTCCATGGTGTTTTGTAAGGAAAGAATTGTAAACTATAAAGGTGTTCGATTCTTCACTTAAAAATAAATTTAATTTCATTTTGGTTGAACCCTCTCATCCTGGAAACATTGGAGCTGCTGCAAGAGCAATCAAAAACATGGGGTTCACAAATCTTTCTTTGATCAATCCAAAGGATTTTCCAAATGAGGATGCCTTTTATAGAGCCAAAGGTGCAAAAGACATCTTAGAAAATGCAAAAATTTATGAAAAGTTATCCAATGCTTTGAAGGACGCAACTTTGATATTTGGAACGAGCGCAAGAACCAGAACTATTCCTTGGCCAACGAAGACTTCATCTGAATTGAGTATTGTTTTAAAGAAAGCTTTAGAGAGCAGCAATGCAAAAGTTTGTCTTGTTTTTGGAAGAGAAATCAGCGGTCTAAGTAACGAAGAGCTACAAATGTGTGATTATCATATCAAGATTCCAACTGATGAGGATTTCTCATCTATAAATTTGTCTCATGCAGTTCAAATTATTTCTTATGTGTTGAAGATGGAAATAGATAGCATCGATTTGCTACCAGAGATGGAAAACGAATCTCCAACGTTTCAAGAAAATGAATACTTAATAGACCATTTCGATCAAGTTATGAAAAAAATGGATTTTTACGATCAAGAAAATCCTAAGCAAGTAAAAACAAGAATGCGAAGACTTATTAAACGGCTTAAACCTGATAAATTAGAAACAGGTATCCTTAGAGGATTTTTAGCTAAAATCGAACAAGTACTTAACAAAAAAAATTAGTCTGATAAAATCACTCATTTTCTGTGTCCCCTTCGTCTAGCGGTTAGGACACCGGGTTTTCATCTCGGCAACAGGGGTTCGATCCCCCTAGGGGACGCCAAGAATTTTCTCTTGGTAAAAACATATGCATTGCTATTTATTGGTGCAAATGGTTTTTCTAAATATCTCTTTTTGAAAAGTTTTAGTGCAAAACACCGTATTTTTGTTCTTTTACCTTCTAATTTAGCTTGTTTACAACGCTCTATAATTTCAAAGATTAATCTTTAATTAGGTGAAGATATGAAACTTTTAACAATAGTTGTTAAGCCGTCCAGATCCGATGGGGTAAGGCGTGCTTTATCAACCATTGGTACAGGTGGAGCTACTATCATTTCTGCTCAAGGTTTTGGAACCCAAAAAGGTCATTCTGAAACTTATCGTGGTGCTAGTTATGAAGTAGATACAAAACCTAAAACGATGTTTCAAGTAGCTTGTAAAGACGATGACGTCGAAAACATCATCCGAGCCGTGCGAGAAGTTGCAAATACCGGTGAGATAGGTGATGGCAAGATTTTTGTAACAGAACTTAACGATGTCGTTCGCATCAGAACAGGCGAAACTGGTGAGGACGCTATAAAGGAGAATAGCAATGAGTGAATTAGAGTATGCATTGAATACTTTTTATTTATTAATCTCTGGAGCCTTCGTAATGTGGATGGCTGCAGGATTTACCATGTTAGAAGCCGGTTTAGTTAGATCTAAAAATGTATCAGAAATTGTTACAAAAAACTTAGGTCTTTACTCTATCGCATGTGTCATGTATCTAGTATGTGGTTTCTTTTTAATGTATCCAGGTGATAGCGTATACAACGCATATTTCCCAATGATAGGAAGTACTTGGGGTATTTCTTTAGGTGGCTTAACTTTCAATACCGATTTGGGTTATTCAGATGCTGCTGACTTTTTCTTTCAAGTAGTTTTCGTTGCGACAGCCATGTCAATTATTTCTGGAGCGGTTGCAGAAAGAATGAAGTTAATTCCATTTTTCTTATTTGCCATAGTTTTAACGGGCTTTATCTACCCGGTTCAAGGTTACTGGAAATGGGGTGGCGGTTGGTTAGATGCTATTGGTTACACAGATTTCGCGGGATCGGGTGTTGTCCACTTATGTGGTGCAGCTGCTGCTCTTGCTGCAGTAATTATTCTTGGTCCAAGAACTGGAAAATACGGTTCCGATGGATCCATTAAAGTTATGAGAGGTTCAAATATTCCAATCGCAGCCTTAGGTGCACTAATCCTCTGGTTAGGTTGGTTTGGTTTCAATGGTGGTTCTCAATTAGCTGTCAACGATGCTGCAAATGCAAATGCTGTTGCTCAAGTCTTCCTAAACACAAATGCTGCTGCTGCAGGTGGTGTAATTGGTGCATTGCTTATAGCCAAAGTTCTAACTGGTAAGGCTGATGTAACAATGGCCATTAACGGTGCCATAGCTGGTTTGGTTGCCATTACAGCAGCACCAGATACTCCTTCAGGCGGATTAGCTACAATCATCGGGTTCATCGGTGGAATAATCGTCTATCTCTCAGTAGTCTTCTTAGACACAGTTCTTAAAATAGACGACCCCGTAGGTGCAATCTCTGCTCACGGTACAGTTGGTATTTGGGGAATCATGGCGACACCACTTTCCGGTGCTGGAGCTTTTGGTACTCAAGCAATTGGAGCTATTTCGATTTTCCTTTGGGCTTTCATCTGTACTGCAGGTACTTTACTAGTGCTAAATGCAATTGTAGGCATAAGACCTTCAGAGGAAGAAGAAACTTCAGGACTAGACGCTTCAGAAATTGGAGTGGAGGCTTATCCTGAATTTGCAGATTAATTAATTATCCTCCCCCTTTAAAGCAGGTAAGGAAACTTACCTGCTTTTTTTATATAATTCTGCATGCCTTTTGCTTTCCCTTTATTGTTATTCTTTTCTAGTTTTCCCTTGCTAGCAGAAACGAACGAAGAACTTACCGTATCTACAAATCAAAATTGGAATTTTAAACCTTCCCTTGAAACAATCTCTTCTGAGGAAATAAGATTTTTGAATGTCACTCACAGCAAAGAACTTTTTAATTCTTCAGCAGGAAGTTGGATTAGTAGAGGATCAGGTCAAGAAAGTTTAATTTCTTTAAGATCACCAGTATTAACCGGTTCGGGCGCTTGTGGATCTTTCTTGATTTTGGAGGATGGTTTGCCAATCAGGCCAGCCGGATTTTGTAACGTCAATAATCTATTCGAGGTTTCAACAAACTTAGCCTCTAAGGTTGAAGTTTTAAAAGGCCCTTCTAGCGCTAGGTTTGGTGGCAATGCTTTGCATGGAGCAATTAACTTTCAATCCCTTGTGATTGCCTCAGATAATTATCTAAAGACAGAAGTAAACCACGATGAATCTTTCAAAGCATCTTTTCAGTATCAGGAAGCAACCAATTGGTCCTTGGGAATTGCTTTAGATAGAGATCAAGGATTTAGAGATTTAAGTGGCTTTGACCAACAAAAATTGGCTTTTAAATCAAAAAACAATACTAAGAACTGGCAAGCTACAACACTTTTAAATCTCACCAATCTCAACCAAGAAACAGCAGGTTACATCAGCTCTTATAAATCAAGTTTAAGATTAACGAATGCCAATCCCGAAGCCTATCGGGATGCCAAGTCATTGCGCTTAAATACGCTTTTAACTCAACTTAAAGATAATTTTGAATTTCAGTTAAGACCCTACCTAAGGTACAGCAAGATGGATTTCATCCAGCACTATCTGCCTGGCAAACCTTTAGAAAAAAATAGCCAAACCAGTTCCGGTTTGAATTTTTTAATGGACGTGAAAAGCTTTCTTGATCACAAACTCTCTTTTGGAATTAATTTTGAAATAGCTAGTATTCAATTAGAAGAATTTCAGGAGAATCAACTAACAACCAGCTCAGCTTTTAATAATGCGGTAAGACCTCAAGGCCTGCATTACGACTTTGAAGTCGACACAAATTTAATTGCTGTGTTTTTATCTCATGAATTCACAACTAATAACGATTTTAAAATATTTTCTAATGTAAGAACTGAAAAACTCAACTACGATTACGATAATCTCATGCTTGACGGCAGAACCAGAGCTGATGGTACGGCATGTGGATTTGGCGGATGCTATTACTCAAGACCTGCTGATACTGACATTTCGTTTTCCGATAATTCGTTTAGGTTTGGCTTTTCTAAGAAAGTAATGACGAATGAATTCTTTTTGCAATTCAGTAAAGGTTTTAGACCGCCTCAAATAAATGAGCTTTTTAGACTACAAAAAGCACAAACTTTGGCGGACTTGAATTCTGAAAAAATAGATTCCCTAGAATTTGGAATTTTTTCAACTGGAGATAACTTTTTAAACAAATTTGTTCTATTTTCCGCTAAGAAAAATAATTACATCTTTAAAGATAATGATGCATCAACCATAACTGGAGGAAAGTCAAAGCACCAAGGTATTGAAATTTCTGGGTCTGTGGATGTAACTCCTATGCTAATGATTAAATATGCTTGGAGTTTCGCTGAACATGTTTATGATTATTCTTTTTCATCCATTGGGGTTTTTGAGGGTAACTTAATTGATACGGCACCTAGAGTGCAAGGCAGTATATTTTTAAACATCTTTCCGCTTGATAAGCTGACCCTTCAAATCGAAGAAGAATACTTGGGTAAATACTTTACCGATCCTGCAAACCAATATAGCTATCCCGGACATTATTTGACCAACTTTAGAGGTTTTTACAATTTGACTTCAAAGCTTGATATCAACTTTAGTATTCTCAACGTATTCAATAAGCGCTATGCCGAACGTGCAGATTACTCCTCTTTTTCTGGACAAAGATATTTTCCAGGTCTTCCGCTACAATGGCGATTCGGATTTAGTTATTCTTTTTAAATAACACATATCCAATACTTTTTTAGCATGCAAGAATCTACTGCTCTTACAGATATTGATGATGAATCAACCGAAAAGGTAGCTAGTCCTGAAACACTTTCTGTATGGGGTCTTGCATGGCCATCGATATTAGCAAACATTCTCTATGCTTCCGTCGGAGTAGTTGCATTAAAAGCCGTGGGAAATTTAGGTACAGATGCGGTTGCTGCTGTGGGCACAGGTGGTCGAATCTTTTTTGTAATTCAATCTATCATGATGGCGATTTCAACAGGAACCACTGCTTTGGTTGCAAGAGCTTATGGCGCCAGACGATATCAAGAAGCTAGCCAAGTCCTATATGACTCAATTTTAATAAGTATCTTTTTGAGCTTTATTTCCATTTTTGTCATTTGGGTCGCTGGAGAGGATTTAATGAGTCTTTTTGGCTTGGAGTCAGAAGCAAAAGATTTTGCTGTAGATTATTTAAAAGTACTTATCCTATTCGCTCCGGCTTTTGGAGTTTCAATTGTTCAGGGTGCTGCGATTAGAGCTGCAGGGGATGTGAAAACGCCTCTTTATTTAGGTTTAATTCAAAACGTAATAAATATTTTTCTTTTAATAGGATTTGTTAATGGCCAGTTTGGGTTTCCCGAACTTGGCGTTGTAGGAGCAGCATACGCTGGTGGTATATCTTTCGCTATCGGAGCAATATTGGGGATTTTAGTTTGGGTTTCTAGAATCATAACTATTCCTTTACCAAGAATTGCTAGCTTTTCTTTTTCTAGGTTTAGAGAGTTGATTCATGTATCTACTCCAGCTGGACTAGAGCAAGGCGTGTTTCAGTTGGGTCTTCTTCTTTATTTTTGGATTATTTCCTTGTATGGAAACGCTCCTATTGCTGCTTACAATGTCGGTATAAACATTTTGATGCTCTCTTTCATGGTTGGTCATGGCTTTGCTGTTGCTGGTGCAACTTTAACTGGACAATTCATAGGTGCAGAAAATCCAAAAGAAGCCAAAAGAAGCGGGTGGCGTTCTGCAGGACTTACTATGATTTCCATGGGGATTTTAGGGATTGTTTTAGCTTTAGCATCACGTCCGATTGCCGGTTTTTTTGTTGATGATCCTGAGGTTATTCGTTTGACGGTTCTATTTGTATGGCTCTTGGGAATTATGCAGCCTTTGATGGCTTTAGAATTTGCTTTAGGCGGAGCTTTACGTGGAGCGGGAGACACTAAATCGCCGCTCTACATCGTTACAATCAGCCTAATTTTCTTTAGGCTTACCTTTGCCGGTCTTTTTGTATGGCTGAATTTCCCAATTGAATACATTTTTGGTAGTTTAATTATCGACTATATTATTAAAGGAATTCTCTTTACATATCGCTTTGAATCTGGTCGGTGGATAAAACTTAAAACCTAGAGTTTTTCAAAAAATCCGTATATCATCTAAAACATAACTCATTTAGGAGAGTTAATTTATAAATTAAATCACTTTTGGGAGGATTTATGAGCTATTTAGCTACAAATGATTACGTAGGTATCTCGTTCTGGATTGCGACTGCTATTATGTTAGCGTCGACAGTATTCTTCTTTGTAGAGAGACAAGACGTATCTGGTAAGTGGAGAACTTCTCTTACCGTTGCAGGCCTTGTTACTGGTATTGCTTTCTGGCATTACCTTTACATGAGAGGAATGTGGTCAGATATGGGAGCTTCCCCTACGGTATTTAGATACATTGACTGGTTAATCACAGTTCCACTTCAAATAATTGAGTTTTACTTAATTGTTGCAGCTGTAACAGCGGTAAGTGCAGGTATATTCTGGCGTTTACTTATTGCATCAATAGTAATGCTTGTTGGTGGTTATCTTGGTGAAACAGGACTATGGGCGCCTTCAGTAGGTTTTGCTGTTGGAATGATCGCTTGGATATATATCATCTATGAAATATTTCTGGGTGAGACTGCCGCAGCCAACGCCTCTAGTGGAAACGCTGCAAGTCAAAGCGCATTTAATACAATTAAATGGATCGTGACAGTAGGTTGGGCAATATACCCAGTAGGTTACGCGCTTGGTTACTTCGCAGGTGGAGTCAATAACGAAGCATTAAACATTGTTTACAACCTTGCTGATTTGATCAACAAAACAGCATTTGGTTTAGCAATATGGGCAGCTGCTAAATCAGATTCAGCTACCTCAACTGCTTAATACTGATATCAAAGAAAAACCCTAGCTTTTTCAAGCTAGGGTTTTTTTTGAGCCCCTTGCACATGTCTCCCCCAAGAGCACAAGGGACAAATGAAAATATATAAAATTCTTCCTCAGGGGTCAAAAGAAAATAAAAAAAATTATAAGTAAGAAAGCCTCTAGAAAATGGCATCAAAGGTTTCACTGATGCTAGCATTGATAATTAAATCTGCAAACTGATCCATTCCGGTAGGCTCATTATTTAAAATGACAAAGTTAGCACCGCTCTGTTTGCCAAGCAAAGGAATCGTTGCAGCTGGATAAACTACAAGTGACGAACCTACTGCAACCATGAGATCGCAATTGGCTGCCTCATTTTGAGCACGAATCATTTCCTTCTCTGGCATGGGCTGACCAAAAGATATGGTTGCTGTTTTGATGAAGCCTTTACAATCCTGACAGTTGGGAGGCTCTTGATTTTCTTTGAATGCCTGATGAATAGGTTCAAGCTCAAATTTCTTTTTACAATTTAGACATACCGCATAAGTAGCATTGCCGTGTATTTCTGTAACCTGATCGTCTGAGAGACCGGCTGCTTGATGCAAATTATCCACATTTTGAGTGACACAATGTCCGTTTTCTTTCGAATTGATAATGTTTGCTATGGCTTCGTGACCTTTATTGGGATTGAATTGAGAGAAGTTACTTTTGAAATTTACACTTTGTTCCCAATATTTTTTTCTCATTTCATTAGAAGACATAAAATCTTGATAATAAATTGGCGTATTTTTTTTCCAAAAACCATTAGGCCCTCGGAAATCAGGAATTCCAGAGTCGGTACTGATGCCAGCACCTGTAAAAAATACTGGGTAAGAAGAGCTCTCAACAAGCCTTTTAAATTCTGCTAGAACTGTCATAAAATTTAACTTACTAGATGAGTTTAAATTTTTCTTAAAAAAAATTCTATCAA
>CACOBG010000012.1 GCA_902625415.1 uncultured SAR86 cluster bacterium
CTCTTTAATTTCGACTGAGGCACAAGAAAAGAGAAAAAAAACTAAAAAAAGATACCAAGCTAAAAACGATTTTTTCATATGAAAGCAGACTAGATACTATAATAGTTTTTATGCTGGAGTCGGTAAAAAAGAAACTAGAAGAAATTCAAATTAAGTTTTCCCAAATGGAATCTGAGTTATCAAAGCCAGAAATAATAGAAAATCAAACTAAGTTTACGTCTATTTCAAAAGAATATTCAAACTTGAAACCTATTGTTGATAGCTTTAGCGAATTTAAATCTGTTGAGGAAAATATTGTTGAATCAAATCAACTTTTGAACGATTCGGATAGTGAAATTAGAGCCTTAGCTCAAGAAGAACTAGAAAGTCTCAAAAATAAAAAAGATTCGTTAGAAGAAAATTTAAAAAAAATGCTGTTACCAAAAGATCCAAATGACGAAAAAAATGCATTCATAGAAATTCGCGCTGGTACTGGAGGTGATGAAGCAGGACTATTTACTGGCGATTTGTTTAGGATGTTTTCCAGGCTATCAGAAAGACGCAAATGGCAAATAGAAATCATTACTTCTAGAGAAAGCGAAAAAGGAGGTTTCAAAGAAATAGTATCTAAAATTACTGGAAGAGGTGCTTATGGTTTTCTCAAGTATGAATCAGGAATACACAGGGTTCAAAGAGTTCCAGAAACCGAATCACAGGGCAGAATTCATACCTCAGCATGTTCGGTAGCCGTCCTGCCAGAGGCAGATGAACAAGAAAACATAAACATTGATAAGTCAGAAATTAGAGTAGATACTTTTCGAGCATCTGGAGCAGGAGGACAGCACGTTAATAAAACTGATTCTGCAGTCAGACTGACACATATTCCATCTGGGATAGTTGTCGAGTGTCAGGATGGAAGATCGCAACATAAGAATAAAGAGAAAGCTATGTCTTTACTTCAAAGCAAATTGAATGAGGCAGCCCTTGAAGAACAAGCTAAAGAATTAGACTCTCAAAGAAAGATCATGGTTGGGAGTGGTGATAGGTCAGAAAAAATTAGAACCTATAATTTTCCTCAAAGCAGAGTAACTGATCACAGAATAGAATTTTCTGTACATAATTTAGAAGAATTTTTAGATGGCGACATGGAAATCATGCTATCTGCCCTCACAGAAGAGAATGAAGCAAAAAAACTTATTAACTTAGAAAATGAACCTAACTGATGCTTCTCAAGGATAAGTTAATAGAAATTAAAAACAAAATTGATAGTCCTGATGCTGAAATAATTTTTCAACATGTTCTAAAAATCGATAAAGCAAAAATTTATTCAGATACTAATAAAGAAATTAATAAAAAAGATTTAAGCTCCATTGACCTAATGGTCGAAGAGAGATTAAGAGGGAAACCGCTAGCCTATTTAATCGGAAAGAAAGGGTTTTGGAAAAATAGTTTTATTGTCACTCCAGATGTCCTTGTTCCGCGTCCCGAAACTGAAACATTGGTAGATGCAATTCTTAATGAAAATCTACAAGACAAAACTCTTCTTGAGCTTGGAACAGGATCTGGAGCGATTTCTATATCCATCGCTCAAGAAAATAAAGATTGTTTTATCTTTGCAACAGATATTTCAATTAAAAGTATCTTAGTAGCAAAACAAAATGCAGAGAAGTTTTGCTGTGAAAACATAATTTTTTTAAATCACGACTGGAATAATGAATGGCTTTTTCCACAGGTAGATTATCTAATTTCTAATCCTCCTTATGTAGATAAAGAGGCAACTACTGGGAAAGAAGAAGGAATCTGGCATGAACCAGAAAAAGCTTTATTTTCAAAAGATAATGGCCTATCTGATTTAAAATTAATTTTATCTAAAGGAAAAAATTTTTTAAATGAAAATGGTAAAGTTTATTTAGAACATGCTCCTGATCAATACGAAGAATTAAATAAATTTGCTATGGAAAATGGGTATCTTAATTTTTCGAATTTAAATGATTTAAATGGGGATAAAAGAGTTTCGGTTTATCAATGTTAAATGAAGAATTATTAAGATATAGCAGACATATTATGTTGCCTGAAATAGACATTGAAGGGCAGGAAAAAATTAATGATATGTCGTTGGCATTTATAGGCATGGGCGGCTTAGGATGCTCTGCTTCTCTTTATTCAGCTTTATCTGGATTCGGTAAAATCAAAATAATAGACTTTGACTTTGTAGAAGCTTCAAACTTACAAAGGCAAATTCTTTTTGATGAAAATGACTTATCAAAAAACAAAGCCACTACCTCAGTAAAAAAATTATCTCAATTAAATCCTTTTGTTGAGCTAACAGGACTAGAGGAAAAAGTTGATTCAGCAAACATTAAACATCTTCTGAAGGATTCAGAAATAATTCTTGATTGCTCTGATAATTTTGAAACAAGAAAAATTGTAAATAAATATTGCGTAAAACATAACAAAATTCTTATTTCTGGATCCTCTATTGCTTGGAAAGGACAGTTGGGCTGTTTTGATTTAAGAAATTCCACGAACTCCTGCTATGAATGTTTATTTGAAGATCTCGAGAACGAAGATTTGTCATGCAGAGAGTCTGCAATTGCTTCTCCGTTAGTTGGAGTCATAGGCTCTTTAATGGCAATTGAAGTGATAAAAGCGACTATAGAAAAAAATTTTGAATCATATTTCATGATTTTCGATTCGTTGAAAGGAATTTTTAAAAGAGTTGATATTCATAAAAATCCAGGATGTAGGATCTGTAGAATTTAAATCATGTTTAAAGGTTATATAGAAGGTTATTACTCTCGGAGGTTAGCAATTGATGCCTTTAAAGACTTGAAAATACCCATTTCTCATTACTTCTATGGACCAAAAGAAGATATTTATTTGCGTCATCGATGGAAGGAACTTGATAAGAATCTTAAAAGAAGAATTCTTCCAAAAAAAATTAAACAAGTTTATTGCGTTTCTCCTTCTTCAGAATTTTTTGGAGACACCAAAAAGAATTTAAAACTTTTGAAAAGAAAATTATCTCATGCTCTCGAGAAAGTAGGTTTTGATGAAATAGCAATTTTCTTCGATGACATTGATATAACCAATTTTGGTCAAGAAGCGGCGGACAAAGATTTAGGAAAAAAACATGCAGAAGTTTTAAATGAAGTTTCTATGCACTTTCCAAAACAAAAAAATATGTGGTTTTGTCCGTCAATTTATAATTTGTCTTTATCAAAGGGGATATTTGATGAAGGCTATCTTGGAGGGCTAAAAGAAAATATAAATAAGCGCATAGTTATTTTTTGGACAGGTGATAATGTAATCAGCGAAAGGATTAATAATTCATCTCTAAAGTCTATTCAAGATTTTTTTATAAATCCTATAGCCATTTGGGATAATTTTTATGCAAATGATTATTGCCCAAGTAGATTGTTTCTAGGTCCCTTAAAAGGAAGATCTTTAAACAAATCAATAGCGGGACACTTTCTTAATGGAACTGGTTTAAAAGAAACAGATAAATTTTTATTAAATTATTTATTTAATCCGAAGCAGAAAATTCCATATTTACCAAAAGAATTAAAACCAATCTTCTCTGATCCATTTAAGACGTTGAACGAAAAGGAATTACAGTGCGCTTTAAATATTAGTAAAAAATCAATTCGATTTATTTTTGAAAACCCTCTTGATGAAATTTTATTGGAATGGAAACCATTTTTAATGTCTTCTTTAAACGATATAAAACTTTTTCATTTAGAATCAAAAAAAGAGGTTGAAGGATTTCTTGAGCGAAGATATTCTCCTTTATTCAAAAAGGGTTTAACAAAAAAAAGGTGAAATTATGTTAGGGAATATGATGAATGAACAACTTCTAATTTCAGGAGTTTTAGAACATGCTATAAAAAATAACGCTAATACCGAAATAGTAAGCAACACTGTAGAAGGAGGCATACACAGATATACCATTAAAGACTCTGCAAAAAGATCAAAGAAATTGGCCAATGCTTTGCTTAATTTAAATATTAAAGAGGGGGATATAATTGCCACAATGGCAGTAAACAGTTATCGCCATTTAGAACTTTATTTTGGCATTTCTGGATTGGGAGCTGTTCTTCATACTCTTAATCCAAGATTGTTTCCAGATGACATTAAATACATTGTTAATCATGCCGAAGATAAATACATCTTCGTTGATGCGCCTTTCATACAAATCATAGAAAATGTCATATCTGACCTTAAAACAGTCAAAGGAATTGTGGTACTTACTGATAAGGAGCACATGCCATCCTCATCAATTAAAAATCTCATTTGTTATGAAGATCTTATTGTTGATGAATCTGAAGAAATAGTTTGGCCTGAGTTTGATGAGAATACAGCATCATCATTGTGTTACACATCTGGTACAACTGGAAATCCTAAGGGAGTTTTATATTCTCACAGATCTACAGTTTTGCATGCTTGGTATGCTACTGCTGGAAATGCAATGAATTTAACTTCTGAAACTGTTTTGCTTCCTGTAGTGCCGATGTTTCATGTTAATGCGTGGGGAATTCCTTATGCCTCATTTATGTATGGTGCCAAAATGGTTTTTCCAGGTCCCTTCACTGATGGAGAATCAATTTGTAATTTAATTACTTCTGAAAAAGTAAATCAGCTTATGGGAGTTCCTACGGTATGGCTTGACTTACTTAATTATACTGAAAAGAACAATATCAAACTTGAGTCTGTAAAAAGTGTTTTGGTTGGCGGTTCTGCAGCTCCAAAAGCTATGATTAAAGCCTTTCAAGAGAAACATGATTGTTTTTTACTTCATGGTTGGGGTATGACAGAAATGAGTCCCCTTGGGACACTTAATTCCTTCATTCCAGAGATGGATGGTATGGATCTTGAAGAAAGGTATGAAATTCAAACAAGCCAAGGTAGAGCAGTTTACGGTTGTTCAATGAAAATAATAAATGATGAAGGTACGGTTCTTCCTAATGATGGAAAAACGTTTGGGAGACTTATGGTCAAAGGACCTGCAATTATTGAACGTTACTTTAAATCTAATGAGACTGCTCTGGAAGATGGTTGGTTTGATACAGGAGACGTTGCAACGATAGATACTCATGGCTACATGAGAATAGTCGATAGAAGCAAAGATGTTATTAAATCTGGAGGAGAGTGGATTAGTTCTATTGATCTAGAAAATACGGCAGTTGGACATCCGGGAGTAGCAGAGGCATGTGTTGTTGGAGTTGCTCATGCCAAATGGGACGAAAGACCTTTATTGTTTATTGTTAAAAATGGTTTGGAAGAATGTGATAAAGATTCAGTATTGGATTACCTTTCTGATAAAGTAGCCAAGTGGTGGCTTCCTGATGATGTTATCTTTATAGATGAACTTCCCCACGGAGCAACAGGAAAACTTCTCAAGACAGGTTTGCGAGAAGATTATAAAAATCATTTAATGAAATAAAAAAAGGAGAGAACAATGGCTGGATTAGTACCTGCAGACACTTTAAAAGATTACATTGGTAAAGATATGGGGACTTCTGATTGGTTAAAAGTCGATCAAGATAGAATAAATCAGTTTGCTGATGCAACGAATGACCATCAATTCATTCATATTGATTCAGAAAAAGCTACACCACTTTTTGGTTCAACAATAGCTCATGGATTCTTATCCCTCTCATTGATGGCTGGGTTGCCAGCTCCTCAAGTTGCTCCCGAGGGTATGACCATGGTTTTTAATTATGGACTTGATAAAGTTCGATTTTTAACACCTGTTAATGTGGGTTCAAAAGTAAGGACTAAATCAACACTTTTATCTGTTGATGACAAAGGTGACGGAAGATATCTTTTGAAATACGAAGTTGTTATGGAGATAGAAGGCCAAGAAAAACCTGCTTATGTAGCCGAGTCTTTATCTATGTTCATTACTTAGATAATTTATCCTTTAAAAGTTTATTTACAACTTGTGGGCTTGCACTTCCCGAAGTTTTCTTCATAACTTGACCAACGAAAAAGCCTTGCAATCTATCTTTGCCTGACTTTAGCTGTTCAAATTGTTTTTGATTTTCAGAAATCACCTCGTCAAGGATTTTTTCTACTTCATCGTCACTAGAAATTTGTTTTAAACCTTCTTTCTGAATGAGCTCTTGTATTTCTCCTCCTTCACTCCATACAATCTCAAGAAGTTTTTTTGCAGAAGGGCCAGAAATTTTTTGGTCTTCAATATTTTGAATTATCTCTGCAATATGCTTTGGGTTTACTTTAGATTCAGAAATGCTTGTGTCATTTTTATTAAGCAGGGCAAATAAGTCTCCAGTGATCCAATTTACGGCATTTTTAGGAGAAACTTTATAAGACAATACTTCTTCAAAAAAGAATGCAGTTTCTTTATTTATTGTCACAAGTTCAGCATTGTCATCTGATAGTTCGTAAGAGTTCATGAACCTTTCTTTCATAATTTCTGGCAATTCAGGAAGATTTTTTCTCACATCATTAATTTGATCTTTTGAGATTTTTATTGGAATTAAATCTGGTTCTGGAAAATAGCGGTAGTCATTAGCTTCCTCTTTTGAACGCATGGATCGCGTAAGATTTTTTTTAGAATCATACAATCTTGTTTCTTGAATAATTTTTCCTCCCTTTTCCAACTCTTTAATTTGTCTATCTATTTCAAAGATAATTGCTTTTTCAACAAATTTGAAAGAATTAATATTTTTTAATTCAGTTCTTGTTCCTAGTTCTCGATCATTGGGCCTTTTAACAGATACGTTTGCGTCGCACCTCATAGATCCTTGCGACATATCGCCATCTGAGATTCCCAAAAATGTAACAATACTATGTATTTTTTTTAAATACTCAACTGCTTCTTCAGCAGAGCTAAGATCAGGTTCAGAGACTATTTCCAATAAGCAAGTTCCAGCTCTATTCAAATCTATTGCAGAGTTATTACTGTACAAGTCATGGATTGATTTCCCAGCATCTTCTTCAAGATGAGCCCTAGTAACACCAATAATTTTTGATTTTTCACCAAGTTTTATTTCAACACTTCCTTTGCCGACAATAGGATCATCTAGTTGACTTATTTGGTAACCCTTAGGCAGGTCGGGATAAAAGTAATTCTTTCTTGCAAAAATTACTTTTTCAGATATTTCGGCATTTATTGCACAACCAAACTTTAAAGCACAAGAAATCGCTTCCTTATTCAATACCGGCAATACACCAGGAAGCCCTAAGTCAATTTCACTAGCTTGGGTATTTGGTTCAGCACCAAAGGCTATTGGTGAAGAGGAAAAAAGTTTTGTTCTGGTTGCAAGTTGCACATGAACTTCCAATCCAATGACAGGCTGCCAATTATTTAAACTCATGGAAATCCGTTAATTTTTGAAATTTATTTGCAAGGTTTAGAATTCTTCCTTCTTCAAGATAGTTTCCAATGAGTTGAAGGCCAATTGGCATTTCGTCAGCCGTGCCTGATGGAATTGATAACGCTGGCAAACCAGCCAAGTTTGCAGGAATTGTATAAATGTCTTGTTCATACATTTCTATAGGATCGCTTATTGAGCCCAGCTCAAAAGATGAGTCAGAGCAAGTGGGCATTGCTATTGAAGAAACTTTTTTAAAAGCTTCATCAAAATCACTCTTAATTAAATTTCTTATTTTCAAAGCCTTGTTGTAAAAAGCGTCATAGTAACCCGCTGAAAGACAAAACGTTCCAATAAAAATTCTATTCTTTACTTCTCTGCCAAATCCTTCTGTTCTTGAATTTACATAAAGATCCTCTAAAGAAGATACGCTCTCGCTTCTATGGCCAAATCTAATCCCATCATATCTAGCCAAATTTGCTGAACACTCTGCAGGAGCTATTACATAGTAAGCGGGTAAGGAGTACTCAATATGAGGTAAATTAATTTCTTCAATTTTTGCTCCATCCTTTTCAAGAATGGAAATAGCATTCTTGAAAGAATCCTGCACCTGAACATTTTTAATATTTTCAATTAGTCCTTTAGGAATTCCAATTACATGCTCTTGATCTGCATCAACTTCCTTTTGTAAATCTTTAACTTCTTCATTCAAAGATGTCGAGTCTTTTCGATCAAATCCAGACATATATTTGAGAGCTATAGCGGCATCCTTAGCATTTTTTGCGATTATTCCTGCTTGATCAAGGCTGGACGCAAAAGCAATCATTCCCCATCTGGAAACTCTTCCATAAGTAGGTTTTATACCCGTAACTCCGCAGAAAGAAGCTGGCTGTCTTATAGAGCCTCCCGTATCGCTTGCAGTTGCAAATGAGCAGAGATTGGCTCTAACAGCAGCTGCTGATCCTCCAGAAGAGCCTCCTGGAGAAAGTTTTTCGTTAATAGGATTTAAAACATTTCCGTAAAAGCTTGTTTCGTTTGAAGATCCCATAGCAAATTCATCCATATTTGTTTTTCCTAGGGTAATTGCTCCGGCAGTATCTAATTTAGAGAAAACCTCGGAAGAATAAGGAGAAATAAAGTTGGATAACATTTTAGAGCCACAAGTTGTTTTTTTATCTTTAATACAAAAAATATCTTTGTGAGCAATTGGAATCCCTTCTAAAGGCCTAGCTTTGTTTTTAGAAATATTTTCATCTGCCATTAGGGCTTTTTCTTCTGATTCTTCTTCAAAGACTGAAATGAAACAATTTAGTGATTCTTTTTTCTTAATTTCATTTAAATATGCTCCTGTAATCTCTTTAGATGAGAAAGATTTATCAGCTAGCCCAATTATTTGATCTGTCAAAGAAAGATTTATTAATTCACTCATAATTATTCAATTACTTTAGGGGTAAGATAAAAACCAGATTCTTTTTCCTTAGAAAGTTCTTGAAGTTTTTCTCTTTCAATGTCTTTTTTTATGATGTCTTCTCTCAAAGTCTGAGTGTTTTCTATGGGATGGGTTAATGGATTTATTTTTGAAGTATCTAGCTCATCCATTTTGTTGACCATAGTCAAAATTGATTCCAGGTCCTTTATCAAAGAGTCAGATGTCTCCTCATCTATCTTGATTTTACTCAATAAAGAGATGTTTTTAAGGTCTTGTTCAGTAATTTTCATTATAATGACTAAAAGAGAGGAAGATTTTATATCAACTTAAAATCAACTACTATTCGAATTATTTAAAAATTTACAAAATTATGGTTCTTAAAGCTCTAAAAGGCATCTACTCAACAGATTTATCAATTGACTTGGGTACTGCTAATACACTCATTTTTGCAAAAGGAAAGGGAATTGTTCTAAATGAACCATCCGTAGTAGCTATAAAAAAATCTGAGGGCCATAGATCAGTGGTTGCGGTAGGCTCTGAAGCAAAAAGAATGCTTGGAAGAGTTCCTGGAAACATCGAAGCAATTCGTCCACTTAAAGACGGAGTTATCGCAGATTTTCAAGTAACAGAAAAGATGCTTCAACATTTTATCCAGGTTGTTCATGGCGAAAATTTCTTTAAACCAAGTCCAAGAATATTGATTTGTGTCCCCTGTCAATCAACACAAGTAGAAAGAAGAGCAATAAGAGAATCAGCCCTTCAAGCAGGCGCTAGAGAAGTAAGGCTTATAGAAGAGCCTATGGCAGCTGCTATTGGGGCTGGATTGCCGGTTGAAGAGGCATCAGGTTCAATGGTGGTGGATATTGGCGGAGGAACAACTGAAATAGCAATTCTTGCTCTTAATGGAGTTGTTTTTTCCAGCTCTTTGAAAACGGGAGGCGATAGATTCAATGAAGCTATTGTTTCTTATATAAGAAGGAAATATGGAGTTTTGGTAGGCGAATCAACTGCCGAAAGGATAAAAGAAACCGTGGGTTGTGCAACTCCTGAAAGTGAAGATAAATCAATGGAAATCAGAGGAAGAAATTTAGCCGAAGGCGTCCCAAATACAATAAATTTTTCAAGCTTAGAAGCTTATGAAGCCATATCGGGACCCCTATCTTCAATTCTTCAATCCATAAGAAATGCTCTAGAACAATCCCCTCCGGAACTTAGCGCGGACATTTCTGAAAGAGGAATAGTATTAACAGGGGGAGGCGCCTTGCTTACAGACTTAGACATAATGATATCTGAGCAAACTGGAATTCCGGTAATTGTCGCCGATGATCCTTTGACCTGTGTAGTAAAAGGCGGAGGAATTGCCCTTGATATAATTGATAAGTTTGATGTAGATCTGTTATCTACGGAGTAATTTCATGTTCGGCGGTGAACACAAACAAACCGATATCGCGCAATCAGCAATATTCACTACGGGGTCAATGCGCGCAAGCCGTTTCTATCCCGCGATCCTTTTTAGTTTTCTTATAATGTATGGAGATTATTCGTTCGATTTAAGCAGTAAAATAAGAATCGTTTCGTCATATATTTTTTCTCCTTTCACACAAATTGAATACCTTGCAAAAGATAGTTTTAATTCCTTTGATTCTTATTTTTCATCTCAAAAAAAACTTTCTGAAGAAATAAATATGTTAAGAAATCAGATAAGAGATTTAGAAAATCAAAATCTAGCTCTTCAAAATACAAAAACTTCTTTAAATGAGCTTGAGGACCTTTTTGATCTAAGTAAGAGTTTTCAGGAAAGAAAAATATTTTTAGGCAAAATCACAGATTTTAAAAAATTTCCTAAAGAAATTGTTTCTGTTGAAACCAGATCAAATAATATTACAAAAGATATGATTGCTTTTAATACTTTTGGTTTAATCGGAGTAATAGATGAACTACTTAATAATTCAATAAAAATATTACCTCTTCACAACGCGTCTATAAAAATTCCAGCAAAGAATTCTAGGACTCTAGAAAATATAATTATAGTTGGTACAGGTAAGCCTAAAACATTTCAAATTGAAGAATTCAAAAAAAATGGAGATATTAAAAAAGGGGATGAAATCATTTCGTCTGGATTGGGAGGCAAGTTTCCTGAAGGTTTTTTGCTCGGAAGGGTAACCGAAATAAAAGAAAATGATCAATCAAACTTTTTGCAAATTACAGTTGAAAATACTTTTGACTTTAGTTTTGGCTCTACAATTTTATTTACTAAGCCATGAATAGTCTTGATGATAAAAAACCTTCAATTTTTAATTTTTATTTTTTTGTAGGACTTACTTTAATTATCGCTTCAATGGTTGAAGTCTTTTTAAATGACTTCCTGCTATCTAGGCTAACTTTGCCTCTTACCCTAATGACTTTAATTTATTGGAATGTAGCAACGCCCAGAAATATAGGTTTTTTTTGGACTATGCTATCTGGTTTTATTTTAGATATCTCTTTGGGATACCTCTTAGGAATTCATGTTATTATCTTTCTTTTGACATCTTACTTTTCGCAAAGATACTTCCATAGGTTTAGAGCTTTATTTAGGTTGCAACAATCTTTGATTGTGGCATTTATTGTTTTTATTTATCAAATTTATTTCATTTTGATTTCCAATAATTTCACCTTATCCATTATTTTTGAACTATTGATCTTAACAATTATCTCTAGTTTATTTTGGCCGATTATTTACGGAGTTTTGAGATATTTGAGGATAAAACTTACTTACGGACAATAAAAATTTTGTCTATGTCACTTCGCCAAGATAAACCTGTTTGACGATTTCATTTTGTACAATTTCATTCGGAACTCCTTGAGCGATAACTTTTCCTGCGTTAATAACATAAATGTAATCACAAATATCCAAAGTAGCATTTACATTGTGATCACTTATTAGAACCCCAATACCTTTTTCTTTTAGATTTTTGATCAAAGTCTTAATCTCATTTATAATCAGAGGATCAATTCCTGCAAAAGGCTCATCAAGTAATATAAGTTTGGGGTTTAACGCAATTGCTCTAGCAATTTCAACTCTTCTTCTTTGACCTCCAGATAAAGAATTACATTTTTGAGTTTTGATGTTTATCAGATCAAATTCTTCAGAGATTCTAGTAAACTTGTTACCAATTTCTTTCTTTTCATATTTTTTTGCTTCAAGTGCGGCCTTTATATTTTCCTCAACGGTGAGTTCTCTGAATACTGAAGGCTCTTGAGGCAGGTAAATAACCCCTAATTCAGATCTTTTTTCAAAACTTAGGTCGTCAACTATTTTTGAATCAAAGAGTACTTCACCTTCAGAGGGTTTGCTTAAACCAGCCAGAATAGAGAACAAAGATGTCTTACCTGCTCCGTTTGGTCCTAGTAAACCATATATAGTATCTGAGGTAATAGAGATATCTATGCTCTCGAGAATATTTATTTTATTTGAAACTTTTTTAAGTTTTTTTCCCTCAATACGCATTTTAATTAATAATTTTTAATATTTAGTTTTGATGGAAAAATTAATTCTCCATTTGATCTTAACTTCACCATAGACGTCTCTGTCTCTAACCCTTTGTTATCTTTAAGATATATAGGGCTCCCTTT
>CACOBG010000013.1 GCA_902625415.1 uncultured SAR86 cluster bacterium
CTTAAATGGTTCTTTTTCAAATGTACAAATATCGAATGTCAAAATTTTACCTTGCAAAATCTTAAACTAAAAAAGCATTTAACAAATAAATCAGGTCTAATTATTCAAGGAAATTATCAAAAATTTAGATTGTCACTGAAACTCAATGATATTTAGTTCTCCAGCAAAAATTAATTTATCTTTGAAAATAATAAGAAAGAGATCTGATGGCTTCCATGATATAGATTCAGATTTTCAATTTTTAAATTGGGGAGACAAAATCGAAATTTCTTCTTCAAATAAACTATCAGTTTCAACAACAAAATTTCAAGTATCCCAAGAAGAAAACCTAGTTACTCAAGCTTTGAAAAAAATTGAGTCCTTTTGTGGTACCGAACTTAATTATTCTATAAAAATTGAAAAAAACATTCCTCTCGGCTCTGGACTCGGAGGCGGTAGTTCCAATGCGGCAACTGCAATGCTAGCAGTTAACAGTCTCGCAAAACTCAATTTATCCTTGGACGTTTTATTAGATCTGGGTAAATCTATAGGATCGGATATACCATTTTTTTTAAAAGGTCTATCTGGAAAAGTCTCTGGAATAGGAGAGATAATTGAGCCTGAGGAATTTCCAGAAAATCTAGTCATGATTCTATTTCCTGAATGTTCAATATCCACAAAAGATGCATATAACGCTGTAACATCAGAGGAAATTTCAAATAAAAGACATAGGTTAAAGGGAAACTTTTTTGAAGAGTGGGTTTTGTTAAATTATCCTCAGGTCAGAGAAGCATTTGACTTTTTAAGTAAGAATAACAAAGTAAACATATCAGGAACAGGAAGTAGCATGTTCACAAAAATTAATTCTTTTGAAGAGGGAAAGGAAATAATGGATAATGCACCAAGAAAAATAGCATATGTTATTACTAATACTATTAACAAATCGCCTTTATTAAATGAACTGCTTAATTCTGGGGTGTAGCCAAGCGGTAAGGCAGCGGCTTTTGATGCCGCCATGCGATGGTTCGAATCCATCCACCCCAGCCAAAAATAAAAATGAATTCTAAAAACAACTTAGTCATTTTCTCCGGAAATTCTAATCCTGGCTTAGCAAAGAAAATCGTTAAAAAACTCAATAGACCACTTGGAAAAGCAACTGTGGGAAGATTCAGCGATCAAGAAATGAATATCAAAATTGAAGAAAACGTTAGGGGAAAGGATGTTTTTATAATTCAGTCTACTTGTTTTCCAGCAAATGATAATCTAATGGAATTGATCATAATGATTGATGCTTTGAGACGAGCATCAGCATCAAGAATTACAGCAGTGATACCTTATTTTGGTTATGCTCGACAAGATCGGAGAGTTAGATCCGAAAGAGTTCCGATAAGTGCAAAATTAGTTGCAGATATGTTGCAAAGTGCTGGTGCCAACAGAGTTCTTACTATCGAACTGCACTCAGATCAAATTCAAGGCTTCTTTAATATTCCAGTTGATAATGTTTATGGAACAAGCGTTATTTTTGATCATATCGTTAAGACAAAGTATAAAAATCAAATGGTGGTTTCTCCTGATGTTGGAGGAGTAGTAAGAGCAAGAGCATTAGCTAAGTTTTTAGATGATGCCGATTTAGCAATAATCGATAAAAGAAGAGAAAAGGAAAATCAATCTCAGGTCATGAACGTCATTGGAGATGTAAAAGACAAAACATGTATTCTTGTTGACGATATTATTGATACGGCTGGAACAATTTGTAATGCTGCTGAAGCTTTAAAGGAGTCAGGTGCTAAAAAAGTCGTTAGTTATGCTACTCATGCGGTGCTTTCTGGAGATGCTTTAAAAAATATTAGTAATTCAAGACTAGACGAATTAATTGTTACTGATACAATTCCGCTTTCAGAAATGGCCTCATCAACTAAAAAGATTAAAACCATTTCTATGGATAAAACTATAGCTGGGGCTATAAATAGGGTTAATAAAGAAGAATCCATTAGCCAAATGTTTTTATAATAATGAGTGAATCGACATCTATATCTGCCGAAATAAGAGAAAATAATATTTCAGCAAAAATCTTGAGAAAATCAGGAGAGATTCCTGCAATAGTTTACGGCCAAGAGAATGATCCTAAACTGGTTAAAATTTTAGAAAAAGATTTAGTAAAAATTCTTGAAAATCCCAGTATTTTTTCTCAAGTGATCGAGTTGAATCAAAATGATGGTGCCGTAAAAGTTATTTTGAAAGAGGTTCAGGTAAACCCTTCTAATGACAGACCGATCCACGTCGACTTTCAAGCCGTCAGTGAGAAAACTAATATCACAATTAATGTGCCTCTAAAATTCATCAATGAAGAGGTTTGTATCGGGGTAAAACAACAAGGTGGGATGATTTCACATCTCAAAAATGAAATTGAATTGACTTGTAATGCTCAAAATCTTCCAGAATTTATTGAGGTTGATATGAAAGACCTTGAAATAGGTTCAAACGTTATGCAATCTCAAATTATCCTTCCTGAAGGAGTTTCTCTAAGTACTAACATTCTTAACAATCAAGACCAACCAGTTGCCAGTGTGAACGTTACTAGAGCTGCTCTTGATATTGACGATGAGCCTTCTGAAGGCGAACAAGATGAATCTGAAGAATCAACTGGCGAGGAGTCTGAAACTAAAGATGCTGTAGATGAAAGTGGCTCTGAGGAAGAATCTAAAGACTAACTTTCCTAAGTTTTCATGAGCTCTTTTCTAGTCGTTGGCCTAGGTAACCCAGGTTCAAGATATTCCAATACTAGGCATAATGTTGGAACAGACTTTATCCTTGAAGCTCAAAAAAAATACTCTTTTGATTTAAAAGAAAAGAAAACTTTAAAATCCTTTTTGGCAGAAGTAGTTATCCAAAATAAAAAAATTATTTTTGCAATTCCTTCTATTTTTATGAATCACAGCGGAGCAGCTTTAAAGTTATTAAAAAATAAATTTAATACAAATATAGAAAATATTATTGTCATTCATGATGATCTTGACTTGAAGTCTGGAGTAATAAAATTAAAAGCAGGCGGAGGACATGGGGGACACAATGGTTTGAAAAGTATTTTCGAAAATCTGGGATCACAAGAATTTAAAAGAATTAGAATTGGAATTGATCACCCAGGAGATAAGAAAAAAGTAAATAAGTATGTGATTCAGAAAGGAAAAAAAGAGGAAAAGATAGATCGCCTGCAATGCATAGATAAAGGGCTTTCCGTCATGGAATTTATATTTCAAGAAGATTGGGACACAGCCTTAAACAAACTGAACAACTAATGTCTTTAAAATGTGGAATAGTTGGCTTGCCTAATGTCGGCAAATCAACACTATTTAATGCCCTCACTGCCTCGAAAATTGCCGCGGAAAACTTTCCTTTTTGTACGATTGAACCTAATCATGGAATAGTAGAATTACCTGATGAAAGACTGGATAAAATTTCAAAAATATCGAAATCTGAAAAAGTTATTCCTGCCACTGTTGAATTTGTTGATATTGCCGGTTTGGTTGAAGGCGCATCCAAAGGAGAAGGTTTAGGAAATAAGTTCTTAGGTCATATAAGAGAAACTCAAGCAATTATTCACGTTGTCAGGTGCTTTGAAGATAACGAGGTTACTCATGTAAATGAAAAAGTAGATCCAATTTCAGATGTTGAAATAATAGAAATGGAATTAATCTTGGCAGATATAGAATCTTTAGAAAAAACAAAAGAAAGAATTGTAAGAAAAGCAAAAAGTGGAGATAAAGATTCGTTAAAAGATCTTTCTAAAATAGAAGATATTTTAACCATTCTCAAAAAAGGAGATTCTCTTTTTGAATATTTACAGGATGACGAAAATAAAACTTTTGTAAGTGAAGTTGGCCTTCTATCTGCAAAACCAGTCATCTTTGTTGCAAACCTGAATGAGGATATGGAAGAAACCGATGGTCTAAAAAAATTAAGAGAAAAAGCTGTTTCAAATGGCTCGCAATTAATTGAAATGTGTAACCAAATAGAATTTGAAATAAGTGAGCTTGAAAATGAAAGCAGGCAGGAACTTATTGATCTTGTAGGTTTAGAAGAGCCAGGTCTAAATAAATTAATAAAAACTGCTTTTAGAACTTTAGGATTACAAACTTTCTTTACATCGGGTCAATCAGAATCTAGAGCTTGGGTAATAAAAAATGGAACCAAAGCTCCAGATGCTGCGGGAGTAATCCATACCGATTTCAAAAAAGGATTCATTCGAGCCGAAACTGTATCTTTCAAAGATTTTATTGAATTTGACGGAGAGCAAGGTGCAAAAGCTCAAGGGAAATGGCGATCTGAAGGATCAGATTACGAAGTTAAAGACGGCGATATAATTTTATTTAGATTTAATGTTTAGAATCTTGACAATTAGTCTAACTACAAAGAGAATCCATTTTTTGGCTATGTAGCTCAGCTGGTTAGAGCGCAGCATTCATAATGCTGAGGTCGGTAGTTCAAGTCTACCCATAGCCACCAATAAATTAAAAAAATTAAGGATTTACTTGGTCTGGGGCGCAGTTATCAATAAGTAAAGTTTGCATTTCTTCTAAAACTGCAAGTGTTTCTTTGTATTCAACTACTTTGGGATCTACAGCAGTAGATCTGAAGCCAAAAAAGTTTTGACCTGTTCTAGGATTATTTGTTTCAAACCCAAAAGAGGCATAACCTGTATCTCTGTCAGCCTGCTCTGTTAATTTTGCAGCCAAATCGGAAATAATTGCTGAAACTCTTATTACTTGCTCTGTCAACTCAATACAATTTAGCTCTGTTGGGTCAAAATCGAAATGCGTGTAGTCGGATGTAGGACTTCTATACCACCATACGGGGTTGGCACAGCCAATTAAAAATAAAGCTATAAAGCCATAAAATAGGTACTTTTGATTAGCTTTTTTTAGAAAGGTCATTCTATCTCCCAAGGGCATTAATTTATCAAATTTCTAATTTAATTAAAACAGAATTTTTATTCAGATGATACTTCTTTCATTGAGAGTTTTACTTTTCCTCTGTCATCTATTCCGATAACTTTGATTTCAACTTCTTCTCCTTCAACGAGGTAATCAGCAATGTTTTTTACCCTCTCTTCAGAAATTTCTGAAATGTGTACTAAACCTTCTCTTCCGTTATCAAAAGAAACAAAAGCACCAAAATCTACTATTTTTTCTACGGTCCCCAAGGTCACCAAACCTACTTCAGGATCAGATGTAATAAACTCGATTTTTTGTAGAGCATCTTCTCGTTCTTCCTTACTGCGACCATAAATTTTTACAGAGCCATTATCGGAAATATCTATGTTTGTATTGGTTTCCTCGGTAAGTTTCTTTATGTTTGCTCCGCCTTTACCAATGACTTCACCAATTTTGTTTTTAGGAATTTTGAGCTCGATTGCTTGAGGAGCTAAAGGAGACAATTCAGACCTGCTTTCAGATAAAACCTTATTCATTTCTCCTAAAATATGATTTCTTGCTGTATGGGCTTTATTTAGGGCGTCTTCAAGAATTTGCTCGTTTATCCCAGCAATTTTTATATCCATTTGCAAAGCAGTTACTCCATCATCTGTTCCTGCTACTTTGAAATCCATATCTCCAAGATGATCCTCATCTCCTAAGATATCGGTTATGACGCAGTGTTGATCATCAGTTTTTACTAATCCCATAGCAACTCCTGCTACGGGTTTTTTTAACGGAATTCCGGCATCCATCATTGCTAAACTTGAAGCGCAAACTGTAGCCATAGAACTTGAACCATTAGATTCGGTAATTTCTGATACAACTCTAATTGCATATTCAAAATCTGCTGGATTGGGGAGGACTGCTTCTAAAGCTCTTCTTGCAAGTTTCCCGTGACCAATTTCTCTTCGTTTTGGGCTTCCAACCATTCCTGCTTCTCCAACAGAGAAAGGAGGAAAATTATAATGCAGCATAAAAGGATCCTTTAAGTCTCCATGCAATGAATCTATTAATTGAGAGAGTTTCAATGAATCCATAGTTGCTACAGAAATAGATTGGGTCTCACCCCTAGTAAATAATGCAGAGCCATGAGCTTGTGGTAAAACTCCTACCTCAATAGCTATAGGTCTGACTGTATCTAAATCTCTTCCATCAATTCTTGATTCTCCGGATAATAATCTTGATCTGACAATCTCAGATTCTAAAGATTTAAATTGACTGAGAGCTTCATCAATTTTCTCATCTTCAGGATCTTCAAAAGATGTCTTAACTTTTTCTCTTAATTCGGCAATTTTTTCTTGTCTGTTTGCCTTTTCTGCTATTTGATAAGCTTCGGATAATTCCTCAGAAATTAGACTTTTAACCTTTTCTTTTGTTTCAGTGTCCTCTTCCTTAGCTTCATACTCAATCGGAGAAATTGAAGCTTGCGAAACTAATTCTTCTATTAACTCTAAACTAGGTTGCATTTCAGCTTGAGCAAAAAGAATAGCGCCAAGCATTTGATCTTCTGAAAGCTCTTTTGCTTCCGATTCCACCATGAATATCGCTTCTTGCGAGCCCGCCACCATCATGTTTAGATAGGTATTTTCTAGGTCTTCTAAGGATGGGTTTAGAACATAATTCCCATCTATGAAACCAACTTTTGCTGCAGATAGTGGACCTTGAAAAGGAAGTCCTGAGAGTTGAAGTGCAGCTGATGCGCCTATAATAGAGATAACATCTGCATCATCATTTTTGTCCATAGATAAGACCGTGCAGATGATCTGCACTTCTCTGCCGAAGCCTTTTGGGAATAGAGGTCTAATTGGCCTATCTATTAGCCTTGAAGTTAGGACTTCTTTTTCAGAAGGCCTCCCCTCTCTTCTAAAAAAACTTCCTGGGATTTTTCCTGAAGCATAAAATTTTTCAATGTAATTTACAGTCAGAGGGAAAAATCCTTGATCAGATTTGTCCTGTCCAGCGACTACTGTTACCAAAACTTTAGTATCTCCAGAAGAGGCAATCACCGATCCGGTTGCTTGTCTAGCAACCTTACCTGTTTCCAACGTAACATTTCTTCCTGCAATTTCTCTTGTGCAAGATATAACTTTCATATCATTCATTTATTTTCCTTAATTTATGTAACTCTAAGTTACTTTCTGAGGTTTAATTCTGAGAGAATAGAACTGTATCTTTTAGGATCTTTTTTCTTCAAATAATCTAACAGCTTACGCCTTGTGTTAACCATTCTTATAAGTCCTTGCCTAGAGTGATGATCTTTAGCGTGGTCTTTGAAATGAGCTTGTAAAGACTCGATATTTGCCGTTAACAAAGCTATTTGAACTTCTGGCGAACCTGTGTCTCCCTTAGATTGGGCAAACTTTGAAATAATCTCTTCCTTTGTTTTTGTTTCTAAACTCAAGAACTTCCTCCTTAGTTATTTAATTTTCTATAGATATTAACCTTTTGGGTGAAACTAAACCGTTAATGTTTTTTAAAATTCCAACGAATTTATTTTTTTCGTCAAACAATCTCAGGTATTTGCTTTTTACTTCGGCCTCTTTCAAAAATACTTTTTGGCCTTTTTTTATCCTATCTATTATTTCTGTGGCGCATTGTAGCTTATCTAAGCTTCTAAGTGCATCCCCCATTTGAATTATTTTACTTTTAATATTTTCCCCATTTATCGATTCAATTTCATGGGCTTCACTAAGATCATGATCAGCAGAAATGGTTCTTTGTAAATTAGATAAAACTGCAACACAATCCAAATCCTTTGCTAAATCTTTAACAAGAGATCTTATATAAGTTCCTTTTCCGCATTCTACTAAAAACTTGAACTTGTTCTGATAAACTGAAATTAAATCTAATTTATAAATTTCTATCTCTCTTATTTTCTTTGGAACTTCTTTATTCTTCCTAGCATAGTGATACAAAGGCTTTCCTTTATATTTTAAAGAAGAATATTTAGGGGCTTCTTGATTAAGACAGCCGATAAATTTTTTTTTAATTTTATTGAAGTCATTTTTTGTTGGTATTTTTTTATGTTTCCTTTCAATTTTTCCATCTAAATCTCCAGTATCTGTCTGAATACCAAACATCATTTCTGCGATGTAAGTCTTCCTTTCGTTTGCTAAAAAATTTGTGAATCTAGTCATCTGACCCAGACATGCAAGTACTACGCCACTAGCTAAAGGATCTAGAGTGCCAGAATGTCCGATTTTAGAATCATCAAGAAAAGGTTTTAACTTTCTAATAAACTCTCCTGAAGAAATTCCAGAAGGTTTGTTTAGAACTATTAATCCAGATATCAAACTTGGTTATCCTGTTGATCAATAAAAAACAAAAGTTCAGGCATTTTTTTTAATTTAATATTTTGTCCCAACTTTTTTTTGACAAATGGTTTTGAATTTTCCAAGGCCTTAGTAAGGTTATCCTGATTTTCATTTAATTCTTGATTTAAATAGTTTGAAAGAAATATTCTTGCAGATGATAAGTCATCACTTAACTGAACTTCAGTCACTGTGAGACCCTTTAGTCTCGGATCACTAATCTCAAAACTAAATATATTAGCTATTTCTCGTCTGATATTGTCTGAAACTCTTTGAGCTCTTTTATACGGTTTTGAACTAAACAATTAAATTTTTCTAGCAGTTTCTGTTCTTTCGAAAACTTCTATTTTATCTCCAACTTTTACATCGTTATAATTTTCGATACCAATTCCACATTCAGTTCCGCTTTTTACTTCACTCGCCTCATCTTTAAACCTTCTTAAGGAATCGAGCTTACCCTCATGAATAACAATATTGTCTCTAAGAACTCGAATTGGAAGATTTTTTATCACTGCTCCTTCTATAACAATTGAACCAGCTATCAAACCAAATTTCGGTGATTTAAAGGTATCCTTTACTTCTGCAATTCCAACTGTAACCTCTTTGATTTCAGGCTCAAGAGAACCTTCAATTATTTCTTTTACAGCATCAAGCAAGTCATAAATTATTCCAAAATATTGAATTTTTATCTCTTCGGTTTCTGCAAGAGTTTCTGCTGCTGCATCAGACCTTACATTAAATCCTAGAATAACGGCTTCTGAAGCGACAGCTAAATTTACATCGTTTACTGAAACTGGGCCGACGCCATCCAAGACTATTTTGATCTTTGCGTCTTCTACTTTTAAATTATTTATAGCACCTGCAATTGCTTCTGCAGAACCGTTTGTATCTGTTTTAATTATTAAATTTACCGAAGGTTTTGCGGAATCTCCAGCGCCTGCAAAAATACCATCTAAACTGACCACTCCCTTTTTAGCCAATCTATTGTCTCTACTTTTACTAGCTCTTTCTTCAGATAAACTCTTAGCGGCCTTTTCGTCTTTAACAACCATGAACTCTTGTCCAGCATTTGGAGGATATTCAAGTCCAGAGATTGCAACAGGAGATGATGGCGGAGAAGTTTTAATTTGAGATCCTAAAAAGTTTTTGAGGCTCCTTATTTTTCTAAATTGATCTCCAATTAAGACAAAATCCCCACTATTTAAAGTACCTCTTTGAACCAGAAGAGTCGCAACAGCTCCCTCACCTTTTTTAACTCCAGATTCTAAAACCACTCCGGACGCTGGACCATCATGATTAGTTTTTAATTCCAGCATATCAGAAAGTAAGGTTATATTTTCTATTAGGTCATCTATTCCCTCACCAGTTTTTGCTGATACAGGAACTACCTGAGTATCGCCGCCCCAATCTTCGGGGACAAGACCCATTTTTGATAGATCTCCTTTTACTTTCTCTATGTCTGAATTGGGCTTATCAATTTTATTTACTGCAACTATCACCTGAACATTTGCAGCTTTTGCATGATTAAAAGCCTCTTCTGTTTGGGGTTGAACACTGTCATCGGCAGCAACAACTAAGACAACGATATCTGTGGAGTTGGCTCCTCTTGCTCGCATTTCTGAAAAGGCTGCATGTCCAGGAGTATCGATAAATGTAATGGTTTGATTATTTCGGTCTACCTGATAAGCACCAATTCCTTGAGTAATTCCTCCTTCTTCCTGATCAGCTACAGATGATTTTCTAATAAAATCAAGTATTGAAGTTTTTCCATGATCAACGTGTCCTAAAACTGAAACTACAGGATTCCTCAGCTCTTCATCTCCTTCATAAACAATATGCTCAAGAATTTTTTCCTCTTCAGATTCAACGTCTTGAGGAACGCCAATGTGTCCTAACTCTTCAACAACTAAAATAGCTGTCTCCTGATCAATAGCTTGATTTAAAGTGACCATAACGCCGCTATTCATTAATGATTTAATCAAATCCGATGATTTAATAGATAGTTCTTTAGCAAGATCCGATACGACAATGGTTTCAGGAATTTTTACTTCTTTTTGGATGAATTCTTGTGGTTTTTCAAATTTTTGAACATTTTCAAAGTTTTTTTCTAGAAATTTTTCTCCCTCTTGCTCTCTTTGATCTTCTTTGGAGCTATCTTTAAATGTTTTTTTATCCTTTTTTAAGTTTTGAGGAATTTTCTTTTGGGGTTCCTGCTTTGTTTTTCTGACAACTTTTGTTTTTGCTTTGGCTTTCTTTTTTTCTTCTTCCGCTGACTCATTTTGAGCATTCAATCTTTTTCTTTCTGCTTCGTCGAAGTCAATAGATCCAGTAAAGTCCTGTTTTACATTTGATTTTTTTTCTTTGTCTGGTGAATTAATTCTTGTGACAGATAAGTTTGGTTTTG
>CACOBG010000014.1 GCA_902625415.1 uncultured SAR86 cluster bacterium
TTGATAGATTTTATGTTCTGATTTCTCAATTATGGAAAAATTCAGCAGAACATATTTCAAAAAATGAATTGGAAAGAAATTCTCTAGAAATACTTAAAAATTTAGAAAAAACTCAAGCAAGACTGACTCCAGAATTTTCTGAAAAATGGATGTTTGATGTTTTCTTAAGTCGTTTAATAGAAAATAAATATGTCCGTGAGGATGATAAGGGAATGCTTTATCCCACCAGAATAACTCAACGATTAGAAAAAGATGCCAATAAGTTTTTAGAGCCAAATTGGCTAAAAGAACTTTCCAAAAGCACTCCGTAAAGCCTTGAAAAAATAATAAATACCTCCATATAAATATTGAGAAAGATTGCCGTTATTGGGTCTTTCCGTAGGTTGACATGCTCGAATGAGGTGTCTTTTTATTAACTTGCTTAAATTAAGGAGTTTATTATGAAAAATAGTTTATTAAATTTATCAGATCCTTTCTTTTCAACGAGGTTTTTAGGATTCGACAGTCTGTTCGATTCATTGAGAACTTTCAGCGAGATAGGAGAAGATTCAAGGTCTTATCCACCTTACAACATCAAACGTGAAGGCAATGATATTACCATCGAGGTTGCAGTTGCAGGTCTTAGTGAAGACGATTTAACAGTCGAAACTAAAGAAAATAACTTGAGCATCACTCATGAAGGATCTAAAAATTCTTCTGGAGAAGTCTTGCATCAAGGTATTGCTGCGAGAGCCTTTAAATTGCAATTCTCTCTTGCTCCGGAAGTCGTTGTAAAAACCGCCGATCTAAAGAATGGTTTATTAAAAATAAACCTAGAAAGGATAATTCCAGAGTCGGAAAAGGCAAAAGTCATTCAAATTAATTCAGGCGAATTAATTACAGAATAATCTCCCCCCAAAACATGCCGCCGTCAAGGCGGCATGGACTACAAACCCAAAGCTTTTTTGATGTTTGGCTTGAAATAAGTCTCCGGCTTCATAATTTTCCCGGCATCATTTTTAATGAATTTTCCATCAACAAATTTACTCATATTTGAGCTTTTCACTTCTTCCCAAATCTTATCAAAATCTATGCCTACACTATTGCACATACCCATAATGACCCAAACCATATCAGCAAGACCATCAGCAACCTCAACCAAGTCTTCATCCTCAAATGCTTTCGCTGTCTCTTCAAACTCTTCTTTGATCAAATTCATATAAAGCTGAGTTTGCTCATTTTTAAGATTTAGATCTGAAGCTATTTTTTGTTCTCCTAAGATCATAAAGTTAGATACGTCTTTTTGATAATTCATGCGTTCTCCTGGTCTACAATAAATATATTGTATTTAAATGCCTTGCCTTTTATAACACGGGAAGGTTTTAAGTTGATAAGCGAGTTCATGTTGCTATACAGAGCTGATTTGTAAATGATTTTCTTGAAATTGTTTTGTTTCAGAGACTTTTTAAATCTATTTAAATCAAATTCTTCAAAATCTAAATTTCTTAAGAATTGTATTTCTTTTTTGGCTCTTGCATCATTTTTTTGTTCAAACATTTGATCCAGATAAACAATCTCATGATCCGAATATTTTTTTAAGAGATCCAAAGAATCGCCATTTATAAAATCTATTCGATTAATAGCATGTTGCAAATCTTTATGTTTTGAGTTTTGCAGACATTGATTTGTAAATTCATACAGCCAAGATTTTTTCTCTATAGCAGTGACTGAATATCCAAGGAAACTTATTTCTAAAGCATCAATACAATATCCTGCGGTCAAATCAATCACCTTTCTCCCAATATCTTTTTTGGAAAAACATTTCTTAAGCAAAGATGATTTGGCCATAATTTTTTTAAAATCCATGTAATCTATGACAAAAGGTTTTGAGTTTTTTATTGCCAAATCTTGCAATGCAAGATTTTTGGCTGATGCCCAAATTACTTGCTTGTGAGTTTTGGAAATCCTTAAGTTTCTGGGTGTGATTAATTCCAAACCGTGTTTGGATGCAAATTTTTCTGCAAATCTGATTTCATTTTTCGAAAGATAGGATACAAATGGCTTTCTTTCTGTAAAATTATTCATGTCAGTAAAAAACGATGGTTAAACTCAGACAAGAAGATATTAAAACAAAAGAAGTCCTGTCTTGGAAAGGAATCCATCTCTTTCATTTCACTTTTTCTGCTTGTTCAATGAAAACAAGAATTTTTATGGGTCTAAAAAACATAGATTACACAGGCCATCATATAAATCTTCAAAAAAAAGAAAACTTTTCTCCTTACTTTCAAGGTATTACTCCTAGATCATTGGTTCCTGTTTTGGTTGATGACGGAGAAGTTCATATCGAGAGTAATGACATCCTTAAGTATTTGGATAATAAGTTCCCCACCTTGAGTTTGATACCTAAAGATAAAGAAGAAGAGATAAATCAAATGATGATTGAAGAAAATGATCTGCATTTAGACATCCGAAATGTTACTTTTAAATTTTTAGTTCCAAAATTCTTGAATAACGTAAAAATTCAAGAAAAATCTGCATCAAAGGCTACCTTGCATGGAAATGAGGATTCAGAAGATGATGCAAATAGAAAGTTTTGGGAGAATTATAAAAAAGTAGGGATCACAGACGAAGTTGCAACCAAATCTTTACTGAATCTCAAACTCCATCTTGATGAAATAAATGAAAAACTTTCTCACCATACCTACATTTTGGGTAACGAACTAACCTTACCCGATATTGCATGGTTTATTTATGTTTCAAGACTTAAGGCTGCAAGATATCCAATACATATTCTTCATCCCAATGTTAATGATTGGTATGAAAGCTTATTAAAAAGAGAAGTTTTTGCGAAAGAAACAAAGATTCCTGGAATTGTTAGATTCATATCCTATATCTTTTATGTGGTTCAAAAATATAGTGGGTGGAGCATTAAAAGACAATTAGTAGGCTAAAAACAATAAAAAAATCCCGAGTAAAACTCTATAGACAACAAAAGGTGTAAAACCTATTCGTTCGATGAGGTTTAAAAAAATTCCAATGCATAAGTAAGAACTTAAAAACGAAAAGGTTGAAACCAAAAGAACATCAAGCCAATTTATTTCTGATGAGGCAAATCCTAAGGCGATAATTTCAGAAAAGAAAATAATTCCCAAAGTAGGTATTGCAAGCATGAAAGCAAACTTTGAGGCAACCGTTCTAGAGTAACTCAAGAATAAAGCACAAATTATTGTGATCGCTGAACGGCTGGTTCCTGGAATCAAGGCCAAGCATTGAGCTAAGCCAATGAAAAAAGCATGTTTAAAGGTTACTGATTCATAAGGCGTTTGTTCTTTTGAAGCTCTATCAGCAATCCAAAGAAGAATACCAAAAAAAATAGTTGAAAGCGCAATAATGTCTAGAGTCCTTAAATTTTCTGAAATGAAATCTCTTAATAAAAATCCTGTAATTAATATTGGTAAGGATCCAAGCAATAATTTATTTAAAAATGAATCGCCTGAAGATAATTTATAATCTCTTAAAGCTTTAGCTAGTTCTGCTCTAAAATAAATAATTACTGCAAATAAGCTTCCACCATGAGCAAAAATATCAACAGTGATTGATTGGGTCTCTTGACCTAAGATTGAGGAAGTGATTATCAAGTGCGCAGAGCTAGATACAGGTAAAAATTCAGTCAAGCCTTGAATGACTGACAAAATTAGAATTTGCAAAACTTCCATTTATTTAACTCTCTTCCATTGATCGGTGCCTGAAAGATAAGAGGGGTATACCTCTTCAGGATTTTTCAATCTGGTATCTAAATCATCGAGATAACAGGCTAAGTGTAATAGACCTTTTGCATGATTATTTGTTTCTAAAAGGCTTGGCTTAATTAAGTAGTCTAAAAACTCATGACAATCGCTACAGATGATTTCTTCATTATCTGAAGAAATAAAATCAGAAAGTTCTGTTTTCTTAATGGCAGCATCGTTGATTAAAGGGTGAGCCAAATCATTATTTTTTCTTATATATTTACCAACATACAAGTCATTCATATGTGCTTCTTTTACAATAAAAAGTTCTTTGGCTTTTTGTTCCAAAAAAACAGTTTGAGCTAAAACCAAAAGACTGGAAAGAGGTAAAATTTTCTTTTGCAACCCAAATGCAAGGCCTTGCGCTACTGAACACCCTACCCTTAACCCTGTAAAGGATCCTGGGCCAACACTCAAGGCAATGAAGTCTAGCTCTTCTTTTTCAAGTTGAGATTTCTCAAGGAGGTTATCGATAAATCCAAAAATATTTTTACCGTGAGTATTTTCTTTCTGAGAATGCTCGATATATATTTCTTTATTTTTTGCTAAGCCAATTGAACAATAAACCGAAGAGGTTTCAATAGCTAAAATGTTGGTCATTTACTGAGATAAAAAGTCTTTAATATTATTTTTAATTTCCTCAACGGTTAAAGAACCATCAACGGTAAGATACTTAAAATCTGAAGCGTTTTTGAAATTTGAATAATATTCAATCAACGGTTGAGTTTGAGTCCAATAGACTTTGAGACGGTCTTTGACTGTTTCTGGCTCATCATCTTTTCTTATTATAAGTTCCTCGCCCGTTTCATCGTCCAGTCCAGGTTTTTTGGGTGGATTGAATTCTACATGGTATGTTCTACCTGATGCTAAGTGGATTCTTCGACCAGACATTCTTTTGATAATTTCTTCATCTGCAATTACTAATTCTATGACTCCATTTATGTCAACGTTATTTTCCTGCAGTGCTTCGGCTTGAGGTATGGTCCTAGGAAAACCATCAAATAAAAAGCCGTTTTTACAATCATCTTTTGAAATCCTCTCTTTGACCAATTCGATGATTAGTTCATCAGAAACTAAGTTTCCAGCATCCATTACTGCCTTTGCCTGTAAGCCTAATTCTGTTCCATTCTTAATGGCTTCTCGTAACATGTCGCCTGTAGAGATATGCGGAATTTTTTTTTCTGCAGCAATGAAAGCTGCTTGAGTACCTTTACCAGCTCCAGGTGGACCTAAAATAATGAGATTCATTCGGTGATTGCTACAGCCATTGCAGTTGCGTGTTCTTCGGTATCGCTTAGGCTAAGGGAAATATCTTTAAGCCCTTGCTCTTTTGCTAATAATTTAGCTCTACCGTTAAGTTTTACTTTTGGGCCGCCATATTTTCTTAGTATCACGATGTCTTTTGGCCTGACGCCATTGGTGAAGCCATAGCCTATGACTTTTGATACAGCTTCTTTACCAGCAAAGTTTTTTGCCAAGAAGAAAGGTTTAGCTCTAGAAGATTTTTTTTGAAATTGTTCGATCTCAAGATTGTCATATATTCTGTGCAGAAATCTAAGCCCAAAGTTTTCATAAGCCTTTGCCAGTCTTGAGACCTTTACTAAATCTATTCCGCTTCTTAATTTAGTCATTGAATATTGCTCCAGCATTCATAGGTTTTTCAGCGATGTAGGTGATTGCAAGTTGCATAATTTTTTTAATTTTACTTCTTGCTGAAGCAGAAGTGATTTTTCCATTGGTGAAATTTATGATATCAATTCCAGAGACTTTTAAAAAATTATTTAAAGGTTTTTCAGAAAATCCTTGAGCTGGATGAAAATAGTAGATTCCATCTTTTTGTATCTCTTTACCTTTGTCATCTAGTTGAAAATTAAATCCATAACCCAGCTCACAAATTAAAGAATATTCAAACTCTCTTAAAGATATCTCAATATTTTTAGCTTCTCCCAATTCTAAGATCTTGTAAAAATCAATTACGGCATCAAAAATTTTCTCTTGTTTAACTTCCTTTTCTATTAATTTGAAAATCAATTCGTTGAGATAAAGTAAAATTTTTAAATTTTTGCCAAGTATTTGAAAGTATTTGATTTCTTCCCAAGACGTTAAGGTCT
>CACOBG010000015.1 GCA_902625415.1 uncultured SAR86 cluster bacterium
AAGAGAATCAATATCATCAGATTCTGTGATAGTTTTAGATATTGACGAAAAATCACTTTCTGAGATAGGACAATGGCCATGGCCAAGAAGTATTCTTGCAGATTTAGTTAATAAAACCTATCTTTCAGCTTCTCTTGGATTTGATATTGTTTTTGCAGAATTTGATAGGACAGGCTCAAATGAATTAAAAAAACAATACAAAAGAAACTCCTCTTTATTAGAAATTCTGAAAGATGTGCCAGATAACGATGATATTTTTGCAAGTTCTATTAAAAATCATGGGACGGTAGTTCTTGGAGCAATACCAAGTAATACAAAGAAAAATGATTTTGTGATGAAATTCGGTCTTATTGAACAAGGAGACGATCCAAGAAAATTTTTACAAAAATACTCTGGCATACAAACAAATTTAAAAAATCTAGATGATTCTGCAACCGGAATAGGAAGTATGAGCATAGGAAATAATGATTCAATTATAAGAAGACTTCCTCTTTTTGAAAATATAAATGGCAATCTAGTTCCATCTTTATCTTTAGAAATCTTAAGGGTTGCTATAGGGGCAAGTACTTTTCAAATAAAATCTTCAAATGCTTCAGGGGAAAGCGCTCTAGGAGAAGAAACTGGTATTAATCACGTTAAATTAGGAAATTTAATTATCCCAACGAATGAAGATGGGTCTGCTTGGATTTATTACTCCAACAAGCCTGTTAAGACAATCCCTATATGGGAGGTACTTACCCCTGAGTATTCTCAAGAAGATTTTGAGGGAAAAATATTAATTGTTGGTACTAGTGCTCCAGGATTGTTTGATTTGAGATCAACGCCGCTTGAAAATAATGTTCCGGGGGTAAATATAATTGCAAATTTAACAGACCAAATTCTTTCTGGTCAATTCCTAAAGAGACCTGACTGGATATTTGGTTTAGAAGTCATAACTGGATTATTTTTGGCACTGCTCATCACTTTTTTCATCCAATTTTTAGGACCAATAGGAGGTTTATTTGTATTTGTATTGGGAAATGGTATTTCTTCTTTCGGTAGTTTCTATATATTTAACTCTCACAGTTATTTAGTTGATCCTATATCCCCTCTTGTAATTTGCCTTATATGTTACTTGGTAGTAACTTTTTTTAATTTTCTTTTTACTGAATTAGAAAGAAGTAAGGTAAGAAACGCCTTTTCTCAATATATGTCGCCTGTAATGGTTGAGAAATTAGCACAATCAAGCGAATCGCTTAAACTCGGAGGAGAAAGGAAAGAAATGACCTTTCTTTTCTCTGATATTAGAGGATTCACTTCTATTTCAGAAAAATATAAAGGCGATCCTGAAGCTTTAACTGATTTAATCAACAAATTATTAACTGTTTTATCCAATGAAATATTAAATAATCAAGGAACTATAGATAAATATATGGGAGATTGCATCATGGCTTTTTGGAATGCACCATCAGATGATCCTAATCATAGAGAAAAATCAATAAATGCCGCCTTTGCCATGAGCAAAGCTTTAGGACAATTAAACAAAGATCTAAATAGATATGACGATGATAAGTTATCTGTAGGTATTGGAATCAATACAGGTGAATGTATCGTTGGGAATATGGGCTCTGATAAAAGATTTGACTATACGGTCCTAGGAGATGCAGTTAATTTAGCTTCTCGTCTGGAAGGTCAATCAGGCAACTACGGAATGCAGATAATTCTTGGTGAAGGATCCATACAAGGTCTTTCCAAAGACAAATATTCTGTTTGCGAGCTTGATTTAATTGCGGTGAAAGGAAAATCAGAACCTGTAACAATATATACAGTATTTGATAAAGAGGATTCTGAGCTAGCAGATGAGAGTTTTTTATTAGAACATCAAGATTTTTTAAACAATTATAGAAGTCAAAATTGGCATAAAGCTAAAGAACACATTAATAAATATAGGTTTTCTAAACCTGAATTTACTTTATACTACTCGCTATTTTTAAAAAGGATTGATGAATTATCAAAACAAACCTTGCCAAATGACTGGTCTGGAGTATTTATTGCAAAAACAAAGTAAATTTATTCTTATTTTTACTTTATTTTCATCTTCTTTTATCTATTCAGAGGCAATAGTAAACGTAGAAGACCTTAGAAGAGATGGAGAGAAAGGCTTTTTTGCTAATATCTCAGGATCTCTAAGCTTTTCAAGAGGAAATAGAAATAGAGACAGTTTTTCAATTCAGTCTTCTCTGGATTACAACCTGGATGATTTAGAAACCTTTTTTGTTGTAAAAAGATCACAGAAAAAAATTAATCAAAGAAACTATGACTCTGCAACATTGGCTCATTTGAGACTCAACTTTTTATTTGAAAATGACCCTAGTTTAGAAACATATATCCAATACACCAAAAATCCATTTAGAAAATTCAACAAAAGAGAATTAATTGGATTAGGTGCAAGATTTAATTTAGAAAACAATTTTAAAGCAGGAATTGGAGTTATGAATGAAGACGAAGAAGATTTATTAGGAGTTATTGACAATACTTTGAGATTGTCTTCTTATTTTCACAGTGAATTTTTAATAGATGAAAATATTGTGTTTGATTTATCAGCTTTTGTACAGCCTGCATTGAGTTCTTTTAGTGATTATAAGGCAACTCTAATTGGTCAATTTGATTTTCATATAAACGAAAATTTTAAAATTTCTCTTCAATACAATACTTTTTATGACTCGAAACCTCCTTCAAATGCTGTAAAAAAAGAAGAAGGATTTGCCACAGTATTTTCGTATAATTTCAATTAATTGTTATGAATGGTTTTTTAAATTTAATACTTGAAGTATGGAATCAAGATTTCCTTGGCATATCCATTGGTAATGTAGTCATTTCTCTAATAATTATAGTCATTTCTTTGATTTTAAGAGCTTTGATTATTTCTAGAGTTTTCAAATTTTTAGAAAATTTGGCTAAAGAAACAGAAACAGAAGCAGATGATATTCTTCTTGAAACTCTTGAAAGGCCCATAGGTAATGTTCCTCTAGCATTAGGACTATATTTAATTATTGAACTTTTACCTTTATCAGGGATTGCTGATGTTTTTTTAACAAACACAGTCAAAGCTTTAATAGCTTATACAATATTTAGTGTTCTTACTAAAGCAATAGGCCCTATTTTTGAACTTCTTGCAATAAAGTCTTGGGTAACTGCGGCTCTTTCTATGTGGTTAGAAAGATTTACAAGAGTTTTAGTTTGGATTTTAGCAATAGCAATAATTTTGGACATATTTGGAGTTGAAATAGGTCCAATTATTGCTGGATTAGGATTGTTTTCAGTTGCTGTAGCTTTAGGAGCTCAAGATTTATTCAAAAATCTTATCTCTGGAATTCTTATTATTGCTGAAAATAGATTTCAGCCAGGGGATAGAATCGAAGTTGATGGTAAGTTACATGGCATAGTTGAAACAATTGGATTTAGATCAACAATGATCAGGCTATTTAATACTTCACCTATGATAATCCCAAACAAAGATTTATCAGATGTTAACGTAACTAATCACGGGGAACTTAGGTACAGAAGAATAAAATGGCAAATTAATCTTTTGTATTCAACATCTGTAGATCAATTAAAATCAATTTGTGATCAAATTGGTGAGTTCATAAACAATGATAAAGAAGGATTTGCAATAAATCCTGGACAAGAATCTTTTGCAAAAGCAGTCGAGTTTGGAGCAAGTTCAATTGATGTAGAAATTCTATGTTATTCAGCTGAACGAGATTATTCTCACTATACTGATTTAAAGCAAAAATTAGTTCACAAAGTAATGGAAATCGTTAGAGAAAACGGATCCGATTTTGCTTTCCCGTCTAGATCAGTTTATGTAGAGTCTAGTCACGAAATAGAATCTTAATTTATCCAGTCCTATCTGCAGCACTTCGCTCTAAATCTTCAAATAAAGCTGGATATTCTTCTGTTAATTCATCTAAGGATTCCTTCGAAAGTTTTAACAGCTTAGCCTCCTCTAAAACTGAAATAGTTGCATTTCTCTTAGCTTGGCTTATGAGACCAGTTTCTCCAAAATAATCTCCAGAGCCCAAAACAACGGGGGTTTCAATTTCAACCTGTACACTTCCAAATTCGATTATATAAAGGGCATCTGCAATATCACCTTTTTCAAATATAATTTGTTTTGTTGGCAAAACTAGAGGTTCCAGTTTGGAATTAATTTTAGTAATCGCTCCTATTGGAAGATTTGAAAATAATTCTATTTCTGTAATAGCCTCTAGAGAAACTAAAAAATTTCTTTTTTGTATATCCTCATAATAAGCTGAAGCTAGGATTGCTGCAGGTAAAGCAAACATAGCGATGCCTAAAAACATCGCAAAACTAGAAATAAGTTTACCTAGATTGGAGACTGGTGTTACATCACCATAACCCACAGTAGTCAGAGTAGCTATTCCATACCACATTGAATCTAATATATTTCCAAAAGCCTCTGGCTGAAGATCTTTCTCAAGAAAGTGAATAACTACTGAAAAAATTAAAAGAAGAGAAAACACAACTATCTGAGTTCCTAAAATAGAAAGTCTTTGTTTCCATATTGTTTTTAATAATGTGTTTGTTGGAAGTAATACTCTTAGTTGGCTAAAAATTGAATAGGCTCTAAAAATTCTAAAGATTCTTAAATCAAAAACAC
>CACOBG010000016.1 GCA_902625415.1 uncultured SAR86 cluster bacterium
TTTCTTGTTTTTCTTTGTCAGCCAATTCTTGTCTTTTCGCTTGTTCAAATTGTGAGATTGCATCGTTTCTTTGTTTAATCATCTTTTCAAGAATTGAAGTAATTTGAAGTTCATCGAGATCCGACTTTTCTTCAATTTCAATTTTTTGGATTTCTGCAAGAATCATTCTCAAAACAGTAGTTCTAAACTTGTCACCGTCTTTCATAGATGTTGTGACTTGAGTTTTGATCAAGCTTTTAAGATCTTTGGACATTTAGACTCTTGCTCTTAAAGGCGGCATTTTGCCGAATTTTCTTCTTTTAGCTTGTCTTTTAACTGCTGCTGCAGCTTTTCTTTTTCTAACAGAGGTTGGTTTTTCGTAAAATTCTCTTTTTCTTATTTCAGAAATGATTCCGGCTTTATCACAAGATCTTTTAAATCTTCTAAGTCCAGAATCAAAAGATTCGTTATCTTTTAGCTTTATAATAGGCATATTTATATTAGGCAGGCAATTCTATAGAGAGTTAAGATATTTTGCAAAATAACTTTTAATTTAAATGAAAATATTGGGAATAGAGACTTCGTGCGATGAAACCGGAATAGCTTTATATGATGGTAAAGCCAATCAAATTATATTTGAGGCTTTATACAGTCAGGCAGAAGAGCACGATTTGTATGGAGGGGTAGTTCCTGAGCTAGCCGCTAGAGATCACATTAATCGGCTCTTGCCTTTATTAAAAAATAAAATGAAAGATTCAAGCATCTCTATGAAAGAGATAGAAGCAATTGCCTTTACCAATGGTCCTGGTTTAAGAGGTCCTTTAATGGTTGGAGCAGGCTTTGCTAACTCTTTATCTTATGCTCTAGATGTTCCTGTAATACCAATACATCATATGGAAGCACATTTGATAATGGCAAAATTTGACGCAGTAGATTTAACTTATCCTTTTATTAGTTTATTAGTCTCGGGAGGACATACTTTAATAGTCAAAGTTTCTTCACCCAATGAATATAAAGTCATTGGGCAAACAAAAGATGATGCTGTGGGAGAGGCTTTTGATAAAACTGCAAAATTATTGAAATTGGGTTACCCAGGCGGTCCAGAAATTGAAAAAAGAGCTTTGTTATCTAAGGGAAAAAATCATTTTTCTTTTCCACGACCTATGATTGATTCTAAGGACTTAAATTTTAGTTTTAGTGGCTTAAAAACATCTGTACTTTATAAAGTGAATGATTTATCTGAAAAGGAAGACCTTTCAGAGGATGCAGTAAACGATATTGCTTTTGAATTTCAAAATGCTGCAATAGATTGTCTGGTTAAAAAATCCCTTAAGGCATGCTTAATTGAATGTAGTCAATCACTTGTGTTATCCGGAGGAGTTGCTGCTAACAAATACCTTAGAGAGGAACTTGAAAAGCACAAAGGAACCATAAATCTTTATTATCCAGATCAAAAATACTGTACCGATAATGGATTGATGATCGCCTTTGCAGGTTTCCAAAAAATAAAAGAGCAAACCAAAGATTTTAGTATTGATGTTGCACCAAGATGGAGTTTAGAAAATGTCCAATAAGATTTTTGTGAAAGATTTAGAAATTGAAGCCATAATAGGAATCTTTGATTGGGAAAGAGAGGTTAAGCAACTCATAAAAATCTCTTACGAAGTAGAAGTCGATATCAAAAAAGCTTTTAAGTCAGACAATATAGAAGATACTTTTGACTATAAAACTACATCAAAGAAAATAATAAAATTTGTTGAAAAATCGTCTTTTCAGCTTATTGAAGCTCTTGCTGAAAAAGTTTCAAAAATTATCATGCAAGATGAAAGGGTGTTAAATCTTTCTCTATCTGTATCTAAACCTGGCGCTCTTCGTGGATCAAAAGAGGTAGGGCTTACAATTTTCCGCTCAAGATAATGCCGAAAATATATTTAAGTCTTGGCAGTAACATTAAGCCAGAGGATAATTTAAATAAAGCAAAAGAGCTTTTAAGTCAGGAATATCAATTAGAAAAAGAATCAAAAACTTACAAAACAAAATCAGAAGGCTTTGAAGGTGAAGATTTTCTAAATCAAGTAGTCTGCTTTATAACTGAAGATTCTGCAGAAGAGGTTGTAGGTACTTTGAAAGACATCGAAAAAAAAATTGGTAGAAAAGACAGGTCAGAAAAGTTTTCCGATAGAGAAATTGATATTGATTTGTTGTTATACGGAAAATACGTAGGCAAAACTTTAGGAAAAGACATACCTCACAAAGACATCGATCTATATAGATTTGTACTGGAGCCTTTAGCAGAAATTGCCCCTGACTTGATACATCCGAAGCATCAAGAAAAAATCTCAGAGATTTGGAAAAAGAAGTTAAATAGCTTCGCCTAGGTTTCTCGCTTTAACAAAAAGATTTTCTTCGTCTTTTTTCAAAAATCTACAAGCAAAACCCAATAAAACCATTGGCACTAATAAAACCACCAAAGACTGAGCCAGGGCTTGTTTTAACCCAATTGCTTCTGCCGCTGATTTATTCATCCCTTCAGCAAGAAATTGCATTGTATAAATATCACTCAACATACCTGTTAGATAAGGTCCCAGAGCTAGTCCACCCATACTGAGCATTAATATAAAAAATGCACTTGCCACCGCTCTTAATCTTGGCAAAACAAGTTCAGTTACCGTTGATGCTGCACAACCTAACCAGGCAGTTGAAGAAACATGATAGAAAAATTTCCATGCAAAAGAGGCATAGGCCTCAGGAGAATACAAAAATCCTAAACCTGTAACTGCTGTACTTAGGGCAGAAGCCATTATCAAATATAGCTTTCCATTTATGTTTTTTTCTCTTAGTTTATCTCCAACAAAACCACCCCCAATTACCCCTACCATGGATCCAAAAGCAGTTATCAAGCCATATATAACACCAACCTCAGAGGCTGTCATATCGAAATTTCTTATGTAAAAAGCGGGACCAAACGCACCTAATGCATAGGTGACAAAAGTAATAAAAGGAAAAGCTAACAGACCAAGTAATAGTGCCTTACTTTTGAACATCAATTCAAAAGCTACTTTATCTCTAATTCTAAGTCCTTGAATCCAATTGCACACAATATAAAAACCTATTCCAAAGGCAATCCATTGCAAATAATCTCCAGTTGTTTGAATCAACCAATAGGCAGCTGATAAGACAAAAATTAGCAAAGCAAAATTTCTTAATAATTCTTTTTGTGTATTTTCAGCTTGAAGCAATCCAATGGGAGTTAATCCTACTAGTTCTCCAAAAGCTGCCTTAAGAGGATTATCTTTTTTGGTTTCTGTTAAGCCTTCGCTTAACCCTCTAGGTGGTTCTTTTATTTGCCACGTTATAAGGGCAAGTAAAATTCCTGGAAGACCAACTGCCATGAAAGCTACTTGCCATCCTTTTAATCCAAAAGGAGCCTCAGATATTATTGGAAAAGCTTCATTCCAGTTATCTACTATCAGTCCTCCAATGAATATACCTATTCCCGAACCTATGTAGAGTCCGCTTGCGTATATCGATAATACTGTTGCTCTTACTTTTGGAGAGAAATAGTCTGACAAAAGCGAGTAAGACGCTGGTGATGCGCTAGATTCTCCAATACCAACACCGAATCTGTAAATTGATAATGATAAAAAGGACTTTGCAGTACCTGATAAAAATGTCATCAAGCTCCAAAAAGCCAAACCCAAACTTATTAAATTTTTTCTATTCCAAGTATCAGCAAGTTTACCCATTGGGATTCCAACTACTGAATAAAAGACTGCAAAAGCAGTTCCATATAAGAATCCAATGTCACTATCAGAGATATTTAAGTCTGCTTTTAAATCTTCGGCGAGAATGGTTAAAATTTGTCTATCTATGAAATTAAAGACATAGACTATGACAAGCAGAATCAGAGCAAATTTTGCACTACGGCCACCGACTTCTGGAATAGAAGGATTATTCATAGAAATTATTTGTTAGCCTACTTTTGCAGTAGCAGAGCCAGTAATAACAGTAATACCGTCTTGATTCTTTGTTTCGATAGCAATCTCAGCAAGGGTTTCCTCATCCTCTTCTTTGATATCTATGATTGTTGCAGTGCTTTCCAAAGAATCCCCAGGCCAAACTTGGTTGGTAAAACGAACGCCATATTTTTTAAGCATGCCGTCACCAACAAAGTTGGTAAGCATCTTACCCGTCATTCCCATAGATAACATACCATGAGCAAAGACACCTGGATAACCGGCAATTTCTTTAGTGAATTTATCATCGGAATGGAGAGGGTTATAGTCACCAGATGCTCCAGCATATTGCACAATTTGAGTTCTCTTCAAATCTTCTACAATCTTCT
>CACOBG010000017.1 GCA_902625415.1 uncultured SAR86 cluster bacterium
TTTAAAATCGTGATATTCAGTATCATCTATACAGAAATTATCACCATGAGATACATAAATCTTCTTTTGATTAAATTCAAATATGTAAGGGTCATCAACGATTTTTCCTCCAAATTCATCACAGAAATCTTTACCAAGGAGAAAATCTCTATTGCCATGCATAATGAAAATATTTCCGCCTTTAGAAGAAAATTTTTTTAATTCCTTTATCACTTCTAAAACTGTTTGATCTTGGTAATCATCACCAACCCAAACCTCGAACAAATCTCCAATTATGAAAAGATTTTCAAAATCTGAAGCAATTTCATTCAAGAAATTAAAAAAAGTCTTTTTTATATCATCTCTTTTATTATCTATATGAAGATCAGATATAAAACAGAAAGACATTTATTTTTTTTCGACTTTTATAATATAGACATCCTCTACAGGAACATCTTGATAAGGACCAACGTTTGTAGTTCTAACAGATGCAATTTCATCAATAACTTCTTCTCCAGAGATAACTTTTCCAAAAACCGCATATCCTCCCATTGAGGGGTAATCTAACGATTTATTATCCGCAAGGTTAATAAAAAATTGAGATGTAGCAGAATCTAGATCCTGAGTTCTCGCCATGGACAAAGTATATTTATCATTTTTAAGACCGTTGTCTGCTTCATTTTTAATTGGTGGATTGGTTTCTTTAGGAGACATACCTATTTCAAAACCTCCCCCTTGAATTACAAAGCCTGGAATAACTCTGTGAAATAAAGTATTTTCATAAAAATTTTGCTCCACATATTCAACAAAATTGTTAGCTGTTATGGGCGCTTCTTTTTGGTAAAGTTCAATATCAAAGCTACCTAAGGAAGTAGTGATAGTTAAAAGTATTATTTCATTCATAATTAATCATACCCTTATCTAGCTTCACTTAAAAATGAAAATATTCAATTCACTCACAGGTAAAAAAGAGACTTTTAAGCCCAAGATTAAAAGAGAAGTCAGTATTTATATTTGCGGCTTAACTCCTTATGACGATGTGCATATAGGACATGCAAGAACTTTTATTAACTTCGACGTAATTGTCAAATTTTTAAGGTTTGTAGGCTTCAAAGTAAAATATGTAAGAAATATCACAGATGTTGACGATAAAATTATAAATCGTGCCAAAGAAGAGGGCATTCCAGCATTGGATTTTTCTAAAAAGTTTATTAAAGAAATGCACAATGATTTCTTTTCTCTGGGTATTGATTCTCCTGACATTGAGCCAAAAGTATCTGATCATATTGAAGAGATCATTTCTATGATTCAATCTCTTGAAGAAAAGGGCTATGCATATAGGAAGAACGAATCGGATGTTTACTTTGATATAAAAAAATTTAAAGACTACGGAAAATTGGCCAACAGGACTTTAGATCAGCTATCTGCTGCAGAAAGAACAATAACGGATCTCAATAAAAAACATGAAGCGGATTTTGTTTTATGGAAAATGGATACCGATGGGATTACTTGGCCATCTCCTTGGGGAGAAGGTAGACCTGGCTGGCATATTGAATGTTCTGCAATGAGCATAAAATACCTTGGCGAGGAGTTCGATATTCACGGAGGCGGTTTAGATTTAAAGTTTCCCCATCATGAAAATGAAATAGCACAAGCAAAGTGCGCAACTGAGAGAAATTTTGCATCCTTATGGATGCATACCGGTCCATTGAGAATTGAAGACAAAAAAATGTCTAAATCTTTGAAAAACTTTATTACGGTTAAAGATATCTTAAAAGACTTTCATCCGGAGGTTTTAAGGTTATTTTTTCTTTTGACGCATTACAGAAGCCCAATATCATATTCAAAAGAAGGTTTGGAAAATGCAAAAAGAGTTCTAGATAAGTTCTACACTTTATTTAGTGACATAAAAACACCTAGAAAATTTAATGAAGATAAAACTTTTAGAGAAGAATTCATTTCTGCTTTTCAAGACGATTTTAACTCTCCTAAGGCTCTTTCCTTGCTTCAAGCCTATGCAGGAAATACGGAAAGCAGTGGAGACTTATCAACTGACAAGTTATGCACGCTCAAAGTATTGCTCAATTCTTTAGGATTACTTTTAGAGGATGTAGAGAAATATTTTAAGTATGGAGAGCTTGGCATTTCAGATAGAGAAATCAAAAAGTTAATTAGTGATCGTAACGATGCCAGAGGAAACAAAAAATTTGATTTAGCAGATAAGATAAGAGATCAATTACTAAAAAAAGGCATTGTCTTGGAAGATCTTGATGGAAAAACGATTTGGAAAAAAAAGTCTTAAAATAAACTAGTTAGATAAAAACCCATTGAAACAAACATTCCTAAAGCAAATACAGGATATAAAACTTTTTTTAAACTTCCTTCACCTTTTCCAACAGTTACTAATAAAATGAAAGCCGCTGTTAATGCACTCATAACCATGAAGTCTCGGCTAAAAATTTCTTGATCGAAAACAGCTGTTGAGCCAATTCCAATTATTGGAAAAATCAGCACTATATTTAAAATATTAGATCCCACAATATTTCCAACAACCATATTCCCTTTACTTCTTCTGAGAGCAGAAACTGAAGCTGCTAATTCAGGTAAGCTTGTACCAATCGCAATCATAGTAAGGCCAATAACAGCATCAGGAATCCCAAGACCTTTTGCCAAGTTAACTCCTCCCTGTACAGTCAGCTCAGAACCTACTGCTAATAAAATCAAACTTAACAGAATCAACAGGGAAACTTTAGTTAAAGACTCATCTTTGTGAGTATTTTCCGGAACTTCATCAGGCTTTTCTCTAAAGAGATTCAATACAAATAGGATAAACAGCGCTATGAAAACTATCGAATCGGCAACAGAAATTGTTAAATCGTATAGGGCCCAACCAGCAATCAAGACACTTAAAATCAAAATAAAAATATTTCTTAGACTTATGTTTAGCGTTTTGGAAGCCAACCAAAAAAGACTTAGCCCATAAATAATAGCAATATTGCTTATGTTAGAACCAATGGAATTCCCCAAAGCAAGAGCAGGCGCATCATTAATAATTGATGAAACGCTAACAAATATTTCAGGAATAGAAGTACCAAGAGCGACTAGAGTAATTCCTACAATAACGTCGCTTATTCCTAACTTAGCCCCCAATTGCGCACTATGATGAATAAATATCTCAGCTCCTGAGATTAATACACCTAAGCCAATTAAGAAGATTAATGTCGCGTAAAGTAATTCCATATTTCTCCTACAAATTAGCTTTAGTTATGTATCTACAATATTCACAGCTAGGATTTGATTCCGGGATTTTATCATCATCCAGTAATTTTTTTATCTCTCTTGTAACTGGATCTATCCAGTCAGTATTTCCTTTATAGCTAATAACTTTGGTTTTAAATTCTAAAAGGTTATTAAATTCCTTTTTGTCGGCTCTACCATTGCAGTAGACAAAATAAGTAACATCTTCAACATCAAAACCATTTTTTTTAAAAAGCCATTGATAAATTTCAACCTGTCTTTTGTAACTAATTTGCCAGGGAGCATCCAAAGATA
>CACOBG010000018.1 GCA_902625415.1 uncultured SAR86 cluster bacterium
TTTCTCAATGCAATTGAAGTAAAAATACAACCCGATGATGCAGATTGGGAGGCAGGAGATATCAGGTACAACGTTCTTAGATGGACTTCATCTCCTAACCCTCCTTTTGGTGGATACGGACCAAGCTTTACAAATCCTAAAACCGGAGAAATTCTTGGAGCAGATATAATGCTTGAATGGATCTACCTTACAAATAGAGTCAGATACTCAGAGATATTTGAAAATCAAGAAAACCACAAACATGATTTTTGTCTTAATTCTTTGATAAAACAAGAAAACAGGCTTTTTGGAAAATTAGCCACAGAAGCGCTAGACTTAAATGAAAATGAAATAAGTAGGCTGTATGAAGAAGATTTATATCAATTAATATTACATGAAGTTGGTCATACCCTAGGTCTCAATCATAATTTTGCAGCTTCAACTCTTCATAATAATTTTGATGTGCATAATCCCGAAATTACTTATAAGGAAGGTTTAAGCTCTTCTGTGATGGACTATCACGCCCTAAATATAGCCCCTCTTGGCGTTAAGCAGGGACAATATGCAGATATAAAACCAGGTAAATATGACATCTTAGCGATTAAGTATGCTTACACTCCTGAACTATCAAAAAATGATTTAGATAAAATGCTCGAGAAATATTCTTCAAATGAATATTTATTTGGGAACGATGCTGACGATATGAGATCTCCTGGAAAAGGAATTGATCCAAGAATAAATACAGGAGACATGACAAATGATCCTGTCGGATATGCCAAAGATAGAATTATTTTGTCACAAAATTTAATTCCAAAACTTTACGATATCTTGAAAACAAAATCAGATAGCTGGGAAAGTATTTATCAAGGATATAGAATTCTTTTAAGACAAATTCATACATCTGCTGAAATAATTTCAAGACAAGTTGGTGGAGTTTATACGAATAGAGGTTTTATGTCGGATAAGCAAATAAATCCTTATGAAGTTGTTCCTTATAAGATTCAAAAAAAATCAGTAAAGATTCTTTCTGAATATTATTTTAATAGCGATAAATTTAGTCTCCCGCCTGATATCGCAAGTAAGATGCAACGTGAAAGAAGAAGTTTTGATTTTTATGGAAAAACCGAAGATCCCAAAATTCATAAAATGATCTTGAGAGGACAAAAGAAGGTCTTGAAGCACTTTACTAATTCTCGAGTTCTAAAAAGACTTACTGATTCTTCATTATATGGAAACGAATATCTACCCAATGAACTTCTCAAAGATCTAACTTTGTCCATTTTTAAAGAAAGTAGATCTAGAAAATTAAATGGAATAGATCAAAATCTTCAGAATTATTTCCTTAAAAGGCTAATAATGATTTTTAGGAGTGGAAATTTTGATTCTCCTTCAATAGCTGCAAGTTTTGCTGCTTTAGAAAAAATAAAGGCTTATACGTTTTCTCCTTCTTATGACGAAGCTACAGAAAATCATAAGAAGCTAATAAGGTTAAAGATAGAAAATCTCTTAAAAAACTAGTTAAAAATTACTGTTTTTGACTTATTTATGAATATCCTTCTTTCTATGTGATACTTCACAGCTCTAGCTAGAGTGATGGATTCAAGGTCTCTGCCTATCAATTCTAGATCTTTTGGAGTTTTAGCATGGTCTACTCTTTCGACACTCTGATCAATTATTGGGCCTTCATCCAAATCAGATGATACATAATGAGCTGTTGCCCCTAAAATCTTAACTCCTTTTTCATAAGCTTGATGATATGGTTTAGCACCTTTAAAACTTGGTAGAAATGAATGATGAATATTAATTATTTTTCCGTAAAAGTCTCTGCACATTTTGTTAGATAAGATTTGCATGTACCTAGCGAGAATCATTAAGTCTATATCCAGATCTTTTATAATTTTTCTTGTTTCCTGTTCTGCCTTCCTTTTATTATTTTTATTTACTGGAATGTAAAAGAAAGGAATATCATGCCAATTTGCTATCTTTTCATGATCCTTATGATTGGAAATAATACAAGAAACTTTCATCGGCAAAATTCCTGAATCAACCCTATACATAAGATCTTGGAGACAGTGCCCATATTTTGAGACGAATATTGCAGTGTTTGGTTTGTAACTAGCTTCTTTTATAGACCATTTCATTTTTAAGCTTTTACACTCCGATTCAAAAAAATTTGAAAATTTTTTTACATCAAGTGATTTCTTTGAATAAACCAATTTTGCTCTCATAAAAAAAACCTTATTTTCTGGATCTCCATAGTGAGCAGAATCTAAAATAAAAAGATTGGCTTTATTTAGAGTAGAGGAAACTTTAGCGACAATGCCATATCTATCAGGACACTGGACCCTGAGTATAAATTCATTAGACATATTATGGTGTACAAAGATAATTAAATTTCACCGAAAACCCCTCATTAGAACGAGCATAAAGTCCGATCGTGCTTTTATTAGTAGAGAAAGATAGTCCCATATCCGCGTTCCAGCAAAGATCTATTATCTTAGTAAGGCCAAATCTTAAATTTAGCGCCTTATCAGATCTTAAACCGAGAAAAGGATCCTTTTCATCATAATCTTTATAAGAATATCCTACATTTGTAGTTGCAAAGGTAGTTGAGTTCAATGCTTGTCTAGTACTCACATCAAAAGATCTTTTGATATAAGTTTCAATAGGAGACGTTGCATAAAAATGTTCATAATTAGTTTTATAACTCAAAAATATACCACTTTTAGGAAATATGACACTTCTACTCAATCCTACTCCGATAAAGTCTCCGGTTTTATTCTGAGACCCAAGAAAATCTCTTTCGTCTAAATATACATTCAAGCCGAAAGTACCTGAATCCATTAATGTAGCTCTCCAATCTACATCAACTCTATGAGATCGAAGTAATTCTGAACCTTGTAAAAATACCTTAAAAGCAGTCAAAGAAGGGGTAAAAGATTGATTAGTTAATTTTAATTTTTCATCGTCCAGCATATTAAATTTTCTATTTACGGAAAAAACTCCTGTTGAAGAATCAAAATTTGAAAAATCTCGATAAACTTGTCTCGATAAAGAGACAACATAATTTATTGTGTCACCTCTTGGATGTCTCAAATCTTGAGTAATTTGTGAAGAAAAAGCTGCCGTATAATAAAGATCAGATTTAGGTTTATTAGATATATTTAGGTCAATTGCTCCTAAATCTCCAACTACAGTTACCACATCTGTATCTAATCCAGCATTGGCATTACTCGACACACCTGCTCCTATAGAAACTACAGACTGTGTTTTAAATAATCTTGTTTCGTTATCAATTTGTTCAAGAAATACATTTACCTTCTCTTTTACTTCTTGAGGAGGATCATAATTTTCAACATCGTCTAAATATCTTTTTGCTGAAGCATAAGCTCCTAATCTGAAGTACAACACTCCCAGCTCTAGCTTAATTCTAGGTAAGTCAGGTTTATAGATAAGCATTTGTTCAAAAACTCCGATTGCTGCTTCTAAATCTCCAACCAGAATTGATAAATTTGCATAATTAAAAAG
>CACOBG010000019.1 GCA_902625415.1 uncultured SAR86 cluster bacterium
CATATTCATAAGACATTTTTGCGGAAAATCTAGATTTTCCATGAAAAATTAAATTAAAAGAGCTTCTTACTGATCCTGAATAAGAAATATAAAGAGTATTATTAATTATCCTAAAAAATCCGTTTGTAGGATGTCCAGTATTAAGAAAAAAGTAATCTTCCGATGATGACCATGATCCAGGAGAGCCCGAACTAAAGGTTAAAGGATAGTTCTCTCTTCTTACAATATTGAACGGACCATTGCTTTCAGTGGTCCAGCCTGCTACTCCAGAAAAAAATAATGTACTCATCTCAAAGGCTGAACAAGACCAGTTTCCTATGATCATTTCTTCTTTAATGCTTTTATTAGAAGATTTTATTTTGCCAATTAAGCTATTCCATTCCGACGAACTTAAAATATCTCCTGATTTCTTTTCTTTAGACTGAAGCTCTAGTTCCGCTGTAAAAATGGATAAAGATATTAAATGAAATAATAAAAAATAAAAAGATAACTTCCTTAGATGAAACATCAAAGTAATGGAGAAATAACTAAACTCACTATTGCCATCACGTTAATAAGAATATTCATTGAAGGTCCTGATGTATCTTTAAATGGATCACCTACAGTATCTCCAACAACGGCTGCCGAATGAGTATCGGTCCCCTTCCCTCCAAGGTTTCCTTTTTCAATATATTTTTTAGCATTGTCCCAAGCTCCCCCAGCATTTGCCATCATTAAAGCCATGGCAACGCATCCGATGAGTCCACCACCTAGCATTCCGCCCAAAGATTCTGCACCTAAACCAAAACCTACTACAGCAGGAGCGCCTACTGCGATGACACCTGGAATAAGCATTCTTTTCAGAGCTGCTGAAGTTGCAATATCCACACACTTCGCTGTATCTGGTTCTGCGTTTCCTTCGAGTAATCCTGGAATTTCCCTAAACTGTCTTCTGATTTCATTAATCATCTCGAATGCAGCATCTCCAACTGCAGTCATTGTGATTGAAGAAATTAAGAAAGGAATTGAGATACCGATAAACATTCCGACTAAAACGCGAGGATCTGAAAGAAGAAGTTCAAACTCTCCTTTATTATGCGCAACGGTTTCTACGAAGGCCGCGATAATAGCTAAAGCTGCTAAGGCAGCTGCACCAATTGCAAAACCCTTTCCTATGGCTGCAGTTGAATTTCCTACCTCATCTAAGCCATCAGTGATTTCTCTAGTTTCTGGACCCATACCAGCCATTTCAGCTATGCCACCGGCATTATCTGCGACAGGTCCATAAGCATCTATGGCCATAGTTATACCAACTGTGGCGAGCATTCCTACGGCAGCTATTCCAACTCCGTATAGACCAGTCAAACTTGTTGATATCCAAATTATTGTTGCGAGCACTAGGATTGGAAGAACCACAGATTGCATCCCTACAGCTAATCCAGTAATCATTACAGTCGCAGGACCAGTCTCTCCAGATTTTGCAATCTGCCTAATTGGACTACTTCCAGTGTAGTACTCGGTAATCAAACCTATTAGGACTCCTCCAACCGCTCCTGTTAGAACAGCAAGCCAAATGTTAATAAACCCTTCTCCAATGAATAATTGGATTAGAAAATACGCAGCTAGGATAAATAAAACAGCCGATCCAATGGTACCGGTTCTTAAAGCAGCATCGGGAGACATCGAGGAGAATGCTTTGACAATAATTATTCCCAAAATTGAAGCTACTAGTCCAATTGATGCAAGCGCGAGAGGTAATAGCATCATTCCAGAATCATCCAAAGTTGATGCGATAGCAATTGAAGCAATCATAGCTCCGCAATAAGATTCAAAAATATCAGAACCCATTCCAGCAACATCACCAACATTATCTCCAACATTATCTGCAATTACCCCTGGATTTCTTGGATCGTCTTCAGGAATTCCTGCTTCAACCTTACCAACTAAGTCAGCGCCAACATCCGCACTTTTGGTATAAATTCCACCCCCTACTCTTGAGAATAATGCTACACAGGACGCACCCATTCCAAATCCTTCGATAGCTCTTGCTGTTGCCGGATCACCTCCAAAATAAAAATACAATCCTCCCAAGCCAACTAGCCCTAAAGAAGCTACGCACAAACCCATAATAGAGCCACCATAAAAAGCAATTGATAAAGCAACTTTTGAACCTTTTTCCGCTGCTGCAGTTGCTGTTCTGGAGTTTGCTTTGGTTGCAGAAAACATACCAAGCCAACCGGCTAATGAAGAAGAAAGAGCTCCTGCTGTAACTGCAAGCGCAGTATTAAGACCAAGAGCAAAATAAGATAAGGCAATTAAAACCAAAACAAAGAAAAATAAGTATGTATATTCTCGGCGCATGAAAACCATTGCGCCTAAATGTATTTGATCAGCAATTTTTTTTACTTTTTCAGAACCCTCATCATAGCTAACGACAATAAAATAAATTACTAATGCAATTAACAAGCCAAAAAGACCGAAAATTGGCGGCATAGAAATATAAGTTTCCATAAGTGAATCTCCCGAGAATAAAAAACTAATTTACCAGATTAGAGACTATTTTTTAACTAATAAAATCTTTTCTTGAGAGCTGATCTTCTGAATTTGCAACTATGCATGAAATAGTTGCGTCTCCTGATACGTTTACCGCTGTTCTTAACATATCTAATAATCTATCAACGCCAATTATTAAAGCGATCCCTTCAACCGGCAAACCTACTTGTTGAAGAACCATGGCTAACATGATCAGCCCTACCCCGGGAACTCCAGCAGTTCCGATTGAGGCTAAAGTTGCTGTGATAATGACCATTAAATATTCCATCATGCTCAAATCAACTTGATATACCTGTGCAATGAATACCGTTGCTACACCCTGCATGATTGCAGTGCCATCCATGTTTATGGTTGTTCCCAAGGGAATACAAAAAGAACTTACAGATTTATCAACACCTAGCTTTTCTTCTACGGTTTTCAAAGTTACCGGCATGGTCGCACTGCTTGAAGATGTGCTGAAAGCAAAAATGATAGCTTCTCTCATTTTTGAAAAGAAAATAAAAGGATTAATTTTTGCTAATGAAGTTAGTAACAAGCTATAGGTAAAAGTAGCATGAAATAATAAGACCCCTACAACGGTTAGAAAATAATTAATCAAGGTGAAGATGATTGATATTCCCAAAGAAGAGAAAGTTGAAAATATCAAACAAAATACCCCAACTGGGGAAAGCCAAATTAC
>CACOBG010000020.1 GCA_902625415.1 uncultured SAR86 cluster bacterium
TCAGACTCTTTATTCAAGGCCAATATTATTTCTACATCAGTATTTTGCTTTTTATATGTATTAATGAAGTCCGCTAATGGTTTTGAATGATGAAATATTTCGGATTTTCTGCTTCCAGGTAAGATGGCGATCACCTTTTTATCTAACGGGATGCCTAGCCTTTTTTTTAATTCCTCTTCATTCGAGTCGACTGATAAATTTTTTGCAAGAGGGTGGCCTACATAAGAAAAATTAACACCATGTTTCTTTAATAATTTAGATTCGAAGGGAAATAGTGAAAAAACTCTATCATACAAAGAATTGAATTTATGTACTCTTCCATATCGCCATGCCCAAAACTGTGGGCATACATACTGAACTGTTTTGATATTTGTATCTCTTCTTAAAGCTTTACAAATGCCGCTATTAAAGGACGGACTGTCTATTCCAATAAAAACGTCAGGATTCTCTTTTTTTAGAAAATTTATGAAATTTTTTCTAATTTTTAAAATTTTTCTTAAATTCAATAATGGATCAATTAAACCCATATAAAGAAAGTATTTCTTTCTTTTATAATAAAAAGTTTTTAAAAGACCTTCCATAAGAGATCCGCCAACACCAATAATCTCTAAGTTTTCAATATTATCTTTTAGATCAACAAGAAGTTCATGTCCGAGAGCATCTCCAGATTTTTCGCCTGCACAAACTGCGATTTTCAATATTCCTAACCTTTAACGAACTATACTTCTATCAGTATTTGAAATACTTTTTATAAAAAGATCCATTTCTTTGATATGTTTAAATTTCGAGATAATTTCCTGTTTTGCGTCATTAAGTTTGTTTTTTCTGAGGTACAAAATTTTATAAGACTCCTTTAATGCATCACTAGCTTCTTTAGAAAGATCCTGTCTTTGTATACCTACGGTGTTCAAGCCCCTTGGAATTGCAGGATTGCCGCTTACTCTCACATAAGCAGGCACGTCTTTGGTAATAATAGTTCCTAGTGCGCTAAAACTATAACTTCCTATATTGCAGAACTGGTGAACTAGTGTAAAACCGCTTAACCTTGCACCCTTTCCGACATTAACAACTCCAGCTACGCCTGCATTATTTGTCATAACTATATCGTCTTCTAAAGTACAATCGTGAGCTACGTGAGTATAAGCCATCAATAAATTATTGTTACCAATTATGGTTTTTCCATTTTCTTGAACAGTACCTCTATTGATCGTTGATCCTTCTCTAATTTCATTAAGATCACCAATTTCTAGAAAAGTATCTTCTCCTTTATATTTTAAATCTTGAGGATCTCCGCCAACACTTGCAAAGGGATAAATAAGATTATCTTTGCCGATGAGAGTATTCTTATGAATAAACGCATTACCCTCGATGACGGTTCCAGATTTTATTTTTACATTAGGACCTATTACAGTATAAGGACCTATCGAAACACCATCATCTATTTCAGCAGATGAATCAATTTGAGCTGAAGAATGAATCATTTAGGACGATCGGCACAAAGAACAATTGCCGAACAAATAAACTTTTCTCCAACAGATGCCTTACAGTCAAATTTCCAAATTCCCGCCTTTTCTGAAATTTTAGTTGATTCTAAGGTCAACTTATCTCCTGGTATCACAGGATTTTTGAACCGTAATTTATCTGCGCCTACAAAGTAGTACATGGAGCCCTCTTCAGGAGTTTTATTCATGGAAACAAAACCCAAAACACCTGAAGTTTGGGCAAGAGCTTCAAGAATTAAAACGCCAGGCATTACAGATCTATTTGGAAAGTGGCCAAGAAAGAAGGGTTCGCTATTAGTGACATTTTTATAAGCCTTAATGTATTTATGCTCTTCCAATTCTTCAACTCTATCCACAAGCAAAAAAGGATAACGGTGAGGTAATAACGTTTTAATTTTCTCTATGTCAATCATCAAATTGTTTTTTTTGAATTGTAATATGTTTCAACCATTTTGCGTGTTCTAAAACTACAGACCCACCTGAATAAATACCAGATTTTTTAATGGATTTAGTTAAATAAGTCATTGGATTTATTCTTACGTTGTTTTCTACTTTTATATTATCGACAATTCCACATCCTCCGCCAATCAAACAATCATCGCCAATAATTGTACTTCCTGCAATTGCCGTTTTAGCCCCAATCATTGTGTTTTTTCCAATACAACAATTGTGGGCAATATGTACTTGATTATCTAACTTTACTCCTTTATCAATCAAGGTAACCCCCAAAGAAGCCCTATCAATGGTACAGGCAGCGCCTATTTCAACATCATCTTTAAGCTCAACATGCCCCAAATGCTCTATCTTTTCCCATGAATCTTTCTTTTTGGCGAAGCCAAGCCCATCAGAACCTATGACGGAGTTTGCATGGATAATATTATTGCTTCCAATAACGGTTGATGGATATAAACATACATTAGGGTGTATGTAAGTATCATTTCCTAAGATTGAATTATCGCCTATAAAACATCCTGAATTTATTCGCACTCCTTTTCCTAATTTTACATTTTCACCTATGAAAACATTCTCACCTATTTGAATATCTTCGTTTTCTGAAAATTTATAAGACTGATCATGTGAAAGATTTTTTCTCTTATCTTCAAAAAAGAGTTGAGTTAATTTTGCATAAGCTGTGTGCACGTTAGAGACAAGAATATAGTTAGTGTTGCAATAATCAGCAAAGTCCTTTGAAACTAGGATTGCTCCAGCGGAGGTGTTTTTAAGGTCTTTTAAAAACTTTTTATTATAAAAGAAAGAAA
>CACOBG010000021.1 GCA_902625415.1 uncultured SAR86 cluster bacterium
TTTAAGAAAGAAATTTTAGAAAGATCAAGATTTAAACCACACCCTCCAGCCAGCATCATTTCAACCGCGGAAACAATTAAACCGCCATCTGAAATATCATGGAAAGAGAATATTCTCTTTTTATCAATCTTGGTTGCTAAGTAATTATAAATTTTTGGAAATTCATCTATACACTCTAAATTGGGAGTTTCAAGATTTTTTTGTTGGGTTACTTCGGAGAGAATAGATCCTCCCAAACGTTTTTTTGTTTTTGAAAGATCTAAGTAAACTAATGAAAGCTCATTATTATCTATCAATTGAGGAGTGATGCTTTTTTTGACGTTTTTTATTTTTGTAAAAGCGCTGATTATTAAACTCTGTGGGGATAAATTAGTTTTTTTATCTTTTTGCCATATTGTTTTCATTGATAACGAGTCTTTTCCAACGGGAATGGTTATTTTCCAAGGATTGCATACTTTTTGGGTCAACTCTTTTACTGTGTTGAATAAGTCTGTTTTTCTTTGAGCATTGTCAGGACTTGCCATCCAGTTTGCAGATATTTTTATATCGGATAGTTTAGATACTCCTGAAGGCAGGAGATTAATTAAAGCCTCTGCAAGAGCTAATTTTCCAGCTGCGACAGGATTAGAAATTGCAATTGGAGACTTTTCCCCCATTGACATAGCTTCTCCAGAATTTGTATTGAAATCTGACAATGTAATTGCGTGGTCAGCCACGGGAACTTGATATGGACCAACAAATTGATCTCTATAAGTTAAGCCTCCTACACTTCGATCTCCAATATTAATTAGAAAGCTTTTAGAACCAACTGTAGGATGTCTCAATACATCTAAAAGAGTTTTTTTAAGATTTATTTTTTTAGATTTATCAAAAGAGCCCGTCTTTCTGTCTGAGACAATTTCGTGAGTGTTTTTTTCTTTATATCCAAAGATAGTATCCATAGGAAGATGGATTGGAAATTTTCCAGTTTTACTATCTATAAGTTTAAAAGTTTTTTTAGCTGTTAGAGTCCCAACAACCGCGTGGGGACATTTTTCTCTCTCACAGAATGCTTTGAATTCTTTTAAAGAATCTTTTTTCACAGCTAAAACGTATCTTTCTTGTGATTCGTTAGACCATATTTCTAAAGCCGACATAGAATTATCAGCAAGAGGAATCTTTCTTAAATCAACGCTAGCTCCCATGCTGCAATCTTTAGCCAACTCTGGTATTGCATTTGAAAGGCCTCCAGCTCCAACATCATGAATGAATAAAATAGGATTTTTTGATTTTTTCAAAGAACATAAATTGATGACTTCTTGGCATCTTCTTTGCATCTCAGGATTTGATCTTTGTACTGAAGCATAATCCAGGGATTCGTCAGAAGAACCTGCTTGGACTGAAGAAGCAGAACCACCACCTAGCCCGATCAAATAACCAGGTCCTCCTAAAACAATAATCTTTGTTCCAGGTTTAACCTTTTTTTTAAATGTATTGTTTGAACTTATACTTCCTAATCCTCCGGCGATCATTATTGGTTTATGAAATCCATAATGAGTTCCATCATTTTTTTGCTCGAAAGATCTGAAATAGCCATTTAAATTTGGTCTTCCAAATTCATTATTAAATGAAGCTGCCCCAAGAGGACCCTCAATCATTATTTTTTTTGGTGAAGAAATTCGTTTAGGGCGATCTTCTTTAAACTCCCATTTTTCTTTTAAACTTTCAAGTCTTAAGTAGGATACAGAATATCCGGTTAAGCCAGCTTTTGGCTGTGCTCCAATTCCTGTAGCTCCTTCATCTCTTATCTCGCCACCAGATCCTGTAGCAGCTCCTTCAAAAGGAGAAACTGCAGTTGGATGATTGTGAGTCTCAACCTTTATACAAATATTATGTTTTAAACTCTTTGCCTGATACTCTTTTTTATCTGTATCCAAATGAAATTTTTCTGAACTTTCTGATTCAATTACCGCTGCATTATCATCATAGGCAACGAGCACACCATCTTTAAAGTTCTTATGAGTAGATTTTATTTGTTGAAATAAACTTGGTTCATTTTCTTCTGATAAATTCTGCCAAGAAGCATTAAAAAATTTATGACGACAGTGTTCAGAGTTTGCTTGAGAAAACATCATCAACTCTACATCTGTAGGATTTCTTTTAAGAGATTTATAGCTATTTACCAAGTAATTGATCTCTTGATCATTCAAACCAAAGCCAAATTTTTGATTAGCATTGATATAGCTTTGATAGGTATTTTTAAGATATTTGAAAGAAAATGAATTTTTATTGGGTTTGGTAAAAAAAGATTCAATGCTTTTCAATCCAACTGAAAACTCTTCAGTAAGATAATCAAAAGGGAAGTTTTCCTTTTTGAGTAATTTTTCAGAAAAGCCTTCTACTTCCAAACCTTTGATTCTTTCTATTCTTTGGATCTCATTTAAATTACAAGAAGTAAAAATATCCTCAGTTTTCGAAGACCAAGGTGATTGTGAGCCATTTCTTGGCGAGAGAAAAACAATATCTTTTGAAAATCTTAACGAACTATTGGCGTTTACATTCAACAACTCATAAATTTTTTCAACTTTATTTTTTGGAATATCTTTCCA
>CACOBG010000022.1 GCA_902625415.1 uncultured SAR86 cluster bacterium
GTTATTCATCAAGAAAGATGCAAAAACATTTTACCAATTCGTCATGATCCTGCTATGTGTTCTCCTGTTCAATGGGAAGATACTCTTTCTGGCGACTTCTCTGTTGAGATAAAAATTGTTGCAGAGGATAAAGCTGGAATACTTGCAGAGGTTTCAACAGTAATTGCAGAGTACTCAACTAATATTGAAAGCATAAAAAGCGATCCTTCAGCTGGAAATAAAGTGGATCTTTATATTCTTCTTGCAGTTACGGATAGAAACCATTTAGCAAAAATACTAAGGAGATTACGTAGAAGGGACTTTGTCATATCTGCTACTAGGATTCATAGCTGGGAACAAAGGACTGATACCCTTCCTATCATTGAGGGGAAAACAAATGAAGATAATTGAAACGGATAATGCTCCAAAAGCTATTGGGACTTATTCCCAAGCTGTAAAGGTAAATGGATTTTTATTCATTTCTGGTCAAATACCTTTAAATCCTTCAACAATGGAATTAGTAGAAGGAATTGAAAATCAAATCAATCAAGTTTTTGAAAATATCAATCAAATTTTAAAAGCCGATGGAATGGATTTTTCAAATGTAGTTAAACTTTCTGTATTGCTTGAGGATTTAAGTCACTTTGAGAAAGTAAATGAAATAATGGCCAGCATATTCTCAAAACCCTACCCCGCAAGAGCTGCGTATGAAGTTTCAAAATTACCAAAAGGAAGTTCAGTAGAAATCGAAACCATTGCTTTTAAAGAGTGAAAAGCAAATCGCTTCAAAAAAACATCACAGAAATAAAAGGTGTCGGCCCCAAAGTTAAAGAAGAACTTAATAAAATTGGTATTAACTATATCCAAGACGCTCTCTTTTTATTGCCTAAGAAATACGAAAATCGAACGAAATTAACTTCCATAAAAGATTTAACTCCAGGAGAGGCGTTTCAATTTGAAGGTGAAATTCTTGAAAGCAAGACCATATTTCCAGGCAGAAGATCTTTTATGGCAAGAATATCTGACGGTACAGGATTCTTACAAATTAGGTTATTTTATTTTTCATTTGCTCAAGCTAAAGCTTTTAAAGTTGGTCTGCATGTTAGAGGCTACGGTGTTATAAGGACCAATGGCTCTTTGCTTCAAGTGTTTCATCCAAGCTATAAGATCTTTGCATCTTCCAAACGTCCTGTTTTAGACAATACCCTTACGCCAATTTATTCTCTTGGTTCTACTAAACTGACTCAATTTAGAGCAAGAAACATAATTAAAGAATGTTTAAAAGAAATTGAGGAACTAAATCTCAACGAAAAGGAGATTGATTCAATATTTAAACAGCAAAAAATAAGTTCTTTATCTGTTAAAGATGCCTTGCTGAAAATTCATAGTCCTTCTGTTGAAGATGACATTATTAAAATCAATAGTTATAAGCACGAGGCTCAAGAACGTTTAATAGTCGAAGAGTTAGCTACGAATCTAATTGGAGTCAAGATCGCCTCCGAGAAAATAAACAAGCTCAAAGCAAAACAAATGCCAATTTCTAACGAAGAAGTAGCTTTATTCAAAGAAAATTTACCATTCAAATTAACTAATGCTCAAGAAAGAACAATCAAAGAAATTTCAGACGATATATCTCTTACCAAGCCTATGAGGAGATTGGTCCAAGGTGATGTGGGATCGGGGAAAACAGTAGTAGCAGCTGTGAGCATGTATATCTCTGCAAAAAATAATACTCAATCTGTTCTGCTTTGTCCCACAGAGGTTTTGGCTGAACAACATTTCAAAAACTTTTCAGCATGGTTTAAAAACTCAAATATAAAAATTGAATTATTAACAGGAAAAATGCCTATTTCGAAAAGAAGAGAAATCTATCAGGACTTAGAAGATGGCGGAATTGATATTTTGATTGGCACGCATGCAGTCTTTCAAGATAAAGTGAAAATGAAAAATCTAGGTCTTGTGGTAGTTGATGAACAACAAAGGTTTGGTGTGAAGCAAAGATTTGATTTGGTTAAGAAAAGTTCCGATCAAATAATGCCACACCAATTGTTCATGACAGCTACGCCCATACCAAGAACTCTAGCAATGACGATTTTTGCTGATCTGGAAACTTCGAAAATTGATGAATTACCTCCAGGTAGAAAACCAGTAGAAACTCTGGTTTACAGCGATAAGAAGAAAGACGAAATAGTAAAAAGATTGGAGACTGTATGTAAATCCGGTAATCAAGTTTTTTGGCTTTGTACTATGATTGAAGAATCTGAAAATCTAGATGTTCAAGCAGCTGATGAAGCCAAAGAATGGATTAAAGAAAATACTAATGGTTTGAATATTGGTCTTGTGCATAGCAAACTTTCGAAAGATCAAAGAGATAAGGCAATAGAGAATTTCAGAAGTGGAAAAACCGATGTTTTAGTCTGTACGACCGTTATTGAAGTGGGTATGGATGTTCCCAATGCTAGTTTGATGGTTATTGAAAATGCCGAAAGACTCGGTCTGAGTCAATTACACCAATTAAGAGGAAGAGTCGGAAGGAAAGCAGATTTAGATGCTTATTGTGTTTTGATTTATCACGGAGAGATTGGCGA
>CACOBG010000023.1 GCA_902625415.1 uncultured SAR86 cluster bacterium
GAAGCTGAGTTTGAAGCAGATGTTCGTAAAGCTTTAGAAATTACTTATTTCAGTAGTGATGGCAGAGGTATGCAATTCATGATTGAAAATATTGGTAATCCGGAATATCAAAAGACTCCTGATTCGACAATGTTAGAAAAATCTCCGAGATTTGATAGTTTCCCAGATTGGCTTACTCAGGAAGATTTAAATTACTTCATCAATGAGTTTGAACATAGCGGCTTTCGCGGTCCTTTTAATAGGTATCGAGCTCAGGATATCGATTTTGAAGAGTTACAGGAATTTAAAAATGTGTCTTACCCTTTGCCTGCTTGTTTCATTACAGGTACTTTAGACCCGGTAAATTTCTTTGCTAGAGATGAGAGCGCTTCAGAGGAAGATATTCTCAAAGCTTTCACAAAGAATTATGATGATTTGAGGAAAGTAGAAATTTTGGATGGCATTGGTCACTGGACCCAACAAGAAAGTCCAGAAGCAGTAACCGCCCACATGATAGATTTTTTAAAAAATATTTAAACACAACGGAGAACGAATATGACTTCGAAATTACAAGGCTATTCCACTATAGGAACCAATAATAAAGAGGCTGCTGAAGCCTTTTATGATGGCTTGTTAGCACAAATAAATGCAGTAAAGTTTCCAGCCAACGACAGGATTACAATGTGGATGTCTGAAGACAGCAGTAAAGTGATATTAGCTATAGCTATACCTTACGATGGAAAAACTGCCTCACATGGTAACGGTACAATGAAAGCAATTCCCCTTGATTCGCACGAAGCAGTACACGAAATGTATGCCAAAGCTATTGAATTAGGCGCCACTGATGATGGAGAACCTGGTCCTAGAGCGGGGAACTTCTATGGAGCTTATGTCTATGATTTGGACGGCAACAAACTTTGTTTTTTTAACTTTTAAAGCTCTAAAATTTTATCGTTGTCTTAATTTTTTAAAAGCATAAAAAATCAGAACGATAAATAAAAAAACAGTTGCCAACTGATATTTAAAGGCTTGAATTAGTATCCAAAGAAAAATAAAAAAACTTGATATTGCTGAAGGAGGATTACTCAACTCATAGTCTCCATCCATCCAAGGCGAACCCAATTCAACACCGCCTTGTCGGTCGTCACCATGCAAATAGGCATGTGCAGGGTTAATATTACCGACTACGTCTCTTTCGGTATAAGAGGTGATTGTTTTTTTCATTGCCTCAAATATTTCGGGTTCTTCTTCAATCAGGTTGTTTTGTTCGAAAGGGTCTTCAATGATATTAAATAATTGATAGGAAGCTGGAACAGGAACTAAAACAGGTTTAACCGAATAAAGTTTCCATTGATCATTGAATAAGGCTCGCTCATCGGCAATGATTCTTGCTCCGATAAAAGCATTTTTTGGCGGGACAATTTTCCCGGTAAGCAAGTTTGACCATTTGTCTTCACCATCAAATTTATCTGAAGTAGATGTTTTAATATTTGCAGCAGTCAATAAAGTTGGCAGAACGTCTTGGACAAAGAAAAACTGATCAGATTTTTCATTTTCGATAATGCCTTTCCACCAAATTACAGCAGGAACCCTTATTCCGCCTTCCAATGCTGAGGATTTACTTCCGCTTAAACCGGCGGTACTGCCTCTTGCATCTATTAGATTTGGTGCAATAACTTTTACAATAGGGTTAATATCAAAAACTGGTCCATTATCACTAAAAAAGAGAACAATGGTTTCTTCCAACAAACCTTCAGCTTCAATTGCTTTGACAATTCTGCCTATTTCATTATCCAAAGCATTAACATTGGCTGCGTATAACCGATCGCTTTCATCCTCCAGATATGAAAATTTTTCAATATTTTCTGGAGGCGCTTGTATCGGTGTATGTGGAGCATTAAAAGCTACGTATAAAAATAAAGGACGACTTCGATCTTTATTTTTAATTATACTTATGGCTTCGTTAGCAATTAACTCAGTCGAATAACCATCTTCTCTTAAAGTGCTTTCGTTTCTATGCCAATCCAATCGACCTGCTGCAGTATGATCAAAATATCCAATACCGCCGGTCATATGACCATAACTTGTTTCAAAACCTCTATTCGTTGGCCAAAATTCTTCTTTTGCTGTTCCTAAATGCCATTTCCCAGATAAAGCTGTTTGGTAACCAGCTTCTTTAAAATATTGTGGCATGATTTTAAATTCAGGAGGCATACCTGTTTGTTCAGCTGCTGGATTCATGAACGGTCTTACTACTCCATGATTAAAGATGTGCAAGCCAGTTAATAAGGAAGCTCTGGTAGGGCTGCAAACAGGGTTAGAATAAAATCTGTTCAACTCCATTCCGTCCTTAGCCAGTTGATCGATGTTAGGGGTCGGAATGTGACTTCCGTGGTAAGAAACATCTCCCCACCCAAGATCGTCTGTAAGAATAATAACCACATTGGGTTTATCTGTAGCCATTAAATTTATGGAGAATAAAA
>CACOBG010000024.1 GCA_902625415.1 uncultured SAR86 cluster bacterium
GAATGCAAAGAATCTTTTTACAGGTTGGAAAAATCCAGGTCTTACTGAAAAAGGTTTGGAAGAGGCAAAAATCACAGGAGAAAAAATTAAAGAACAAAACATTATTTTTGATATCCACTTTACCTCGGAACTTAAAAGGGCTCAGTTAACAGGAGAAATAATTCTTTCTGAAATAGAACAAGAATCTTTAGAGACAGTAAAAAATATCGCTTTGAATGAAAGAGACTATGGCGAATTATCTGGGCTTAATAAGGATGAATCCAGAGAAAAATGGGGAGAGGAACAGATTCACATTTGGAGAAGATCTTTTGATCAGCCTCCACCAGGTGGAGAAAGTTTAAAAGATACTGCTGATAGAGTTATTCCGTATTTTGAGGAAGTTATAGAGCCCGTTCTTAATGAAAAGAAGAATGTATTGATATGTGCTCATGGAAACTCTCTTAGAGCGCTTGTAATGCATGTAGAAAAAATATCACCCGAAGAGATTGTAAAAATAGAAATAGCTACGGGTGAGCCTATTTTTTACAAATTCCAGAATAAAGAATTTTTTAGAACTTAGAGTCTTACTTCAAAACCTTCAGTTTGCAAAGCTTGTTTAACTTTTTTAATCGAAATTTCCTCGTAATGAAAAATACTGGCTGCAAGTAAAGCATCAGCTTTTCCAACCTTTACAGCATCAACTAAATGAGAAAGCTCTCCAGCTCCTCCAGATGCAATAACAGGAATAGATAAATTGTTTGAAAGCTCCATATACAAGTTGTTATCAAAACCACTTTTGGTTCCATCTTTATCCATAGAAGTCATGAGGATTTCTCCTGCGCCTAAATCCTGACCTTTTTTCGCCCACTCAATTGCGTCTAATTCGGTTTTGTTTTTTCCGCCATGAGTATAGACGTTCCACATTTCCCCATCTTGTTTAGCGTCAATAGCTAAAACGATACATTGAGCACCATACTCTTTGGACGCCTCTTCTATAAGTTCAGGGTTTAAAATAGCACTTGTATTGATAGACACTTTATCAGCACCTGATTTTAGAAGCATATCAATATCTTTAAGAGATTTTATTCCGCCTCCAACAGTAAACGGAATGAAGACTTGTGAGGCTATTGATTTAACAGTCTCTATTGTTGTGGAACGTTCTTCAAAAGATGCGTCAATATCCAACATGCATATCTCATCAGCGCCTTCAGCATCGTATCTTTTAGCAGCTTCTGCTGGATCTCCTGCGTCAACAATATCCTTAAAATTAATACCCTTAACTACTCTTCCTCCTCTGACATCTAAACAAGGGATAATTCGAACTGCTAAACTCATTTTTTAAAACATCTCTAAAGCTTCTTTGAAGTTTATTTTATTTTCATAAAGCGAAACACCACAGATAGCCCCGATGATATTTGGGATTTTTGAAAGATTTATCAAATCGTTGATATCTTTTACTCCACCCGAAGCTATTACAGGAAAAGGAGATAATTTTGCAACTTCAGATGTTTCTTCTAAATTTGGCCCGGAAAGCATGCCGTCTTTATTGATATCTGTATAAATAATTGATTTGATAGGCAGCTCTTTATAAGAACTAATCAAGTCTGAGGCTGACAATTTTGAAGCTTCTGTCCATGCTTCTGCAGCAAGAAAACCGTTCATTGCATCAATTCCCAAAATAATTTTCCCTGGAAAGTTTATACAAGCTTTAGTGAATAATTCTTTATCCTTTATAGCAATGCTTCCTAAAATTACATCATCTACGCCAGATTCAAAGATTAAATTTAAGGTTTCAAGATCTCTTACCCCTCCTCCCAGCTGAAGATTTACGTCAGGGAATTTTTCTTTAATCTTTAATACATATTCTAAGTTTTCAGGTTTACCTGACTTGGCACCATCTAAATCAACCAAATGCAGTTTTTTTGTTCCTTCTTTTATCCAATGAGCTGCTGCATCGATGGGCTTTTCAAAATATATTTTAGTTGAGGATAAGTCTCCTTTTTGTAAACGAACGCATTTTCCGCTTTGGATATCAATTGCAGGAATTGGCAACATTTAAATTTTCCAATTGATAAAGTTTTCTAAAAATTTGAGGCCTATTTCTCCACTTTTTTCCGGGTGAAATTGAGTAGCAAAAATGTTTTCAGTGGCTAACGACGAAACAAACTCCTCTCCATAGTGTGTAGTGGTGATGCTGGTTTCTG
>CACOBG010000025.1 GCA_902625415.1 uncultured SAR86 cluster bacterium
TGAAAATATTGATTTAAAAAATAAAAAAATAACCTGTGAAGTTTGTGTACATCATTTATGGTTTGATGAAAGTGATTATGAAAAATTAGGTAATTTTATAGTTTGTAATCCTGCTATAAAAAAAGTATCTGATAGAAATGCTCTCAGAAAAGCCCTTAAAGATGGTTTTATAGATTATGTAGCTACTGATCATGCCCCACATTCATATGAAGATAAAAAACTTCCATATGGAAAAGCTCCGGCAGGTATACCTTTAATTGAGCATTCATTCCATATGATGATAGAGCTTCACAAACAAGGATATTATTCTCTAGAAGAAGTTATTTCTTACATGAGCCATAAGGTAGCAGATAGATTTTCAATTCAAGATAGAGGCTATGTAAGAGAAGGTTTCAAGGCAGATTTAATGATGTTTGACCTTGATCAGACTACATCTGTAAAAAACGAGACTGAAAAAACAAAATGCGGATGGTCTCCTTTTGATGGTCATACATTTTCTTCCGCTGTCTTAGGAACAATCATAAATGGGAAGCCTATTGTAGTAGATGGAAAGCTTATTGCAGATAGTTCTTCCGCAGAACAAATATTATTTAATAGGTAATGAATAATTCAGAATACTTTTCTCATGATGCTCTTGGATTAGCCGAGTTGGTAAGGACGAAGCAAATATCTTCAACAGAGCTTCTTGAAGTTGCAATAGCTATAACCGAAAAATTAGATCCTAAATTAAATGCTGTTCCAATTAAGCATTTTGACTTGGCAAGAGAAAATTTAAAAAACCAAACCAATTCAGGAATTTTTAGTGGCGTTCCATTTTTATTGAAGGATCTAAATAATTACTTAAAAGGAACAGTAACCTCAGGCGGCTCTAGAGTTTTAGAAAATATTCCTGCAGACCATACAAGCGAGTTGGTTAAAAGGACATTAGATTCAGGATTAAACATATTCGGCAAAACTAATTCTCCTGAACTTGGATTAACCGTTACAACAGAACCAGTTTTATATGGGCCAACTAGAAATCCTTGGGATTTAGATAGATCTTCTGGAGGTTCTAGCGGAGGAGCTTCATCTGCAGTTGCTGCAGGGATAATTCCAATGGCCCAAGCAAGTGATGGAGGAGGCTCTATAAGAATTCCTGCTTCTTGCTGTGGACTATTTGGACTTAAACCAACAAGAGCGAGGACTCCTTTAGGTCCTGTATCTCTTGAAGGATGGGGAGGGCAATCGATTTTTCATTGTGTTTCTGTTTCTGTTAGAGATTCTGCTGCTCTTTTAGACGTTACTTCAGGGCCTGAAAAGGGAGCTCCATACAGATCTACCTATCAGGAAAATAGCTTTTTAGAGCAAATTAATATCGAGCCAGGAAATCTCAAGATTGGTTATTTAGAAGATTCAAGTGTTTCAGTTGATAAAGATGTTAAAGAAGTAATGAATTCAACAATAGATTTATGCCAAAAATTAGGCCATTCAGTCGAAAGTACAAAAATAAATTTTTCTTCTGAAGAAATTTCTTTAGCTATCGTTACAATTATCTCCTCTAATGTAGCTTATGCAGTCAAATCACAATCTGAACAAACTGGAAGAGAAGTTTCAAACGAATTCTTTGAAAACGTCACTCTTCAAATGGCAGAAAATGGTAATAATTTTTCCGCTAGTGATTATGTAAATGCAATTAAAATTAATCATAGATTAGGACAAGAATTAGAAAAAATGTTTGATCAGTATGATGTTCTTTTGTCACCAGTTTTAGCATCACCTCCAATAAAAATTGGAACCATAGATATGAATACTAACGATATGAAGACATATGTGGAAAAACTTACCGAGTATTCTCCATTTACAGGAATATTTAATCAGTCTGGACAACCCTCAATGTCTGTTCCCTTATTTAGAACTAAAGATAATTTACCAGTAGGTTCTATGTTTTCTGCCTCTTTTGGAAATGAAAATTTATTATTTTCTTTAGCAGGTCAATTAGAGCAGGCTGAGCCATGGGCTAAATCTCTAAATGATATGAGGAAGATTCTGTTTGAAACTATTTAGATTCTATATAACTAGCTCTACTTTCTTCTTCTATTTTCTGCCTGAAATCTGATTCTTGAATGAAATATCCAAGAAG